>NZ_JBVHTL010000006.1:510807-650741 GCF_055565895.1 Streptomyces sp. NPDC028298
ATGGTGACGCTGGGGTTGGGGGTAGTAGGGGGTGATAGACTCTTCGCTCCGCTTCGTTTTCCCCCCCCCCCCCCCCCACGCCCCCCCCCCCCCCCCCCCCCCCCCCCCCCGGGCCCGCGGTGTGTCCGGGCGCCGGCGGGCCACGCGTACGGGCTGGGGCGGGCCCTCGGTGGACGGTCACGCGCGGGCGGGCCCGGAGTCGTAGGCTGGATGCCCCCGGCCCGTCCCACGTGTCGGGCGTCTCGCGTTGCCCACTCCCCGGGATGGAAGCCCTTCATGAGCCTGCACGGTCTGCTCGACGCCGTCGTCAAGGACGCCGCCCTCACGGAGGCGGCGAAGGCCGCCGCCGACGGCAACCGGATGCACGTCGACCTGGTCGGCCCACCGGCGGCCCGCCCGTTCGCCGTCGCCGCGCTCGCCCGCGAGACCGGCCGTACGGTCCTCGCGGTCACCGCCACGGGCCGCGAGGCCGAGGACCTGGCCGCCGCCCTGCGCACCCTGCTCCCGCCGGACGGCGTCGCGGAGTACCCCTCGTGGGAGACGCTGCCCCACGAGCGGCTCTCGCCCCGCTCCGACACCGTCGGCCGGCGCCTGGCCGTCCTGCGGCGCCTGGCCCACCCGCGCCCCGACGACCCCGAGACCGGCCCCGTGTCCGTCGTCGTCGCCCCCATCCGCTCGGTCCTCCAGCCGCAGGTCAAGGGCCTGGGCGACCTGGAGCCCGTCATCCTGCGCACCGGTGTGAGCGCCGACCTGGGCGAGACCGTCGAGGCGCTCGCGGCAGCCGCGTACTCCCGTGTCGAACTCGTCGAGAAGCGCGGCGAGTTCGCCGTCCGCGGCGGCATCCTGGACGTCTTCCCGCCCACCGAGGAACACCCGCTGCGCGTGGAGTTCTGGGGCGACGACGTCGAGGAGATCCGCTACTTCAAGATCGCCGACCAGCGTTCGCTGGAGGTCGCCGAACACGGCCTGTGGGCCCCGCCCTGCCGCGAGCTGCTGCTCACCGAGGACGTCCGGGCCCGGGCCGAGGCCCTCGCCGAGGCCCACCCCGAGCTCGGTGAACTCCTCGGCAAGATCGCCGAGGGCATCGCCGTGGAGGGCATGGAATCGCTCGCCCCGGTCCTCGTCGACGACATGGAACTGCTCCTGGACGTCCTGCCCGAGGGCGCGATGACGATCGTGTGCGACCCCGAGCGGGTACGGACCCGGGCCGCGGACCTCGTCGCGACCTCGCAGGAGTTCCTCCAGGCGTCCTGGGCGGCCACGGCCGGCGGCGGAGAGGCCCCCATCGACGTCGGCGCGGCCTCCCTGTGGTCCATCGCGGACGTACGGGACCGGGCCCGCGAGCTGGACATGATGTGGTGGTCGGTGTCGCCGTTCGCCGCCGACGGAGAGCTCACGGACGCCTTCGCCGGCGGGGTGGGGGACACCCTCAAGCTGGGCATGCACGCCCCCGAGACCTACCGCGGCGACACCGCCCGCGCGCTCGCCGACACCAAGGGCTGGCTGGCCGAGGGCTGGCACACGGTCTACGTCACCGAGGCGCACGGCCCGGCCGCCCGCACCGTCGAGGTGCTCGGCGGCGAGGGCATCGCCGCCCGCCTCGACACCGACCTCACCGACATCGGCCCCTCCGTCGTCCACGTGGCCTGCGGCTCCATCGACTACGGCTTCGTCGACCCGGCGCTGCGCCTGGCCGTCCTGACCGAGACCGACCTCTCCGGCCAGAAGGCCGCGGGCAAGGACGGCGCCCGGATGCCGGCCCGCCGCCGCAAGACGATCGACCCGCTGACCCTGGAGACCGGCGACTACATCGTGCACGAACAGCACGGTGTCGGCCGCTACATCGAGATGGTGCAGCGCACCGTCCAGTCCGCGACCCGCGAGTACCTGGTCGTCGAGTACGCCCCCGCCAAGCGCGGCCAGCCCGGCGACCGCCTCTACATCCCCACCGACCAGCTCGAACAGATCACCAAGTACGTCGGGGGCGAGGCCCCCACCCTGCACCGGCTCGGCGGCGCCGACTGGACCAAGACCAAGGCGCGCGCCAAGAAGGCGGTCAAGGAGATCGCCGCCGACCTGATCAAGCTCTACTCGGCGCGCATGGCGGCCCCCGGTCACGCCTTCGGCGCCGACACGCCCTGGCAGCGCGAGCTGGAGGACGCGTTCCCCTACGCGGAGACCCCCGACCAGCTCACGACGATCGCCGAGGTCAAGGAGGACATGGAGAAGACGGTCCCGATGGACCGCCTGATCTGCGGCGACGTCGGCTACGGCAAGACGGAGATCGCGGTCCGCGCCGCGTTCAAGGCGGTGCAGGACGGCAAGCAGGTCGCGGTCCTGGTCCCCACGACCCTGCTCGTGCAGCAGCACTTCGGCACGTTCTCCGAGCGCTACTCGCAGTTCCCCGTGAACGTCCGCGCCCTGTCCCGCTTCCAGACGGAGACCGAGGCCAAGGCGGTCCTGGAGGGCTTGCGCGAGGGCTCGGTGGACCTCGTCATCGGCACCCACCGCCTGTTCTCCTCGGAGACGAAGTTCAAGGACCTGGGCCTGGTCATCGTCGACGAGGAGCAGCGCTTCGGCGTCGAGCACAAGGAGCAGCTCAAGAAGCTGCGCGCCAACGTCGACGTCCTGACGATGTCGGCCACCCCCATCCCCCGTACGCTCGAAATGGCGGTGACGGGAATCCGGGAGATGTCCACGATCACCACCCCGCCGGAGGAGCGGCACCCGGTGCTGACCTTCGTCGGCCCGTACGAGGAGAAGCAGATCGGCGCCGCGATCCGCCGTGAGCTGCTGCGCGAGGGCCAGGTCTTCTACATCCACAACCGGGTCGAGTCCATCGACCGGGCGGCCGCCCGTCTCCGGGAGATCGTCCCGGAGGCGCGGATCGCCACGGCCCACGGCCAGATGTCGGAGCAGGCGCTGGAGCAGGTGGTCGTCGACTTCTGGGAGAAGAAGTTCGACGTGCTGGTCTCCACGACGATCGTCGAGTCCGGCATCGACATCTCGAACGCCAACACGCTCATCGTGGAGCGCGGCGACAACTTCGGCCTGTCGCAGCTCCACCAGCTCCGCGGCCGGGTCGGGCGCGGCCGGGAACGCGGCTACGCCTACTTCCTGTACCCGCCGGAGAAGCCGCTGACGGAGACCGCCCACGAGCGGCTCGCGACGATCGCCCAGCACACCGAGATGGGCGCGGGCATGTACGTGGCGATGAAGGACCTGGAGATCCGCGGCGCGGGCAATCTCCTCGGCGGCGAGCAGTCGGGTCACATCGCCGGCGTCGGCTTCGACCTGTACGTGCGCATGGTGGGTGAGGCGGTCGCGGACTACCGCGCCTCGCTGGAGGGCGGTGTGGAGGAGGAGCCGCCGCTGGAGGTCAAGATCGAGCTCCCGGTCGACGCGCACGTCCCGCACGAGTACGCACCGGGCGAGCGGCTGCGCCTCCAGGCGTACCGGTCCATCGCCTCCGCGAACACGGAGGAGGACGTCAGGGCCGTACGCGAGGAACTCGTCGACCGCTACGGCAAGTTGCCGGAGCCGGTCGAGAACCTGCTGCTGGTGGCGGGTCTGCGGATGCTGGCGCGTGCCTGCGGGGTCGGAGAGATCGTCCTCCAGGGCAACAACGTCCGGTTCGCGCCGGTGGAGTTGAGGGAGTCCCAGGAGCTGCGGCTGAAGCGCCTGTACCCGGGGACCGTCATCAAGCCGACGGCCCACCAGATCCTCGTCCCGCGCCCGAAGACCGCGAAGGTCGGCGGACGGCCGCTGGTGGGCCGCGAACTGCTGGGCTGGACCGGGGAGTTCCTGGCTTCGGTGCTGGGGTCGTAGCAAGGGGCGGACCTGTGCCGGCGTCGTGGCGGGGGCGGACCGGGGCCGGGGTCGGCGTCTGGGCTGGGGGGGGGATCGGGCGCCGGGCCGTGGGGTGCGGCCGCCCGGGTCGGGGCGGTGGTGGTGCCGGGCTCGGGGCCGAGGCGGGCGGTCGCCGGTGTGGGCCGTCGTGGCCGCCCGTGGGAGGGGGCGGTCAGGGCTGTGGGGAGCGGAACAGCATGCCCGTGAGGGCGTGGAAGACCTCGTCCGCGTCCTGTCCGTCCACCTGGCCGTCCAGGTTGTGGCTGATCAGGAGTGTGGCGAAGCCGTGGGCGAGGGACCAGGCCGCGATGCCGGCGAGGCGGGCGTCGGGGCCGCGGCCCTCCGAGGGGATCGCGGACACGGCGGCCCGCAGCCGCGCGCCCGCGAGTGTCCGGGCCGTCGCGAGCTCCAGGTCGTTCGCGCGGAGCAGCTCCGGGGCGAACATGACCTGGAAGTGGGCGGGATGCTCCCGCGCGAAGCGTACGTAGCGGACGCCCGCGTCCCGCAGGTCCTCGGCGTCGTCCAGGGCGGTCGCCAGGAGCCCGAAGCCCTCCGCGGCGATGGCCGTGAGCAGGCCGACCCGGTCCTTGAAATGGTGTGCCGGTGCCGCGTGCGAGACGCCCGCGCGGCGGGCCAGGTCGCGCAGGCTCACGGCGGCGGGCCCTTCGGCGGCGATGACGTCGAGAGCGGCGCCGAGGATGGCGCGGCGCAGGTCCCCGTGGTGATAGGGGCGAGCTGAGCCGCTGGTCTTCGCGGGATCCATGACAGCAGCGTACGCCGAATCTAGTCGTTGACAAGTTCGGTCGGCCGGTGCAATCTTGTCAGTGTCAAGTTGTGAGCGTGTCGATACGTGACGAGGGGTGGAGTCATGTCCGGGAACGTGAGCGGGATGAGTGGGGCCGGCGGAGCGGGCGCGGTGGGCGAGGCGTCCGGGCAGGGGCACGGGCCCGCGGGGGCCGGGGGTGCCGACCTCGGGCGGGTGCGTCAGCTCTGGCATCTGCTGGAGCCCCTGCACGCCGTGCTGTACTACGCGCCGGAGGCCTTCGAGGAGGCGGCGGCGCTCGGGTACGGGACCGAGGAACGCTGGCCCAGCTACTTCCCCTACCGTGCGGCGCCGTTGGGGGCGGTCGGCGGCGGGCGGGTGGCCTCCGCCTTCTACAGTTTCAGCCCGCGCATGGTCGAAGAACACATCGGGTCCGCGTGGCGGAAGGCGAGTCCGGAGCAGGTGCTCGCGGCGCGTGAACGCGCGGTCGACCGCGCGTACCGGGCGATCCTCGGCGACCGCGTGGCCAGTCCCGAGCTGGCCGAGGCGGCCGCGCTGGCCCGCCGGGCCGCCGAGGCCGCGGACACCGCGGGCCGTCAGCTCGCCGCGGCCAACGCCGCGTTGCCCTGGCCCGAGGCCCCGCACCTCCAGCTCTGGCACGCGGCGACGATCCTGCGCGAGCACCGCGGTGACGGTCATCTCGCTGCCCTGCTCGTCGCGGGCCTGGACCCGGCCGCATCACTGGTCTCCTTCGCGGCGATAGGCGCGGCCTCGGTGGAGCGGTTCGAGAGCCGTGGCTGGAGCCCCGACGAGTGGACCGCCGCCCGGGACCGGCTGACCGCCAGAGGCCTGGTCGACGAGGACGGCATCGCCACCGAGGCCGGCCGCGAGCTCCGCCGCCGGGTCGAGCGCCGCACCGATCAGCTCGCCGCGGCCCCCTGGCAGGCGCTCGCCCCGGAATCGGTCACCCGTCTCACGGATCTGCTCGGCGAGTTCTGGGTCGCGGTGCTGGGCTCGGGGCTGCTGCCGTCGGAGACGACGCTGGGGATCGGGAAGGTCTGAGGCCGGGGGTCAGGTCAACGACCCCAACCCCACCCGGCGGGGATGCCGCGGTGGGGCTCGGATTGGAGGGGATTGCTCGGATCGCTCCGGCTATGACTGTGGGGGCCGGTCGCGGTTGCGGTCCATGCCCATCGCGCCTTCGGCCTTCTGCTGCGCGTCGTCGACCTTGTCCGTGTACTTGTCGCCGGTCCTCTGGTTGACCTGCTTCTCAGCGGCATCGGACATGTCAGATGCTTTGTCCTGCGCCGTCTTGTTGTGCTTGAACTTGTCGAAGATGCCCATCCAGAGCTCCTTCCGGGGTGACTCACGATCGACGATACGCCCGGCATGCGCCTCTTGCCCATCGATGCCCGGTATGGCAGGAGCATGGCGGCCACTACCTTGGGCAGACGGGAATCACGTCCGGTCGGGGCGGATCCCGGGAGGCGAAGGGGAGGGGCGTCGTGCTGCGTGTGAGGGGTGGGGCGGCTGCCGCCGCGCTGGTGGTGCTCGTCATGGGTGCCGGGCTCAGCGGCTGCAAGAAGGACGCGCTGGGCTCGGAGGGGCCGCAGGAGACGGCCGCCGGAGGTGGTGGTGGGGCCGCGCTCTCCGCCGTGGACTCGCTGACCGTCAAGGGGCGCGCGCCCAAGACCGGGTACAGCAGGGAGCGGTTCGGTACGGCCTGGGCCGACACCGACGCGAACTCGTGCGACACCCGTGACGACATCCTCAAGCGGGACCTGAAGGACGTGAAGTACAGCGGCGGCACGTGCAGGGTGTCCCGGGGGGTCCTCGACCCCGATCCGTACGGCGGCAAGGAGGTCACGTTCGTCCGCGGCCGCAGCCTGGTCGACATCGACCACCTCGTCGCGCTCTCGGACGCCTGGCAGACGGGCGCCAAGTACTGGGACGCGAGCAAGCGGATAGCGCTGGCCAACGACCCGCTCAACCTCCGTGCCGTCGGTGCGAGCGCCAACCGCAGCAAGGGCGACGGCGACACCGCGACCTGGCTCCCGCCGAACAAGGCCTACCGCTGCACGTATGTCGCCGCGCAGGTGGCGGTGAAGAAGAAGTACGCGCTCTGGGTCACCGCCGCCGAGAAGGCGGCCATGAAGAAGGTGCTGGGCGGATGCCCGGGCCAGAAGCTGCCCTCGGGCGGCAACCCGACGGAGGCGCCGGCGAGGTTCCACGCGAAGTGATGTGAGGGGGCGTCGGCCGTCTCCGACCGCCCCCGGCCGCCCTGGCCGCCCGCGACCGCCCCGGCCGTCCGGGACGTGATGACGGGGGCGGGCTCGCTTCGCCCTGCCCGCCGACGGTCCCCGGCCCGTCCGTGGAGGGGGCGCCGTCCGGCGAGTGAACAATTGCGATCGCCAAAATGTTCAACTTGCAAAGAAAGTTGAAAGAAGCAAAGGGGTAAGTCGAAACAAGTCGGTCGGGTTCAGTAAGAGATGGTCAAGCGCGGATCAAGAGTCCTTCTCGACCCTTCCGTGGCATGTGCATAACAGTCAAGATCAACAGGTTTCTGTCTTTCGCCTGTGCGATCTTCTCGCCTGTTTTTCCTGACTGTTGGAGTCCCAGCCGTGCGCCTTCGGCCTGCCCGCCGTTCCAGCCGCCCCCGCCGCTCCGGCGGCCGGATGCACCGCATCCGGCGACACGTGGCCGCGGTCGCCCTGACAGCGCTCGCCCTGATGATGACGACCCAACAGGCTGTCGCCGAGGGGCGGGAGTTGGGCGAGGTGTCGCTCTCCCTGCCCAGCCTGTCCTCCATGGTGGACTGGCTCCAGGACCCGCACTGGGGCAAGGTGCCGCACCAGGAGTCGGGCACCGCGGCCGGGCACAGGCACCACGTGTCCGCGAAGACGACCGACGCCGGGCGCGGCGTCGGCAGGAAGCCGGGCAAGGGCAAGGGTGAACTCGGCGCCTACCACCCGCACAAGTCCGCGGTCCAGCAGGGCAGGAGCCACGGCGGCGGCACCTTCAGTGCGAAGACCAGCAAGCGCAACGCCGCCAAGTCCTCGCGCACCGACACCGTCTACGACAACGCCGACGGCAGCACCACCCGCCGCATGTCTCCGACACCTGTGAACTACCAGGTGGGCAAGGGGAGATGGGCTCCCATCGATGTGGACGTGCGGGCCGGACCGGACGGCCGCTGGCACGAGAAGGCCAACTCCGTCGGCGTCGACCTCGCCGCCGAGGCAACCGACTCCGGCCTCGTCACCTTCGCCGCCGACAGCGCGCACTCCGTCTCCTACGGGCTCGACGGCGCGGCCTCGGTCAAGGGCGCGGCGGACGGTTCGCTCGTCACGTACGGGAACGTTCTCACCGGCACCGACCTGGAGGTCGCTCCCACCGCGACCGGTGTCAAGGAAGCGATCGTCCTGCACGACGCGGACGCCGGGAACACCTGGACCTTCCCGCTGAAGCTCAAGGGCCTCACGCCCGTCCAGACCAAGAGCGGGTCGATCGACCTGCGCAACTCGGCCGGAAAGACCGTCGAGCGCATCCCCTCGTCGTACGCCTACGACTCGAAGGTGAACCCGCGCTCCGGGGACCCGGCCACCACCCACGACGTCACCACCGAGCTCGTCCACGACCAGGACGGCTACGCGCTGAAGGTGACCCTCGACGACCGCTGGCTGCACGACTCGCGCCGCGTCTTCCCGGTCACCGTCGACCCGACCGTCACGGACGGCTGGACCACCACCTACGCCGAGTCCGGGGAGCCGGGCGACCACTCCTACGAGCAGACCATCAAGATCGGCTCGTACGACTCCGGCACGCACTCCGCGGTCGGCTACATCAACCACTGGGACACCGCCTGGGACGGCAGCGGCGTCACCGTCTCCTCCGCGACCCTGCACCTCTTCGACACCTGGGCCTCCACCTGCACCGCCGAGAAGTTCGACGTGGCGCTCGTGACGCAGGCCTGGACGCCGGAGGGCGTCACCGCCTACCCCGGCCCGACGTACGGCTCCTCGATCGGCAGCGCGACGCCGAGCGTGCCCAACGCCTGCGCCAACACCGCCGCCGACCGCACCGTCGGCGACAACGTGACCGTCACCCTGTCCGCGTCCGCGATCCAGGGCTGGATGAACGGCACCACCGCCGACAACGGCCTCGCCGTGTACGCGTCGAACGCCGACGCCCTGCACTGGAAGCAGTTCGGCTCCTTCAACGACCCGAGCCTCGGCCCGTACATCGTCGTCACCTACACCGGCAACACCGCCCCGCAGCTCTACGAGCAGTTCCCCGCCGACAACGCGGTCGTGGGCACCACCACGCCCGAGCTGACCGCGTGGGCCGGCGGCGCCAACTCCAGCGGCAGCGCCGGCAAGTACGTCTTCAAGGTCTACGACGAGACGAACACCCAGGTCGCCACCTCCGGTCTGATCACCACCGGCGACTGGATCGTCCCGGCGGGCAAACTGGCCTGGGGCAAGTCGTACACGTGGAACGTCCAGGCGTACGACGCCACGACCGGGCTGTACTCGGACGCGGAGACCTACCAGCTCTCCGTGCAGGTGCCCCAGCCGGTGATCACCTCGGGTCTGTCGCAGAACAGCAGCGACCACGGCTTCGACGCGTCGATCGGCAACTACACCACCTCCGACACGGACGCCTCCATCTCCACCGTCGGCCCCTCGCTCGACGTGGAGCGCGACTACAACTCCCGTGACCCGCGCTGGACCGGCGCGTTCGGCTCCGGATGGTCGAGCATCTTCGACTCCCGCGCCACCGAGCAGTACAACGCCGCCGGCGCGGTGACCAGCGTCAACGTCACCTACCCCGACGGCTCGCAGGTCGGCTACGGCAAGAACGGCGACGGCACCTTCGCCCCCGGCAGCGGGCGCTTCGCCACCTTCAAGACGGTCACGGGCGGCTACACGCTGACCGACAAGGACGACACGGTCTACACGTTCACCCAGTCCCTGGGCTCGGGCGGCTACGGCCTGACCGCGGTGACGGACGCCAACGGGCGCTCCATCAACCTGACCTGGACCGGCGGCCACGTCTCGAAGATGGCGTCCGCCGTCTCCGGCCGCTCGCTCAACCTGACCTGGGCCACGCCGTCCGGCGCGTCCGCCGCGCACGTCCAGACCGTCGTCACCGACCCGGTCACCGCCGGCGACTCCGCCAGCACGCAGACCTGGACGTACGGCTACACCGGCGACCAGCTCACCAAGGTGTGCTCGCCGCAGTCGTCCACCAAGTGCACGACGTACGGCTACCAGACCGGCTCGCAGTACCAGAACGCCTCGCTCGACCTCGACCCGCACAGCATGTGGCCGCTGACGGAGGCCTCGGGCACCACCGCCAAGGACGCCGTCCTCGCCAACCAGGGCACGAACAACGCCACCTACGAGAACGTGACGCTGGGCGCGGCCGGCCCGCTGACCGGCTCCTCCGCCACGGCGGCCCAGTTCAACGGCACGTCGTCCGACGTCGCGCTGCCGAAGAACACGGGCAACGACACCGACTCCGGCGCGCTCTCGCTCTGGTTCAAGACCTCCACGCCCGGCGGCGTCCTGTACTCCTACGCCTCCCAGCCCATCGGCTCCGGGAAGGCCGCCGGCTTCTACACGCCGTCGGTCTACGTCGGTACCGACGGCAAGCTGAACGCCGAGTTCTGGTACAGCGGCGGCATCAACCCGATCGTGACGACGGCGTCCGTCGCCGACGGCAAGTGGCACCACGTGGTGCTGTCCGCCGCGGGCAACTCGCAGACGCTGTTCGTCGACAACGCGAAGATCGGTTCGCGCACCGGCACGGTCTCCATCCAGAGCGCCGTCGCCTTCGGCAAGAACCAGTCCTTCAACTACCTCGGCGCCGGCTACCTCGGCGGCAACTGGCCCGACGAGGCGCACCAGAACGCCAGCGACAAGACCGGCTACGCCACCTACTTCAACGGCTCCATCGCCCAGGCCGCCTGGTACGGCCGGCCGCTGGTCGCCGCGGACGTGAGCGCCCTCTACCAGAACGGCACGCACGCCTCCAGCCTGCTCACCTCCATCACGCGGCCGTCCGGCAAGACGTACGCGGCGATGCAGTACGACGCGGCCAGCACCACCCTGACCCAGCTCACCGACGAGAACGGCGGGGTGTGGAAGCTCGGGGCGCCCACGGTCGCCGGCTCCAGCCAGACCTACCGCGGCGCGCTCCTTGGCGCCGCGCCCGCGGGCTACTTCCGCCTCGGTGAAGCGGCGGGCGCGACCACCGCGGTCGACGAGGTCCGCGGCGGCAACGGCACGTACAACGCGGTGACCCTGGGCGGCGCCGGACCGTTCACCGACCAGAAGTCCGCCGCCTTCAACGGCACCACCTCGACCGTCGCGCTGCCCAGCGGCATCCTGCCCGGCGCGGGCGCCGAGTCCGTCAGCATGTGGTTCAAGACCACCACCGCGAACGGCGTGCTGCTCGGAGCGTCCAAGGACCCGCTGAGCGCGGCCACCACCACCGGCAACTACACGCCGGTCCTCTACGTCGGCACCAGCGGAAAGCTGTACGGCGAGTTCTACTTCTCCGGCGGATCCACCAAACCCGTCGGCTCCGCCACCGCGGTGACCGACGGCAAGTGGCACCACGTCGTGCTGTCCACGGCCTCCGACAGCCAGGCGCTGTACCTCGACGACACGCTCGTCGCCTCGCAGACCGGCACGGCCGCGATGAGCGTCCAGACCAACCAGTACGTCGGCGGCGGCTACATCGGCGGCAACTGGCCCGACGAATCGCACTCCAGCACCACCAGCAGCACCGGTTACGCGACCTACTTCAAGGGCTCGATCGCCGAGGCCGCCGTCTACCGCTCGCAGCTCTCCGCGCAGGACGTGGCGCAGCAGTGGGAGGCCGCGAAGAACTCCACCGGTCTCCTGCCGGTCGAGACGGTCAAGGTGACCACGCCGGCGACGGCCACGCTCACCTACACCTACGACGTCACGAACAACAACCGGGCGCTCACGGAGACCGACGGTCTCGGCAACAAGACGAGCTTCGGCTACGACACGGCCGGGTTCGAGCACACGGTCACCGACCCCAACGGCTCGATGACCGTCACCGGGCACGACGTCCGCGGCAACATCGTCTCCTCGACCGCCTGCCAGGACGAGTCCGCCAACAAGTGCTCGACCGAGTACTACGCGTACTACCCGGACGACACCACCCCCCAGCTGACCACGGCCGACCCGCGCAACGACCAGCTCCTGACCGAGCGCGACGGCCGTTCCGCCTCCGCGACCGACAACACCTACCTGACCTCGTACACGTACGACGCCCAGGGCAACCAGACCGCCATCACCGGCCCGGCCGTCCCCGGCTTCTCCAAGGGCCGCACCACCTCGACCGTCTTCAGCGACGGCACCAGCACCTACCCGTCCACCGACGGCGGTGTGGTGCCCAAGGGCCTGCCGGTGAAGACCGTCAGCCCCGGCGGCGCGGTCAACCAGGTGGGCTACTTCAAGAACGGTGACGTCGCCTCGACGACCGACGCCATCGGTCTGGTGAGCACGTACACCTACGACGGTCTGGGCCAGGTCCTCAGCCAGAAGGTCGTCTCGGACACCTACCCCAACGGCCTGACCACGACGTACAAGTACGACGGGAACGGCCAGGTCGTCGAGGAGCACGACCCGCAGCTCACCGACCGCGTCACCGGAGCCACCCACGCGGCCGTCTCCACGACCGTCTACGACGAGGACGGCAACGCCACCTCGCAGACCGTCTCCGACGCGAGCGGCGGCGACTCGCCCCGCACCGAGACGCAGACGTACGACGCCTACAACCACCTGCTCACCGAGTCGGACGCCAACACGTCCGCGGGCGCGAGCAACGGCAACACCACCACGTACACCTACGACAACCAGGGCAACAAGACCAAGGAAGTCACCTCGGCGGGCAACGAGACCCGCTACACCTACGACGACAACGGCAACCTGCTCACGCAGGCGCTGATGTACACCGGGGACCCGGTCAACCCGGCTACGCCGACCCTGCTCACCGAGTCCTCGCGCGCCTACGACCCGGCCGGCCGGCTCGCGTCCGTGACGGACGCGATGGGCACCAAGACGTCGTACACCTACCTGGACGACGGTCTGACCGCGTCGGTGAAGCGCACCAGCCCCGACGGCACCAGCTCCTACGTCCTGGAGTCCGACACCTACGACGCGGCGGGCAACCTGCTCACCGCCACGTCCGACAACGGCGAGACGGTCACCAACTACAAGGTGGACGCGGCCTCCCGCACCACCTCCACCACCGTCGACCCGACCGGCGTGAACCGCGTCACCACGGTCTCCTACACCCCGGACGACCAGGTCGCCTCCGAGAACGACCACGACTCCACCGGGTTCGACCGCACCACCACCAGCACGTACGACGCCATGGGCAACGTGCTCAGCGAGACGCTGTACGGGGACGCCTCCGGGCACCCGGCCGGCTGGTGGAAGCTGAACCAGAACTCGGGCACCAACATCACCGACTCGTCCGGCACCGGCAACACCGCCACCGCGGGTTCGGGCGTCACCTGGTCGGACGACGCGGCGAAGTTCGCGGGCACGACCACCGGCACCGGCAGCGTCGTCGACACCACCGGCCCGGTCCTGGACACCAGCGCGTCCTACACGGTCTCCGCCTGGGTCAACCTCGGCGACACCTCCACCTTCCGCACCTTCGTGGCGCAGGGCGGCACCAACCGGCCGTCCTTCTACCTCCAGTACTCCAAGACCGACAACGCCTACCGCTTCCACGCGGCCAACGCCGACGTCACCTCCCCGACGGCGTTCTACGACGCCACGGCGAGCACGGCGCCCGCGCTGAACACGTGGACCCACCTGGTCGGCGTCTTCGACGCGACGACCGGCTCGATGAAGCTGTACGTCAACGGCACGCAGGCGGGCTCGGGCACCAACAGCGCGCCCTGGACCGGCACGGGACCGCTGTCCATCGGCGGTTCGGAGACGGCGAGCGGCACCACGAGTGACGTCGTCGCCGGGTCGGTCGGGGACGTGCAGGTCTACCAGCGGGCCCTGTCCGCCACCGACGTCACCTCGCTGTACGGCAAGGGCCGCACCGGCGGCACGGTCGGTTCCTCCACCGAGCAGACCACCAAGTACACCTACGACAAGCGCGGTCTGCCGACGTCCACCACGGACGCCGAGCAGAACACCACGACGTACGCCTACGACGAGGCCGGCAACCTCGCGGTCTCCACCGCGCCCGCCGTCCAGTCGGAGCCCGACGGCACCACCGCGACGACCATCCACCCGGTCACCACCAGCGGGTTCAACACCTTCGGCGAGGGCGTCGAGGAGCAGGACCCGAACGGCCTGGTGACGAGCACGGTCTACGACGCCAACGGCAACAAGGTCTCCGAGACGCTGCCGGCGTACACCCCCTCGGGCGCGTCCCAGCCCAACGCGGGCACCACGGTGTGGACGTACGACAGCGAGGGCAACCAGATCTCCCAGGTCAGCCCGGGCGGGAAGACGACCTCCTCGCTCTACGACCAGATGGGCAACCTCGCCCAGATCACCGCGCCCGACAACACCAAGACGCACGCGCTGTACGACGCCAACGGCGACCAGCTCTCGGCGACGGACGCCACCGGCGCCCAGTCCCAGGCCACCTACGACTACCTGGGCCGTCAGCTCACCTCCACGACGATGGAGCGCTACCCCTCGACGAGGACGCTGACGACCACCAACTCGTACGCGGTCACGACGGGCAACCCGTACGGCGCGCACACCTCGTCGACGACCTCCGCGGGCGGGGTGACCAGCTCCTTCGCCTACAACCGGGCCGGTGACGTCACCTCGGTCACGGACGGCGCGGGCAACACCACCCGCTACGGCTACGACTTCGAGGGCAACCGGACCAAGACGACGCTGGCCGACGGCACCTGGACCGAGACGGACTACAACGCCTCGGACGACCCGGTCGCCACGCGCCAGTACGACGCGAGCGGCACCAAGCTGTCGGAGATCACGCAGAGCTACGACGGCGTGGGCAACATGATCTCCTCCACCGACGCCAACCAGCACACCTCGCGCTGGACGTACGACGCGTCGGGCGCGATCACGCAGCAGGTGGAGCCGGTGGACGCCTCCACGTCCATCACGACGACCTTCGGCTACGACGCCGCGGGCAACCGCACCCGCTTCACCGACGGCCGCGGCAACTCCTGGCGCTACACGTACACGCCGTGGGGCCAGCAGGAGAAGGTGATCGAGCCGACCACCGCCAAGTACACCTCGGCGGCCGACTCGACCACGACCTACGCCTACGACGCCGACGGTCAGATGACGACGGCCACCCTGCCGGGCGGCACCACGACGTCGATGACGTACGACCTCGACGGCCAGCTCAAGACGATGTCCGGCACGGGCGCCGACGCGGCGACGGCCAAGCGCAGCTTCGACTACGACGCCGCGGGCCGGGTCATGTCGGCGGACACGGACGAGGCCGGCATCGCGGGCGCGGTGGACCACCAGGACGCCACGCACGACGCGTTCACCTACGACGACCGCGGCGACGTCCTGACGACGAGCGGATCGGCGGGTTCCTCCAGCTTCACCTACAACAACGACGCGTCGATGCTGACGCGGACCGACGCGGCGGGCACGACGTCGTACGGCTACGACACCGCGGGCCGGATGTCGACGCTGAACGACGCGGCGACGGGCACGCAGATCACCGCGAGCTACGGATCGCTGAACGAGATCAAGTCGCTCAAGTACGGCGCGACCGGCCAGACGCGCACGTTCGGCTACAACAGCGCGCACGAGCTGACGAGCGACGTCCTGGTCCAGGGCGCGTCGACGGTGGCGAGCTTCGGCTACGGCTACGACAAGAACGGCAACCTGACGTCGAAGACGACGGCGGGTGTCTCGGGCGCGTCCTCGAACACGTACACCTACGACTGGTCCGACCGGCTCACGTCGTGGAACAACGGCTCGACGACGAAGAGTTACGCGTACGACGCCTCCGGCAACCGCATCCGCAACGGCTCGGACGTCTACACCTACGACGCCCGTGACGAGCTGACCTCGGACGGCGTGCACACCTACGACTACTCGGCCCGCGGCACGATGACGCAGGAGTCGCAGGCGTCGGGCTCGGTGGCGTACAAGACGGACGCGTTCGGCGGGCAGATCGCGGCCGGCACGCAGTCCTACACGCTGGACGCGACGGGCCGGAACATCAGCGACACGGACACGACGTCGGGGGCCAAGCGGACGTTCGCCTATTCCGGCGCGGACAACACGATCGCCTCGGACGGCGACAACACGTACACCTACGACCCGTCGGGCAGCGTCATCGGCGTCAAGCCGGCCGGCGGCAGCGGGGTGCTGGCCCTGACGGACCAGCACAGCGACGTGGTCGGGACGTTCACCTCGGGTGCCACCTCGCTGGCGGGCTCGGCCTCGTACGACCCGCTGGGCAAGGTGGTCTCACCGACGAACACGGTGACCGGCCACCTGGGCTTCCAGTCCGGCTGGACCGAACCCGGCACGGGTGACGTCGGTACGGCCTCGCGCTGGTACAGCCCGGACACCGGCCAGTTCCTGAACAAGGACAGCATCTCGCTCAACGCGGTGCCGAACTCGGTGGCGGCGAACCCCTTCGCCTACGTCGACGACAACCCGATGGCGGGCACGGACGAGTCCGGCAACTGCTCCTGGTACGACGTGGTGTGCGGCGCGAAGAAGGTGGCGCACAAGGCCAAGCACGTGGTCAAGCACGTGGCGCACAAGGTCTACCACGCGGCGAAGCACGTGGCCCGCAAGGTCGTCCACGCGGTCAAGCACGCGGCGAAGAAGATCGTCCACCACGTCAAGGACGTGTACCACGCGACGGTCCGCTACACGCGGCGCGTGTACCACTACGCGGCCCGGCACGTCAGACGCGTCTATCACGCGGCGGTCCACGCGGTGCATACGGCGTACCACAAGGCCTCACGTGTGGTGCACCGCGTGGTGCACGCGGCGAAGAAGGTGGTTCACAAGGCCGCGGCCGTGGCCAAGAAGGGCCTGAAGGCGGCCGCCCACGTGGCCAGGACCGCGTACCACGCGACGGTCAAGGCGGCGAAGGCGACAGCGACGTTCGTGAAGCACCACGCGGCCGCGATCACCTCGTTCGTGGTGTCGACGGCGGTGTTCGCGGGGTGCGAGGCGGCGACCTGGGGTGTCGGCACGGTCGGTTGCGCGGCGATGGCCGGCGCGGCGGGCTCGCTGGTCGAGCAGGGCTTCGCCTGTGCGGAGAACGGCGGCGACGACTGCAGCGCGGGGGCGTTCGTCGGCTCCGCGGTGACCGGCGCGATAGCAGGCGCGATCGGCGGCAAGCTGGGCGAACTCGGCGGCAAGCTCCTGGCGAAGGTGGCCCCGAAGGCGATGAAGGTCGTCGGCGGGCTGTTCGGCAAGGGGGTGACGGAGGCCGGAGACTCCGCGGCGGCGGACGCCACGGAGGAGGCGGCTTCGGCGGCGGAGTCGGAGGGGGCGGGGACCCGGAGTCAGTCGCATTCGGGTAAGGAAGAGTCTCCTGGCTGCCCGACGACGCACAGTTTCACCGGTTCCACCCGGGTCCTGATGGCCGACGGCACGGCCAAGGCGATCGACCAGGTGCGCGTGGGTGACACGATCACCAACTCGGTGCCGGGAGTCGCGGCCACGGAGTCGCACAAGGTCACCGCGGTGATCGTGACGCGCACGGACCACGACTTCGTGGATCTGACCATCAAGGCGGCGGAGGGCAAGGCGGCGAGGTCGACGGCCGCGAAGGGCGCCAAGACCGGGACGAAGTCGTCCCTGGCCCGGAAGGTTGCCCGCAAGGCGGCCTTCGGTCTGGCGGCGTCGGCGGCGGTGCTGGGTGCGCTGACGGCGAGCCACGGTCACCACGGCCAGGAGCCGGCGACGGCTCCGGTGGCCGCGGTCAGGGATGCGGCCTCGACGCAGGACACGAAGGCCACCCCGGCCGGCGCGGCGGTCGCGGACACCTCGTCCGCGAAGCTCACCACGACGTTCCACCACCCGTTCTACGACGAGACCCGGTCTGCGTTCGTCGACGCGAAGGACCTGAAGGCCGGCGACGTCCTCCAGACCCCGACCGGCACGGCCGAGGTCACAGGCGTCCGCCTGTACCACGCGAACACCACGACGTACGACCTGACCATCGGGTCCCTCCACACCTACTATGTGGAGGCTGGCTACACGCCGGTCCTGGTCCACAACACCAACTTTATTAGCAGCCCCGGATCCTCAGGATCCGCTGTGTGTCCGGCAAACTGGGTACCCGAAGGAGGGTTCCAGAATTCGTCGCCGCCCGCTCCCAGCACGCAGGGTGGCTGGTTCAGGTACCAAAGTGCCGCCGCTGGCACGAGATCGGGTGTCGGGGGAAGGGCATTGGTTCCTCAATACAGTGCGCCGGACGGAGCTGGCGGCGTCATCACCGCGAAGTTTGACTCTGCATTCGGTGACGAGGCAATCGATCGGAAGCTCGGGTTGACCAAATTTGGCCAGGATGAGGCAGTGCGGCAAGCCGCCGTAGCCGCTCATCATGGGTTCCAAGCCGTCTACGAGTTGCCATCTCAGGCGAAGGTCGATGCAGCAAACAAACTCCTATCTGGCTGGGGAGTAAAGGGAATCATTACTCGAATCGGGAGCTGGTCCTTGTGATGACGGATTGTCTCTTGAAGGCGCTTCTCTCGGTCATTGCAATGCTTGAGGATGCGGTCAAGTTTGGCATGGACTCTCATGCGGCGGTTAATGCCCTAGAGGGTGTGGCTTTTGAGCTCGATCAGATGAATGATTCCGAGCGCACGGAATTCGCGGAGGCCATTAACCGCATTGCGGAATCGGCGGATCCTGCTCAGCGAGAGTGGATTCGAAGTATTCCGGAGAACCTAGGAATTTGACGAATCGGCAGCGGTAACAAGTTGGGCGAAGTGCCGCTCAGGGCCCTTGGCTGCGACGCCACCGGACGTCGGAGTTCCCATGCGCAGTTCGCGGTGGGGGCTCCGACGTCTTTCGGGTAACAGAGGAAGGCTGGCAGGAAGCTGACGCGCGGGTTGTCGTGGCCGTGGAAGAGGATCGGGGGATGCTCGATCGGTATCTCGCGAGGTTATGCACGGTTAAGGTGAGGTCCTGGGGTAAACGCCAGTTTCACCTCACTTCAATCCGGTACTTCTTGGTGTCGATGCGCAGTCCCTTCCGATGTTGGCATCCATCGATCCCTATGGGGACACCGTATTCAACTACTTGCAGGTGAGGCGTTTGCTTGTCGAGCTTGAGCAGTATCCGCTGGAGGAGTCCGAGGAGTTCCTTCAGCGGCTCAGAGAGTTGTGCGCCCTGGCACTCGGCTCGCCGCACCGGTTCCTGTGGTTCATCGGCGACTGATTGACGTGGATGGCGGTTGCCGCGAGCTGAGAGGTCACGAAGGCCGGTGTGGCGCGGCCACTTGACCGGAACGTGTGAGCGCCGCTCGAGGAGTGCCGCCCGTGCCGAATCTTCCGCCCGGGGTCAATCGAGGTTTGTCGTGGCGGATTCGTACTGGCCTGCCTTGTGGAGTTCTTCGGGCCGCGCAAGGCCGGCGCACGTACGGGCCGGGAGTCCTTGGGTGTGAATGAGTGATGTCAGGTACCGATGAGTTGCGCGCTGTCTTCTGCCTGATGCGGTTGCTTCCGCTTCTTGAGGCCGTTGGGTCCCCGCTCGCGTCGGTGGTCGACGGTGTGATTGAAGGCCTTGTGGCGCGAGGCGGTGTGTCTGACGACCTGGTGATTCTTCTCGACGACTATCGGCAGGCCGCCGGCGAGCAGATCGGGTTCGATCTGCCGCCGGTGGGATTTGAAGTGTGGGTCTGTGAGATCGCGATCCTTGCTTCCGGTGCCGAGGCCCGGGCAGGGCGTCCGCCGGTCGAGACCGCCCTGCGGGACGCGCGAGCCGTCTGGGGAGAGCTCTCGACACTTGCTGCCGGTGTGTCACGGACGGCTACGGCGGTGGGCCTTCGGGCCACGGAAGAAGCCTGGCAGGAGGAAGACGCACAGGTTGCCGCGGCCGCGGAGGGGGATCCAGGGCTGCTCGACCGACATCTCGCGAGATTGCGGACGGTTGGCTCGGTCAACAGGTCCGCACTCGAGGAGCTTGTCGCGGAACTCGGATGGCAGCCGATGGGCCCGTGCCGTGGCACCGCGTGCGACTGGCCCTCTTGTAGCTCCGAGACGGAAGAACCCCTTTGCCTTCACCGCCGTGGGTTCCAGCCGCAGCAGACCCTCGGGGCGGTACTGCGTCGGAAGAAGGGCCGGCCTTCGAAGCCCTGGTTCGTCCGGGTCATGTACCTGGAGGCGCCGGACGACGAGCCGTTCGAGATCCTGAGTGAGGTCGGCGAGACGGGCGTCGAGACAAGGAAGATCGTCAGCTACATCGACGGAACACGGGTCCAGGTCGACGCGAGCAGCACGAACGCCCGCATCGGCCTGGAGACGGAGCCGTTCCGGCCTCTGGCGGAGTGGCGGCTCCTGGAAGTCTTCGCGGAAGAGCTCTCCGAGCAGTTCTTCGAGGAGCAATGGGCGTCGGGTCACTGATCCTCACCCGACGCGCCAGGCCTGTTTCGGGATCACCAGGGTTCTTCCTGCCACTCGATGTACATGGGGCGACGGCCGTTGGACAGTCAGGTTGGACGATGTCGATGTCGACCTGAGGTGAAGGGATATGCAATGGTGGCCGATATCCGGCTGGAGGCGCGCTATCGGCGCACTGATATGCAGGACCCCGTTCTCCTCTCTACGTCGGGAGACGTGGATCGTCTCGTTGACGCCTTGTTGACGGGGCCGACACTCCACGACGCAGCGCATATCCTGTCAAGGGCTCGGTCGCGAGTTTCGGTAGAATTTCCAGATCACGGGCTTTATGTCGGAGTCAGCAGGGACGCCAATGTAGGTGCACTAGCTCTGACGGCACCCGAGGTTGGGCACGTCGCCTCTGCGGGCAACCCTGGTTCCGGCAGCGGTGTCGCTTACCATGTCGCCGGGCATTGGACTGAGTTCCCGGATGATTCTGAGATTCCAATCGTTCTCGTTCGGGAGGCGCTCAAGGAGTTCCTGCACTCCGGAGGAACTGTTCCTGCTTGCATTGAATGGAAGCCTTTTGAAATTGCCGATGAGGGTGTAGAGGATGACCCTTGGGGGTCCACGACTGGCCGGTGAACCTCGGTGTGATCTCGATGAGGCCAGGAGATGCCGAGGGCGGGCTGCTTAAGCCGTTTTCAACGAAGAGCACGACCGTGGCTGTGATGCCGATGTCGGCGCGCCCGAGCAGATCGGTCCGGCATGTTCCGGGAACAGGGATGCAACTCGGTGAACGCACTTGTGGAAACACTGATCCGTGCTGCACGGTCGGGCCTCGGCGGCAACCTCGAAGAAATCAACGAGGCGATGCTCGACCTGGGCTGGGCGGCCGCGGGATCGATTGCGCCGCCGTACAGTCGGCACTGGGAAGCTGAAGGAATCCGGTTCAACGTCTTTGAAGGCGCAGGCGGTTGGTGTGCCGACGTGCTGTTCCGAGAGGTCTGGCCGGAAGACGAGGAAGACCTGGGAAGCGATGCCGTAGCAAAGGCGTGTGAAGTCGAAGGTAAATTCCGGTGATTGACGACTCTCAGGAGCCAGTGAGTAGCGCAGATGATAAGTGTGAAGGTGCGAAACGCGAAAGGTGAGGTCCTGGGGCAAGCGCCAGTTTCACCTCACTTCAATCCGGTACTTCTGGGCGTCGATGCGCAGTCCCTTCCGATGTTGGCATCCATCGACCCCTATGGGGACACCGTATTCAACTACTTGCAGGTGAGGCGCCTGCTTGTCGAGCTTGAGCAGTATCCACTGGAGGACTCCGAGGAATTCCTCCAGCGGCTCAGAGAATTGTGCGCCCTGGCACTCGGTTCACCGCATCGGTTCTTGTGGTTCATCGGCGACTGATTGACATCGATGGCGGTTTCCGCGAGCTGAGAGGTCACGAGGGTCCTGGGCGGGCCTCCTCTGGCGCTAGTGAGTGACGCGGGGCTTCCGACGCGTGGTTCGCTCTGCCAGGTGCGGGCGGGATGGCGATTCGGCGTTTGGAGGTGTTGGGTGAAAAAGGTCAAAGGGATCCAGGTGCAATTTGCTTCCACGCGTGATCGGCGTACTGTCGATGTTCTTCGGAGTGCGGATGACGTGGATTCCTTCGTCGAGTGTCTGTTGAACGGGCCGTATGATCGGAACTGTGCCGTTGTCTATTCGCTCGACCGCACTACGCTGCCGTCAGGTTATTACGATCACGAGTTCTCGGTCGGAGTCGACAGAGTCGTGCAGATGGGTGCGTTGACCTTCGTCGAAGATGTCAACCATGTGTCGAAGGGGTCGATCGATCGCGGAATTCTTGAATATATGCTTCTCGGTCATGTGAGAGAGTTTGTGCCCGGCTCGGAAATCTCTCTCGAGCTCGTCCGTCGGGGGTTGAAGGAATTTCTCGAAAATGGCGGCCGGATTCCGACGTGCATTGAATGGAAAGAGGAAGAGTTCTAAGTGTCGGCCGGCGAGGCCCTCGTTGCGGAGGGCCTCGCGTTCGGCCCTGCGGCGCGCGAAACGCTTGGCCCTCAGTCCAGTTCCGCCGCGGCCGTTTCGTATGCCGCCGCCTGCTTCGGGGTGAGGTAGCGGGAGACGCGTACCAGGACCGAGCCGTGGACGTAGTCGTACTCGGCCAGGGCCGGGGAGGACTTGGTGACGGTGCGGATGTAGTCCGCGCGTGCCTTCGCGTCCGACGGATTCGCGAACGCCTCGATCGCGCCGCCGCGTTCGACGGCCCCGGGGTCCGCGCCGGTCACCTGGGACGCCTGCACCCAACTGTCCGAGAACGTGACCTTGGACGTGTACTCGCCCGGGCGGCCCAGCAGGTGGTTGGGGTCGTTCTCCGCCGTGACGGTCCCGGTGAGGGTCGCCGTCCGGACCTGCGCGGACATGGCCCGGAACGCCGTGCTCGCGGTGGCGGGACGGGCGTTCGTGCGCGTGCTCGCCCTCGCCGGTTCGTGCGCGTCCGCCCGGGGGTCGGCGGGCGCGTTGCCGCACGCGGTCAGGAGGGTCAGGATCGTCAGAAGGGCGACGACGGGTGCTACGGCCGACGCGGCGGTGGCAGAGGTGGTTCTGTGCATGGGCAGATGCTCGCGGCCGTGCCGCCGTGGCGTGTCTGTGTAGCGGAGCTGTTACGGGGTGTTCCCATGGTCGAGGATGTGTTCGACCTGCGCACGGACGGCCGCCAGGCCCCGCACACGGCCCCGGGCGCCCCGCCGGAACCGGTCAGCCCATCGTGAGCAGCAGTCGGGAGACGGTGCGGAGCTCTTCGTCCGGGTGGCCCTGGCCCGAGAAGGGAGTGTCGGTGAGGAGGCGTTTCGGTGAGGAGGCGTAGGCGTCGAGGGACGGGTGGAGTTCGGCCGGAGAACGGCCCGTCGTCGCGAGGGACTTGAGAGCGCTGAGGCCTACCGGGCTCGTGCCGGCCAGGTCGGCCAGGACGGGGACCGCGCGGTCCGGGGAGCCGGTGATCCAGTGGTGGGCCTCGGCGGCCGCCTTGCGCGTCCAGTCGTGGCCGGACTCCAGCAGCGACTCGATACGGGGGAGCAGCGGAGCGGCGGCAGCGCCCATCGGCTCCAGGCCGCTCAGGTACCAGTGGGACTGGCCCCCGGAGGAGAGCAGTTCCTCGTAGGTGCGGAGTGCCGTTTCGGGGTCGCCGGTCAGGCGGTGGTGGGCCACGGCAGCCGCAGCCCTCAGGGAGGCGTCCGTGCTCCGCGTGGCCTCCAGCAGCAGGTCGGTGAGCTCCGGTGTGCTTACCGCGTCGGCGCCGAGTCGCCGCGCGGCCACGATGGCCGCGCGGCGGGTCCTGAGGCAGTCGATCAGCTCGGGCTGGGCCGCGCGGGCCTCGGCGCCGAACGCGTCCAGTGCCCGGATGAGGGCGATGCCGTCGTTGCCGGTGGCGCCCGCGGCCAGCTCTCGGCGTATCACGGGTATCAGTCGGTCGGCCGCCTCCGGGAAGCGCCCGGCCGCCGCTTCGAGCAGCCGGGCGGTGGGGCGCTCGGTCACCAGGTCCAGGGCGCGGGGGTCGCGGGAGTGCGTCAGGGCGAGGAGCGCCGGTTCGGCGGTTTCGTCGTCGGCGCCGGCGTAGCGGTGGAGCGCGTCCCGCAGGCCGGCGTCCGGCTCGGGCAGAAGGTCGATCCAGTGGCCGATCACGCGGAAGCGGGTGCGGAGGGCGGCGGTGTCCTTGGCGTGGGGGAGGGCGGCCAGCGACAGGCTCAGGACCTCGCGCTCCTTGTCACGCCAGCTAGCGGCGATCCCTTCCGCCAGCCAGGAACCGCGCGAGCCGATGTCCCCGGCGTCGATCCAGCCCGCGGCCACGGTGAGGCCCGCGTCCGGGTCCTGGGCGAGCAGGTCGGTGAGCCGCTGCTCCTGGGTGGTGGTGTCCGACCAGGGGAAGTCGTCCTCCCCGGGGTCCGGCTCGGCGCCGTCCTCGGTGAGGATCTCCACGAGTTCCGGAGCGTACGGCGGTCCGGACCGTTCCAGGGCCAACTGGGCGGCGGCGAGCCGCACTTCCGGCAGCGGGCTGTCCAGGGCCGCCGGCGCCCGGTCGAACCGGTCCAGGACCACCAGCGCGTCCGCCCGTACCGCCGGGACGGGGTCGTCGGCGTACAGCGCCTCGACCTGCTCGATGGCCGGGGCCCGTTGCTCGTCCGGCAGTACGTCGGCCACGGCGGCGACCGTCCGGAGCGCCGCCCGGCGTACCCCGCGCTCGGGGTCCATCAGGCACGGAAGCAACTCCGGCAGCACCGCGCAGAGTTCTCCGCAGATCGCGGCGCTGTGGCTGCGGGGCCAGTGCGGCAGCTCGACGGCGGCGGTGTCGTGGTCGGCGAGGACGGCCAGCAGCATCAGCAGGTCCTCGCGCTTGCGCGGCGCGTGCAGTGCGGCGTGCGCGAGGAAGGGGACCGCCGGGGCCGAGGCCTCGTAGATCGTGCCCTGGTGGTGGATGTTGCCGTACAGCTCGTAGACCGCCTCGTCGGCGGCCTCCTCATCGTGACCGTAGAGCGCCCTGATCAGCTCCGGCACGTCCTCGGCGGGGCCGTAGGCGTGGTCCAGTTCGGACCACGGGACGTCGTCCAGCTCGGCCGGAGATCTCATGCGCACGCTCCTCGACTGATCAGCTGCGCCGACCCTACCGACCCCCTGTGACAACGCCCGGGGGCTGGTCGCGAAGGGCGGCTATCAGCGCACCGAGCTGGCGTGGCCCGGTGGCGAGGACGGTCTCCGGTTCGTCGCTCTCACGGAGCAGGATCGTTCCGCTGGGGGTGGTCGCGAGGTAGACGCAGTCTGATCCGTCAGGGCTGAACGTTGACTTCTGCCAGGTGTACGGGGTTATGGAGGGCACCGCTCACAGGCTCCGGATGATGTCGTTGACGAGGTCGCGCGTGGGCGCGGGCTTGAGCGCGACGGCTTCCATGCGGTCGAGGATAGTTCGGTACTTCGTCAACTGGGCTTGTGCGTCCAGAAAGTCGCAGCCGTGGTGGGTGTCGAGCTGCACCGTGTCGAGGTGAGGGTCGACGCCGTGTACGTAGTTGATCGACTGCCCGTTTCCGGGGAAGCCGCCGCAGGCGTAGGGAATCACGCGGAGGGTGATGTGCTCCTCCTCGCCGAGTTCGAGGAGATGGGTCAACTGGTCCCTGGCGGTGGCGGGTCCGCCGTACTGGATGTGCAGGGCCGCCTCGTGGAGCAGCGCGGTGTACGGCGGGGGGTCGGTGCGGTGCAGGACGGTCTGGCGCTTGATGCGGTGAGAGAGCCGGTGTTCGATCTCATGGGGGCGGAAGGCGGGAACGGCTTCCCGCAGCATGGCCCGGGTGTGGTCCGGAGTCTGGAGCAGCGCCGGAATGTGGATGGCCAGGGACACCCTCAGTTGCGAGGAGTGGTGCTCCAGTTCGGCCAGGTCGACCAGATCGGCAGGGAGATGGTCGCGGTACTCGTCCCACCATCCGCGGGTGCGTCGCCCGGTCATCGCCGTCAGCGCGTCGAGCAGCGATTCGTCGGCGCAGTCGTAAGCCCGTGCGATGGCGTGTACGCGGTCGGCGCTCACGGGGTAGCGGCCGGCCTCGATCATGCTGAGCCGCGCCTGCTGAAGGCCCAGGGTGCCTGCAGCCCGGGTCGAGGTGAGTCCGGCGTGCTCGCGGAGCTTGCGCAGTTCGATGCCGAGACGCCGTTGCCGCAGGGTCGGGGTGTTGGTGGGCGGCACTGACGTTCCTCTCGTCGGACGACGATTCGGCTGCGGTCCCTCACATGAGTGAATACGCCAGGATTATCACGGTGGAGGTAGTAGCTCTATCACTTCTGGCTCTACGGTCATGGAGTCCACGTCGCTCAACTCCCCCCGCCCGTAAGTCGGAAGCGCACCGCGCCCAAGTACTCGCGCGACATGCCACCGCCCGGCCGGACCGGTGGAGCGAACCCGAATACCCCCACCGCAGGAGGCGTTCATGGTCACCGTATCCCCGCAGAAGTCCGATGCGTCCCCCTCTTGGGCGTACGCCCTCCAGCTTCCGTACGATCCGCTCGCGCCCCGCGTCGCCCGGGTCACCCTCAGGACGGTTCTCCGCGGGCACGGGATGTCCGGCATCGTCGACGCCGCCGAACTGCTCGCCTCGGAGCTCGTCACCAACGCCTACCGGCACTCCGGCGGGCCCGCGACGCTCCGGCTCCGCGCCCTCGGCGGGAGCCGGCTGCGGATCAGCGTCTGGGACGCCGACCCGCACATCCCGCCCCCGTTCGACAAGCGGCACGGCGTGCTCGGCTCCGTGCCGGCCGAGGCGGACGGCGGGCGCGGGCTCTTCCTCGTATCCCATTACGCGGACGCCTGGGGCGGCCACCCGCTCGGCGACGACCTGTTCGGCACGAGCGGGAAGCTGCTGTGGTGCGAGCTGGGGCCGCCGCCCGCGGCAGCCCCAGCGGGTGTCAGCGGGTGACCGGCAGCGCCCCGGCGAACACGCGCCCGTCGGCGCGGGTCTGGACCGGGAAGTCGACCTTGAGCGTGCCCTCCTGGCCCTCGACGCTCAGGTGGGTGACCGTCTTCAGGCCGAGGGACGCCTTCTTTGCCGCGGTCGCGGTGACGTACGGGCGGGCCATGTTCATCAGCAGCTTGCCCGGCTTGCCGCCCTGGTTGGCGTCGAAGAACAGGATCCGCTGGTTCGTCAGGACGACGTAGGCCGCACGCGGCCGGACCGTCGCCATCACCATGCCGAGGGTGAGCACCGCGACCACGATCGTGGTGAGGGCCTGCTTGCGCACCGAGACCGTGCCGATGGAGGCGAGGCTGGTGAGTTCGACCTGCTCGCCCGGGAGCAGCAAGGGGGCCGCGGTCTCCAGCAGTTGTCTGTCGCGGCGGGCGCTGATGGCCATGGATGAGCTCCTGATGCGGGGTGGGGACGAGCGAGGCGTCGGGTCCGGTCGCGCAGGTCGCCGTCGTGGCCGCCCTCGACCCCCCGTCCGTCGGCCCTCGCCCGACTCCCCGCGCTTGACGGGGGAGTCTTTCAAGCCAGGGACAAGGTGAACGGTCACTTGTCCTATGGCGAACTCAAGTTCGAGTCATGAGCAAGTCAAGATCGTTCAGGAGGGAGTCAAAACGGTTTCCGTATGCGCTGTTTGGGCTCTTGTGTCCCCACAGGCTCCCCTTACCTCCGTGGAAATCGCGTCAGATCCTCCCCCTAACATCCGCTCCATGCCGACCGACGCGTCCCTCCCGCCCCCCGACTTCGAGCTCGCCTCCGCCTACCCCGAGGCCGGATGGCTGCGGCAGGTCGCCGGCGCACGGGACTGGGCGGCGATCCGGACCTACTTCGACGGACTGCCCTACGAGACCGACCGGGCCGTCCTGATCCGCGTGGTCGCCGAGCTGCCCGGTGTCGAGGACTTCCTGCGGGACGTCGTCGCGGCCGCGCCCGACGACGTGCTCGCCCTGACGATGCTCGGAAGCCGCGAGGTCGCGATCGGCTGGGAGATCCGGACGGCGGCGCGGGCCGATCAGGTCAGCAGGGAGCAGTTCCGGCAGATGCACGAACACCTGCGGGTGGGCGAACAGGCCCTGATCAGGGCGACGGCCCTCGATCCGACCTTTCACGCGGCCTGGGCCGAGCGCCTGAACACGGCCAGGGGACTTCAGCTCGGGCAGAACGAGGCCCGGCGCAGATACGACCGGCTGGCCGCCCACCACCCGCACCACTTCACCGGACAGGCCCGCCTCCTCCAGCAGCTCTGCCCGAAGTGGGGCGGAACCTGGGAGGCCGCGCACGGGTTCGCGCGCGAGTGCCTGCTCAGCTCGCCCGAAGGGGCGCTGAACGGCGGTCTGGTGGCCGAGGCGCACGTGGAGCACTGGCTCGATCTGCCCTCCAGCGGCAACGCCCGCGCCGAGTACGTGCGCAGGCCGGACGTCCACGCCGAAGTCGTCGAGGCCGCCGAGCGGTCCGTCCTGCATCCGAACCACCGGCCGGCGTACGGCTGGGTCACCGTGCAGGGCGAGTTCGCCGCCTTCTTCTCGCTGGCCGGGGACACCGCCCGCGCCGCCCCGCACTTCCGCGCGCTCGGCAACCTGGCCTCCGAGTACCCGTGGGGCTATCTCGGCAACGCCAGGGAGCAGTTCGTACGGCACCGCGCAGCCGCCCTCGGGCGCGCAGGAAGAGGCTGATGATGAGCCAGGTCATCCACCACACCGAGATCGACGGCATACCGACCCTCTTCGCGTACGCCGCCGGGCCGATGCGCGCCGGACTCGTCTTCCGCGTCGGCGTCGCCGACGAGACGCTCGCCGGTGCCGGCGTCACCCACCTTGTCGAGCATCTGGCCCTGCACCGCCAGGGCCTGGCCGACTACCACTTCAACGGGGCGACCAAGGCCGCGTTCACCCACTTCCACGTGGAGGGCGTCGAGCACGAGGTCGTCACCTACCTCCACGGCGTGTGCGCCTCCCTCCTCGATCTGCCCATGGAGCGGCTGGAGACCGAGAAGGAGATCCTGCGCACCGAGGAGGCGCGGCGCGAGCCGGGCCAGCTCCCGCTGTGGCGGTACGGGGCCCAGGGGTACGGGCTCAGCAGCTATCCCGAGTGGGGTGTACGGCAGGCGCGGCCCGAGGACGTACGACGCTGGGCGGAGACCTGGTTCACCCGGGACAACGCCGTGCTGTGGGTCGCCGGTGAACGGCTGCCCGCCGGGCTCTCGCTCAAGCTGCCCGACGGCGAGCGCCGTCCGATGCCCCGCGTCACCTCCGCCCTGCCCACCGCTCCCGCCTACTTCTCCGACGGCCAGGGCGGAGTCCTGCTCGACGCCGTCGTCACCGACACCACCGCGGCCCGGATGTACGCGGGCGTCCTGGAGCGCGAACTGTCCCGCTCGCTGCGTCAGGAGGGCGGCTACTCGTACACGGCGGCCGCCGACCACACCTCCCGCCGGGACGGCTTCGCGACCGTCACCGCCTTCGCCGACGCCCTGCCCGCCAAGCAGGACGCGGTCCTCGGCGGGTTCGTCGACGTCCTCGCCGGACTCCAGGCCGGCCGGATCGCGGCGGCCGACCTCGACGCGATCCGCGGACGCGCCGACGCCTCGCTCACCGCGCCCGACGCCGCCGTACGACGGCTGCCCGGCGCGGCGGAGGACCTGCTGGCCCACCGGCGGCCGCCCACCCTCGACGAACTGCGCGGCGAACTGTGGGCGGTGACTCCGCAGCACGTGCACGCCGTCGCACTGGAGGCGGCCGGGACGGCGCTGCTCCAGGCGCCCTCGGGGCACACGGCCGACTGGGCCGGTTACACGGCCGCTCCGACCAGTTCGTCGTACGCCGTCACGGGCAAACGGTTCCCGTCCGTGCGCAAGGACGGGCCGGCCCTGGTCGTCGGCGGGGAAGGGGTCAGCCTGACGGCGGGCGGCGACGCCGTCACCGTGCTCTACCGTTCCTGCGCGGCCGTGCTGAGCTTCCCCGACGGCGGACGCCGGCTCATCGGCACCGACGGGATCTGTGTGGAGGTGGAGCCGGGGGACTACGGGGTCGACGCGCACACCATGGCGACGATCGACGCGGCGGTGCCCGCGGGCACGGCGGTGCAGCTTCCGCCCCGGCAGCGGCGGCCCGAACGCCCGGCCCCGGAGCGTGAGGCGCAGGGCCGGGACTCCGGCTCCGCCTCCGGTCGGCAAGGAGTGGCCGGACCTCGGCGGACCATCGGCCAGACGGCCGTCCTCGTCCTCTTCGGGATCCTCGCCGGACTCTGGTCCCTGCTGGCCCTGATGTACACCGTGTTCGGCCTCGCCGACCCGGAGACCAGCTTCGGGGCGTGGGCCGCGCTCACCGTTTTCCTGTGGTGCGTCGGAGGGCTGCTGGCCTGGCCCGCCGTCAGGATCAAGCGCCGTACCCGGAAGGGCTGAACGAGCCGACGCGCCGGGGCCGCGGCACTGCACGTGCCTGCCGGCCCCGGCGCTTCGCCGGGTGCCGCCGTCGCCCGAGCGGGTGTCAGCGCAGGTACGGGTTCCCGGGCGGCTGGGCGGTCTGCCAGGGGCCGCCGTGCATCTGGCCCGCGCCGGCCATGGCGGAGCGCGGTGTGGGCTTGTCGAACACCGGGAACAGCAGGAGCCACACGCCGACCGCCATGGCGGCTATCGCGGTCGCCCCGAGGACGGGGTCGCCCTGGTCGGAGTGGACGGTGACGTTCCAGGTGAGCGTCACCACCTCGTACAGCACGAACGACGCGAAGAGCCCCCAGTCGGAGGGCCGCCCCCGGCGGATCCCCACGTACAGGAACGGCACCCACGCCAGCATCCCCAGCGACGCGACCGCCAGGACCGACCATGCCACCCGCTGGAACCAGCCCGCTTCCAGGCGCTTGTCCATCACACACCCCCGATGACCCCATGTACCCCCCGAGAGCATCCCCGGGCTCCCGAGGAAAACCGCTCGGGGGCGTCATGGTCCCATCCGGCGGGTCACACGTGCGCGTGTTCGGCCTTCAGGGAGGTCACGATCCGGGCGGTCAGCTTCTTCGCCGTGGCCGCGCCGTTGTCGTGTCCGTCCGTGGACAGAACCGTGACGACGTCCGTTCCGGACCGCGCGGCGATCAGCGTCGACCCGTTCTGCCAGGCGCTGTTGGTCAGCGTGATCGTGTACGCCGCGTCACCGAGACCGGGGGTGTCGGCTCCGCCGACCTTCACCTTGGTGTGCGTGTCCGCGTCGGTGTAGGACGCGCAGGCGGCGACGGCCTTCTTCAGGTCCGTCATCACCTTCGCCGCGGTCGTGCCGCGGAAGGTGTCGACCTCCTGGGCGATGTCCTCGGACGTGTCCTTGCTGACGTAGTCGTCCTGGGCGAAGGAGACGCCCGAGTCGCCGGTGACCGCTATCCAGCTCGTGCCGCCGAGGAGGGTGCAGTCGGGCTTCGCCGCGGGGGAGGAGCTCGGCTCGGCGTAGGTGGTGCCCGAGTCCCGGGCGCCCTTCGGGTCGACGGCGAAGCCGGAGGCGAAGAAGGAAGCGGGCGCCAGCGCCTTCTTGAGCTGCGCTCCGGTCAGCAGACCGGCGTCGGGGTCCTTGGACGGCTTGGGCGCGGTGGCGGACGAGGACGAGGTGCCGGTCGCGGACGCGCAGGCCGTCAGGGCGAGCGGAAGCACGGTCGCGGCGAGCAGGGTCCTGGCCGCGAGGGAGGGATGACGCATCGGGATCTTCGTTGTCCTTCGTCGTGAGGGTCCGGACGAGTCGAGTGCCGTCCGGGGAGGGCGCTTTCGGCCCGAGCGGACTCTATGGGTGCACAGCAAACGCATAGGCGTGTTCGCATCAAGTCTGGGCAAAGGAGCTGGTCGGCGGCTCCGAGAGCCGTGAACTCGGCCGTCTTTGCCGACCTTTGAGCGAATCTTGTGGTGCACAAGGTCCGGGGTTTCCCGAGACGATGGGCGGCATCGGTTACGGTGCGATCCGCTCCCGGCGCCGGGGGTCGGCGCCCCGCGCGGGCGGACCGGATGAGGGCGCCGCATCTGGGGCTCATCTGTTTGTGTGATCGATTGCTTTCTTGTTGTCCTGGATCTCACGGACGCCCATGTTCCGGGCGCTGTGATGTTCATGTCATGAATGGGGTGGGAATGTCCAGCCATCGGATGTCCAAGAAGGGCCGCTACATCGCGTGGGCGACGGCAGGTGCTGCCGTGGTCGCCGGCGCCGGGATCGCGGCACAGGCGTCGATGGCGGCGACCGTCTGGCCCGCCCAGAAGACGTACACGGGCCGCGCCTTCGACACCTGCGCCGCGCCCTCGCTCACCGCGATGAAGGCCTGGCACACCGGCTTCTACGGTGCCGCGGCCGTCTACATCGGCGGCAAGAACCGCGGGTGCAGCCAGCCCAACCTCACCGCGTCCTGGGTGAAGTCGGTCAGCACGCTGGGCTGGAAGCTCATCCCGCTGTACGTCGGCGCCCAGCCGTCCTGCCAGACCGGGACCAGCCCCGAGAAGATCACCGCCGCGACCGCGGCCTCGCTCGGCGCGGCCGACGGAGCGGACGCGGTCGCCAAGGCCTCCGCGCTCGGCATGAAGGCCGGCAGCCCGGTCTACCTCGACATGGAGTCGTACGACATCACGAACAAGGCGTGCAACGACGCCGTGCTCACCTACGTGCGCTCCTTCGACAAGGCACTGCGCGCCAAGACGTACCGCTCCGGGTACTACGGCTTCACCAGCTCCAGCGCCAAGGCCATCGCGACCGCGACCGACAAGACGGACCTGCCGGGCAACCTCTGGTACGCCCTGTGGGACAAGACGAACACCACCACCAGCGACTGGCCTTGGGGCGCGACCCAGTTCACCGACCACAGCCGTGCGCACCAGTACATGGTGAACAGCAAGGAGACCATCGGCGGCGTCACGATCACCGTGGACCGCGACGCCTGGGACGCGCCCGTCGCCATCACCGGCTGACGCAGGCGACCGTTCAGAGAGACACCGAGGAGGAGCAGGACATGAGAGTCGAGAGACTGCCGGCACTGGTCGGTCCGTCCGTCGCCCGTGCCGGACTGGCGGCGATTCCGGTCGTCAGCATGGGACTTCTGTGTCCTGTTCCCTCCCTCCTGATCGCCCTGCGCAGAGGCACGCGCGCGAACTGGGCCGCCTTCGGGGCGTTCTGCGCGGTGCTGGTGGCCTGGATCATGCAGCTCTCGCTCACCCCCGAGACCACGCACGGGCTGCAGTTCGTCGACGACGTGCTGCTGGTCGGGGCGTCGATGGCCGGTGCGGCCCTGCACGCCTGGACGGCCTGGCCCCGGCGGTCAGGGCGTTAGACCGCCCAGGCGGTCAGGGCACACCCGATGGCGAGGGTGCCCCGGCTCCAAGGCGCCGGGTCATCGGATCCGCCGACCACCAGAACCAGCCACCGGAATCACCCGTCACCATGGGCGTATCGGTGGACAGCACGACGAAAGTACGGGAACGACGACGTGGCGAAGCGGGTCAGACAGGTGTCGGCGGCGCAGCGGGCCAGGACCGGGGCCGGCACCGGCTGGAGGACGCGGCTCGCCGCCGGAGCGCGGACCGTACTCCTGCGGTCGCGTGTGCCGGGTGGCAGGAGGACCGTCCTCGCGGCGGGTGCCGTGATCGCCGCCGTCGCGGTCACCGTCACCTGGTACCTCCTCTCCCGGGGCGACTCCGAGCAGCGACTGCCCGACACCAGGGCCCGGCACTACACGGACGTCGACGCCTGTCTGCTGACGGGCAAGGACGGCATCACCGCAGGGACCACCGCGGCCGAGGTCTGGCAGGGCATGCAGGACGCGTCCCTCACGACACACGCGCGCGTGAGCTACGTCCCGGTGACGGGTGAGCAGTCCGCGGCCAACGCGCGGCCCTATCTCAACGGCCTGCTCCAGCGGTCCTGCGACGTGGTGGTCGCGGCCGGAAAGCCCGAGGCCACGGCGGCCGGGCAGGCCGCTCCGCAGTACAGGAAGGTCGGCTTCGTGCTCGTGGGCGGCCAGGCCGGTTCCACCGCCGACGGGAAGAGCGGCACCAAGAACCCCGCGAACGTCACCGTGGCGCACACGGGCGACGGACTGCGCGCGGAGGTCGCCCGGGTCGTGGAGCGCGAGGTGAACGCGCGGGACTAGTCCGCGGCCGGGGATACGGTCCGGGCGCCCTGGGCGGTGCCGTTCGGGTGTTCCGGGCGGTGCCGTTCGGGTGTCCCCCGCTTCGCCGGGACCTCCGGGAGGTCGCGCCGGGGCCGCCGCGGTCACCCGTACGGGCGGACCCTGGGCGTTCCGGGAGGCGGGGAACCTTCGGCGGTGCCTGAAGTCGTCGTGAATCGTTGGTCGAATGGCTGGCCGAGAGGCGGGCCACTGCCTACCATCGATCACCGCAAGACTTTGTGCACCGTCGCACAATCTCCTCGGGAGGCTTCCTTGCACCGCCGCCGTCGCACCGCGCTCGTCCTCTCCGCCGCGATCGTCGCCGCGGCCCCTCTGCTCACCGCGTGCGGCAGCGATGCCCATCCGGGTGCGGCGGCCGTCGTCGGCGACAGCCGGATCACCGTCGCCCAGTTGCAGGACCGGGTGGACGAGGTGCGCTCGGCGCAGCGGGCCGCCAGCAAGGACGACGCCCAGTACGCGCAGGTCGTCGCGAGCACCGGCACCCTCACCCGCGACACGCTGCACAGCATGGTGCTGGACCGGGTGCTGGACCGGGCGGCGAAGAACGCCGGTGTGAAGGTGACCCGCAAGGACTCGCAGGAGATGCGGGCGGCCCTCGAACAGCAGGCGGGCGGCCCGAAGGCGCTGGAGACGGCCTGGCTGTCGAACTACGGCGTGGCGCCCGAGCGTCTCGACGACAGCCTGCGCACCGAGATCGAGGCGCGCAAGCTCGCCGCCGCGCTCGGTGCCGACATGAACACCACCGACGGCAAGGCCGCCTTCTGGAAGGCGATGTCCGGCGCGTCCAAGGAACTCCACGTCGACCTGAACCCGCGCTACGGCACCTGGGACGTCCAGAAGAGCAGCCGTGTCGACGCGAAGACGCCGTGGGTGCGCGAGGTGACCGCGACCGCGACCCCGCAGCCCGCGTAACCCGACGCGCGGGCCTGAGGATCGGCCGCCTCCCCGGGCCCTGTGGACAACTCCGGGGGTGTCGGCGGCGTGGGTTACGTTCGAGGGGTGAACGCAACCAGTGAACCGACGGGGGCCGCTCAGGGCGGCGAGGGGACCGCGGCCGACGCCGCCGCGGCCGGTGCCACCTCGGGCGACGTGACCGCGGCCGAGGTGGCCGCCGACGGCGCGAGCGCCGCCGACCCCGGCCGCATCGTCCTGCTCACCACCAGCCACCGGGTCGCGCCCGGCCTGCTCTCCTGGCCCGCCTGGCAGGCGCTGCACGGCGCGGACCGGGTGCTGTGCTCGGACGGCGCGCACCCGCAGGTGCCGTATCTGCGCGAGGCGGGGGTCGGCGTCGACGAGGAGGCCCCGAGCGCGCGGGAGCTGGTCGACGCGTGTGCCGGCGGCCGCACGGTGGTCGTCGTGGCCACGGGGGAGGGCGAACCCCGGCTCACCGACGGTCTGGCCCGTCTCGCGGGGTCCGGCCGCATACGCATGCCGGACCTGGAACTGCTGCCCGCCTCGTACGACCTGCCGGGCGCGCGCCTGCTCGATCTCGTCCAGGTGATGGACCGCATCCGCGCGGAGTGCCCCTGGTCGTCCCGGCAGACGCACGAGGGTCTCGCGAAGTACGGGCTGGAGGAGGCCTACGAGCTCGTCGAGGCCATCGAGGAGGGGGACCGGGACGAGCTGCGCGAGGAGCTCGGTGACGTCCTGCTCCAGGTCGTGTTCCACTCCCGGATCGCCGAGGACGACGCGGACGCCCCGTTCTCCATCGACGACGTGGCCGGCGGGATCGTCGCCAAGCTGATCCACCGGCACCCCCATGTGTTCGGTGACGAGACGGCCACGACGCCCGAGGAGGTCAAGGAGCACTGGCTGCGCACCAAGGCCGAGGAGAAGCGGCGCACCTCCGTCACCGAGGGCGTGCCGCTCGGTCAGCCGGGCCTGGCCCTGTCGGCCAAGCTCTCGTCCCGGGCGCGTACGGCGGGGCTGGACGTTCCGCTGCCCTCGGGCGAGGGCGTGGGGTACGAACTGCTGGCGATGGCCGTCCGGGCCGAGTCCGAGGGCATCGACCCCGAGGCCGCCCTGCGCGCGGCGGCCCGCACGTACCGCGACGCGATCCGCGGGGCGGAGGAGAAGGGCGGGCGGGACTGAGGGAGCCGGGTCAGGGGCCGAGGGTGCGGTCCGCGGGGTTGTGCCAGGCGGCCGGTGGGCGGTCCAGGAGCCACTGGGCCGCGCCCACCGGACGGGGACGGCTCTCGCCGGTCGGCGGGAGCGGGTCGTGGAAGACCCGCTCGGCCGGTGTCCCCAGAAGGGGGAGTACGTCGCCGACCTCCTCGACGAGGTCGGGCGGACCGGCGACGTAGACGTCGTGTCTGCTCCAGCCCGCCCGGTTGCCCAGCGCGGTGAGCAGCCGTTCGGTCGCCTGGGCCTTGGGGCGGCCGGGCGCGGGGGTGATGCAGGTGACGGTGAGCCCGGGGAGCGAGGCCCGCAGGCGTTCGACGGCGGGCCGGTCGTAGAGGTGCGCGATGTCGCGGGCCACGAGGAACAGACGGGCCTCGTGGGCGGATTCGAGCTGTTCCAGCAGGGCCTTCACCGGTGCCCAGCCGGTGCCGGCCGCGATCAGGGTGAGGGGACGGTCGGCCGGGGTCCGCAGGGTGAGGCCGCCGCCGGGCGGGCCCAGCCGCAGGCCGTCGCCGACCCGGGTCCGCCGGACGAGGGCGGTGGAGAGCACGCCGCCCTCGACCAGGCTGACGTGAAGGTCGACGGTGCGGTCGGCGCGGGGCGCGTTCGCGAGGGAGTAGGGGCGCCAGACACGGGGGAGGTGGGGCACGCTGACGCTGACGTACTGGCCGGGGGAGTAGGTGAGGCGTTGCCGCGGCAGCAGGGTGAGCACGACGAGGTCGTCGCCGTGCCGGGTGCGGGAGACGACCTCCGCGTCCCACCAGAGCGGCTCGCCGTGGTGCCGGGCCTCCCAGGCGCCCTCCAGCATGCTCCGGGCGATCGATCCGTACGCGGCGGTCCAGGCCTTCTCCGCCTCGGCGTTCCAGGCCGAGCCAGAGACGACCGCGAACGCGGCGAGCAGGCTCTCCCCCACGGCCCCGTAGTGCTCGGGCCGGGTCAGGTACTTGCGGTGGTCGCGGCCGAGGCTCCGTAAGTACCGGGGCAGTTCCGGATCCTCCAGCTTGTCCATGACGAAGGTGAGCGCCGCGAAGAGCCGGTCCCGCTGCCGTTCCATGTCCTGGGCGAGGTCCGCCGGGAACAGCGCGCGGAGCTGCGGGTTGTGGCGGAAGAGGTGCGAGTAGAAGTACTTGACCGCGAACTCGGCCCGTCGTTCCACGACCGCGAAGCTGGATCTGAGAATTTCGGGGTCCACGGCAGAAAGTAGGGAGACGCCGACCGCCGGGGTCAAACAGCAGCGCATGTCAGGACGGTCCGGTGCGAACCGGGCGGAGCCGCCTTGGTCGGGCGCCGCCCGACGGCCGGGACCGGCCCGGTGGCCGCCGTCTCCCGCGGACCCGGTGGCCGGACGGTGCCGGCTCGGGCGACCCCGGTGGGCCGGGGCTTCCGGTGCGGTGCGGATACCGTCGAGGAGTGACCGAGCACGAAGCCTCCGCCAGCGCCGCCCCCGAACTCTTCACCTGGGAGTTCGCCACCGACCCCTACCCGGCCTACGCCTGGCTCAGGGAGAACGCGCCCGTGCACCGCACGCGGCTGCCCAGCGGGGTGGAGGCCTGGCTCGTCACGCGGTACGCCGACGCCCGGCAGACGCTCGCCGACCAGCGGCTGTCCAAGAACCCCGCGCACCACGACGAGCCCGCGCACGCGAAGGGCCGGACCGGGATCCCCGGGGAGCGCAAGGCCGAGCTGATGACGCATCTGCTGAACATCGACCCGCCGGACCACACCCGGCTGCGGAAGCTCGTCAGCAAGGCCTTCACGCCCCGGCGCGTGGCCGAGTTCGCGCCGCGGGTGCAGGAGTTGACGGATCAGCTCATCGACAGGTTCGCGGCCGGGGGTTCCGCGGACCTCATCCACGAGTTCGCCTTCCCGCTCCCCATCTACGCCATCTGCGACCTGCTCGGCGTCCCGCGCGAGGACCAGGACGACTTCCGGGACTGGGCGGGCATGATGATCCGGCACGGCGGCGGGCCGAGGGGCGGGGTGGCCCGGTCGGTGAAGAAGATGCGCGGGTATCTCGCCGAGCTCATCCACCGCAAGCGCGAGGCCCTGACCGCGGAGCCCGAGCCCGGCGAGGACCTCATCTCCGGTCTCATCCGCGCCTCCGACCACGGCGAGCACCTCACCGAGAACGAGGCCGCCGCCATGGCCTTCATCCTGCTGTTCGCCGGGTTCGAGACCACGGTCAACCTCATCGGGAACGGGATGCACGCCCTGCTCACCCACCCCGGGCAGCGGGAGCGGCTGCAGGCCTCCCTCGCGGCCGGGGAGAGCGGACTGCTGGAGACCGGCGTCGAGGAACTCCTGCGCTTCGACGGGCCCGTCGAACTGGCCACGTGGCGGTTCGCGACCGAGGACGTGCGGATCGGCGGGCAGGACATCGCGGCCGGCGACCCCGTGCTCGTGGTGCTCGCGGCGGCCGACCGCGACCCCGAACGCTTCGAACAGCCCGACACGCTCGATCTGTCACGACGTGACCTTCAGCACTTGGGCTACGGCCACGGCATCCACTACTGCCTGGGCGCGCCGCTCGCCCGACTGGAGGGGCAGACCGCCATCGGTACGCTCCTCAGCCGCCTTCCCGACATCCAACTCGCCGGAGATTCGGCCGATTTGCGCTGGCGCGGAGGGCTCATTATGCGCGGATTGCGCACGCTTCCGGTGGAGTTCACCCCGGTCAAATAGGACGCGATCGGTGCAACGACGACCCTTCGGCGGTCGTGCCGAAGCGGTGATTCCGCATACCGGAACAAGGCCTCTGGGGCCACCGGAACATGACGCTCCGTCAAATCCGTGATCTTCACGTGATCAGTACTGCATCGACTTGTAACCAGCGTTCGAGTGCGACTACCTTCACCCATCAACAACGCGGCACCTGCGCCACTCGTTCAGCAGGAGTCGCCGTGCTCCCCGTTGTCGCTCGAAAGGCTCTCGCATGCTCTCCGGGAACGGCCGTCACCGTCGCCCTCGCCAGGCCCCGGCTCTCATCGTCGCCGCAGGGGTGACCGGATCCGCGATCGTCATCCCCCTGCTCGCCGCGGCGAGCGCGAACGCGGCCGACGGGACCACCTGGGACCGGGTGGCACAGTGCGAGAGCGGTGGCGCGTGGAGCGCCGATGAAGGCAACGGCTACTACGGCGGCCTCCAGCTCGACCAGGACAACTGGGAGGCCCACGGCGGCCTCGAGTACGCGCCGACGGCCGACCAGGCCAGCCGCTCGCAGCAGATAGCCGTCGCCGAGAAGGTGCTCGCCGACTCGGGCCTCGCGGCCTGGCCGACGTGCGGGCCGCTCTCGGGTCTCAGCAAGACCTCCGCCGGGGTCAGCGTCGACACGGGCGTGGCCGGCGACTCGTCGAGCACCGGCAACGACTCGGGTTCGTACATCTCGTCCGGTCTGGCGACGTCGCCCAGCTCGTCCCCTTCGAGTGATTCGTCCGGTTCGACCGACTCCTCCGGCACGGACGACAGCTCCGCCACGCCCAGCGCCTCGCAGAGCTCCGACGGCGCCGACGCGACGGCCGACAAGAGTGACAAATCGACCAAGTCGGGACAGAAGGAAGCCTCTTCGACCCCGTCCGCCTCGGCGAGCACCGGTACCGGGCGGCACCGCGCCGGGGACGCAGCGGAGAGCGCGGCCGGCAGCCGCACCGACGGGTCCACGGGGCGTCATGCCGCGAGCCCCGAGGCCGACGCCCCCGACACCGAGTACGTCGCAGAGGTCATCGGGAACCTCTGGACTGTTTCCGACGCCCTTGGCCTCGAAGGCGGATGGGGCGATCTGCCCACCGTGGACGCGGCGCCGGCCGACAGCGGTCCGGGCCTCGTCGTCCCTGGTCGAAGCATCGCGGACACGGCCGAAACGGTGCAGAAGTAGCGGGAGTTCGCGTCACGGTTCGCTGTGGAATGTCCTATTTGGCGCAAGTGAGAGATGGGTCTCAGAAGCCCTGATCGTCTTTGAAATTCCGGCAATCGACTGCTTACGGTCGTCACCGCTCGCCACAGCGGGCCCCGACGGTCGCAACGCCGAATCCTGCCAACGGCCGTACGGGAACAGTCGTCGCGTCATGCGCCGTCGGCAGGAGCGGGGGACCCAAGGTAAGTGCCGGGTCCGGGAGTCGAGAGACACCCGGGAACGGCTTGGGGTGAAGCCGCGTGCCGGACGTCCTGGAGACAGGACCGAGGGCATGCGGCCGGGCAACTCATTCGGCCCGAACCCGACAGCTCACCTCGCAGGCGTCGGTGAGGGGATCTCTCCATGCTGTTCTCCAGCAAGGGCAAGCACCGCCGCCCGAACAAGGCCACCCGTGTCGCCACGCTCGCCGGTGTCACCGGCGTCGCCATCGCCGCCCCGCTGATGGCGGCCGGCAACGCCTCCGCGGCCACCGCCTCCGAGTGGGACGCCGTCGCCCAGTGCGAGTCCGGCGGCAACTGGTCGATCAACACCGGCAACGGCTACTACGGCGGCCTGCAGTTCTCGTCCTCCACCTGGGCCGCGTACGGCGGCACCGCCTACGCCTCGACCGCCGACCAGGCCTCGAAGTCCCAGCAGATCACCATCGGCGAGAAGGTCCTCGCCGCGCAGGGCAAGGGCGCCTGGCCCACCTGCGGCACCGGCCTGTCGAGCACCCCGTACGGCGGCGGCTCGGCCCCGGCGGCCCCGTCCACCTCCTCCTCGGCCGGCAGCTCGCAGAGCGCCCCGGCCACCCGGACGACGGAGCAGCCCGCCTCCCGTTCCTCGGAGCGCCCCGCCCAGAAGACCGTCACCACCCCGACCGGCAAGAAGGTCAAGAAGGGCGACGGCGAGTACAAGGTCGTCAAGGGTGACACCCTCAGCTCGATCGCCGAGAAGAAGCACGTCAAGGGCGGCTGGCAGAAGCTGTTCAAGCTGAACAAGGACATCGTCGCCGACGCCGACTTCATCTACCCGGGCCAGCAGCTCCACCTGAGCTGAGCAGCGCGGCACGCCGGTCCACCGGCCGCTTTCGGCGGAGGGCGGCGGTGATTCCGGCACCGCGCCGCGACACCCGGCAGGCAACAGCCCCTCGTGGGGTCTTCGCACGCACCGGAGACCCGCCGAGGTTCCCCGTCCCCACGGGCTCCCCGCTCCGGCGCGTGTTCCCCCGCACGCGCCGGAGCGGGGTTTTTCATTTCTTTTTTTGTTCCGTTCAGGAACAATATGTAGGCTCAGTCCGCTCAAGGGGTGGTCGATCGCCGGCCGATCCCCCTGAGCCGGTTAGGCTCATCCCGCGGGACTGCTGAGCCCCGCGTACCCGCGTCACATCCCATAAGGAGATGCTCGTGCCGTCCATCGACGTCGTCGTAGCCCGGGAAATCCTGGACTCCCGAGGCAACCCCACGGTCGAGGTCGAGGTCGGCCTCGACGACGGCAGCACGGGTCGTGCCGCCGTTCCGTCCGGCGCCTCCACCGGAGCGTTCGAGGCCATCGAGCTTCGCGACGGTGACCCGAACCGCTACCAGGGCAAGGGTGTCGAGAAGGCCGTCCTCGCCGTCATCGAGCAGATCGGCCCGGAGCTCGTCGGCTACGACGCCACCGAGCAGCGCCTGATCGACCAGGCGATGTTCGACCTGGACGCCACCGACAACAAGGGCTCGCTCGGCGCCAACGCCATCCTCGGCGTCTCGCTCGCCGTCGCGCACGCCGCCTCCGAGGCGTCCGACCTGCCGCTCTTCCGCTACCTGGGCGGACCGAACGCGCACCTGCTGCCCGTTCCGATGATGAACATCCTGAACGGCGGCTCGCACGCCGACTCCAACGTGGACATCCAGGAGTTCATGATCGCCCCGATCGGCGCGGAGTCCTTCTCCGAGGCCCTGCGCTGGGGCGCCGAGGTCTACCACACCCTCAAGAAGGTGCTGAAGACCAAGGGCCTGTCCACCGGCCTCGGCGACGAGGGCGGCTTCGCCCCGAACCTGGAGTCCAACCGCGCCGCCCTCGACCTCATCCTCGAGGCCATCAAGGAGGCCGGCTACACCCCCGGCGAGCAGATCGCCCTCGCCCTCGACGTCGCCGCCTCCGAGTTCTACAAGGACGGCAAGTACCTCTTCGAGGGCAAGGAGCGCTCCGCCGCCGAGATGACCGAGTACTACGCCGAGCTCGTCGCGGCGTACCCGCTCGTCTCCATCGAGGACCCGCTGTTCGAGGACGACTGGGCCGGCTGGAAGGTCATCACCGACAAGCTGGGCGACAAGGTCCAGATCGTCGGCGACGACCTCTTCGTCACCAACCCGGAGCGCCTGGCCCGCGGCATCGAGGAGGGCTCCGCCAACGCCCTGCTCGTCAAGGTCAACCAGATCGGTTCGCTGACCGAGACGCTGGACGCCGTCGAGCTGGCCCAGCGCAACGGCTTCAAGTGCATGATGTCCCACCGTTCCGGCGAGACCGAGGACGTCACCATCGCCGACCTCGCGGTCGCCGTGAACTGCGGTCAGATCAAGACCGGCGCCCCGGCCCGCTCGGACCGTGTCGCCAAGTACAACCAGCTCCTGCGCATCGAGGAGATCCTCGACGACGCCGCGGTCTACGCCGGCCGCAGCGCCTTCCCGCGCTTCAAGGGCTGACCCCCGCGCGTCTCAGGAAGCGTCATCCGTACGTCCCCGTACCCGGTCCCGTACCGTGTGCGGGGACGTACGCACGTGACGGGCCCGTACGGCGGGCCGGTACTGGGGAGGCGGGACTCATGGCCGTGAAGGACCGGGACCGGTTCTCCACCTCGACCAGGCTGAAGCTGCTCGGCGAGCAGACGGCGGCCAGGGTCTACCGCTCCCAGACCAAGCGGCAGGCGCGCCGCTCCCGGCTCACCGGCCGGGCCGCGCTCCTCGCCATGGTCCTGTGCACCCTGATCGTCGCCCTCGCGTACCCGATGCGGCAGTACGTCTCCCAGCGGGCCCAGATCGGCGATCTGGAGCGGCAGCGGGAGCAGGCCCGGCAGCGGGTCGAGCAGCTTCGCGACCTCAAGGCGCGCTGGCAGGACGACGCGTACGCGAAGCAGCAGATCCGGCAGCGGCTGCACTACGTGATGCCGGGCGAGACCGGCTACGTCGTGATCGACCCGGACGCCGCGAAGCAGTCCCGTGCCGATCGGGGCACCGCCGACCGCCCCTGGTACACCAATGTCTGGGACGGCGTGGACAAATCCGACGCCGCCGACCGCTGACGCCCCATGAACTGACCAGAAAGACACGTGACTCACGGCATGGAAACGCCACCGCCCACCACCCCGCGCACCGAGCCCACCGACGCCGACGTCGAGGCCTTCAAGCAGCAGCTCGGCCGGCCGCCGCGCGGGCTGCGCGCGATCGTGCACCGCTGCCCCTGCGGCCAGCCGGACGTGGTGGAGACGGCGCCCCGCCTCCCCGACGGCACGCCGTTCCCGACCACGTACTACCTGACGTGCCCGCGGGCCGCGTCCGCGATCGGGACGCTGGAGGCCAACGGGGTCATGAAGGAGATGACCGAACGACTGGCCACCGACCCCGAGCTGGCCGCGGCCTACCGCGCCGCCCACGAGGACTACATCGCGCGCCGTGACGCGATCGAGGTCCTGGAGGGCTTCCCGAGCGCGGGCGGCATGCCGGACCGGGTGAAGTGCCTGCACGTTCTGGTGGCGCACTCGCTGGCCGCCGGCCCCGGCGTCAACCCGCTCGGCGACGAGGCCATCGCCATGCTGCCCGAGTGGTGGCGCAAGGGCGCCTGCGTCACCCGGGCCGGAGCGCCGGCCGGCGACGAGTCCGCCGAGGACGGCCGGTGACCCGCGTCGCCGCCGTCGACTGCGGTACGAACTCCATCCGGCTCCTGGTGGCCGACGCGGACCCGCGGACGGGCGAACTCACCGACCTGGACCGGCGGATGACCATCGTCCGGCTGGGCCAGGGCGTCGACCGCACCGGGCGGCTCGCCCCCGAGGCGCTGGAGCGGACCTTCGCCGCCTGCCACGCCTACGCCGAGGCCATCAAGGAGCACGGCGCCGAGCGGCTGCGCTTCGTCGCCACCTCCGCCTCCCGGGACGCGGAGAACCGGGACGAGTTCGTGCGCGGGGTGCTGGACATCCTCGGCGTCGAGCCGGAGGTCGTCACCGGCGACCAGGAGGCCGAGTTCTCCTTCACCGGCGCGACCAGGGAACTGGCCGGGCGCGACGACCTCGCCACGCCCTACCTGGTCGTGGACATCGGCGGCGGCTCCACGGAGTTCGTCGTCGGCGCCGACCGGGTGCGCGCGGCACGCTCCGTGGACGTCGGCTGCGTACGGATGACGGAACGTCACCTCGTGCGCGACGGCGTCGTGACCGACCCGCCCACCGCCGAGCAGGTCGCGGCGATGCGCGCCGACATCGAGGCCGCCCTCGACCTCGCCGAGGAGACGGTCCCGCTGCGCGAGGCGCGCACCCTGGTGGGGCTGGCCGGCTCGGTCACCACGATCGCGGCGATCGCGCTGGACCTCGCCGAGTACGACTCCGAGCGGATCCACCACTCCCGCGTCCCGATCGCGCGCGTCCGCGAGATCACCGAGTGGCTGCTGCGCTCCACCCACGCCGAGCGCGCGGCCGTCCCCTCCATGCACCCGGGCCGCGTGGACGTGATCGGGGCCGGCGCCCTCGTCCTGCTCTCGATCATGGAGCGGACCGGGGCCGGGGAGGTCGTGGTCAGCGAGCACGACATCCTCGACGGCATCGCCTTCAAGGTGGCGGAGGAAGCCGAAGCGGCCCGGCAGGGCGACTGACGCCATCCGTCGACGCGTCGAGAGCGGGTGTGACACGGCCCCGGGTCCCCTTCCAGGGAACCGGGGCCGTCGGCGTCCCCGGGCGGCCGGACAGGGCTCAGGAGCGCCGTGTGCGGCCGTGGCGCACGGCGTGGCACGGGTCTCCTTTGCTACTCGTCGGTAGCCTCGGCTGAGCGGGTCGGATAGCGTATGAGCGTGCCGGAGGGGGTCCTGGACGCCCTCTCGTGCGACTCCGTCGAGAAAGTTCGTGAAGTTCTTCACAAGGAAAATGGCCCTGCTGAGCGACGAACGGGCCACGAAGGGGCCACTTGGGCCCTTCCGCGGGGCCGGGCGGGTCCGGAAGCATGCTCGGTGAAGCGTTGCGACCGCGTTTCAGGACGGTGAAACACAGGTGTGGTCCGCTCGGCCGAACGGGTTGGGCCGCAGCTCACGCGGTGTTGACAACGGTACGAACCGTACGGCGGTCCACCCCTGCCGCCATGACCCCGGTCACGAGGGCGGCGGAGTGTAGCAGAGCCCCTGTCCGAGCTTGTGAAGGGGCGCACGAGCGACCCCCCTGAACCAGGTGGATACTCGATGGCATGAGCACCACGGAGCGTCCCAGGATCCTCGTAGTAGGCGGTGGGTACGTAGGCCTGTACGCAGCTCGGCGCATCCTCAAGCAGATGCGCTACGGAGAGGCGACCGTCACGGTCGTCGACCCCCGGTCGTACATGACCTACCAGCCCTTCCTCCCCGAAGCAGCCGCCGGCAGCATCTCGCCGCGGCACGTCGTCGTCCCGCTGCGGCGTGTACTTCCCAAGGCGGAGGTCCTCACCGGCCGGGTCACCACCATCGACCAGGACCGCAAGGTCGCCACGGTCGCCCCCCTCGTGGGCGAGGCGTACGAGCTGCCTTTCGACTACCTCGTCATCGCGATGGGCGCGGTCTCCCGCACCTTCCCGATCCCCGGCCTCGCCGAGCAGGGCATCGGCATGAAGGGCATCGAGGAGGCCATCGGCCTGCGCAACCACGTTCTCGAGCAGCTCGACAAGGCCGACTCCACCACGGACGAGGACGTCCGCCGCAAGGCGCTGACCTTCGTCTTCGTGGGTGGCGGCTTCGCCGGCGCCGAGACCATCGGTGAAGTCGAGGACATGGCCCGTGACGCGGCCAAGTACTACAGCAGCGTGTCCCGCGAGGACATGCGCTTCATCCTCGTCGACGCCGCGGACAAGATCCTTCCCGAGGTCGGCCCCAAGCTCGGCCAGTACGGCAAGGAGCACCTGGAGAGCCGCGGTGTGGAGATCTACCTCTCCACCTCCATGGACTCCTGCGTCGACGGCCACGTCGTGCTGAAGAACGGCCTCGAGGTCGACTCCAACACGATCGTCTGGACGGCCGGCGTCAAGCCGAACCCCGTTCTCTCCCGCTTCGGTCTGCCGCTCGGCCCGCGTGGCCACGTGGACACCCAGACCACGCTCCAGGTGCAGGGCACGGACTACATCTGGGCCGCGGGCGACAACGCCCAGGTGCCGGACGTCGCCGCCCGCAAGGCCGGTGTCGAGAACGCCTGGTGCCCGCCGAACGCGCAGCACGCGCTGCGTCAGGCCAAGATCCTCGGCGACAACGTGATCTCCGGCATGCGGGGCTTCCCGCAGAAGGAGTACGCGCACGCCAACAAGGGCGCCGTGGCCGGTCTCGGCCTGCACAAGGGCGTCGCGATGATCGTCATGGGCAAGATGAAGATCAAGCTCAAGGGCCGCCTCGCCTGGTACATGCACCGTGGCTACCACGGTCTGGCCATGCCGACCTGGAACCGCAAGATCCGCGTCTTCGCGGACTGGACGCTCGCGATGTTCCTCAAGCGCGAGGTCGTCTCCCTGGGTGCCATGGAGACTCCGCGCGAGGAGTTCTACGAGGCCGCCAAGCCGGCTCCGGCCGCCCCGGCGCCCGCCGTCAAGACCGAGGAGAAGGCCAAGGCCTCCTGACCGAGGCCTCCTGACCTCCGGTCACCGAACGCCCCGAAGGGGCCGCCCGCCATCCGTGGTGCGGGCGGCCCCTTCGGCGTTCCCCGCCCCGGGGCGGCCCGGTGCGCCCTGGGCGCCGTTCGAAGCGGCGCCGGGGCGCCACGTAAAGCATGGTGCGTACACACATTTTGCGAATCTGTGTCGTGAAGGGGGGACTGCCCGGCGAGGGGGTAGATGTTTACGTGGTGTCGGAGCGTTCGGGAGTGTTGTCTCGGAGGTGTACGCCATGCAGGACGCCGCGCCGCGGCTCAAAGGCCTTGTCGAACAGTTGCTGGGAGCCCCTCTCCCTTTGCGCGTGCGCGCCTGGGACGGTTCGGAAGCCGGTCCGCCCGCGGCGCCGGCGCTCGTCGTCCGCAACCGGCGGGCCGTGCGCCGACTGTTGTGGAAGCCGGGCGAGTTGGGACTGGCCCGCGCCTGGGTCTCCGGCGACCTGGGCATCGAGGGAGACCTGTACACCGCCCTGGACCTGCTGTCCGGGCTCGTCTGGGAGCGCGGCGAGGACGCGCGCGGGCTCGGGGCGGCGCTGCGTGATCCCGAGGTGCGCGCCGCGGTCCGCGGGCTGGTGGGGATGGCGGGACTGCCGCTGCCGCCCGCCCCGCCCCCCGAGGAGGTGCGCAGGCGCCGCCACCTGCACACCAGGCGCACCGACCGGAGCGCGATCAGCCACCACTACGACGTCGGCAACGACTTCTACGAGCTCGTCCTCGGCCCGTCCATGGTCTACTCGTGCGCCTACTGGCGGGAGGACGGCACCCTGGAGGAGGCGCAGCGCGACAAGCTCGAACTCGTCGCCCGGAAGCTGGCCCTGAAGCCCGGTCAGCGACTCCTGGACGTCGGCTGCGGCTGGGGCTCGATGGCCGTGCACGCCGCCCGGGACCACGGCGTGAGGGTGGTCGGGGTGACGCTGTCGCAGGAACAGGCCGCGTACGCCCGTAAACGGGTCGCGGAGGAGGGCCTGACGGACCGGGTCGAGATCAGGGTGCAGGACTACCGGGACGTCACCGACGGGCCCTACGACGCGATCTCCTCCATCGGGATGGCCGAACACGTCGGCGCCGAGCGCTACCTGGAGTACGCCGAGGTGCTCGGCCGCCTCCTCGCCCCCGGAGGGCGGCTGCTCAACCACCAGATCGGCCGGCGCCCGCAGCGCGACGAGTCGTCGTACACCGTGGACGCGTTCATCGACGCCTATGTGTTCCCCGACGGCGAACTCGCCCCCGTCGGGACGACCGTGGCGCTGCTGGAGCGGGCCGGGTTCGAGGTGCGTGACGTCGAGGCCCTGCGCGAGCACTACGCGCTCACCCTGCGCCGCTGGGTCGCCAATCTGGAGGCGGGCTGGTCCCGTGCCGTCCGGCTCACCGGTGTCGGCCGGGCGCGCGTCTGGCGGCTGTACATGGCGGCGAGCGCGGTCGCCTTCGAGCGCAACCAGATCGGCGTCAACCAGGTGCTGGCGGTGAAGACTCCGGGCGCGTCCGGCGCGTCCGGGATGCCGCTGCGGGCGAGAACCTGGAACTGAGGCGTCCGGAGCGCGGGCGCGCACGCGGAGGGGGTCCCGTTCCGGACGGAACAGGACCCCCTCGGTCGTCTTCCGGGTTCACCTGGCTTCCCGGGCCCGCCTGGCTCACCTGGCTTCCCGGGCCGCCGCCGCGGCCCGGGCGCCGTGCCCGGTCACTCGGACTTGATCGCCCCCAGCATGTTCAGCCGGGCCGCCCGGCGGGCCGGCCAGAGCGCCGCCAGGACTCCGACGGTGGCCGCGAGCAGGAGGAAGAGCGCCATCCGGCCCCAGGGCAGGACCAGTTCGTACGTCGACATCCTGCTGCCCAGCAACTCGCCGGCCGCCCAGCCGAAGAACACGCCGAGACCGATGCCGAGGACGCCGCCGAAGAGCGAGATGACCAGGGACTCCAGACGGACCATCCGCTTGACCCCCTTGCGGTCCAGGCCGATCGCGCGGAGCATCCCGATCTCCTGCGAGCGCTCGAAGACCGACATCGCGAGGGTGTTGATGACCCCGAGGACGGCGACGATCACCGCCATCGCCAGGAGGCCGTAGAGCATGTTCAGCATCAGCGTGAACATCTGGGCGATGCCCTCGGAGATGTCGTGCTTGTCCTGGACCTTGACGGCGGGGTTGTCGCCGAGGGCCTTCTCCAGACTGTCCTTGGCCGCGGCCGAGGCGCCGCCCGCCGTCTTCACCATGACCTGCATGTCGGAGACGTCCCGCTGGTGCGGGGAGAGGGTGGTGTCGTCCAGGATGATGCCCTGGATCATCTCGTTGGCCTCGTAGACCCCGGCGACGGACAGTCGCTGCTTCGCGCCGTCCTCGTAGGCGACCTGGAAGCGCGAACCGGCCTTCCAGCCGTGGGACTTCGCCGTGTCCGAGTCGACCACGACCCGGGTGCCGCCGACCTGGAAGGCGCCGTCGGTGACGTCGAGGTCGGTGAGCTTGCCGATGGCCGGGCCGTTGACACCGGTCAGGTTCTCCGTCTGCCGGTCGATGCGGGAGGGCGCGTTGCGCAGCGGACTGGTGTCGGTGACCCCGTCGACCGCGGCGAGCTTCTTCTCGACGTCCGGGGACAGCGAGTTGCCGTTCGCCATCGACACGAGGTAGTCCGCCTTGATCGCCGAACTGGCCATCTTGTCGATCGACTTCTGCAGGCTGCCCGCCATCACCGTCATGCCGGTGATCAGCGTGAGACCGATCATCAGCGCCGAGGCGGTGGCGGCGGTGCGGCGCGGATTGCGCACCGAGTTCTGCCGGGCCAGCTTGCCGGAGATCCCGAAGACCCGCAGGACCGGAGCCGCCGCGGCGATCAGCGGCCGGGACAGCAGGGGGGTGAGGACGAAGACGCCGAGGATGAGGAGCACGGCGCCCAGACCCATCGGGGCCTGGCCGTCCGAGCCGTCCATCGTCGTCGCGTACAGGACCACGGCGACACCCGCCGCCGCGAGCAGGGCGCCGATCGTGTTGCGCAGGACCAGGGACTTCGTCGTCGCCTTCGCGTGGAGGCTGCTCATCGCGGCCACCGGGGGGATCTTCGCGGCGCGCCGGCCGGGCAGCCACGCGGCCAGCATGGTGACGAGGACGCCGACGAGCAGCGCCGTGGCGACGGTGCCGGGCGAGACGACCAGCGGGCCGTCCGGCACCGTGGCGCCGAGCGTGCCCATCAGGGAGCGCATCGCGGCACCGATGCCGATGCCCGCGGCGAGCCCGCCGACGGCCGCCACCGCGCCGACCACGAACGCCTCGATCAGCACCGAGCGGGTGACCTGGCGGCGGGAGGCGCCGACGGCGCGCAGCAGCGCCAGTTCCTTGGTGCGCTGGGCGACCAGCATGGTGAAGGTGTTGGCGATGATGAACGTGCCGACGAACAGGGCGATGCCGGCGAAGACGAGCAGGCCCGTCTTCATGCCGCTCATCGCGGCGGAGATCTGCTCGGCCTGGTCGTCGGCGAGCTGCCGGCCGGTGACGGTGGAGGCGGTGTCCTTCGGTACGACGGCGTCGAGGGCCTCGCGCAGCGCGCTCTGGCTGGTGCCGGGCGCGGCCTTCACGTCGATCTCGTCGTAGGCGCCGGTCGAGTGGAACAGCCGCTGCGCGGTCGCCGTGTCGAACAGGGCGAGGCTGCCGCCCGCGGCCACGTTGCCGTCGTCGGTGCTGAAGATGCCGGCGACGACGGGTTCGAGGACGGGGCCGTCGACGGACAGGCGTACGGTGTCGCCGACCTTGTAGCCGGTCCGCCGCGCGGTCTCGGTGTCGATCGCGATCTCGCCGGTGCCGTGCGGGGCGTGCCCGGCCGTCAGGGGGTAGCGGGGGTCCTTGTCGCCCCAGAAGTTGCCGCCCTGCGACTGGAAGCCGCCGCCGATGAGCTTGCCGTCCTTGTCGGCGATGGCGGTGAAGCCGTTCACGACCCCGATCGCGGAGGCGGCTCCGGGCACCCGGGCGGCCTTGTCGAGCAGGGGCCGCGTCAGCTTGTGCGTCCTGCCGACGGTGTCGCCCGAGTCGGCCGCGCTCTCCGGGCGGATCGCGACGTCGACCTGGTCGAAGCCCTTGGCGGAGCTCTTCTGGTAGGCGTCCGAGATGGTGTTGGTGAAGACCAGGGTCCCCGAGACGAAGGCGACGCCGAGGAGGACGGCGAGCACGGTCATCAGGAGTCTGGCCTTGTGCGCGAACACGTTGCGCAAGGCGGTACGGAACATGGGTCTTCTCAGTCCAGGTGTACGAGGAGAGGGTGGGGGCGCGTCAGGAGGGTTCGGCCCGCGTCAGCTCGTGCGGTTCTCGCCGTCGAGTGCGGGGGTCCGGGGGTTTCCCCCGGGAAGGTTCCGCATGAGGTCGAGGACCGAGTCGGCGGTCGGCTCGTGCACCTCGTCGACGATCCGTCCGTCCGCGAGGAAGACGACCCGGTCCGCGTAGGCGGCGGCCACCGGGTCGTGCGTCACCATCACCACGGTCTGGCCGAGCTCGCGCACGGAGTTGCGCAGGAAGCCGAGGACCTCCGCGCCCGAGCGCGAGTCGAGGTTCCCGGTCGGCTCGTCGCCGAAGATGATCTCGGGGCGGGAGGCGAGGGCGCGGGCGACGGCGACGCGCTGCTGCTGGCCGCCGGAGAGCTGGGAGGGGCGGTGGCTCAGCCGGTCCGCGAGGCCGATCATCTTGATGACGCGGTCCAGCCACTCCTTGTCGGGCTTGCGGCCCGCGATGTCCATGGGGAGCGTGATGTTCTCCAGGGCGCTCAGGGTCGGCAGCAGGTTGAACGCCTGGAAGATGAAGCCGATCTTGTCCCGGCGCAGCTTGGTGAGCTGCTTGTCCTTCAGGGAGCCGAGTTCGGTGTCGCCGATGCGCACCGAGCCGGAGGAGAAGGTGTCGAGGCCGGCCACGCAGTGCATCAGCGTGGACTTGCCCGACCCCGAGGGGCCCATGATCGCGGTGAACTCGGCCCGCCGGAAGTCGACGCTGACCCGGTCGAGCGCGACCACCTGGGTCTCGCCCTGCCCGTAGACCTTCGACAGTTCCGTGGCGCGGGCTGCGACCGCGGTGCTTGTGCCGGCGAGGGGAGTGGTGGTCACGGGAGGGTGCTCCTGTCGGGACGAGGACGTTTCTGAGGACGTGTTCCATCGTCCGTGCCGATCCGCGGCCTGTAGTCACCCGCTGTTCCGGTTCCGGGGGCAGTCTCGGGTCGGACCGCGAGCGGGCGTGTCATACCTGGGGATGACGGAACGCCCTGAGAGCCGTCCGGGTCGCCGCCGGGGAGCGCGCGGCGGGCGGCCGCACTCCCGGGAGCCGGCCCGGGAGCCGGCCCGGGGCTCGGCGTGATCGCGTTCGGACGGTGAAATTCCGTCAATCCCCGTACGCGGGCCGCGCGGGTCCGGGAGGCTGTTGGCAAGTGCTGACGGCCTGTGCGGCGTACTGATGCACCCTCAGACGTCAATAAAATAAGACAACATCGGTCCGCACGCCCGCTGTTCGGGGGATGCGCCCCGATAGGCTCGGAACCTCGATGCGGAGCCCATGGTCTGCCCGGATGGTGGAATGCAGACACGGCGAGCTTAAACCTCGCTGCCCCTCGCGGGCGTACCGGTTCAAGTCCGGTTCCGGGCACTTCCCGCCCCTGTGAAGCAGGACGCGGGCCACGGTCGGACCTCTCCGGGAGTGGCCCGCAGGCTCCGTTCCTCCGCTCGTTCCTCCCCCTCCGGCCGCGGCGCGGGCCGCCGCCGCGGAGAGCGGTGTCACGGCTTCGTACCAGTGCGGGCACACCAGGGGGCACACGCGTACGGTGGCACAACGAGGGAAAGATCCTACTCAAGCACTAGGGTCATTCCTTTGCCTACCCATTACCCTTGAGCCAAGGCCACGCAGTGTGGCCATGGAGGAGTGAGATGAGGAGCAGCAACCCGGTCTTCTCGCGACGGGGGTTCAGCCGCGACAACGGCTACGCGGGCTTCAACGCGGCGCCGCAGGCCGGGGGACCCGCTGTCGGCACGCAGGGGAACCCGTACGCCCAGCAGGGCGGCAACCCCTACGCGCAGAACCCGTACGCGCAGAACCCCTACGCACAGCAGGGCCTCCAGCAGGGTGCTCCGCCGCAGGCCCCGGTCACCACCGGCCGTATGACGATGGACGACGTCGTCGTGCGCTCGGCGATGACGCTCGGCACGGTCGTCGTCGGCGCCATCCTGGCCTGGGCGCTGCTGCCGGTCTCCAGCACGAGCTACGGCCTGGCCATCGGCTCCGGCCTGGTCGCCTTCGTCCTCGCGATGGTGCAGTCCTTCAAGCGCGCCGCCTCGCCCGCGCTGATCATCGGGTACGCCGCCTTCGAGGGCGTCTTCCTCGGTGTCATCAGCGAGATGTACAACTCGCAGTGGCACGGCGCGCCCTTCCAGGCCGTGCTCGGCACCATGGCGGTCGCCGGCGCCACCCTCCTCGTCTACAAGGCGGGCTGGATCCGCGTCACCGCCCGGTACGCGCGCATCGGCATCACCATCGCCATCGCCTTCGTCGCCGTCATGGCGGTGAACCTCCTGCTGGTCGCCTTCGGGGTCGCCCCCGACGGCGGACTGCGCAGCAGCGGCCCGCTGGGCATCGCCGTCGGCATCCTGGCGATCCTGATCGGCGCGTTCTTCCTGACCCTCGACTTCAAGCAGATCGAGGACGGCATCACCTACGGTGCGCCGAAGGAAGAGGCATGGCTGGCCGCGTTCGGCCTGACCATGACCCTCGTGTGGATCTACGTCGAGATGCTGCGACTGGTCGCCATCTTCAGCGGCAGGGACTAGTCACGACGACGGCCGGACAGGCCGTCAGGTGAGACGAAGGGCCCGCGAACCACCAGTTCGCGGGCCCTTCGGCATGGGTGCCGGTGTCAGCGCGTGCGATGTGAGGCACGTGCGTGTCGTCGGTTGGCGGTCGTCTCGGTGGTGCGCGCTCACAGCAGTTTGCGCGCGGCCCTCCTCAGGTCGTACTCGTGGATGATCGCTTTCGCGTGGCCGTACGCGAGGTCGTGTTCGGCGCGGAGCCAGCTCACCTTCTCCTCGAAGCGGAAGAGGGAGGGACCTTCGTCGACGGTGCGCAGCCAGTCGGAGATCTCACGACCGGTGCAATGGGGGATGCGGGCGAGCAGGTTGCGATGGGTCTCCTCGGAGAAGACTTGGGACATCGGCGCCTCCGAACGCAAAGGGGATGTAAGCCGGTCCTTCACGCCACCGTGCCTGAGGGTTGGGTTGTTGGCAACAGTCCCGCCGCTGCGCGTAGTCTCGCGGCGTGCTGGATACGACGCCGTTGACCCGAGCCGTGGACCACTTTGCCGACCGGTTGCGGGCCGCCCCGCAGAGCCGCCTGCAACGCGGTGCCGCGGCCGAGGCACTGGGGCTGGCCAGGGAGTTCGCCCTGCGCGCCCAGCGGGTCGAGGACCCGTCGGGGGAGCCCCGGGAGATGCCCGACGCCGGGATGTTCGCCGCCGCCGACCAAATCACGGTCGCCGCGCACGACTTGGCCCTCGTACTGAAGAACGAGGAGGAACTGGCCGAAGCGGTGACGCTCGTGGCCGAGGCACAGAAACGCGCCGGGGTCTGACCTGGTCGGTCGACTCCGGCGCGCGGGCGGTCCCGCGGTCCGCCCGGGGCGGCCGCTACAGCGACGCTATGACGCGGTCCGCCAGGATGTAGACGCTCTCCTCGCCGAAGGAGAAGGTCAGCGCGTACGCGCCCGAGACGCCGGAGCCGCCGAGCAGGACCGGGGCCTCGCCCGCCGTCAGCGCGGCGGCGAGCCGCTGCGCGGTCTCGCGGTGGCCGGGGGTCATGCACAGGGTCGTGCCGTCGGCGAAGACGTAGACGTCGAGAGTGCCGAGCGGGCCGGGGCGGACGTCCGCCAGTTCCGTACGGGACTCGGCGAGCTCCTCCAGGCGGGCCACCGTGCGTTCGTGGTCGCCGACCACCGGTGACTGCACCGGGACGAAGTCCGGGTGCGAGGGGTGGCGGCGGCGGGCCGCGGCGAGCTCGGGGGAGTCGGCGGCGGTGCCGCTCGGCTGGAGGTCCTCCAGCTCCGTGCCCGTCTCGGCCACCGGCTCCAGGTGATCCAGGCCCACGAAGTCGGAGTGGCGCGGCAGGAACAGCTCGGTGTCCGGCAGTCCGAGCAGCGACGGCGCGTCGGAGGCGTCACGCGCCTCCTGGGCGGCCCAGAAGGCCCGCGCCTCGGCGAGCTCCCGCTCGCGCTCCTCGGCCAGCGCGTCGGCCACGGCCGTGCGTATCTCGTCCGCGTCGGCGGACCCTCGCGCCGCGGGCACAAGGGCCCTCGCCGCGACGGCGCGGCTCGCGACGAGTTCGCTGTGCAGGGCTGCGACCTGCCGACGCACACCCCACAGGGTGCGCAGAACGGCGACGCCCACGGCCGCGCTTGCGGCGGTGGCGAGCAGCAGAGCAATCGGCATGGCGCTCACTGACGTACTCCCGGTTCAAAGTCGGCCCCCGACTTCCTACATCAGCTTGAAGGGCGAACCATCAAACTGTCAGTGCGTAACGTCACGAATAGGACAGGACTTTGGGCCTCAGGTTTAGCTGCGCAGTGCACTTGACCTGCGGAAACACCCCTCCAGAGGGACATAGGTCACATCTTGGATGGGATTGGATCACAAATCGGCCCAGAGGCCCGGTGGTTCCGGGCTTCTGGGCCGATTCGTTCACGCTGGGTTCAATTCCCGTCACAGGAACGGGTCGTCGCGGTCAGCTCAGACGCTCGATGACCATCGCCATGCCCTGGCCGCCGCCGACGCACATCGTCTCCAGGCCGAACTGCTTGTCGTGGAACTGGAGGCCGTTGATGAGCGTGCCGGTGATGCGGGCGCCGGTCATGCCGAAGGGGTGGCCGACGGCGATGGCGCCGCCGTTCACGTTCAGCTTCTCCAGCGGGATGTTCAGGTCGCGGGCGCTCGGGATCACCTGGGCGGCGAAGGCCTCGTTGATCTCGAACAGGTCGATGTCGTCGACGGTGAGACCGGCGCGGCTGAGCGCCTGCTTGCTGGCCTCCACCGGGCCGAGGCCCATGATCTCGGGGGACAGGCCGGTGACGCCGGTCGAGACGATGCGGGCGAGCGGGGTCAGGCCGAGCTCGCGGGCCTTCGTGTCGGACATGATCACCAGGGCGGCGGCGCCGTCGTTCAGCGGGCAGCAGTTGCCGGCGGTGACCAGGCCGTCGGGGCGGAAGACCGGCTTGAGGCCCTGGACGGCCTCCAGCGTCACACCCGCGCGCGGGCCGTCGTCCTTGCTGACGACCGTTCCGTCCGGGGTCGTGATCGGGGTGATCTCGCGCTCCCAGAAGCCGTTCTTGATGGCTTCCTCGGCGAGGTTCTGCGAGCGCACGCCGAACTCGTCCATGTCCTGGCGGGTGACGCCCTTGAGGCGGGCCAGGTTCTCGGCGGTCTGGCCCATCGCGATGTAAGCGTCCGGGATCAGGCCGTCCTCGCGCGGGTCGTGCCAGGTCGAACCCTCCGACTGCGCGACCTCGACCGTACGGGCCTCGGCGTCGGCGAAGAGGGGGTTGTGGGTGTCGGGCATGCCGTCGGAGGTGCCCTTGACGGACCGCGAGACCATCTCGACGCCCGCCGAGATGAAGACGTCGCCCTCGCCCGCCTTGATGGCGTGCAGGGCCATGCGGGAGGTCTGCAGGGACGAGGAACAGTAGCGGGTGATGGTGCAGCCCGGGAGGTGGTCCATGCCCATCTGCACGGCCACGATGCGGCCGAGGTTGTGGCCCTGCTCGCCGCCGGGGAGGCCGCAGCCGAGCATCAGGTCGTCGATGAGCTTCGGGTCGAGCTCGGGGACCTTGGCGAGGGCGGCCTGGATGATCGTGGCGGTCAGGTCGTCGGGGCGCACGTCCTTCAGAGAGCCCTTGAAGGCGCGGCCGATCGGGGAGCGGGCGGCTGAGACGATCACGGCTTCGGGCATCACGGCTCCATTGGCGTACGGGAAGTGTGCAGGGCTGCTTGGGAAGTTACCCGTACGTACCGTCGGGGTCACCGGTGTGGGGGTGTGACACCGGCCGCACTTTTCTAAGCGCTTGCTTTTTGCTGGCGGGGGCGCCTTGGGGGTGGTCCGCTGCACGGGGCTCGCTCTGAGGAGGTGACCCCCCGTTCCGGTGACCGCCCCGGGGCTCCGCCCCGGACCCCGCTCCTCAATCGCCGGAGGGGCTGAAAATTCGCGCCGCACCTTTCAGACACGGGCCAGGGCGACGGCCCCAGGGGCGCGAGGAACTGCGCGGCCGACCCCCACGCACCCGCAGCCGACTACGGTCGCGCCCGGCCCGGACCGGGTCCGAATTTCGGTGCCGGCCGGGGTCGAGAAGGTCAGGGGCGCGGGGAACTGCGCGGCTAGCCCCCACGCGCCCGCAGCCGGGTACGGTCGCGTCCGGCCCGGAGCGGGTTCGGATTTCGGTGCCGGGCGGGGGTGAGAGACCTAGGGGCGCGGGGAACTGCGCGGCCGGCCCCCGCGCGCCCGCACCTGGGTCAATTCGAGGGGGTCGGGGTCGGGTCTGTTGCCGGGAGGCGTTGGCGGCGGCGGCGTTTCAGGAGGGCCCAGGGGCCACGGGGCCCGGTGGGCATCGCGGCGGCGACCTCGGTGCCGGGCTCGGACGCGGCCTCCGCGGCGGCACGGGCGACCGGCAGGAACCCCTCGTGACGCGAGACGTCGGGCCGCTCCTCGTCCGCCGGCCACAGGCCGAGCGCCGCGCAGACGGTGGGCAGCAGCGCCATGGCGGCCGTCGCGTACCCCTCGGCCGAGGGGTGGTAGTGGTCCGGCCCGAACAGCTCACGCGGGTTCGCCTCGAACTCGGGGCCCAGCAGGTCGCCCAGCGACACCGTACGGCCGCCCTGCTCGACCGTCCCGATCGTCTGGGCGGCGGCGAGCTGACGGGACGCGCGCCGCGCCAGCCACCGCAGCGGCTGCTGGACCTGCTCCACCGTGCCCAGGTCGGGACACGTGCCGACGACCACCTCCGCACCGGCCGTGCGCAGCCGCCGTACCGCCGCGGACAGATGACGCACGGAGCGTGTCGGCGGCATCCGGTGCGTCACGTCGTTCGCGCCGATCATGATCACGCAGATGTCGGGCAGCCGCGAGGTGTCCGCGAGGGCGAGCGCGACCTGGCGGTCCAGGTCGTCCGACTGGGCACCGGGCAGCGCCACGTTGCACAGCTCCACCGGCCGCTCGGCCACCGCCGCGAGCCCCGAGGACAGCAGCGCGCCCGGCGTCTGGCGGGCCCTGCGCACACCCTGGCCGGCGGCCGTCGAGTCGCCGAGCATCGTCAGCCGCAGCGGGGGTTCGTCAGGGGAGGCACCGGCATAGTCGTACCCGTACAGACCGTCGGCGCGCGGGGCGTAGGGAGCGTGTCCGTTGTTCACGTGCCGCTTCACGAACTGCACCTCGGCCAGCACCAGACCGACGGCCGCCGCACCCACCAGCCCGATGCCGCCCCCGCCGTACGCCGCGCCCGCGGCGATCCGCCGTGCCACCCTCGCCCTCGACATGCTCGACATCCGTCGCCACCACCTCCTGTAGCCGTACAACCACTGCTTGCCCCGAAGTGCGGGTGGGCCAATCTCAACTGAGGGTGAACGGCTGCGCAGGGCCGTAGGCTGACGGGACCATTCCTTTAAAAAACGCAGCTCCGGAGACAACGGTGCAATTCCACGACTCGATGATCAGTCTCGTCGGCAACACCCCGCTGGTGAGACTCAACAACGTGACCGCGGGGATCCAGGCGACCGTCCTGGCGAAGGTCGAGTACTTCAACCCCGGCGGATCCGTGAAGGACCGCATCGCCCTGCGCATGATCGAGGCCGCGGAGGAGAGCGGCGCGCTCAAGCCCGGCGGCACGATCGTCGAGCCGACCAGTGGCAACACCGGTGTCGGGCTCGCCATCGTGGCGCAGCAGAAGGGGTACAAGTGCATCTTCGTGTGCCCCGACAAGGTCTCCACCGACAAGATCAACGTGCTGCGCGCGTACGGGGCCGAGGTCGTGGTCTGCCCCACCGCCGTGGACCCGGAGCACCCGGACTCGTACTACAACGTCTCCGACCGGCTCGTGCGGGAGACCCCGGGCGCCTGGAAGCCGGACCAGTACTCCAACCCGAACAACCCCCTGTCGCACTATCACTCGACCGGCCCCGAGCTGTGGGAGCAGACCGAGGGGAAGATCACCCACTTCGTGGCGGGCGTGGGCACCGGCGGCACGATCTCCGGCACCGGCCGGTATCTGAAGGACGCCAGCGACGGCAAGGTGCAGGTCGTCGGCGCCGACCCCGAGGGGTCCGTGTACTCCGGCGGCTCCGGCCGGCCCTACCTGGTCGAGGGCGTCGGTGAGGACTTCTGGCCGACCGCGTACGACCGTACGGTCGCGGACGAGATCGTCGCGGTGTCCGACAAGGACTCCTTCCAGATGACGCGCCGCCTGGCCAAGGAGGAGGGCCTGCTCGTCGGCGGCTCCTGCGGCATGGCCGTCGTCGCCGCGCTGCGCGTCGCCGAGCGCCTCGGCCCCGACGACGTCGTCGTCGTGCTGCTCCCCGACAGCGGCCGCGGCTACCTCAGCAAGATCTTCAACGACGAGTGGATGGCCGACTACGGCTTCCTGGAGGACACCGGCCCGAGCGCCCGTGTCGCCGACGTCCTGAACGACAAGGCGGGCGCCTCGATCCCCTCGCTGGTGCACATGCACCCCGAGGAGACGGTCGGCGAGGCCATCGAGGTGCTGCGCGAGTACGGCGTCTCGCAGATGCCGATCGTCAAGCCGGGCGCCGGTCACCCGGACGTGATGGCCGCCGAGGTCATCGGGTCCGTCGTGGAGCGCGAGCTCCTGGACGCGCTGTTCACCAAGCGGGCCTCCCTGGAGGACCCGCTGGAGAAGCACATGTCCTCGCCGCTGCCCCAGGTCGGTTCCGGCGAGCCGGTCGGCGACCTGATGTCCGTGCTCGGCGGGGCCGACGCGGCGATCGTGCTCGTCGAGGGCAAGCCCACCGGTGTCGTCAGCCGGCAGGACCTGCTGTCCTTCCTGGCCAAGGGCGGCGCCAAGGCCTGACCCCCTCCGGGGTGGGCCTGAGCAGGAATTTCGCTCGAAGTGTCGGATCCGTGTGGATCTTCCGGCTCCGGCCGGGGTGAACTTCGCGGAAGTGGTACGAGCGCGACACGTCCGCGCAGCACCCGCTTAACACGGGTCCGGCACATTAGTGGGTGTCGGCAGGGCGGGAGCGGCTCCCCGCCCCGGCCGACGCCGAACGGCGCCAAGGACCTCCGGAGCGGCTCCCGGACCTCCATGGACGCCTAGGACGCGCAAGCCCGGTCCTGACCCGGCCCGCGTCCCTCGCGGGGACCGCCGTCGTCCCGCCCCCCTTCACCGGGGGTGCGGCGGTCCCCGCGCATAACGTCGAAGGGCCCGGCGCTCGTCCCGAGCGCCGGGCCCTTTCGTATGCCGTTCCGGCCCTACTCCTCCCAGTCCGACTCCTGCCGGGACGCGCGGCGGCCGAAGAAGCCGGGGGACAGGCGGGCCGCCTGGACCACGTTCACCCCGACGATGCCGCCCCAGGCGACGAGCAGACCCGGCAGATGCGCGTTCGCCACGCCGATCGCGGACAGCGGGATCGCGAGGACGAGCGAGACGATGCCGAAGCCGAAGCGCTCGCCCCAGGAGTCGGCGGACTGGGGCGAACGCGACCCGCGCGCCACCACCATCTGCTGTTCGGCGAGCCGGCGCCGCACCCGGCGGTCGACGGCGCCGTCGAGGCGCTGCTCGACCTTCTCCAGGAACGAGTCGACCAGCGCGGACTCGTACTCCTCGCCGAGTTCCCTGCGCGCGTGCAGGGTGGCGTCGAGTTCCTTCTTCAGCTCCGCGTCGTCATGGCGGGCGTTCATACCGGTCATGTCCAACACGTTAGGCAGCCGGGACGCGTCCGGCACTGGGGATAGCCCCCCTCTTGCCGCGGGGCCGAGCCCCCGGGAGACGCCCCTTGCCGGGCTGCATATCGTCATGCAGAGTTCTCGGTACCTGAATAGAAGGGTGTGCGCGTGGTGTCGTCTCGGATCGTGGACCCGTCGTGTGCGGTGACGCCTCCGGCGGCCGTCGCACTCGTGGTCCTGGACGGCCGCGGCACCGGAGTCGACGACGTCGTACGGCTCGCCGACGGGGCCGCGCGCCCGGTCCCCGGCACGGACGCCATGAAGCGCGTCGAGGAGTCCTGGTCCGCCGCCCGGCGCATCGCCGCCACCGGCCGCGTCTACGGCCGCTCCACCGGCGTCGGCGCCAACCGGAACGAGGACGTCCCGACCGAGGCCGCCGCCGGCCACGGGCTGCGCCTGCTGCGCAGCCACGCCGGCGCCATAGGAGCGGAACTGCCCGCCCGGCAGGTCCGGGCCATGCTCGCCGTCCGCGCGAACCAGCTCCTCGCGGGTGGCGCGGGCCTGCGGCCCACCGTCGTGACGGCGCTGTGCGAGGCGCTGGAGAGCGGCGCGTACCCGGCCGTCAACGAGTTCGGCTCGGTCGGCACCGGGGACATCGCGGCCCTGGCCCAGATGGGCCTCGCCCTCGCGGGGGAGCACCCGTGGAGAGGCCCGGACGGCTCCCCGGCCCGGGCCGGCGGAGGCCTCGCCCCCGAGCCGCAGCCGCTCGACAACAACGACGCCCTCGCGCTCATCAGCAGCAACGCCCTCACCCTCGGACAGTCCGCCCTCGCGCTGCACGAACTGCGCGGGCTGATCGGGGCCACCCAGGTCGTCGCGGCGCTGTCCCTGCTGGCGGTCGACGGGTCCCACGAGGCCTACGCCGAGCCCGTGCACGCGGCCCGCCCGCACCGGGGCTCCGTCGCGGTGGCACGCCGGATGCGGGAGCTGATCGGCGCCGCCGACCGGCCCACGCCACCGCTCGGACGCCTCCAGGACCCGTACGGCTTCCGCTGCCTGCCCCAGATCCACGGCCCGGCGCACGACGCGGCCGACGCGCTCGAGGCGGTCCTCGCGGTGGAGATCAACGCCGCCGCGGAGAACCCCCTCATCTCCCCCGAGGACATGGCCGCCTACCACCACGGCGGCTTCTACCAGGCCCAACTCGCGCTCGCCCTCGACCACTTCAGGCTCGCCGTCACCCAGGTGGCGCGCCTGTCCACCTCCCGGCTCTCCACCCTCAACGAACCCGCCTACACCCGGCTGCGCCCCTTCCTCGCCGACGCCGAGCCCGCGGCCTCGGGCGTGATGATCCTGGAGTACGCCGCCGGTGCCGCTCTCGGTGACCTGCGGGCCTTCTCCGCGCCCGCCTCGCTCGGCCACGCTGTACTCTCCCGGGGCGTCGAGGAACAGGCGAGCTTCGCCTCACTCGCCGCACGCCAGACGCTGCGTGCGTGTGGTGCGTACCGTCTCGTCGTCGGCTGTGAACTGGTCGCCGCGGTACGGGCGCTGCGTCAGCGCGACCTGCGGCCCGACCCGGAGCTGCCGGCCGGGCGGGCACTGGAGCTGGCCGAGGCGGTGCTCGACGCGGAGCAGACCGACCGGCCGCTCACGGACGACGTGACGGCGGCCGCCGCGCTGCTCGACCGGTTCACGGACATCTGGAGGGGGAGCACGTCATGAGCACGCTCGGCGACAGGGCCGCAGGCGGCGACAGGGACGGGGACGACGACGTGATGGGGAGCGGCGGGACGATGCAGGACGGTACGGCGACGGGGGTCGGCGGGGCGACGGACGCCGACGGGTCCACGGGTGCCGGCGCGTCCACGCGGCCCGGCGAGGCGACGGGCCCGGGCGAGGCGACGGGCCCGGGCGAGGCGACCAGGGGCGGCGGGGCGGCGGGCGTCGGCGGGGCGAGGGGTGTCCGCGAGGTGGTCGGCGGTGGCGGCCTGGAAGGTGACGGTCCGGAAGGTGACGCGGGTGTGAGCGACAGCCCCGCCGGACGGCTCCAGTCCCTCTTCGAGGGGCGCCGGCTCACCCCGACCCAGCGGCGCATCGCCCACAGCATGGTGCGCAGCGCCGCCGACGTGCCCTTCCTGTCCAGCGTCGAACTCGCCGAACTCGCCGGAGTCAGCCAGCCCTCCGTCACCCGCTTCGCGGTCGCGCTCGGCTTCGACGGCTACCCGGCGCTGCGCCGCCACCTGCGCGAGGTCGCGCCCGCCGAACCGGCCGCCGACACCGCCTCGTACAACGAGTACCAGCAGGCCGTCGAGGCCGAGATCGAGAACCTGCGCCACCTCGCCGCCGTCCTCGCCGACCCGCGGCCGGTCGCACGGGCGGGGCGGCTGCTCGCCGCGTCCCGTCCGCTGCCCGTCCTCGGGCTGCGCGCCGCCGCCTCCCAGGCCTACGGCTTCGCCTACTTCGCCGCCAAGGTGCACCCGGACGTCCGGCTGCTGCACGAGGGCGGCACGATGCTCCAGGACCGCGTCGACGCGGCCGTCCGGGCCGGGGCCACGGCTTTGCTGTGCTTCGCGCTGCCCCGCCACCCGCGCGAGGTCCTCGACGCCCTCGCCTACGCGAAGGAGGCCGGCCTGACCGTCGTCACGGTCGCCGACTCGGCGTTCGCGCCCGTGGCGAAGGTGTCCGACCTGCTGCTCCCCGCCGCCGTCGGCACCGGCCTCGCCTTCGACACGGCGTGCGCGCCGATGCTGCTGGGCCGCGTCCTGCTGGAGGCCATGTGCGACGACCTGCCGGACGCCCAGGCGCGACTGGAGCAGTTCGACGCACGGGCCGCCGTACGGGGCCTGTTCGTGGAGTAGGCAGGGTCCCTCCCGGCCCTCCGGGCGCCGATTCGGGCGTTTCTCAGACGCGTCTCACCTTCCGTGGCTAACCTGCGCGGCCGAAGGCATACGGGCGTGGCGGCGGTCGGCGGCGCGCCCGAGGACGTGCAGGCGCAGGGACGGGAGGCGGATCGTGGCGCGCGGAGGACAGGGACTGGCCCGAGTGGCCGTCGTGGTGCGGGCGGGAGCGGCACCGCTGTGGTGGAGCGGGGTGCTGGCCGCCGGGATCGGCGTACTGCTCCCGGGGCTGACCGGGCGCAGGATCGGCGTCATGGCGGGCGCCGCGCTGTTTCTCGTCACGGCCGCCGTCGTGGCGCGTCGGGGCACCAAGCGGTACGACGCCCTGGTCCGCTCGGCCGCCCGTGCCGGCAAGCACGATGTGCTCCAGGACCGTGCCGTGACCGTGCGCAACTGGCGCCGGGGCCACCGCTGGTGGCTGCTGCTCGGCTTCGTCGCGGCGCTCGGCAGTTCGTTCGCCGTGCCCGCCGCGGGCGGCATGCTCCTCGCCGGGGCGGGTGTCGGGCTGTGGCTGAAGGCCGCTCGGCTCGGACGGGTCGAGCAGGCCGAACAGGCGCTGATCTGGGTGCGCGTCGACTGGCTCGGCCCGCGCGCCGGAGCCCCCGTGGGCAAGCCGGTCCGCGCGGTCCGGGCCACCGGAGTGGCGGCGGGTGACGCCGCGCCCGGTGGGGCGCGGCGTCACTGACCCGAACGGAACCGGACCCGCTGCGCGGAACTAGATCTCCAGATCTGCCTCGATCCGCTTCAACTGGTGCCGGGCCATCGCCAGGTTGGCGCGCTTCTGGTCGAGCACCAGGTACAGGAAGAGGCCGTTTCCGCCGCGCCCCTTCATCAGCCGGATCAGGTGGTACTGGTCGGACAGCGTGATCAGGATGTCCTCGATGTCGCCCTTCAGGCCCAGGTGTTCCATCGTGCGCAGTTTGGCGCGGACGACATCGGTGTTGCCGGCGGCCGCGACCGTGAGGTCGAAGCTCTTGCTGCCGCCGATGGTGCCCAGGGCCATACCGCTCGTGTAGTCGACGAGGGCGGCTCCGGTCGCGCCTTCGATGGACGCCAGAGCCTCTTTGAGGGCGGTCTCGGTGTTCGTCATGATGTGGTGCTCCTTCAGCTCTCTGTTGTTCTCGGGTGGTTGGTGGCAGGAGTGGATGTGGACCGCGGGGTGGTGCCGCGGGGGGTGCGCGTGCGCAGCGGGGCCTTGGCGGAGGGCTTGGCGGCCGGCTTGGCCGGTTCGGCGGCCGGCTCCCCGCGAGCCGTGGCGGCGTCGACGAGTTCGCCGATCCGGGAGCCGGAGCGCCGCCCCTCCAGGTGCAGCCGGCCGACGTTGACCCGGTCCTGGGCGAGCAGGGTCAGCACGGCGGAACCGCCCGCCGCGTACGTGGCGACGTAGCCGTGCACGCCGCGCACCAGCAGCTCGCGCAGGTCGCCGTGACCGGTGGACTCGGCCATCCGTATGGCGACCCCCAGGGCGGCCGCGGTGAGCGCGGCCAGGCCGTCCGGCTCCACACCGGGCGTGTCGTGGGCGAGGACGAGACCGTCGGCGCTGGCCGCGAGCGCTCCGGTCAGCTGGGGCACCCGGGCCCTCAGCCGATGGAGTTCGTCCAGGACTTCGGCCTCCGCCGCCATCAGCAGTCTCCTCTCGGCACGCTGTCGTAGCGCGCGGATCACAAGGCCTCCCGCGGGGTTGGGACTCACAAGGCCTCCAGCGCGTCTCTGAGTCGCCGCAGCAACGCGACGTCGGGATCGGCGGAGGTCTGGGTGAGCACGCTGGGCGGGGGGAGCGGCTGCGGTTCGGGCGCGGCCGTCACGAGTCCGGCGGCGGCGAGCCGGCGCAGGTCGACGAGCGTGTGGAAGGCCGGCCGGCCCAGCGCGAGGGACACGTCCGCCGCCGTGCGGACGCCGTCCACCCGGCCGAGGACGGCCTCCTGGCGCAGCGGCACCGACGGTCCCGCGATGAGCCCGGCGCGCCGCAGGGGTGCGGTGTCGGTCGCCGGGTCGGGCCAGATCCGGTGCAGGAGTTCGCGCCGGCGCACCGTCTCGCGCTCCAGCGCGGCGACCGGGACGGGGCGCAGCGGGCCGAACCAGTGCGCGGCGCCGTACCGGAAGCGGCTCGGGGTGCTGCTCGGCCCGAGCACGAAGTACGCGGCGTCGTAGAGGGAGCCGAGGTGGCACAGCTCCAGCGCGCCCTCCGCGATCCGTCCGGTGTCGATCAGGAACCGGCCGACCCGGCGGCGCGCGCCGGCCGTGGCGACCGCCTCCCGCCACACCTCGGGGTCCAGGACGCCGTGGACGGAGAAGAGGACGTCGAGTCCGGGGGTGGCCGGGCTCTCGGCGTGCACCACCTCGCCGTCGGCGAGGTAGAGGGTGCCGCGTTCGCGGATGAGGACGCCGGTGGCCCGTTCGTCGGCGAGCCTGCTGAGCATCGGTGAGGCGCCGCCGGCGGCGCCCGGTGCCGGGTCCCGTATCGGGAGCCGGGGCGGGGGAGGTGTCCTGACCGTGGTCATACGAGCACCAGCCGTCCGGCCATCTCGCCCAGCCGGATGCGGGCCAGGGCGAGGTTGCCGTCCGAGCGGGCCAGCCACAGATGCAGGAACACGCTGCTGTCGAAGGCGGTCCGGACGAATCGCAGGACGTGATAGCTGTCGCGGTTGCTGATGATCAGGTCTTCGATCGGGGTCTCCTGGTCGGACCACTCGGACCAGTCGGAGCCGCCCTTGGGGGCGAACGAGCGGTTCTCCGCGGCGAGCCGGGCCAGCTCGGCGGCCTCCGCCGCGGTCGTCTCGTGGTCGTCGCCCGGAGCGTCGCCGACCGTGCCCAGGGCCAGGCCGCTGGTCCAGTCGACCACCGAGGCGCCTCGCGCACCGGGCAGTGTCATGGCCTCCAGCAGGCACTCGTCGATACCGGGCACCGTGTCTCCCTCCCGCCAAAGGGTTCGGCCGAGTGACGCCGAAGTTACGCACTGTGTGCACGGGAAGGGAGTGATCCGGCATTTTCCTGTGGAAAATGCCCGCGATGACTAAGGTGGGTCAACTGACCACATTCTCAGGCCCGTCCAAACCCCCTGGGGTCGATTTGTGCTGCCCTGGAGCGGGGTGACGGGGGCGCACCAGAGTGCGAACGGGCGTGCGCCGTGCCGAGTGCGCCTTGGTGGCCGCCGGTAGGGGCTGGCTCCGCCGGGGGGTCCGGGTCGGCCGGCGTCGGCGTCGTCGGACTTCGCCCCCTCCGCCCCTTCCCGTCCCGTCCCGGGGCTCCGCCCCGGACCCCGCTCCTCAAACGCCGGAGGGGCTGGATCTTGCCCGCGGTTCAAAGTCGGGCCGGAGGGGCTGGATCTTCGCCGCGGCCCAACGGCGTGCCGGAGGGGCTGATTTCTACAGTGCGGTGAGTGCCTGGGTGTGGGGGCCGCCTGATTCCGCGACGATCTCGGGGAGGGTCTGGGGGGTTCGTACGACCGCGAAGCGGGTGGTTCCGGGGTCGCCTTGGGTGGGGGCGTAGCCGTAGATGCCGGGGCGGGCCAGGGAGTTGTACGCGTAGTGGTGGGCGAAGTAGTACGCGCCGGTGTCCAGCGCGGCCACGTGGTCGCCCTGTTCGAGCAGCGGCAGCGGACGGCCCTCGGCGAGCAGGTCGCCCGCGAAGCAGGCGGGGCCCGCGACGTCCTGGACGACGTCCGGCCCCGTCTTGGGCCGGCCCTTCGCGTCGTACGCGGCGATCCGCAGCGGCCACGACCCCGGCGCGTAGACCGTGCGGGTCGCCACCTGCACCCCGGCGTGGGTGACCGCGACCGCCCGGCCCCCGGCCGACTTCGTGTACTCGACCCGGGCCAGCACCGTCCCGTGCTTGGCCAGCAGGGACCGGCCGAACTCGGTGACCAGCCCGTACCGCCCGTCGAACAGTCCCGGTGTCGCCTCCGCGAGCAGCCGCGCGTACTGCTCGTACGTCGGAGCCATGGCGTCGGAGCCGAAGTCGACCGGCAGTCCGCCGCCGATGTCGATCGTGTCGACCTGCCGTCGCCCGACGTGCCGGTTGATCTCCTCGGCCAGCGCGTAGGTGTCCGCCACACCCCGCGCCATCAGCGGGAGCGGCATGCCCTGGGAGCCCGAGTGCGCGTGCAGCCGGGTCAGCCAGGGCCGGTCGGCGTACGCCCGCACGATCCAGGCGCGGGCCCCCTCGTCGCGGAGCGCCACCCCGAACTTGGAGGTCGCCGTCGCCGTCGACAGCGCCCCGATCGAACCCCCGCCGACCTGCGGGTTCACCCGGATCCCGAGCGGGGAGCGGGTGGCCGCCGAGCGGACGGCGGCGTCGATGCGCTCCAGCTCCTGCCGGCTGTCCGCGTTGACCGCGATGCCCAGTGCCAGCGCCTCGCGCAGCTCGGCGGGGGTCTTGGCCGGCGAGTCGAGCACGGTCCGCGCGGGCGGGATCCCGGCCGCGCGGGCGAGCTCGAGCTCCCCGGGGCTCGCCACCTCCGCGCCGATGCCCTCCTCGCGGAGCAGGCGCAGGACGGGCACGAGCGGCGTCGCCTTCACCGCGAAGGCGTGCAGCACCGGCGTGCCGGGGGCGGTCACCGCCTCGAAGGCCGTGCGCAGTGCGGCGGCCGAGGCCCGGATGCCGGGGACGTCCAGGAGCGCGACGATGGGACGGTCCGGGGCGAGGAGTCCCTGCTCCACGGCGGCCCGCACGGCGTCGTCCCGCCGTGAGACCCGCGCCGCGTCCGAAGTCCCCGTCGAAGGCATCGCAGCCCCACCCGCCCGGTCGTCGCCGTCGTCCGTCCGATCCCCTGCCCTGTCCATCTCTGCGCCCATGCGTCCCAGCCAAACATCCGGGCGGGGCGCGTGCGGGACCGCGCGCCTATTGACTAGCTCTATTCAACGAGCCAGGATGTGAATATCCGCAGAAACAGTCCGCTAGGAGGCAGACCATGTCAGGACCCCGCCCCGTCCGAGCGCCGCGCGGTACGGAACTGAGCGCCCTGGGATGGCAGCAGGAAGCCGCCCTGCGGATGCTGCAGAACAACCTCGACCCCGAGGTCGCCGAGCACCCCGACAAGCTGGTCGTCTACGGCGGCACGGGCAAGGCCGCCCGTGACTGGCGCTCCTTCGACGCCATGGTCCGCACGCTGCGGACCCTCAAGCAGGACGAGACGATGCTCGTCCAGTCAGGCCGCCCCGTCGGCGTCATGCAGACCCACGAGTGGGCCCCGCGCGTCCTCATCGCCAACTCCAACCTCGTCGGCGACTGGGCCAACTGGGAGGAGTTCCGCCGTCTGGAGGCCCTCGGCCTCACGATGTACGGCCAGATGACGGCCGGTTCCTGGATCTACATCGGCACCCAGGGCATCCTCCAGGGCACCTACGAGACCTTCGCCGCCGTCGCCGCGAAGAAGTTCAACGGCACCCTCGCCGGCACCATCACGCTGACCGCCGGCCTCGGCGGCATGGGCGGCGCCCAGCCGCTCGCCGTGACGATGAACGACGGCGTCGCGATCTGCATCGACGTCGACCCGCGCGCCATCGAGCGCCGCATCGAGCACCGCTACCTGGACGTGCGGGCCGACTCCCTGGAGCACGCCCTCCAGCTCGCCGTCGAGGCCCGCGACCAGCGCAAGCCGCTCTCCATCGGCCTGCTCGGCAACGCCGCCGAGCTGCTTCCCCGCATGCTCGCCGAGGGCGCGCCCATCGACATCGTGACCGACCAGACCTCGGCCCACGACCCGCTCGCCTACCTCCCCGTCGGCGTCGACTTCGACGACATGGCCGACGCGGCCGCCAAGGACCCGGCCGGCTTCACCACCCGCGCCCGCGAGTCCATGGCCCGGCACGTCGAGGCCATGGTCGGCTTCATGGACGCGGGCGCCGAGGTCTTCGACTACGGCAACTCCATCCGCGGCGAGGCCCAGCTCGCCGGCTACGACCGCGCCTTCGCCTTCCCCGGCTTCGTCCCCGCCTACATCCGCCCCCTGTTCTCGGAGGGCAAGGGCCCCTTCCGCTGGGCCGCCCTGTCCGGCGAGGCCTCCGACATCCACAAGACGGACAAGGCGATCCTCGACCTCTTCCCGGAGAACGAGTCGCTGCACCGCTGGATCAAGCTGGCCGGCGAGCGCGTCCACTTCCAGGGCCTGCCGGCCCGCATCTGCTGGCTCGGCTACGGCGAGCGCGACAAGGCCGGCGAGCGCTTCAACGACATGGTGGCCTCGGGCGAGCTGGCGGCCCCGCTGGCCATCGGCCGCGACCACCTCGACTGCGGCTCCGTCGCCTCCCCGTACCGCGAGACCGAGGCCATGCTCGACGGCTCCGACGCGATCGCCGACTGGCCGCTGCTGAACGCCATGGTGAACGTCGCCTCCGGCGCCTCCTGGGTCTCCATCCACCACGGCGGCGGCGTCGGCATGGGCCGCTCCATCCACGCCGGCCAGGTCTCCGTCGCCGACGGCACCAAGCTGGCCGGCGAGAAGATCCGCCGCGTCCTGACGAACGACCCCGGCATGGGCGTCATCCGCCACGTCGACGCCGGCTACGACATCGCCGAGTCCGTCGCGGACGAGCGCGGTGTGCGCATCCCGATGCGCGAGGGCCACGAGGGCGGCGACGCGTGACGTTCCACAGCATGTGGGCGGAGCTGCTGCCGGTCGGCCGCAGCTCCGCCTCCGGCGGCTACCGCCGGTTCGCCTGGACCGGGGCCGACACCGACTGCCGCGCCTGGTTCCGGCAGCAGGCCGAGTCCCGCGGGCTCACCTACGAGCTCGACCGCAACGGCAACCAGTGGGCCTGGCTCGGCGACCCCGCCGAGGGCGACGCCGTGGTCACCGGCTCGCACCTGGACTCCGTGCCCGACGGCGGCGCCTTCGACGGCCCCCTCGGGGTCGTCTCCTCCTTCGCCGCCCTCGACGAACTCCGCGCCCGCGGCGTCCGGTTCACCAAGCCCCTCGCCATCGTCAACTTCGGCGACGAGGAGGGCGCCCGCTTCGGCCTCGCCTGCGTCGGCTCCCGGCTCGCCGCCGGACAGCTCACCGTCGAGCAGGCCCACCGGCTCACCGACGCCGACGGCATCACCCTGCCGCAGGCCATGGAGCGCGCCGGACACGACCCCGCCGCCATCGGCCCCGACCCCGAACGCCTGGGCCGGATCGGCGCGTTCGTCGAACTCCACGTCGAGCAGGGCCGCGCCCTGGACCTCAGCGGCGACCAGGTCGGCATCGCCAGCGCCATCTGGCCGCACGGCCGCTGGCGCTTCGACTTCCGGGGCGAGGCCAACCACGCGGGCACCACCCGGCTCGTGGACCGCCACGACCCGATGCTGCCCTACGCCGAGACCGTCCTCGCCGCCCGCCGCGAGGCCCGGCTCGCGGGCGCCGTCGCCACCTTCGGCAAGATCGCCGTCGAGCCGAACGGCGTCAACGCCATCCCCTCCCTGGTGCGCGGCTGGCTCGACTCCCGCGCCGCCGACCAGGCCACCCTCGACACCGTCGTGGGCGGCGTCGAGAAGGCCGCCCGCGAGTACGCCGAGGCACAGGGTGTCGAACTCGACGTGGTCCGCGAGTCGTTCACCCCCGTCGTCGAGTTCGAGCACGCCCTGCGCGACGAACTCGCCCGCATCCTGGGCAAGGAGCGGGACACCGCCCTCAACGTCCCCGTGCTCGGGACCGGCGCCGGACACGACGCCGGAATCCTCTCCGGCACCGTCCCGACCGCCATGCTGTTCGTACGCAACCCCACGGGTGTCTCGCACTCCCCGGCCGAGTACGCCGCCGAGGACGACTGCGTGGCCGGGGTGACCGCACTCGCCGACGTACTCGAAGGGCTGGCCTGCAGGTGACCAAGACGTACTGGCTGGAACACGCCTGGCTCGACACCCACGTCGAGCCGGGCGTCGCCGTGACCGTGTCGGCCGGCGGCTCCGAAGCCGGTGCCGACGGGCGCGTCACCGACGTCCGCACCGGCGTCGACACCCCGCCGCCGGGCGCCGAGATCCTGCGCGGACTCACCCTCCCCGGCCTCGCGAACGCCCACTCCCACGCCTTCCACCGCGCCCTGCGCGGCACCGTCCAGGTCGGCTCCGGCACCTTCTGGACCTGGCGCGAGATCATGTACTCCTTCGCGGACCGGCTGACCCCGGAGACCTACCACGCGCTGGCCCGCGCGGTGTACGCGGAGATGGCGCTCGCCGGAGTCACCGCCGTCGGCGAGTTCCACTACGTCCACCACGCCCACGACGGCACCCCCTACACCGACCCCAACGCCATGGGCGAGGCCCTCGTCGCCGCGGCCGCCGACGCCGGGATCCGCATCACCCTGCTCGACACGGCCTACCTCTCCTCCGGCTTCGGACAGCCGCCCAACCCGCACCAGCGGCGCTTCTCCGACGGCACCGCCGACGCCTGGGCGGAACGCTCTTCACTTCTCAAGGACCGGGATCACGCACGGATCGGCGCGGCGATCCACTCCGTACGGGCCGTACCCGCCGGACAGCTCGCCACCGTGGCCCGCTGGGCCGAGGAACGGCGCGCCCCGCTCCATGTGCACCTGTCCGAGCAGACCGCGGAGAACGAGGCGTGCCAGGCCGCCCACGGCCGCACGCCCACCCGCCTGCTCGCCGACCACGGCGTCCTCGGACCGCGCACCACCGGCGTCCACAACACGCACCTCACCGACGAGGACATCGCCCTGCTCGGCGGATCAGGCACCGGAACCTGCATGTGCCCCACCACCGAACGCGACCTCGCCGACGGCATCGGCCCCGCCGTCGCCCTCCAGCGCGCCGGCTCACCCCTCTCGCTCGGCTCCGACAGCCACGCCGTCATCGACCTGCTCGAAGAGGCCCGCGCCATGGAGCTGAACGAACGGCTGCGCACCCGCACCCGCGGTCACTGGACGGCCGCCGCCCTGCTGCGCGCCGCCTCCGCCGACGGCCACGCGGCCCTCGGCTGGGACGAGGCGGGCACCATCGAGGCGGGCGCGCTCGCCGACTTCACGACGATCGCCCTCGACTCGGTCAGAACAGCGGGACCGGTGCCACGCCTCGGCGCGGAGACAGCCGTATTCGCGGCCACGGCCGCCGACGTACGGCACACCGTCGTGGCGGGGCGGCACGTCGTGCGCGACGGCGCGCACACGCTCGTCCCCGATGTGCCCACAGCGCTCGCGGACGCCGTCCAGGCGCTGCGCTCCTGACTCCCGGGCGGGCGGGAGACACCGCCCGCCCGACGCCCCCCACCAGCAGTCCCGCCACCCCTGAGGACGCCATGAGCAGCACGACCGTCATCACCAACATCGCCAGTCTGGTCACCAACGATCCCTCCCTCGGCGACGGCTCCCCGCTCGGTCTGATCCAGGACGCGGCCGTCGTCATCGAAGGCGACCGCGTCGCGTGGACCGGTGAATCAAGCAAAGCACCGGCCACTGACAACCGGGTCGACGCCGGTGGCCGCGCGCTGATCCCGGGCTTCGTCGACTCCCACTCGCACCTGGTCTTCGCGGGCGACCGCACCCAGGAGTTCAACGCCCGCATGTCCGGCCGCGCGTACAGCGCGGGCGGCATCCGCACCACCGTCGCCGCCACCCGCGCCGCCTCCGACGAGGAGTTGGAGCGCAACCTCACCCGCTATCTGCGCGAGGCACTCCGCCAGGGCACCACGACCTTCGAGACCAAGTCGGGCTACGGCCTGACCGTCGAGGACGAGGCCCGCGCGCTGCGCATCGCCGCCTCGCACACCGACGAGGTCACCTACCTCGGCGCGCACATCGTTTCCCCGGACTACGCCGACGACCCGGCCGGCTATGTCGCCCTGGTGACCGGCGAGATGCTCGACGCCTGCGCCCCGTACGCCCGTTGGGTGGACGTCTTCTGCGAGAAGGGCGCCTTCGACGGCGACCAGGCCCGCGCGATCCTGACGGCCGGCAAGGCCAAGGGCCTGCACCCGCGTGTGCACGCCAACCAGCTCTCGTACGGCCCCGGTGTCCAGCTCGCCGTCGAGCTGGACGCGGCGAGCGCCGACCACTGCACCCACCTGACGGACGCCGACGTCGACGCCCTGGCGAGCGGCGACACCGTGGCGACCCTGCTCCCCGGCGCCGAGTTCTCCACCCGCGCCGAGTGGCCGGACGCCCGCAGGCTGATCGACGCCGGTGTCACGGTGGCCCTGTCCACCGACTGCAACCCCGGCTCGTCGTTCACCTCGTCCGTGCCGTTCTGCATCGCGCTCGCCGTGCGGGACATGCGGATGACCCCGGACGAGGCCGTGTGGTCCGCGACCGCGGGAGGCGCGCGGGCGCTGCGCCGGGAGGACGTCGGCCGGATCGTGCCGGGCGCCTACGCGGACCTGACCCTGCTGGACGCCCCGAGTCACGTCCACCTCGCCTACCGTCCGGGCGTCCCGCTGGTCACCGGCGTCTGGCGGCGCGGCGTCCGCGAGATCTGAGCCCACCGCCGGGGGCGGCCCAGGGGTGTCTCACGCGCTGCCCGCGCGCCAGCGCTGGCCCGTGCCGCCGGTCAGCGGTACCAGGGACAGCCCGCCGTCCCCGTCCGGTGTCATGGCCGTCTCGATGGCCACGGCCGGACGGATCACCCCGTCGCCGTCGACGGTGAAACGGAGATTGTCGCCGTGGCCGCCGTCGAGCGAGGAGCACTCCCAGATGCCCACGCCCCGGTCGACGGAACCGCGGCTGTCCAGGCAGAAGTCGTCGTCGGCGGCCGACCGGAGGGAACCGCTGTCGACGCGCCAGCGCTGGGTGGCGGAGGACGTGCAGGGCGCGGTGACGACGTCGGTGCCCTTCTCCAGGTCGCCGTCGCGGATGTCCAGGCACAGCCCCGAGGCGACGTTCACCACCTGGGTGAAGGCGCCGCCCGGCGGGCGGAGGACGACGGTCGGGGTCGGCCTGGGACTCGGTGACCTCGGTGGCGCCGACCGGTGCGACGGCGAGGGCGACGCGGAGGTCGCCGACGGAGAGGGCGAGGCCGAGGGCGTCGGGGACGGGGTGACCGGGACCGTCGCCGTGACGGTCACCGGAGGCGGGCCCGAGGGCGTGCCGACCGAGCCCGCCGCGCCCGTGGCCGGCTCGCCGCCCGGGGACAGCAGCAGGAACAGGACCGGCGCCAGGGCCACGCCGAGCGCCGCGGCCGAGGTCAGGACGAACCGGCGGGACGGCGGCCAGGGCCCCGGCGACGTCCGCGGGGCGGCGGGAACGTGGGGTACGGCTCCCGTTCCCGGCGGGTCGGCCGCGACGTACGCCGTGCCCGCCCACGGCAGCAGGCCCTCGGCCAGGGCCGAGCGGGGGTGGTCGCGCAGCGCGGTCAGTTCCTCGTAGGCGGCCGAGCAGTGCGAGCAGCGCGCCATGTGGGTGTTGAGATCGGTGCTGGAGCGGGGGTTGTCGGGCCGTACCGACTCCTCGATCAGCCGGCGGAAGTCCCCGCAGCGCGGATCGTCCGAGGCGGCCAGCCGGTACCGCAGACAGGCCTGGCCCAGGGAGTGGAGGGCCTGGTCGGTCCCGTAGACGACGTCCTCGGCGGTGAGGCCGAGCAGGAGCGCCGTCCGTTCGGCGGGCTCGCGCTCCACGACGGCGTACCAGATGAGCCCCTGGGCGCGGGACGGGAGGGACTGGAAGGCGGGGAGCAGGGAGGGGACGGGGCCGCCGGGGCCCGCGGTGCTGAGGACGAGGAGCAGCCCGGGGTCGAGTCCCGCGGCCCGCTGGTCCCGGGCCCAGGAGGCCGCCACGCGCCCGGTCAGCAGCAGGAGCTGGTGCCGCCAGGGGACGTTCGGGTCGATGCCGCGTGCCGTCTCGCGGGCGGCGAGGGTGAAGGTCTGCGCGGCGAGCTGTCCGGCTCCGGAGTCGCCGGTGGTGCAGGTCCGGGCGTAGGCGAGGACCGAGGCGCGGTGGCGTGCGCGCAGTTCCTGGAGGGCCGCGTACGCGGTCGAGGTGCCGGCGCGCAGCAACTCGGTCAGCCGTGCGTCGGACGCCCCCGCGGGCAGCCCGTCGGCCTCGGCCGGGACGTCTCTGTCGGCCGGGTCGCCCTGTGCCATGTCTTTCCGCCTCCCCGCACCTGGTGCGTGCTCGTCCCGTCCTGACGTACCGGCCAGTTTGGGATGCCCATGGTGACGGGATCGGCCTTCTGGGGAAAGAGTTGCCGGACAACGATTCCGTGGGAGCGCTCTCAACCTCCGCGGCGCCAACCGCTTTGCGTGAAAAGGAAGTTGTCTGCGCGACCGGTGGACGTCCGCCGGGAAGAACGGAGCGGCCCGGCGCCGTGGGCGCCGGACCGCTCGCACGCGCGGCCTCACGGGCCGCGAAGTCGTGTCACTCCTCGACGGTCAGACCCTTGCGGAGTCGCACGAGGGTGCGCGACAGCAGCCGGGAGACATGCATCTGGGAGATGCCGAGTTCGTCGCCGATCTCGGACTGGGTCATGTTCGCCACGAACCGCAGGGAGAGGATCTGCCGGTCGCGCTGCGGGAGTTCGGCGATCAGCGGCTTGAGGGACTCCACGTACTCGATGCCCTCGAGTCCGTTGTCCTCGTAGCCGATGCGGTCGGCGAGCGCGCCCTCGGAGTCGTCCTCCTCCGGCTGGGCGTCCAGCGAGCTGGCCGTGTAGGCGTTCGAGGCGGCCATGCCCTCGACGACCTCGTCGCGGCTGATGCCGAGGCGTTCCGCGAGCTCGTTCACGGTCGGGGCGCGGTCGAGGCGCTGGGCCAGCTCGTCGCCGGCCTTGGCCAGGTCGAGGCGGAGTTCCTGGAGCCTGCGGGGCACCCGCACCGACCAGGAGGTGTCGCGGAAGAAGCGCTTGATCTCGCCGATGATCGTCGGCATCGCGAAGGTCGGGAACTCGACGCCCCGGCTCAGCTCGAAGCGGTCGATCGCCTTGATGAGGCCGATGGTGCCGACCTGGATGATGTCCTCCATCGGCTCGCTGCGGGAGCGGAAGCGGGAGGCGGCGAACTTCACCAGCGCGAGGTTGAGTTCGACGAGTGTGTTGCGTACGTACGCGTGGTCGTGCGTGCCTTCTTCGAGGCACTCCAGTCGCGCGAAGAGCGTCTTGGACAGAGCCCGCGCGTCCACCGGCCCCACCTTGTCGTACGGGGGGATCTCCGGAAGTCCGTCGAGTCCGGTGAGTGCGTCGACTCCGTGGGTCGCGGTCGCGTCGACGTGCTCCGGGGAACCCGGAGAAGGTGTCGACGTCGCCGTCAGGGTCTGCGATGCGTCGAGCCGGGGTGACATGTGTCCTCCATCGTTCTCGGCATATGGCCGCCGATGCCAATACGTGCACTGCGGTGTGCGGCGCCTCCAAAGCCGGCCGGGTCGGATAGGTGTCTCTACTAGCCCTACCCGGTTTCCTGAACTCACCGCAAGTGTCATCTGTGGTGAAATGTCCATTTTCAGGGGGTTGTTCGGGTGTCGGGTGACGTAGAGAAGGCGTAGTGTTCGAGTGCGTACGTCAGTAGTCGCGACACTCGGGAGAGAGACGGCATGGACCGCGGGACGGTCGGCAGCGCACAGTCTGGCCGGCTTCTTGTCGAGGTGCGGGAAGAGGGCACGGCCGCCGTCGTGACTCCCGCGGGTGAGCTCGATCACCACACGGCCGATTTGTTGCGTGAGCCACTCGAGGGCTGCCTCGAAAAGGGGTATGCACGCCTGATCATCGACTGTTCCCGGCTGGAGTTCTGCGACTCCACCGGGCTCAATGTGCTGCTCGGTGCCCGGCTGAAGGCCGAGGCCGCGGGCGGCGGCGTGCACCTGGCGGCGATGCAGCCGGTGGTCGCACGGGTCTTCGAGATCACCGGGGCGGAGGCCGTCTTCACCGTCCACGACACGCTCGAAGCGGCGCTCTCCGGCTGAGCCGGAGGCGGTCCGCCATGTCGTCGTCCCCGTCCCGGGTGCCTCTGAGTGTTCGGTGCGTTACCCGCGTCACGGGTCCCGCGCCGAAAAAGTGGGTGTTCGGACGGTTCCGTCGGGCAGGAGACATCCTGGAAGCGTCGGCGGTCCAGGGGCCGGCGGCCGGGCGGCGGAAGTTCGTTGATCCACCAGCGGTGAAAGCCGTTGATCCATCCGTACTGAAGACTGCGTACTGAGTCTTGAATCGTGAACCGGTGAATCGGTGAGGTGAAGCGCTGATGAGCACCACCCGGCCCTGCACGCCGGGCGACCGCGGCCCGGAGTCGGGCGACGGCGGCGCTTCCGCGGTGTCCGCGCGGAGCGTGGCGCCCGTGGACGGAGCGACGCCCGTCGAGAGCGTCTCCCCGGCCGGCGCCGCGGCGCCCGTCGACCGTGCCCCCACGGCGGGCGAGACGCCCGGCGGCAGCGCCTCCACAGCGGGCGGGACGCCCGGTGGCAGTGCCTCCACGGCGGGTGAGACGCCCGGCGGCACCGCCCCGGCGGCTTCCGCCTCCGTCGGCGGCCAGGTCCGCTCGCTGAGCCTCGCCGGCGAGAGCGGCGTCGTGCCGCTCGCCCGTGACTTCGCCCGGCAGGCGCTGTACGCGTGGGGCTGGCTGCCCGCGCCGAGCGCCGACCGGCGCGCGGCCGCCGAGGACGTCCTGCTGGTCGTCTCCGAGCTCGTCACGAACGCCTGTCTGCACGCCGAGGGCCCGGAAGGGCTCCGGATCTCCTGCGACAACAAGGTGCTGCGCATCGAGGTCTCCGACCGGGGGTCGGGCCAGCCCGCCCCGCGCACCCCGCACCGCGCCGGCCGTCCCGGCGGTCACGGCATGTTCATCGTGCAGCGACTCTGCCTGGACTGGGGTGTCCTGCGGACGCCCGGCGTCGCGGGCAAGACGGTCTGGGCCGAACTCGGCGCTCCCGCCTAGCTGTTCGGTCCGGGCCACGGCTGCGCGTGGTTCGAACCCTTCTTCGTGTGTCACCCGATGCGCGCCGGATCCCCACGGATCCGGCGCGCACTTTGTCTTCCCTCCACAAGTCACCGGGCGTACCTTGACGGCCGATCTGATGTGCCGTCAGAAATGAGGCCGAGCCCGTGACGTACCGGACGTACCAGAAACGAACCGCCGCGCTCGCGTTCGCCGCGGCCCTGGCCGGCTCGGCGGTGCTGACGGCCGCCCCCGCAGCCCAGGCCGACGTGGTGGACGTCAACTACCAGTGCAAGACGCCGATCGGCGACAAGAGCGCCGTCTCTCCCATCGACATCAAGGGAGTCAAGAGCGGCAGCGCCTACAAGCTCACCATGTCCTGGCAGAAGGGCGTCTCCTCCAGCCCCGTCGAGCTGGGCAAGGGCGCGATGTCGCCGAGCGCCGTCATCAAGGTGGGCGGCGCGGACAGCGGCACGGTGGCGGTGAGCGGGCCGGCCAACGCGGCCGCCATCCCCGCCAACACCCCCATCAAGATCAGTGACTTGAGCGGAACCTACACGCCGAAGAAGTCCGGCAAGGTCACCTTCACCGCGGGCGTCCTCACCATCAAGGCCCTCGGCACCACGACCACGTGCACGCCCTCCAACAACCCGGGGCCCTCGCTGACGCTCGACGTCACGGCGGCCGGCGGTTCGGGATCGTCGGGTTCGGGCTCCTCCGGCTCCTCGGGCTCCAGCGGGAGCCAGAGCGGCACCGACTCCGGCGACTCCCTCCCGCAGACCGGCCCCGAGGACTCCGTGATCGCTCTCGGCACCCTCGGCGGCACGGTCCTGCTCGCCGGCGCGGCAGGCGTGCTGTGGCTGACGCGCAGGCACCAGGCGGTACGCCGCTGACCTTCCCGCCCCGCGACCTGGAGCCGCCGCATGCCGTACGCACTTCCCGCCGCCCGCGCGCTGGGCCTGACCCTGGTGCTGCTGAGCGCGGCACCGACGGCCCTGGCCGCCGAGGGCTGGTCCGTCGTGCCGGCCGCGGGCGGCACGGCCGGCGGACGGCCCTCCGTCTACGCGGAGGGCGCCCCCGGCACGGTCCTCCAGGACGCGGTGTCCGTGCTCAACCCCGGGACGCGGCCCGTCACGGTCCGGCTGCGCGGCGCCGACGCGGACGACACGGCCGACGGCGCCTTCGCGGTGCGCGGACGGGCGGCGGACACGGGCGCGTGGATCGCCTTCGCCGGACACGCGGACGGCCGCAGGACCGCGGTGCGCGAGCTGTCCGTACGGGTACCGGCGCACACCCGCGCCGACGTGCCGTTCACCATCGGCGTCCCGGCCGCGGCCGCGCCCGGCGACCATCCCGGCGCGATCGTCGCGAGCGGCGGCGGCCGCACCTCGGCGGTCCGGGTCCAGCTCCGGGTGCCCGGACCGGCGTTGTCGGCGCTGACGGTGGAGCACGTCAGGGTGGGCGGCGGCAGGATCTCGTACGAGCTGGTCAATCGCGGCACCACGGTCCTCGCTCCGCGGCTGGCCGTGCACGCCGGCGGGGTCTTCGGCACCCTGCTCGACCGCGGCCCGCGCGCGCTGCCCGTCGAGCTCCCGCCGGGCCGCCGGGTCACGCTCCACGAGCCGTGGACCGGCCCGCCGGCGTTCGACGCGGCGAAGGTGCGGCTGACGGTGACGGCGGCGGGCGGGGTGCGCGCGACCGGGACCGCGGAGGTCCGGCCGGTGCCGTGGGCCGCGGTGGCCGCCACGACGGGCGCCCTCGTGGTCCTCCTGGCCGCCCTGTCCGTCGTACGGCGCCGGAGGCGGGCCGGGATGCCGGGGCCGGGGCGCCGCGGACGCCGGGCGCGGGACGACGGGGCCGGCGAACACAGCGGCGCGGAGGTCGAGTTGACGGGAGCGGTGTCGTGAGCGTCCTGGACGGCAAGATGCGGGCGGCGGCGCTGGGGCTGGTGCTGGCCCTCGCGATGGTCCCGGCGGTGCTGGGCTCGGCGGGATCGGTGTCGGCCGCCGGGAAGCCGGTCGTCACGCTGTCCAGGTCCGAGGCGGGAACCGGTGGTTCGATCACCGTGACCGGCGGCGGATGGCGGCCCGGGACGCTGCTGATGATGCTGATCTGCGGGCAGTCCGTGCCCTCGCGCGGGGTCATCGGAGGCACCAACTCCTGCGCCAACGCCGACGGACGGGCCGTCACCACCGACGCCAAGGGCGGCTTCAGCAGGAAACTGCCGGTCACCGAGCCGCCCAGGCCCTGCCCCTGCGTGGTGCACGTCGCCACCGTCACCGGGGAGAAGGCCGAGGCCGACGCCGTCTTCATGGTGGCCGGGCACGCGGTCGAGCCGCTGCCGAAGGAGGAGAGCGGCGGCCGCATCTCGGTGCTGACCGACCCCCGGCTCGACGGGTCCAGTGGTCTGCTGACCTGGTTCGGCTCACCGCCCTCGCGCACCCTCGTCCTCACCGTCGGCAACGTCGGCACCAGCCCCGTGAAGGACCCGGTCTTCCAGGTCGGCACCGCCCACGGGGTGTTCGCCCCGCAGTGGGAGGAACAGCAGTGGCGCGGCAGCATCGCGCCCGGCCGCAAGGCACAGATCAGACTCCCGGTCGAACTGTCGGCCGGGGCGCACGGCGACTACACGATCTCGCTGAAGTACGGCGGGAAGGTGCTCGCCGAGCAGCCGTGGGGCGTGGGCCGCCCCTGGGGAGTCACCGTCTTCTGGATCCTGCTCTGCGTGGTCGTCCCGGCCGCCGTGTTCCGTGTCGGCATGGCCGTGGTGGACCGGGTGCGCCCCCGCAGGTCGACCGGACGGGCCGGACGGCACCGGGGGCTGCGGCCGGGCGAGCTCACCCTGCGCCTGCCCTGGGTTCACCCCGCCCCCCGGACACCGGCGGACGACTCCGCCTCCCCGGTTCCCGCCCTGCCCTGGTTCACCCCGGAGACCGATCCGGGGACCGGGACGAACGGTCAGCTCTCCGCACCGCACGAGAACGGTTCGACGACGCAGACGAGAAAGGGGCATACGTGAGCACGCAACGGAGAGTGGTACGGGCCGGAGGCCGCAGAGCGGGCGCGGCCGGGGTCGCGCTGATGCTCGGCGGTGCGGGCATCCTGCTGGCGGTGGCCGCCGTCCCCGCGCAGGCCGCCGAGGTGTCGTACAGCACGGAGTGCATCCCGCCCGCGATCTCCGGGCTGCCCGCCGTCCAGGGCACCACGAAGGTGGAGATCACCGCGCCCGCCGAGGCGAAGGTGGGCGACGAGGTCACCATCACCTGGAAGTTCACCCAGGCCGCCTCGAAGAACCCCGACGTCCTCGACCTCGACGCGAACACCGTCAAGCCCACCGGGACGCTGAAGGCGGGCGGCGCGCAGACGGCGGCCGTCGCGATGGAGGGACCGCGCGAGAACCCCGCCATCCCCAAGAACAGCGCCATGAAGCTGTCCGACATGACGGGCAAGCTGAAGCTGACGACGGCGGGCGATGTCACGCTCACCCCGGACGCGTACAACATCAACGTCAGCAAGCCGATCTCCACCGACACCAAGTGCACGCCCAAGGAGGCGGTGAGCCCCTCGGCGACCATCAAGGTGACGAGCGGTGGTTCGGGCGGCACGCCGACGCCGACGCCGACTCCCACCCCCACGCCGACGCCGACCCCGACGGCGCCGAGCGGTTCGGCCACCCCGTCGCCGAGCGGCAGCGGGACCGACGGGGGCGGTGACACCGGCGGGTCCGGCGGACAGACCGACTTCACGGGCAAGGAGGTCTCCGTGCCCTACGCCTGCAAGACGCCCATCGGAGACAAGAACGCCACCTCGGCCGTCCAGATCAACGCCAAGAAGAGCGGCGGGAGCTTCGCGCTCACGGTGCAGTTCAAGGCGTCGGTGATGGACAGCCCGGCGGACATCCCCGCGGACTCCGTGAAGCCGTCGATGGAGGTGGTCCTGGGCGGCGCCGACAAGGGCACGGTGCATGTGGAGGGTCCGACGAACTCCGCGCCCATCAAGTCCGGCGACCCGATCGAGATCCCCGATCTGACGGGCACCTACAAGCCGGGCGCGACCGGCAGTTCGACCCTGTCCCCGGGAGTCCTCACCGTGATGGCCCTGGGCACGACGACGACCTGCACCCCGGGCAAGTCCGAGGTCTCGCTGACCCTGGACACCTCGCAGCAGGCGAGCGGCGCCTCGGGCGGCGGCTCCACCTCGTCCGGCTCCGGTTCCGCCGGCACGTCCTCCAGCGGCGGCCTGGCGGAGACGGGCTCCGACAGCCACAGCGCCCTCCAGGCGCTCGGACTGGTGGCGGGCACGGTCGTGCTGCTGGGCGGTGCGGTCTTCACCTTCATGCCGGGCCGCCGCCGGACACGGTGAGCGGCACGCGCTGATCCCCGTGACCCCCGACCCGGTCCCCGCCCCGGCCGCCGGCCGGCCGCGGGAACGGCGAAGGGCCGCCGCACCGAACGGTGCGGCGGCCCTTCGCCGTGCTGTGGAGCCGACGTCAGCGGACGTCGCCCATGAGCGTCTTGACCTTCTTGCGGTACATCCACACCGCGACACCGGCGATCACGGCGAGCGCGGCCTCCAGGGCGACGATGCCCGTCTTGTTGAGGTCGACCTCGGCGATGGAGAGCAGACCGGTCGTGGCGTCACCGGCGGTGACGGCCAGGAACCAGACACCCATCATCTGGGAGGCGTACTTCGCCGGAGCCATCTTCGTGGTGACGGAGAGGCCGACCGGGGAGAGCGTCAGCTCACCGACGGTCTGCACGAAGTAGATCGCCACCAGCCACATCGCGGCCGCCTTGTGACCGCCCTCGGCGATCGTCAGCGGGGCCAGGAAGAGGAAGAACGACGCGCCGATCAGGATCAGACCCGAGGCGAACTTCGTCGCCGTGCTCGGCTCCTTGCCGCGCTTGTTCAGCCACAGCCAGGCCCAGGCGAAGACCGGGGCCAGCGCCATGATCATGACCGGGTTGACCGACTGGTACCAGGAGACCGGGAACTCCCAGCCGAAGATGGTGTTCTTGGCCGACTCGTCGGCGAAGATCGACATCGTCGAGCCGCCCTGGTCGTAGATCATCCAGAAGACGGCGGCGGCGACGAAGAACCAGATGTACGCGGACATCTTCGACTGGTCGGCGCGGTCCAGGGACTTGTCGCGCTTGATGCGCCCGATGACCATGACCGGGATGACCAGGCCGGCGATCGTGATCGGGACCAGCAGCCAGTTCAGCGTGTAGTGGCCCGAGAAGCCGACGATCGCGTAGAACACGACGGCGACAGCGGCCCACAGCGCGGACTTGCGCAGCGTCGAGGACTTCTCCTCGGCCGTCAGAGGCGTGGGGACCTCGTGCGAACGGGCGCTGAGGTGACGGCCGCCGAGCAGGTACTGGATGAGACCCAGCGCCATGCCGAGCGCGGCGAGGGCGAAGCCCAGGTGCCAGTTCACGTTCTCGCCGACGGTGCCGATGATCAGCGGGGCGGCGAAGGCGCCGAGGTTGATGCCGACGTAGAACAGCGTGAAGCCACCGTCACGGCGCGGGTCGTCCGGGCCGTCGTAGAGGTGGCCCACCATCGTGGAGATGTTGGCCTTCAGCAGACCGGAACCGATCGCCACGAGACCGAGGCCCGCGTAGAAGGTGCCGGAGGAGGGCAGAGCCAGCGTGAGGTGGCCCAGCATGATGATCAGACCCGCGACGGCGACCGTCTTGCGGGGGCCGAGGACACGGTCCGCGAACCAGCCGCCGGGCAGGGCGAGCAGGTACACGAGGGAGAGGTACACGGAGTAGATCGCGGTCGCGGTGGCCGCGCTGAGGTGCAGGCCGCCCGGTGCCACCAGGTACAGCGGGAGCAGTGCCTTCATCCCGTAGTAGGAGAAACGCTCCCACATCTCGGTCATGAAGAGAGTGGCCAGTCCGCGGGGGTGGCCGAAGAAGGTCTTCTCGGAGCCGGAGATTCCCGGGGAAACCGAGTCCTTCGTCAGGCTGGACGCCATGGTCGATCCTTGCTGGTCGGGACGCGCTGTTGGGGGGTCCCCTCACTCACGCGGACAGCGGGAGCTCGGGGGAATACGCGCCCATGGGGGGCGGCCGGCACCGGCGGGGTCCGGCGTCCCTCCCCACGCCCATGGGGAGTCCGCTACGGCATTGCCGGAGCGGCGGACGGCGACCACCGGGATCCACGCCCGGCACGCGTCAGCGTGTCCGGGCCCGGCCACAGGTCTTTCCTTCGAGGCTGGCTGACACCAGCCCGCACACAGAAGAGACCTTCAGCATCAAGTTCGAGCCAAAGGTCCCGATGTGGTGCAACAGGCGTCTGGTCACCATACGACATCGCAATGCCCCATATGGAAGGACTTGAGACATGGATCACAGGCGATCATGGAACCGCGAGCGATCTTTCGAAGGTGTCATCAAGGATCGCATCGCACACCCGCAGGTAAGAAACACCCGGACGGAGGGTGTGAATCCCACGGGCGGATCACTGCCCGGGCGTGCTGCACGGCGGACTACCATCACCCCATGACCCGTGTACTGCTCGCCGAGGACGACGCGTCCATCTCGGAGCCGCTGGCCCGTGCCCTGCGCCGGGAGGGTTACGAGGTCGAAGTCCGCGAGGACGGACCCACCGCGCTCGACGCCGGCATGCAGGGCGGCGTCGACCTGGTCGTCCTGGACCTCGGACTGCCCGGCATGGACGGCCTGGAAGTCGCCCGCCGGCTCCGCGCCGAGGGCCACACCGTGCCCATCCTCATCCTCACCGCGCGCGCCGACGAGGTGGACACCGTCGTCGGCCTCGACGCGGGCGCCGACGACTACGTCACCAAGCCGTTCCGGCTGGCCGAACTGCTCGCCCGGGTCCGGGCGCTGCTCCGGCGCGGCGCCGCCGAGCCCCAGCAGCCGCCCGCCACCCACGGCGTGCGCATCGACGTCGAGTCGCACCGCGCCTGGATGGGCGACGAGGAACTCCAGCTCACGGCGAAGGAGTTCGACCTCCTGCGGGTCCTGGTGCGCGACGCGGGCCGCGTCGTCACCCGCGACCAGCTCATGCGCGAGGTCTGGGACACCACGTGGTGGTCCTCCACCAAGACGCTCGACATGCACATCTCCTGGCTGCGCAAGAAGCTCGGCGACGACGCCGCGAACCCCCGCTACATCGCGACGGTACGAGGGGTCGGCTTCCGCTTCGAGAAGAGCTGAGGCTCCGGGCCGGTCCGGTCCGGCCGGCGTGGAAAACCCGCGCCCCGGACCGGTGACCGGCTCGGCCCGCAGCGGCGAACGTGCACACTGGTCCCGGTACAGCCATCTGCCCGGAGGGCCCCGTGCGTCGCCGTCTGATCCAGTCCACCCTCGCCGTCGTCCTCGTGGTGATCGCCGTCTTCGGCGTCTCGCTCGTCATCGTCGAGACCCGCACGATCAGCAACAGCGCCCAGGAGCGCGTGGACTCCGAGGCGCTGCGCCTGGCCAGCATCGTGGACAGCCGCATCCTCGGCGACGAGAACATCTCCGGCGACACGTTCAAGAACCAGGTCACCGACCGGCGCTACGCCGTCATCAGGATCCCGGGCCGCGACCCCATCGAGGTCGGCAGCCAGCCCACCGGCGACGTCATCCAGTACACCGCCAGGGGCGAGTCGGGTGAGACCGTCACCGTCCAGGAGCCCCGCTCCTCGGTGACCAAGGAGGTCGGCCGCACGCTCCTGGTCATCGGAGCCGTCGCCCTCCTCGCGATCATCGCCGCCGTCCTGCTCGCCGTACGCCAGGCCAACCGTCTCGCCTCCCCGCTCACCGACCTCGCCGAGACGGCGGAACGGCTGGGCTCGGGCGACCCCCGCCCGCGGCACAAGCGCTACGGCGTCCCCGAGCTCGACCGGGTCGCCGACGTCCTGGACGGCAGCGCCGAGCGCATCGGCCGCATGCTCACCGCCGAGCGCCGCCTGGCCGCCGACGCCTCCCACCAGCTCCGGACACCGCTGACGGCGCTCTCCATGCGGCTGGAGGAGATCACCCTCACCGACGACCCCGACACGGTCAAGGAGGAGGCGACCATCGCGCTGACGCAGGTGGAGCGCCTCACCGACGTGGTCGAGCGGCTGCTCACCAACGCCCGCGACCCGCGGACCGGCTCCGCCGTCTCCTTCGACCTCGACGAGGTCATCAAGCAGCAGCTCGAGGAATGGCGCCCCGCCTACCGCAGCTCCGGCCGCGCGATCGTCAGCTCCGGCAAGCGACATCTCCAGGCGGTGGGAACCCCGGGCGCGGTCGCCCAGGTCCTCGCGGCACTGATCGAGAACTCCCTCATGCACGGCGGCGGCACCGTCGCGCTGCGCACCCGCGTGACCGGCAACCAGGCCGTCATCGAGGTCACCGACGAGGGCCCCGGCGTCCCCACCGACCTCGGCGCCCGCATCTTCGAGCGCACCATCAGCGGCCGCAACTCCACGGGAATCGGTCTCGCCGTCGCCCGCGACCTCGCGGAGGCGGACGGCGGCCGGCTGGAGATGCTCCAGGCCCAGCCGCCGGTCTTCGGCCTGTTCCTGTCCCGCACCCCGCACAAGCGCCCGCCCCGCCTCGCCGAGGACGACGAGGAGCGCACGGTCAGGTAGGGCACGAGGAGCGCGAGGCAGGGGTTCCCACGGTGAGGCCGGGGGCTCGGGGCAGGGGACCGCGCGGTCAGTTCACGCGGGCCCGCGGACGGCGCGTCCCGGGCTCAGGCTCCTCGTCCAGGAACGATTCGGCGCTGGCCACGGCCTCGCGGGCCGGAAGCGCCCGGAACACCCAGGTGCGGTAGGACCAGAAGCGGAAGAGCGTCGCGACACCGATGCCGAGGAACTTGAAGACGTTGCTCTGCAGCGGGCTGTCCCAGCCGAAGCCGTACGTCGCCACGTACAGCACGCCGTTCTCGATGACCAGGCCCACCGCGCTGAACAGCAGGAACAGCGTCAGTTCCTTCGTGCGCCCGCCCTTGTCGCGGTCCCGGTAGGTGAAGTAGCGGAACCCGACGTAGTTGAAGGCGATCGACACGACCGTGGCGATGACACTGGCCCGCACGACCTGCAGGTCCGTGAGGTGGCGCACCAGGTTGAACACGAGCAGGTTGACGAGCAGCCCCGCACCGCCCACCGCGCCGAACTTGGCGACCTCCCGGAAGAGCAGGTCGAAGCGGCGCCGAACCGCGCTGCGAGGCCCGGTATGAGGCCCCGGTGTAGCACTGCCCATGGTCTTGCCAGCCCCTGTCGGTGGGTCTCGTCGTGTGCCGCGCCGGTGAACGCGCGGTGGAATACGCCAACCAGCCCATGCTAACCAGCGCTCCCGCACGGTGCCTGTGCATGTGCTCACAGGTAAGAAAAGAGCCGGTCACCGGAAGGGAAAATCGGGCGAATCGCCGCGGAAATCGGCCAGGGTGGCGCGGCCGATACTCTTGGAGCGTGACGTTCCCGGTAGTCGGCATGGTCGGCGGTGGCCAGCTCGCTCGTATGACACACGAGGCGGGCATCCCGCTCGGCATCAAGTTCAAGCTCCTCAGTGACACTCCACAGGATTCCGCGGCGCAGGTCGTCGGCGAAGTCGTCATCGGCGACTACCGCGACCTCGACACGCTGCGCGACTTCGCGCGGGGCTGTGACGTGATCACCTTCGATCACGAGCACGTCCCCACCGAGCACCTGCGGGCCCTGGAAGCGGACGGCATCCCCGTCCGGCCGGGCCCCGACGCGCTCGTGCACGCCCAGGACAAGGGTGTGATGCGCGCGAAGCTCGACGAGATCGGCGTGCCGTGCCCCCGGCACCGCATCGTGACCGACGTCGCGGACGTGGCCGCGTTCGCGGCGGAAGGCCTCGCGGAGGGGGAGGAGGGTGACGGCTTCCCGATCATCCTCAAGACCGTCCGCGGCGGCTACGACGGCAAGGGCGTCTGGTTCGTCCGCTCCCTGGAGGAGGCCGCCGACCCGTTCCGCGCCGGCGTCCCCGTCCTCGCCGAGGAGAAGGTCGACTTCGCCCGCGAACTCGCCGCGAACGTCGTCCGCTCCCCGCACGGCCAGGCCGTCGCCTACCCCGTCGTCGAGTCCCAGCAGGTCGGCGGCGTCTGCGACACCGTGATCGCCCCGGCGCCCGGCATCGCCGAGGAGCTGGCCCTGGAGGCGCAGGAACTGGCACTGCGCATCGCCAAGGAACTCGGGGTCGTCGGCCACCTGGCCGTCGAGCTCTTCGAGACCCGCGACGGACGCATCCTCGTCAACGAACTGGCCATGCGCCCGCACAACTCGGGCCACTGGACCCAGGACGGCGCGGTCACCTCCCAGTTCGCCAACCACGTCCGCGCGGTCCTCGACCTCCCGCTCGGCGACCCGCGCCCGCGCGCCACGTGGACCGTCATGGCGAACGTCCTCGGCGGCGACTACCCCGACATGTACTCCGCGTACCTGCACTGCATGGCCCGCGACCCGCAGCTCAAGATCCACATGTACGGCAAGGACGTGAAGCCCGGCCGTAAGGTCGGCCACGTCAACACCTACGGCGACGACCTGGACGACGTCCTTGAGCGCGCCCGGCACGCAGCCGGCTACCTGAGAGGCACGATCACCGAATGAGCCCCGTTGTAGGCATCGTCATGGGTTCGGACTCCGACTGGCCGGTCATGGAGGCCGCCGCCCAGGCGCTGGACGAGTTCGAGATCCCCTACGAGGTGGATGTCGTCTCCGCGCACCGCATGCCGCGCGAGATGATCGCGTACGGCGAGCAGGCCGCGGAGCGCGGGCTCAAGGCGATCATCGCGGGCGCCGGCGGGGCCGCCCACCTGCCCGGGATGCTGGCCTCGGTCACCCCGCTGCCCGTCATCGGCGTGCCCGTCCCGCTCAAGTACCTCGACGGCATGGACTCGCTGCTCTCCATCGTGCAGATGCCGGCCGGCGTGCCGGTGGCCACCGTCTCCGTCGGCGGCGCCCGCAACGCGGGTCTGCTGGCCGCCCGGATGCTCGCCGCCCACGACGAGGAACTCCTCGGCCGGATGCGGGAGTTCCAGCAGGAACTGAACGACCAGGCCACCGAGAAGGGCAAGCGGCTGCGCGCCAAGGTCGAGGGCGCAGCCGGCGGCTTCGGCTTCGGGAAGTGACGCGGATGCCGTCGTCCTCCCTGCCCTCGATCGACCGCGCCCGCGCCCTGCTCGACGAGTTCCCGGTCGTCGACGGACACAACGACCTGCCCTACGCGCTGCGGGAGCAGGTCCGCTACGACCTCGGCGCCCGTGACATCGCCACCGACCAGAGCGCCCACCTGCACACGGACCTGGCCCGGCTGCGCGCGGGCGGCGTCGGCGCGCAGTACTGGTCGGTGTACGTCCGCTCCGACCTGCCCGGCGCCCTCACCGCGACACTGGAACAGATCGACTGCGTACGGCAGCTGATCGACCGGTACCCGGCCGACCTGCGCGGCGCGCTGACGGCCGCGGACATGGAGGCGGCCCGCGCCGAGGGCCGTATCGCCTCGCTCATGGGCGCGGAGGGCGGTCACTCGATCGACAACTCCCTCGCCGCCCTGCGCGGGCTGTACGCGCTCGGCGTCCGCTACATGACCCTCACCCACAACGACAACAACGCCTGGGCGGACTCGGCGACGGACGCTCCCGTCGTGGGCGGCCTGTCCGCCTTCGGCCGCGAGGTCGTACGGGAGATGAACCGCGAGGGCATGCTCGTGGACCTCTCGCACGTGGCCGCGACGACCATGCGCGACGCGCTCGACACCTCCGTCGCGCCGGTGATCTTCTCGCACTCCTCGGCCCGCGCCGTGTGCGACCACCCGCGCAACATCCCGGACGACGTGCTGGAGCGGCTGCCCGCCAACGGGGGAGTGGCGATGGTGACGTTCGTGCCGAAGTTCGTCCTCCAGGCGGCGGTCGACTGGACGGCGGCGGCCGACGACAACATGCGCGCGAACGGCTTCCACCACCTCGACACCACCGCCGAGGCCATGAAGATCCACCGGGCCTTCGAGGAGGACAACCCGCGCCCGATCGCCACCGTCTCCACGGTCGCCGACCACCTCGACCACATGCGCGAGGTCGCCGGCATCGACCACCTCGGCATCGGCGGCGACTACGACGGCACGGCGTTCACCCCGGCCGGACTGGACGACGTCTCGGGCTATCCGAACCTGATCGCCGAGCTCCTCGACCGCGGCTGGTCCTCCACGGACGTGGCCAAGCTGACCTGGCAGAACGCCGTGCGCGTGCTGGGCGCGGCGGAGGACGTCGCCCGCGACCTCCGGTCCCGCCGGGCGCCGTCGAACGCGACGCTGGAGCAGTTGGACGGCTGAGGACTGATCGGCTGACGGCACATCGAGTTGCCGGGCCCCGGACTCCGGGACCCACGAAGGCGCCCGGGCTTCCCGCCCGGGCGCCTTCCGCGTGCGCCCGGCAGGTCGGTGGAAGCGGTGGGCTACCCCGAACGCCGCATCCACCAGGAAGCGCCCCGGGCCCCGTGCCACGGTGGCGGTAACACCGCTGGTGATCACCGCTGCCCACACTCCGGAGCCTGTCATGGCAGACCTGCAGGACGAACTGCACTCCACCGCCGAGGTGGGAGAGCTCGATCCGCCCGCTGCCTGGCCCGACACCGAGGCGCTGCCCGCCGACCCCCTCCTCGCAGGCGCCACGGCCCTCGTCACCGGCTCCGGCGCCCCGGACCGCGCCGCGGATCGCGTCCGGGACCGCGCCCCGGCGGGAGCCGACGGCTCCGACCCGCTGGCGCGAGCCCGTACGTTCCTGGCCGGCAACCCCGTCGCCGACGGCTACAGCGGGCTCCCCTGGGCCCTGCGCCACCTGCCCTGGTTCGATCTGGAGCTCGGCGAGAGCGCCGTGGACACGGACCTGCCGCGCCTGCGCGAAGGACACGTGGGCGCCCTGTTCTGGTCGCTGCACCTGCCCAGGGGCCTCGCCGGGGACCGGGCCGTCGGCGCCACCCTGGAGCAGCTCGACCTGGCCAGGACCGTGATCCACGCCCACCCCGAGGGCCTGCGGGCCGCGTGCGGAGCCGGTGAGGTCGCCGACGCCCGCAACCGCGGCCGCGTCGCCGTCGTCCTCGGCCCGGCCGGAGCCGCCGCGCTCGGCGATTCGCTCGGCATCCTGCGCGCCCTGCACACGCTCGGCCTGCGCGTCCTCACCCTCACCGGCGCCTCATGGGCGGGTGAGACGGGCCTGACCCGGTTCGGCGAGGAGGTGCTGCGCGAGATGAACCGGCTCGGCGTCCTCGCCGACCTCTCCGGCAGCTCGGACGCCACGATCGGCCGCGCTCTGGCCGCCTCCAAGGCCCCGGTCCTGTTCACCCGCTCGGCCGCCCGCGCCCTGCGCCCCCACCCGTCGAACCTGTCCGACGAGGTCCTGGCCGAACTCGGCTTCGCCAAGGGCCTGTGCATGGTCCCGCTCACCGCCGAACAGACCGGCCCGTCCGTCCGGGACGTCGCCGACCACCTCGACCACGTCCGCGCGCTCGCGGGCGCCGAGTGCGTCGGCCTCTCGGGCACGTACGACTCCGGGACCGCCCACCCGCAGGACCTCGCCGACGCCTCCTGCTATCCGCACCTGATCGCGGAGCTCATCACCCGGGGCTGGTCCGGCTCCGACCTCGCCCTGCTCACCTGGGGAAACGTCCAGCGCGTGCTGCGCGGCGCGGACTTCACCGCCCGCGCCGCGCAGCACCGCAGGCCGCCGTCCTCCGCGAGGATCGCCGACCTGGACGGCTGACCGCCGCCCGGGTCCGTTCAGCGGGCGCGGAGGCTCAGCAGGCGCAGAGGCAGAACGGGTGTCCGGCCGGGTCGGCGTACACCCGGAAGGAACGCGACCGGTCCTCGGTGTCCAGCGGCGTCGCGCCGAGCGCCAGCACGCCCTTCTCCGCCACGTCCAGGTCCTCGACGTTCAGGTCGAGGTGGAGCTGCTGCGAGCCGTCGGGCGACGGCCAGCGCGGCGGTACGTACCCGGGCGCGGCCTGGAACGCCAGCTTGCGGCCGCCGGGCACCTCCAGGTCGATCCAGTCGGTCTCCTCCGTGATGGTGCCGCCCAGCACCCCCGCGTAGAACTCGGCGAGCGCGCGCGGGTCGGGACAGTCCAGGACGACGACGTCCAGTACGGCGAGAGCCATGACTTCCTCCGTGGGATCTCGAGCAACACCGGTGCGTTACCCACAAACCTCTTCAAGGGGTAACGGTTACTCCATGCTCCCGCATTGGAGGTAACGTCGCAAGCATGAATGACAGAGCGCCCGCACCCGGCGGTCTCGCCCTGGTCCAGGCCCTGGTGAACACCCTGGACCTCGAGTCGGGCGCCGACTCCCTGGACACCCCCGACGGGCTGGCGCGCTTCGGCCTGACGGCGGGCGAGGCGGCGGGGGCCCGTGAGCTGCGCGAGTCGCTGCGGGCGGTGTGCCTGGCGCACGCGGGGCATCCGGCACACCGGACGGTGACCCCGCTCGGGCAACTCCTCGCCCGCGCGCCCCTGCGGGTGACACTCGACGCGGACGGCGGCACCGCGCGCCTGGTCCCCGCCGCCGAGCCCATGCCCGAGGACCCCGCCGGGGCCGCTCGGCCCTCCCCGGTGGTGCCCCTCGCCTTCCGTGTCGCCGCCGCGATCGCCGACTCGCTGGTCGAGGGCACCTGGCCCCGGCTGAAGGCCTGCGAGGCTCCGACCTGCCATTGGGCGTACTTCGACCGCTCGCCCGCCGGCCGCGGCCGCTGGTGCTCGATGGCGGTGTGCGGGGCCCGCGCCAAGATGCGCCGCTACCGCGCGAAGTAGCCTCCGGCCACGGTAAATCCTGCGGGCGGAGGGGCCGGGAGCCGGACGTGGTCCGGCGGTCCCCGGTCACCGCACAGCGAAGTGGTGCAGAATGCAACCGGCGCCGGTCCGGCCGACTGAGCCTCGGCCGGACCGGCGTCCACCGTCACGCCCTCGCCCGAGACCCGGCCCGATCCCGGAACCGGCGCCGCGATCGACGCCCCGCCTCGGGACCGGAACCCCAGGGCCCTGCCACCTGGAACTCCGGAGCCCGGGCCCCGGCTCTCGCGGCGGTCGCCCCTCAGGGGCTCAGGCCGTCGGCCGGCCCATCGCCCGGTACGTCCAGCCCGCCCGGCGCCACAGCTCCGGGTCCAGCGCGTTCCGCCCGTCAAGCAGCACCCGGGACGTCGCCGCCTCACCCAGCACCGCCGGGTCCAGCTCGCGGAACTCGCGCCACTCCGTCAGGTGCAGGACGACATCGGCACCCCGTACGGCCTCCACGGCCGAGCGGGCGTACCCGAGCGTCGGGAACAGCCGCTTGGCGTTCTCCATGCCCTTCGGGTCGTACACGGTCACCTGGCCGCCCTGGAGGTGGATCTGCCCGGCGACGTTCAGCGCCGGGGAGTCGCGCACGTCGTCCGAGTCCGGCTTGAAGGTCGCGCCGAGCACGGCGACCCGCTTGCCGAGGAAGGAACCGCCACCGAGCGCGTCACGGGCCATCTCCACCATCTGACCGCGGCGCCGCATGTTGATGGAGTCGATCTCGCGCAGGAAGGTCAGCGCCTGGTCGGCACCCAGCTCACCGGCGCGCGCCATGAAGGCACGGATGTCCTTGGGCAGACAGCCGCCGCCGAAGCCGATCCCGGCCCGCAGGAACTTCTTCCCGATCCGCTCGTCGTGCCCTATGGCCTCGGCCAGCTTCGCGACATCGCCGCCCGCGGCCTCGCAGACCTCGGCCATCGCGTTGATGAAGGAGATCTTGGTGGCGAGGAAGGAGTTCGCAGACGTCTTCACCAGCTCGGCGGTGGGGAAGTCGGTCACGACGAACGGCGTGCCCTCGGCGACCGGCGTCACATAGACCTCGCGGAGCAGCTTCTCGGAGCGCTCGCTGCGCACGCCCACCACGATCCGGTCGGGGTGCAGCGTGTCGTTCACGGCGAAGCCCTCGCGCAGGAACTCCGGGTTCCAGGCCAGCTCGGCGTCCTCGCCCGCGGGCGCCAGCTCGGCCAGCCGCGCGGCCAGCCGCTCCGCCGAGCCGACCGGCACGGTGGACTTGCCGACGACGAGGGCGGGGCCGTGCAGATGCGGCGCCAGCGCCTCGAAGGCGGCATCGACGTACGACATGTCGCAGGCGTACTCGCCGTGCTTCTGCGGTGTGTTCACACACACGAAGTGGACGTCGCCGAACGCGCCGACCTCGGCCCAGTCCATGGTGAAGCGGAGCCGGCCCGAGGAGCCCTCGATGCCGGCCACGTGCTTGCGCAGCAGCTCCTCGAGACCGGGCTCGAACATCGGGACCTCGCCCCGCTGGAGCATCTCGATCTTCTCCGGCACGACATCGAGTCCGAGGACCTCGAAGCCGAGCTCGGCCATGGCCGCGGCGTGGGTGGCGCCGAGGTAGCCGGTGCCGATCACGGTGATCTTGAGGGCCATGGGTGCTCCTGAGGTGTGCGGCGCGTCGGTGCGCGCCCGAGCATAGTCGGGGCTTCGGGGAGCGCTTTCACGGGCACTTTTACCCCTGTCGCCAACCTCACGTATCCGTCCCGCGGGCGGGGGCCTAAAATTTGTGTTACTTAACGGTAGTTAGCGCCGCCAGCACAGCACCTTTTGGAGCGTGAGAGACCTTGGCCGGATCGGCTGATTTCGACCTGTACCGCCCGTCCGAGGAGCACGACATGCTCCGGGACGCGATCCGCTCGCTGGCCGAGGCGAAAATCGCGCCGTACGCCGCCGCGGTGGACGAGGAAGCCCGCTTCCCGCAGGAGGCGCTGGACGCCCTGGTCGCGAACGACCTGCACGCCGTGCACGTCCCCGAGGAGTACGGCGGCGCCGGTGCCGACGCCCTCGCGACGGTCATCGTGATCGAGGAGGTGGCCCGCGTCTGCGTGTCCTCCTCCCTGATCCCCGCGGTGAACAAGCTGGGCTCGCTGCCGGTGATCCTCTCCGGCTCCGAGGACCTGAAGAAGAAGTACCTGAGCCCGCTCGCCAAGGGCGACGGCATGTTCTCGTACTGCCTCTCCGAGCCGGACGCCGGTTCGGACGCGGCCGGCATGAAGACGCGGGCCGTCCGCGACGGCGACTACTGGGTCCTGAACGGCGTGAAGCGCTGGATCACGAACGCGGGCGTCTCCGAGTACTACACGGTCATGGCGGTGACCGACCCGACGAAGCGCTCCAAGGGCATCAGCGCCTTCGTCGTCGAGAAGTCCGACGAGGGCGTGTCCTTCGGCGCCCCCGAGAAGAAGCTCGGCATCAAGGGCAGCCCGACCCGCGAGGTCTACCTCGACAACGTCCGCATCCCCGCCGACCGCATGATCGGCGAGGAGGGCACCGGCTTCGCGACGGCCATGAAGACCCTGGACCACACCCGCATCACCATCGCGGCCCAGGCCCTCGGTGTCGCCCAGGGCGCCCTCGACTACGCCAAGGGCTACGTCCAGGAGCGCAAGCAGTTCGGCAAGGCGATCGCCGACTTCCAGGGCATCCAGTTCATGCTCGCCGACATGGCCATGAAGATCGAGGCCGCCCGCCAGCTCACGTACGCGGCCGCCGCCAAGTCGGAGCGCGGCGACAAGGACCTCACCTTCCAGGGCGCCGCCGCCAAGTGCTTCGCCTCGGACGTGGCCATGGAGGTCACCACCGACGCCGTCCAGCTCCTCGGCGGCTACGGCTACACCCGCGACTACCCGGTCGAGCGCATGATGCGCGACGCGAAAATTACCCAGATCTACGAAGGCACGAACCAGGTCCAGCGCATCGTCATGGCGCGCAACCTGCCGTAGTACGCCGCCTGCCGGGAATCGGCCGGCAGTGGACGGGGGAAGAGGTGAGAGGCGCCCCGGCGCGCCTCTCACCTCTTCGTTTTCGCCCCTGATCAGTCCTTGCGCATCCGGACCCACGTGAGGCCGAACCCGTAGGCGCCGTCCATCTGTTCCTGGACCGAGCGTCGCGGGGTGCCGGTGAACCAGCGGACCTCGCGGGTGACGGTGAGGCCGCCCTCGGTGGGGGTGGCCAGGGCGATGGCGCAGCCCGTCGCCCCCTCGGGGGAGTCGTCGAGCGCGATGCGGAAACCGCCGGACGGAGCGGTCACGGTGGCCGTGGCGCCCAGGCTCCGGAAATCCACGGCGCCGCTGTACACGTAGACGTGGAAGAGCAGTTGCCGGAACAGCTCGCGCCGCTCCAGGTCCACCCGGACCGTCTCCCCGTCCGCGCACGCCCCCGTGCGGTCGTCCTGGTCGAGTTCCATGTACGGCCACCGCGACAGCGAGCCGAAGGTGTTCCCCAGCGGCTGTACGGCCGCGGAGGTGCCGTCCGTGAAGGCGGCCATGCAGCCGAGGTCCAGGTCGGCCCCGGTCCCCGGCGGCCGGTTGAGGTTCACCTGGAGGACGCCGCGCCCCGTGACGCGGGCCCTCGGTGCCGACCTGGTCAGCGTCGTCTCGGCCCGCGCGGCGGGAGGCCGCGGCGCCTCCCGGGCCGTCGGGGCCGCGCGCTGCGCGCCGGTCCCGGGCCGGGCGCCGGGCGCGGGCCTCAGGCGGATGGTCGCCCGTCGACGTTCGTCGTTGCTCAACTTGTCCCCCTCGCACCGCCGTCGGGGAGAGTGGCGGGTGTCGCGAGTTTATGCGCGGAGCGTGTCCACTGGAGTACTCTCTGTGCCCTCGGTCGCGCGTCCGGTGCGTGCGAACCGGCGGGGGACACGACGGCACGTGACACGGGTGGGGATCCAGGGTCGCCGTCGACGCGCCCCCGCGTCCGTCGTGTTGTGGGGGTGGGCATGCCGTCAGGCGCCCTGATGGACCGTCATGTGATCGCGCAGAGCATCGAGGAACTCGCGAAGCGGCCGGCACTCGGGACCCGGCAGGAGGAACTGGCCGCGCTCGCCGCGGCACTGCGGAACCAGAACGCCGGCGAGCTGGACCCGTGGTCCGAACTCGATCTCCTCGCCGCCTACGCCCGCCCCGAGAGCCTGCGGGCCCCCGGCGGCCGCGGCCCGGAGCACCCGCTCTGGTCCTACGCCGAAGGAGCGCTGGGCGCGCTGGTCTTCGTACCGCTGATGCTCACCTGGTACGGGCTGACCCGGGCGTCGAGCGCGTACGGAGCGCTGACGGGCGCGGACCCGAGGGCCGCCTCCCGGCCCTTCCTCCAGCTCTGGCAGTCCGGTTTCGAGGGGCACCTCACCGGTGCCTTCACCTTCGGCCATGTGGCGATGAGCGCCACCGTCGCCATCGCGCTGCTCTTCTCGCTGGTGCTCGTGCACGGCCTGCGGCGGTCCGCCGTCGCCCGCCGGGAGGAGGACGCCGAGCGCGGCCACGAGGAGGTGATGGCGGCGCTCGTCCCCGCGCTGACCCGCGCCCAACTCGTCCTGAACGGGCAGCGGTCGAGTTCCCCGCAGCGCTTCGCCGCCGAGCTCACCGAGTCCGCCGCGACGCTCAGGCGGCTCGGCGACAAGGCGGTCCGGGTCCAGGAGGAGCTGACGGCCGCGGCCTCGACGGTCGGCGAGGCGGTGCGGGGCGCGGAACGCGCGCTGTCCGGGGTCGACACCTCCGTCAAGCCCCTGGAGACCGCGGTGGGCCGCGTCGAGGCCGCCGTCAGCGACGGTGGGGCGCAGGTCCGCAAGGCGCTCGACGACGTGCGGGAGGCGAGTGGGGAGGTGCGCCTCGCGGTGCACGGGGCAGGCGACCGCGTCGAGGAGTCCGTCACCGTGCTGGCCGCGTCCCAGCGGGCCTACGCCACCGGTGTCGAGGTGGCCTCGGACGTCTCGGCCCAACTCCTGGGACGCTTCGGCGAGGTGGCCGAGGACACGGCCCGCGCGGTCGAGGAGTCCCAGCACGCGGTGCGTGAACTGAGTTCCCAGAGCGGTGCTTTGCGGGCGGTCGCCGACGAGTTCGCCCGTCTGGTGGCCGAGTTGAGGGCGGGCGGGGCGGGCGGCCTCACCGACGTCCGGCCTCCGGGTCCGCCGGGCCGTACGGACCCGGCAGGCCGGGCGGGTCAGGCGGACCGGGCGGCCCTGCCCGGCCAGGTCGGGCATGGGGGTGCCTGGTCGTCGGCCGGTGACGCCCACGGGCATGGCCGAGCCGCCGACGCGGGCCATCCGTCCTCCCCCGAATCCGGACACGCCTCCTCTCCCGCATCCGGACACGCCTCCTCCGCCGACGCGGGCCACGCCCCCTCCACCGACGCGGGCCACGCCCCCGGGGACCGGTTCGGTTCGCCCGTGGAGCAGGCCGACGCCCCCGCCGGCCGGTTCGGGCCCCCTTCCGGTGACCCGGGCCACCCCGGCCCCGCACGGCCCGACCCCCGTCGCCGGCCCCCGCCGCCTCCCGCGCCTCCTGTGACCGAGGCCCGATGAAGCGCGGCGGAAGGTTCCAGCCCCTGCACATGGCGGGGTGGCTGTTCGCGGACATGCTGCTCGTCCTCGCCCTGGTGGCCATGGGCGACCAGGGCGACCCGCAGGCCGCCGAGAAGCGCCCCGCCTCCTCGGCCCCGGCCGCCGGGAAGAAGGCCCGGCACACCGGCCCGCGGGCGGTCGTCCGTACACCGGTCGAGGTGGCCGTCGACGCGGCGGCCGGCGACGACGACGGCATCGTGCGGGCACTGCGCACCGCGACCGCGCGCTACCGGGGCCGGCAGGCCGCCTTCGTGCTGACCTTCGGACGCCACACGGACCCGGGCGCCGGGGGCGAGTACGCGCACGAGGTCAACTCCCTGCTGGAGAAGGCCCGTCCGGACATGTTCCGCGCCGCCACCACCCGCGACTTCTGGAAAGGCGGAGCCTCCACGGGGCACGCCGACATCGAGATCTACTTCTACACGTACTGACCCGGAGGTACGAGACCTTGCAGATCCTGCCCTTCTACCTGCTCTGCGACGAGTCCGGGTCGATGATCGGCGAGCCGATCGACGCCATCAACGGCGCGCTCCCGGACCTGCACCACGAGATCAGCACCAACCCGACCGTCGCCGACAAGACGCGCTTCTGCCTCATCGGCTTCTCCGACAGCGCCACCGTGCTCCAGCCGCTCGTCGACCTCAGCGACATCGACTCGGTCCCCGCGCTCGCCGCGGGCGGGCTCACCTCGTACGGCGACGCGTTCCGCACGCTGCTGCGCTGTGTCGAGGCCGACGTGGCGGCACTCAAGGCGGAGGGCCACGAGGTGTACCGCCCCGTGGTCTTCTTCCTCTCGGACGGCATTCCCACGGACCCGGACTGGGACCAGGCGTACAAGGAGGTCACCCAGTCACGGTTCTGTCCGAAGATCATCGCCTTCGGCATCGGCGAGGCGCAGGAGTCGACGATCGCCCGGGTCGCGAACTTCCGGGCCTTCATGCAGAAGGACTCCTCGGTGTCACCGGCGCAGGCGCTGCGCGAGTTCGCCTCCAGCCTCACCCGGTCGATCGTCCGGTCCGCCGGGAGCATCGGCGCGGACGGCGGCGGCGGATTCACGCTGGCCGTGGACGACACCGTGCCCGGCTTCTCCATCGTCTCGCTCGACAAGATGTGAGGCGGCGTCCATGCAGAACGACATGAACGCCGCCGGACCTTCCCGGCCGGGCCCGCGCGAGCCCGAGCCGCACCCGCGCGAGGTGGGGCCGCACCCCCGCGAGGTGGGGCCGCCTCGCCCGGATGCGGGGCAGCCGGAGGCGAGGCACCCCGAGGGGTGCGCGCACGACCCGGGGCAGCGGGAGCAGCCGAGCTGGCCGGACGCGCGGCAGCCCGACCCGCTGGACGAGACCTGGCAGCAGAGCGTCGACCTGTTCTTCACCGACCATCCGGAGTCGGGGGCGCCCGGTGCCGGGCCGGGGGCGCCCGCGGCACAGCCCGCCGTGCCCACCCCCGTGTCCTACGGGCCGGGTCCGCAGTCGCCGCCCTCGGCACCTCCCGCGTACGAGCCGACGCCGACGCCGCCGTACCCTCAGCCCGGGTTCGTACCGCCGCCGGCACCGCCGGCACTGCAGGCCCCCGGGCAGCCGTCTCCGCACGGTTCGGCACCCCCCTCGTCCCCGCGCGGCCCCGTGCCCGGGCCCGGGACGGCGGCCGACCGGTCCGCCGCGCGCACCGGAGCCGTCCCCGTGCTCGGCGCGCCGCCGCACTCGGGGCCCAAGCCGCCGCTGTACGCCCCCGAACCCCGGGAGCTGCCCTCCGTCCGGGAGGACCCGACCGCGGCGCTGACGCCGGACATGGTCGTGGACGGTGCCGGGTACGGCGCGCTGACCGTGCGCGCGGCGTCGGTGCGCGGCGACTCGCACCGCTATCAGGGCGAGCCGCGCCAGGACTCGCTGGCCGTGGTGCGGCTCGGCGCGGCCGGCCCGGACGGACTGCTGCTGCTCGCGGTGGCGGACGGCGTGGGCTCGGCGGCCCGCTCGCACGTCGGCTCCCAGGAGGCCTGCCGGCTCGCCGCGCTGGAGCTGGACGCCGTGTCCGCCGACCTGGTGGAGACCCTGCGCACGGGCGACCGTCCGGGGTTCGCGGCCCTGGCGGACACCGCGGTGGGCCGGGTCGCGACCCTGCTCGCGCACCGCGCCCGCGAACACGGCGACGACCCCGCCGCGTACGCCACCACCCTGCGTGCCCTGCTCGTGCCGCTCGATCCCCGGGTGCGCACCCGCGGCTTCCTGGCCGTCGGCGACGGCGGCACGGCGCTGCTGCGCGGCGGGGAGTGGAACCTGTCCCTGACCGACCCCGAGCACGACGGCGACGGGATGATCGACACCCGCACCGCAGCCCTGCCGCACGGCCATCGCGCCCGCGCCCTGCTCCTCGCCCCGGCCCTGCCCGGAGACGTCCTCGTGCTGTGCACGGACGGCCTGTCCACACCGCTCGCCGGTGACGCGGGGATGCGGGCGTTCCTCGCGTCGGGATGGGGGCGCGAAGGGGCGCCGGCACCGGCCGACTTCCTGTGGCAGCTCCAGTACCGGGTGAAGTCGTACGACGACGACCGCACCGCCGTAGTCCTGTGGGAGGCCGTGCCGTGAGCGCCGACGACGGCGCCGACGTGACCCTCGGCTCGCTCGCCCTCGGCGCGCGCGTCGGCGACGGCGGCCAGGGCGAGGTGTACGGCGTCGTGGGTCCCGGCCGGCTGCTGTACAAGAGCTATCGCGAGCCGGGGAAGGCCGACGGCCGGGAACTCGCGGCGCTCGTGGCGCTGCGTCAGGGGCTCGCCCCGGCCGACCGTGAGCGCCTGGACCGGGAGGCGGCGTGGCCGCTGTGCCGGGTCGTGGACGGGGGCAGGGCGACCGGCTTCCTGATGCGCCGCGCGCCGGACTCCATGACCTGGCCGACCTCGCGCGGCGAGACCCGGCTGACCGACCTGTCCTATCTGCTCCGGCCGCCGCGGCCGGCCTGGCAGGCCGTCGCGCAGCCGTCGCCCGCCGAGCGGTTCGCGCTGGTCGTGGCCGTTCTCGGGCTCTTCCGGTGGCTGCACGCCCTGGGGCTGGTCGTCGGCGACGTGTCCCACGCCAACGTGCTGTGGACGGTCCGGCCCGCGCCGGCCCCGTACCTCCTGGACTGCGACGGCGTCCGTATGGCCGGGCGGCCGCCGGTCCTGGAGCAGGCGGACACCCCCGACTGGCACGACCCGCTGGCCGCCGCCGGCGCGGCCACGGTGGACAGCGACCGCTACAAGGCGGCCCTGGTGGTGGGCCGTGTCGTGAGCCAGGACCCGTACGTGACGCCGGGCACGCCGCTGCGGCCGCTGTCCGGCGTCCTGGACGACCGGCGGGCCGACGCGGTCCGTGACCTCTGGGAGGAGGCCTCGGGTCCCCGGGGCACCCGCCCCCATCTGGCCCAGTGGTGCACCGCGCTGGCGGGGCGCGACACCATCCGCCTGATGGCCGCGGAACCGGCCCCGAGGCCCGTCGTGGACCGGTCCAAGTTCGACGGCCCCCGCACGAGGGGCCGGATCACGCTACGCAAATGACCCGCCGACGGCCGGCGGGCGGCGGTGTCGGCGGGTCGGCCGGCCGGTGCCGGCCCCCGGGTGACCGGGAGTCGGCGGCGACGGCGGTCGCGGGCGGGTCAGTTGCCCGAGACCGTGACCGCCTCGTCGTTCTTGAGCTCGTCGACCAGCGTCTTCATCTTCGCCTTGTCCCAGACGAGGTTGCCGCCGACGGAACCGGAGATCGGCATGTTCATGGACTTGCCGTCGCCGCTGGTGACGCCCTTCATGGCCCAGAACATGTCGGCCAGGTCCCACAGGCTCATGTCCTTGTCGACGACCAGCGAGTCGAGGCCCGCGCCCATCGTCGGGTACAGCTTGAAGGGGTTCAGGACCGTCGAGGGGGTCGCGACCTGGTGGGCCAGGGCGGCCAGGAACTTCTGCTGGTTCTTGGTGCGCTGGAGGTCCGAGGCGGCGAAGGCGTGGCGGGTACGGACGAAGGCGAGGGCCTGCTCGCCGTTCAGCGTCTGCTTGCCCGCCTTGAAGTCGGCGCCGGAGTACTTGTCCTTGAAGCCCTGGTCGAGGTTCATCTCGACACCGCCGACCGCGTCGACGATGCCGGCGAACCCGGCGAAGCCGATCTCCACGTAGTGGTCGATGTGCAGGCCGGTGTTGTACTCGATGGTCCTGACCAGGAGCGTGGGGCCGTCGAAGGCGTAGGCGGCGTTCAGCTTGTTCTGGCCGAGCGGGCCCTTGATCTTGCCGGACTCGGAGCCCTGGAACTTCGGGATCGTGACGTTCGAGTCGCGCGGCAGCGACAGCAGCGTGGAGCCGTTGCTGCCGGTGTGCAGGATCATCATCGAGTCCGTGCGCTTGCCCTCGGCGGAGCCCGTGTGGAGCTTCTTCTTCTCCTCGGCGGACATGCCGGCGCGGCTGTCGGAGCCGACGATCAGGTAGTTCGTGCCTTCGCCGGTCTCCGGCCGGTCTATGACCTTGGAGAGATCGACGTCACGGTGGAGCTTGGAGTCGGCCCAGAAGTACGTGCCGACGGAGACCACGACGAGCGCGGTGACCAGCGTGATCGCGGTCCACTTGATCCGCTTCCGCCAGTTCGGCGCGGGGCGCCGCGGGTACGTGCCGTCACCGCCAGGGCCCTGCGGACCGCCGGGGCCGTTGCCGTACACGTGGCCGGTGTTGTAGCCGGAGTCGTACCCGTTGTCGTAGCCCTGGCCTTCGTCGTAGCCCTGGCCGTCGACGTACGAGGGCTGCCGGGGGACACCGGCGCCGTACGGCGGCGCACCCTGGCCCGGGGCGGGTGCGGCGGGCCCACGGCGGACCTGGCGCATGACGCGGGCGCTCTCAGGCTGTGCGCCTGCGCTGCCGCGTCCGTAGCGGTTGCTGCGGTTGTCGTCGGACCACCCGTCGGGCCAATCATTCATGCGGACCAGTGTGCCGCTCTCCACCAGGCGCCTTACAAGAGAGCAGGGAGATCTGGGTCACGCCTGTTGCAGAGCTGATGCAAATCGACGGCCTCGTGCCCGGCATAAGGTGGAGGACATGACAGACCAGGCCCCCAACCCGGAAAACGACATCCCGGGCAAGCCGACCTCCGCGTCCCGCACCACCCTCAGCCACATCATGACCCACAACGACACGAACCTTCTGGGCTCCGTGCACGGTGGCGTGATCATGAAGCTCGTCGACGACGCGGCGGGCGCCGTGGCGGGGCGGCACTCCGGCGGGCCCGCCGTCACCGCCTCGATGGACGAGATGGCCTTCCTCGAGCCCGTCCGCGTGGGCGACCTGGTGCATGTGAAGGCCCAGGTCAACTGGACCGGGCGGACCTCGATGGAGGTCGGCGTGCGGGTCCTGGCCGAGCGCTGGAACGAGTCCACCCCGCCGCAGCAGGTCGGTTCGGCCTACCTCGTCTTCGCCGCCGTCGACGCGGACGGCAAGCCCCGCCGGGTGCCCCCGGTCATCACCGAGACCGAGCGGGACGAGCGCCGTTTCCAGGAGGCGCAGATCCGCCGCACCCACCGGCTGGCCCGCCGCCGCGCGATCATGGACCTCCGCGAGAGGCGCTCCGCGGAAGGCCTCGACGACTAGGTGCCGAACGCCCGCCGGGCGTCGAGGCCCGGCGGCCGACGGGGGTCAGGTGGCCGACGGGGGTCAGGTGGTCGTCCGGGGTCGCGGGGCGTCGGGGTCAGGTGGCCGTCCGGGGTCGGATGGCCGCCCCCGGGTGGCCGTCCGGGCCGGGTGGCCGTCCGGGTTCAGGGGCAGACCACCTGGTCTCCCGTCACCACTCCGGACTCGCCCTGGGCGGGATCCTCGGCCTGTACCCGCGTCACCCGCTTGAAGTCGGTACCGGCGATCACCTTCAGCAGCGGGCCCTGCCCGGGGACCGCGCGCAGCTCGGCACCGGGCAGCGCGGCCGCGAGGGACTTCGCCGAGCGGTCCCAGCGGGGGTCGTACGCCACGACGGTGCGCCGGACCCCGGAGTCGTGGCCCGTCGTGGGCCGGCCCGTCGTGCGGAACCCGGTGGCGGCGAGCGCGCCGTCGACCCGCCTGCCGAGACCCGTCGTCGAGGTCCCGTTCTCGATCTGGACCCGGATCTGCTGCGGGGCCACCGCGACCCGGACGGCCTTCGGCCGCGGTGCCCGGGGCGTGGCGAGCGGCTTGTCCTCGCGCAGCTCCTGGAACAGCTTCCGCGCCTTCGGCTCGTCCCACTTCAGGGTCGAGCCGATGCCCTTGACGGCGTACGCCATCTGTCCGATCGGCACGGTCGTGAACTCGGACGAGGACGGCGAGAAGTTCCGCATCGCGCGGCCCAGGTCCAGCAGCTCGTCCGTGCCGAACCCCTTGTCGGCCCGCACCGAGCCCAGCACCGCCCGGGTCACGTCCCGGAACTTCATCGGGTTCAGCAGCACCCCGGACGACGTGGCCTGGGAGACGAGGGACGCCAGGAAGCGCTGCTGGCGCTTCATCCGGCCGAGGTCGGAGGAGCCGTCGGTGTGCCGGGACCGTACGTACTGGAGGGCCTGTCCGCCGCCCAGCAGATGCGGCCCCGCCGCCAGGTCGAGCCCGGTGTAGCGGTCCTTGAGCGGCTGCGCGGTGCAGATGCGGACGCCTCCGAGCACGTCGACCGTCTTCATGAAGCTGGTGAAGTCGACCTCCAGATAGTGGTCGATCTTCACGTGGGTCATGTTCTCGACGGTCCGTACGGTCAGGGTCGGGCCGCCCTCCGCGTACGCCGCGTTGAGCTTGAGGGCGTGGGGGCCGTGCCGTTTGCCGGTGACCGCGTCGGTGTGCTCGGGCGCCTCGGCGTAGGAGTCGCGCGGCAGGCTGACGATGCTGGCGCGCTCCCGGTCCTCCGAGATGTGCACGATCATGACGGTGTCCGTGCAGTGGCAGGGGGCGCCGCCGAGCCGGTACTTGCGCCGCTCCGCCTCGGTGACCTTGTCCCGGCCGTCGGTGCCGACCATCAGCAGGTTCATGCCGTGCCCGCCCTCGGGCCGGTTCTTCATGTCCTTGAACGGGTCGACCCGGGCGATGTCCGCGTCCAGGCCGCTCAGCACCGCGTGCCCGATGCCCGCCGAGGCGAGGACCACCACGGAGACGGTGGTGAGCGCCCGCATGGCCCAGCGCGGCCTCCTGCGCCGTACGGGGCGTACGGGGCGTCCGTCGGAGCGTCGGGCCGGGCGCCGCGCGGGAGACGGCCGCGGGGGGCGCTGAGGGCGGACGGGGGAGCGGGGCGGCGTGGGCAAGGGGAACACCTCCGCGAGGGGGGACGGGGGAGGGAAGCGTTCCGCGGGCCGGACGCAGCCGCGTTCCGCTGGGCGTGGGGATCCGTGAGCACGGTAGGCCGATACGATCTGCGGCCCGGTCCTTACGCCGGGCGGCGCGCGACCGTGTCCCCCGTTCGCGGTAACGTGAGCTCCGATGAGCGAGAAGTCTGACGTGCGGTCTCCCGCCGTTTCTGTGATCATGCCCGTCCTCAACGAGGAGCGGCATCTGCGCGGGGCCGTCCAAGCGATCCTGGCGCAGGAGTACGACGGCGAGATGGAGGTCGTGATCGCCATCGGTCCCTCCACGGACCGGACGGACGAGATCGCCGCCGAACTCGTCCGTGAGGACCCGAGGGTCCATACGGTGCCGAACCCGACCGGCCGTACGCCCGCGGCGCTGAACGCCGCGATCAAGGCGTCCCGGCACCCCGTCGTCGTGCGGGTCGACGGGCACGGCATGCTCTCCCCGAACTACATCGCCACCGCCGTACGGCTCCTGGAGGAGACCGGCGCGCAGAACGTCGGCGGCATCATGCACGCCGAGGGCGAGAACGACTGGGAGCACGCCGTCGCGGCCGCCATGACGTCGAAGATCGGCGTGGGCAACGCGGCCTTCCACACCGGTGGTGAGGCGGGCCAGGCCGAGACCGTGTACCTCGGGGTGTTCCGGCGTGAGGCGCTGGAGCAGCAGGGCGGCTACAACGAGGAGTTCATCCGCGCCCAGGACTGGGAGCTGAACTTCCGTATCCGTGAGGCCGGCGGGCTCATCTGGTTCTCGCCGGAGCTGAGGGTGTCGTACCGTCCGAGGCCGTCCGTCAAGGCGCTCGCCAAGCAGTACAAGGACTACGGCCGCTGGCGGCACGTCGTCGCCCGCTACCACGAGGGCTCCATCAACCTGCGCTACCTGGCTCCGCCGGCCGCCGTCTGCGCGATCGCCGCGGGCCTGGTCGTCGGCGCGGTGCTGACGCCGTGGGGTCTGGTCGTCCCGGCCGGATATCTCGCGGCCATCGGGCTGGGCTCGCTGCCCGCGGGCAAGGGGCTGCCGGCGAAGGCCCGGCTGCAGATCCCCGTGGCCCTCGCGACGATGCACATGTCGTGGGGCTGGGGCTTCCTGACGAGCCCGAAGGCGCTGGCCCGCAAGGTCATCGCGTCCCGCCGCCCGGCGGTCGTCGGCGCCGGCTGATCCCTCCCGCACCCACGCCGGGCCCCTCTCGCGTCGAGAGGGGCCCGGCTGTCTTTCGCCGTCAGCCGCAGTGGACGCCGTAGTCGATCTGGATGTAGCTCGCGTTGCCCGCGGAGCCGCCGTAGTCGATGCAGGAGTGGGCGGCGTACACGTAGACGGGGCCCGCGTAGGAGCTGTAGGTGCCGGCGTCCATCTCGCTGGACTTCCACACCGTGTCGGTCCGGTGGATCCGCAGCCGGGCGTCCAGGTACGTCGACGTTCCCGGGTGGTCGTTGACGGTGACGACGCAGTTGTAGCCGGTGGCGCTGCTGTACGTGATGAAGGCCTTGCCGTCGCCGACGTCCTTGGAGCCGACCACGCTGTACCCGGACCCGCAGGCGCCGTTGTAGGCGGCCGCGGCCTCGGCGCTGCCGGTGGCGGCGATCATTCCCGCGGCGGTGAGGCCGAGGACGGCCGTCGCTGACCCAAGTCGCTTGCCCATGGTCATGGTTGATCCTCCATCAGATCTTCTGCAAGAAAAGATGATCATGTCGGAGGGGTGCCGGGCGGACAACTCGAACCGGCGTGATCTGTGTCACCGCAGAGTCGTCTCGTGAGCCGCGCACGAGTCGGGCCCCTCTCGAATCGAGAGGGGCCCGGCTGGCCTCGGCCGTCGAAACGGGTCTACGACCAGGTGTAGTTCGGGTCGACGTGCATGCAGGCGCCGGTGTCCGAGCCCTTGTCGAGCTTCGCCGACGCGGGCGTCGAGTCGTCGTCCTCGGGTGCCTTGTACGTCGTGCCCTCGCGCCAGTCGGCGCCGACGACGAGCGTGACCCCGGAGACGTCCGCCGACTTCTCCACCGCGTGGGTCGAGATCCCGAGGGCCTTGGCGAGGCGCAGGGCGTCACCCTCCAGATCGGCGCTCGGGTAGCGGATCACCGTGGTGTCCTCGGCCGCCGTCGTCGACGGATCGGCCTTCGCCTGCGTGAACCCCTTGCCGACGAGCAGCTCGCTCACCGCGCTGGCGCGTCCGGGCACCGGGGCGAGCGTGCTGGTGCGGGTGCCGTTCCGCACCTGCACCGCGATCTCGTCGTCCGCCGCGGCCGGGTCCGAGGAGGTCTTCTCCGCGGCCTTCTTCTTGTCCTTGCCGTCCAGCGCGATGTCCTCGCGCAGCAGCCGCCAGACCTTGTCCGCGTCCGTCGGCTTGGGCAGCACGCGGTTGCCGTCGCTGGAGTACACCCACGGCATGGTGGTCATGGTGATGCGCTTGGTCGGGACCTTCTTCAGTTCCTTGCTGAGGTCGTAGAGGTCGGTGACCGAGCCCAGGCCCTGGTCGACCGTCAGCGCGCTGGTGGCCGTCTCGGCGAGCCCCCGCAGCTTGCCCGGGTTGCTCAGCGTGGCGTTCTCCCGGAGCTGGCGCACCATCGAGTTCATGTACTGGTGCTGGGCCTTGGTCCGGCCGATGTCGCTGCCGTCCTCGAAGCCGTACCGCGTGCGCAGCCACTGCAGGGCCTGCTTGCCCTTGACGGACGTCGTGCCCTTCTCGAGCTTGAGCCCGGAGCCGTGCCCGGTGGAGGTGTGCGAGTAGATGTTGGCGTCCACGCAGACGGGGACGCCGCCGATGGCGTCGGCCATCGACACGACACCCGCGAAGTCGACCATGATGAAGTGGTCGATGTGGATGTCGGTCAGCTTCTCCCAGGTGGCGACCGTGCAGCCGGGGCCGCCGCGGCCCAGCGAGTCGTTCGTCATCGTGAGCGAGGAGCTCGCGGCGTAGCTCGTCCCGGTTTTCGGGTCGGTGCACTTGGGTATCTGGAGCAGGGTGTCGCGCGGCATGCTCACGACCGACATGTTGGTGCGGTCCGCGGACAGGTGCAGCAGCATCTGGACGTCGGCGCGGGGCGGGGTGTCGAAGGTGTCCTTCGCGCCGCCGAGCTTCTGGTTCTCGGTGGAGTTCCGGGCGTCCGAGCCGATCAGCAGGATGTTCAGCGGGGTCTGGCCCGCCGCGTTCGGTTTCGTCTTCGCGGCGCGGTCCTTCGCGTCGCCGATGTTCAGGTCGTCCCGTTTGAGGTTGTTGTTCAGGTGCCGGTAGTAGAGATAGCCCGCACCGGCGGTGCCGAGTATCAGGACCGACAGCACCAGCGCCGACCAGCGAAGTATTCGGCGTCTGCGCCGCGGGCGGCGCGGGGTCCCGTGGTGTCCGTCGTCCCCGTCGTGCGGACCCTGTGCCTTCGGGCCGGGCGGCACGGGGCCGTCGGCCGGGCCGGTGCCTTCCCCTTCGGGCCGGGCACGCTCCGACGTCTGAACGGAATCGCCGCCCCCGTCGTACATGCTGTCGTCCCAGCCCAGTTCGCCGGCCTGCGGGACACGTGGTCGTGCTCCCTCCCCGCGCACACTGCTTTGCGCCATCTCCCAGCCTCTCCCCACCCTGCGCCTGACAAACGGGTCCGTCGGGCGTCCGGCCGGGCGTCTTCACGCCCGGCCGGACAGCCGCTCGCGCCCTGTAGGACGCCTGACGGACCCGTTAGGTCACTTCGCGCACACCGTTTTGTCCGCCGTGGACTTCTCCACGTCCGGGGCCTTCGTCGCAGCGGTCAAAGGCACACCGGCGCCCTTGAAGTCCTTGCCCAGGGTCAGCACGATCGCGGGCAGCCCCTGTGAGTTCTTCTCGCTCTTGCCGGGCTTCAGCGCCGAGCCGGACAGACCCATGAGATCCGCCAGCTTGCGTGCCTGGTCGGCCTGGTCGGGAGAGTACTCCAGGGTCGTCTTGCTCAGTGTTTCGTCGGCGTTGCCGAGTTGGCTGGACTTGAGCACGCCCTCATCATTCTGCAGCCAGTTAAGAGTTTCCTGTGCGGAGCCGGCCTCGGCGCCGCCGTTGTAGATGTCGACGCGGATGTCGGAGGCGGCGGAGCGGGAGCCCTTGAGGCGGGCGGCCTCCGCGGCCTTCTCCTTCTTCTCCTTCTGCTTGACGGCGGTGAAGGAGACGTCGTTCTTGATCGCGTCGAAGACGGGCTGGGCCCTCGGCTCGTCGACCACGACCGTCGCGTGGTAGCCCTTCTCGGCCGGGTTGTCCTTCACCGGCACCGTCGTGAAGGTGATGTTCTTCGTCGGCACCTTCTTCAGCTCCAGGGCCATGTCCTTGAGCGTGCTGACCTTGCCGATGCCGGTGTCCACGGTGAGCGCCTTGGTGGCGGCCTCGGCCAGCTTGTACAGCTTGGTGGGGCTGGTGAGGGTGTCGCTGGAGCTCATCTTGCGCATCAGGGAGCCGATGAACTGCTGCTGCACCTTGATGCGGTCGAGGTCGCCGGCGTTGCCGAAGCTGTGCCGGGTGCGCACGAAGGCGAGGGCCTGCTCGCCCTCGATGGTGTGCTTGCCGGCGGAGAGCTTGAGGTGCGAGTCGGAGTCGTTGACGTTCTTGGCCAGACAGACCTCGACACCGCCGACCGCGGTGGTCAGCGTCTTGACGGCGTTGAAGTCGGCCATCATGAAGTGGTCGACCGTGATGCCGGTGACCGCCTTGACGGTGTCCATCGTGCAGCCGGGGTTGCGGTCCTCCTGGCCGAGGCTGGTGTTGAAGCGGACGCTCTGGGACGGCTTGATGACCGTCTCCGTGCCGTCGTCCTGCTTCGACCTGCACTCGGGGATGTCGACGATCAGGTCGCGGGGAATGCTCAGCGCGGTCGCGTTCGTCCGGTCCTTGGAGACGTGCAACAGGATGTTCGTGTCGGCGTGCCCGACGCTGTTCTTGTCGCCGTATCCCTCGTTGCCCGCACCGGTGCGCTTGTCGGTGCCGATGATGAGGATGTTGAAGGCCTCGTCCTTGCTGAAGCCGTCCTTGGCCGAACCGCCGACGTCCTCGGTCTGGACGTTGCCCTCGAGGTGCTTGAGATAGGCGTACGCGGCGCCCGTCACGGCCACCAGGACCAGCGCCATGGTGCCGCCGGTCCACAGCAGCGCCTTCTTCGCCTTCGACTTCTTGGGCGCCTTGGTGCGCCCGCGCCGCCGCCCGGGAACGGGCTCCGGCGGCTCGGCGCGCCGGCGGCGCGGCCCCGGCACGTCGGGGCCGGGAGCTCCGCGCTCCCGTCCTGGTGCCTCACGTTCCCGTCCCGGTGCCGCGCGGTCCCGAGCCGGCGCGCTGCGGGTGCGCGTCGCCGCGGAGGGGGTGCCCCTCCGCGGTCGCGGTACGCCCGATTGCGCTCCGGAAGGGGGCAGTCGCAGTTCGTATTCACCGGTGTTCGGGTTGAGCACCCACTGGTCTGCGGGGTCGATGTCGTCCGCCCGCCCACGGCCTTGCGCGTCCACGGTTGTCTGAATCCTCCGTCGGGGCCACGCGGCGCCCTTTCCCCCTCAAAAGGCGCTCGGGTCTCGGTCAAGCAGTGCGCGACCCCCAGGACGGACCTCGTGGCCGGGTGCACCGGATCGCTCACACTATCCGCCCAGTTCAGCGTCCAGCGACGGCCGTGACAAATTCAACGTTCCTACAACCGGGCAATCCGCCCCATTTTCAGAGACTTCTTAGCTCGCCTGTTCCCCACCTTGGCGCTCGCTTTACCCGCAGGCGTCCTGCGCGGCCGTGTTGCCGCGGAAAGTGGGAGCCGGATCGGGGGTCCCGGAGAGTCGGGCGACCCCTATTGACGTCGACATTCCGTCGCCGGACGACTCCCCTTCGTAGTCGCTGAAGGATTTCCCGTACAGGCTCACGGAATGCGGTGGCTGACCCTGGGCCGGCCTCGCGGGAGGCTCCTTCACGACCACGACGGGCTGGTCCGCGCGCAGCCGTCTGAAGAGCCGGGCCGCCGCCGGCTCCACGAGCTGATCACGGTTGGCGTTCAGGACGTACGACGTCCGGGGCACGGTCAGGAACTGGATGTCCTCGGTGGGGATGTCGCGCATGCCGCGGGCCAGGTCGTACAGGCCGCGCAGACTCGCGAGCCCCGGGTCGGTGGTCAGCGACGAGGTGGCCGCGTCCAGCACCGGATACAGCTTCGTCGGGTTGAGCAGCACGTCGTCGCTGCGCACCTTGCTGATCAGCGCGCCCAGGAACCTCTGCTGGCGGTCCATGCGGTCGGTGTCGCTGCCGTTGCCGATGCTCTTGCGGGCGCGTACGTAGCCGAGCGCCTGCTCGCCGTCGAGCACCACCTTGCCCGCGGGCAGCTTCAGCTTCGCCGCCTTGTCGTGGATCGGCTTCCGCAGGCACACCTCGACGCCGTCCACCGCGTCGACCATGTCCTTGAAGCCGTGGAAGTCCACCACCATGTGATGGTCGACGCGGATGTTCGTGAGCTTCTCGACGGTGCGGATCGTGCAGGCCGAGCCGCCCACCTCGAAGGCGTAGTTGAACATCGCGAACATGGGGGCGGTGCGGCTGCCGTCGGGGCGCCGGCAGCTCGGCACGTCCACCATCAGGTCGCGGGGCAGCGACATGGCGGTCGCGCTGTGCCGGTTCGCCGACAGGTGCAGCAGGATCGTGGTGTCGGACCGTTCCGTGCCCGAGTCGCGGCCGTACTTCTTGTTCCCGGCCCCCGAGCGCGAGTCGGACCCGATCAGCAGGATGTTCTGCGCGTCGCGGACCAGCGCGGTGGGCCGTTCCTTCTCGTAGCGGGCCAGTTCGGCGGCCGCGTCGTTGTCGGCCGTGATGTTCCCGCTCAGCTTCTCGTAGGCGGCCCAGCCCACCGCCACGGCGCCCAGGACCACCACGGCCGCCCCGGTCGCCGTCCAGCGCAGCCAGCGCCGCCGCCGGCGCCTGGACCCGGTGGGCGACGCTCCCCGCCCCGGGTCCTTCGGGCTTCCGGAGGGAGTGCCCGCGGTGTCGGTCACGTCGGGACCACCACCCCTCATGGCGTACGAGCGAGTCTCGCTGCTCCTACGACCATGTCCCGACGCGGCAGGTGAGGGGGGCCGATGATGGGCCGAACGGGGGACGCCCCGGCGCCGAGGGCGCCCCGAGGTCCTGCCGGGTGCGGGGTCTAGCGGGCCGTCGCGGTCACCCGCTCGCTCTCGATGCGCCGGGCGAGCGCGTCGTCGTCCAGCCGGTCGAGATTGCGGCACAGCACCACCGAGGCGCCGGCCGCGAGCGGCGCGTACAGACCCGCGGTCACGCCCTCCCAGGTGTCGTAAGGGAGCGCCGACAGGATGCGGGAACCGGGACCCGTCAGATCCAGCCCGGGAGCGTCCCCGCGCGCCTGCTCCACGACCTCCGCGCCCGTGAACGAGGCCCCGGCGACGATCAGGGCCCGGTCCTCCGGGTCGACCGGCGCGTACGGCGCGAAACGGTCGCCCTGGCTCGGCACCTCGACGGCGTAGTCGGCGTAACCCGCGGGCGGCGTCGGGAAACGGCGGCCGAGCGGGGCCAGCGAGAGGGCGACGCGCTCACCGGAACAGGCGAGCCCCGCGTCGAAGTGGCCGGGGCCCGCGACCACGTGGTCGGCGGCCGCCGGGTCGCCGCCGAGGTCCGCGACGACGCCCACCGAGGAGCAGGCGAGCAGCCACACCGCCGTCTGCCAGTGCGCGGGCAGCAGCAGCGCGACCCGCTCGCCGGGCTCGGCGGCCATCTCGCCCTGGAGCAGGTTGGCGGTCTTGGCCACCCAATTGGCGAAGGTGGCCACGGACAATTCGACCCGTTCGCCCGTCGCGTCGTCGTAGAAGGTCACCAAAGGACGCGCGGGGTCCTCGGAGAGCGCGGATCGCAGCAGGTCGGCAGGGGTGCGGTCGGTGGCGTTCACGCGCGCAAGCGTACGCGGGGGCGACGCGCGGCACGGGCCGAGCACGCCACCGGTTCGGCGGAGCGCGGTCCGACGGTCCGTCAATTCCGCGATGGACAGATATGTATGACTATGTCCAGGATCAGGAGCATGCGTGGATTCCTTGCTTCCTCGGTCGGCGTCACCTGCGCGGCCGCTCTCGCCCTGCCCCTCACCCTGCCCGCCACCCCGGCACAGGCCGGGCCGGCGACGCTGACATCGGAGGCCGCCGCCCCCGGCAGCACCCAGTCCCTGCCTCTCGTCCCCCTCACCCGCAGACGCTCGCTCGGCCCGACCGCCCCGACCCAGGGCCTCACCCGCCGGAACGTACGGCCCTTCTCGCTGGTCGGCGTGGTCTGGGACGACCCGGAGACCGAGCTGAACGGCCGGGTCCAGGTCCGCACCCGGGCGGCCGGCACCGGCGACTGGTCGGACTGGCAGGACGTCGAGGCCCACAACGACGAGCACGCCGCCGACCCGGACACCGCCGAGAGCGCGTCGAGCCGGGTGCACGGCTCCACCGCCCCCCTGTGGGTGGGGAACTCGGACGGCGTCGAAGTCCGCGTCGAGGCGGAACGGGCGGCGCCGGAGGCCACGGACGGTCAGGAGCCCGAGGAGGGCGCCCCGGACGGCCCCGAGACCCGACGCGCGGCCGCCCCCGCCGCCGCCTCGCTTCCCGGCGGCCTGCGCCTCGAACTGGTCGATCCCGGCGGGGACCCCCCGGGCCCGGACGCCCGGACCGCCGGACGGGCCGGGGGAGCGCCCGCCGGCCTGCGCGCCAGGGGCGTGAACGGGAGCGTGCGGTCGGGCGCGGCGGACGGCGTGCGCGCGGGAGCCGCCGAGATCCCCGCGCTCTCCCGGGCGCAGACGCTGCGCGCGTACTTCCCCGACGGCGCGTCCCAGCGGCGCGTGACGCCGTACATCGGACCGCGCCCCCGGATCGTCACACGGCACGGCTGGGGCGCGAACGAGAACCTGCGCGAGCGCGGCTTCCTCTACACGAAGACGGTCAAGGCGGCCTTCGTGCACCACACCGCGTCGGGCAACAAGTACACCTGCGCGCAGGTGCCTTCGATCATCCGCAGTATCTACCGCTATCACGTGGTGAGCAGCGGCTGGCGTGACATCGGCTACAACTTCCTCGTCGACAAGTGCGGCAACATCTACGAGGGCCGCGCGGGCGGCGTCGCGAAGGCGGTCCAGGGCGCCCACACCCGCGGGTTCAACACGAACAGCATGGGGATCGCCGTGATCGGCACGTTCGGTGCCACGAAGCCCACCGACGCCGCCGTCAAGGCCATCTCCCGCCTCACCGCGTGGAAACTCGGTCTGTACGGAGCCAATCCGCGTGGCAAGACATACCTGACGTCGGCCGGTGGCAATCTCTACCGAAAAGGAAAGAACGTACGACTGAATGTGATCTCCGGCCATCGGGACGGGTTCGCCACGGAGTGCCCCGGACGGCTCCTCTACGGCAAGCTCGGCTCCGCCCGGACGACCGCGGCCCGCTACCAGGGTCGCTAGAACCCCGTACAGCAGCCAGGAACGGCCCGGCCGGCGAGGGACCGGCCGGGCCGCGCCGGCAGAGATCACCTGAAGTCACGGCACGAGCCCGTCGAAGGACACCGCACGGCCATCGAGGGCGCCATCGAACGGTCTGCATACACTGGCCGGCCGAAAGACAGTTCGGCCGGTCCCGGCAGGAAGCAGAGACGACAGGTGACAGAAGCGATCCTCCTGGTCGGCGGCAGAGGCACCCGGCTGCGCCCGCTCACGGTGCGCACGCCCAAGCCGATGGTTCCGGCGGCCGGTGTCCCCTTCCTCACGCACCAGCTCGCGCGGGCGCGCGCGGCGGGCGTCGAGCACATCGTGCTGGCGACCTCCTACCTCGCCGAGGTCTTCGAGCCGTACTTCGGCGACGGGTCCTCGCTTGGCCTCCACATCGAGTACGTCACCGAGGAGGAGCCGCTGGGCACCGGCGGCGCCATCCGCAACGTGGCCTCCCGGCTCCACTCGGGTCCCGACGAGCCGGTCCTGATCTTCAACGGCGACATCCTCACGGGCCTGGACATCCCCGCGCTGGTGTCGGTCCACGAGACGACCGGCGCGGACGTCTCCCTCCACCTCACCCGGGTGGAGGACCCGCGCGCGTTCGGCCTGGTCCCCACCGACGCCACCGGGCGCGTGACGGCCTTCCTGGAGAAGCCGCAGAGCCCCGAGGAGATCGTCACCGACCAGATCAACGCGGGGGCCTACGTCTTCCGCCGCTCGGTCATCGACACGATCCCCGAGGGCCGCCCCGTCTCGGTCGAGCGCGAGACCTTCCCGGAGCTCCTGGCCACCGGTGCCCACCTCCAGGGCATGGTCGACTCGACCTACTGGCTGGACCTCGGCACCCCGCAGGCCTTCGTCCGCGGTTCCGCCGACCTGGTGCTCGGGCGCGCCCCGTCCCCGGCCGTCCCCGGCCGCTGCGGCGACCGCCTGGTCCTGCCCACGGCCACGGTCGCCCCCGACGCCAAGCTCACCGGCGGCACGGTGGTCGGCGAGGGCGCCCGCATCGGCGAGGGTGCCCGGATCACCGGCAGCACCGTCCTGGCCGGCGCGGTCGTCGAGCCCGGGGCCGTCGTCACCGACTCGTTCGTCGGCGCCGGCGCCCGCATCGGCGAACGCACCGTCCTGACCGGCACCGTCATCGGCGACGGCGCGGTGGTCGGCCCCGACAACGAACTCCGCGAGGGAGTCCGGGTCTGGTGCGACGCCCAACTCCCGGCAGCGACACTCCGCTTCTCGTCGGACCAGTAACCACCACACCGCCGGAGGGGCACGGGCAAGTTTCAGCCCCTCCGGCGTTTGAGGAGCGGGGTCTGGGGCGGAGCCCCAGATAGGGGACGGGCAGGGGCGGAGGGGGCGAGAACCGTCTGTGCGGAGGACCGGCACGGGCGGAAGCGCGTCGAACCCCCGGGCCAAGGCCCGCCTAGAGCAGCCCGATGTCCGTCCGCGGCATCTTCGGCGTACGCCGCGGCGGCGTACGCCCGGAGAGCAGGATCAACCGAGCGGCCCGATGCCGCTGCCCGGCATACGGCTCCAGCAGCTCCAGCATGACGGAGTCGTCCGCGTCCCGGTCCCCGGCCAACGCCCACCCCACGATCCCCGGCAGATGCAGATCCCCCACGGTCACGGAATCCGCCGAACCATGACTCCGCTGCACGACCTCCGCGGACGTCCACGGCCCGACCCCGGGCACCAACTCCAGCCGCTCCCGCGCCCGCACGGGATCGAACCCGACGGCCTCCTCCAGCCGCGGGGCGACCCGTACGGCCCGGAGAACGGTCGCTGCCCGCTTGTCGTCGACCCCGGCCCGGTGCCACTCCCAGGACGGGATCAGCGCCCACGTCCGCGGCGCCGGCATGACGTACATCCGCTCGGGGGCGGGCCCCGGCGCCGGCTCCCCGAACCTGCGGACGAGCAGCCGCCACGCCCGGTACGCCTCGTCCGTGGTGACCTTCTGCTCCAGGACGGACGGGATAAGCGACTCCATCACGAGCCCGGTCCGCACCAGTCTCAGACCGGGCCGCCGATGCCGGGCGAGCGCGACCAGCCGGTGCCGCGGCTCGAAGGCTCCGGGATCGTCGGCGGCGCCGAGCAGGTCGGGGAGCCGGTCGAGGAGCCAATCGGCCCCCGGTCCCCAGGCCGTGCCCCGGGCCACCCCGCCGTGCAGGGCGACCCGCAGGGTTCCCGGCCCGGCGGGCGTTCGGCTGGTCCGCCACACGGAGCCGTCGGGCGTCGTGCGGAACGTCGGATCGCCCGGTCCGCGGCGCAGCGGTCCGAGGACGAGCCCGAGATCCAGCGGCCCGTCGGGGGTCCAGGTGCGGACCCGCCCGGGCTCGGCCGTCTGGTGGGGCACCCGGCCCGGCACACCCCCCGGCACACCGCCGGGCACCACGACATGACCGCCGCGCACGGTCGTACGCGTCGGCCGGGGAGCGAAACGTCCAGACACGGATGAGGTCCTAGAGCTACTCGGGCTGCCCTACGAGGGTAGGCGCTCCGGTCACGCCACGGGGTCGGGACGCCTCGACGACCGGCCCGAGGGGGCATCCCCGCCTCCGGGCTCGGGCCGCCCGCCCGGCCGAGGCGCCCCGCCGGTCAGCGCACCTCGACGAAAGCGGCGGCGTCCCGCTGCGGCCGGGCTCTCGGTTCCTCGGCCGCGTGTCCGACGGCCACGGCCCCCATCGGATCCCAGTTCTCCGGCAGGTCCAGCACCTCACGCACGACGTCACGGCAGAACATCGTCGAGGACACCCAGGCGGACCCCAGCCGCTCCCCGGCCAGCGCGACCAGGAAGTTCTGCACGCCCGCCCCGGTGGCGACGACGAACATCTCGCGCTCGGCCCCGTCGCGCCGCACGTCGCCGTACGTGTGCGACCCGTCCATGACCAGGCACGGCACCACGAGGTACGGCGCCTTGCGCAGCACCTCGCCCCGCCGGACCCGCTTGGCGATGGACTCCTCGCTCTTCCCGTCGCGCCGCAGATCCGCGATCCACGCGTCCCGCATGGCGTCGAGCAGCCGCGTCCGTGACCCGGCGGACTCCAGGAGCACGAACCGCCAGGGCGTGGTGTGATGCGGCGCGGGAGCGGTCACCGCAGCCGCGACCGCCCGGCGCACGGCACCGGGGTCGACGGGCTCGTCGGTGAAGGCCCGTACCGTACGCCGCTGGGTCACGGCCTCCCGTACGGCCTCCGAGGTGCCCAGCCGGAACATGTCGTCCCGCGCGTCGCGCACCATCGCCCGCGCCCCCGTGCCGTCGCCCTCGGCCACCAGGTGGGCCAGCCCGCGCACGACGGCGACGGGCAGCCCGGAGGCCTTGCCCTTGACCAGGTCACCGGCGGCGGCCAGTTCGTCGGCGAGGGCCACGACGGTCGCGTTCAGGGGGTTGCCGTGGGCGTCGGTGCGGCCGCGCAGGTCGTCCAGCACCCGGACGCCCGCGGCGCCGATGGCGACGTCGGTGAGCCCGGTGCGCCAGGGCCGCCCGAAGGTGTCCGTGATCACCACGCCGACGTCGACGCCGAGCGTGTCCCGCAGCCCCTCACGGATGGCGCGCGCGGAGGCGTCGGGGTCCTCGGGCAGCAACAGCACCGTTCCGGCAGGGGTGTTGGAGGCGTCGACACCGGCGGCGGCCATCACGAGACCCTGCCGGTTCTCGACGATCCGCAGCGTGCCGCGCCGTGCCACGACCCGGACGGTCTCGGCGTCGATGGCGTCCTCACGGTCGGAGGCCTCGACCGTCCGGCCCTCGGCCTTCGACACGATCTTGGAGGTGACGAGCAGCACGTCCCCGTCCACGAGGCCGGGCCCGGCCGCCGCGATGAGTTTGGCCAGGTCGTCGCCCCGGCGCACCTCGGGGAGCCCGGCCGGTGCCCAGACCCGGTAGCCCGTGTCGGCGGGCCGCTCCCGGTGTTCCCCGGCGGTGTGCCCGGCCGCGCCGGGAACCGCCGCGTCCATGGTGCTCACGGCGTCCGCACCTCCTCCGCCAGCGCCAGCGCCTCCCGCGCCATCCGCGCGGTCGCGTCGAGGTCGGACATCATCAGCGGTACGGCGCGGCAGCGGATGCCGGCCGCTTCGACGCGCTCCACGGCGGCGGCGTCGACCGTGTCGACGAGCCAGCCGTCCAGGAGGCCCGAGCCGTAGTGCTCGGCGACCGCGGCGGCGGTGGACTCGACGCCCACCGCGGCCAGCACCTTGTCGGCCATGCCGCGCACGGGAGCGTCACCGACGATGGGGGAGAGGCCCACGACCGGTACGCCCGCCTCGGCGATGGCCTCGCGGATGCCGGGCACGGCGAGGATCGTGCCGACGGAGACCACGGGGTTGGACGGGGGGAAGAGGATGACGTCCGCCTCGGCGATGGCTTCGAGCACCCCGGGAGCGGGCTTCGCCTGTTCGGCGCCGACCGGCACGATCGCCTCGGCCGGCACGGAGGCCCGCAGCCGGACCCAGTACTCCTGGAAATGGATCACCTTGCGCTCACCCGCGGCGCCGGACGGGTCGCCCTCCGGCAGCGTGACGGCGACATGGGTCTCTACCCGGTCGTCCGACATGGGGAGGAGCCGCACGCCGGGCTTCCACCGGTCGCACAGGGCTTCCGTGACGGCGCTCAGCGGATAGCCGGCGCCCAGCATCTGCGTCCGCACGATGTGCGTGGCGAAGTCCCGGTCGCCGAGCCCGAACCACTCGGGTCCGAGCCCGTACGCCGCGAGCTCCTCCTTCAGATGGAAGGTCTCGTCGGCCCGCCCCCAGCCCTGCTCCTCGTTGATGCCCCCGCCGAGCGTGTACATCACCGTGTCGAGGTCCGGGCAGACCTTCAGCCCGAAGAGGTGGATGTCGTCGCCGGTGTTGCCGATGACCGTGATGTCCGCGTCCGGCACGGCCCGCTGGAGACCACACAGGAACCGTGCACCACCGATACCGCCTGCCAGAACCACAATGCGCATGGGGTTCAGTCTCGCAGGCGGGTACGACAACGTGTCAGCCGGTCACGGGACCCCGGCGACGGCGGGCCGCCGTCCGGCGCGATCGCGTCACACCGTTTCGGCCACCGCGCAACGCGCCGCGTGCATCGGCATCTCGGTGAGGCCCGGGTAGTAGACGTGCAGGCTGACGGCCGGTTCGAGCGTGTCGTTGACGACCTCGTGGACATAGCCGGGCGCGAACACGCGCTGCGCGCCGGAGCCCAGGGCGCGCGTGCCCCGCTCGGTGTGCTCGGTCAGCGCGCCGTCGAGCACGGTCAGCACGCCGGAGGAGCCGCCGTGGTCGTGCAGTCCGCTGCCCTGTCCGGGCACCCAGGACAGGAGCCACACCTCGTAGCCGGGCCCCGTGCGCAGCCGGTGGTACCAGCGCGAGGCGGCGTCGTAGCGGACGAGGTGCTCCCACTGGGAGCGGTCGGCGGCGATGGAGCGCGCCAGGCCGGCGAACTCGGCCACGGTGGAGGGGTGTTCGCGCGGCGGCTGAAGCAGGTGCGGGACTTCGAGGATGTCGCCGGCGATCTGGAGGTCGCTGTCGCTGTTCATGGGTGCGGTGGTTCCTCGGCGGAAGAGTGCTGGGGTGTCGCTTGCCGTTTCCGCCCGGGTCGCGGGCGGGTTCCGCCCTGGTCGGGAGCGGGAGGAGCCCGGGTGTGGGCGGTGGCCCCGGTGGGGGCGGGATTCGCCTCGATGGCGGCGAGGCAGCCGGAGCGCGGTAGGGCTCAACAGCTAGAACAGCAACAACAGCTACAGCGCACGTGGGCAGCACCGAGGGACCCGGCGGTGCGGGTCGAGGTGAATGCCAAGTGCACGAGCATGCCCACAAGGACAGCGGTTCACACCCCGACTGTCAACTGCATGTCCGGTATGTGGGAGATGTTTCACCTCATCCGGTTCATCTGACAGGCGAAAGGTTTGTTCAGGCGACTCCCCGGACACATGGCGCACAACCGGGTGAACAAACCTCGCTGCGGACCCGTGATCTAAATGTGATCAGTTTCGCTTCGAGGTCTGCGTCGGAACGAGATCGAACGTCTGGACGTCCTCCTCTGTGAAGGGGCGGGCGTCTGACCTGGCCTCTTGGGCTGTCAGGGTTTATGCCGATTTGAACACTTTCTGCATTGCCTTGGTTCCGCAGAGTGAATAAGGGGCCCAATAGCAGATCTCGGCTTGACTGGCCCGGATCGGCACACTTGTAATTTCACTCGTGTCGTTCAGCCGAAATCGGTAACGGCAGCATCACGGGGACGCGAAAGACAGACGAGGGGCGCACATGACCGAGCTGGTGCAGCAACTGCTGGTCGACGACGCGGACGAGGAACTCGGCTGGCAGGAGCGCGCGCTGTGCGCCCAGACCGACCCCGAGTCCTTCTTTCCCGAGAAGGGCGGCTCCACCCGCGAGGCCAAGAAGGTCTGCCTCGCCTGTGAAGTCCGCTCCGAGTGCCTCGAATACGCGCTCGCCAACGACGAACGGTTCGGCATCTGGGGCGGTCTGTCCGAGCGGGAACGGCGTCGCCTGAAGAAGGCCGCCGTCTGAAAAACGTCGCACGGACGAGCGGACGCGGAACACCGGTCCCCACCCGCGGGCGCCACCGACCAAACGGCACACACTCTTACGTAAGGAACGGCCCGTCGCACGTGGGTTATCCACAGGCGGCGGGCCGCCGTCTTTCCCAGCCGTTAGTGTGGGCCCTCGTCCGAGACGTCCCGCTGTCCCCGCCGGACACAGACGTCCACCGCAGTCCATCGAACCGGGGCCTGTACCTCGATGTCCGTGCACAGCCTTTCGGCAGCCAGTAACGACGCCGCTGCCGCCCCTGAGTTTCCGCGCCACGTGGTGACCGCGGTGCTCGTCTCCCACGACGGCGCCCGCTGGCTGCCACAGGCGCTCGCCGGGCTGCTCGGCCAGGACCGCCCCGTGCAGAACGCGATGGCGGCCGACACCGGCAGCGCGGACGAATCCGCCGAGCTGCTCACCGAGGCGCTCGGCGCCGACCGCGTGCTGCACCTGGCGCGGCGCACCGGCTTCGGCCAGGCCGTCGAGGAGGTGTCCCGCACCGCCCCCGAGCTGACCCCGGAGGACCTGCCCTACCTCAAGCGTCCGAGCGGCTGGGACCCCGTCACCCGTAGCTGGCGCGACGACACCTACGACCTGCCGGAGCTCCCGCACGGCGAGCCCGAGCAGTGGCTCTGGCTGCTGCACGACGACAGCGCCCCCGAACCCGACGCCCTGGCCCAGCTCCTGCGCGTCGTGGAGAACGAGCGGGAGGCCGGCCAGGACGTGGCCGTCGTCGGCCCCAAGCTCCGCGGCTGGTACGACCGCCGGGCGCTCCTGGAGGTCGGCGTCACCATCGCCAACTCGGGCCGTCGCTGGACCGGTCTGGACCGGCGCGAACAGGACCAGGGACAGCACGACCACGTGCACCCGGTGCTGTCCGTGTCCACCGCGGGCATGCTGATCCGCCGTGACGTCTTCGAGGAACTCGGCGGCTTCGACCGCCGGCTGCCCCTCATGCGTGACGACGTCGACCTGTGCTGGCGCGCCCAGGCCGCCGGCCACCGGGTGCTCGTCGCCCCGGAAGCCGTCGTCCGGCACGCCGAGGCGGCCTCCCGCGAGCGCCGCGCCGTCGACTGCGTGGGCCGCACCGCCGCGTCCCCGCACAAGGTCGACAAAGCGGGCGCCGTCTACACCCTCCTCGTCAACGCCCGTACGGCGCAGCTCCCCTGGATCCTGATCCGCCTCGTCCTCGGCACCCTGCTGCGCACCGTCGCCTATCTCGTCGGCAAGGTCCCCGGACAGGCCGTCGACGAGATCCGCGGCCTCCTCGGCACCCTGCTGCGCCCCGAGCGGATCATCGCCGGCCGGCGCAGGCGCGGCCGCCCCCAGGTCGACAAGGGTGAGCTGCGGCCCCTGTTCCCGCCCCCGGGAGCCACCGTGCGGGCCACCATCGAGCAGGTCGCCGGCAATCTGATGAGCGGCTCCGACGCCGAGGCCACCACCGGTGCCGGACGGCACGGAGGCGCCGTCGAGTCCGGACCGGGCGGTGACGACGGCGACTTCCTGGAGATCGAGCAGTTCGCCCGGATCAAGCGCATCGCGCGCAACCCCGGCCCGATGCTGTTCCTGGTGCTCCTGTTCGTCTCGCTCCTCGCGTGCCGTGAGCTCCTCGGCGGCGGGGCCCTCTCGGGCGGCGCGCTGCTTCCCGCTCCCGCCGACGCCTCCGACCTGTGGGCGCGCTACCTCGACGGCTGGCATCCGGTCGGCGCGGGCTCCACCGAGTCCGCCCCGCCCTACCTCGCGATCGTCGCCCTGCTGTCCTCCGCGCTCCTCGGCTCCACGGGGCTCGCGGTCACCGTCCTCCTCGTGGGATCCGTGCCGCTGGCCGGCTTCGCCGCCTACTTCGCCTCGCGCCCCCTCGTCGAGTCGCGTCTCCTGCGCGCCTGGGCCTCCGTCGTCTACGCCTTCCTGCCCGCCGCCACCGGCGCGCTCGCCGGAGGCCGCATCGGCACCGCCGTCCTCGCGATCCTGCTGCCGCTCATCGCGCGCGCGGGCGTCGCGGCGAGCGGCCTCGCGCACGGCTCCCGGGCCCGCGGTAGCTGGCGCGCGACCTGGGCGTACGCCCTGCTGCTGACGTTCACGACCGCGTTCACCCCGATCGTGTGGCCCATCGCGCTGGTCCTCGGCGTCGCCCTCCTCGTGGTGCGCCGCAGGGAGATCCCCGCCTACGGACTGCGTTTCCTGGCCCAGCTCGGCACCCCGCTGCTGGTCCTCGCCCCCTGGTCGCTGACCCTGCTGCCGTTCGGCTTCTTCAAGCAGGCCGGCCTGGACTACGGCACCGGCGCGGCCTCCGCGCTCGACCTGCTCAGCGCCAGTCCCGGCGGGCCGGGCACCGTCAGCGGACTGATGCTCTTCGGCATCGTCCTGGCCGCGCTGGCCGCGCTGCTGCGCTCCGAGCGCCAGGCGGGGATCCGGACCGCCTGGGTCGTCGCCGTCGTCGCCCTCGTCTTCGCGGCCCTGTCCAACCGCTCCACCTGGGCGGGACCCGCGACCCTCGTGTACGGCCTCTCGCTGCTGGCCGCCGCGGCCGTCGGCTCCGACGGGGCACGCGCGCGGGTCGCCGAGCAGAGCTTCGGCTGGCGCCAGCCGGTGGCCGCGCTCATCGCCTTCGCCTGCGCCGCGGGCCCGCTGCTCGTCGCCGCCGGATGGATCATCCGCGGCGCCGACGGACCCGTCGAGCGCCGCGACCCGGTGCAAGTGCCCGCGTTCGTCGCCGAGGAGAGCAACACCCGCGACCAGGCCCGCACACTCGTCCTCGACAGCCGCTCCGCCGCCGATGTCGGCTACGTCCTCGTGCGTGGCTCCGGCGCCCGTCTCGGCGACGCCGAACTCGCCGCGGCCGGCGGCGAGAACAAGAGGCTGGACAAGGTCGTCGCCAACCTCGTGGCGGGCTCCGGCGCCGACCAGGCCGACCAGCTCGGCGGCTTCGCCGTGCGCTACGTCCTGGTCCGCAAGGGCGCGCCGCGCGAGGTGAGCCGCGTCCTGGACGCCACCCCGGGCCTGTCCCGGCTGAGCCAGCAGGACGGCAGCGCCCTGTGGCGCGTCGACCAGCAGGTCTCCCGCGCCGCGATCGTCCCCGCGTCCGGCGACCCGGAGTCCATCGCCGCCGGACCCGTCGAGGTGCACACCACGATCCCCACCGGTGACGAGGGCCGCGTCCTGCGCCTGGCCGACAGCGCCGACGCGGGCTGGACGGCGACCCTGGACGGCAAGCAGCTCGGCCGCACCACGGTCGACGGCTGGGCCCAGGGCTTCCAACTGCCCTCCACCGGCGGCAGGCTGGACGTCACGTTCGAGGCACCGCTGAGCCACACGGCCTGGCTGTGGGCCCAGGGCGCCCTCGCCCTGGTCCTCGTGGTGCTCGCCCTCCCCGGGCGGCGCCGGGACATCGACGACGACCTCCCGGAGGAGGAGCAGCCCGTACCCGCCCAGGACATGACGGGCGACGGGCGCCGCGCCCGCCGGCTGCGTGCCCAGGCCGAGGCCGAGGCGGAGTCCGGGCAGCCGGACGAGGGCCAGGAGCTCGACGAGGACTTCCCCGCCCACACCGACGCCGACGAGGGCGAGGACCAGGAGTCCCCGGCCGTCGCCGTCCCGCATCAGCAGCAGTACGGCGCCTGGGACACCCCGAGCTACGCGAACGCCGAGTACGACACGTACGGCGGCGAGCGGTACGAGGGGCAGCAGGGGTACCCGGCCGGTGCCTACGACCAGCAGGCGTACCCGGCGGATCCCTACCAGGGCGGCCAGTACGACCCGTACGCCTACGGCGGCACGGCGGCGTACGACCAGAACTACGGCCAGGGCTACGACGCGAACGGCCGGCCCTTCGATTCCCAGGGCCAGGGCTACGACCAGGGCGGGCAGGGCTACGACCCGGCCTACGACCCCACGCAGCCCCCGCACGGCACCGACAGTGAGCGCCCCGACGGGAGCCAGCAGTGAACCGCACCACCCTGTCCCTGATCGCCGCGGCGACCGCGCTCGCCGCCGTCACCGGCTTCGCGACCCTCAAGTCGCCCGGCGCCGGCGGCGACAGCGCGTCCGCCACGGCCGCGCGGCTGCCCGTGGAGCGCACCAGCCTGCTCTGCCCGCAACCGAGCACCTCCGACATCGCGGACACCGCCTACACGTCCTTCACCCCCGTCGTGGAGGGCGCGAGCAGCGGTGGCAAGGCTCAACTCCAGGCCGCGGCCGAGGAGTCGGCCGAGGGGTCCGGTTCGGGCGGCGGCAAGAAGAGCGGTGCCAAGGCCGCCAAGCCCGTCGTCCAGCCCAAGGAGCCCGGCAAGCCCGCGGCCGGCGACACCTCGGGGGCCGACGCGCCCGCCCTGGTGGGCGTCGCCTCGGGCAAGTTCGCGCCCGGCTGGACGGTTCAGGAGACCACCGAGGTCGCCGCGGGTGCCGGGCGCGGTCTGCTCGGCACCAACTGCGCCGCTCCCGACACCGAGTTCTGGTTCCCGGGTGCCAGCACGGCCGCGCAGCGCACCGATTACGTCCATCTGACGAACCCGGACGACGCGGCGGCGGTCGTCGACATCGATCTGTACGGCAAGGACGGCACGCTCAAGTCCACGGTGGCGGACGGGATCACGGTCAAGGCGCACGCCAGCGAACCGATCCTGCTCAACACGCTGACCAGTGGCCCGCAGGCCGACCTCACCGTGCACGTGAAGGTCCGCAGCGGCCGCGTGGGAGCCGCCGTGCAGGCACTCGACGCGAAGACCGGCGGCGACTGGCTGGCCGCCTCCACCGACCCCTCGGGCAGCCTCGTCATGCCGGGCATCCCCAAGGACGCCACCTCCGTGCGCCTGGTCGCCTTCGCGCCCGGTGACACGGACGCCGACCTGAAGGTCCGCCTCGCCTCGCCCACGGGGACGATCACCCCGGCGGGGAACGAGACGCTGCACGTGAAGGCCGGCATGACCGCCGCCGTCGACCTCGGGGACGTCACCCGCGGCGAGGCGGGCTCCCTGGTGCTCACCCCCACCGGATCGTCCGCGCCGGTCGTGGCCGCGCTGCGGGTGGTGCGGGGCAAGGGCGCCGATCAGGAGACCGCGTTCATCCCGGCCAGTGCCCCGGTCGGCGCGCGTGCGACGGTCGCCGACAACACCGCCAAGGGCTCCACGCTCGCCGTGACCGCGCCGGGTCAGGGAGCCACGGTCAAGGTCACCGCGTCCGCGGGCAGCGGGGGCGGCACGGCCGTCTCGAAGACGTTCACGATCAAGGGCGGGACCACCCAGAACGTCGAGGCGCCCGTCCCGAGCGGCCTCAAGGGCACGTACGCGCTGACCGTCGAGTCGGTCTCCGGAGGGCCTGTCTACGCCTCCCGGATGCTCTCGGCGAGCCAGGACGGCGTTCCGGCCTTCACCATCCAGAACCTGCCGGACGACCGCGGGACGGTCTCGGTGCCGGACGCGCGACAGGACCTCTCGGTGCTGCTCGGCCAGTGACCGGGACCGGTGATCCCGCCCGGGCCCGAGCGGCCGCGGGCGGGTCTCAGTCCTCGCCGTAGCGCGGGTCGACCGTCTCCGGCGTCAGGCCCAGCAGTTCCGCGACCTGTTCCACGACGACCTCGTGCACCAGGGCGGCGCGTTCGTCGCGCCCCTTGGTGCGGATCTCGATCGGGCGGCGGTAGACGACCACGCGCGCGGGACGGCCCTCGCGCGCAGCGATCGTGCCGCCCAGCGGCACCGCCTCGTCGCTCCAGCCCTCGCCCGAGCGCTCCAGGCGGGGGACCTCCAGGACCATGAAGTCGATGTCCGCGAGCTGTGGCCAGCGGCGCTCCAGGCGTTCCACGGAGTCCTGCACGAGGTCCGCGAAGACCTCGGAGCGGCTCGCCGCGAGCGGTACCTGGGGAGGCGCCACAGGGCCGCGCATGCCCCTGCCGTGGCGGTCGCGACGACGGGGACCGGGCGCTGCGGCACGGGGCGGTACGGGGCTGTCCATCACTGACGAAGAGTAGTCCCCGCCCGGCCCGGCCGCCCGGCCCCACGCGCCGGTCGTCGACGGGTGGGCGACGGGTGGGCGACGCCGGGAGGGCGGATCACCCTGGCCCGTCCCCGGCCCGTCCTGTCTTCCGGATGACGCCGGATGACCATTCTCGTCAAGATTCAGCTCGATTTCGTATCTCTCCAAGACCGTCTCTGACATGGCAATTGGCATGATTCGCACCAAGTGGTGACCGGATTCAGGTCTGTTCGGTATCTCGGCACTCGATGTCGCCCCAGGTCAGGCTCTGATGCTCCGAAAGCCGTGTGGGGCGTCTCACAGGACGACACGGTGGGGTGACCTGGGGGAGAGTCGTCGCGGCCCGCTCAAGAGTGCGGTACCGTCCAACGTCGTGAGCCTTGTACGTCGCTGTTCGCGCACCGCTTGCGGCCGTCCCGCCGTCGCGACGCTGACGTACGTCTACGCCGACTCGACCGCGGTCCTCGGCCCGCTCGCCACCTACGCCGAACCCCACTGCTACGACCTGTGCGCCGAGCACTCCGAGCGCCTCACCGCGCCGCGCGGCTGGGAGGTCGTCCGCCTCGCCGACTCCTCCGGTCCCGCGCGCCCCAGCGGCGACGATCTGGAGGCGCTGGCGAACGCGGTGCGCGAGGCGGCCCGTCCGCAGAAGCGCGCGGCGGAGGCGGGCGGCAGCGCCCGCTCGGCCGACCCGATGGAGGTCGCGCGCCGCGGCCACCTGCGGATCCTGCGCTCGCCCGAGAACTGATCACCGCCCTTTCGGCCGTGCGGTCCCGCCACGCCACGCTCCGCCCGCCGCATCCGGCGCGCCTTTTCCCCGCCCGCCGCTCCGCGCCCGCCGCTCCGCCGCACCGGCCCCGGCCCCCGCGACGGGCCTGACGGGCCTTCCGGCGGCCCCACCGCTCGCCCGCCTCGCCCACTGCGTACTGGCGGGCCAGAAGCTCTCCAGTGCAGCCCAGGGCGCCGTGTCCGCCCTCGTAGTCGCCTTCGCCGCCGCCCAGTTCGCCGCCTCGGACCCTCCCTCGGGGCAACTCGCCGACAACGGCGTCTCCTTGGCCGCCGCCGTCCTGGCGACCCGGCCACGCGCGCGCGTGGCCGCCCGGAACGGCTCACGACGGTCCGCGAGTTGAGGTCCGTGATCCCGGTCGAGAGGACCGAACCCCGGATGCCGTCCTGACCTGGGACGCGACCCGCTCGAGCCGGCCACCACCCGCTGTCGGCCCGGACGGGTAGTTTGGGGCCACCGAAGTGGACTCCTGGAGGGTTGGCCGTGACTGCTGATCTGTCGCAGCTCGTGAAGGCGTACGACGTACGCGGGGTGGTCCCGGACCAGTGGGACGAGCCGCTCGCCGAGCTGTTCGGTGCCGCCTTCGTCCAAGTGACCGGAGCCGACGCCATCGTGATCGGGCACGACATGCGGCCGTCGTCGCCGGGCCTCTCCCGAGCCTTCGCACGCGGCGCCGCGGCACGCGGGGTCGACGTGACCGAGATCGGCCTGTGCTCCACGGACCAGCTCTACTACGCCTCGGGCGCGCTCGGCCTGCCCGGCGCCATGTTCACCGCCTCGCACAACCCGGCCCAGTACAACGGCATCAAGATGTGCCGGGCGGGCGCGGCCCCCGTCGGCCAGGACACCGGGCTCTCCGAGATCCGCCGGCTCGCCGAGACCTGGCTCGACTCCGGCGCCCCGACCTCGGACGCCACGCCCGGAACGATCACGCAGCGTGACACGTTGGAGGATTACGCGGCCTACCTCCGCTCGCTCGTCGACCTGACCTCGATCCGCCCCCTGAAGGTCGTCGTCGACGCGGGCAACGGCATGGGCGGACACACCGTGCCCACGGTGTTCTCCGGCCTGCCGCTCGAACTCGTCCCGATGTACTTCGAACTGGACGGCACCTTCCCGAACCACGAGGCCAACCCGCTCGACCCGGCGAACATCGTCGACCTCCAGAAGCGCGTCCGCGAAGAGGGCGCCGACCTCGGCCTGGCCTTCGACGGCGACGCCGACCGCTGCTTCGTCGTCGACGAGCGGGGCGAGCCGGTCTCCCCGTCCGCGATCACCGCGCTGGTCGCCGCCCGCGAGCTCGACAAGCACGGCGGCGGCGTGGTCATCCACAACCTCATCACCTCCTGGTCGGTCCCGGAGGTCGTCCGCGAGCACGGCGGCACCCCGGTCCGCACCCGCGTCGGCCACTCCTTCATCAAGGCCGAGATGGCCACCTCCGGCGCGATCTTCGGCGGCGAGCACTCCGCGCACTACTACTTCCGCGACTTCTGGAACGCCGACACGGGCATGCTGGCCGCCCTCCACGTCCTCGCCGCCCTCGGCGGCCAGGACGGCCCGCTCTCCGGGCTCGTCGCGGAGTACGACCGCTACGCGGGCTCCGGCGAGATCAACTCCACGGTGGACGACCAGGCGGCCCGCCTCGCCGCCGTCAGGGCCGCCTACGAGGACCGCGAGGGCGTCGAGTTCGACGAGCTCGACGGCCTGACGGTCACCCTCGGGGACGCGTGGTTCAACGTCCGCCCCTCGAACACCGAACCCCTCCTCCGCCTCAACGCGGAGGCCCCCGACCAGGCCGCCATGGCAAAGCTCCGCGACGAGGTCCTGAAGCTCATCAGATCCTGACCCGCGACCAGCCCCTCCCGCGCCCTCACCCGGCGCGGGAGGGGACACCGGGGCCGGGGGCCCGTACACCTGCCCGGCACGCCCCACGAACCGTGGGCGCGCCCCGGCGGCGGGCTTCCCGCAGCGGTACCCTGACCAGGCCGCATCCACCGTTTCGGAAGGACACCCCATGCCGCTCGAAGCCGGCCTCCTGGAGATCCTCGCCTGCCCGGCCTGCCATGCCCCGATCAAGGAGCAGGAGACCGAGCTGATCTGCACGGGAGCGGACTGCGGGCTCGCCTACCCGGTCCGCGACGGCATCCCCGTACTCCTGGTCGACGAGGCCCGGCGCCCCGCGTAACCGACGCACCCGCCTCGCGCACAGCGGCGCCGCGACCGCCGCACGCGAGGCGACAGCGGCGCCGTCCCCGTTCGCGGGCCGACGGCGCGGCAGGCACGACGAGCCACGAACCCGACGACGAGCGACGGCACCCGCCGCCCGCACGGACGACGGCGACGCGGCCGTCCCGATGCCGGCGCAGCCCGCCCGGCACCCGGTCCGACCCAGCGCGCTCGGCCCTCCCGCGAGCGACCCCGTGCAAGCGACCCCGGCGGCTCACGCGCAAGCGCCCCGGCGATCGGAGGCTACCGACCCCATGCTCGACGAATCGCTCCTCGACGATCCCGACGCGCTCACCCGGGCCGACCGGCGGGCCCTGCTCCGAGGCGCCGCCGAGGCCGGCGCCCGGGTACGCACCGCGGTCCGGCACGCCAACGAGGCCGGCATCTCCGAGCTGAAGCCCGACGGCCGCCCCCGCGCGGTCCTCATCGCGGGCCCCGGCATGGCCGCCACCGGCGTCGCCGAACTGCTCGGCACCCTCGCCGGAGCGAGCTGCCCCCTCACCCGGCTCACCCCCACCGGCGTCGCCCCCGCCGGAGGCGCCCTGCGCTGGGACCTGCCCGGCTGGGCCGGCCCCGTCGACCTCCTGCTGGTCGCCACCCCCGACGGCAGCGAACCCGGCCTGGAACTGCTCATCGAGCAGGCCTACCGGCGCGGCAGCACCGTCGCCGCCGTCGCCCCCGCCGGCTCCCCGATGGCCGAGTGGGTGGAAGGCAGCCACGGTCTCTTCGTACCGATGGCGACCGCCCCGTACGAGCAGGAGGAGCCCCTGGGCGCCTCCGCGCCCGGCGTGCTCTGGGCGCTGCTCACCCCGCTGCTCGCCCTCCTGGACCGCACCGGCCTGGTCTCCGCCCCGCCCCAGGCGCTGCAGAAGGTCGCCGACCGCCTCGACCGCGTCGCCGAGCGCTGCGGCCCCGCCATCGCGGCCTACCACAACCCCGCCAAGACGCTCGCCGTCGAACTGGCTGAGGCGCTCCCGGTGATCTGGACGGAGGGCACCTCCGCGGGCCCGGCCGGCCGCCGCTTCACCGCGGCACTCGCCGAACTCGCCGGCCGCCCCGCGCTCACCGCCGAACTGCCCGAGGCGCTCGCCTCGCACAGCGTGCTGCTCGCCGGCGCCCTCGCCGCGGGCGCGGACCCCGAGGACTTCTTCCGGGACCGCGTCGAGGAGGCACAGGCGCTGCACGCGCGCGTGGTGCTGCTCCGCGACCGTCCCATCGGCGGGATCAGCGCCGCCCCCGCCGCCCGCGAACTCGCCCTCAGCCACGACACCGCGATCAGCGAGCTCGAACCCGAGGAGGGCGGCGAACTGGAAACCCTCGCCGAGCTGATCGCCATCACGGATTTCGCCGCCGTTTACCTGGCGCTCGCTTCGGGGGCCTGATCTTGGGCAGGACCTCGCGCCCGGCGTGCCGTACCGCCGGACCCCGCGCCAGGCTCCCCTGACACCAGGCTTCCGATCGACGCCCGCCCCGGCGGGCCGCGCAGCGCACGTATGGAGAAGAAGACACCGATGGACCGCCTCGACAACACCGTCCGCCCCTACGCCTGGGGCTCGACCACCGCCATCCCCCTGCTGCTCGGCGTGGAGCCGACCGGCGAACCGCAGGCGGAGATGTGGATGGGCGCCCACCCGGGCGCACCCTCGCGCACCGGGCGCGGTCCGCTCAACGAGGTCGTCGCCGAGGACCCGGAGCGGGAACTCGGCCGCGCCGCCGTCGCCCGGTTCGGCCCCCGGCTCCCGTTCCTGCTGAAGCTCCTCGCCGCCGGCGCCCCCCTCTCCCTCCAGGTGCACCCCGACCTCGAACAGGCCCGCGAGGGCTACGAGGACGAGGAGCGCCGGGGCGTCCCCATCGACGCCCCGCACCGCAACTACAAGGACGCCAACCACAAGCCCGAACTCATCTGCGCCCTCACCGAGTTCGACGGCCTGTGCGGCTTCCGCGCCCCCGAGGAGGCCGCCGCGCTCCTCGCCGCCCTCGACGTCGACTCCCTCAAGCCGTACGTCGACCTGCTGCGCGCCCACCCCGAGGAGGCGGCGCTGCGCGAGGTCCTCACGGCGGTGCTGAGCGCCGACCCGGAGGACATGGCTCGTACGGTCACCGAGACCACCGCCGCCTGCGCCCGCCTCGGCGGCGACTACGCCCCGTACGCCGGCCTCGCCCACCACTACCCGGGCGACCCCGGAGTCATCGCCGCGATGCTCCTCAACCACGTCCGGCTCCAGCCCGGCGAGGCCCTCTACCTCGGCGCCGGCATCCCGCACGCCTACCTGAACGGCCTCGGCGTCGAGATCATGGCCAACAGCGACAACGTCCTGCGCTGCGGTCTGACCCCCAAGCACGTCGACGTCCCCGAACTCCTGCGCGTGGTCCGCTTCGAGGCGGCCGACCCCGGCGTCCTGCGCCCGGAGGCGTCCCCCGACGGCGAAGAGGTCTACGCGACCCCCATCGACGAGTTCCGCCTCTCCCGCTACGTCGTCGCCGAGGGAGCCGACCCGCGCGACCTCACCCGCGAGACCCCGCAGATCCTGCTCTGCACCTCGGGTTCCGTACGCGCCGACGGCATCGACCTGACCCCCGGCACCTCGGTCTTCGTACCGGCCGGGGAAAAGGCCGAAGTGTCCGGGTCCGGCACGATCTTCCGTGCGACAGTTGTCGTCTGACGGGACGACGGCAGGGACCTGAGGCGCGTCCCCGGCGGACCGGGCTGCAAGAATGGCCCACCGCAAAGGGTGGGCAAAGCCGGGACCGGACGGGGTACGAGGGTACGGACGGGTCCGGACGCGTACGAAGGGACAGCAGGAGCAGATGAGCGCTTCAGGCGGCACCAAAGCGATCGTGGCGGCACTCGGCGCCAACCTCGCGATCGCGGTATCGAAGTTCGTGGCGTTCGCCTTCAGCGGCTCCTCCTCGATGCTCGCCGAGGGCGTCCACTCGCTCGCCGACTCCGGCAACCAGGCGCTGCTCCTGATCGGCGGCAAGAAGGCCCAGCGCGAGGCCACCCCGCAGCACCCCTTCGGCTACGGCCGCGAGCGCTACATCTACGCCTTCCTCGTCTCGATCGTCCTGTTCTCCGTCGGCGGCATGTTCGCCGTCTACGAGGGCTACGAGAAAATCAAGCACCCGCACGAGATCGAGCACTGGTACTGGCCGGTCGGCGTCCTCGTCTTCGCGATCATCGCCGAGGGGTTCTCCTTCCGTACGGCCATCAAGGAGTCCAACGAGCTGCGCGGCTCGCACTCCTGGTCCCAGTTCATCCGCCGCGCGAAGGCCCCCGAGCTGCCCGTCGTCCTCCTGGAGGACTTCGGCGCGCTCATCGGTCTGGTCCTCGCCCTCGGCGGCGTCGGCCTCGCCCTGCTCACGGACAACGGCGTCTGGGACGGCATCGGCACCGTCTGCATCGGTGTCCTGCTCATCCTGATCGCCCTCGTGCTCGCCGCCGAGACCAAGTCGCTCCTGCTGGGAGAGTCGGCCGGCCCGGAGGAGACCGCGAAGATCGAGGCGGCGATGGTCGACGGCGACACCGTCCCCCGCATCATCCACATGCGCACCCTCCACCTCGGCCCCGAGGAACTGCTGATCGCCGCGAAGATCGCCGTGCGGCACGACGACACGGCCGCCGAGGTGGCCAAGGCGATCGACGCCGCCGAGGCCCGCATCCGCGCCGCCGTCCCGATCGCCCGGGTGATCTACCTGGAGCCCGACATCTACAGCGACACCGAGGCGGCCAAGGGCCCGGACCCGGCCGCGACCCCCGGCGGACCGACGCCGTCACAGGCCGACCACTGACCCCGCCCGCTCCCGAATCCCCGTTCCACCCCGCCGGGGCCCGTCCGCGACACGGACGGGCCCCGGCGGCGTTCCTCCGTCCAGCACCCCGCTCCGGCACCCCCCATCTGCGCCGGACCCTTCCGATCAAGCCCGTGAAGGCCGCTTTGTCCGGACGTGGACTGGGGAGGGACCGGCCCACCGGTGTAGCTTGGTGACCGAGCCAGACGTCGCTGCTGATGGCGGTCGGGCGGTCCCACCGCGGACCGGCCGAGGGAGAGAGGGCCTCCGACGGACTGCGCTGCGCGCACCGGGCACAGCTGTGTCCTGCCGAGGCACGTCCGTGCCCCGTCGGGCACGCGCACGTGCCGCCGCCGCGCAGAACAGCCCTACCCACCTCGCCCCGATACCGAGGAGCAGCTCTCCATGACGACTGTCGACAACCGACAGGACTTCAAGGTCGCCGACCTCTCCCTGGCCGCCTTCGGCCGCAAGGAGATCACCCTCGCCGAGCACGAGATGCCCGGCCTGATGTCGATCCGCAAGGAGTACGCCGAGGCGCAGCCCCTCGCGGGCGCCCGCGTCACCGGCTCCCTGCACATGACGGTGCAGACCGCCGTCCTCATCGAGACCCTGGTCGCCCTCGGCGCCGAGGTCCGCTGGGCCTCCTGCAACATCTTCTCCACCCAGGACCACGCCGCCGCCGCCATCGCGGTCGGCCCGAACGGCACGCCCGAGAACCCGCAGGGCGTCCCGGTCTTCGCCTGGAAGGGCGAGACCCTGGAGGAGTACTGGTGGTGCACGGAGCAGGCGCTGACCTGGCCGAACACCCCCACCGGCGGCCCGAACATGATCCTGGACGACGGTGGTGACGCCACCCTCCTCGTCCACAACGGTGTCAAGTACGAGAAGGACGGCAAGGTCCCCTCCGTCGACACCGCCGAGAACGACGAGCACCGCGTCGTCCTCGAACTCCTCAACCGCACGATCAGCAACGGCTCGCAGAAGTGGACCCAGCTCGCCTCGGAGATCCGCGGCGTGACCGAGGAGACCACGACCGGCGTCCACCGCCTGTACGAGATGTACCGCGACGGCACCCTGCTGTTCCCGGCGATCAACGTGAACGACGCCGTCACCAAGTCGAAGTTCGACAACAAGTACGGCTGCCGCCACTCCCTGATCGACGGCATCAACCGCGCCACCGACACCCTCATCGGCGGCAAGACCGCCGTCGTCTGCGGCTACGGCGACGTGGGCAAGGGCTGCGCGGAGTCCCTGCGCGGCCAGGGCGCCCGCGTGATCATCACCGAGATCGACCCGATCTGCGCCCTGCAGGCGGCGATGGACGGCTACCAGGTCACGACCCTCGACGAGGTCATCGACAAGGCCGACATCTTCGTCACCACGACGGGCAACAAGGACATCATCATGGCCGCGGACATGGCCAAGATGAAGCACCAGGCGATCGTCGGCAACATCGGTCACTTCGACAACGAGATCGACATGGCCGGCCTCGCGAAGATCCCCGGCATCGTCAAGGACGAGGTCAAGCCCCAGGTTCACACCTGGAAGTTCCCCGACGGCAAGGTCATCATCGTGCTGTCCGAGGGCCGCCTGCTGAACCTGGGCAACGCGACCGGCCACCCGTCGTTCGTCATGTCCAACTCGTTCGCGGACCAGACCCTGGCCCAGATCGAGCTGTTCACCAAGCCCGAGGAGTACCCGACCGACGTCTACGTGCTGCCCAAGCACCTCGACGAGAAGGTCGCCCGTCTCCACCTCGACGCGCTCGGCGTGAAGCTCACGACGCTCCGCCCCGAGCAGGCCTCGTACATCGGTGTCGAGGTCGAGGGCCCGTACAAGTCGGACCACTACCGCTACTGAGCACGCCCGCCGAGCAGCGGTACCACCGCTCGGCGTCCGGATGTCAGCAGGCCCTCGCCGTCCCGGCGGGGGCCTGTCCCCGATGAGGACCTGAACGCCCATGCCCCGCGGCCGCTATTCGCTCCATGATCCGCACGACCACACCCCTCTCGCCGACGAACACTTCAACTGCGCGCCCGGTCCCTCCGGCTGGCGCTACGTCTCCCAGCTCACCGCCCCGTCCGACATCATGCCCGACGGCCCGCCCGAGCCCGGACCGGCGACGGTCACCGGCTCCGTCGACCTCGCCCTCGACGATCTGGGCCGCCCCATCCGTCTCGAACTGCACGCGGCCGGCTGGCAGGTGCGGGGCGCCGCTCTCGACGGCGTGACCTGGGTCCGCACCGACCCCACCGGGACCGAGGCCACCGAAGGCAACGTGCCCGCCCACGCCTTCACCGGCACCTCTCCCGCCTTCCTCGTCGCCACCGCCCGACTTCTTCGCCTCACCCCTTCCCCCACCCCCTCGGCGACCCGCGTCCGCCTCGTCGCCTTCACCGACCCGGTCCTCGCCCCGCGCACCCTCGACCAGTCCTGGGCCTTGATCGCAAGCGAAACACACGCCACTGACAACGGGCCGCTGACCGTGGACGAATACCAGGTCACAGCGCTGGACACGGGGGAACAGCACGCCGTGCACATCGCCGGCGACGTGGTGCTCGCGGCCCCCGGCATCGAACTGGAACACCTCGAATCACCACCGTCGGTCTTCACCTGACGGCGGTGCCGGACCGGCGGACCGGCGGTGCTGGACCGACGATGCCGACCCTGCGGAGAGGGCGGCTACGCGGGCGGCGCGAAGCCGGTCGACGGACGCTCGTCCGGTTCGGAACGCTCGACCGGAGCGGCCGGGCCGGCCGAACCGACCGGAGCCGGGGACGGGGACGCGTACGGAGGCGCCACCGGATACCCGCCGGGGACCGGCGGAGCGGGGTGGCCACCGGGACCCGGAGGAAGGGGCTGACCGACAGGTCCGCCGGGCTGCGGGTAGGGGTGATGACCAGTGGGTGCGGGGAACGGGAAGCCGTTCGGCGCGGCACCGAAGGTCCGCCGGGCCTCGCGGGTCTGGCGCTCCTGCACGACAGCCGCCAGATACGCGCCCGCCGGCACACCCTGCGGCGCCGGAGCCCCGGTACGAGCGGCGAGATCCACGGCCAGCCGCTCCGCCATCGCCCCACCGATCTGCGGATCCAGTTGCTGCATCCGCGTCAGGTACTGCCGGATCGCCAGCCACAGCTCGTCCGGTACGGCGGACAGATCGAGCTCCGCGAACCGTCCCGCCAGCCAGGGCGGCGGCGCGGGAACGTACGGCATGCGCCCCACCGGAATCCGCTCCCGCACGACGAGCGTCCCCGCGAACACGTCACCGAGCCGCCGCCCGCGCTCCGACACCAGCGAAGCGATGCAGGCGACGATCCCGAACGTCATCAGGATCTCGACCACCCCGACGGCACCGCGCACCAGAGCGTGCCGGAACCGGATCGGCCCGCCGTCGTCCCGCACCACCCGCAGCCCGCACGCCATCTTCCCCAGCGAACGTCCGTGGCTGAGCGTCTCCACGGCGATCGGACCACCGACCAGCACGAGAAGGAAACTCGCGATCGAGACGGCGATCTGTGCCGCGTCGTCCAGCGTGGCCGTCGCGGCGACCAGACCGATGGTCACGACGACGTACACCGCCACCGCCACCGCCAGGTCGAGCACCACGGCCAGCGCCCGGCTCGGCAGTTTCGCGGGCCGCAGCTCCAGTGCCACTGCCTCGCCCGTCACCAACTCGCTCACGCACGCCGCCCTTCCCCTGACCTGCCCCGACTGACCTGCCCCGACAACCGCCAGTCTGCCAAGCTGAGGGCGCATCGCGCCCCAGTAGGACAAGCTGACATCCACGACGAGCCCCAGATGCGCAGCGAGGAGCAGGCAAAACGATGGACCTCGACGTCTTCGTCTCCGCCCACCGAGCCGAGTGGGACAGACTCGACGCCCTGCTGCGCCGCCAGCGCCGCCTGACCGGGGCCGAGGCCGACGAACTCGTCACCCTCTACCAGCGAACGGCCACCCACCTCTCGCTGATCCAGTCCAGTGCGCCCGACCCCCAGCTCACCGGGCGCCTCAGCCAGCTCGTGGCCCGCGCGCGTGGTGCCGTGACAGGCACCCGCCGGGCCTCGTGGCGCGATGTCACCCGCTTCCTGACGCAGGGTTTTCCCGCGGCCGTCTACCGGTCCCGTCACTGGTGGGTGCCCACGGCGCTCCTGTCCACGGTGATAGCCGCCCTCCTCGGGTGGTGGATCGGCACTCACCCCGAGGTCCAGGCCGCCATCGCCGCGCCCGACGAACTGCGTTCCCTCACCCGCCCCGGCGGTGAGTACGAGACCTACTACTCCAGTCACCCCGCCGCCGCCTTCGCAGCCCAGGTGTGGACGAACAACGCCGAGGCCGCCGCCATGTGTCTGGTGCTGGGCGTCTTCCTCGGCCTGCCGGTCCTCTGGATCCTCTTTCAGAACATGCTCAACCTGGGCGTCGGCATCGGCCTGATGTCCTCGGCCGGCCGGCTCGACACCTTCCTCGGGCTCGTCCTTCCGCACGGCCTGCTGGAACTCACCGCCGTCTTCGTCGCCGCGGGGACGGGGTTGAAGCTGGGCTGGACCGTGATCGACCCGGGCCCGCGATCCCGTCGGACAGCCCTCGCGGAGGAGGGGCGCGCCGCGATCGGCATGGCGATAGGACTGGCGCTGATCCTCTTCGTCTCGGGTGCCATCGAAGGCTTCGTCACGCCGTCCGGCCTGCCGACCTGGGCCCGCATCGGCATCGGCATCACCGCTGAACTGGCCTTTCTCGCGTACGTCTATGTCCTCGGGGGGCGCGCGGCACGCTCCGGCGAGACAGGAGACGTCACGGCGTCCGAGCGAAGCGCCACTCTGCCCATGGCCGCCTGATGTGCGTGGGCCCCTGATGACCTGCTAGCCTTCTCGTCACCCCAGAAAACTCGTTGACACGGGTCGCTGGGGGAGGTAGATTCGAACAGTTGCCTAGAACTGGACACGTCCGGTGGTGGCGGTTTAGAGTCTGCTCGCTTCTCAAAGCAATCGACACGTCGATTCAGAAGAAGCCCCTCCTGATGATTCAGAAATGGCTGCCGGTCAATCCGGCCCCCAGATTCTGATAAAGTCGGAGCCGCTGAAAAGGGAAACGCGAGAGCGGATTACCTTGAAAGCACCGAGGAAATCGGGCCCGAAAGGTTCTGATAGAGTCGGACTCGCCGGAAAGGGAAACGCGAAAGCGAGAACCTGGAAAGCACCGAGGAAATCGGATACGGAAACGGTCTGATAGAGTCGGAAACGCAAGACCGAAGGGAAGCGCCCGGAGGAAAGCCCGAGAGGGTGAGTACAAAGGAAGCGTCCGTTCCTTGAGAACTC
>NZ_JBVHTL010000007.1:0-124504 GCF_055565895.1 Streptomyces sp. NPDC028298
GCTCCGCGCGGGAAGGCGGAACTCCGTTCCGCCGCCGTCTGATCGCTCCGCGATCTGACGGGATCCGGCTAACGCCGGATCACACCCCTTTCCAGGCCTGCTCCGCAGTCCAGGCAAGGGAGCTGACGCACCCTCCGGGCGTCAGAAAAGCCGCAGCTACAGGGACTGAGTCTCTTATGCTCCTTAGGGTGCCGGCTTCTGAGGGTGATCACATGCCACCATTTTCGAACATCGCGTGTGCGTCACTTTTTATTTACGGATATGTTCTGGGATGCTGGACAGGCACCCCTCCAGAGGGGAACAGGTTCGGACTATGGAGAGTGAAACGGTCTCCTGTTTCTCCTCTCTCTGTCTTGAATGACCTCGAATTCGCTCCGTCCGATAGAGGGAGAAAGAGATTCTCATGGAGATCGTGACACTGCGTCCGCATCAAGTGGAGGCTGTTGATTCCATTCTCCGGGCTCTGTCGGATCCGCCCGGTGGCCGTATGCCCGCCGAGGGGTTGAGGACGCAGGTCATTGCTTGTACTGGGTCCGGCAAGACCTTGATGAGTGTGGAAACCGCGATCCGTCTTTCCGCCCGCAGGACGCTGGTACTGGTGCCGACCCTGGACCTGTTGCTGCAGCAGGCCGCCGCGTGGCGGCGGGGTGGTTGTAGGGGTGCCATGGTCGGGGTGTGCTCTCTGCGGGCGGAGGAGAGCGAGGGCATGCCCTGCACGACCGATCCCGAGGAACTGGTCTCCTGGGTGTCGGAGTTGGAGAGCGTGACGGTGTTCGCCACCTACGCGTCGGTCGGGCTCGGGATTCTCCAGCGTGCGCATGAGGTCGGCCTGCCGGTCTGGGACCTGATGGTCCTGGACGAGGCACACCGCGTCAGTGGGGATGCTGGTCGGCCGTGGGCGGCAGTGCATGACCAGCGGCTGATTCCGGCGGTGCGGCGGCTCTACTTGACGGCGACGGCCCGTATCTGGGAGGCGGAGGGTGACAAGCCACGGCTGGTGGCGAGCATGGAGGAGGGCTCCCCCGTGTTCGGGCCTGTGGCGTACAAGCTCACGCTCTCGGAGGCGATCCGGTTGGGGCTCGTGGCGCCGTATCAGGTGCTGTGTCTCGACATCCGCGACCCCGACCTCTACGCCGCCCTGACCAGTGAGGACACCGGGTCCGCGGCCGTGCGCGGGGCCCGACTGGCTGCCGTTCAGGTCGGGTTGATGCGTGCAGCCGTTGAAGAGCGCTTCCGGCGCGTGCTGGCGTTCCACAGTCGGGTCAGTGAGGCGAAGGCGATGGCGGCCGGTGTGCCGGCCGTCGCCGCCCGTCTCGCCGAGGACGACCCCGAGACGTTCCCTGTTGCGGCGCGGGTGTGGGCGGACTGGCTGTACGGCGAGCACTCCCCCCTTCACCGGCGCCAGGTGCTGGACGAATTCGCTTCGGATTTTCTCGGAGGGCCGGAATTCGAGGGGGCGGATATTCAGGCCGCATTGCGGGTGTTGTCGTCGGTTCGGGTTCTTGGGGAAGGTGTCGATACGGCTGAGTGTGATGCTGTGCTTTTCGCTGATGCGCGCGGGTCGATGATCGATATTGTGCAGATGGTCGGACGGGCGCTGCGCATGCATCCCGGGGCGGGGAAGCTGGCCACTTTGATCGTTCCGGTATTCCTCGGGCCGGACGAGGATCCGAACGAAATGCTGACTTCTGCCTCGCTCAGCATCCTCGCGAAGGTCCTCGGGGCGCTGCGGGCGCACGATACAGAGACGATCGAGGCGCTCGCCGATCCTCGGATCCGCAACAGCCGTCCCGTGCTCGAACAGGACGGTGTGGAGGGCGAGTTCGTGGGTGAGGGCGGAGAGCAGGAGCGAGGTCTTGCGCGGGTCGGTTCTGCAGCTGCTGGTGTGCTGCGGTTCAGCGAGGAGCGCGATCCGTTTGCCCTGACGCGGTTCATCCGGTTGCGGATCATCGACCCCGAGGGCGCGTACTGGCGGCGTGGCATCGAGGCGGCGACGCGGTGGCTGCGCGAGAGCGGTAGTGCGGAGCTGCGGGTGCCCTACGTTTTTGAGGCGCCGGAGGATTGGGGTGCTCTGGGCGGGTATCCGCTGGGGCGGTGGCTGGCAGATGTACGGCGCTATTACGCGGCCGGCGCGTTGGAGGCCAAGCGCGTCGTCGAGCTCGAGGCGCTCGGGATGGTGTGGTCGGCGTGGGATACCGCCTGGGCTGACGGCCTCGCTGTCGCGAAGGACTACGCCGCCGTCCACGGGCACTTCCTCCCGCCCGCCAATGCCGTTTGGGGCGGCGGTAGCGGTGACGGTGGTCTGGCTATCGGGACCTGGGCCAAGAACCAGCGCGCCGCGGCCCGTAAGGCCCGTGAGAACGCCGAGCGGCGTGCCGCCGGGGAAACGGGTATCTCTTACAGCGGCGAGCTGTCAGAGAGCCGTATGGACGCCTTGGACGCACTCGACCCGGCCTGGTGTCCGGCGTGGAGTATCGACTGGCAACGCTGCTTCGCATTGACGCTCGCGCACGTCCGAGCTGGCGGGGCCCTGCCCGTACGGGAAGGCGAGGTCATCGTGCAGGGCGAAGACCTCGGCGCCTGGAGCAGGGCGCAGCGGGTGGGTTGGGAGAAGCTGACACCAGTACAGCAGTGGCTTCTCGACAGCGTCCTGGGTCTTGAGCCCCTCACGCCGGAAGAGGCGGCAGCGCAGTTGGCGCGACGGACACAAGCCGACCGGTGGGCTATCCACCTTGCCGCCGCCCGCCAGTTCCACGTCCGTGAGGGCCACCTCCGTGTGGGAAGGCAGCACGTGGAAGAGCTGCCTGGTGACGGCGGGGAGGGCAATACGTGCATCCGGCTCGGCGGGTGGCTCGACAACACCCGACGTAGGGCCGCCAAGCTCACGCCGCAGCGCCGGGCGGAGCTCGATGCGCTCGGCATGCGCTGGTAGGGCGCGTGAGCGAGTTGGCAAGGGCTGCGTCCCCGTGCCTGCTGGCCCAGTTCCCGCCTGCCGCGCCAGTAGCCGCGCCCCGCTCATGACGCTCCCCCCTCCGCCGCCGGGCGAGCCGCCCATCCGGGCAGCGGCTGTTTGCGGGAGCGGTAGGCGCGTGCCAAGGCTTCCCGTGCCTGCTCGGCGCCGTCGCGTGTGATGCGGTAGAAGCGTCGCCGCGGTCGCCCCGCTTCCTCGTGCACGCTCGGGTCTTCCCACGTGCTGTCCAGCCAGCCGGCCTGTTCCAGCCGGGCCAGGATCGGATAGATCGTGCCTGACGGCAGTCCCGCCAGCTCGCACAGCTCCAGGCCGTACCGCTGCTTGGCGGGGTCCTCCAGCAGTGCCCGCAGCACCAGTTGGGTCTGCAGGGTCATACGCAACACCGACATACCCTTATTCTACATAGCCTATATATGGCCTTCCTAGAGGACTGGCGGCCTCCAGATCGCGTTGCCCCGAGGGAAACAGGCCGGACCAGTGTTGCCAGGCAGGTGTGAGGCCGAGAGTCTTGCAGCCCGGCACTACACGCGGCGCGAACCGGGCAGACCGCACCGTCTGTTCAATTCGCATGAGTGCGGAATCGGCCGTGCTCAGCCGTTCGGGATCCGACCTGGTCCGATCACGGGAAGACTCGGCCCTGTAGGCAGTCTCGCGGAGCCGGGGGTGTGTAGCTGTGGCCAAGAGTCGCAAGGGGTACTACCGAGCAGGGCACCACGTGAAGCCTTCCTCCCCCGTCAGCCGGTGGAAGAAGCCGTCCATGACCCTTGTCCTGGTGGTTGCTGTGCTGGTCATCGCGGGATGGATCTGAACGCAGCCGCTGCCAGACGTCCTGCCAGAGCAAGACCTCCTCGTCTGTAAGGCCGCAGGCCGAGAGGTAGGCGGACGTCGTGGCAAAGGTAGAGGGAAGGGCGAAGCCATTGACCAGCCGGCCGACCGTGCCGGCCGAGGAAATGCGTCCCTCGGAGCGCTGGACGACTGCCTGCTGCGTCAGTCCGCTGACCTCGCGGACGGCCGCCAGGCTTGTGAAGTACCCGGTGCCGGTACGGATCGAGCGTGGATCGGGCCACGGTCGCGAAGGAGCCGGCACGTCGGCTATCGCGGCCACAGGTGAGGCGGGCAGTTCCGCACGGTTGCGCCCGAGGGCCACCTGAGCGCCGCTGTTGCGGTCTCTCGCCTGCGGAACGGGGTGCCCGCGGGCTTCCAGCGTCCGGCGCAAGTGCCGGTAGGCGGCTCCGAGATCGAGCAGCGCTGGACTGCCGGGTATACCGAGGCGCAGTGTGTCGAGCAGGGCGCCGGTGAAGGCGGTGTGGGTGTCGCCGACGGGGGCCAGAGCGGTGCGGGTCTCGGCGGCGGCCGCCAGGAGGAAGCTGCCCTCCACCGCGGCTTGGTCGGCGAGTCCGGGTGCGGCGTTCATCCGCCCCAGGGCCCGGCCGCTGTAGCAGCAGTCCAGGATCACGACATGGCGCTCGGCCCGAGATTCCTCCAGCAGAACACGGCGTAGCCAGTCGTAGGGCAGGACGGTTTCGATCCGGCCGACCCGTGTGCGCGGCAGGGCCAGGCCGAGTTCGTCCTGTCCGTCGACCAGGCCGTGGCCGGCGAAGTAGACGATCAGCGTGTCGGTGGCGTCATGGGCTGCTTGGCGCACCGCGTCCATCACCGCGGACGCGGCCTCCGCGTTCTCGACGACACTCGCGTGCTGCGGTGGCAGGTGCAGGGACAGCGGGCCGCACAGGAGATCGGCCAGGTCCTTGAGGTTGTTGGAGACGGCAGGCAGCTGCTCGAGGTGTTGGTAGCGGCTTGTTCCCACCAGGACTGCACGCGACGCACCCGGGTCGGGCAGGACACTCATCACTGAGCGGCCCCGTCGGCCTGCGCCGCCTCAAGCGCTCGGGTCGCCCGCTCGATCTCTTCCTCGGAACAGTCGGTAAGGACGATGACTGTGCCGGCGCGGCGAATCTCCACACGGGGGCGCTGTGGCTGGGTCTGGCGCCATGCCACCACGGCCATCACGAAGGAGGCCGCGCTCCACCCGTTGCCTGTCACCAGCTCCAGCACGTCGAGCGCCGTGCCCATCTCCCCCGGCCGCGGGACGCTGCCGTGCAGCTCAACGACAGCGGACCTGCGCGCCGACGACCGTCGGACGTCACGTCTGCACAGGCTGGACGTGCAGTGCTGAGTGGGTAAGGCGGTGCCCGCAACGTGTTGGGCCACTGTGATCCGGAGGGCATCTGGAGGGAGATACGGAGTCAGCAGCATGGTCGGTGCGTGGTTTGGTCTGGGTCTGTTGACCAGGTCGCGCACGTGTGCCCGTTGTGGTTGCACGGGCCTACCATCTCGGTGATGGCCGGTCGTGTGTGATGTCGAAGGGGCGCTCGTGGCAGAGCTTGTGCGGCAGCAGGATGTGGATGCGTATGTCGGCTTCCATGCCTTCGGGTTGCAGGAGTCCGATGACGCGGAACTGCCGGTTCCCTTCCCGGACGACTTCAACCGGCATGCGTTCCTCAGTACTCACCCCGGACGTCTGGACATCACCAGCGGCGGCCATACCCATACCGCCACGGTCGGCGTCGAAGTGTGGGACGGGCCGCCGCCCGTCCAGAACCGGTCCGACTGGGATGAGGTGGCCGAAGCCGAATTCGAGTCGACCAGTGGTCAGGTTGCCGTGTGGTCCATGCACACGGGCCGGATGGACGGGCTGATCACGCTGGCGGATTCCGGCGGTTCGTGGCACGTCCGTGTCCACTGTGCGGGCCGGGCCGAGGCCGCCGCTCTGTCGGAAGGCGAGGGCACCGGCCACGGTGTGGAGCGCTACCTCGTGCAGTTCTGGCCCGCCACATCGTGAACCGGCTGGGGCGGGAGCGGCTTGTGCCGGGGGCCGCTCCCGCCGCAGCACGGTCAGGTGACGATCTTGACGATGAAGCCGTCATCCAGTCCGTCGATGATGCGGTTCTTGGCGTAGAAGCTCTTCAGGAGGGAGCCGCCGGCCTGGTTGTCGTCGCCCGGGATCGGCTTCGCGGAGAAGTTGAACTTCTGTGCCTCTGGGTCGTAGTCGTGCTCCGCAGCCCCTTCATAGGTGCTCGCGAAGGGGTACTCGTCGCACTCCTTGCCGCCGCTGGTGTAGTTGGGGCCCCAGTACCGCTTGCACTGCTTGACCGCCGCCTTGCGGTTGTCGTCGATGCGGCGTGCGCTGACCGTGCGGTGGAGCGGATCCGCTGCCGCCTGCCCGGGCACTTTCTTCGCCGACATGTACGGCTTGGTGTCCTGTGGGACGAGGAATGCCTGGTTGATGTGCTGCGCCTCGGCGCGCTCCTCGGCGCCCTGCTTCGCGCTCAGGGTGAGCGCGGTCAGGTAGCTGAACGTGGCGGCGCCTTTCCTGGCCGGGTTGCCGCCGCCGGTTGAGTTGGCGAGGTACGTCGCGGCGTCCCAGCGCGGTGCGAGCATGAATATGTTGCCCTTGAGGTCCCCGGTCAGCGTGGCGTTGGGCGGCGGGGTGATGGAGATGGACGGCTGGTAAACGGCGAACAGTTGGTCGGCGGAGCCGCTGCCTTGGCCCGGTTTGGCGTTGACGGTGTCGTTGAAGGTGCGTTGGGCGGAGAGTTCGGTGAAGGTCTTCGTTCCGGGCATGTGGCCGCCGCGGGTGTAGCGGGCACCGGAGGGCCAGCTCTGGGGTATGCCGGCCTTCGTCGTGATCTTCATGGCGGCCACTTCGGTCTCGCCTTGGGCCACCATCTCGGTGAAGTAGTACTGGAAGTTGATCGTGCGGCTGTTCTTGGCGATGGTTCCCACGACGCGGACGTTGAACTGACTGACGCCGGCGGGCCTGCGGTTGACGACCCAGGTCTGGACGAAGGAGGCTCCTGAGCAGACTGCGAACCGGGACTTCAGGAAGAAGTTCGTGGTGCTGCCCAGTCCTCTCTTGCATTCGTCGAACGTCATCGTCCGCGACGGCTCCGGTGCCGTGATCTGGGCGCCGCCCGGCGCCGCGGGTGAGAGTCCGCTCTTTGCGGTTGGTGCGGCAGCGGACGCACGGCGCGCCAGCGGCGCGTACGAGCGGGCAGGCCCGACCGTCTCCTGTGCCGTCCGCGCACCCAGTTCTGCGGTCCGGGCAAGCTCGCGCAGCCGCTCCGTACCGCCCTCGGTCCGTAGCTCCTTGAGTGAGGGTGCCGCTGTTCCCGCAGGCAGCATGTAGGACTCCACGTGCAGATCCGCAGGCCCTTCGGCTCTCGCCATGGATGGCGCCGCCGCCGACAGCAGGGCGGCAGTCGTCATCATCGTCAATGCCCGCCTGCGGGCACGGCGGAGCAGGACTCCGTTCACGGTTGAACCCCCGAACTCAGTCGGCGTCGGACCCCCTGCCCGAACACCTGGTCGAGAAAAGATCTATCGAACGAAAGTCCGCATATTGCCGCAGCCTCGCCGGGATGGCGGAATGAGGATGGATCATTGGCCGAGACCGAAAGCCCTGCCTCATCGGGACAACTCGACAACAACAGTGACAGGCCTGACTGGCCGCTCGCGCCTGAGTGTGGGTGAGCGTGTGGTCGGTGGCGGTCAGTCCTGCTGGATCAGAAGAGTTCGCCGGGTTCGGGGAGGGCTTGTTCGGCTGAGGTGATCCGGTATCCGCCGCGCTGGTAGAGGCCGCCTTCTCGTCCGTGGAGGGTCCAGGCTTTCTCGGCCGCGGCGTCAGGTGTTGCCGCCATCAGGTGAAGTGTGAGGACCGGTACGTGCGTTGGCGAGCCCGCAGGGGGTCGGGCATCGATCCGGTAGACCCGGTGCCGCTCGATCTGCACCATGTCGGCCCCCGACTGCTCGGCCTGCGCCACGTCGTTCGCCAGCCGCTGCAGCCGCTGCGGTTCGTATCGGCGGGCGCGTGCGTCGTGAGCGGGTGCGTAGGTGGCCATCGCTTCCCTGTTCATGAGACTTGCGATCCGCTCCCACTGGAGGCGTCGCAGTTCTGCGATGAGCAGTTCGCTCAGGTTGTGGGGTTCGCGAGGGGCCAGCCGTGCGCTCCCGGCACGCTCCTGGGCCAGACGCACGTGTGCGGCCACCGCACGGGGATCGAGCCCGGCCGCTTTCAAGACCACTCCCAGCCGGGCGAATTCGTACGGCAGATACTCGTAGATCAACATGCCTCCTGACGTGCTGCGCGCACGTGTCCTGCCTCACTGTTGAGGCCGCCGGGCAACGCTTGCGGCGTCGGCATCTTCTCCTTGAGATGAAGATCCTCAAGAGGCGGCCTCGCTTGCTGATACTCCTGGCCCTGGCGGTGGTGGCGGCCGTGACGGTGATCGCCGTCGTGGTCGTCCGGGCGAACAGGATGGAGACGCTCTCCCCGGGTGAGGAGCGTGATCGTGCCGCGTCGGGAGCGGTCGTAGCGTCGGGGCAGGTGGACTGCCGGAAGGCCAAGTGCATCGCGCTCACCTTCGACGGCAATCCGGGAGAGCCCACCGACCGGCTGATGGACCTCCTGAAGGAGTACAAGGCGTCGGCGACGTTCTTCCTCGAGGGACGGCGCATCCATGAGTTCCCGGACGTGGTACGGCGGATCGCCAGGGAAGGCCACGAGATCGGGGACCACACCTGGACGCATGCGGTGCTGCCCGATGTCTCCGACGCGCAGATCCGCGACGAGCTGCGCCGCACGGCACGGGCCATCTTCCGTGTCACCGGCAGTGAGCCGACGCTGATGCGCCCGCCCCAGGGCCGCACCGACGACCGCGTCTCCAGGGTCTCGAAGGAACTGGGCATGGCGCAGGTGCTGTGGACGGTGACCGCGAAGGACTACGAAACGGACGACTCCGCGCTGATCCGCAAGCGCGTGCTCGCGGGCGCCGGTCGTGACGGGATCATCCTGCTCCACCCGTTGCACAAGGGCACCGTGCCGGCCATGCCTTCCATCCTGAAGTCGCTCGGCGAGCAGGGCTACACCTTCGTGACGGTCTCCCAACTGCTCGCTCCGGCACAGGCCGAGCCCGGCAAAATCTACAAGTGACCGGCCGGCGGCTGGCGGCTGGGTGGTCACATGTGTTCAAGGCCCAGTGCGCTTGGAACGTCCTGGATCCAGGCGGCGCGGTCCGGCTCCGTGGCGGCGACGTGCTCCAGTACCTCGATGAACCGCCGGCCTTCCCCTGAGTCCATCTTGCCGAGCTCGAAAGCGATCTCTTCCAGGGCGTTCAAAGCCATCTGCGCGTCGCGTCCGGTCTTGACGAGATCTTCCAGGGTTGCCACTGCCGCCAGAAGTGCCCGCACCACTTCGTCTCCTTGAAGCACGGCTTCACCACCACCTTCCGATGCCAGCGAAAAAGACCCCGTCCCGGGCAACCGGGACGGGGTCTTCACAGAGCGCCGGGCAGGCCTTGCACCTGCATTTCCCCGCAGGAAGCGGGGCGTCTTTCCTTGGACCACCAACGCAACACCGACCAGCGCGACTTCCGCCGTTCAGCTCAAGATCAATCGTAGCAGCGCCGCATGCCGAAGCTCCAGGGGGTGGGGGGCCGCCGGGAGGCGGGCGTGATGGTCAGCGGATCGGCAGGGCTCGGAGGTAGGCGTGTATGTTGCGGCGGGTTTCGGGGGCGCTGTCGCCGCCGAATTTCTCCGTCAGTGCGTCTGCCAGGACGAGGGCTGTCATCGCTTCGGCCACGATGCCTGCGGCCGGTACGGCGCACACGTCCGAGCGTTGGTGGTGGGCCCGTGCCGGTTCGCCGGTGGTCAGGTTCACCGTGCGCAGGGCGCGGGGCACGGTGGCGATCGGTTTCATCGCGGCGCGTACGCGCAGCGGTTCGCCGGTGCTCAGGCCGCCTTCGGTGCCGCCGGCGCGGCCCGACGTCCGCTTGATGCCCTCAGGGGTGGGGATGATCTCGTCGTGGGCCCGGGAGCCGGGTGTGCGGGCGAGTTCGAAGCCGTCGCCGATCTCGACGCCCTTGATCGCCTGGATGCTCATGAGGGCTCCGGCGAGGCGGGCGTCGAGTCGTCGGTCGCCGTGGACGTGGGAGCCGAGGCCGGGCGGAAGGCCGTAGGCGAGGACCTCGACGACGCCGCCGAGGGTGTCGCCGTCCTTGTGGGCCTGGTCGATCTCGGCGACCATCGCCTTCGAGGTGTCCAGGTCCAGGCAGCGCACGGGGTCGGCGTCGAGTCTGTCGGTGTCGGCCGGGGTGGGGTGCATGCCTCGCGGGGCTTTCACGGAGCAGAGTTCGACGACGTGGGAGACGATCTCGATGCCGGCCGTCTCCTTCAGGTAGGAGCGGGCTATGGCGCCGAGGGCGACGCGGGCGGCGGTCTCGCGGGCGGAGGCGCGTTCCAGGATCGGGCGGGCTTCGTCGAAGCCGTATTTCTGCATGCCGGCGAGGTCGGCGTGGCCGGGGCGCGGGCGGGTCAGGGGTGCGTTGCGGGCGAGGCCTTGGAGGATGTGCGGGTCGACGGGGTCGGCGGCCATGACCTGGTCCCATTTGGGCCATTCGGTGTTGGCGACCATGACGGCGACCGGGGAGCCGAGGGTGAGGCCGTGGCGGACGCCGCCGAGGAGGGTGACCTCGTCGCGTTCGAAGTTCATGCGTGTGCCGCGGCCGTGGCCGAGCCGCCGCCGGGCGAGGTGGTCGGCGATCGTCTTGGTGGTGACGGGTATGCCGGCGGGCAGGCCCTCCAGTGTGGCGACGAGTGCGGGGCCGTGGGACTCCCCCGCGGTGAGCCAGCGCAGGGTGCCCATCACTGGTCCCGGTACATTTCGGCGACGAGGAAGGCCAGGTCGAGGGACTGGCTGCGGTTCAGCCGGGGGTCGCAGGCCGTCTCGTAGCGCTGGTGGAGGTCGTCGAGGAGGATCTCGTCGCCGCCGCCGACGCATTCGGTGACGTCGTCGCCGGTGAGTTCGACGTGGATGCCGCCCGGGTGTGTGCCGAGGGTCTTGTGGACCTCGAAGAAGCCCTTCACCTCGTCGAGCACGTCGTCGAAGCGGCGGGTCTTGTGGCCGGAGGCCGCCTCGAAGGTGTTGCCGTGCATCGGGTCGCAGACCCAGGCCACGGTGGCGCCGGAGGCGGTGACCTTCTCGACCAGTTCGGGCAGCTTGTCGCGGACCTTGTCCGCGCCCATGCGGGTGATGAAGGTGAGCCGGCCCGGTTCGTGGTCGGGGTCGAGGCGCTCGATCAGGGGCAGTACGTCGTCCGCGGTCGTCGTGGGGCCGAGTTTGACGCCGATCGGGTTGCGGATGTGGGAGGCGAACTCGATGTGTGCGCCGTCCGGTTGGCGGGTGCGTTCGCCGATCCAGACCATGTGGGCCGATACGTCGTAGAGCCGTCCGGTGCGTGAGTCCACCCGTGTGAGGGAGGACTCGTAGTCGAGGAGCAGGGCCTCGTGGGAGGCGTAGAACTCGACGGTCTTGAACTCCTCGGGGTCGGTGCCGCAGGCCCGCATGAAGTTCATCGCGTTGTCGATCTCGCGGGCGAGTTGTTCGTAGCGTCGGCCGGAGGGGGACGTTTTCACGAAGTCCTGGTTCCAGGCGTGTACTTGGTGCAGGGCGGCGTAGCCGCCGGTGGTGAAGGCGCGTACCAGGTTCAGGGTGGAGGCGGAGGCGTGGTACATCCGTTTCAGTCGCTGCGGGTCCGGGGTGCGGGCCTTGTGGGTGAAGGCCCGGCCGTTGACGGAGTCGCCGCGGTAGGTGGGCAGGGTGATGCCGTCGCGGGTCTCGGTGCCCTTGGAGCGGGGCTTGGAGTACTGGCCGGCGATCCGGCCGACCTTCACCACCGGCACCGAGGCGGCATAGGTGAGGACGGCGCCCATCTGGAGCAGCGTCTTGAGCTTGTTGCGGATGTGGTCGGCCGACACGGCGTCGAAGGCCTCGGCGCAGTCGCCGCCCTGGAGAAGGAACGCCTCTCCCTTGGCGACGGACGCCATCCGGGCGCGTAACTGGTCGCACTCGCCCGCGAAGACGAGCGGCGGATACGACTCGAGGTCCGCGATCACATCGCGCAGAGCTCCGGCATCGGGGTACTGGGGCTGCTGCGCCGCGGGCAGTGACTGCCAGGGCTTGGTGGGGCTGTCGGGGTTCACAGTCGCTCAGTTCTTCGGTACGACCGGGGCCTCACGGATGCCGAGCAGGGTGCAGCCCGTCTCCGTGCTGATGCGGTGGACGCTTCCGGGCTGTTCGACGACCAGGTCGCCGGTCCGGTAGCGGTCGCCGTTGTCGTTGAGGAGCTCTCCCTGGAGGACGAACATCAGCTCGTGGCCCAGGTGTTCGTGCAGGTCTCCGTGGGATCCGGGGTCGAAGCGGATGAGCTGGGCCGTGGCCGGCCGGTCGTCGTCGGTCTCGTAGAGGGTGTGGATCGCCGTGCCGGTGCGGCCGGGCTCGATCCAGCGCTTCCACTGCAGGGTGTCCAGCGCTTGGGGGGACAGCAGGTCGCGCAGCACGGTGACCTGGCGGTCGGTGCGGGTGCCGGCGGGGTTCGGCGTGGTGGGCACGTCGGTGTTCTCCTCTGCCTGTGCCGGTGGGAGTGTTCGTGGGGCCGGCGTGGTGCGGTGGCTGCCCGGCCCGACCCAGGTTGGGTGCGCGGGGGCGGTGTGTCATCGCTCGTCGGAGGAATCGCCGGGGGCTGTTCCTCCGTACGGAGTACGCCGATCGGCCGAGGTGGAGGCTCGCCCGGGGTGGGGTGGTCCGCCGGGTCCGCCGGCCGGGGTGGAGGTCTTCGGAGGCGGGGTCTGTCCCCGGGCCGGGGTGGAGGCGTCCTCCGGGGCAAGACGCCGCGTGTGGAGGCCCCCCCCGGGGTGGGGTCAGTCCGTCAGGCGCAGGCCGAAGGTGGCGGCGAGGCCGTCGGTGCCGTCCTCGGTGACGTGGACGACGCGGGGGCTGGAGCCGTAGCGCAGCCAGCGCAGGGCGAAGAGGCGGGCGGTCAGCGCCGCGCCCACCGCGCCGGCGAGGTGGTGGCGCTGTTCGCTCCAGTCCACGCAGTAGCGGATCAGGGGGCGGCGGGCGGGCAGGCGGGTCAGGTCGACGCCGAACCGGTCCAGGGTTTCCTGGCCGGTCTCGGTGAGCTGGTAGTCGACGTCGTGTCCGTATCCGGTCGCGCCGTCGCGGACGGCTTCGTCGGGCCGGTGGGTGCCGTCGTGTCCGGCGAGCAGGCCGGCCTTGAGCAGGGATTCCAGCAGGCCCACGCCCAGTTGGCCGGCGAGATGGTCGTAGCAGGTGCGGGAGCGGCGCAGGGCGCCGGCGGTGCTGCTGTCGCGCAGTGAGGTGACCGGGAGGGGTGGTGCGATGACGGCCAGGGCCTCCAGGGCGAGGCAGATGTCGGGGTTGGCCAGGTGGTAGTAGCGGCAGCGGCCCGCGCTCTCCATGGTGACCAGGCGTGCCTCGACGAGTTTGGCCAGGTGGGCGCTCGCCGTCGCGGCGCTCACGCCGGCTTCGGCGGCGAGCAGGCCGGCGGGCAGGGCGCGGCCGTCGCTGAGCGCTTTCAGCATCCGGGCGCGGGAGGGGTCGGCGATCAGGGCGGCCGCTCGGGCGATGTCGGGCTGGTGATGTACCTGGTCCTGGTGCCGGCCGGTCGTCGTCCTGGTCATGCGGCCAGCGTAGTACGGGAACACTTCGACGGATGACGAAGTATTGCGGCCCGAGACTGATCACATGACCTCCACGGATCCCTCTCCTTCCCCCTCGCACGCCCCCGCCGCCCCCGCCGGGGCGGCGCCGCCGGGGCGGCCGTCCCTGCCGCTGCCGCCGCTCATCGCGCTGAGCCTGGGCTACTTCCTGGTGATGCTCGACGTCACGGTCGTGAACGTGGCGGTGCCCTCCATCCAGGACTCGCTGCACGCCGGCGCGTCGGACATGCAGTGGATCGTCGACGGCTACAGCGCCTTCTTCGCCGGACTGCTGCTGCTCGGCGGGGGGCTCGGGGACCGTTTCGGGCACCGCACGCTGTTCCTGACGGGTCTGGGGGTCTTCGCGGCCGCCTCGGTGGGCTGCGGGGTGGCGTCCTCGGCGCCGGTCCTGATCGCGGCCCGGCTGGCTCAGGGTGCCGGGGCCGCGCTGCTGGTGCCGGCGTCGTTCGCGCTGCTGCAGGCCGCCTATCCCGACCGGGCCCAGCGGGCGCGGGCGGTCGGCTACTGGGGGCTCGTCTCGGCCGTCGCCTTCGGTGCCGGACCGGCGGTCGGCGGGCTGCTGGTCTCGGGCTTCGACTGGCGTTCGGTGTTCTGGGTGAACCTGCCGGTGGCCGCGGTGGCGGTGCTGCTGACCCTGCGTCATGTGCCGGCTCCCGGCCGGCGGGCGCGGCCGGGCCGGATGGACCCGGCCGGTCTGGTGCTCGGCGTGGTCGGGCTGCTCGGGGTGGCCGGTGCGCTCAACGAGGCGGGGAGCGCGGGGTGGTCGTCGCCCGAGGTGCTGACGCTGTTCGCGGGGGGCTTGGTGTCCCTGGCCGTGTTCGTCGCCGTCGAACTGCGTCTGGAGCGGGGCGTGGTCCTGCGGCCGGAGGGCAGGCGGCCGCTGCTGCCGCTGTCGCTGTTCCGCGAGATCCGGCTCACCGCGACGAACCTGATCGGCCTGCTGCTCAGTTTCGGCTACTACGGGATGCTCTTCGTGGCCACGCTCTACTTCCAGCAGGAGCGTCAGCTCAGCCCGCTGAGCACCGGGTTCGCTTTGCTGCCGTCGGTCTGCATGGGCTTTTTGGCGGCGCCGCTGTCGAGCCGTCTGACCGCCCGCAGCGGCCCGTATCTGCCCATGGCCGGCGCGCTGGTGCTCGGCAGCGCCGGTTTCCTGGGCTGGCTGGCGGCCGGCCCCGACACCTCCTACCCGGTGCTGCTCTTCGCGCTCATGGCGACGGGTCTGGCGACGCCGGTCACCGTCGTGGCGGCCACCGTGGCCGTCATGGAGGCGAGCCCGGCGGACAAGGCCGGTGTGGCGTCGGCGGTGTTCAACGTGTCCCGTCAGGTGGGCAGCGCGATGGGTGTGGCCCTCTTCGGCACCCTGCTCGGCGCGTCGGGCGGCATGATCGGCGGGCTGCACACGGCGGCGGTCATCGCCTCGGTGGCGTTCCTGCTGGCGTCGGTGCTGGCCGCGGTCACCGGGCGCCGGGCCGATGCCGCCCGGGCCCGCTGAGGCCGCCGGATCCTCCCCGGGGACCGGGCGCGCGTTCCCCGCGGCTTTTCCGGCGGGGAACTCACGCCGCGGGAAATTCCGCTCTGCCGATAAAACACGGAATTTCCCGCGCGACCCGCGAGCCGCCCCGAGGGCGTCCGATCGGCGTGTGTTCTCCCCGCCCCGGGCGGCGGGCCCCCGACGCGTCCGGCACGGCCGGCCGGAGCGGGCCCGCCGCCCGGTCCCGTACCCGCCGCCTTCGCCGCGGGCGGCTTCCGGTGACGAGCCCTTTCCCGGTGGGGACTTACGTCTTCCGCGCCACGGGGGGTACGCTGCGCCCGTCGATCCGGCACCGCCCCGGCCGCACCGCACCGGCACACACCGGTCACGGGAGGACCGCAGGACGGCACGAGCCGTTCGATATCATTCGCGATCTCATTTCGTCCGGATCGCAAAGATTCGGCGGACTTACCCATTCGCCCCGTAAGCGCATTCTTGGCGGGCAATGCTACTCTCAACGGCGTTCCGCAATAGTGAATGCGAGTAGAACATGGTGCAGTCCGTTCAGCGTGCAGTGCGCATCCTGAAGGAACTGTCGACGTCGGGCCCTCACCTGGGTGTCACCGAGCTCGCCGCGCGGATCGGCGTCTCCAAGCCGACCGTGCACGCGCTGCTGCGCACCCTGGAGGCCGAGGGCCTGGTGCGCCAGGAGAAGGCGACGAGCCGGTACCTCCTGGGACCGGCACTGCTTCGCCTCGGCAACTCCTACCTGGAGACGCAGGAGTTGCGCTCCCGTTCGATCGCGTGGGCGGACACCCTGGCCGAGCGCACCGGTGAGGCCGTGTGGGTCGCGGTGCTCGACGGCGACCAGCACATGCTCGTCGTGCACCACGCCTTCCGGCACGGCAGCGGGATACAGATCCTGGAGCTCGGCGCCAGCATTCCGTGGAACACCTGCGCGCTCGGCAAGTCGCTCGTGTCGTTCCTGCCCCAGCAGCGGCAGAAGGAGCTGCTGGAGGGCGAACTGGCCCGGCTGACCGGGAAGAGCGTGGTGGACCCCGCCGTCCTGGCGGACCAGCTGGCGCAGACCCTGCAGACCGGGTACGCCCTGGAGGACCAGGAGAGCACGCTGGGCGAGGCCGGCATCGCCTCGCCCGTCTTCGACCGCTCCGGCGATCCGGTGGGCGCGATCGGCGTCATCGGGCCCGTGGAGCGGCTCCTGTCGGAGGAGAACCGGCAGAAGCACGCCGTGGCCGTACGGGACGTGGCGACCCTGCTCTCCCGCGAGCTCGGGGCGGGCCGCGGCACCGCCTGGCGCGTCACCGGCTGAGCGCGGGCACCGACCTGGCCACGGGCGCCGAACGGCTATGAGCGGCCGGTGACAGCGAGCCCCCGCTGACCGTGAGCGCCGGCTGACCGTGAGCGCCGGCTGACCGCGGACGCTGCCGGCACGTCATCCGCCGGCCCGGCTCCCGTCTCCACCCCTACCCTTTGCCCCCTGCTCCTGCCCTTCCCCTGCACTGCGCTGCACTGCCCTGCCCTGCGCACGGGCGGGCGGGCGCAGTGAGCGTGAGGGTGCAACGGGCAAGGGTGCAACGGGTGAAGGGGGAGGTGCGCGGGAGCGTGTCCCGCGTACCTCCCCCTCGGTGTCCGGGGATCCGTCGGCCGGGTCAGTCGCCGACCCGGCCGGCCACGCCCTCCACCCAGCGGTCCGCGAAGCCGTCCGCGACGGCCTGGCTGCGCAGGGTGTACGTCTTCAGCAGCCAGCGCGAGCGGGACCGCTCGGGGTCGTTGACCTCGATCAGCTCGCGGCTGTGGAGCCCGTTCTGGTTGGCGAAGATCAGCAGGTCGCCCTCCAGGATGCGGTGCCGCTTCTTCTCCGCCCGGGTGAGCGCGTTCTTCAGCTCGATCAGGGCGTCCTTGGCCTCGCCCGGGGCGTCCGGCGCGACGGTGGTGTGCGTGTCCAGGTAGCGGATGCCGTAGTCGCCCTGGAAGACCGCGTGCTTCTCCGAGAGGGTCAGGCTGCTGTTGTTGTCCCGGGAGACCACGTCGAAGGGGGTGACGAAGTGCGCCTGGCCCAGGACGCGCAGGGTGTCCTCGGACAGCGCGGCCCGCAGGGCGCGGGCCTCGACCAGGCTCGTGCAGGTGTACTCCTGCAGCGGGCAGCGCATGCCCAGCAGGCTGATGTAGTCGGCCCGTACGGGATGGGCGGTGCGGTCGTTGTGGTAGACGAGCTCGCCGTCGCTGTAACCGGTCTGCTTGCCGTGGTACTTGCTGATGGAGTACACGTCGGTGAAGAAGTCCCCGTTGAACCGGGTCGCGTACGCCATCACGGGGGTGCGCGTCAGCTGCGCCACGAGTTCCAGGAACCCCTCGCCGACGAAGGTCCGCTTGCGGGCGTACTTGTCCGCCTGCGGGTCGTCGTGCCCGAGCTCGGGAAGGTCCTTGTCCACCGGGCAGTTGCGCAGCACGTGCGTGTCGGAGACGCCCTCGGCGCGTTGTGCCCGGATCCGTTCGGCGGCCTGGACCAGCGACGGGGGGACGTTGCCCTCCGTCGCCTGTCGTACGGCCGCGGAGAAGGCGTGGTAGTCGTCGTAGGGGCTGGTCTCGACGGTCTCGAGAACCCCGTACAGTTCGTCCTTCTCCTGGTCGGTCATGAGGTGGAACGGCTGCATCGGCTCACTCTTTCCCTTCGGTTTCGCTCTCCCCTGCGGCCGGTGCCGCGCCCAACGCCGCGTCCACCGTGGTGACTTCGGCGGTGCGGCGCAGCAGGGTCAGCGCCGCCTCGTGCAGTTCGGGGCTCGACGTGGCGGTGGCGTCCTCCAGCACCTCCACACGGAAGTCCAGGTCGTGGGCCTCGCGGGCGGTGGACAGGACGACCAGGTCGGTGGTCACTCCGGTCAGCAGCAGCGTGTTCACGCCGTGGGAGCGCAGGACCAGTTCGAGGTGGGTGCCCAGGAACGGGTTGACCCGGCGTTTGGCGATGACGGGCTCGTGCGCCTGGGGTTTGAGCAGGTCGTGGACCTCGGTGCCCCAGGTCCCCAGGATCAGCCGGTCGCCGTCGGCCGCCTCGGCGAACAGCGGTGACGTCGGCGGCCAGTCCGTGAGTCCCGGGGAGAAGCCGACGACCACGTAGACCACCGGTATGCCCTGTTCCCTGGCGTGGTCGATGGCGCGGCGGGTGTGGCCGAGGACGTCTCTGCTCTCGATCTGGGCGAGGCAGACGTCGTTGTACTTTCCCTCGGGGTGGGCGATCTCGTTGATGAGGTCGAGCACCAGCAGGGCGGGGCGGCGGGTCATACCGTGCTCCTGTTCGTCGTGGGCAGGAGGGGCCGGCGGCGCCGCTCGTACGCGCTGATCTCCGCTTCGTGGCGCAGGGTGTCGCCGATGATGTCGGCGCCGCGCAGCAGCCGGTCCCGGGCGCCCTCGTTGATCTCGAACTCCTCGGTCCGGCCGGCGAAGCGGACCTGGCGCCGTTCCAGGTCGACGGTGATCGGTGTGGTCGGGTCGCTCTCGGTCAGCTCCCACAGCCGCTCCACGGCGTCGGCCGGCAGGGCGACGGGCAGCAGGCCGCGCATGAGGGCGTTCTCGCGGAAGATGTCGCCGAAGCTCGCGGCGATCACGGCGCGGAACCCGGACTTCTGCAGCGCCCAGACCGCGGACTCGCGGGAGGAGCCGGTGGCGAACTCGTTGCCCGCGACGAGAACGGTCGCGCCCTGGTACTGGGGCAGGTTCGCGGGGAACGCCGGGTCGTCGCGCCAGTCCCCGAACAGGCCGTTGCCGTGTCCGGCCGGGCTGAAGTAGGGGACGAAGCGGGCGGGGATGATCTGGTCGGTGTCGACGTTGCTGCGTCTGAGCGGCAGCGCGGTGCCGACGTGCACGGTGAACTGGTCCATGGCGGTGCGTGGCCTCACAGGTCGGTGGGTGCGGTGATCCGGCCGGTGACGGCGCTGGCGGCGGCCACCGCCGGGGAGGCGATGTGGGTGCGCGAGCCCTTGCCCTGCCGGCCCTCGAAGTTGCGGTTGCTGGTGGACACGGCGCGCCGGCCGGGCCGCAGCCGGTCCTCGTTGAGCCCGCAGCACATGGAGCAGCCCGCGATGGGGCGGAAGTCGGCGCCGGCGCCGGTGAAGACCCGGTCGAGTCCCTCGTCGAGGGCCTGGCGGTGCACGGCGGCGGAGCCGGGGACGACGAGCATGCGCACCCCGTCGGCGACCCGGCGGCCGCGCAGCACCTCGGCCGCGGCGCGCAGGTCCTCGATGCGGCCGTTGGTGCAGGAGCCCACGAACACGGTGTCGATGCCGATGTCCGTCAGACGGCTGCCGGGCTTCAAGTCCATGTAGGCCAGGGCGCGTTCGGCCGCCGCGCGTTCGGGTGCGGTGGCGAAGTCGGCGGGGCTGGGCACGCGGCCGTCGAGCGGCAGGCTCTGGGCCGGGTTGGTTCCCCAGGAGACGTGGGGCCGGACGGTCGCGGCGTCGAGGGTGATCCGCCGGTCGAACCGCGCGTCCGGGTCGGTGCGCAGCGAGGTCCAGTAGGCCTCCTCCGCGTCCCGGTCCGCTCCCTGGGGCATGCCGGGGCGGGTGCGCAGATAGGCGAAGGTCGTTTCGTCGGGGGCGACGAGTCCGGCCTTGGAGCCCGCCTCCACGGACATGTTGCACAGGGTCATGCGGCCTTCCATCGACAGTGCCTCGACGGCCGGGCCCCGGTACTCGATGATGTGTCCCTGGCCGCCGCCGGTGCCGATGACCGCGATCAGCGCCATCACCAGGTCCTTGGCGGTCGCGTCCGCCGGGAGCGTCCCCGTGACGTCGACCGCCATGTCCTTGGGCCGGCGCGTCCACAGGGTCTGTGTGGCCAGTACGTGCTCCACCTGGCTGGTGCCGATGCCGAAGGCGATGGCGCCGAACGCGCCCAGCGTGGTGGTGTGCGAGTCGCAGCACACGACCGTCATCCCGGGCCGGACCAGGCCCTGTTCGGGTCCGATGACGTGCACGATGCCGTGTCCCCGGTCGCCGCGCCGGTGCACGGGGATCTCGAAGGCGGCGCAGTTGTGCCGGAGTTGGGCGGCCTGCCGGCGGCCGGCGGGGTCGTCGAATCCGTCGAGGGGGGAGGTGGTGGGGACGTTGTGGTCCTCGGTGCCCACCGTCAGTTCGGGGCGCCGCACGGCGCGTCCGGCGGCCCGCAGGCCGTCGAACGCCGCGGGCGTGTTCACCTCGTGGAGCAGGTGCAGGTCGACGTAGAGGAGGTCGTCGCCCCCTGCCTCGCCGCTGCGGACCGTGTGGGCGGCCCAGACCTTGTGCGCAAGCGTTGAACCCATGGCCGCAAGACTCGTGCCATGCGGCGGGCCGGGGCATCGGCCGATGGTGGAGGTCTCCTCCGCCGGTGCACGGCGCTCCTCCTTCCGCGCATCCGGGCCGCGACGGGCGCTCCCGTCCTTCGTCGGTGGATGACGCGGCGGCCCGCCGCGGTCACGATGGCCGCGCGTTCCGCACCTGTTCGGCCCGCCCACACCTTCGGAGAACGATGAACGGACACCGTGAAGCAGACGCGCATCCCGTCCCCGGGCGGTCCGGCCCGGCGCAGGTCCCGCCCGTGTCCCGGGTGCTGGCACTGCGCGGTGCCACGCAGGTGGCCTCGAACGATCCGCACCGGATCGTGGAGGCGACCGGCGAGCTGCTCCGCGAGCTGGTCGTGCGCAACGCGCTCGAGGCGGCGGACCTGATCAGCATCTGGTTCACCTCCAGTCCCGACCTGACGGCCGCCTATCCGGCGCGTGCCGCACGGGAGTTGGGGTTCGTGGACGTGGCGCTGATGTGCGCGAGCGAGATCGACGTACCGGGCGGCAGTCCGCGCACGGTCCGTGTGCTGGTCCACACCCACTCCACCCGGCCCCGGGAGGCGGCCGCGCACGTGTACTTGCACGGTGCGGCCGCGCTGCGCCCCGATCTGGCCGGGCGGGCGCCCGCCGCTACGTCCGAAGCGCTCTGAGCGGACAGCGGGCGGTGCGGTGGCCGCCGGCCGGGGTCGGCCGGTGGTCGCCGGTGGTGGGCCGGTGATGGGTCGGCCGATGGTGGGCGGCTGGTGGTGGGCCGGCCGATGGTGGGTCGGTGGTCGGCCGGTGACGGGTCGGCCAGTGACGGGTCGGCCAGTGACGGGCGGCCGATGGTGGGCGGTCTCGTGGTGGGCGGGTGGAGGGGGCCTGGTTCACACGCCGGGCATGCACCCGTGCCGTGCGCAGGCCGCCGCCGGCTGCGGGGCGCCCGTGATCTCCTGGGCGAGTGCTCTGAAGAGCATCTCGGTGGAGGCGGCCCCCGGGTCCAGGTGGCCGATGCTGCGATAACCGAGATACGAGGCGCGGCCCTTGCGCGCCTGCATCGGGATCGTGGAGCGGGCACCGGCTTCGGCGGCCTCGGCGGCGGCCGTCACGGCCGCTTGCGCGGTTCCGCCCCGCGCGCAGGCCTCGTGGAAGGCCGTCACGGCGGGCGCGAAGGCGTCGACCATGGTCTTGTCGCCCGGGGCCGCCGCCCCTAATCGGACGATGGCCGCGAGTCCCGCGTCCAGGGCCTCGCCGAAGTGGGCCGCCGCCTCCCGGTGGGCCGGCAGCGCGGCGCCCATCGCCTGGAAGGTGCTGCCGTACAGCACCCCGGACGCCCCGCCCACATGGGTACGGAGCAACACCCCGGCCTCGCCGAGCAGTTGGCCCACGGTGGCCGGTGTCTCGTCCCGCAGCAGCATGCGACAGACGTGAGAGGTCCCCCGGCGCATGTTGACGCCGTGGTCTCCGTCTCCGATGGCCGAATCGAGAGCGGTGAGCCTGGCCTCGCCCTCCTCGACCGCCCGTGCGAACGACCGGAGCCATGCTCTGGCCAGCACGTTGTCCTGCATGCTTTCCCCTCCGCTGCAGCGGCACGCGGAGGCCGACACCCGACGGCGCTGTCGGGCGGCCTCCGACGGGAAGACCCCCGACCAGCCTCTGTGCGTTCGGGCGACAGGGCCGGGCTTCCCCGCAAGAGCTAGACCGTAGATGCGGACTCTGTCGAGCGTCAACAAACATCAGAACAAGGGTGGATCAAGCTCCTGCCTTGGAAACTGAGGGCTTCACTTCCACGCGGCGGTCGGCTTCCGCTCGCGAGCGCCTAAAACTCGCCAAAACGATGTTCAGCATTGATGAATAGCGTTCAGGAAAATAGGCTTCGAATGCAGGGGTCGAACAATTTGACGAAGGGCGTACCGCATGTCTCTGGAACGTGATCTCTTCGGCGCGGAACACGCCGAGGACGGCCCAGCCCGCGTGCTGGTCGCGGATCACGACCCCATCTCCCGCCACGTCCTGACCCGCGTCCTGGGCGCTTCGCCCCACCTCGAGGTGGTGGGCGGCGTGAACCAGCAGCAGCCGCTGCGCCAGTGGCCGCTCGACCTCGTGGACGTGGCCGTCCTGGCGGTCGCCCCGCGCGAGGACGCCGCCGGCCTGATCCGCCAACTGGACCTGCGCAAGGTGCGGGTGCTGGTCGTCGGCACCGGCTGGACCCGGCGGCGCCTCGACGCGTTCTTCGCGGCCGGCGCCACGGGCTGTCTGGTGAAGAACATCAAGGTCGCCAAGGTCGCCGCGGCCATCCGCGCGGTGGCGTCCGGCCACACGGTGCTCTCCCCCGAGCTGCGCGCCCTGTACGCCCGTCAGACGGCCGCCGCGCCCGCTCCCGCCGCCGGTTCCAGGAACCTCCTGCACACGCTCACCTCCCGGGAACAGGAAGTGATGCGCAACCTCGCGGAGGGCATGTCGACGGCCGAGACGGCGGTGCGGCTCAGGGTGTCGCCGGCCACCGTCAAGAGCCATGTCTCCCACACGCTGACCAAGCTCGGGGCCCGTAACCGGCTGGAGGCCGTGCTGCTCTTCCAGCGGTCCTGGAACGTGGAGGGGGACGCCGCGCCCGCCGCCCCCTGTCACCCGGCCGAGGTGGCCTGAGAGACGGCCCGGGCGAGGCCCACGCCGAAAGACGAAACGCCGGGAGGCCGGCCGCCCCGGGTCGGGGCGGCCGGCCTCCCGGCGTTCAAGACGTCCACGGCAGCCATGACGTCGAAGGCGTCCAAGGCCTCCACGACGTCCATGGCAGCCAAGACGTCCATGGCTTCGATGGCGAAGGAGAGTCCAGGGGCGGAGGGAAGTCCGGGGCGTCCGGCGTCAGTTGGCCGTCCATCGGGCGGACAGTCGTGACAGCCGCTCCGCCGCCCCTTGCAGGACCTCGCGGGACGCCGCGAACGACAGCCGCACATAGCCTTCGCCGCCCACCCCGAAGGCCGAGCCCGGGGCCACCGTGACCGCGGCCTCGTCGAGCAGCCGCTGCGCGAAGGCGGCCGACGACAGCCCCGTGCCCCGTACGTCGGCGAACGCGTAGAACGCGCCCTCGGGGCGGGCACAGGTGACGCCGGGCAGCGCGTCCAGGGCGCTGACCGTCATCTCCCGGCGCACCGTGTACTCCTTGAGCATCGCGGCGACGTCGTCGGCCGTCCGGGTCAGTGCCGCGACCCCCGCGCGCTGCACGAACGAGGCGGCACAACTCACCGTGTGCTCCTGGACCTTGAGGGCCTGTGAGATCAGCGGCTCGGGTCCCGCCAGATAGCCCAGCCGCCAGCCGGTCATCGCGTACGCCTTGGAGAAGCCGTTGACCGTGAGCGTGCGCTCCGCCGCGCCGGGCAGGCTGGCCAGGCTGAGATGGGCCCGGCCGTCGTAGACGATCTTCTCGTAGATCTCGTCCACGACGAGGACCAGGTCGTGGCGGACCGCGAACGCGACGATCTCCTCGGCCTCCTCGCGGTCCAGTACGTGCCCCGTCGGGTTGGCCGGCGTGTTGACGACCAGCGCCCGGGTGCGGTCGGTGACCCGGTCCTCCAGGAGCCGCCCGGACAGCCGGAACCCGTCCCGTGCGCTGAGCTCGGCGGACACCGCGCGGGCGCCGAGCAGGCCCGCCATCGCCGGGTAGCTGACCCACGCCGGGGTGGGCACGATGACCTCGTCCCCCGGGTCGAGGACGGTCATCAGCGCGGTGAACAGGGCCTGTTTGGCCGAGGGGGTCACGATGACGCCGGTGGCCGGATCCACCCGGACGCCGTTCTCGGTGTGCAGCTTGTCCGCGACGGCGCGCAGGAGTCCGGGAACGCCCCGGCTCGGGGTGTAGTGGGTGTCGCCGTCCTCCAGCGCCGAGATCGCCTCCGCGACGACGGGGGCCGGCGTGGTGAAGTCCGGTTCGCCGCCGCTGAGGTCCAGCACCTCGACGCCGGCGCGCCGCAGCCGCTGGACCGTCTCCAGCAGGGCGACGGTCGCGGACCGTTCGACCTGCGAGAACCGCTGTGCGACGCGCACGCTCCTGCCGCCTTCCTCCGCGGGGCTCACTCGCCCGCCTTGTCCGTGCCCGAGCCGACCAGCTCAGGGTTCTCCCCCGAGCCGACCGGCTCGGGAGTGTGCGCCCGGGGTGCCCGGATGTGGGTCACCGGGCGCAGCGCGTGTGCCGCGATGGCGTCGGCGTCGTGGACGAAGTCGCTCCACATGCCCGGCCGGCTGCTGCCCACCTGCATGAACCATCGGGTGTGCTCGGTGGGGATGCCGAGGACGTACATGCCCTCGTCCACGCCGCCGTCCCGGTCCACGGGGTGGAACGGGCTGCAGGTCACGGCGACGCCGCCGGTGTCGTAGCGCGTGTCCCCGCTGTCGTTGACGTAGGGCGTCCACGTTCCGGACGCGCGCAGCGCCGCGGTGAGCGGGCTGAGGTCGCGGCGCAGATCGGGGTCGGGGATCCGTGCGTCGACCAGGGTGGTGACCGGGACGGCGGAGCCGGGGACCGCGGGTGAGTGCACGACGTAGCGGCCCTGGACGGGGTCGGTCTCGAAGCGGGTGTGCGGGCCGGCGATGCGCAGCAGTCCCCGCTCCAGCAGGGCGAGGACCTGCTGGAGCCGTTCCTTGGGCGGTCCGGCCGCGAGGAAGGAGGCCCTGGGCACGTACCAGCCGAGGAAGTCCTCCTGCTGCGAGCGCCCCGTCAGTCCGGAGAAGTCGACCAGGTCGCGGATGACCCAGCGGGTGTCGCGCATGACGTCGAGCGCGGCCTTGAGCGGGGAGTCGGCGTTGCCCTCGGCGGCGTGCGCGAGGTCCCGGGTGATCTCTTCGCGCAGGGTGCGCTCGAAGTCCTCCGGGCCGGTGAAGGTGCGGTGCGCGAAGGGCCGGGCGAGCGCGTCGATGTCGATCGGCGGCACGTCCCGCAGTCCCAGCCGCTGCGCGATGGCCGCGACCTGCGGTACGCCCTGTACGGCGGCGAGTTCCACCTGTGCGGTCAGGCGTGCGGCGCTCTCCTCTCCGAGGGAGCGGCGCAGGGCCGTCGCGTAGTAGACGAGTTCGATCTCGGCCATCAGCCAGGGGAAGACGTGGCGTCTGAAGTCGAGCGGCCCGTCCGGGTGGTGGGCGCGGACGCGGGCGGGGGTGAACAGCAGCGGGCGGTAGGAGTAGCGGGGCGGTTTCTGGTTGCGGCCCCGGGCCGGCAGCGGCATTCCGCTGCGGGAGCCGGCGACGATCAGCGGCTCGTGGCCGCTGGGGTGGTAGACGAGTGTGCCGTCCTCGGCCGGGGTGAAGCGGCCGCCGCGGCCGATGGTGAGGGCCGCCATCACGTCGTAGAAGGACAGGCCGAGGCCGATGACGCCGACGGCGGAGCCGGGCGCGATCTCGTGCAGGGGCATGTCGGCCGCCGACTCGCCCTGGATGTAGCGCAGTTGGGGGTGCCGGCGAGTGAGGGCGGCGAGGTCGTGTTCGTGGCCGGTGAGCCGGTTGCGGGAGTGGCCCGTGGTCAGGACGACCCGGTCGACGTCGAGCCGTTCGCCGCCCGACAGGGCGATCCGGTAGCGGCCGTGGGTCCCGGTGACCTCCTCGACGCGTTCCTTGATGCTCCTGAGCCGTACGCCGGGCGGCAGGTTCCGTTCCACCTCGGTGAGCACCGAGCGCAGGTAGCGGCCGTACTGTCCGCGCGGTGCGTAGCTGTCGGGGCCGGGGTAGTTCCCGGCGGCCTGCCACCACTGGCCGAACGAGGGGCCGGCCCCGGCCCGCGTGGGGCCGTCGTCGGGTTCGCCCGAGTAGGCGGAACACTGGCCCGCGACGGTGTTCATCAGGAACCAGTCGGGCTGGTCGGTGCGGTAGACCTGGCCGGCCCCCGGCTCGACCGCGTCGACCAGGAACAGCCGGACGTCCAGGGGGCCCGGCTGTTCCGCGAGGCGGGCGGCGAGCCGTTCGAGCACCATCATCCCTCGTGGGCCGCTGCCGATCACAGCGATGCGCGTCGTCCTCATGCGGCTGTTTTCTCCCCCTCGACCTCGCGGTCGACGATGTACGGATAGCTCCCGAGCAGGCTCAGCGAGTCGACGCCGCGGCGCATGGCCTCGACCGCCTCGGCCAGGGGCGGGTACGCGATGTGCTGGTCGACCTCGACCAGGAAGTGGTAGCGGCCGCGGGCGGTCTGCCGGGGCCAGGACTGGATCCAGGCGATGGACACCTGCCGCCGGCTCAGTTCGCCGAGCACGCCGGTGAGCACGCCGGGTGCCGAGCGGTCGGAGGTGATCAGCAGCGCGGTGCGGTCGCGGCCCGTGGGCGGTCCCTGGGGGCCGGGGCGGCGCAGCGACACGAAGCGTGTGGTGGCGTCGTTGCGGGTGCCGATGTCGTGGGCCAGCACGCTCAGTCCGTAGCGCTGGGCGGCCTCGGGTGCGGCGATCGCGGCGTCGGTGGCGGGCCCTCCTCGCGCGAGGGCCAGTGCGGCCGCCGCGGTGGAGTCGGCGAGTACCAACTCCGCGTGCGGCAGGTGCCGTTGCGTCCACTGCCGGCACTGGCCGAGCGCGTGCGGATGGCTCACCACCCGGCGTACGTCGGACAGTCGCGTGCCTTCGGCGGCCATCAGGGCGAAGGTGACGCCCATCGCGACCTGGGCGTCGATCCTGAGCTCCCCGGCGTGCGCGACGAGTTCCCCGAGCGTGGGCGGCACCACGCCGCTGACCGAGTTCTCCAGCGGGACCACCGCCCGGGCGAAGTGGCCGCGGCGCACGGCCTCCACCGCCGCGGGGACGGTGGGGAAGGGAACGGTCTGCCGGGCGAAGGGCGCGAGCCGCCGCACGGCGGACTCGGTGAAGGTGCCCTCCGGGCCCAGATATGCGTACGTCATCGCGCCGCTGCCACCGCCCGGCGTATGCCCAGTTCGCGGGCGAGCCGTTCGCGGACGACCGGCAGGTCCTCGCAGTCGCCCTGCTCGCGCTCGGCGATGTGGACGCGGTACAGCTCGTCGAGCTCGGCCTCGTCGATGGTCACGTCGAGCTGCTCGATGAGGTGGCGCAGTACGGCCCGGCCCGAGTGGCGGCCGATGAGCAGGGAGCGCTGGCGGCCGAACCGTGCGGGCTCGACGTACTCGTAGGTGCTCGGGTCGGCGAGCATGCCCTGCTGGTGGATGCCGGCCGCGGTGCCGAAGACGTACTTGCCGAAGATGGGCTTGTTGCGGGGCTCCTCCAGCCTGATGATCTCGCGCAGCCGGTTGTACACCGCGTACATGGCCTCCAGGCGGACCCCGGTGGTCATGCCGAGCAGTTCGCTCTTGTACGCGAGGACGGCGGCGACCTCCTCCAGCGAGGTGTTGCCGGCCCGCTCGCCGATGCCGCCGAGGGCGACCTGGATCTCGTCGGCGCCGGCCGCGAGACCGGCCAGGGTGTTGGCGGTGGCCAGGCCGAAGTCGTTGTGGCAGTGGGTGGAGACCTTGACGGGCCGGGGTGCCCAGCGGCGGATCTTGCCGATGAGGGTGCCGAACTCCTCGGGGGTGTGGCAGCCCGTGGTGTCGGCGAGGATGATGCAGGTCGCGCCCGCCTCCACGGCCGCCTCGGTCAGCGCGCGCAGCAGGTCGTCCTCGCCGCGGCTGGCGTCCTCGATGCCGACGGCGATGTCGGTGACGCCCAGGGAGACGGCGTACTCGACCGTGTCCACCACTTCCCGCACGGCCGCGTGGCGGGTGATGCCGCGCTTGTGGGTCAGGTGGATCTGGCTGCCGGTGGCCACCATCTGCACCTGGTGGTTGTCGGTGCCGCCGGCCTCGACGGCGGTCTCGACGTCCCTGCGGGTGGTGCGGGAGAACGTGGCGAACCGGGTGCCGGTCAGGTGCCGGGCGATCAGCCGGGTCGCCTCGAAGTCGCTGGGCGAGGAGGCGGGGAAGCCCGCCTCGATGGTGTCCACCCCCAACCCCGCGATCAGTTGCGCGAGTTCGAGCTTCTGCTCGGGGCTCATCGCGTTGCCCGGTGCCTGCTCGCCGTCGCGGAGCGTGGTGTCGAAGACGGATATACGACGGGGTGCTGCGTGCTGGTTCACTTCTCCCCCAAAGACCTGGGACCCATCCGGAATCCTGAGCCGAACAGCCACTGATCCTCGGGAAGGCGCGGTCTGGCGTCATCCGCTGTTGGAGGAGCACCCGGGGCCGTACCGCACACTCGGCATCACTCCCGCGCCTTTGGTGGAGCGGGGGTCCACCAAGGGCCATGGTCGGTGGGCCGGCTCCTCTCCCGGCCGATGCCCGCGCCGGGGGGCGGGCGTCACGGTCGGCGTATTCGGCTGCCGGGAGGGGTGCCCGCACAGTCGGGGTGCTCGCCCGCCGAGAGGGGTGCCCACAGTCGGCGTGTTCGCCTGCCGGGAGGGGGTGGGGGCGGTTCCGTCGAGGGGGCAGGTTGTCGCACACTCCCCCGCTCATGTCGCTTTCTGCCGCCCCGCGCTTCCTACCGTGAGGCCATGGCATCCACACAGCCGGCAGTGGCCGGCGAGAACAGCTCCGCGGCGAAAGTGCTGGTCGAGCGGGACGGGCCGGTGCTGCGTGTCGCGCTCAACCGGCCGGAGAAGGCCAACGCCCTGGACGCGGACATGGTGGCGCGGTTGTCGTCCGCCCTGACCCTGCTCTCGGACGATCCCGGGCTGCGCGTCGCGGTCCTCCACGGCCACGGAAGACACTTCACCGGCGGGCTCGATCTCGCGTCCATGGCCCCGCGGCTGGCGACGGGCGACGACAGCGTTCTGCCCGAGGACGGGCGGGATCCCTGGGGTCTGTACCGGGCCCCGGCCGGCAAGCCTGTGGTCACGGCGGTTCACGGACGCTGTTTCACCGCGGGTCTCGAACTCGTCCTGGGCAGCGAGATATGCGTCGCCGCCGCGGACACCGTCTTCGGACAGCAGGAGGTGAGCCGGGGCATCGTCGCGCTCGGCGGCGCGACGATACGGCTGCCCGAGCGGGTCGGCTGGGGCAACGCCATGCGCTACCTCCTCACCGGTGACGAGTTCGACGCACACGAGGCCTGGCGCATCGGCCTGGTGCAGGAGGTGGTCCCCGCCGGCGAGCACCTGGACCGGGCGCTGGAACTGGCGCACCGGATCGCGGCGCAGGCCCCGCTCGCGGTCGAGGCCACCCTGGCCGACGCGCGCACCGTTCTGGCCGGGCCCCTCGCGAGGTCGGCGGCCGCCCTGCGCGGCGAGGTGGGCCCGCGGCTCTTCGCCACGGGCGACGCCGCGGAAGGCGTCGCCTCCTTGATCGAGCGCAGGGCGCCCGTCTTCCGGGGTGCCTGACCGGCTGCGGAACACCCCGGCCGGCGACGGCTCCCGCCCGCGAACAGAGGAAGAACGCATGCACGCACGCATCGGCGACCAGCCACGGCACTACGAGAGGCTGGGTCTGACACCCGGTGTCGTCCAGGACTGGGAGGACGGGCTGCGGACCGACCCCTCGTCCGGAACGTTCGAGTGGTGGTACTGCGACGCCCATCTCGACGACGGGACCACACTGACGGTGGAGTTCCACACGAAACCCCCGTTCGTCTCGCCTAAGGCACCGCTCACCCCCTTCGTCCTGCTCACCCTGACCGCTCCCGACGGGTCCCGGACCGACAAGACCTTCACCGGGGCACCCGGCGACTTCTCGGCGTCCGCCGAAGGCTGTGACGTCGTCATCGGCCGCAACACCTTCCGGGGCGGCAAGGACGGCTACGCCGTCCATGTCGAGATCGAGGACGTCGAACTGGACCTGAGGCTCACCGCCCGGGTTCCGCCCTGGCGTCCGGCCACCGGGCACGCCTTCTTCGGCCCCGGGGAGGAGCATTACATCGCCTGGCTGCCCATGGTGGCCCGAGGCGACGTGCAGGCCCGCCTGGACGTCGGCGGCACGGTGCGGGAGGCCGGGGGCGAGGGCTATCACGACCACAACTGGGGCGACATCGCGCCGCGCAAGGTGCTGGACCACTGGTACTGGGGGCGGGCCCGGATCGGCGACCACACCGTGGTCACGCTCATGTTCGTGAGCCACGAGCGGTTCGGGAAGGTTCCGCTGCCCGCGGTGCTCGTCGTGCAGGGGAACGAGGTCAAGGTCTCCGCGGTCGGTGCCGACGCGGTGTCGTTCACCGAACGGGACGTACGCGTCCGCCCCGCGACACGCGTTCCGGTCGGCTCGCACCTCGAATACCACGTGTCGGACGGGTCCCACCGCTACACCGTCGCCTTCGACCACGAGCAGGACGTGTTCCATCTCGACTTCGGGCAGGCGGGCGCCTACCACCGCTTCCTGGGCGTCGCGTCCCTGCACCGTGCCGGCAACGACAGCACCGACGGCACCCACGGCGCCGAGCCGCTCCGGGCCAAAGCCCTGTGGGAGCTCCTCCACTTCGCGCCCCTGCGGCAGTCGCCTGCACCGGAGGCCGTCCCGGTCATCGGTCATCAGGCCTGACCTGGGACGGTACCGTCGTCCAGCCGGACGCCCCACGGCCGTCGCGGGCGCGGGACGGGCACCCGCCGTCCGGGGCGGGACACCAGGCTGGTGCGAGGAGAAGGGGGGTGTGCCATGCGGTTCGGTGTGGTGGCGGTCGACGGATGCTGGGACTCCGGACTGACCTCGGTGCTCGACGTCCTGCGGACCGCGCACGTCGCGCGTGAGCGTGTGGATCGTGGGCTTCCCGGCCTGGACTGCGTGCTGCTGACCCCCGGCGGTGCCCAGGTCGCCACGGCGGGCGGACTCCTCGTGGCCGGAGCGTGCCCCCTGGAGGACGCGGCCGCGGCGGGAATCGACCTGCTGCTCCTCCCGGCGCTCGGCGCGCAGAGCCCGGCGACCCTGGTCGACGCGCTCATGCGCCCGCAGATCCGTGGCGTTCGTTCCGCTCTGCACCGGTGGACCGAGGGCGGCGGTCCGGTGGCCGCCGCCTGCACGAGCACCTTCCTGCTCGCCGAGGCCGGACTGCTCGACGGGCGCCGCGCGACGACCACGTGGTGGCTGCGTGACCTGTTCGCCCAGCGCTATCCGAAGGTCACGCTGGACATGGACCGCATGGTGGTGCGGGACGGCGCCGTCGTCACCGCCGGCGCGGCGTTCGCCCATATCGACCTCGCGCTGAGCCTGGTGGCGCGGATCAGCCCGCGGCTGGCCTCCGAGACCGCCCGCGCGCTCCTGATCGACCAGCGGCCCACGCCGAGCGTGGCCGCGTTCACCGACCACCTGCACGACCAGGACCGGCTGGTGGGCGACTTCGAGGCCTGGGCGCGCACGCACCTGCACCTCCAGGTCGGGGTGGCGGATGCCGCGCTCGCCCTCAAGGTGACCCGCCGCACCCTGGAACGCCGGGTGAGGGAAGGGCTGGGGACCTCTCCCTACGCCTTCCTGCGGGCCCTGCGCGCGGAGCGGGCGGAGCATCTTCGCGCGACGACCTCGCTGCCGGCCGAGGACATCGCCCAGCGTGTGGGCTACCGGGACGCGGGCAGCGTCCGCAGGCTGCGCCCCGGCCGCTGACCCCGCGCCGCCCGCCGCGAACCCTTCGGCTCGCCTACGGCCGGCGGCCCGGCTCCCGGCCCGGCTCCCGGCGCGGCGGTGAGCACCGTCTACTCATGTGCCCGCCCCCGCCCGTGGCTCACCGTGGAGGGCACGAGGACGGTCTTGCCAGGTTCCGGGGGCCCGCCATGAGCGGTGGCCCAGGTCCCCGGTCGTGTGACGGCTCCCGTGGGGACGGGACCGTCGCGCACAGGTGGCCGTGTCCCGCCCGCCAAACACGCCGGGCGGCACGGCCGCCTCGCCCCGCGCGGGCTCGACCCGGCTGCCCGGTGCGGCGGTACACCGCGTCCGGTCGCCGACTGCGGGCCGCGGGCGCCCTGTCGGGGCCCCTCGGGAGGTGTCCAGTGAGTGCACCGGCCGCCCCGGCGCGGGCGGCCCGCCTCCTGCGGCTCGCTCGTCCCTGATGTCCGACCGTGAGGAGATTCCCCGCCATGACCAGCACCCTCGGCACCTCGTCCGCCCGCTCCCGTACGTGCCCCGCCCGGCTCCAGAACGTGGCGTGCGACGTGGACGCGGCGGCGCGGCACCAGTTGTGGTGGACCGCTCAGCAGACGGCCGGACAGCCCGAGCGCCCGCCCGTCCAGGCGGACCATCTGCGTCAGTGGGCGGGCGTCCTCATCGACGCACTTCTCGGCTTCGACGACGACATACAGCGGTTGCCGGGTCCGCAAGCCGATGTGTGGCGGCGAAGGATGTCGTTCTCCACCCGGCACCGGCTGTCCCCCGTCACGGGGAATCTGCCGACGCGACGGTGGCTGGTCCATGCCCGGCAGCGGACGCACATCCGTCTTGCCCTGCCCACCGACCGGCGCCTGTACCAGCTCTGGGTTCCCCATCTGGTGGACGCCGTCCGGGGGCTCGTGGGGCAGAGTGCCGCGGCGGCCGCGCAGTCGAGACGGTCCGGAGAGGATCCCGGTGTCACGGCCCATCTCCTGAACGCGCGGCACAACCTCCTGCACGCCTGCCTGCACCTGAACCGGCACACGCGCTAGGACGAGGCCCTCGCCCCTCCATGCCACACCCCGCCGTGCCGCGGCGTCGGCTCAAGTCTTCGGGTTCAGGGCCTTCTTGAGTTCCGCGCGGGTGGACACGCCGAGTTTCCCGTAGATGTTGTACAGGTGGTTCTCCACGGTCCGGCGGGAGATGGACAGCGCGTCGGCGACCTCCTGTGCCGAGGCGCCCGAGCTGGTCAGGAGCGCGATGTCGCGCTCGCGGGGCGTCAGTGCCGCCGCCGGTTCGGGGGCCGTGCTCAGCAGGGGGGTGCGGGCGCCCTCGCACCGTGCGGCGAGCAGGTCCGTGCGGTTGGCCGCCGCGGTGGCTTTGCGGGTCTCGCCGGCGCGTTTCCATCCCGCGGCGGCCGCTGCGGAGGCCTCGGCCGCCAGCAGGTCCGCGCCCATCTCCTCGAAGGACCGTGACACGGCTTCGAGAGCCTTGGCGTCTCCTGTGGCCAGCTCGGTGACGTAGGCGGCCCGGGCGTGGGTGAAGGGCGAGTCGCTGGTCCGTGCGAGGTGGGTGATCCGCTCCAGCACCTGCCGGGGCCCGCCCAGCCGGGCGACGTCGGTGAGCAGCGCGGCCTCCGAACTGACCACGCCCGCGTCCCGGGCCAGCAGGGCGGCCTCGACAAGCACTTCGCGGGCGGCTTCGAGGCGGCCCGCGGCGGCGTGCAGCCAGGCTGTGGCGAGGCCGTCCTCGCCCACGAACAGGCCGACGCGCGGGTACTGGTGTGCCTCGGCCAGTGCCTTCTCGGCGGCGTCGTCGTCGTCGATCTGCGCGGCGGCGGCCGCGAGCCCGCACAGGGCGGGGCGCATGGCGAGGGTCTGTCCGAGCGGGCGGCCCAGGGCGATGGCTTCGGCGTACCAGTGGCGTGCGGAGCGGGGGTGGCCCGCGAGCCATTCGGCGCGGGCCAGCTGCAGTGCGGTCCAGACGTGCGGCACGTGCGCGCGTGCCGCCATGAGTTCGGTCAGAGCCTGGTTGCCGACGGTGCGTGCCTCGTCCAGCCGGCCGGCCTCGGCGAGGGCGAAGACCAGGCCGTTGCGCTGGGCCGCGGGGTGCAGGTAGAGGGCCTGGTCGTGGTGTCTGAGGTGGACGTCGTAGGCGGTCCGGGCGGTCGTGACGGCTTCGGCGGTGCGGCCCGTCATCGTCAGTCCCGGGGACTTGTACATGAGGCTGAGGAGCAGCACGTTGACGTCCGCCGGGTTGTCGGTCTCGTACGTGATCTCGCCCAGGGCGTCGAGGCCAGCCTGGGGGTCGCCGCAGGCGATGCGGATGGTCGCCTCGGCGGAGCGGATGCGGAACTTCGCGGACGGGCTGTGGGCGTGCCGGGCCGCCTGTTCGATCACTTGGAGGGCTTCGGCCTGATGTCCCTGTACCCAGAACAGGTTCTGCACCCGGGTGAAGGCGACGTCGAGGATCTCGTCATCACCCTGTGCCAGTTTCTGGGCCTGTACGAGGACCGCTTCCACCTCGTCGGTCCGGCCGGCCTGTGCGAGGCAGTGGCCGAGGAGCAGCAGGCAGGCGGTGTCCCTCTCCTCCTGCGGGACGGCTTCCAGGAGTTGTACGGCCCGGTCGTAGCTGTGGGTGTCCTGGGCGATGCGGGCGGCGGCGAGGAGTTGTCCGGTCTCGGCGGTGCCGGTGGCCTCGACCTGCCAGGCGACGGAGCGGAAGAAGTCGCCGCGCCGGCGCAGGCCGTGTGCGGTCAGGGCCTGTGCCTGGTTGAGGTAGAGCCGCCGGCGTTTGAAGGGGGGCATGTTCGCCTGGAGGACTTCGCCGTAGACCGGGTGGGTCAGGTCGATGCGGGTGCGGCGTCGGTCGAGGAAGACGTGTGCCAGGTCTTCGGCTTCGAGTTCGAGCAGGGCTTCGTCGCGTTCCGTCTCGGACAGGAGGCTGTCCGGGGTGATGGTGCCGCAGAGGGAGATGGCTTCGAGGAGGGTGCGCGCGGGGGGCGAGAGGGCCGACAGTCTCGTCTCGACGAGTTCGGCCAGGTGCGGTGTGGTGGTCTCCGGCTGTGCGGCGGGCGCCAGTTCCCAGACCTCGCCGTCGTTGTGCATGGTCCGGGCGTCCAGTGCGGCGATGACGAGTTCCCGCAGGAAAAGGGGATTTCCCGCGCTCTTCAGGTATATCTCGTACGACGTTCTTCGGCTGACGGGTCCGTCGAGCATCGACTCGAGGAGATGGTGGGTTCCCTCCTGGTCGAGGTTCTTGAGATTCACCTGACGGAATCCGAATCCGGTGGTCAGCGACCGGGCGTCCTGGGGTGCCGGTTGGCCGTCGCGCGCGGTCGAGAGAAGGAATATCTTTCCCGCGTCGGAAAGGCGTTGGAGGATGATGAGGGAGGACTGGTCGAGCAGGGGAATGTCCTCGACGAGGAAGAGGGTTTCCTTCTTTTTCCCTCCTTCGATTTCCGACGCTATGCCGGTGAACACGCCCGTGACGTCGGCGGTGGTGGTGCCTGCCGGGATGATGTGGGCGAGGGCTCCGAAGGGGACGGCCGAAGCGCCTTGGGTGGCGGTCGCCCGGACGGTGTTCCAGCCCTTCGACGCGCCGATGTGAAGGCATTCGTCGGCGAGTCTGGACTTTCCCACGCCCTGGGGGCCGTGGATCGAGAAACCCCGCCCTCCGGGGTCGGCCAATGCCTCGCCGTAAAGGGCCAGTTCGGTGATGCGTCCCACGAGAGGCTGTTGTCCGGCGCCGATTTTTTTCATCCTCGAACGTCCTCGCAGCAATGTGGGGTCCGCCGTCGGGGAATATCCGGTCACCCACGGATCATTCCCAGGCTCTCCATCATACGCGCGGCGTCCGGCCTCGCCCTGGTCCGCTATTGGGTCCCGGGGGCGGTCCGGTGTCCTGTTTCAGGGGCCGGTGGCGGGTTCAGCCGGCGCAGTTGTGGAAAGGCAGGGGGATTTCCTCGCGCAGCCGCGCGAAGAGCGCGGGGTCGACGTTCCCGCCGCTGATCACGGCCACCTGGCTGCCGGCGGCGGGGAGGTCGTGCTCGTGGTAGAGGTGTGCCGCCGTGGTGACCGCCGCGGACGGTTCGACGCTCATGTCGGCGTGCCGTGCCAGCAGGGCCACGCCGGAGGCGATCTCGTCCTCGGTGACGGTGACGATGTCGTCGACGAACGCCCGCAGGTGCTCGAAGGCGAGCTGTCCGACGGTGGTCGTGCCCAGGCTGTCGGCCAGGGTGCGGGCGACGCGTTCGGCCGGCCAGGACACCCGCCGTCCGCGGTGCAGGCTCTCCTGGGCGTCCGCGGCGAGTTCGGGCTCGACGCCGACCACTTTGATGCCGGGGCGGGTGAGCTTGAGCGCGGCCGCGACCCCCGCGATCAGTCCGCCGCCGCCGACCGGCACCAGCACGGTGGTGACGTCCAGGCCCAGGGCCACGGCCTCTTCGGCGATCTCGAGGCCGACCGTCGCCTGGCCGGCGATGATGTCGGGATCGTCGAAGGGCGGGACGAGCACGTGGCCGTGTTCCTCGGCGAGCTGCCCGGCGAGGCGGGCGCAGTCCCGCGCCGGTGCCAGCCGGACCTCGGCGCCTTGTCCGGTGACGCTGTCGATCGTCGCCTCGGGGGTGGTGGAGGGCAGGACGATCGTGGCCTTCACGCCTTCGAGGCGGGCCGCGTGGGCGAGGGCTCTGCCGTGGTTGGCGCTCGCGCCCGCGACGACCCCTCGTGCCCTTTGGGAAGCGGGCAGCCGCAGGAGGAAATTGGCGGCGCCCCGGATTTTGAACGAGCCGGTGACCTGCAGGTTCTCGGGCTTCAGGAGCAGTGTGCGGTGTCCGCAGGAGGCCCAGGGCGCGGCAAGCAGCGGGGTGGGGGAGATGACGGGCTCAAGGCGTTGGCGGGCGGCGTAGATGTCGTTGAACGTCAGGACGGTCATGGCTGGGCCTCGTCCCTCCAGGACAGGAGATGACCTCCGGTCGGGTTCGTCCGGGGGCCTGGGCCGCGCGGTCGGCGTCCGGTGGGGGCGCGTGTCCGCACGGCCCGGTGGCCGGTGCGGCCCGCTACCGTGCCGAGCGGGCGGCCCGGCCGGCCGCGTCGTCGGCGGTGGCGTCGACCTGGCGGTGGTCGGCCACGGTGTGGCTCTTGGCCGTGCGCCGCAGCAGGAGGGCGACGACCACGGCGGCCAGGACGGCGGTGGCGGCGCCGCTGACCATGGCGAGGTGCATGCCGGAGGCGAAGGCGTCCCGCGCCTGGTCGACCAGCGACAGGTTTCCGGTGGCCTCGCCCGCGTGGGCGGCTGCCGCGAGCGAGGAGCGGGCGGCGTCCGCGACCGGGGCGGGGACCGCGCCGACGTCGAGGTGGCTGCGGTATCCGGCGCTCAGGACGCTGCCCAGGACCGCGATGCCCAGCGCGCCGCCCAGTTCCCGGGACAGGTCGTTGACGGCGGAGCCGACGTTCTGCAGGTGCGGCGGCAGGGCGTCCGTGATCGCGGCGGTGGCGGGAGCCATGGCCAGTCCCATCCCCGCGCCCAGCGGCACGAGCCCGGTCACGAGCAGCCAGTACGAGCTGTCGGCGTCCAGCCGTGCCATGACGAACAGGCCGGTGGCGACCAGGAGCAGTCCCACGCACCAGGGGCCGCGGGCTCCCCTGCGGGCGACGAGACGCGGGCTCAGGCGGGCGCTGGGGATCATCGCCGCGGACATCGGCAGCACGCTCACCGCGGCCACCAGGGCACTGTCACCCCGTACGAGCTGCAGATACTGCATGACGACGAAGATGAATCCGAAGAAGGCGAAGAACTGCAGCGTGATCGACAGCGATCCGGCCGCGAACGGCATCCGACGGAACAGCCTCGGGTCCAGCAGGGGGTGCGGGTGGCGCAGCTCCCAGGCCACGAACACGCCCAGCACCACCAGGCCGGCGGCGATGCCCACCAGGGTGCGCGGGCTGGCCCAGCCGTGCTCCGGTGCCTGGATGACCGAGAAGACCAGCACGCCCAGGCCCAGCACGGTCAGGACCGCGCCGACCACGTCGATGCGCCGGCTGTCGGGCTGCGCCGACTCCGGGACGAAGCGGTGGGTGCCGATCAGCGCCACGCCCGCCAGGACGACGTTCAGCCAGAACACCGAGCGCCAGGACCACAGTTCGAGGGCGGCGCCGGAGGCCAGCAGGCCCAGGACCGCGCTGGCGCCGGCCACGGCGGCCCAGATGCTGACCGCCCGTGCCTGCTGGGAGCGCGGGAAGGTGCTGGTGATGGTGGACAGCGTCGCCGGCATGATGAAGGCCGCCGCCACGCCCAGTACGCCGCGCAGGACGATCAGGACGATCGGGTCGGTGGTGAACGTGGCGGCCAGGGAGACTCCGGCGAAGGTCGCCAGGCCGCCGAGGAGCGCCTTGCGGCGGCCGAAGCGGTCGCCCAGGGTGGCCGCGAGGAGCAGCAGGGCGGCGAAGATCAGACTGTAGGCGTCGATGATCCACGAGAGCTGGGTCTGGTCGGCGTGGGTGTCGCGGGCGATGTCCGGGAGGGCCACGTTCAGTGAGGCCATCGCCGAGACGACGGTCGCCAGGGCCAGACAGGTCACGACCAGTACGGCGCCGTGACGTACGGCGGGTGCCGGGCCGTCGGGGTGGTCTGAGGGGATGAGACCGTTCACGAGAATGTCCTTGGACGAATGATCCGAGACGGACGAACCGCCGGGGAATGCCGGATTCGTGGATTCGTGGATTCGTGCTGTTCACCAGCCTGGCGGTGGCCCGCTCGCGGGGAATGAGTAACGCGCACTCAACCCGGTCAGGGGCTCACGATCGCCCAGTGGCTGACCAGCCCGTCGTGGGCGGCGTCGCCGGCGTCCGTGGCCAGGGCGTCCACGATGTGGGTGCCGCGGCCGTGTTCGTCGGCGGGGCGGTCGGCGCCGTACTGGTCGCCTGCGGGGCGGGGGCCGCCGTCGGTGACCGAGACCAGGACCGCCTCCTCGCAGTGGCACAGGCTCACGGCGATCGGCGGCTCGGCGTAGTGGACCGCGTTCGTCACGAACTCGGAGACGACCATCAGGACGTCGTCCGCGGTCTCCTCGTGGACGCCCCAGGCGTGCATCACCCCGCGTGCCGCGCGCCGCGCGGACGAGGGCGCCTGCGGACCGTGCTCCAGGACCAGCCGCCAGACGCCCGACGTCTCGTCCGCCCGCGACGGTCCGGCCGCCGGGGAGGCGAGGAGGGTCTGCGGCGAGCCGGCTGTGGCGGTGGGGCACGTCATGGTGATCACGACCTCGGAGAGCTGCTGTGCGACTCTTCCAGGAAACGGCCGTGCGCCCTTTGAGGACTGAGAAAACGCTACTCAAACCGTGCGGCGGTGTCGGCGGCGGTACCCGGGCTCCCGGCCCCCGCGCGCGGGCTCGGACCGGGTGCGGGCCTGGTTACCCTTGCCGCGTGATCATGCCGACTCTCACCCCGATGGGGTTCACCCCGGACGAGATCGCCGAGGCCGTCGGCATCTACGCGAGCAACCCCGAGTACTGCCGCAGCTCCGGTGAGTACGACCCCGAGCACATCGCGCCCGACCGGGTCGAGGCCGATCTGCGCGAGGAGGCCGGGGGCGAGGGGGGTCATGTCCTGCTCGCCCGTGACGCCGAGGGCCGGGCCGTGGGACTGGTCTGTCTGCTGGACCGGCACCCCACGGACGGATATCCCTGGATCGGGCTGCTGATCGTGCACGGGGACCGGCGCCGCCGGGGCATCGGCCGGCTGCTCGTGGCGGCCGTCGAGGAGCGGTTCCGTCGCCAGGGGCGGGACGGTCTGAGGATCGCCGTCCTGGAGAACAACCCCTCGGCCTCCGCCTTCTGGGGTTCACTGGGCTGGCAGGAGATCGACCGCCGCCGCGACATCCAGTGGGGCCGGCCCTGCATCGTGATGCACAAGCCGCTGGCCTGAGCCGGACCCGTCGTCAACTCGGTCCGGTTTCCCGGCTCTTGGGCCGGGTGGTGGCCGTTCGCCGGCTCGAGCGAGTTCTTGTACGAGCCTGCCGGCGGCCCGGGTGAGCCGGATGTGGCGGCCGTAGGGCTGGAGCACGGGATGCCCGAGTGCCGTCTCCAGCCCGGCCAGTCGCCGGCACACCGCGAGTGGTGTCATCTTCAGTGCGACGGCGGCCCGTGACAGCGTCCCCTCGCGGGCCAAGGCATGCAGTATCGCGCGTTGTTCATCGCTGACCACGCAAAGCCCTCCGGACAGCTCGGCGAGAGTGCGGGAGGTTCCGGGCGCTGTTCCCGGCAGCAGTGGCGAGCAGCAGTGGCGAAGCGAACTGCCGCCGGGCGGCGAGTCTTTGGTGCCGGTCTTTGATGCCGGTCCTCGGTGCCGGTCCTTGATCCCGGTCTGTGGTGCCGGCCGCGCCAGGGCACTCTCTGTTTCCGGACAGCAGCCTGGCAGCCGGCGTTGTCGCGGTGATGAGTATCCGGTGCTCATGAGCGGACCGGCCGAACCGGCCGGACCGGCGGCGGACGAGCTCGCTGGGCCCCGAGGACTGACGCCCTCGCGGGGGTTCTACCCGGCGTCGGGGCGTCCCACCTTGCGCAGCAGGTCGGCGAGTTGAGCCTGCTCGTGGACCGAGAGGCGGTCCAGGTCGTCGGCGATGGCCCGGACGTAGGCGGGCATGGTCTCCTCCACCGCCGCGCGCCCGGACCCGGTGAGTTCGACCATGACCACGCGGCGGTCGTGGGGGGACTTCTCGCGGCGGACCAGGCCCCGCTTCTCCAGGTTGGAGATGACGACGGTGAAGTTGTTCGGGCTCTTCAGGTGCTTCTCGGCCAGGCGTCCGGCGGGCAGCGGGCCGACGTAGTACAGGGTCTCCAGGGCGCCGAACTGACTCGTCGTGAGCCCGGAGGCGAGCAGGGGGCCGCTGGTGCGCGCCTCCACCGAGGCGGCTGCCCGGATCAGTTTGATGAAGAGGTCCAGCGACCGCTTCTCGCGGGCGCTCCCGTCGTAGTGCGTGGGCATCGCACGCCCCCTCTCCGTCACTCTCTGCGCTCGTGGCCGACCCTACCGGTCGCCGAAGCCGTGCCGAAAACTCCCGGCACCGCGCCCGCGGACGGCCGGCGAGATGAGTAGCGCTTGCTCAGCCGGGCGGTGGGGGCGGCTGCCTAGCGTCGGGGCATCCGCATCGGCGGACATCGAAAGGAGCATTTCCATGAGGACCGGTTCGTACAACCACAACGAGATCGTCGTGAGCGTCGACCTCGACGGCGCCGGGAGCGCCGAGCAGGGCTTCGCCGCCGGATCGATGAACCACAACGAGATCGTCGTCGACGGCGGCGCGCAGGCCTGCGAGCCAGCGCCGAAGGACGTCGAGGCGGGCACGACGCGTCGTGCCGGGGCGATCGGCGGCAACCACAACGAGATCGTGCTGCGCCACGCCCCGTTCGACGAGGCCGGCGAGTAGCGGGAATGGGCGGCCTCGGGACACGGACCAGGAGAAGGGCTCCGTTCGGGCTCGGTGTGCCGGCGGCGGGATTCCCGCCCGTCGCGCTGCTGGTGCTCCTCGGCGAGTTCCTCTCCAACGTCGGTTCCGGGGCGACGTTCCCCTATCTGGTCGTCTACCTCAGCGACGTCTGCGGCCTGTCCGGCGGTCAGGTCGGGGCGGTCCTCGTGGTCCGCTCGCTGGCCGCCGTGGCCGGGGCCGTGGCGGGAGGCGCCCTCAGTGACCGGTACGGGGCGGCCCGTACCATCACGGGGCTCGCCACGGCCGCCGCGGCGGCCGCCGCCGTCATGGCCGGTGCACACGGGAGCGTCGCGCCCGCGGTGGTGGCGGCGATCGCCGGTACGGGTGCGACGGCGGCACTGGCGCCGGCGCTGGACGCGTTGCTGGCCCGCTCGGTGCCCGACAACGCCCGGGAGAGGGCCTTCTCCTGGCGCAACACCGTCGTGACCACCGGGGCGATGCTCGGTGTCGCCGGTGCGGCCGCCGTGCTCGGCGTCTTCGGAGCCGACGGCGGACTGCGCTGGGTGTACGCGCTCGACGCGGTCTCGTTCGTCGTGCTGGCGGCGCTGGTGGGCCGGGTGGCCGCGCGCCGCCGGAACGTCACGGCGCTCGCCGAAGCCTCCGGCGCGGCCGGGCGGTTTCCGGACCGGCACGGCCCTGGGTCCTCGGATCAGGGCTACGCGGCGGTCGCCCGTGATCCGGCCATGCGCCGGGTGTTCGTCTTCGTGCTGCTGGTGGTGGCGGCCGGGTTCGCCCAGCTCCAGATCGGCCTGCCGGCCGTGTCGGTGCTGACCCACGACGTCGACGGCCTCGGGTGGGTGTTCACCGCGAACATGCTCGTCGTCGCGCTCGCCCAGGTTCCCGCCCAGCGCGTTCTGGCCCGGTTCCCTCGGCCGGTCGTTCTCGCGGGTGGAGCCGCCTGCATGGCCGGGGCCTGGGCGATCGTCGCCCTGGACGCGACCCCGGGCACCGCGAGGCTGCTCGCGGCGGCCGTGGTGTTCGCCCTCGGGGAGATCGCCTACATGCCGGTCGTCACCGCGCTGGTCAACGACCTGGCGCCCCCGGGGCTGGCCGGACGCTACAACGGGGCCCACACCCTGGCGTGGACGGGCGGCTTCGCGATCGGGGCCCTGGCCACCGCGGCACTGCTGGGGGCCGGCTCCCTCCGGATGTTCTTCGCCGTCTCGGCCGCCGTGCTCGGCGCCACCGCGCTGGGTGCGCTGAGCCTGACTCGCGTTCTTCCCCAGGGAGGCCCGGATGACCGGCCGTGAACACCGTCCCGCCCTGCGCACGGCCGTGGAAGCGGCCGAGCGGGCGCTGGAGGCGGGCCGGGCGGGCGAGGCGGAGGAGCTGCTGCGCGCGGCGCTCGACGCCGACCCGTCCTCGGCACGTGCCCTGCGTACGGGGCTCTTTTGCGTGCAGGACATCGAGGTGCGCGGCATGCTGGCCACCGCGTGGCGGATGCGGGGCAGATACCGGCACGCCGGGCTGCTGCTGTCGCAGGTCCTGGCCGCGGCGGAGCGTGCCACCGGTCCCTCGTCGCCGACCGTGGCGTGGCTGTGCAACGAGTGGGGAGTCCTGGGCAAGTACACCGGTGACTTCGACGCCGCCCAGGGGCGCTACCTGCGGGCGCTGGAGATCTACGAGGAGGCGTTCGGGCCCGATCACGACACCGTGGCCATGGTGTGCCACAACCTCGGCGGGCTCGCCCACGCGCGCGGTGACGCGCGGGGCGGGGAGCCGTGGGCCGCCCGCTCGGTGGAGATCCGTATCCGGCTGCACGGTCCCGGCCACGTCCTCACGGCCCTCGACACGGCGGCCTGGGCCGCCCTGCTGGAGGGATGCGGACGTCTCGACGACGCCGAACTCCGGCTGCGCCAGGCCCTCTCCGTCTTCCAGGACGTGTTCGGCCCCGACAGCTACGACGTGGCCGTGACCCTGCACAACCTCGCCGCCGTCCAGCACCGCCGCGGTGAACTGGGCCCGGCGGGCTCGTCCTACGCGAACGCCCTGGCCCTCAAGGAGCGGCTGCTGGGCACGGACCATCCCGACCTGGCACCGACGCTGGTGAACCTGGCCGCGGTGAAGGCGTCCCAGGGCGACCTCGGACCCGCCCGGTCGCTGTACGCGCGCGTCGTCGGGCTTCTGCACGGCAGGGTCCACGAGCGGCACCCCACTCTGGCCGTGGCGCGAGAGGCGCTCGACAGCCTTACGGGTGCGCGGGGTTGAGTCCGGGGTGCTTCACAGGGGCGGGCGGGGCGCTGTGGCTCGCGGGTGCCGGGGGCTCCGGTCGCGCCACCGTGATCGACGCGACGGGAATCGCGAGGAGTACACCGGCCACCGCCGCGGTGAGGCCTGCCGCCGTCAGGGTCTTGTGCATGACGTTCCCGTCCTGGAGGGCTGAGTTCACTGCCCTTCCAGGGGACATCCGCCCGGTGCGGTGGCGGCTGAGCAATCGGTACTCAACCTGCCTAGCGGTAGTTGAGCTCGGCGAGTTCGGTGGCGAGCCTGGTGGGCAGGGGGGTGTGGCCCATCAGGCGCAGGGCGGTGTTGCGCAGGGTCCGTACGGCGGGGTTGCGGGTGGTGGCGATGCGGGTCATGCGGTCGGTGAAGGCGACGACGCGTTCGGCGACCGGGCGCCGGCGGGCCTCGTATGCGTCGAGGGTGTCGGTGGAGAAGGCGGTGCCGAGGGCGTGGCCGTCCTGGATGCCGGTGTTCATGCCCTGGCCGCCGGCGGGGCTGTGGACGTGGGCCGCGTCTCCGGCCAGGAAGAGCCGCCGGGCGCGGTAGTGGTCGGCGACGCGGTGGTGGACGCGGAAGCGGGAGGACCAGGCGACGTCGGTGACCGCGGCCTGGCCGGGGGTGCGCTGGTCCAGGAGCCGCTGCACGAGGGCGAGGCCGGGGTGTTCGGGGGCCTGGTCGGTGGTGGCGACGATGCGGTAGTGGCCGCCGGGTAGCGGGGCGACGACCAGGAGGCCGGCGGCTCCGAAGGTCAGGGAGACCTCGGCCGGGCCGGGGGCCCAGTCCATGACGACGTCGGCGAGGACGAACGACTCGGCGTAGGAGCTTCCGGTGAAGCCGATGCCGGAGGCTTCCCGCACGGTGCTGTGCATGCCGTCCGCGCCGACCGCGTAGGAGGCGCGCAGGGTCTGTCCGGTGCCGGTGGTGAGGGTGACGCCTTCGGTGTCCTGGACGACGGAGGTGACCTGGTGGGGGCGGTGGACGTCGCCGCCCAGGGCGCGCAGCCGGGCGAGCAGGACCGCCTCGGTCTCGTACTGCGGGACCATCAGCGTGTAGGGGTGCGGGGTGGAGAGCTGGTCGAAGGGGACCGTGAGCAGCCGCCGGGCGCCGTCGCGGACGGCGAACCGGTCGAGCTTCACGCCCCGGCCGATCAGCTCGGCGGAGGCGCCGAGTTCGTCGAGGACCTCGAGGGTCCGGGCGTGCACCACCGCGGCGCGCGAGGTGTTGGCTCCTTCGTCCTGCTGGTCCAGCAGGACGAAGTCGATGCCGGCGAGTGCCAGGGTCACCGCGAGGGCGAGGCCCGTGGGGCCTGCGCCCACGATCGCGACCTCGGTGCGGTCGGGCAGTGCGGGGGCGGGGCTGTTCACGGCGGGCCTCCGGGTGGCGTACGTCAGGATGCCAACATGTGTTGGCAAACGCTTGTTGACAGAGTGCACGCACCGGCCCTGGAGAGTCAACAGGCGTTGGCCTACAGTTGTGGGCATGACGCAGGACATCGACCACAGCGCCTCGGGCGCCCGACGATCCGACCGCACCCGGGCGGTGATCCTGGACGCCGCCCGCCGCCGCTTCGCCGCTCACGGCTTCGAGCGCACCACCATCCGCGCCGTCGCGGCCGACGCCGGCATCGACCCCTCGATGGTCATGCGCTACTACGGCAGCAAGGACCGGCTCTTCGACGCCGCGCTCGACATCGACCTGGACCTCCCCGACCTGTCCGCCGTGCCGGCGGGCGAGCGCGCCGAAGCGCTGGTCCGGCACTTCCTCCGGCGCTGGGAGCGCGACGAGGCCGGCGACGCCCTGCTGCTGCTCCTGCGCTCGGCCGTCACCAACGAGCACGCCGCCGGGCGGATGCACGCGATCTTCGCGACCCAGGTCGCCCCGGCACTCGCCGAGCCCACGGGCCCCGAACAGACCGCACGGGCCGAGCCCGCGGGACCCGAGCGGGCCGCACGGGCCGAGGCCACGGGACCTGAGCAGGCCGCACAGGCCGAGGCCACGGGACCTGAGCAGGCCGCACGGGCCGAGACCGCGGGGCCCGAGCAGGCCGCACGGGCCGGGCTGGTCTCGGCCCAGCTCCTCGGTCTCGCCCTGACCCGCTACATCCTGCGCATCCCCGCCGTCGCCCACCTCTCCCCCGAACAGATCGTCGCCACCCTCGCCCCCGCCGTTCAGGCCACCCTGGACGGCCCCGCACCGGACCGGACCGCGGCCCGGGAGGAGTGAACGCGCTCGCGTACGAGCCGGAACTCGGCCAGGAGCAGGCCGGGGGCCGGCTGGACGGTGCCGACCCGGGTGAAGCCGAGCCGCTCGTAGAGGGCGACGGCCGGCCGGTTGTCCGCGCCCGTGCTGACCAGCGCCCTGGCGCCGGGGGCCAGTTGAGCCAACAGGTGGTCCAGCATTTCCCGTGCCAGACCGCGGCGGAACCATTCCGGATCGACGCAGACGCGGTCGATGTCGATACCGTCGGCCCCGGCCAGGGGCTGCCAGGCCACGAAGGCGGCGATCCGGCCGTCATGGGTGACCATCCCGAGCCAGCGCAACGGCTGCGCCCGCATCTCCTCCAGGGTCTCGGTGAGGGCCGGTATGCCGTCGAAGCCGATCAGCTCGGCCTCCACCGCGTACGAGCGCCGGGCGACCCGGTGCACCCCGAGTGCCGTGGGTGTGTCCGTGACGTCCAGCTCGCGGAGGAGGACGCTGCGGTCGACGGCGCGTGCGGCTCGGCGGTCCGTGCGTGCCGCGAGGGCGGGCAGGAAACGCATCACGGCTGTTCCTTCGGGTCGGAGATCTTCATACCGAGGACGGTGCCCGTCGCCGGCGGCTCTGTCAGCGGGTGATGTCCACGAAGACCATCGGCCGGTCGGCGACCGTGTTGAACGCGGCCTCGTTCCTGCCCCACCAGTAGCCGGTCGGCTTGCCGGTCGTCGCGTCCGCCTGGATGAAGACGGTGCCGCGGCCGGCGCCGCTCCACTCCTTCGTGGTGGCTCCCGGGGAGCCCTCGACACGGCTGTCGCGGAACGCCCAGTGCGGCGACGTCTTGGAGGAGAGTGCCACGCCGTGCGGGTTGGACGTGCTGTCGGCGACCGTGACGGCGTACTCCTGGGTGGCGCGGTCGCCGTCGCGCTCGAACGGCGCGATCGACTCCACCGTCATCATGTGGCCCGTCGCGCCGCCTTCCGATCCGTCCAGGTACTTCACGGCGATGACGGAGCCCGCGTGGAGGTCCCGGACCCGCTGCGCGGAACGACGGGTGATGTGCTCGCTCATGTCCTCCAGCGCGCCACCGGCGCCCGTGTCCGTGAAGGCGTCGTAGTACTGCTCGGAGGACGGGCTGCGAAAGCCGATGCCGTCGGTGAACCAGGAGTCCGTGGCCCAGGTGTAGGCGTGCTTCAGCGAAGCGGTGAGGAACTGGGCGCATTTGGCCTCGACCTGGTAGGAGCGCGCGTCCCCGCGGGTGCCCCAGACCACGGACGCGGCGTCGGCGTCGGCGTGACCGGCCGCTCCGGGATAGAAGTTCTCCGAGTCCTGGCCCGGCCAGCCCAGCGGGGCGAGCTCGTCGATGATCTCGTTCTCCGCCGCCACCAGCGCGGCGCCGTCCTCCGTCCCGGCCGCCTGCGCCGTGGTCGGCACGACCGTCAGTACGAGTGCCGCCGACACCGTGAACAGCGGAGCTGTCAGACTCTTCATCCGCACGGGACTCCTTCTCACACGGGGCTCCTTCTCACCTTTTTCCGGACGCGAAAATTTCGCCGGACGTGAATTGCCCGGCGCGGAGCGTATTTTCCGCTGCCTCGCCGGGTGGAATTCATTGAAGCGTGAGGCGGCCGGGCGGGCGTGAGTAATTTCTGCCTATAGCCGGGCGGGGCCGGGGTCCGGTATGCCGGACGTCAGGCGGCCTCGGTACCGGCAGCGCCCCTGGCCTGACGTGGTCTCAGCCGGAATTCCCCTACCGCGGTCCCTGCCGGGTCCTTACCGCGGTCCCGTGTCCGCCCGCGGCATGGTCAGGTCCCGCAGCAGGTCCTCCACCGCCTGGAGGAGCGGGTCGCCGTCCCGGCCGGCGGAGCGGACGAGGGCGACCTCGACGTCGGGCAGCGCGGGCAGTCCCTCGACCGCGGTGCCCGGCTCCACGTTCGCGGGAAGCAGCGCGGTGGCGCCGAGGCCCGCCCGCACGGCGGCCTGCACCCCGCTCATCGCGGTGCTCTCGAAGACGATCCGCCACCGGCGGCCCGCGCCCTGCAGGGCGTCGAGGACCGGTGCCCGCCAGCGGCACGGCTGGGAGAAGAGGACGAGCGGCAGCGGGTCCTGGTCCCTGTCGAGACCGGGTGCCGCGGACCAGGTCAGCGGCAGGCGGACCGTCCAGCGGGGCGGCTCGGCCAGGTGGAAGGGGTCGCACAGGGCCAGTTGGACGCGCCCCTCGGCGAGGGCCTGCTTCATCAGCGGGCCGGGACCGGTGACCAGTTCCAGTGTCGCGTCCGGGTGCAGGACGCTGAAGTCGCCGAGCGCCTCGACCAGGGACGGCGTGACGAAGTCCTCCATCAGCCCGACGCCGCAGTGCCCGGCCACGTCCGGGCCGGCCGCCGCGACGGCCTGGGCGGAGAGGGACAGAATGCGTTCGGCGTAGGGCAGGAACACCTCTCCGGCCTTGGTCAGCGACACGCCCGTCGTACCGCGGTCCAGCAGCCGTCGGCCCACCGTACGTTCGAGCCGGCGCAACTGGCCGCTGAGCGCGGGCTGGCTGTGGCCCAGGGCCGCGGCCGCCCGGCTGATGCTTCCGGACCGTACGGAACTCACAAAAGCACGCAGCAGCGCGGTTTCGAGATCGGGGGCCATAACGACATGCTATGCCCCCTCTGTTCACGGCGAGGGTTCCTTTCGTTTCGGCCCCTGGGTAGCGTCGCCGTATGCACTACTTTCATGTCGACGTCTTCAGCGGAACGCCGTTCAGCGGGAACAGCCTCACCGTATTTCCCGACGCGGCGGATCTGAGCGGCTCCCAAATGCAGCGGATCACCGAGGAAATGCGGCACTTCGAATCCATCTTCCTGGAACAGAGGGACGGCCGGGACGACGCGTGGCGGGCCCGGGTCTTCGACCTCGCCGAGGAACTGGACTTCGCCGGGCACCCCGTCATCGGAGCGGCGAGCGTCCTGCACGCCATGGCGGGCGGCGACGGCAGCCGGACCTGGTCGCTGGAACTGAAGGCACGCACCGTCGAGGTGGTCACCGAGCACCGCGGTCCCGGCCGGTACGCGAGCGTCCTCGACCAGGGCGCCCCGCAGTTCCTCGGCCGGCCCGAACCGGACGGCGTGGCCTCCTGGTTCTCCCTGGACGAGGCGGACCTGCACCCGGAACTTCGGCCCGAGATCGTCTCGACCGGGCTGCGGTACCTGATCGTGCCGGTGCGTCCCGGAGCGCTCGCGGGGGCCCGGATCGCCTCCGACATCGGGCGCCGACTGGCGGAACTCGGAGCGCAGTTCGCCTATCTCCTGGACGCCGACGACCTGGAGGGGCGGCACTGGAACAACGACGGCGTCGTCGAGGACGTGGCCACCGGCAGTGCCGCCGGATGCGTGGCCGCCTACCTGCGCCGGCACGGACGCCTCGAGGACGGCGAACCGCGCACGCTGCGCCAGGGGCAGTACTGCGGCCGCCCCAGCGAGATGACGGTCAGCGCCCACGGCGGCCCGGAGCACATCACGTCGGTACGGGTCGGCGGAGAGGTCGCCGTCGTCGCCCGCGGGCGCCTCGAAGGGCTCCCGCGGTGACGGGCGGGCCCGCCTACTTCGGCCCGCGGGAGATCCGCGCCGCGGTCGGCTACCCCGACGTCCTGGAACCCGTCGCCGCCGCACTGCGCGACTACAGCCGCGGTCTCGGCGACTCCCCCGCCGCGGTGTTCGCGCCGGCCGGCCCTGAGGGCGATGTGCACGTGAAGTCGGCGTGGCTGCCGGGGCGGCGGATCTTCACCGTCAAGGTCGCCTCCTGGTTCCTGGAGCGCGCCCGCCGCGGCGGGACGCCGGGCAGCGGCGTCGTCGCGGTGTTCGACGCCGAGACGGGAGACCTCCGGGCTCTCCTCGAGGACGAACACCACCTCTCCGACGTACGGACGGCCGCGGCGGGAGCTCTCGCCGCCCGGACCCTGGCACGGCGCGACTCCCGCGTCCTCGGGGTCGTCGGCAGCGGCACCCAGGCCTACCTCCAGACCCTCGCCGTCGCCGACGAACTCCCGCTGCGTGACGTACGCGTGTGGGGCCGGCGCCCGTCCGGGGTGGAGGACCTCGCCCGGGCGCTGCACGCCAGGCGCCCCGACCTGCGGGTCGTCGCCGTGGACGGTCCGCGGGCCGCGTGCGAGGGCGCCGACGTCCTGGTGACGGCGACCTCCAGCACCGAACCCCTGGTCCACGCGGCCTGGTTGACGCCCGGGACACACGTCAACGCCGTGGGCGCCGACGATCCGACGAAGGCGGAACTGAGCCCCCAGGCCCTGACGCGGGCGGACCGGATCGTGGTCGACAGCCGTGAACTCACCGCGACGCACGGCGACTTGTCGCGGCTCGCGGCGGCGGACCGCCGACACCACGCGGAGCTCGGCGAGGTCCTCGCGGGCACGGCGCCCGGACGCGAGGGCGACGACGAGATCACCGTCTGCAAGCTCGTCGGCCTCGGTGTCCAGGACCTGGCGGCCGCCGAGGTCGTCCTGGACCGGCTGGCCGGGCCGCACGCCCCCGAGGGGGCCGCCCCCGCGCACGCGCGCGAGGTGCACCGCCGCCCGGGCGCATGAGCACGTCCGGTGCGCCTTCGACCGGCGCACCGGACGTGCGCGGCGTCAGCCGGCCGCCGCAGCCGGCCGGAGCGCGCCGAGCGAGTACAGGATGGGCAGGTGGGTGTCGCTGAAGGGGAACCGGTACAGGCCGTCCGGTCCCTGGGGCAGGATGTGGCGCCCGTCGGTCTCGGTCTCGGTGTGCTCGCCGAGCCGTTCCACGACCAGCCCCGCCGAGGCGGCCGCCGTCACGATCTCGCCGACCGAGTACGGGTACTGCGTCGAGGCCCGCGGCTCGAGCGGGGCATCGCCGTGGGCGTACGTGCCCGTCATCGCGTCGTGCTGCGGTGCGCCGCCGCCGTAGGGCCAGTCGGCCACGAAGGGGTCGAAGGTGAGCACCGTCTGGAAGACGGGGTGGAGGTCCACGAGCACGAGCCGGCCGCCCGGCCGCAGCGCTCTCGCCGCGCCGCCCATCCACGCGTCCAGGTCTGCGATCCAGGACAGGACCCCGTAGGTCGAGACGACCAGGTCGAACCTGCCCGTCAGGGCGTCCGGCAGGCGCTGGGAGTCCGCTTCGACGAACTCAGCGGACAGACCGGCGCGCCGGGCCAGTTCCCGCGCCCGCGCGATCGCCCTGGGCGAGAAGTCCACGCCGGTCACGCGCGCGCCCAGGCGTGCCCAGTTCAGGGTGTCCATCCCGAAGTGGCACTGGAGGTGGAGGAGGTCCTTGCCGGCCACGTCGCCCGCGAGTTCCCGCTCGATCCCGCGCAGTGTCTGCCCGCCGGCGAGGAAGGCCTCCACGTCGTACGACCGGTCGCCGGGCCGCGTTCCGTGGAACTCGGCGAGGTCGTCCCACAGAGCCCGGTTGGCCACGGTCCCGTCCTGGTCCCCCGCACCGTCCTCGCGGACGTGCGTGCCGTCGGACTTGTCCTCGGCGGCCATGGAAAGCCTCCCTTTTTCGATCTCGGTGTTCACGGTTCCGGAAGCGGCGGACGACGCGGGATCGCGGGACCCGCGCGCGGTCTTCTTGAGTACGGGGTTCTCAGGTGCCGGGTGAGGGTTCGCGGTGTGCTGGGAGACAGATCGCCAATTGTCCGCTTTCCTCTCCTCAGGCAGTGATCCTCATGTTCCCCACCCCGAGCGCCGGCAGCCGGCACCACGACGAGGCCGGGGCCGCCCGGTGGGTCGTCGACCTGGAGCTGGAGCACGGTCCGCTCGCGCCGGCCGCCGCCCGCCGTGAGGCCGGCCGTGTGCTGGCCGCCCATGGTGTGGACGAGGACCGGATCTACGACACGCTCCTGGTGGTCTCCGAGCTGGTCACCAACGCGGTGACCCACGCGCTGCCCCCGGTGGTCCTTCATCTGCGGGTGGCCGGGAACGACGCCCGCCGCATCCGGGTCCACGTCAGCGACGGCGGTCCTCAGCCCGATCCCGCCACCTGGGCCGCGACACGCCCCGAGGACGAGCACGGCCGGGGTGGCACGATCATCTCCGCGCTGGTCGACGCCGGTGGCAGCCACGGCACTCCCGGGGACCTCGTCGACCACTGGGCCGATCTGGCGGCGGCCTGATCGGAACCTCCGGTCTGGACGGAGGCTTCCGCCGCTCTGCACGGACGGGGGCTTCCGCCGCTCTGCACGGACAGAAACTTCCGCCGCTCTACAGGGACAGGACGATCTTTCCGGTGGTTCGTCCCCGCTCGCCCAGGCGGTGGGCGTCGGCGACCCGTTCCAGCGGCAGGACCGTGTCGATGTGGACGTCGAGCAGTCCGTCCCCGGCGAGGGAGGCGAGGGCCTCCAGATCGGCGCGGTCGGGTTCCACGAGCATGAAGTCGGCCCGCAGGCCGTTCTCCACGGCCCACCGGACCGCGTCCGCGTCGGCGCCGTTGAGCGCCACGATCCGGCCCCCGGGCACCAGGGTGCCCGCCAGCTCCTCGATCTGCCCCGCGACCGTGGCGAGGAGGACGTCCACGTCCGCGACCTGGGCGCCCACGTCCGCGGTCCGGTGGTCGATGACCTCGTCGGCGCCCAGTGCCCTGACGAAGTCGTGTTTGGCCGCGCTCGCGGTGCCGATCACGTACGCGCCGCGGGCCTTGGCGATCTGGACGGCCAGGTGCCCCACGCCGCCGGCCGCGGCGGGAATGAGGACGCGCTCGCCGGCGGCGATCCGGGCCACGGTGACAAGGGCCTGCCGGCCGGTGAGGCCGGCGAGGGGCAGTCCTGCGGCCTGTACGTGGCTCAGGCGGGCGGGCTTGAGGGCGAGGTGTCTCGAGGGAGCGGTCACGTAGTCCGCGTACGCTCCCGCCTCCGCGGGGAAGCGGGGCATGCCGAACACCTCGTCCCCCGCCCTGAAGCGGGTCACGCCCGGCCCCACGGCCGCCACCACCCCCGAGACGTCCCAGCCGACCGAGAAGGGCGGCTCCCCCAGACCTCCGGCGGTACGCATCTTCCAGTCGACGGGGTTCACCCCGGCGGCCTTCACCTCGACCAGCACCTCCGTGGGGCCCGGTTCCGGCACTTCCACCTCGACGACCTCCAGGACGTCCGGGCCGCCGAGTCTTCTCTGCATGACTTTGCGCATCGTCAATCTCCTCCGAAATCCTTGGTCCCGACCGTGTCTCCCCTCAGTGCCGGTTCCGCGGCTCGGGCGACCAGGCCTTGCCCTTGCCTGCGGGGCGGGAGGTGGCGCCGGCCCGGGTGAGGAGCCCTTCCACCTCGGTGACGGAGCGGCCGGTGAGCGCGGCGTACTCCAGCGAGGTTCCGGTCCCGAGCCGGTCGATGGCTTCGTCGAGCGAGGAGACGGCGGGCCGGCGGGTCGCGCCCGACACGGTGAGGAAGGTGTTCTCCAGGCGCTCCGGCCGGATCCAGCCGTGCAGGACGACACGACCGTCGGGGCCTTCGAGGATCAGGGTCGGGAAGCCGCGGGCGCCGAGTTCGTGGGTGCGGACCAGGTCGCGTTCGAACTCGGACGCGGCCTCGCCGTTCTCGATGAGCCGGCGGTACGACGTCACGTCCAGGCCGAGCTCCACGGCCAGCGTCTCCAGGAGCCGGGGGGCGGCGATGTTGCGGCCGTCCAGGAAGAGTTCCTCACGGAGGCGGCGCAGGTAGGTCTCCTCGTGCTCGGGGGCCAGCAGGCGCACGGCGGCGAGCGCGATGCTCGGCGGGTACGAGGAGTCGATGGGGTCGCTGTGCCAGACGGAGGAGTCGATGGGCTGGCCGGAGATCTCCGCGAACTCGTCCCAGTGGTGGGCGACGTCCTCGGGGCGGCGGATGCCGTTGCCGGCGTCGTGGAAGCCCTGCCAGCCGCGCAGGAGTCCTCCGTAGACGTGGCGTACGTCGATGAGGTCGCGGTAGCGCTCCGTGAGGGAGCGCCAGGCGGGTTCGAGGATCCAGCAGGCCGAGCAGATCGGGTCGGTCACATAGGTGATGCGGGTGAGGCCCGTCCCGGGGCCGGGGTGATCGGCGGCCGCGCCGGGGAGGGCGGCGCCGTCGCCGGGCAGGGCGCAGACACCCGACTCGAGATCGCACGCGCCTGCGGCGAGGGGCTGGTCTGTCTGGCTCACGGTGTCTCCGTAGGGGTGTCGTCCGGGCGGGTTGCCGGGGTGGTGGTGGCCTTGGGCCGGGATGCCGGTGGCGGAGGAAGCAAGGCAAGGCAAGGCAAGGCGGGGCGGGGCGGGGGCCGGGTGTCCCGGTCCGCGCCCCGCCCCCTGGTGCGGGAGGGGTCAGTTCTCGGGGAGGAAGACCTTCTCCATGCCGTCCTGGAGTCCCTTGACGAAGGTCTCGTCGTCGTGCGAGACGGGGCCCTCGGGGCTGAACAGGGCTTCGCCGTGGAGCGGGAGGGTGTCCCAGGTGGCGGCGAGGGCGCGGGCCCGGTCCTCGCCGAACAGGTGGGTGACCAGGGCGATGGTGCTGGGGTGGACGGTGGCGGCGCCGCCGGCGGTGAAGATCTTCTCGTCGGGCAGGAGGGACCAGGCGCGGCGGGGCTCGGCGACGTCGGCGCCGAGTTCCCTCAGGCGGCGGCCGAGGACGGCCGCGGCCTGGAAGCGGGTGCCGTCGAGGATGCCGGAGCGGAAGACGACGCCGACTCCGGCGCAGTTGGCGGCGACCCAGCGGTCCTCGTCGTGGTGGGCGCGGATGAAGTCGAGGATCCGCGGGTCGCGGGAGGCGGCGCCGCCGCCGATGCCGCCGGGGATGTAGAGGAGGTCGTAGCGGTCCTGGGGCGAGACCTTCTCGGTCTGCAGCTGGGCGCCCATGTGGGTGGTCACGGTGCCTCCCTCGAAGCTGCCGAGGGTGACCTCCAGGGTCTCCCCCTGCCGGCTGAGGTCGTAGGCGAGGGCCTTGAACAGTTCCCAGGGGGCGAGGAGGTCCTGCTCTCCGGCGTCGGGGAAGGCGAGGAAGAGAACCTTCTTGATGTCGCTCACGGTGTGCTCCTTGTACGGGCTGGTTCGGGTGAGTCACCCCGTACAACATGCTCATGGTTCATGACTATTCCAGTTGGAAGGAAAAAGTTCTGGGGACGGTGGCTGCAGGATCGTGAGGGTGGGGTGGTCGGGCCGGACCGAGGCGGCGAGGACGGCCCGGGCGCGCGCCTCCAGGGTGTGGGCGTCGTCCATGCGGCCGAGGGCGCGGTGGAGGTCGGCGAGGTTGGCCAGGACGGGGGCGAGATCGGGATGGTCCGGGCCGAGTTCCTCCTCCATCGTGTGCAGCGTCTGCCGGTAGAGGGTCTCGGCGGCCTGGTGGCGGCCGAGCCGGTGGGTGACGGCGGCGAGGTTTCCGAGCGCGATCACGTAGTCGACGTGCCTGGTGCCGTAGGCGCGCTCGAAGACGGCCAGCGCGTCCTGGAGGAGGGCTTCGGCTTCCTCGAGGCGGCCGAGTCCGAGCAGGATGGGAGCGAGCGCGGCCCGGTCGGCGGCCGTCTCCGGATGCGAGGGTCCCCGTGCGTGCTCGCGGAGGGCGACCGCCCGGCGGGCCGGTTCCTCGGCGGCCGCGTAGTCGCCGCGGGCGTGGGCCAGGCCGCCGAGGTTGTGGTAGAGATCCGCCAAGTCGCCCTGGTCGACGGGCACCGCGGCTTCGACGAGCGTCAGGGCGATGCCGTACGAGGTCGCCGCCTGGTCGAAGTTGCCGCTGTACTTGCAGACCATGCCGAACTCGTTGTGGAGCACGGCCAGATCCGCGGGGTCCGGCTCGGCGGCCTGCGATGCGGCCAGGGCGTCCCGCAGGATCTGCTCCGCCCGGCCGTAGCGGCCCTGGAACCGGTACAGGGCCGCGAGTTCGCGTGTGGCGTGCAGGAAGAGCTGGATGCCGTCCGGCTCACCCAGATGCCTTTCCGCGAGCTCGGCGGCGGCGGTGTAGCGGCCCGCGGCCGCTTCGGTGTCGCCCTCCGCCTGCTCGACCATGCCGACCAGGAGAAGCGTGTTGGCCCGCGCCAGTGTCCCGCGGTCCGCCGCCAGTCCTCGCGCTCGGTCCGCCTGGTGCCGCGCGGCCCGGTGGTCGCCGTCGTCCAGCGCGCGCAGGCAGGCCGTGAGCGCCTGCCGCAGCGGTGCCGGATCGTCCTGAAGGGCCATGTGTCCGCCTCCTGTCGGCAGGCCGCCGCCGAGGGCGCGGGCCTGTGCCGCGGCGGCCTGTGACGGCGGGTCGATGACACCGGCCCGGCCGACGGCCGACCCGGTGGTACGGGTGGTACGGGTGGACGCACAGGCGTACTGCGCGGGCCGGGCCGGCACGTCATGCGCCGGCCCGGCCCGCTTCCAGGGAAAGGGGTGTGCGTGGCGCCCTCCCCCGGCTCAGCAGGTCAGCGGGCGACCACCGCCTGGCTGTGGTTGGGGTTCAGGACCCGGCGCACCACGGCCTGGTTGTGGTTGGGGTTCAGGACCCGGCGCACCACGGCCTGGTTGTGCTGCATGCCCATGCCCCGGCGGGCCACGGCCTGGCCGGGGTTGGGGTTCAGGATCCGGCGCACCACGATCTGGTTGTGCTGCGGGCCCTGACCTCGGCGCACCACGTTGTTCTGAGACACGAGCTTCCTCCTGTTGCGGGTGGGGGCTGTTCCCGTGAAGTCTCAGAGGCCGGCGTCCGCCCCGGATCGGTATCCGTTACTCAAGGTGAGCCGGGGTGCGATGCCGGCGGGTCGTCTCGGGGCGCCCGGACCGGACTTCGCCGTCGTCGCGCCGCGAGCGGGCGGACGCCGGCACGGGCCTGGTCACCGGACTTCTCCATCCCGGCGGACTTCCGGCGCGCCCCTACGATGGACCGGATGGTCCATTCGCAGGAGGTGCGGAACGTGCGCGGTGAGCTGACGGCCAAGGGGAAGGCGACGCGCGGGCGGATCGTCGAGGGGGCCGCGGCGGTACTGCGGGAGAAGGGCGTCGCCTCGGCCACCCTGGACGACATCATGGTGCGGACCCGCAGCAGCAAGAGCCAGCTCTTCCACTACTTCCCGGCGGGCAAGGACGAACTCCTCGTCGCGGTGGCCCGGTTCGAGGCGGAGCAGGTCCTGCAGGACCAGCAGCCCTATCTGGGCCGCCTGGACTCGTGGGAGGCCTGGAACCAGTGGCGGGACGTGGTCGTCAAGCGCTACGAGGACCAGGGGGACCAGTGTCCGCTCGGGTCCCTGTTCCTCCAGATCGGACGTTCGACCCCCGGGACACGGGCGATCGCGGTCGAGCTGATGCGGCGCTGGCAGGAGAGCCTCGCGGCGGGCATCAGAGCGCTCCAGGCGGCCGGCGGCCTGCCCGCCGACCTCGATGTCGACCGGCGGGCCGCGGCGCTGCTGGCCGCGATCCAGGGAGGTGTGTCGATCCTGCTGTCCACGGGATGCTCCACCCACCTGCGCGCCGCTCTCGACCAGGGGATCGATGATCTGAGGCGTGCGGCACGAGCCACGGGGTGACCCGCGTCCCGTGGACTCTTCCGCGCGGGTGCCGGGTCGATAGGGGCGAGGGGTGTCAGGCGGCGACGACCGCGACGGTGGTGCGGCCGCCGTCGACGTCGAGCACGATGCCGTGGACGAAGGCGGACTCGTCGGCCGCCAGGTACACGGCGGCGTTCGCGATCTCCTCGGGCCTGCCCATCCGATGCGCCGGGGTGCCCTTCATCATGACCTCGGCGGGGTGTTCCTCCTGCGGGTCCGGCGTCAGCACCACGCCCGGGGAGATGGCGTTCACGCGGACGCCCTGCGGACCGAACTCCGCCGCCCAGGCCCGGGTCAGTGTCTCCATGGCCCCCTTGGTGGAGCTGTAGAGGGCGCCGACCGGGATCCCGAGGCGCGCGATCCAGGAACCCAGGTTGATGATCGTCCCGCCGCCGGCCTCGACCATGGCGGGGGCGACGGCCGCCGTCAGGAAGAACGGGGCCTTGACGTTCACCGAGTAGACCTGGTCGAAGGTCTTCTCGTCGGTCGCCGCCGTGGAGTCGGCGGGGTAGATGCCGGCGTTGTTGACCAGGATGTCGATCCGGCCGCCGAGGACACGGGTCGCGTTCTCGGCGAGGGTCTGCGAGGCCGCGGCCGTGCCGTCCAGGTCGGCCCGCACGAAGTCGGCCCGTCCGCCGCGCACCCTGATCCCGTCGACGACCTCCTCGCCCCGTTCGGCGCTCCGGCCCGAGACGGCGACGTGCGCCCCCTGGGCGGCGAAGGCCTCCGCGATGGCCCGCCCGATGTTGCTGGTCGCTCCGGTCACCAGGGCGGTCCTGCCCTCAAGCCGCATCGACATGATCCACTCCGTTGCGTTCGTCGTTCACCGTGGACCCGACGGCCGGACGGCGGTGCCGTCGACCGAACGGGGCCCTGCCCCTGAGGGCATGTGCGCCAACGTACGACCGAGAAAATGGACCAGCAAGTCCAGAAAGAAGGGGTGCCGGTCACCGGTCCTGGGCGGCCGCCTCGGCGAAGACCTCCGCGGCGATCCGGTACCCCTCGAAGGCCCGCGCGGCTCCCGCGTACGCGGCGATCTGGATGAACACCTCGGCGATCTCCTCGGGCGTGGCACCGTTGTTCAGCGCGATGCGGAGCTGTCCGCGCAGGGGTTCCAGGGTGCCGAGGACGGCGGCGATCGTGACGGAGACCAGGGCGCGGGTGCGGGTGTCGAGGGCCTCGTCGCGGGGCCAGGCGGCGCCGAAGGTCTGCACGGTGGCGAGCCGTTTGAAGTCCGCCCCGTTGGCGGGCTCGCCCGGGGTGGGTTCGAGGAACCGCTCCAGCGGGATGCCGAGCAGGCGTTCCGCGTGGGCGAGCGCCTCGGCGTAGCCGCCTTCCTCCTGAGGGGTCGGCATGGTTCCTCACCTTCCGGGGCCGGAGCCGGGGGCCGTGGCCGGAGCCGGGGCCGTGCGGGGCCGTCGTCGTCGGTGTCCGGTCGTCCGACGGCTCTTGGGGACGGGTGCGTCAGTAGCCGGTGCCGCGCTTGACCTGGGCCCGCTCGGTCCCGTGGGTCGCGCCCTTGGCGTCCAGCGTGCGGCACGCGTCGGCGATGTCCTGGCCCAGGCGGTCGATCTGCTCGCGGCTCATGGTCTCCTTGACCAGGGCGCGCATGATCTTCACCCGCTCCGCGTTGGGCGGGAGCGTGTACGCCGGCACCATCCAGCCCCGCTCGGCCGAGAGCTGCCAGGCGATGTCGGACTCGTCGTAGGCGTGCTCGCCGGCGAGGCGGAAGGCGACCAGCGGCAGTTGTTCGAGGTCGGCGCCGATCACTTCGAAGCGGCCGCTGTCGCGCAGGTTGTCCGCGAGTGCGCGGGCGTTCTGCTGCATCATCTTCATGACGTAGGTGTAGCCCTGACGGCCCAGGCGTACGAAGTTGTAGTACTGCGCGAGGACCATCGAGGCGCCGGTGGAGAAGTTCAGCGTGAACGTCGCGTCGGTCTTGCCCAGGTAGTTCTCGTAGAACACGAGGTCCTTGGCCAGGTCGGACTCCTCGCGGAAGACCAGCCATCCGATGCCGGGGTAGACCAGGCCGTACTTGTGCCCCGAGACGTTGATGGACCGGACCTGTTCGAGCCGGAAGTCCCATTTCGAGTCCGGGTAGAGGAAGGGCCACACGAAGGCGCCGCTGGCGCCGTCGACGTGGATCGGGATGTCGAGGTCCCGCTTTTCGCGGACCTCCCGCAGGAGTTTGTCGATCCCGACGACGTCGTCCTTGTGGCCGGTGAACGTGGTGCCGAGGACGGCGACGACACCGATCGTGTTCTCGTCGAGGTGGGGTTCCACGTCCTCCGGGCCGATCGTGTACTTGCCCTCGGCGAGCGGCACGATCCGCGGCTCGACGTCGAAGTAGCGGCAGAACTTCTCCCATACGACGTGGACGTCTCCCCCGAAGATCAGGTTGGGCCGGTCGGTGGACAGGCCGGCCGCCTGGCGGCGCTCGCGCCACTTCCACTTCAGCGACAGCGCGCCGAGCATGATCGCCTCGGACGATCCCTGGGTCCGGCACCCGGCCGTCGGGCCCGGCGCGTGGAAGAGGTCGGCGAGCATGCGCACGCACCGCTGCTCGATCTCGGCGGAGATGGGGTACTCCGCGTGGTCGATGAAGTTGCGGTGGAGGTTCTCGGCGATCAGCCGTTGCGCCTCCGGTTCCATCCAGGTGGTGACGAACGTGGCGAGGTTGCGCTGCGGGTCGCCCTCCATGGCGAGATCCACGTCCACGAGCCTCATCGCGTCCGTCGCGGACATGCCTTCCTCGGGGAAGGTCTCCGCGGGGGCGGGCTTGGTCAGGAACCGGTTGCCGAAAAGACCCTCATCGTCACGTTTAGTCATAAAATGATTCAAGCAGCGCCAGGGCCGCTACGGGCTAGGGACACACCCAAAGGGGCTACGGCCCGGGCCCCGGTCCGGCCCGCCGGCACCGGCTCGGTCACGGGCCCCGTTCCAGCCCGCCGGCACCGGCTCGGTCGCGGGCCACTCCTCGGTTCGGCCGTCGCGTCGTCCTCGAACGGTGACTCAGGAGTGTTGCCGTTCGCGGTCAGTCGTCGATCGCCTGGTAGACGGCGGTCCAGAGGTCCTGCCACATCGGCAGGCTCTGGTCCCCCGCGTGGGCCCGCTGCATGACGAAGATCGCCGTCATGTCCTCGGCGGGGTCGTTGTACCAGGCGGTGCCGTACAGACCCGGCCAGCCGTAGCTCCCGGCCGAGGGGCCCAGGTGCGTGCGGTGGGTGCGTACCGACATCCCGAAGCCCCAGCCCATCGTGGCGAAGTACCCGGGCCAGAACCCGGAGACCGCCTTCTGCGCCGGTGTCAGGTGGTCGCTCGTCATCAGGGTGACCGACGGCCGCGAGAGCACCCGCTCGCCGTTGCGGGCGCCGCCCGCGAGCAAGGCCGAGGCGAAGGCGAGGTAGTCCTCGGCGGTCGAGACGAGCCCGCCGCCGCCTCCTTCGAACACCGGCGGCCGGCTCCACCGCCCGTCGGGGCCGTCCTCGACCACCGGCTCACCGTCGGCGTCGTCGTCGCGCTCGTACGCCGTCGCCAGCCGGCCGGTGCTCTCGCCGGCCACGCTGAAGGCGGTGTCCTTCATGCCGAGCGGACCGCAGATCCGCTCGCGTACGGCGTCCCCGAAGGACATGCCTGTCGCCCGGGCGATGAGCACGCCGGTCACGTCGGCTGCCGTGTCGTACATCCAGCGCTCGCCCGGCTGATGGACGAGCGGGAGCGTGCCGAGCCGGCGCAGCCACTCGTCCGCCGGCGGCCTGCCGAGTGCGTCCAGCGCGTCCGCGATCGGGACCGTTCCCGGTTCGGCCGGGACCATGCCGGTGCCGAGGGTGTAGGTCAGCAGATCCCGCAGCGTGATCGGGCGTTCCGCCGCGACGGTGTCGTCCAGTGGTCCGCCGGGATCGGCGAGCACGGTCATGTCCGCCAGCTCCGGCAGGAGATCGTCGACCGGGTCGTCGAGGCGCAGGGTGCAGTCCTCGACGAGGGTCATGGCGCACGCGGCGACGACCGGTTTCGTCATCGAGGCCATGCGGCAGATCGTGTCGCCCGCCATCGGCGTCCTCGAGCCCGCGCCCTGGAACGCGAGCGTGCCCGTCGCCTCGACGTGCACCTGGCCGTGCCGGGCGAGGACGGCCACCATCCCGGGGACGAAGCCGGCGTCGACGTGACGCTCGGCCAGTTCCCGCACCCGGACCAGCCGTTTCGACGAGAAGCCTCCTGCGGTCATACGTCTCCTCCTCGGCCTCGGCCCGTCGGCAACGTACACGTCGCGCCCCGGCCTCCGCTCCGGGAGATGAGGGGCCGCGCCGCTTCGTCCACGGACTACTTGCTGACGGCGAAGCGCATCAGGGCGTGCTCGTCCCCCTGCTTGATCTTCCCCGTCGTATTGATCACTTCGAGCTTCCAGCCGGTGTCGACCCGCAGCGCCTTCGCCACGGCGCAGCCGTTGTCCTGGGTGAGCAGGCTGGGCCAGATGTCGGCGACCTGCTGCGAGCTCCCGCCGGTCGCGTCGTACACCTTGAAACTGATGTTGCGCGCCTTCTCGAAGGCGCTGCCCTTCTTGTACGCGGCGGCGACGAACACGATCGACGTGATGTGCGGCGGGATCCCGGCGAACTCGACGGTCACCGTCTCGTCGTCGCCGCTCCCGTGCCCGGTCTGGTTGTCGCCGCTGTGGACCAACGAGCCGTTGCCCATGGGGTCGAGGGAGTCGAGGCCGGCGAGGCGCACCGGGTCGCGGCCCTGCATGGCGATGGCGATCAGGTCCAGGTCGGTGCCCGACTTGCGGCGCAGTTTGCCCAGCATCCCGCCACTGCTGCCGGCCGTGGGGTCCCAGGACACGCCGATGGACAGATGGGTCACTCCGGCCAGGTCCGCGGGGCCGTCTTCCTTGGTGAGCGTGATCATGTCTGGGCCGTTCCTCTCGATCAGGGCTACAACAGCAGAGTTTGCCCGGGCCCTGGTTGGTTCCACAGACGCGGGGTCTTCTTCGCCGGCGTGAGCGGTGCGCGTTCCTCACCGGCGTGGTGTCCTCCCGGCCGGTGCGGCCCTCCGGGCGGCTCAGCCGGTGGGTGGCCGTATTCGATCGGTGCACGGTCCGAAGTCACCACCCCTTTCCGGAGGCATATGCGGCAGGGTGTGCTGCTCTCAGCCTTGCGCGGGCCATGTCATGCCCCCTATAACCGTCCGTGCAGGCATCGGTGGGGATGGCCGGAAATGGCAGGTGCCGTCGGCCAGGGGGATCCTCAGCTCCGCCGGGATCAGCAGCAGCGTCCGCAGACCCACGGAGACCGAGGACATGACCGACAACGCCTTTCGCGACGCCATGACCCGCCTCGCCGTCGACCCGGCCTTCAGGGCCGAACTCGACGGTGACACCGAGGAGGTGGCCCGAAGACTGGGCCTGACACCCGCCCAGGTCGGCGAACTCCGCGCCCTGCGCGTCGAGTCCGGCACCGCCGGGGGACCGGCCGCGCTCGACCCGCGCCTGTCCAAGTCGTCCCTGTTCTTCGGGAGCGCGGCACACGCGCTGGCACACCATGACGTTCCCGATGTCCCCACCGACCACGTGTCAGGCGATCCCGTCACCGTCGATCACACGCCTGACCAGCCGCCTTTCCCCGCTGACGGCCACGAGGGCGCCGGGGGCTTCGACACCGACGGCCACGTGGGCGCCGGCAGCCTCGACACCGACGGCCACGTGGGCGCCGGCAGCCTCGACACCGACGGCCATGTTGGCGCCGGCGGCCTCGACGTCTCCGCCACGGGTTCCCAGAGCCTGCTCGGCGGAGGGCTGGGCCAGGGCGCAGCGGCCGATGTCGGCGGCGGATTCGGTGAGTTCGGGGACGGCGGCCTCGGTGGCGGCGGCGACTTCGGCAGCTTCGGTGACGGCGGCCTCGGTGGCGGCTTCGGTGACGGCGGTGCCGGATCCGGTGGTGGCTTCGGCGACGGCGCGTTCGGGGACGGCGGCCTTGGTGGCGGCGGCGACTTCGGCGGATTCGGGGGCGGCGGGGCCGATGGCGGATTCGGCGGCGGGTTCGGTGACGGCGGCTTGGGCGGCGGTGGTGCCGACGGCGGGTTCGGTGGCCTCGGTGACGGCGGCTTCGGCGGCGGGGACAGCGGCGGCGGGGACAGCGGCGGCGGGTTCGGCGACGGTGGCCTCGGTGGCGGTGGCGGGTTCGGCGACGGTGGGTTCGGTGACGGTGGTGCCGGGTCCGGTGGCGGACTCGGCGGGTTCGGTGGGCTCGGGGGTCACGGCGGTGGTTTCGGTGGCGAAGGCGGCGGCGACGCCGGGCACTTCGGGCACGGCGGCATCTACGACCGCGGCGAGGACGGCGGTGGCGGCGGGGACAGCGGTGGCGAGGGCGGCGGCGGAGACAGCGGCGGCAGTGGCGGCGGCGACCAGGAGAACACCGGACGCCGTCCCGGCGGCGGAGAAGGCGGCGGAAGCGGCGGCGGAGAGGGTGGCGGGGGCGGCGGTGAAGGCGGCGGCGGAAGCGGCGGCGGAGAGGGTGGCGGGGGCGGCGGTGAAGGCGGCGGCGGCTCCGGTGGCGGTGAGGGCGGCGGCCACGGCGGCTCCGGGGGCGGCGACGGCGGGGGTTCCGGCGGCGACGGCGGGGGCGGCGAAGAGGGTGGCGGGCACGGTCACGGCGGCGGCTCGGGCGGTGGCGGTGAAGGCGGCAGCGGTGGCGGTGGCGGTGACCAGGAGAACACCGGGCGGCGGCCCGGCGGCGGCGGTGAACCCGGCGGAGGCGACGGCGGGGGCGGCGAAGGCGGCGGCGGTGGCCGCGCGGGCGTTCTCGGCGGTGCCGAGCGCGTGCGCGGCGGCGTGAGCGCCCCCGGCCTCGACGGCCTCTCCACCCACCTCTCCCCCGCCGCGCCCGACACCGACGGCGGCTTCTCCGGCGGAACGTCCCTCAGCGGCTCCGGCGCGGGCTGAACCGGCGCATGCTCTGCCACGCCTGCCGCGTCCACGTGCGGCGCGACTTCCCGTACTGCCTGCACTGCGGCACCCTGCGCCGCGGCGCGGCACCGACGTCGTACGCCGCGCCGCACCTGCGCGGCCTCGACGACCCCGCCCTGCTCGTCCCGCTCACCGGCCCGGTCACCACACTGGGCCGGGGCGCGGACAGCGACGTCGTCCTGGCCGACGCCAGCGTGTCGCGCCGCCACGCCCGGATCGTCCGTACGGAGTCGGGTTTCCGGATCGAGGACCTGGACTCGTTCAACGGCACGGCCGTCGCGGGCGTCGACCTGCACGGCGGCGCGGCCCACCTCGCCGACGGCACCGAGCTGTCCGTCGGCGACGTACGGCTGGTGTTCGAGCAGCCCCGCGAGGCCCACATCGGCCAGCGCACCCAGGTCGTGGGCACCCAGCTCACCCAACTCCCCACCGCCGCACAGGAGGAGGCGGCGCCGGAGGCGAACGGGCCGCTCACCGCGCGCCCGCGCCGCCGCTCCGGGTGGGCGCTCAAGCAGGTGCCCGCCGACCGCGGCGAGGCCCGCTGGGTGCTCAACAACACCCGTACCGGCAGGTACTTGGAGCTGGACGAGCGCCAGGTCTTCCTCTGGAACGCCGTCGACGGCGAGAACACCGTACGGGACCTGCTGTTCGCCTACGCCGACCGCTACGGCGAACTCGCCCTGCCGCGCATCGAGTCGGCGCTCGCCGCGTTCGCGGACGCGGGACTGCTGCGCGGCCTGCCCGGCCGCCCCGAGGACGCGCAGCGCAGGGGCTGGCGGCGGGTGGGGCACGCCGTGTACCGGGCGCTGCTGAAGCTGGAGATCTCCGTCCCCGGCCTCGACAAGGCCGTCACCCGCCTCTACCAGGCCTTCGGGTGGCGGCTGTTCACCCGCACCGGCGTGACGCTGGTGTGGCTGTCGGTGGCCGGCGGGCCGGTCGCGTTCTTCGTCGCGCAGGGCCGGCAGCATCTGCTGGACTTCGGCGGGGCGGGCGTCTGGGGCCCGGTGCTCCTGGCCGCCGGGTACATCTCCGCGCTGGTCGTCCACGAGCTGACGCACGCGCTGGCCGTGAAGTCGTACGGCCGCAAGGTCCGGCGCGGCGGGTTCCTGCTCATGATGGGCATGCCGTTCGCGTTCGTGGACACCAGCGACATGTGGTTCGGCACCCGCTGGTCACGTGTGGTCGTCGCGCTGTCGGGGCCGCTGTCGACGGCGGCGCTGGCCGGCTGGTGCGCGGCCGGTGCGGCCTTCCTGCCCGCCGGGGCGGCCTCGGCGATCCTGTTCCAACTCGCCTTCGGGCTCTACCTGAACACGCTGTACAACTTCAACCCGCTGATGCCGCTGGACGGTTACCAGGCCCTGACCGACGCGCTGCGCGTGCCGCGGCTGCGTGAGGAGGCGAGCGCGTACTTCCGCACGGGCCTGTGGCGGGACCTGCGCGCGGGCAGCCGGCCCGGCCCGCGGCAGGCGGGCATGGCCGCGTACGGCCTGGCGGTCGTCGTGGGTACGTACGGCTTCCTCGTCCTGGCCCTGCTGGCCTGGCGCTCCCGGATCGGCGACCTGCTGGAGGGGTGGCTGTCCCCGGCGTGGACCGGGGTCGTCGAGGCCGTCGTGGTCGCGCTGGTGGCCTTCCCGGTGTGGTCCGCGCCGGTGCGCTGGCTGGCCCGGCGGGTGCGGCGCCGACGGGACGCGCGGGGCGCGGCACCGGCTCCGGCGATGGGGACGGCCGTGGAGGGGACGGCATGAGCGAGGACGCCGTCGGATCCGGCCGGTGGGCCGTGTCCGGTTACGAAGAGGTGCGCGCGCTCGGCGAGGGGGCCGGCGGGCGGGTCGTCCTGGCCCGGCACACCGCGACCGGGGTGCCGGTGGCGGTCAAGTACCTCGGTGAACACCTGCGCTGCGACCGGGAGTTCCTCGCCCGCTTCCGCGCGGAGGCCCGGCTCCTCGGCGAGCTGCGGCACCCGTGCGTGGTGCGGCTGTACGAGTACGTCGAGGCGCGCGGCGGGGCCGCGATCGTGATGGAGGCGGTGGACGGCGTCAGTCTGCGCCACCTGCTGCGCCGGCACGGGGCGACCGGCCCCGAGGCCGCCCTGGTGCTGCTCAAGGGCTCCCTGCTGGGCCTGGGCGCGGCGCACGCGGCCGGGGTGGTCCACCGCGACTACAAGCCGGAGAACGTGCTGGTCCGCGCCGACGGTACGAGCGCTCTCGCCGACTTCGGGATCGCCGTACGCGCCGGACGCGAGACCGAGGCCGCCGGCACGCCCGCCTACATGGCGCCCGAGCGGTGGCAGGGCGAACCGGCTGGGCCGGCCGGTGACGTGTACGCCGCGGCGGCGGTGTTCCACGAGTGCCTGACCGGGCGCCGCCCCTTCACCGGCGACGACGTGGCCGCGCTGCGTCTGCAGCATCTGCGGGCCCCCGTCCCGCTGGAGGACGTACCCGATCCCGTACGGGGGCTGCTGCGCCGTGGGTTGGCCAAGGACCCGGAGCAACGGCCGGGCATCGAGGCGTTCCTGGCCGATCTGGAGCGTTCGGCCGTCGAGGGGTACGGGGCCGGCTGGGAGGAGCGCGGACGCCGCAGGCTCGCCGAACTCACCGCGCTGCTCGCCCTGTTGTTCCCGTTCACCGCGACGGCGACGCTCGAAGCCCCGGCCCGGGCCCTGACCCTGCTGGGGCGGGTGAGGCGCAGCGGATGGAAGGCCGCGGTGGGGGCGGCCGCGCTGGCGGTCGTGGCGGGCGGGGTGACGTCCGTGGCGGCCCGTCCGCACGACACGTCGACCACGGTGGCCAGTTCGGTGCCCTCGGCCCTCGGCTCGCCGACTCCGACGGCCTCTTCGCCGTCCGCGCCCGCGACCGGCGCCTCCCCCACGGCCGACACCACCCCCACCACCACCCCCTCGGGCAGCCCGGCGCTCTCCCCCGCCCCCACGGTGAGCGCCGCCCCGCCGGTGGACTCCCCCGCGCCGACGACCGCGAGCCCGGCCACGCCCACCCCCGGCACGGTCACGATCTCCATCGGCTCCTGGCAGCGGGGGCAGGCCCCCGGCTCGCTGGTCGCCGCCGTCACCGTCGACACGACCGGCACCTCGCCCGTGACCGTCACGGCCGACTACTACGTGGACACGCCCGCCGACCCCTACGGCCACCAGACCCGGGTGCTGTCCGGGAGCACGCACTACCCCGTGACCTTCGTGGCCGACTTCGCCAACCACCCGTGCCGCGGCACCTGGACGGTCACGCTCACCAGCACTCCGGCGGCCGCGAACGGACCGCAGACGGCCACCCTGGACGCGCCGCCGTGCTGAGCGCCGTACCGGGCGAGGACGCCGTACCCGGCGAGAAACGGACCGACATGACGACAGCCACCACCGTCGCCGGGCGCACCCTGTCGGGCTGGTCGCGCGACGCCCGCCACGGCACCTGGCACGCGCTGCTCCCGGCCCGGTCCGGTGAGCCGGTGCTCGGCGCGCTGCGCGTCGACCGTGCCCTGCTCGCGCCGCGGGGCACGCGCGAACGGCTCGCGGCGGCCGTACTCGCCGTCGCGAGGCTCCGGTTGCCCGGGGTGCTCGGCACCGTCGACCTCGTCGCGGAGGCCGGGGAGGTGTGGCTGATCACCGCCCGACCACCGGCCCCCACCCTCGCGGACCTCCTGGCCCGCGGGGGTACGGGCCCCGACGCGGGCAGCGCGGCCAGCGTCCTGAACGAGACCGCGCAGACCCTGCTCGCCCTGCACGCGGCCGGCCTCGCCCACGGGGCCCTGGCCGCGGACACCGTGGTCCTGGCCCCGGACGGCGTCGCCCTGCTCGCCGAGGCCGCGCTGGGCACGGTGCTGGGTGACGGCACGGGGGCCGGTGACAGCACGGGGGCGGGTGACGGCATCGGCACGGTGCCGGGTGGCGGCATCGGCAGGGTGCCGGGTGAGGGCACCGGCAGTGTGCCGGGGGGCGGGCCGGGCTCCGCTCGGCGTGCGGCGGACGTCGCGGCCTGGGCCGGCCTGGCCCGCACCCTCGGCGAGGCGTGGGTGCCTGCCGGCACCCCGGCGGCCGCTGTGTTCGCGCGCTGTCGCGCCACCGCCGGTTCCGAGGGGCTGGCGGCGGCCCGGGCGGCCCTGGTCGCCGGGCGCGCGGCGCTTCCGGAGGGTTTCCTGCGGCGTACGGAGCTGCGCGCGGCGGTGGCCGCGGCGGCGACGGTGACGGCGGTGGACGGGGCGGGGGTGGATGACCGGCGTGTGCGTCCTCGGGAGGGGGGTGGTGGAGCCCTCGGATCCGGTGTCGCTGGTTCCGGTGTCACTGGTTCCGGGGCTGCCGGTTCCGACGTCGCCGGCCTTGAAGCCGAGAGGTCCGGGGGTACGGAGTCCAGGGGCACGGAGTCTGTGGGCACGGAGTCTGTGGGTGCGGGCGCTGCGGGCGCGAGTGCCCGGGACGCAGGCCCCGGGGGTGCAGAGCCCAGGGACGCGGGTGCCCGGGACGCAGGCCCCGGGGGTGCAGAGCCCAGGGACGCGGGTGCCCGGGACGCAGAGTCCGGGGGTGCAGAGCCCAGGGACGCGGGTGCCCGGGACGCAGAGTCCGGGGACGCAGAGTCCGGGGACGCAGAGTCCGGGGACGCAGATGCCCAGGCTGCAGGCTCCGGAGGTGCGGAGCCCGGGAACGCGGGTGCCCGAGACGCAGGTGCCCGGGGTACAGGCCCCGGGGGCGCAGGCTCCGGGGGCGCAGAACCCGGACGTACGAAGTCCGGGGGCTCGGGTTCTGAAGGCACAGGCACAGGCGCAAGTGCCGGTGCCGGGGCCGCGGCCGGGGTTCCGGACGGGGACGGGGCCAGGCGCGGCGTGCCGGACGAGCAGCTCACCCTGCCCGGCCGCACCGGCTCCCGCTCCGCCCCGCGCCGGCCCGGCTCCGCCGCCCCGGACGATCAGGCCACCCTCCTCGGCAGACGCAACCGCACCCCCGCCGGGCCCTCGGCGACACCTGCCGACCCCCTGGCAGCGGCACCCGCCGGGGCGACGGCGCCGGCCCCGACCGGTGAAGGCGAGGACGACGGCGAGATCCTCCTGCGCTTCGGTCCCGGCGTCCCGCTGGAGGCGCAGGACGTCCTGCGCGCCCAGTGGCGTACCGCGCCCGTACCGTCCGACAGCCGTCCCCGCCGCCGCAGACGGCGGGCCTGGATCGCCACGGCGGCCTTCCTGTCCGCCGCGGCCGTCCTGCTGTGGCTGCTGCTGCGCCCCTCCCCCGCCCCGACGGTCACCTCCGTCGAAGTCCGTTCGCCCGCCGGGCGGTTGCACTGCGGGCAGACCGCCGATCTGGTCGGCGTCGTGACCACCGACGGCCGCGGCGGCCCGGTGACGTACCACTGGCTGCGCAGCGACGGCCACGACTCCGGCGAGCTGGTCCGCACGGCCCGCCGGGGTGAGCGCCGGGTCACCGTGCACCTGCGCTGGACGGTCCGCGGCCCCGGCAGCTTCCGGGGAACGGCCCGCCTGCGGGTCACCCACCAGCACAAGTCGCCCGAGGCGGAAGGGGTGTTCAGCTACACCTGCTCCTGACGGACCCGGCCACCGGGCGGCGGCCAAACCGGCTGCCTGCCGGGCGGATCACCCCTCGGGCCCGCTGATCAGCAGGCCGGTGGCACAGAGGCGCGTCAGTTCCTCGTCGCGGTCGACGGCACCGGTGTCAGCAGGCCTCGTGCCTGGACGGCGGGGAGGGACAGGGTGCGATAGCCCACGCTCTCGAACAGGACGGTGATCCTGTTCCCCTCCTCGCTCATCACCTCGCCCTCGCCCCACGTCCTGTGTCCCACCCGTGTCCCGGGCGGGAAGGCGCCGTCGGACGCCACGGGCCCGAGCGGCTCAGGGCCCGTACCGGACAGGATGTCCTCCGTCCGCAGGGGGGCCTCCTTCAGCTCCTTCGTGCGGGCGCAGGTGTCGCAGCCCGCGCAGTCGCCTTCCGCGAGGCTCTCCCCGAAGTATCCGAGCATGTGCCTGCGGCGGCAGCCGTTCGTCTCGGCGTACGCCCGCATCATCTCCACCCGGGAACGCTCCAGATCGACACGGGCGGAGGCGATCCGCACCGCCTCGCGGACGCAGGCGTCCCGGCGTGCCCCGGGCACGGCCGCGATGGCGCCGCGGTTGCGCGTCGTCACGGCTCCGGCCTCCTCCAGCAGGTGCAGCATCGACGTCAGCGGGGTCGGAGACAGCCCGGTCCGTTCGCGCAGAGCGGTCGCCGTGACCGGTCCCGGGTGCTCGCGCACCGCGTCGATCAGCCCGCCCAGGACCTCCGGGTCGGGGGGTGCGCCCGTCCGGAACCGCTGCACGCCGAGGTCCTCGGGCCGGTAGGCGAGGATCGCCGTCGACGGCTTTCCGTCGCGGCCCGCCCGGCCGATCTCCTGGTAGTACGTGTCGAGGGAACCCGGCACCGACGCGTGCAGCACGAAGCGGATGTTCGGCTTGTCGATGCCCATGCCGAACGCGGAGGTGGCGACGACCACGTCGAGTTCGCCGTCCCGGAAGCGGTCGTGCGTGCGGGAGCGTTCGGCCGCCGCCAGCCCCGCGTGATAGGCGGCGCTGTCGAATCCGAGCGCCGACAGTTCCCGCGCGTACTCCTCCGCCTCCCGCCGTGTTCCCGCGTAGACGATGCCCGGTTTGGCCTCGGCCGCGGCCCGCTCCACCACCCACCGGCGCTTGCCCGCGTTCTCCCGGTGCCGTACGACCTCCAGGGTGATGTTGCGGCGGTCGAACCCCGCGACCACCTGGTGCGCCTCGCGCATGCCGAGGCGCTCCACGATGTCGGCCCGCACGGGGGCCGCCGCGCTGGCGGTGAGGGCGAGGAGGGGAGGCCGGCCGATGCGTTCGCGGACGTGGCACAGGGACAGGTAGTCGGGCCGGAAGTCGTATCCCCAGGAGGACACGCAGTGTGCCTCGTCGACCACCATCAACGCGGGGCCGGCCGCGGCGATCTGCTCCACCACCTCGTCCTTCGCGAGCTGCTCGGGCGAGACGAACAGGAAGTCCAGGCGGCCCTCGCGTACGCGCTCCCAGACCGCCTCGTTGTCCCGGGGGCGCTGGGCGGAGTTGACGGCCGAGGCATCGGATCCCTCGATGCGGGCGAGATGGGCGACCTGGTCCCGCTGGAGCGCGATCAGGGGCGAGACCACGACGGTCGGCCCGTCCAGCAGCACGCCCGGCACCTGGTACACGGCCGACTTCCCGGCGCCGGTCGGCATCACCACGATGGTGTCGCGTCCCTCCATCACGGCTTTCATGGCGTCGAGTTGGGAGGGGCGCAGTCGCTCCCAGCCGAACACCTCGCGGGCGCAGCGGCGCAGACGTCTCCTGAGTGACCTGGTCCTGAAGTATCCGACCTTGGCACGCATGGCACTCCTGACGCCGTTCTCCGGTGAGTTCGGCGCTCGTGTACCCCCGAAAGGGACGGGAAACGGTCCGCTCGCAAGGAGTTGCGGTTCCTCGGAAGGTGCGGTTCCCCGGCCGTCGGCGGGAGGCCGGGCCCGACCGGCGGGTGGGGGTCAGGGTTTGTTCGGCGGGACGTGGCCGCGGGGTGTCAGGGCGGTGGGCCGGCCCAGGCGTACCGGGACCCCGGGTGAGTACAGGACGCTGACCGGCGGACGGTCGGGAGCCGGGAGTCCGGCCGCCTCAAGGAGGTTCTCCTCGCAGGTGATCAGCTCCGCGCGGTGCAGCGGCCAGCGCGGATGGTCGTTGGCGAGGTAGCCGGTGCCGCCGGAGAAGGCGTTGTGCATGCCCCAGCGGGCCGTGAGGAAGTGCTCCAGCCCGGTCGGGTCCGGGACGGGCCGGCCGACCCTGACGACGATGCGGCTCCGCACCCGTGGGGTTCCGGGCCGGTGCCGGGCGCTCGTGTACGTGACGGTGTCGCCGTCCGTTCGTACGTCCATGCGGGACCACAGATACGGGAGGCGGAAGCCGAGGCGGCCCAGGAGCACCGGCACGAGCCGCGAGGCGTCCATGGACCGGAAGACGACCCCGCGGCGGCCGTACGCGTCGACCGAGTAGAGGCGCACGTTGGTCTCCGGGAAGGAGCCGAAGTACGGCACGCCGGGGAGCCGGAGCCAGCCCACCTTTTCCATCCGGAAGGCGACGAGACCGACGTAGGTGAGCCCGTCGTAGGTGTCCGCGGTGAGCCCGTGCGGCAGCAGCGGGGTCACAGCCGCGGGGTCGACGGCCCAGTGGATAAAGGTGAGGTCGAGCCACCGCTGGGTGAGGAGCGGGCTGCGCACCGCTGCCGGCGCGTCGGGCGTGATGGGCGTGGGGTGCACTCCACAAGGGTGCCGGATCGGGGGCGGGAGGCGGTGGGATCTCCCTGTCCCGCTCCGTGCCGGCCGGTGGCCACGGGAGCGTGTGGCTTCTCAGCCGTGGAGGGGGATCCTGTGGCGGCGGGCCGGTGAGGGCGGCCAGCGCAGGTGTACGCCGGTCGTGCGGGCGATGAGGCGCAGGTGGGGGCCGGTGTTGCCGACGTACCAGAGAGGGCGTTCCGCCCGGGTCCAGGCGTACGCGGGTACGCCCGCGTCCAGGAGGGTCATCAGGCGGGGTTCTTCGAGGGTCGCGGCGGCGAGGGCGTACAGCGCGGTCAGTCTGGGGGCGATCACGCCGTAGTCGAGCATCCGGGCCAGGGGGTGTTCGTCGAGAATGGTGTCCTCGGTGGGCAGCGTGACGGGGTACACCGGTGGGAAGGACCGGCCGAGGTCGAGGAACCACTTCACGGTCGCGTGGCGGGGGTCCACGAGCCGTGGCCCGAGCGGGGCCAGCCGTCCCAGCATGAGCCGCGGCCGTACGAGCATCGCGTGGGTGAACAGGACGCGGAGCAGGGCGACGTTCATCATGAACCGCTCCACCTGCGATTCCGGCGCGGCCAGGTGCTCGTGGCGCAGGTAGCCGGCGACGATGCTGGCGTTGTGGGCGCGGTACCAGGCGGCGGGCGACGGCTCGCGGATGCAGTCCACCCAGTACGCGACGCTTGTGCCGCTCGCCTCCCCCGGGGCGCCGGCGCACAGCAGGCCCGCCTCCACCTTGTCCCTGAGGAGCCCCTCGTTCACGGAACGCCACCAGGCGCTGCCCGGGTGCGTGCCGGACTCCGGGGCGAGCACTCCGCGTGCGGCGGACCAGCGCAGGAAGCTCAGCTCGGCGTGACCGTAGCGGCGCAGGGGCTCGGAGGAGTGCGTGTAGAACTCCTGCGCCAGCGCGAGGCGGGCGTCCACGTCGTCCCGGACCAGCGCGATCCGCCGCTCGGCTCGGGAGGCTGCGTCTGCATCGGACATGGGGATCCCATCGGCCTGCTGTCGCGTGAGGAGCCGAGAAACCCGGACCTTGCGCGCCGCTCCCCTCTCTTCAGGATCCGTGGTGGCGGCGGGTTCTGCTAGTCATCGAGGATCCGGCGGCTCCTGAGGTGCCCTGCCTGCTAGGTCCAGTCCTCCTCATCCTCGTCGTCGTCAACGGGTTCGGGCTCCCGGCTGTAGGCGAGGTCCAGGACGTACCGTTCGGTGACGGGGCAGTCGTTCCAGGCTTCGGTCAGCCAGTCGTCGGGGGCGTCCTCGGTGAGCTGGGCGAGGGTGGTGTCGTAGTAGTCGCCTGCCGCCTGCCGGTCGGTCCACCAGGCGTGGCCCTCGTAGACGCCGGGGCGGGGAAGGACGACGTCGTCGGGGGCGGGTCCGCGGTCGAGCTGTCCCACGACGAGGATGCCGGTTTCGGACTCGATGCTGATGCCGACGTGGCCTTCGGCGTCGGCGGGCGGCTCGGGTGGGGTGTCCCAGATACGGATGGTGATCCGGACGGGCATGTCGGGTTGCAGGCTGAGGAGGTACAGGTGGTAGCCGTTGCCCGCCACCACCTGTACCTCGGCGGCGGCCAGGGCGGCGCTGTCGCCGAGGAAGGCGTCCGCGTCGTAGACCTCCAGGACGCGGCGGCCGGGGGTTGCGGTGACGTGATGCTCGGCGAGAAGCGCCATGGCTGGGCGGGGCCTTTCCGCTGGTTCGTGGTCTTCAGGTGGAGGGGGCGTCGGCCTGGACAACCGCCATCGCGGGACGGAACGAAGACGCCGGCAGGCGCACCGGCGGCCGTCCACGGCGCATACGGTTCGACGACTGCACCTTCATCGCCGTCTCCATGCTCGCCCCTCAGGATCCTGGATGAACTCCGTTGGCTTGGGCGGGACTTCACCAGACCCCAAGCCTGCTCCACGGGGGCGGCGACAGGGCCCCTCGGCGTGCTTCCTCGGTTGAGCCGGAACGAATACGGTCGTGCCCCCGTAGCGGCTTGCGGCATGATCCATGGGTGATCATTGTGCGGCCCGTCCTGGAGATCCCGAGTCATGAGTCCTTCGACCTGTGGCCGGTCTCTGACGTCACGCCCTACACCTTCCTGGCGCTCGACGGGACGCTGACGCCGGCTGACGTGGGTACCGCGGTGATGGCGCTGGCCGCCTGTAATGACCTCGATCCCGGGGACGACCGTCCACCGCGTCCCGACGACCCGCTCGGCGGTTTCCTCCACGGGCTGCTGACCATGGACCCGCTGTTCGCGGCGGGCGGGCTGCAGGTGACCGACACCGTCACCGGCACCCGTCTGGTGCCGGGCTGCTGCAGCGGGCTGGAGGACCGGGGCGACTGGCTGGACGTCCTCGACGGTGACGGTTGCGCCGCGTGGCTCGGTCACGATCCCTCACCGTCCGCCGAACGCCACGGCTCCATGGTCCGCCTGACCGTCGACTCGGGTGCGGAGACCAGTCAGTGGATCGACGTGCCCGTGGCCGAGCTGCGTCACCTGCTGGCGGCAGCGGAGGAGGATCTTGCCGACTTCCTGGCCCTGGCCACCCGCTGGGCCGCCGAGCACCTGCCGGACCACGCGGAGCACGTCGGCGATGCGGTCGCCCGTGCTGTGGCGCTGCCGCCACGCAACTGAGCGGCGCGCACCGGGCGTTCGCCGATCCCGGATCGCTCCCTGGCCCACGCCCCTTCAGACACTCCCTGTCGAGCGTGCCGCAACGAAAAAGACCCCGTCCCGGACAACCGGGACGGGGTCTTCGCAGAGCGCCGGGCAGGCCTTGCACCTGCATTTCCCCGCAGGAAGCGGGGCGTCTTTCCTTGGACCACCAACGCAACACCGACCAGCTCGACTTCCGCCGTTCAGCTCAAGATCAATCGTAGCAGGACGGCACGCCGGGCTCCAGACCTGCGGGCCTGATGGGCATCGGGCCGGTACCCGGCCTGGCCAGGCCTGTCGGTGTGCACGCTGATGTGCTCAGGCGCGTACGGATGAACGTGCCCGGGAAGGACCGCGTGTCGTGGCTGCGGTGGTCGGTGCCCTTGAGAGCGAGGTGGCGCAGGGCGGCGAACTCGGCCTCGGTCCCGTTCAAGAAGGATCCCTGGGTGAGATGCTCGGCACCCCGCCGTCCTCGCCGCCCAGCGCAAGGAGCGTGCTCGCATCCGCAGCGAGAAGGGCCTGCGCTGGGGCGGACGACCGACGAAAGTCGCGTGACCCCGATCAGGGCACCGACAACACTGGCGCCATGACCGATGATCGTGAAGCTCTGCAGACCAGCTGGGATCAGACCCGTGACCATCTCGGCGCCGCCCGAGCCCACCTCACACGCCTGCCAGACATCGATCTCTCAGCGACGCTGGAGTTCCTGGAGCACAACGAGCTGGGACTCGCCTTCGACTGCCTGGTCGATCTCGCTGACGACCTCGACCTGCCGCTCAGTTTCTGGCAGTGCTTGGACCGAGCGGCTCGTGAGATGCGGCTTTACAGCGATGCGCTGCACAGGCCCCACCTCACGGCTGCCGACTTGTGCCGCCGTCACCTCGCCGCTGCCTCCGAGCAGGAATGATCCGCCAACCCGGCGAACCTTCCCGGTCAGAGCACAATCTCGAATCCGGAGGACTCGTCCCACGGAACCGCCCCCCCACAGGTCCGCCAAGGCGGCCCAAATGCGGTGCACCAAGGCCCAATCGGGGTTGTCTCCGCTGAGGGTGACGGTGGCGAGCAGGTCGCTTCCCCAGATGCCCCACTCGTCATCGGGTGACGCGTCGATCACCCTCTCCGCGATCTCGGCCACGCCGACGTGTACTTCCAGTGTCAGCAGGTCCGCGACGGCGCCAAGGCCGTCACTGCTGCCCGTGCCGAGTCTGAACGCGGCCACCCAGTCCTCGAACGGCCCCAACCACTCGCCCCACAGACCGCCGCCGCTCTCCAGCAGGTGGTCCAGCAGGCGATCGAGCGCCTCGTCGCCTCTCTCTTCTCCGGAACGGCAGAAGAAGCTGAGTCGGTAGGCCACGATTCCCTCGTCGTCCGTGCTTGATCGGAAGCTGTTTCCAGTCGGCCATCATGCACGCCGCACCCACGAGCGCGGTCGGCGAAGTCCGATGGCGCAGCCCAAGAGGTTCATCGATTGTGACGCCCTTGGGCGTGATGGGCATCGGGCCGGCACTCCACCCGTAATGCTGGTGTGCACGCTGATGTGCTCAGGCGCGTACGGATGAACGTACCCGGGAAGGACCGCGTGTCGTGGCGGGGCGGCGAGGGTGGGGCTGACGCTTGGGCCGGGCGGTCGTCGGCCGGGCGACCGGGATCAGGAGCTGAAGCGCATGCTTGTTCTGGGCCGCTCGCAGGTCGAGTCCCTGCTCTCCTTGGACTCGCTGATCGACGCCCTGGCCCCGGCGATGGCGGACCTCAGCTCAGGCCGCGCCTCGGTGCCCGACCGCGTCGCCGCCCTGGTGCCCGAACGTGACGGCTTCCTGGCGGCCATGCCGGGTTTCCTGCCGTCGGCCAGGGTGCTCATGACCAAGCTGGTGTCGCTCTTCCCGCACAACGACGGGGTGTCGGTGCCTACGCATCAAGCGCTGATCGCAGCGTTCGATCCGGACACCGGCGAGCCCGTGGCCCTGCTGGACGGTACGGCCATCACCGCGGCGCGGACCGGAGCCTGTTCCGCGCTGTCGGCACGGCTGCTGGCCCGCGAGGACGCGACGGTGCTGGCGGTGCTGGGCACCGGGGTGCAGGCCCGGTCCCACGCCCACGCGATCTGCCGGGTCCGCCCGATCCGACACATCCGCGTGGCCGGCCGGGACCCGGCGAAAGCCGCCGCCCTGGCCGGGGAGCTCTCAGCCGTCCTGGAGGCCGAGGTCCGGGCCGTGTCCGGCTACGCCGAGGCGCTCGAGGGCGCGGACATCACCGCCGCGACGACCCACGCCGTCGAACCCGTGATCCGCCGCCCCTGGCTGACACCCGGGGTGCACATCACGTCCGTGGGGTACAACCCGGCCGGCCGCGAGATCGACGACGCCACCGTCGCCGACGCGCTGGTGTGCGTCGAATCGCGCCGCGCCGTGCTCTCCCCGCTCCCCGCGGGCAGCAACGACCTGCTCGCGCCGATCCGCGACGGCCTCATCACCCCCGATCACGTGCACGCCGAACTGGGCGAACTCATCACCGGCAGCAAGCCGGGGCGCACCTCGCCGGACCAGATCACCCTCTACAAGTCGGTCGGTGTGGCGGTGCAGGACGCCGCGGCCACGGCCCTGGTCGTCGCGGCCGCCCGCGAGCGGGGAATCGGCGAGGAGATCACGCTGGGCTGATGCCGCCGGCAGCGTTCGCCCGTACGCGGCTGAGCGCACCTGTGAATCCGCCGCCTCGCCTCCTCCAGGCCACCGGCTCTGCTCCGACACCGGCTGCGCCACCGGTTCAGGGCATCGAAAAGGACCCCGTCCCGGGCAACCGGGACGGGGTCTTCGCAGAGCGCCGGGCAGGCCTTGCACCTGCATTTCCCCGCAGGAAGCGGGGCGTCTTTCCTTGGACCACCAACGCAACACCGACCAGCGCGACTTCCGCCGTTCAGCTCAAGATCAATCGTAGCAGGACGGCACGCCGAGCTCCAGACCTGCGGAAACGATCGTCACAGCGCGGCCAACCCCTGACGGGGGTCAGCTCAGCCAGTCGTGCCAGCGGGCGTGGATCGGTGCGCACTTCCCCGATGCCCTCGCCTTCTCCGCCCGGCGTCTCACGTACGCCTCGCCCGCAGGCGTGAGCTCACCCGATGCGCTGACGTACGTGCTCGGCCCCATCAGGACCACAGGATTGGCGCACGGCGGCGTCACCGGGCGAGTGGCCCACCAGACGAACGCCGCGACCAGCGCCACCGCGACCCCCGCCACGGCACGCCGCCGCGGGGGCCGCTTGCGCGGTGGCCACTCCGTCCAATGGATGATCACGCGCCGAGAGTAGTCCCCGGCGACAAGCGCAGCCGCCGCAACCGACTATCCCCGTGCGAGCCCTTGCCCCGCGTGCAGGGAAGTCCCCTGCGGGCTGTCCGCCTCGGGGGCTTCCACCGCCCGAACGGGATCAGGCAACTCAACTGCTGCGGCACCTGGGAAGGGTTGCCTCGTGCAGACCGCGTCGGGGCAGGCGATGTCCGTCCAGGCCTTGGCATACCGGTGGTGGTGGGCGCCGTCGTTGGGCAGGGGACGCCCTCCCGCCGGCCATCGCCCCTGGTCGGCAACCGGCAGCCGGCCCTCGGCAGACGCGACGCCTCGACGGCAACCGCGGTGCTGGACGCCTCGGTGTACCGCGTTGCAGCAGTACGCCTTCCTCATCAACATCAACCGTCGGCCGATCGGCGGCGACGGCGTCTGTCAGCCCCGGTGTGTCCACCACGCGCACCCGGCTGCTCGCGGCCGGGAACGCCGGCGACGGTGCCGGCGAACTGAACAGCGCGGTCACCCACGAGGTCTTGCCGCCGGAGTAACCTCCGAAGACCCCAATGGTGATCGCCGTGTCGGAGTGCCGGTTCAGTCGCCGGCGAAGCGAGTTCAGTTCCTGGCGAAGCAACTCGAGCCGTTCGGCGTGAGAGCGTTCGGGACTGTCCGTGGCGGGCGGGCGCGCGAACTGCGCCGGGGAACTGGGGAGTCGCTGGTCGTACAGGATCATCGTGCCCCTCCCTCACGAGTCGGACGGATGCACCGGGCGGCCGAAACCGGCCGACGGACGTCAGAAGAACCGGAGCCGGACCGGGGACTCCTCGCCGGGCTCCCGGACAAAGAGCTCTCCGCCACGGCTGGCGATCTCCTCCAGGTATGCGTAGACCTGGATGGCGCGGTTGATCGTGTCCGTCTTCGTGTCACCTGACAGGCCGGCGGCGGCTTCCAGGGCCGCGGAGGACCGGGCACTGAGGTTGACCGTGACGCGTTCGGCGGTGGTGGTTTCTCGTCGGCTGGATGCGGTGCTCGCAGTCATCTTCCACGCTTCCTCAATCGTCGCACCGCCGACCCCCGTCGGGCGGTGACGGACCACACTGCGCGCACACGTCGGGCGATCGACACGCCGAAGCAGGCATACCCCGGCCTTTGCCGCGGCTGCCTACTTCCCCCAAGTCGTGCAATCGGCACCCACGAGCGACCCCCAACGATCGCCCATGAGCCCGCACCCCCGTAGCTCCCCACCTGTGCCAGTGTGGTGATGTCGGTCCAGTACACTCCTTATCCCCCGTGACGTCAAGTTAAAAACCATCTGATCGGCGCTTGTTACGCGGATTATTCGCATGTGGCATTCCGTTCAGACTCTCAACTCCTGGCATCCGGGCACAGAGATACGGGATAGAAGAGCGGCCCCTCCAGGAGCTTGGAGCGGCCGCACCGCCCGCGCGCGGATGCGCGTGCAGGCGGACCGCCATGTGGGAGACCATCACCCCGAGGGCCGGCCGGCATGGGGGAATCGCCTCCAACTGGGCGTCACCGGAGGGAAGTCGTCCGAGGCGCCCCCTCCGGCGCCCCCGCACCCCCGGATGTCCGGTAACTCCGTTGCGCAGCACGGGAACCGCCATGGGGACACCCTCACGCCGGGGCCATCACGGGCGGACCGCACCCCGGACGGTACGACGGCGGCCCACATCGGCATCACGCGCAACAGGAGCCACCCAGCCCTCCAACTGGCATATAAACAGCATGCATTGGGCGCCTTATCGGCATGCATCATCTGGTCATCCGCCTTACGGCGGTGCTACTTTGTTGCGTAGAGTCGACTCAAGATCACTAAGGGTGGTTGCAGTCGCTCCGCCGGGACCGCGCACGAACGGCGGCCGCGGCCCTTCCAACATCGACGTCGCGATGGATGGCAAGCGCATGACCCACACCAACGGCTCAACCACCCGCACCACCGACCTGACCAACGAACAGCCCGACGAGGGCCGCGGGGTCCTGATCGACAAAGAGACGGCCTCCGTCCTCATCGACGTCCGTCACCTCAAGGCCGAAGTGCGACTGGTGACCTCCGCCGAGTCGCCCACCGCCCGCAGCATCCCTCTGCTGGCCGTCGGGGTGATCGCGGTCCTCGCGATGACGGCGGTCAGCTCGGTCCTGGCCTCGGCCGGCGCCTCCGCCCCCATCATCGCCACTACAGCCGGCGGCCTGTTCGTCTTCTCCTTCGCCGCCGGGCTCTATGCGGTCTTCCGCACCCCCCGACGACGGCGCCTGCTGCGCCGACGCCGCCCGCGCGCCTGACCGCCCCGCGCACCGACGCGCAACCGGCACCCGCGTCAGCGGACAAGCCGAACGACGCCTGACGCCGCCCCTGACACATCACCCGGGTGGCCGCCCGCAATACCGTGCATTCTCGGCACCAGTTCCACGACAGCGGGCGGCAAGGCTTCCCGGACCGGACAGTGTCCGGGGCCAGGCGTTCACGAGTCTCCCGGTCCGCAGTGCGCGACCCTCCCCCGCCACCACCCGCAGTATCAGCCCAGGGATCAACTCCATTTCTCAGAATGCGAGTTCACGAAGCAGAATCGCCTCACCAGGAAGCTTCGGTGGACTTGGTCCGCAGGTTGCCGCGCAGACGGCGGCAGCCTGATTCGCACTCCGCGCCCGCGTGTGGCCCAACTCCCGTGCCCAGGACCCAGGTCGGAGGGACAGGGCAGCCTCCGTGCGGGAGCCTGCGGAGTTCCGGGCCGCGCGACCAGCTCTCGTCGGCGACGCAGGGATGCGTGGGCGTGAACCGGACAGGAGCGTGTGGCCGGGGTCCCGGCCGGTAGGCGGGCGTCTCTAGGGTGTTGGCCGAGGAAGTCCACTGGCCGGTCCGGAGGTGTCATGCCCCAGCGCATGAGGTTGAGCGCGATAACCCTTGACTGCCCTGATCCGTTGGCACTGGCGGCGTTCTACCGGCAGGCCACCGGCCTCGAACCGCACCCGAAGTCGGACGTGGACTTCGCGGGTCTCAACCGTGAGGACGGACTCTTCATCGGTTTCCAGCGAGTGGACCGCTACCGGGCTCCGAGCTGGCCCGGTCAGAGCGTGCCGCAGCAGCTTCACCTCTGCTTCGAGGTCGAGGGGGACCTGGAGGAGGCCGAGGCCCGGCTGCTGGAACTGGGCGCGGGCAGGCCCAATCACCAGCCACACGCACCCAGGGCGCTCATTCTCACCGATCCCGCCGGACACCCCTTCTGCATCACCAAAGGCTGAGCGAGGGCGAAGGGGCCGCGAACCGGCCCGAATCATCGGCTCCGGGGACGAAAAAGACCCCGTCCCGGGCAACCGGGACGGGGTCTTCACAGAGCGCCGGGCAGGCCTTGCACCTGCATTTCCCCGCAGGAAGCGGGGCGTCTTTCCTTGGACCACCAACGCAACACCGACCAGCGCGACTTCCGCCGTTCAGCTCAAGATCAATCGTAGCAGGACGGCACACCGGGCTCCAGACCTGCGGAAACGTGCGGCGGCGCAGGGCGAAGGAGTGAGGGTGAACGCTGTCGCGGAGGTAGCGTTCAGCGTTCACCCTCGGGGGGGCTCAGGTGGTGGGCGGGTGTGGTGTCAGTTCGTGTCACGGGCCGGGGTGGTGGTGTCGCGGATGGCCTTGGCCACGGCCTTGTAGTCCTTCTTCAGGATCGCGTCGTGGTTGCTGGGGACCTTCGCGCTGATCTCGATGTTCGGGTTGCGGGCGGTCACCGCGTCCAGGGCGGCGCGGATCCGTTCCTGTTCGTCGCCCTTGCTTCCCAGGGACGCGCCGGAGGCGACGACGTAGCGCACCGGGACGGTGATGCCGTCCAGGACGGGGGCCAGTTCGCGTTCGCGGGCGAGCTTGCCGAGTTCGATGTTGGTGGCGGCCATCTGGTCGGCGTTCATCCGCGGGGCCAGGCCCGTGGGGCGCAGCAGCGGCAGGAACCAGCCCATCCTGCGGAACAGTTTCCGGATCCGCGCCTCCATGGCCTCGTCCAGCCAGTCGTAGGGCTGGGCGCCTTCGACCAGGACGGCGCCCAGGGCGCGTGCGGGGTTGCGGTGGGCCCAGTGGGCCCCGACGAACGCGCCGTAGGACCAGCCGGCCACCACCGCGCGGTCCACGCCCCGGGCGGCCAGGACGGCGTCGACGTCACGGACGGCGGCCTCGAAGGAGTAGTCCGCCGAGCGCCTGGATTTGCCTCGGGCGCGTTCGTCGTAGGTGATGTGGCGCCATCCGGGGCCCAGTTCGGCGATGACCCGCCGCCAGTAGCCCTGGGTGGCGAACTGGCCGTTGAGGTAGAGGACGGGGATGCCGGGGCCGCCGGTGTCGGTGACGGCGAGGGCGGTGTCGTCGACGGGGACCATGCCGGTCCATGTCGTGCCGTTCGAGGGGGTGTTGTTCCCGTTCCCGTTCTTGGTCTTGTTCTTGGTCATGAGGGTTCTCCTGTGTCGGTGGGTCGTCTGTCGGGTCGTAGGGGGTCAGAGGCTGCGGGCCGTGATGTCGCCTCGGGCGGTCGTGGCGTGGATGTCGAGTGCGGTGGTGCCGTCGTTCTTGAGGGTGTTGGCGATGCGGCCGGTGCCGGTGTCCGCGGCCAGGGCGGCCGAGACGCCGGGGGCGGCGGTGACGGTGATGTCGCCGAGTTGGGTGTCCAGCGTGAGCGTGCCGCGTACGGCTTCGGCGATACGGATGTCGCCGCGGGCGGTGCTGATCCGTGCGGGGCCATCCAGCCGGCCGACCTCGACGTCGCCGTCGCTCGCGGTCAGGTGCAGGCTCGCGGCCTGATCGATCCGGATGTGACGCCAGGCGCCGTCGAAGGCGATGTCGCCGAGGCGTCCCTCGCAGCGCAGTTCGGCACTGGCGGTCCTGGCCTCGACGCGGGAGCCGGCGGGGAGCCGGACGGTGACGTCCAGGGATCCGGCGGCGCCGAGGAGGCCGTTGCCGGTCTTGGGGGCGGTGATCCGCAGGACGCCGTCGGCGCAGGTGACGGTGGTCCGCTCGGCGGCCTTGGTGTCGCGGCTCTTGGCGGGGTCGGCGGGCAGGACCTCGACGGTGGTGTCGGTGCGGTCAGCGGCGATGAACCGGACGCGTCCGGCGGGGAGGTCCAGGACGGCGGAGACCGGGGCGGGGGTGGTGAACGTCTGCATCGTGCGCTCCTTTGCTCAATGTCGTTTCTGACATTGGAAACGCTACGTTGCTTTCCAACTTCGGGCAACATAGTCGTTGCATAAAAATGGCGTCTTCGCAGGTAGTTGTGGTGAAAATGTTGCAACCGGTCAGAGGGTAACGCAACATCCCTCGACTCGATCATTGCAATGGGTGAGAGGTGAACGCTATAGTGAGCGGGTCCAGGGACCGTTGCGAGGGATCACCGAGGAGACCGCGATGCCGGGAGGCAGACTCACCCAGCAGGAACGCCAGCAGATCGCGCTGGGGCTGGCCGACAGCCTCCCCTACGCCGAGATCGCCCGGAGCCTGGGCCGTCCCACCTCGACGGTCACGCGGGAGGTGATGCGCAACGGCGGTCCCACCGCCTACCGCGCCCATCTCGCCCACCGCGCCACCGAGCGCCGCGCCCACCGGCGCAGGACCTCCCCCGCCCGCGGGACGGAGGCGCCTCCCCTGGCGCACGGACGCGACGCCGAGGCGGTGGCCGAGTACGAGGAGACGTTCACCACCGTCCTCATGGGCTCGGGCATGCCCAAGATCCCGGCCCGGGTGCTGACGTGTCTGTTCACCTCCGACGCGGGCAGCATGACCGCCTCCGAGCTCGCCCAGCGCCTCCAGGTCAGCCCGGCGTCCATCTCCAAGGCCATCACGTTCCTGGAGAGCCAGAGCCTGGTGCGCCGGGAGCGCGACGAGGGGCGCCGCGACCGTTACGTCGTCGACAACGAGCTCTTCTACCAGGCGACGATCGCCAGCGCCCGGGCCAACGACGAGGTCGTCAGGACCGCGCGCCAGGGCGTGGCCGTCCTCGGCCGTGACACCCCCGCCGCCGTCCGCCTGGAGAACGTCGCCCGCTTCCTCGACTTCATCAGCGAGAGCATCACCCGCGCCGCCGAACAGGCCCGCGAGGTCCTCCACGCCGGTCCCAGGACGGCCCCGCAGGACACCGCGACGGAGGACGCCGACCACGGCTAGCGCGGGCCGGCCGGCAGGGCGCTCAGTGCTGTACGGCGAGTCCGGGGCGGTGGCGCAGCATCGCCTCCAGGACCGCCTCGGGCGGCACCGGCAGGGTGTTCGTGGTCATGTTGGCCGGGCCGAAGCCGAGCCGTGCGTTCATGGACGCGGTGCCGCGGACGAGCCGGGGCGCCCGGGCCAGATAGGCGTCCGGGTCGTGCAGCACCAGTTCGATGAACCGCTGCGAGGTGTTGCGCACCCGCTGCTCGCGTATCCGTACGGCGGCTATCTCCTCCCAGCCGAACCGGCCCAGGCTGACGTGGTCCACTCCCGTGTCGTCCAGCACCAACTCCGGCCGGCCGCGGAGCAGTCGGCGGCCGATGAGCACCGAGCACAGCCCGAAGAACGGCACGGCCAGCGCCCCGGCCACCGTCATCTTCACGTCGCTGTGGGCGGCCAGGAAGCCGACGCCCGCGGCGACGAAGACCAGCGAGCCGGCCAGCATGGCCCACACGCGGCCCTTGGCGAGCGGGTAGACCGTCGGGGGCAGGGGAACGCCGTCATTGATCACGGGCTCAGACGATAGGACCGGAGCCCTGGCCGACGGAAGCCCTTTATCGCAGGCCCTCCGTACGCAGGCCCTCCGTGCGCAGACCCTCCGGTGCGCAGACCCTCCGGTGCGCGGGCCATCCGGTGCACAGACCCTCCAACGCACAGGCTCCGGTGCGCGGGCCGTCCGGTGCGCGCACCTGCCCGTGTGCGGGCCCCGTTCAGGTGCGGGCGCGGCCGACGCGGATGTCGCCGTGACCGGTGCGGGCGCGGATCCTCACGGTGTCCTCGGTCCGCTCTGGGGGCCCGGAGGCGGTGAGGGTGTTGCGTACCCGGCCGGAGCCCGCGCTGATGTCGAGCCAGGCGGCCGTGCCCTCGCGGACGCCGACCTCGACGGCGCCGTGCGCGGTCTCCAACCGGACGGCGCCACGGACCACTTCGTCCACGCGCACGGTGCCGTGGGCGGTGGTGGCGGTCACCGAGCCGGCGGCGCGCCCGATCTCGATGTCGCCGTCGGCGTTGCTCACCCGCAGTTCGCCGGTCGCGGTGTCGACGCTCGTGCCGCCGTGGGAGTTCCTCAGCACGGCGGGGCCCTCGATCAGGCCGACGCGCAGGCTGCCGGTGCTGGTGGTGATCTCGGCCTTGCCCTCGACCCGTTCGACGGTGACCGAGCCGCGCGCGGCGGTCAGGTGCAGCGGGCCGGTCGTGGACAGGCGGGTGTCGCCGGATGAGGTCTTCACCCGGACCTCGCCGAACCGGCCCTCGCCGAGGACCTGGGTCAAGGCCCCGCTCACGTCGAGGTGGGAGCCCGTGGGCAGTTCGACCGTCACGTCGACGGTGCCGGGGCGGCCGAACCGGCCGGAGCGGGGCGTGCGGATCGTCAGGGCGCCGCCGGTGTGTCCGACCTCGGTCCGCTCGGCCGTCCGCGCGTCGAGGCTCTTGTCAGGGTCGCGGGGGCGTACCTCGACGACGGTGTCGGTGCGTTCGGAGGCGGTGAACCGGATGGAGCCGGCATCCACGCGCGCCGTGACCTCGATCGCGTCGGGGGTGTCGAAAGTAGGCATGGCCGCCCCGTCCTCCGGGTCTTCAGGTCCCGAGTCCCAAGGCCCAGGTCTGGGATCTCAGGTCTCAGGCCTTCGGGTCTCAGGTCTTCGGGTCTCAGGTTTTCAGTGGTCCCGCTGGTGGGGCGGGTGGTGTGTGAGGTGGTGCGGGCGGATGCCCGGGAGGGGCGGGGTCAGCGGACCCAGCCGGTGAAGCTCTGTCCGGCCCGGGCCCGCTCGGGGGCGCGGGTGCGGGGGCCGCCGTCGACCGCGCCCGCCACCGCGCGTACCAGCCAGGCGTTGACCGACAGTCCCTCGCGGCTCGCCGCCTCCTCGGCGCGTGCCTTGAGGTGGGCGGGCAGCCGCAGGTTGACGCGGGCGGTGCCGCCCTCGTCGCCGTCGGCCGGGGCCGGGGCCCTGAAGGGCTCGGTGAACTCGGCCGGTTCCGTGGCGGGCCCGTCGTCGGCGGGGGGCAGCGTCACCACGAAGGCGGGGTCCAGGCCGCGCAGCCGTACGTCGACCGAGCCGGGCGCGAGCTCACGGGTGATCTCGTCCATCGCGGCGGACAGGACGTTGAGCATGACCAGCCGGGTCGCCGACTCCAGCGGGGCGGTCAGCCGCTCGGCCAGCTCGCCCGCTTCCTTGCCGCCGGCCTCGGCGGCCACCGCGAGTTCCCGGCGGAGAGTGTCGACGTACGGCGTGAGATCCATGGCGCCATAATCGCATCACTGTGGCACCACGCACAAGCAGCAGGCCCGGCAAGCAGGGGTGCGCTCCCCCTGCGGGCCTTTCATCTGCGGGAACGTGAGGGGCCGTCCGGGACATCGTGGCACCATGCGCGAGCCGCTGATGGTCGTGCCCCAAGTGCTCTGCGGGCGGCGGGAGTTCGGGGGCCGCCTGGCCGGTCCCGGGTGTCAGTCGACGGGGTCGACGCCGGCCCGCAGCAGGCCGTAGGTGTACGCGTCCTCCAGGGCCTGCCAGGACGCGGCGATGACGTTCTCGGCGACGCCCACCGTGGACCACTCGTGCGCCCCGTCGGTCGTGGAGATCAGGACCCGGGTGGTGGACTCCGTGCCGTGCCGAGATTCCAGGATGCGGCCCTTGTAGTCGACCACGCCGAGGCGGGCGAGCTGCGGGTAGATCTGCTCCAGGCCCACGCGCAGGGCGCGATCCAGGGCGTTGACGGGGCCGTTGCCCTCGGCGGCGGCGACGATGCGCTCGCCCTTGGCCCACAGTTTCACCGTGACCTCGCTGGCGTGGCTGCCGTCGGGGCGGTCCTCCAGGATGGCCCGCCAGGACTCGACCCGGAAGTAGCGCAGCGGCCTGCCCGCGACCTCGGCGCGCAGCAGGAGTTCGAAGGAGGCGTCGGCGGCCTCGTACGTGTAGCCCTGGAGTTCGCGTTCCTTGACCCGCTCGACGACGCGGCCGACCAGTTCGCGGTCGCCGCCGAGGTCGATGCCGAGTTCCTTGCCCTTGAGCTCGATGGAGGCGCGGCCGGCCATGTCGGAGACGAGCATCCGCAGCCGGTTGCCGACGAGTTCGGGGTCGATGTGCTGGTACAGGTCCGGGTCGATCTTGATGGCGGAGGCGTGCAGGCCGGCCTTGTGCGCGAAGGCGGAGACACCGACGTAGGGCTGGTGGGTGGAGGGGGTGAGGTTGACGACCTCGGCGATGGCGTGGGAGATGCGGGTGGTCTCGCGGAGCTTGCCCTCGGGCAGGACCCTCATGGCGTACTTGAGTTCCAGCGCGGCGACCACGGGGAAGAGGTTGGCGTTGCCGACCCGCTCGCCGTAGCCGTTGGCGGTGCACTGCACGTGGGTGGCGCCCGCGTCGACGGCGGCCAGGGTGTTGGCGACCGCGCAGCCGGTGTCGTCCTGGGCGTGGATGCCGAGGCGGGCGCCGGTGTCCGCGAGGACCGTCTGCACGATCGCCTGGACCTGGGCGGGGAGCATGCCGCCGTTGGTGTCGCACAGCACGGCCACGTCGGCGCCTGCCTCGTGCGCGGCCCGCACGACCGCCTTCGCGTAGGCGGGGTTGGCGCGGTAGCCGTCGAAGAAGTGCTCGCAGTCCACGAACACCCGGCGGCCCTGCGCCACGAGGTGGGAGACGGTGTCGCGGACCATCTCCAGGTTCTCCTCCAGCGTGGTGCGCAGCGCCAGTTCCACATGCCGGTCGTGCGCCTTGGCGACCAGCGTGATCACCGGGGCACCGGAGTCCAGGAGTGCCTTGACCTGGAGGTCCTCGCTCGCCGTGGCGCCGGCCCTGCGGGTGGCGCCGAAGGCGACGAGCCGGGCGTGCTCGAGGTCGAGTTCGCTCCGGGCGCGGGCGAAGAACTCGGTGTCGCGGGGGTTGGCGCCGGGCCAGCCGCCCTCGATGAAGCCCACCCCGAAGTCGTCCAGGTGCCGCGCGATGGCCAGCTTGTCCGCCACGGTGAGGTTGATGCCCTCGCGCTGCGCGCCGTCGCGCAGCGTCGTGTCGAAGACGTGGAAGAGATCGCCGAGTTCGCCGGTGACGTTCCCGGTGTGTTCGCTCACGCTGATACTCACGCCGATCGTCTCCTGTTCGGGATCTCGGTCCACCGGGATGGCCGGCTGCACCGTCCATCTATGGCCCCTCGCGCTCGCTTCCCGGTCGAGGATGGGCACAGGGCGCCGGGGCCGAAGGGCGGCGGGCCGGGGGTCATTGGGGTGGGTTGCCGTGTTTGCGGGAGGGCTGGGGCACGTATTTGGTGCGCAGGACGGCGAGGGCGTCGATGAGCCGGACGCGGGTCTCGGCGGGGTCGATGACGTCGTCCACCAGGCCGCGTTCGGCGGCGTGGTAGGGGTGCATGAGCTGTTCCCGGTACTCCTTGATGTGCTGTTCGCGGGCGAGGTCGGGGTCGGCGGCGGCCGCGATCTCGCGCCGGAAGACGACGCCCGCGGCGCCCTCCGCGCCCATCACCGCGATCTCGTTGCCGGGCCACGCCAGTGACAGGTCCGAGCCGATGGAGCGGGAGTCCATGACGATGTAGGCGCCGCCGTAGGCCTTGCGCAGGATGAGCTGGATCCGGGGGACGGTGGCGTTGCAGTAGGCGTAGAGGAGTTTCGCGCCGTGCCGGATGATGCCGCCGTGTTCCTGGCCGACGCCGGGCAGGAAGCCGGGCACGTCGACCAGGGTCACGAGCGGGATGTTGAAGGAGTCGCACATCTGCACGAAGCGGGCCGCCTTCTCGCTGCCCTTGATGTCGAGGACTCCCGCGAGGGCGGCGGGCTGGTTGGCGACGATGCCGACGACGTGGCCGTCGAGCCGGGCCAGGGCGCACACGACGTTGGGTGCCCATGCCTCGTGCACCTCGAAGAAGTCGCCGCTGTCGACGAACTCCTCGATGACCTCGCGCATGTCGTAGGCGCGTTTCCCGTCGCCGGGCACCAGGTCGAGCAGGGCCGGGGTGAGCCGGTCGGGCCGGTCGGCGGTGGGCTCGGACGGCGGCTGTTCGCGGTTGTCGGCGGGCAGGAAGGACAGCAGGTAGCGGACGTCGGCGAGGCAGCTCTCCTCGTCGTCGTAGGCGAAGTGGGCGACTCCGGACAGGGTGGTGTGGGCGTCGGCGCCGCCGAGTTCGTCGTGGCCGATCCTCTCCCCGGTGACGGCCTGCACGACGTCGGGGCCGGTGATGAACATCTGCGAGGTGCCGCGCACCATGAACACGAAGTCGCTCAGGGCCGGGGAGTAGGCCGCGCCGCCCGCGCAGGGGCCCATCATCACGCTGATCTGCGGGATGACCCCGGAGTTGCGGACGTTGCGCTGGAAGATGCCGCCGTAGCCGGCGAGTGCACTCACGCCTTCCTGGATGCGTGCTCCGGCGCCGTCGCACAGGCCCACGATCGGGGCGCCCGCCGTGGCGGCCATGTCCATGATCTTGTGGATCTTCTCGGCGTGGGCCTCGCCGAGGGAGCCTCCGAAGATCCGGAAGTCGTGGGCGTAGGCGAAGACGGTACGGCCGAAGACGCGGCCCCAGGCGGTGACGACGCCGTCGGTCCAGGGGCGTCTGTCCTCCAGGCCGAAGCCGCTGGCCCGGTGCCGGCGCAGTCCTTCGATCTCGGTGAACCGGCCTTCGTCGAAGAGGAGTTGGAGGCGTTCGCGGGCGGTGAGCTTGCCCTTGGCGTGCTGCGCCTCGGTGGCCTCGTCGCTGGGTCCTCGGCGCATCCGGGCGCGTACGGCGGCGAGTTCGGCGACCGTGCCGCGCCGCTGCCCGACCGGTGTGTCGTCCAGGGCGGTCATCGTTCCCCTTTCCGGCCGTCGTGATCAGCCGTCCGTGCGGTGGGCCGACCGTCAGGTTCCGTCAGGGCGCTTGAAGGCGGTTGGAGCGCCGGACGACGATCGCCGGGGGGCGCGCCGGGGGCTCCGGCGGCGCTCGAGTTCTCCTCGAGTGCGGCGTGCGACGCTCGCGGTCGTGAGCTCCGATGCGGACGGTCAAGAGCCTTCTTGGAGCGCCGAAGGGCCCGCCGGCGTCCCCACAATCCCCCGAGGGCGCCGGTGGGTCTCCCGTCCGTCCGCCGACGGAGGGAGGCCGGCGGTGGCGGGTCGGCGGGTGCGGTCCGAGCCGCGGGTGGTGCCGGAGCGTGGGTTCTGGTGGTGGCGCCGTCGAGATTCGGTCGCTTCGGCGTCCGGGGTCCTGCCGTCCGAGCTGTGGCTTTACGAGCACAGGTCACCCCGTGGCGCATATTGGCGCCACTAATGGGTCGTCATGGCACCACGGGTGTGCCACAGTGGGGCCACGCAATCGGAGCGACGCCGGGCACGGCGTACGACACGAAGGAGCCCCCCACCATGTCGATCACCCTCAACGACCAGGACAAGCTCACCCTGCGCACCGCCGCCTACGGGGCCGTGACGCTGATGGCCGCGGCCGCCGGCGCCGACTCCCCGCACAAGGTGGCCACCCAGGGCAGCATCGCCCTGACCACCGGCACCGGGCTGGTCGGCCATGTGCTGGCGGAGAAGTCCTCGGTCGGGGACATGAGCGGCAAGTCCGCGGCCGAGATCGCCGACCGTGTCCTGCCCGCTCTGACCGCCGCCATGCAACTGCTGAAGAAGCTGGCCCCCGAGGAGGCCGACAACTTCCGCGGCACCGTCCTCGTCGCCGTCGAGGCGTCCGCCCGTACCTCCAAGGGCGAGCCCGGCCCCACCCTCACCGCGACCGCCAAGAAGATCACCGCGGCCCTCGACGCCGCCTGACCCACCGGCACCGGTACGCCTTCGGCACCGCTCCCGCTGCACACCCTGGCTCCGCCGGAGAACCCTCCGGCGGAGCCGCCGTCTTCGCGCCCCCTCTTTGCCGTGTCCCGCCGGCGGGACACGGCAAGCCGCCCGTGAACTTCCCTGTCCCGGTGCCGAGTTGTCTTGAACCACTCCCCCGCGTGCGTGAGCGTGGGAGTCATCCAATGCCGTGACAGGCGCAGCGGAACGAGGGGGCACACGTGGGACACACCGGCACGGACACGGACGTGGTGATCGCGGGCGCCGGGCCCACGGGCCTGATGCTCGCCTGCGAACTGCGGCTGGCGGGCGCCGAGGTGATCGTGGTCGAGCGGCTCGCGCAGCGCTCGGGCGAGTCGCGGGCCGGCGGGGTCCACTCGCGCACCCTGGAGGTGCTGGACCAGCGCGGCGTCCTGGAACGCTTCCTGGCGGAGGGCGAACTGCAGCCGGTGGGCCACTTCTCCGGCCTCTACCTCGACTTCGACGAGTCGGAGTCGCGCCACCCCTACCCGCTGATGATCCTGCAGTCCGCCATCGAGCGGCTGCTGGAGGAATGGGCCCTCGAACTCGGCGTGCGGGTGCGCCGCGCGTGCGAGGTGAACGGCATCCGCCAGGACGAGACCGGTGTGACGGTGGAGACCGGCGGGGCGGCGCCCGCGGTGCTGCGCGCCCGCTACCTGGTGGGCTGCGACGGCGGGCGCAGCACGGTGCGCAAGCTGGCGGGCATCGACTTCCCCGGCACCGAGGCGACGATGACGGCGCTGATCGGTGACGTCGAACTGCCCGATCTGCCCGAGGACTACGTCTGGGTGCGGCGCACCCCGGCCGGTGACTACTCGGCGATCGCGTTCGAGCCGGGCTGGCACCGGGTGATCACCTCGGAGTTCGACCGGGTCGCGGACCGCGAGGAGAGCGTGACGTTCGAGGGGCTGCGTGCCTCCCTGATACGGGTCGCGGGCACCGATTTCGGCATGCGCAACCCCCGGTGGATCTCCCGGTTCAACGACGCGGCCCGGCAGGCCGACCGGTACCGCGACGGGCGGGTGCTGCTCGCGGGCGACGCGGCGCACATCCACTTCCCGGCCGGCGGGCAGGGCCTGAACATGGGCGTGCAGGACGCGGTCAACCTCGGCTGGAAACTCGCCTCGGTGGTGCGCGGCCTGGCGCCGGAGAGCCTGCTGGACACCTATCACGCCGAGCGGCACCCGGTCGGGGAGCGGGTGCTGCACAACACCCGGGCGCAGTCGGCGCTGGTGCGCCCCGGGCCGCAGACGGACGCGCTGCGCGAGATATTCGGTTCCCTGATGGTGTTCGACGAGGTCAACCAGTACCTGCGCCACCTGCTGACGGCCCTGGACATCCGCTACCCCCTCGACGGCGACCACCCGCTGACCGGGCGCCGGGTCCCCGACGCCGACCTGAAGGCGTCCGGGGGCGCCACCGGGGTCCACGAGCTGCTGCACGCCGCCCGACCGGTCCTGCTGGACCTGTCCGGCGACGCGGCGACGGCGGCCGTCGCCGCGGGCTGGGCCGGCCGCGTGGACGTCGTCGAGGCGCGCGCCGAGGACGAGCAGTGGATCGTCCCGGCCCTCGGCGAGATCCCCGCCCCGGCCGCGGTCCTCGTCCGCCCGGACGGCCACGTCGCCTGGGCGGCCGCCGCCGGCACGGTGCCCGACGCCGCCGCGCTGCGGACCGCCCTCGAAACCTGGTTCGGCCCGGCCCTCGCGGGCTGAACGGCCTTCGCCCGAAACGAACGGCCGACCGCTCCCGCTCCGGCGGGAGCCGGCCGTGACGACCCCACGAAGGGAACACACCGACCGTGAACAGCACGTGGTTGCGACGCTTCACCACGACGGCCGCAGACGGACCGATCCTCGTGTGCTTCCCGCACGCGGGGGGCTCCGCGACGGCGTTCAAGGACCTGGCGCGCGTCCTGCACCCGGACGTCGACGTGGTGTCCGTGCAGTATCCGGGCCGCCAGGACCGCTACCGCGAGGAGCCGTTCACGGCGCTGGAGCCGCTCGCCGAGGCGGTGACCCAGGAGCTGGCCCGTGAACTGGCCGCGGACGGGCGGCCGTACGCCCTGTTCGGGCACAGCATGGGCTCGCTGGTGGCGTTCGAGACGGCCCGCCGGCTCGCCGCGCGCCAACTGCCCGCCCCGCAGCGGGTGTTCTTCTCCGGCCGGGGCGGCCCGGACCTGCGCGACAGTGCCTACGACCTCTACGACGACGCCGACATGCTGGCCGAGGTGCGCCGGCTGGGCGGCACCGACCAGTCCATGCTGGAGGACCCCGACATCCTGGAGCTGGTGCTGCCGGCGCTGCGGGCCGACTACCGCATCCTGGGCACCTACCGCGGGCCCGTCGGCGGCGGGCCGCTCACGGCCCCGGTGACCGCGCTGATCGGGGACAGCGACCCGATCGCGACGGTCCAGGACGTCCACTCCTGGCGCGAGCACACCACCGGCGACTTCCGGGTGGAGGTGTTCCCCGGCGGGCACTTCTACCTCTTCGACCAGCTCGACCGGGTCGCCGCCGCCGTCACGGAGGGACTTCTCACGCGGGCCGCCGCGTCCTGACCGCAGGGGGACATCCAGCAGGCGGAGCCCGGGGCGGCCCGGGCTCCGCCTCGTGGCCGTGCCGCGCTCAGCGGGTGAGCCCGAGCTGGCTGGTGGCCGCGTCGACCGTCTGGGCCAGCAGGACCGCGATGGTCATGGGGCCGACGCCGCCGGGGACCGGAGTGATCAGGCGGGCGCGGGTGCGGGCGGTGTCGAAGTCGACGTCGCCGACGTTGCCGGGGTTGTATCCGGCGTCGATCACGACGGCCCCCGGCTTGACGTCCTCGCCGCGGATCAGGCGCGGGCGTCCCACGGCCGCCACGACGACGTCCGCCTCGCGCACGGCCGCGGCCAGGTCGGCCGTCCGGGAGTGGCAGTAGGTGACGGTGGCGTCCCGGGCGAGCAGGAGCATGCCGACGGGCTTGCCGAGGATCGCGCTGCGGCCCACGACGACGGCGTGCCGGCCCGCGAGGTCGACGTCGTACTCGTCCAGGAGCCGCATGATGCCGCCCGGGGTGCACGACGCGAAACCGGGCAGTGCGAAGCTCATCGCCGCGAAGGAGCTCGTCGTGACCCCGTCGACGTCCTTCTGCGGCGCGATGGCCTCGAACGCCGCCCGCTCGTCGATGTGCGGGCCCACGGGGTGCTGCAGCAGGATGCCGTGCACGCCGGGGTCCTGCGAGAGCGACCGGAGCTTCTCCACCAGCTCGGCGGTCGTCGTGCCGGCCGGCAGGGCGACGAGCCGGGACTCGATGCCCGCCTTCGCGCAGCGGGCCCGCTTCATGCGGACGTACGTCACCGACGCCGGGTCCTCACCCACCAGCACCGTTGCCAGGCAAGGCGTCACGCCGGTCCGGCGGGCAAGCTCCGCCGCCCTGGTCGATGTCTCCTCGACGAGGCGCCGGGCAGGGCCGGTGCCGTCCATGAGCTGGGCTGTCCGGGTCGGGGACATGGTCGCCTCCAGGCGTCGCTGACCACTCGCCCAGGCGCACGGCATCGACCGATCGGTCGGGCCGCTCCCCGGTGGTGCTCCACCTCAGCGCCAGTCACGGCCCGCACGCCACTTTAGTGGACGCCCGTGCGCCGCTCATGAACGCAGGATCAAAGGTGCCCGCTCAGGTGCAGGCCGCTCAGGTGGTGGTGTTCGCTCAGGCGTAGGTGTGAAAGCCCCGGCCGGACTTCCTGCCCAGCAGGCCGCCCTCGACCATGCGCAGCAGCAGCGGCGGCGGCGCGTACAGGGGCTCCTTGAACTCCTCGTACATGGCCTGGGCGATGGAGACGGTGGTGTCCAGGCCGATGAGGTCGGCCAGGCGCAGCGGGCCCATCGGGTGCGCGCAGCCCTGTTCCATGCCCTGGTCGACGACCTCGGCGGTGGCGAGGCCCGACTCGACCATCCGGATCGCGGACAGCAGGTAGGGGAAGAGCAGGGCGTTGACGAGGAAGCCAGCCCGGTCCGGGGAGGCGATCGGTTTCTTGCCCAGGGTGTCGCGGACGAAGGCCAGGGCCCGCTCGGCGACCGCCTCGTCGGTCAGGACGGAGGAGACGAGCTCGACGAGGGGCAGTGCGGGCACCGGGTTGAAGAAGTGGATGCCCAGGACCTGGCCGGGGCGGCGGGTCGCGGCGGCGAGCCGGACGACGGGGATGGAGGAGGTGTTGGTGGCCAGGATCGCGTCCGGGTCCTCGACGGTCTTGTCGAGGGCGGCGAACAGCTCCCGTTTGAGCTGCTCGTCCTCCTTGACCGCCTCGATGACCAGTTGGCGGTCCGCGAGGTCGGCGAGGTCGCGGGTGAACGACACCCGGGCCAGCGCCGCGTCGCGTTCGGGCGCGGTCAGTTTGCCCTTGGCGACGCCCCGGTCGAGGGATGCGGCCAGCCGTTGCGGCGCGCCCGCCAGCGAGGCCTCGGAGAACACCGCGACCTTCACGTCCAGTCCGGTCTTGGCGCACAGTTCGGCGATGCCGGTGCCCATGATGCCGCTGCCGGCGACGCCGACCCGCTCGATGCCGGCGCCGGCCGTGTGTGTGGAGAAGGTCATGCGGGGGTCCCCCAGTTCAGAAGTGTCGCTCCGATCGACATGCCGCCGCCGAAGCCGGCGAGCAGGACCAGGTCGCCCGCCTGGAGGGCGCCGGTGCGGTGGGCCTCGTCCAGGGCGACCGGTACGGAGGCGCTGCCGACGTTGCCGTAGCGGGTCAGTGTGCGGTGGGTGTGCGCGGCGCCCAGTCCGGTGCGCTCGACGACCTCGCCGAGCATCACGCCGTTGGCCTGGTGCGGTACGAAGTGGTCGACGGCCGCGATGTCGACGCCGGCCCGGGCGGTGAGGGCCAGGAGCGCGGGCGGGACGTGCTCGGCGACGAAGTCCCGTACGCCGCGGCCGTCCATCTTGAAGTAGTGGCCGCCCTCGGCGACGGTCGCCGCCGAGGCGGGGCGGCGGCTGCCGCCGGCCTCGACGCGGATCAGGTGGTGGGCGTCGCCGCGGCTGGCCAGGTCGGTGGCGATGATCCCGTGCGGGTCGGGGACCGTTCCGACGACCGCGGCGCCGGCGCCGTCGGCGAACAGGATCGCGGTCCTGCGGTCGGTGAAGTCCAGGATCCGCGAGTAGACGTCGGCGCCGATGACCAGGATGCGGGCGTCCGGGTTCACGGTCACCAGGCTGTGGGCCAGCGCCAGGGCGTAGACGAAGCCGCTGCACACGACGTTGACGTCGAAGCAGGCCGCGCCGTAGGCGCCCAGGCCGTGCTGGACCAGGTAGGAGGTGGGCGGCTGCGGGAAGTCGCCGGTGGAGGTGGAGACGATGATGTGGTCGATCTGCCCGGGGCTCAGACCGGCCTGGTCCAGGGCGCGTTCGGCGGCCCTGACGGCCAGGTCGGAGGTCGCCTCGTGCTCGGCGGCGTAGCGGCGGGATCTGATCTGCGTCTTGCGTTCGATCCACTCGGCGGTGACGCCGACGCGTTCGGCGACCTCCTCGTTGCCGACCTCGTGCTTGGGCAGGTAGGAGCCGGTGGAGAGTATGCCGATGCCCATGTCACGACACCCCGGTGTGGTCGGGTGCGCCCGGGCGCAGCGGGTTGAGGCGCTGGACGCCGATCTGCTCGCGCAGGGCGGGGTCGGTGACGCCGAGTCCTTGTTCGGGGGCGAGGCACAGGACGCCGACCTTGCCGGTGTGCCTGTTCTGCTGGACCAGCCGTGCGGCCTCGCCCACGTCCGCCAGCGGGTAGACCTCGGAGAGGATCGGTGCGAGGTGTCCGAGCCGGAAGAGCCGGTTGCACTCGGCCTGTTCCTGGAGGTTCGCGGCGTGACTGCCGATGATCCGCTTGAGGTTCATCCACAGGTAGCGGTTGTCGAAGTGGTGGTCGTAGCCGGTGCTGGAGCCGCAGGTGACGACGGTGCCGCCCTTGCGCACGACGAACACGGAGATCCCGAAGGTGGCCCGGCCGACGTAGTCGAAGACGACGTGCGGGTCCTCGCCGACCTGCCGGCGGATCTCGCGTCCGAGCCGTTTGCCCAGCTCGATGGTGCGCTCGGGGGTGAGCGCGTCGTCGCCGCCCAGGCCGATGTCGTTGCGGTTGATGATCACGTCGCAGCCCAGGCGGCGCAGTGCCTCGGCCTTGTGTTCGGAGCCGACCACGCCGATGGGGATGCCGCCCGCGTTCTTGACCATCTGCACCGCGAACGCGCCGAGGCCGCCGGTGGCGCCCCAGATGAGGACAATGTCGCCCTGCTTGATCCGGGCGCCGTTGTCGCCGACCAGCATCCGGTAGGAGGTCGCCGCGGTCAGCAGGACGCCGGCCGACTCCTCCCAGGTCAAATGGGCGGGCTTGGGCAGGAGTTGGCTGGCGCGGACCACGGCGTAGTGGGCGAGGCCGCCGAAGTTGGTCTCGTAGCCCCAGATCTTCTGTCCCTGTCCGAGCATGGCGTCGGCGTGCGTGGCCGGTTCCTGCTCGTCGACCTGGACACAGCTCACGACGACGTGGTCGCCCGGCTTCCAGTGCCGCACCCCGGCCCCGGCGCGTACGACGACGCCGGAGGCGTCCGAGCCGACCTGGTGATGAGGCAGGTCGTGCCGGGCGGCCCAACCTCCTTGGCGGGCGCCGCGCTTGAGGAACTCGAAGGTGGGGACCGGCTCGAACGTCGCCGACCACACGGTGTTGTAGTTGATGGAGCTCGCCATGACGGCGACGACCACCTCGTCCGGCGCGATGTCCGGCATGGGGACCTGCCCGACGTGCAGCGACTTGCGTACGTCGTTGTCCGCGACGCCGTCGAACATGCCGAGGTCCGCGGTCAGGAGGTGCGCCGCCTCGTAGGTCGAGGGGAGTTCGTGCCGCCCGATCTCGTCGGGGCCGGCCCCGGAGAGCAGGGCCTGTGTCAAAGAGTCCATGGATTCCTTCGCCTTCGCCTTCGCCTTCGCCTTCACCGTGCCGAACCGCGTCGGGGACCTCCGGCGTCAGAGGACCGCGCCCTCCTTCGTCCGCCTGCGCAGGCTCGGCCTGCTGGATCGGCCGAGGTCCTTCCACATGTCCGACAGGCCGGTGATGGTGCGTGCCGCGAACAGGCGGCGGATGGACACCTCCTGCTTGAGCTCGGCCCGGATCAGGCCGACCAGCCGGATCGCGCGCAGCGAGTTGCCGCCGAGGTCGAAGAAGTCCTCGTCGATGCCGACCCGGTCCAGCTCCAGCACCTCGGCGAACGCCTTGGCGAGGATCCGTTCGGTGTCGTTGCGCGGTGCGCGGTAGGTGTCCGGTTCGGCGACGGGCTCGGGCAGGGCCGCCCGGTCGAGGCGTCCGGACGCCGTCACCGGCAGATGGTCCAGCACGGTGAACAGGGCCGGGACCACGGACTCGGGGAGCCGTTTCGCGGCGAAGGCGCGCAGCTCGTCGCCGGACACGGCGTGGCCGTCGACCGGGACGACGTAGGCCACCATGCGCTGCTGCCCGGCCGCGTCCGGTTTGACGGCGACGGCCGAGTGGGCGAGGTGGGGGTGCTCGGCCAGTACCTCCTCGACCTCGGCCGGCACGACGCCGGCACCGCGTATGTCGGCCTGGGCACCCGCGTCGGCGACGTGCTCGATCCGGCCGTCGGCGCACCACCGCACCCGGTCGCCGGTGCGGTGCATCAGGGTGCCGGGCGGGCCGAAGGGGCAGGGCACGAAGCGCTCCGCGGTCGGTCCGGGGCGTCCGAGGTATCCGCGCGCCGTGCCGGAGCCGGCCACGTACAGCTCGCCGGTGACACCGGCGGGGACGGGTGCCAGGCCCGGGCCTAGGACGTGGAGGCGGGTGTGGTCGGCGGGGCGGCCGAGGGTGCCCGGCCGGTGCTCCGGCCGGTCCGCGCTCAGGCGGTCGGTGGCGGCGAACCCAGCGGCTTCCGTGGGGCCGTGGCCGGTGACGATCGTCGTGTCGGGGCAGGCCTGGCGGACACGGCGCAGCGCGGCCGCGGGGACGCGGTCGCCGCCGGTGAACACCTCGCGCAGTGCGGCCAGGGAGGCGGGCCGCTGGGCGGCGATCGCCGTGAACCGGCCGGCGGGCAGCCACACCGCGGTGACGCCGTGCTCGGCGTGGGCCCGGGTCAGTGCGTCCGCGTCGAGTTCGCCGGGGGGAGCCACGACCACGCGGCCGCCGCCCAGCAGGGGCGCCCACAGTTCGAGGGCGAGGGCGTCGGAGGTGGCCGGGGTGTGCCACAGCACGGTGCCCCGTGCGGCGCCGTGCCAGGCGCGGTCCAGGACCAGCCGCACCAGGGCGCGGTGGGTGATGCCGACCGCGGTGGCGGCGCCGGTCGTCGAGGTGGGGCTCACGGCCACGAGGTTGTCGGGGTGCGGGAGCCCGGTGGTGGCCGGGGCGGCATCCGCGGCGGTGGCCGGTGCGGCACCGTCGGCGGCGGCCGGGGCGGTGGCTGTGGCGGCCGGGGCGGCGGCTGTGGCCGGTGCCGCCGTGGCCGGCGCCGTGGCCGGCGCCGTGGCCGGCGCGGTGGCCGACGCGGTGGCCGACGCGGTGGCCGACGCGGTGGCGGCCGGTTCGGCGGCGGCTGTGGTGGTGAGGTCGGCCAGTACGAGGGCCGGGAGCTCCAGGCCGGTGGAGAGGGCCTGGGCGGTCGCGGCGTCGGTGAGCAGGGCGTGTGCGGCGGCGTCACCGGCCACGAGCTTGGCCCGTGCCGCGGGCAGCGCCGGGTCCAGGGGCAGGTAGGCTCCGCCGGCCTTCACCACGCCCAGCAGGGCGACGGCCAGGTCCGCCGACCGCTCCAGCGCGACGGCCACGACCGTGTCGGGCCCGACGCCGCGTGTGCGCAGCGCGTCGGCCAGACGGCCGGAGCGCTCGTCCAGTTCACGGTAGGAGAGGGTCAGGTCGCCGGACTGGAGGGCGACGGCGTCGGGGGCCGATGCCGCCTGACGGGCGAAGAGTTGAGGGACCGTCAGGGCGGGAAGCGGTGCGCCGGTGTCGTCAGACCCGGTCAGCACCCGCTCGCGCCCGGCACCGGTGAGGACGTCGAGGGAGCCGACCCGCTGGTCCCCGTCGGCCGCCACCGCGCGGATGTGCTCGATCAGCTCCTCGCCGATGAACCGCAGTTCCGCCCGGTGGTAGAGGCGTGCGGGGGCGTCGAGGCGGATGTAGAGGTCGCTGTCGGCGCTGCCGTCGCTGTAGACGCCGATGGACAGTTCGTCGAAGGAGCCGGTGGTTCCGCCGAGGTAGCGGGCCGGGTGGTCGCCGAAGCGGAGCTGGTCGACGAACTCGACGACGTTCATGACGGCGCCGAAGCTGCCGCGGTCGCTCAGGGCGGTCCGGCTCGCGCGCTGGATGTCCGAGTAGTGGCAGGCGGTGTGGCCGGAGATCTCGTACGTCTCGTCGCCGATCGCGTCGGCGAGGTCGGTGAAGGTGGTGTCCAGCGGGACCTTCACGCGGACGGGGACGACGTTCACGGCGAGGCCGGGGGTGCGGCTCGCGACGCCGACGCGGTTGCCGACGGCGAGGGAGAGCAGGAACTCGGGGCGGTCGCAGCGGTGGCGGAAGAAGACGGCCGCGGCGGTGGTCAGCAGGGTGGAGGTGAACACGCCCATCGCCTTCGCCGCCCGGGTCCAGGCGTCGGCCTCGGCGCGCGGGACCGTCAGGGTGCGGCTGACCATGCCGATGGGCTCGGTCAACTCGCCCCAGCGGTCGGCGTCGCTCATCGGCTCGGACAGCGCGGCGCGGTCGGCGTCGGACAGGGCGACGCGCGGGATCCGGGCGGGGGCGGGCGCGTCGGTGAGGTAGTCGCGCCAGAACGCGGTGTCCTCGGCGAACTCCTGGGAGGCGAGGTAGCCAGCGGCCTCGGTGGCGAACGGTTCGGCGTCCCACGGGTGCGGCAGGGCGGGGACCTGCTCGCCGCGGGTCAGTGCCGTGTAGACCTCGGCCAGGCGCCGGGAGAGCAGGCCGCCGGTGCCGAACCCGTCCGAGACGAGGTGGTGGTAGGCGATCACCACGAGGGAGCGGTCCGGTGCGAGGGTGATGACGCCCATCCGGAACAGCAGGTCGTGTCCGAGGTCGAACGGCTTGCGGATCAGGTCGGCCAGCGCCTCGCGGGCCGCCCGCTCGGGGTCCGCCTCGGCGGACAGGTCGAGGTGGAAGGGCCGCCAGTCCCCCAGTGCGCGCGGCGCGAGACGCAGTCCCTCGCCGTCGTCGGCGAAGGTGACGCGCAGGACCTCGGCCTCCTCCAGCACGTGCAGGAACGCGGATTCCATGACGGCCGCGTCGAGTTCACCGGCCACGTCCCACATGGTCAGTGCGTGGTTCAGTGTGTCGGCAGACATTTCCTCCGCCAGCCACAGTCCTTTATGCGCGGACGAAGCAGCGAATGCACGCACACGGATCAACCCCTCAGCAAACAGGTCCGGGAATCGGAGGAATTCGCAGATCACCCCACCTTCACGGAAGGTGAATCGGCAGGTCAAGACAACTTGGTACGGGGGCGGGACAAGCCTGTCGGGGGCTTGCGGTGTCCCGCCGGCGGGACATTCCTGCGGAGTTTCCGGCAGCGGGACTTTCCCCGGGTGACGCGTTTTCGCGCGGGCGCGGCGGCGCCCGCGACGCGGTCGATCGCCCGGCGGACGCCGGCCGGCCGGGCGGTCAGCGTGTGCCGGGTGCGGCCAGCGAGGAGACGATGTGCCGGGCGATCAGCCGCGGTGAGGGATGGCGCAGCACCACGTTCGGGCGCAGCTTCAGGCCGGTGGAGGCGGTCAGGCGTTTGCTCAGGTCCGCCGACAGCATCGAGTCGAAGCCGATCTTCGTGAACTCGCCGTCGGGGTCGATGGATTCGGTGGAGGGGTGGCCGAGGACGACGGCGACCCGTTCGAGGACGTGGTCCAGGACGAGGGCCTGGGCGTCGTCGGGGACGAGCGCCACGAGCCGCTGCGGCAGCGGAACTTGCTGGTCGTCGGCCGCCTGAGGCGGTTCTGTCGGGGAAGCCTGTGCGGCCACGGCGGCGGTGGGTGCGGAGCTGAGCCAGTACCGCTGCCGCTGGAAGGCGTAGGTCGGCAGGTCGATCTGCCGGCGGGTGGTGAACAGGGCGGACCAGTCGACGTCTCCGCCCCGGACGTGGAGCGCGGCCAGCGAGGACAGGACGGCCTCCGTCTCGCCCCGGCCGCGCCGCGAGGAGGACAGCACGAGTGCGTCGTCCAGGTCCTCGGTCATCTCCTGCACGGGGACGGTCAGCACGGGGTGCGGGCTCATCTCGACGAAGACCCGGAAGCCGTCCGCGGCCATCTGGCGCACGGAGGATTCGAAGCGGACCTTCTCGCGCAGGTTGTTGTACCAGTATTCGGCGTCCAGCCGCGCGGTGTCGATGATTTCGCCGTACAGGGTCGAATAGAAAGGCAGTTCCGACGATTTCGGGCTCACGTCGGACAGGGCGCGGATCACCTCGTCCCGTACCCGGGTCACCTGGTGCGAATGCGAGGCGTAATCGACCTTGATGCGCTGGGCCTGGCGGCCGTCGGCCTTCATCTTCTCGATGAATTCGTCCAGCGCGTCGGGTTCTCCGGACACCACGACCGCGCGGGGTCCGTTGACCACGGCGATACCGATGCGGTCGCTCCACGGCGTCAGGTGCTGCTGCACCACCGTCTCGGACTCGGCGACGAAGGCCATGCCACCGTGTCCGATCAGTTCCACCAGGGCCTTGCTGCGCAGCGCCACGATCTTGGTGGCGTCCCGCAGGGACAGCGCGCCGCACACGTGGGCGGCGGCGATCTCGCCCTGGCTGTGTCCCACCACCGCGGACGGCTGGACGCCCCAGGACCGCCACAGGGCGGCCATGGACACCATCACCGAGAACAGCGCGGGCTGCACCACGTCCACCCGGTCCAGTCCCGGCGCGTCCGGCACGCCGCGGATGACGTCGAGCAGGGACCAGTCGGTCCACTCGGCCAGGGCGTCGGCGCAGGCGTCCATGCTCCGCGCGAAGACGGGGAAAGCGGCGTACAGTTCGCGGCCCATGCCGGCCCACTGGGAGCCCTGGCCGGGGAACATGAAGGCGACGGAGCCGAGGCGGCCGGCCGTGCCGTCGACCACCGCGGCGGACTCCGTGCCCTGGCTCAACGCGCCCAGTGCGTCCAGGAGTTCGTCCTTGGTGCGGCCCAGCACGACCGCGCGGTGCTCGAAGCGTGAGCGGTTCGCGAGCAGCGACCAGCCGGCTCCGGCGAGGTCCGGTCCGGTGCCGGCGGCGGCGAAGTCGCGCAGTCGGGCCGCCTGCTGGCGCAGGGCTCCTGCGGTCTTGCCGGACACGGTCCACGGGATCAGGCCGCCGACGACGCCCGCGTCGTCGCGCTCGTCGTGCGGGTCGTGCGGGTCGGGCTGTTCCTGGGGCGGGGCCTCCTCCAGGACGATGTGGGCGTTGGTGCCGCTGACGCCGAAGGAGGACACCCCGGCCCGGCGCGGGCCGTCCGTCTTCGTCCACGCGCGTGCCTCGGTCAGGACGCGGACCGCGCCGGCGGACCAGTCCACGTGGCGCGAGGGTTCGGTCACGTGCAGGGTCTTGGGCAGGTGGCCGTGGCGCAGGGCCATCACGGTCTTGATGACGCCGCCGACTCCGGCGGCGGCCTGGGCGTGTCCGAGGTTCGACTTCAGGGAGCCCAGCCACAGCGGCCGGTCCTGGTCGCGGCCCTGGCCGTAGGTGGCCAGCAGTGCGCCGGCCTCGATGGGGTCGCCGAGCACGGTGCCGGTGCCGTGGGCCTCGACGAGGTCGACCTCGGCGGGGGTGACGCCCGCGTTGGCCAGGGCTTTGCGCATCACCTTCTCCTGGGCGCGGCCGTTGGGGGCGGTGAGGCCGTTGCTGGCGCCGTCCTGGTTGACCGCGCTGCCGCGTACGAGGGCCAGCACCGGGTGGTTGTTGCGGCGGGCGTCGGACAGCCGCTCCAGGAGCAGTACGCCCACGCCCTCGGCCCAGCCGGTGCCGTCGGCGCCGTCCGCGAAGGCCTTGCAGCGGCCGTCGGGCGAGAGGGCGGCCTGGCGGGAGAACTCGACGAACATGGCGGGTGTGGCCATCACCAGTGCCCCGCCGGCCAGCGCCAGGGAGCACTCGCCCGAGCGCAGGGACTGCACCGCCATGTGGAGGGCGACCAGCGAGGACGAGCAGGCCGTGTCGACCGACACGGCGGGTCCGGTCAGGCCCAGTTCGTAGGCGACGCGGCCGGAGGCGACGCTCAGGGCGCTGCCGTAGAGCAGGTAGCCCTCCAGGTCCTTCTGGCCGCCCTCCAGGAAGCGCCAGCCGTACTCGGAGGAGCTGACCCCGGAGAAGACGCCGACCTCGGAGCCGCGGACGTCGGCGGGGACGATGCCGGCGCGTTCGAAGGCCTCCCAGGAGGTCTCCAGCAGCAGGCGGTGGTGCGGGTCGACGGCGAGGGCCTCGCGCGGGCTGGTGCCGAAGAAGTCGGCGTCCCAGCCGGCGACGTCGTCCAGGAAGCCGCCCTGGTCGGTGTAGGCGTGGCCGGTGGCGTCGCGGTCCGGGTCGTACACGTCGCGCCATCCGCGGTCCGTGGGGAAGTCGCCGATGACGTCGCGGCCCTCGCGGACCACGTCCCACAGGTCCTCGGGGCTCCGCACGCCTCCCGGGTAGCGGCAGGCCATGGCGACCACGGCGATGGGCTCGCCGCGGCCGGCCTTGAGGGCGTCGTTCTCCTGGCGGAGGCGGTCGCGTTCCTCCAGGAGCGTGCGCAGCGCCCGCTGGACCCGGTCCGCGCCGTCCGCCGCGCGTTCCGCGGAATCGGTCATGACACTCTCCTACTTTTCTTCCAGGGCCAGGTCGACCAGTGCTTCGAGGTCCAGGTCCGACAGTGGCTCCGCGCCGGCCGCCTCGTCGGCCGCCGGGGTGGTGGCGTCCGTGGTGGCGCAGGCCAGGACCTGTTCGAGGACGCCCGCGCTGCGCAGGCTGTCGATGGAGACGGTCCGCAGCAGTTCGCGGATCGCGGCGTCGTCGTCGGCCGGGCCCGGCCCGGTGTCGGTTTCGGGCCGCATCAAGTCGCTGATGTGGTCGCTCAGTTCGCGTGGTGTCGGGTAACTGAAGACGATGGTGGACGGCAGTCGAAGACCGGTGGAGGCGTTGAGGCGGTTGCAGAGTTCGACGGCGATCAGTGAGTCGGATCCCAGGCGGGTGAAGGCCTCGTCGACGTCGACGCTCGCGCCGGAGGGGTGTCCGAAGACGACGGCGACCTGTTCGCGGACCCATTCCAGGACGGCCGCGCGGGCCTGGTCGGCCGGCAGTCCGGCGAGCCGGGCGGTCCACCGGTCGGGGCCGCTGTCGTGGGCGGTGCTCGCCCTGGTGCGGCGCGGGCGGCCGCCTTCGACGAGGTCGCGCAGCAGTGGTGGCACCTGGTCGGTGTCCTTGGCGCGCAGGGCGGACAGGTCCAGGTGGGCGGGGACGAGGGCCGCCGTGCCGGCGGCGCGGGCGGTGTCGAACAGGGCCAGGGCCTGGGGGGTGGGCATGGCGGTGATGCCGGTGCGGCGCAGCCGGGAGAGGTCGGCGGCGTCGAGTTCGCCGGTCATGCCGCTGCTCTGTTCCCACCAGCCCCAGGCCAGGGAGGTGCCGGGCAGGCCGGCGGCCTTGCGCCGGGTGGCGAGGGCGTCCAGGAAGGCGTTGGCGGCGGCGTAGTTGGCCTGTCCGGCGTTGCCGAGGGTGCCGGCGAGGGCGGAGAAGTGGATGAACGCCGACAGGTGGTGGTTGCGGGTGAGTTCGTGGAGGTTGATGGCGCCGCCGGCCTTGGCGGCGAGGACGTGGTCGACGCTGTGCGCGGTCAGTGTTTCGACGGTGCCGTCCGCGAGGACGCCCGCCGCGTGCACGACGGCGGTCAGCGGGTGGCCGCCGGGCAGGGTGTCGAGCAGGTCCGCCACCGCGGCGCGGTCCGCGATGTCGACGGCGGCGACCTGGACGTGGGCTCCGGCGTCCTGGAGTTCGGCGACCAGGTCGGTGACGCCGGCGGCGGCGGGGCCGCTGCGGCTGGCCAGCAGCAGGCTGCGGACGCCGTGGCGGGTGACGAGGTGGCGGGCCAGGAGCGAGCCCACTCCCCCGGTGCCGCCGGTGATCAGGACGGTGCCGCCGCCGAGGCCGTCGCCGACGTCCAGGACGAGTTTGCCGGTGTGGCGGCCCTGGCTCATCTCGCGGAACACGGCGCGGGCGTCGCGGATGTCGCGCAGGCTGAGCGGGGGCAGGTGCAGCCGGCCGTCGGCGAACAGGTCCATGACGGCCCGGAACATCTCCTGGAGGGCGTCGGGTCCCGCCTCGTAGAGGTCGAAGGGCCGGTAGTGGACTCCAGGGTGGTCGGCCGCGACCTGGTGCGGGTCGCGGATGTCGGTCTTGCCCATCTCGACGAAGTGCCCGCCGTCGGGGAGCAGGGTCAGTGAGGCGTCGACGAAGGTGTGGGCGAGGGAGTTGAGGACGATGTCGACGCCGTGGCCGCCGGAGGTGCGGCGGAACTTCTCGGCGAAGTCCAGGTCGCGGGAGGAGGCCAGGTGTGCCTCGTCGATTCCGAGGGCCTTGAGGGCGGGCCACTTGGCGGGGCTGGCGGTGGCGTAGATCTCGGCGCCGGCGTGGCGGGCCAGTTGGACGGCGGCCATGCCGACGCCGCCGGCCGCGGCGTGGATGAGGACGCGCATGCCCTTTTGGAGGTTCGCGACCTGGAAGAGGCCGTGGTAGGCGGTGAGGAAGGCGCAGGGCACGGACGCGGCCTGGGCGTGGCTCCAGCCGTCGGGGACGGGGTGGAGCATGCGGTGGTCGGCGACGGCGGTGCGGCCGAAGGCGCCGCTGAAGATGCCGGTGACCCGGTCGCCGGGGGTGAACGCGGTGACGTCGTCGGCCACTTCGAGGACGGTGCCGGAGCCCTCGCTGCCCAGTCCGGCGTCGATGGCGGTGCGGTCCACCAGGCCGAGCGCGATGGTGACGTCGCGGAAGTTGAGGCCGGCGGCCTGCACGGCGATACGGACCTGACCCGACGTCAGGGGTGCTTCCACCTCGGGGCAGGGGACCCAGGTCAGGTTCTGCAGGGTGCCCTTGACGGGGATGCCCAGGCGGTGGGCTCCGGCCGGCGGCGCCTCGATGCGGTGCTCGGCCGGCTGGGCGACTGCCAGCCGGGGGATCAGCGGCGTGCCCTCGCGCAGGGCCAGTTGGTCCTCGGCCAGGGCGAGCGCGTCCGGCAGGCGGGTCCAGGAGGTGTCCGTGTCGTCGAGGTCGATCAGTTTGAACCGGCCGGGGTGTTCGGTCAGGGCGGAGCGGACCAGGCCCCACACGGACGCGCCGGGCAGGCTCTCGGTCTCGCCGCGGCCGGTGTCGACGGCCAGGCGGGTGAGGACCACCAGGGTGGAGGCGGCGAGGGCGTCCTCGGTGAGGAAGCGCTGGATGTGTTCCAGTACCCGCTTGCCGGCGTCGGCGACGGTGTCGAGCAGGCCGGTGCCGTCGGCGGTGTCGTCCAGGGTCAGGGCGACGTGGCGAGGGGTCTGGCCCGTGAGGACCTCGTCCAGCGACGTGTGGTGCACGGCGTCGTGCTCGGCGGTGAGGCGGGCGGCCAGGGCGCCGGGTGGGCCGAGGACGGCGATGTGCCCCGGGGAGGTGCTGCGCCCCCTCTCCCGGCCCGTCTCCTTGATTGGGCGCCAGCGCACCTCGTAGAGCGGCTGTGGCCGGCCGTGTGCGGAGTGGACCTGTTCGGCGACGGCGGGGCGGAAGGCGAGGGTGGCGACGGTGGCGACCGGGCGGCCGTGTTCGTCGGCCATCGTCAGTGACACGGCGTCCTCGCCGGCCGGGGTGAGGCGGACCCTGACGGTGGGCGGGCAGGGCCCGGTCAGGTCCACGCCGGACCAGGCGAAGGGCATGCGGCCCTGCTCGCCGGTCACCTCGATGACGCCTCCGGCGATGGAGGCGTGCAGGACGGTGTCGATCAGGGCCGGGTGCAGGGCGAAGGCGCCCGCGGCGGTGGGGTCGGTGGTGTCGGGCAGGGTGGCGAGGGCGAAGAGGTCCTCGCCGTGCCGCCAGACCTCCCGCAGTCCTCGAAAGAGCGGGCCGTAGTCGAATCCGGCGTCCGCGAAGGTGTCGTAGAGGCCGCTGATGTCGAGCTGCTCGGCTCCGGCCGGCGGCCGGGTGGTGGGTGCCGGGGCGGGGGCCGGTGGGGTGCCCGGTGCCAGGCTGCCGCTCGCGTGGCGGGTCCAGGCGCCCGGGTCGGGGGTGTCGTCGCCGCTGTGCGCGTACACGTCCAGGGTGCGGCGTCCCTCGTCGTCGGCGGCGCCGAGGACGATGCGGATCCGTACGTCGCCGCTCTCGGGCAGGATCAGGGGGTGGGCCAGGGTGAGTTCCTCGACCCTGGCGCAGCCGGCGTGGGCGCCGGCCGACAGGGCCAGGTCCAGGTAGGCGGTCGCGGGGACGACGGCGGCGCCGAAGACGGTGTGGTCGGCGAGCCAGCCGTGGGTGCGCAGGGACCACAGGTCGGTGAAGACCAGTTCGTCGGTGCCGGGGTGGTCGACCACGGCGCCGAGCAGGGGGTGTTCGGGGGCGGTGAGGCCGGCGGAGGTGACGTCGGCGGTCCGGGTGCCGGCGCGGAAGTCCATCCAGTAGCGCTGTCGTTGGAAGGCGTAGGTCGGCAGGTCCACGCCGCCGCGGCGGGGGCCGAAGAGGGCTTTGAGGTCGGTGTCGGCGCCGCCGACGTGCAGGTGGGCCAGTGCGCCGAGCAGTGCCTGGGCGGCGGTGCGGTCGCGGCGGGAGGCCGACACGACCAGGGTGTCGTGGATGCCCTCGCCGGCGAGGGCCTCCTTGGTGATGCTCGTGAGCGTCGCCCCGGGGCCCACCTCGACGAAGACGCCCGCGCCGGCGGCGCGGGCGGTCTCGACCGCGTCCCAGAAGCGGACGGGGTCGCGGACGTGGTCGACCCAGTAGCGGGCGGAGGTCAGTTCCTGGAGCGTGGCCTCGCGGCCCAGCCGGGTGGAGACGAGGGGGATCGTCATCTCCCCGCCGGGCAGCTCGCCCAGCGCTGCCGCGAACTCCTCCAGGACCGGGTCCATGAGCGGGGAGTGGAAGGCGTGGGCGACTGGGAGGAGCTTGGCGGAGACGCCGTCGGCGGCGAGCCGGTCGCGCAGGGCGTGGACCTGTTCGCGCAGGCCGGAGAGGACGACGGAGTCGGGGCCGTTGACGGCGGCGACGCCGACGCGGTCGTAGGCGTCCAGCAGGGTGCGCGCGTGGCTGTGGGAGGTGCGCACGGCGAGCATGGCGCCGGGTTCGGTGACGGCCTGCATGGTGCGGCCGCGGGCGGCGACGAGCCGGGTCGCGGTGTCCAGGTCGAGGACGCCGGAGACGTGGGCGGCGGCGATCTCGCCGACGGAGTGGCCGATGAGCCGGGCGGGTGCGGGGGCGTAGCGGGTGAGGAGGCGGTAGAGGCTGACCTGGAGGGTGAACAGGGCCGCCTGGGCGATGTCGGTGCGGTCGCGGCCCTCGGGCTCGTCGGCGAGCAGGAGGGGCTTGAGCGGGTGGGGCAGGTGGGCGTCGAAGCGGGCGCAGATCTCGTCGAGGCTCCGCGCGAAGACGGGCTGGGTGTCGTACAACTGCCGTGCCGCTCCGGCCCAGGGAGAGCCCTGGCCGGGGAACAGGTAGACGAGGGAGGCGGGTTCGGCGGGGGCTGTGCCGCGTACGAGGGCGGCGGAGTCCTCGCCCCGGCTCAGCGCGTCGAGCGCGCCCAGCAGTTCGTCCCGGTCGTGGCCGAGGACCACCGCCCGGTGCTCGAAGGCGGTGCGGCCGGCCACCAGCGCGTGGCCGGTGTCCAGGAGGTCCAGGTCCGGGTGGGCGGCGGCGAAGTCGTGCAGGCCCCGGGCCTGTGCGCGCAGTGCCTGTTCCGAGCGTGCGGACAGCGTCCAGGGCACCGGTCCGCCCTGGCAGTAGGGCTGGTGGTCCTCGTCGTCCTCGTCCTCCTCGGGGGGTGCCTGTTCGAGGATGACGTGCGCGTTGGTGCCGCTGACGCCGAACGCGGAGACGCCCGCGCGCCGGGGCCGGCCGTCCGGGGTGGTCCAGTCCCGGGGTTCGGTGAGCAGTTCCACGGCTCCGGCGGACCAGTCGATGTGGGTCGAGGGGCGGTCGACGTGCAGGGTCGGGGGCAGCAGGCCGTGCCGCATCGCCATGATCATCTTGATGATGCCGCCGACGCCGGCGGCGGCCTGGGTGTGGCCGATGTTCGACTTCAGCGATCCCAGCCACAGGGGCTGCCGGCCGTCGCGGTCCTGGCCGTAGGTGGCGAGCAGGGCGCCCGCCTCGATGGGGTCGCCGAGGGTGGTGCCGGTGCCGTGGGCCTCGACCGCGTCGACGTCGCCGCCGCCCAGGCGGGCGTTGGCCAGCGCGGCGCGGATCACGCGCTGCTGGGCGGGGCCGCTGGGCGCGGTCAGGCCGTTGGAGGCGCCGTCCTGGTTGATGGCCGAGCCGCGGATGACCGCCCAGATCGTGCGGCCGTTGCGGCGCGCGTCGGAGAGCCGTTCCAGGACGAGCATGCCGACGCCCTCGGAGAAGCCGGTGCCGTCGGCGGCGTCCGCGAACGCCTTGCAGCGGCCGTCCACCGCGAGGCCCCGCTGTCTGGACATCTCGCGGAACACCTGCGGCGTTCCCATGACGGTGACGCCGCCGGCCAGGGCCAGGGTGCATTCGCCCTGCCGCAGGGACTGCACCGCCTGATGCACCGCGACCAGCGAGGAGGAGCAGGCGGTGTCGGTGGAGATGGCCGGGCCCTGCAGGCCCAGCGCGTAGGCGACCCGGCCGGAGGCCACGCTGAGCAGGGAGCCGATCTGGGCGTAGCCGGCGATGGCCTCGGGGGTGGTGAAGTGGTTGCCGTAGCCGAAGTAGGCGAGTCCGGCGAACACGCCGGTGTCGCTGCCGCGCAGCGACTCGGGGTCGATGCCGGCGCGTTCGACGCTCTCCCAGGACGCCTCGAGGAGCAGGCGCTGCTGGGGGTCGGCGGACAGTGCCTCGCGCGGGTTGATGCCGAAGAAGTCGGCGTCGAAGTCGCCGGCGTCGTAGAGGAATCCGCCCTTGCGGGTGTAGCAGGTGCCGGGGTGGTCGGGGTCGGGGTGGTAGAGGGTGTCCAGGTCCCAGTCGCGGTCGTCGGGGAAGTCGTCCACGGCGTCCGCGCCCTGTCGTACCAGCTCCCACAGGTCTTCGGGGGAGGTCACCGCGCCCGGGTAGCGGCAGGCGACGCCGACGACGGCGATGGGTTCGCCAGCGGCGTCGTTCAGTTCCTGCAGGCGCTTGCGTGTCTCGATCAGTTCGATCGAGGTGCGCTTGAGGTAGTCGAGCACCTCGGCGTTGTTGTCGTGTGTCATCGCTTTCCCCTAGCCGAGCTCTTTGTCCAGCAGCGCGAGGAGTTCTCCCGCCGAGGCCGCACCGATCTGGTCGGCGATGGCGGCCGGTGACCCGTCGTCGCCCGCCATCGCCCGGACTCGGCCCTGCAGCGTGCCGAGCAGAGTGGAAATCGTGGTCCGGTCCGGCTCCGCGAGGGTGCGGAACGTGTCCTCCAGGCGGGCGCCCAGGTGCTCGATCTGTGTCACCAGGTGATCGGCCGGGGACTGCTCCGGGGTGGCGGGGGCCGGGGTGATGCGCGTGCCCAGGAACTGGGCGACGGCGGTGGGGGTCGGGTGGTCGAAGACGAGGGTGGCGGGCAGTTTCAGGCCGGTGGCCGCCGCGAGTTTGTTCCGTAGTTCCAGCGCGGTGAGCGAGTCGATGCCGAGGGCCTTGAACGTCACCGCGGGGGCGACGCGCCCGGTGTCGGCGTGCCCGAGGACCAGCGCGGTCTGGGTGCGTACCGCCTCCAGCAGGAGGGTCTGCGCCTCCTGTGCCGGCAGGGACCCCAGCCGCTGTCCGAGCGGTACGTCGGTGCTCTCCGGCCGGGTGGAGGCGCCGGGGCCGGCGGTGGTGTGGGCCAGGGTGCGCAGCAGCGGGGAGGCGGTCGGCGCGGTGCCCTCCGCGGGCGGGTTCAGCAGGGCCGGTACGAGGACCGGTTCGTCGAGGGTGAGGGTCGCGTCGAAGAGGGCGAGTCCCTGCCGCGAGGACAGCGGGCGCACGCCGCGGCGCCGCAGGCGCTGGACGTCGGCCTCGCTGATGTCGGCGCTCATGTCGCTGCGTTCGGCCCAAAAGCCCCAGCACAGTGCGCTCGCGGCCAGTCCGCGGGCGCGGCGGGCCTGGGCGAGGCCGTCGAGGAAGGCGTTGGCCGCCGCGTAGTTGGCCTGTCCGGGTGTGCCGAGCACGCCGGCGATCGAGGAGAACAGCACGAACGCGGACAGGTCGAGGTGTTCGGTCAGTTCGTGCAGGTGCCAGGCGCCGCGTGTCTTCGGTGCGAGGACCGCATCGAGGCGGTCCTCGGTCAGGGCCTCGACGACGCCGTCGTCCAGGACGCCCGCGCAGTGGATCACCGCGGTGAGCGGGTGCTCGGGCGGTACGGCGGCGATCAGTTCGGCGACGGCGTCGCGGCGGGAGACGTCGCAGGCCGCGATGTGGACGTGGGCGCCGGCCGCGGTCAGTTCCTCGCGCAGGGCCGCCGCCGCGGGGGCCGCCGGGCCGCGCCTGCTGGTCAGCACCAGCCGGCGCACCCCGTGCCGTTCGACCAGGTGCCGGGCCAGGATCGCGCCGAGGCCGCTGGTGCCGCCGGTGATCAGCACGGTGCCGGAGCCGAGGGCGGGTGCCTTCGGTGCCGTGTCGCGGGGGGCGGGGGCCGTGCGGGCCAGGTGGGGGGTGCCGGCGCGGCCGGCCCGGATCTTGAGCTGGGGCTCGCCGGTGGCGGCGGCCGCCGGGACCAGGGCGAGGGACTCGGGCCGGCCGTCGGTGTCCACGAGCGTGAAGCGCTGCGGGTTCTCGGTCTGCGCGGTGCGGACGAAGCCCCAGATCGCGGCGGCCGCGGGATCGGGGTGGGTGACGTGGTCGTCGAGGAAGGCGTCCCGGGTCACCAGGACCAGGCGGGAGGCGGAGAACCGGTCGTCGGCCAGCCAGTCCTGGACCCAGCGCAGCACCCGGTGCAGGCGCTGTTCGGCGGCGGCGGGGGTGTCCCCGCCGGCGGGCTCGTCCTGGTCGAGACGGGCGATGACGAAGGGGGGTGTCTCCGCACCGGACGCGGCGAGTTCGGCAAGGCCGGAGGGTCCGGCGAGTTCGACAGGGCCGGAGGGTCCGGCGGGTCCGGCAAGGCCAGCGAGTTCGGCAAGGCCGGAGGGTCCGGCAAGGCCTGCGAGTTCGGCAGGTTCGGCAAGGCCAGCGGGTTCGACAGGGCCGGAGGGTCCGGCAAGGCCGGAGGGTCCGGCAAGGCCGGAGGGTCCGGCAAGGCCGGAGGGTCCGTCGGAGCCGGAGGAGCCGGTGGAGCCGTCGGGGCCGGTGGGGGCGTCCGGCTGGGGGCCGGGGGCGGTTTCCGGTGCCGTGCGGCGGTCGGCCGGCGGTCCGGAGGGGACGGCGAGGGGGGCCCAGTCCACCTGGAACAGCGCGTCCTGGTGGTCGAAGCTCAGCGCGGTCAGCTCCTCGGCGTCCACCGGGCGCAGGCTCAGCGAGGCGAGGGAGCCGAGCGGGGTCCCGTCGCCGTCCGCGAGGGTCACCGCCAGCGTGTCCGGCCCCGCCGGGGCGAGCTTCACGCGCAGGGCGGCGGGCCGCCCGGCGTCGAGGCGCAGTCCGGTGCAGCGGAAGGGCAGGGCGCCCTCGGGCCCGAGGGCGCCGGTGAAGGGGGGCAGGCCGGCCGGGAGCAGCGCGGCGGTCAGCAGCGCCGGGTGGATGCGGAAGCGGCCCTGCTCCGGGCCGTCGGCCGGGGGCGGTTCGACCTCGGCGAACAGGGTGTCGCCGGCGCGCCACACCGCGCGGACGCCGCGCGCCAGGGGCCCGGGGCCGGCGGCGGCCGAGCCGGTGTGCGCGGCGTCGAAGGGCACGGGGGTCGCGCCCGGGGGCGGCCACGCGGTGAGGCTCTGCGCGGCCGGTGCGGTGCCGGATCCGGCGGTCCCGGTGGCGTTGCGCGTCCAGGTGTCCTCGCCGTCGGCGCGCGAGTGCACGCCGATGGCGCCGGTGTGGTCGACGACGACGCGGATCTCGCGTTCGGCCGTGCGGGAGAGCACCAGCGGGGTGTGCAGGGTCAGTTCGTCGACGCTGTCGTGGCCCGCCCGGTGCGCGGCCCACAGGGCCAGTTCGGCCAGGGCCGCGAAGGGCACCAGGACGGTGCCGTGGACGAGGTGGCCGGCGAGCCAGGGCTGGCGCTCCAGGCCCAGGCGTCCGCTGCCCGCCACTCCCCCGCGCCCGCCGCCGTCGCCGGGCAGGTCGATCACGGCGTCGAGCAGCGGGTGCTCGCAGGTGTTCGCGGCGGTGGTCTCGGCGGGGGTGTTCAGCCAGTAGCGCCGGCGCTGGAAGGCGTACGTGGGCAGCTCGGCCTCCGCGCCGACCGCACCGGGTGTGCCGTGCGGGCTGTCGAAGGCCGTCCGCCAGGAGACCGTGAGGCCGCGGACGAAGGCTTCGGCGGCCGACCGGTAGAGCCGGGCCGGGCCGCCCTCGTCGCGGCGCAGCGAGCCCACCACGAAGCCGGTGGCGCCGGGGGTGGCCTCGAACATCTCCTGGACGGTCATCACGAGCAGCGGGTGCGGGCTGAGTTCGACGACGGCACTGTCGGGTTCCCGCTCGATCAGGCGGCCCATGGCGGTGGCGAACTGCACGGGCCGGCGCAGGTTCCGGTACCAGTAGCCGGTGTCGAGTTCGAGGGGGTCGATGAGGTCGCCGGTGACGGTGGAGTAGATCGCCACCGGTGTGGGCCGGGGGGTGATGGGGCCGAGTTCCTGCTGGAGGCGGCCGTCGAAGCGGTCCATGAGCGGGGAGTGGCCGGGGACGCTGGACTTGATCAGCCGGGCGCGGGCGCCGTCGGCCTGGCAGGCCGCGACCAGTTTCTCGACCGCCTCGCTCTCGCCGGAGACCGTCGTGGAGCCGGGGCCGTTCACGGCGGCGATGCCGATGCGGGACTCCTGTCCGGCGAGGAGTTCCTGCACGCGCTCCTCGGGCAGCAGGATGCCGGCCATGCTGCCCTGGCCGGTGACGGTGGCCAGCAGGCGCGAGCGCAGGGCGACGATCTTGGCGGCGTCGCGCAGGGTCAGGGCGCCGGCGACGTAGGCGGCGGCGATCTCGCCCTGGGAGTGGCCGATGACCACGTCGGGGGTCACTCCCAGGGCGCGCCACACCTGGGCGAGGGCCACCATGACCGCGAAGAGCACCGGCTGGACGACGTCGATGTCCTCCAGGTCCGCCGCATCGGGTCCGCCGCACACGGTGTCGATCAGCGACCAGTCCACCCACGGCTCCAGCGCCTGGGCGCAGGCGTGCAGTTCGCGGGCGAAGACCGGGGAGGTGTCCATGAGTTCGCGGCCCATCGCGATCCACTGGGCGCCCTGGCCGGGGAAGACGAAGACGGTCTTGCCGACCGGGCCGGCGGCTCCGCCGACGGTGCCGTCGGGGGCGGGCTCCTGTCCCGCGGCGAGGGCGGCGAGGCGGGCCAGGAGTTCGTCCCGGCCGGCGCCGATGACGACCTGGCGGTGGTCGAACAGCGAGCGGGTGCTCACCAGTGCCCGTCCCACGGCCGCGGCCGTCGTGCCGGGGTTCGCGGTGAGGCTGTCGTGCAGGCGTGCCGCCTGCGCGCGCAGTGCCTGCGGTGAGCGCGCCGACAGCACCCAGGGCAGGGTGCGGGGCGTGCCGGTGGCGGGCTGGGGGTCGTCGGCGGCCGGGGCCGGTCCGGTTTCGGCAGGGGCCTGTTCGAGGATCAGGTGGGCGTTGGTGCCGCTGATGCCGAAGGACGACACGCCCGCGCGCCGGGGCCGGTCCTTCGCCGTGGTCCAGTCCCGTGCCCGGGTGAGCAGTTCCACCGCGCCGCTCGTCCAGTCGACGTGGGCCGAGGGGCGGTCGACGTGCAGGGTGCGGGGCAGCACGCCGTGCCGCATCGCCATGATCATCTTGATGGTGCCGCCGACACCGGCGGCCGCCTGGGTGTGGCCGATGTTCGACTTCAGCGATCCCAGCCACAGGGGTTCCTGGGCGTCGCGGTCCTGGCCGTAGGTGGCCAGCAGGGCTTCCGCCTCCATGGGGTCGCCGAGCCGGGTGCCGGTGCCGTGCGCCTCCACCGCGTCCACGTCGCCGGTCGAGAGCCCGGCGTCGGCGAGGGCGGAGCGGATGACCCGGCGCTGGGCCAGGGTGTTCGGGGCGGTCAGGCCGTTGGAGGCGCCGTCCTGGTTGACGGCCGAGCCACGGATGACCGCCCAGATCGTGCGGCCGTTGCGGCGCGCATCGGAGAGCCGTTCCAGGACCAGGACGCCCGCGCCCTCGGAGAAGCCGGTGCCGTCGGCCGCGTCGGCGAACGCCTTGCACCGGCCGTCCGCCGACAGGCCGCGCTGCCGGGCGAGTTCCACGAACATGCCCGGGGTCGGCAGGGTCGAGACCCCGCCGGCCAGTGCCAGCGTGCACTCCCCCGAGCGCAGGGACCGTACGGCCTGGTGGACGGCGACCAGCGAGGCGGAGCAGGCGGTGTCGGTGGACACCGCCGGGCCCTGCAGGCCCAGCACGTAGGCCACGCGGCCGGAGGCCACGCTGAGGTAGGTGCCGGTGATCTGGAAGCCCTCGACCTCGCCGGCCGCGCCGCCGCCGATCCTGGGGCCGTAGTCGACGCCGTACAGGCCGGTGAACACGCCGGTGGCCGAACCCCGCAGGGTCACCGGGTCGATGCCCGCCCGTTCCAGGGCCTCCCACGAGGTCTCCAGCATCAGCCGCTGCTGCGGGTCCATCGCCAGCGCCTCGCGCGGGCTGATGCCGAAGAACTCCGCGTCGAAGTCGGCGAGTCCGGGCAGGAAGCCGCCGGTGCGGGTGTACGTCTTGCCGTGCGCCTCGGGGTCGGGGTCGTAGAGGGCCTCCAGGTCCCAGCCGCGGTCCTGGGGGAAGTCGCCCATGGCGTCGACCTCGCCGGAGACGAGGTCCCAGAGCTGTTCGGGGGATGTCACCCCGCCCGGGAAGCGACACCCCACGCCCACCACGGCGATGGGTTCGCGCGCTGACTCCTCCAGCTCGCGCACCCGCTCGCGCAGTTCCTGCGCGTCACCGACCGCACGTCGCAAGTAGGAGCGGAGCTTGTCGACTTCCTCCACCAGGGGCCTCCCTCAACGGTTGATTGGAAGAACGGGTGCGGCTACAGGTATCCGCGGTCGATCAGGGCGTAGAGATCGTCGTCGCTGCGGTCGTCCGGGCCGGTGTCGTGCGCCGGCCCGGCGGCGACCGGCTCCGCGGCCCGGGGGGCCGCCGGCTCCGCGGCCCGGGGGGCCGCCGGCTCCGCGGCCCGGGGGGCCGCCGGCTCCGCGGGCCGGGGGGCCGCCGGCTCCGCGGGCCGGGGGGCCGCCGGCTCCCGGAGGGAGAAGAGGTGGTCGGCGAGCGCCTGCGGGGTGGGGTGGCTGAACGCGACGGTGGCCGCGAGCCGCACCCCGGCCGCCGCGTTGAGCCGGTTGCGCAGTTCCACCGCCGTCGAGGAGTCGAAGCCCAGGGCCTTGAACGTCTCGCCCGCCCGCGTCTGGAGATCGGCGGCCGTCAGCTCCACGCCCTTGGCGGCGAGGAGATCGGCCGTGTGCGCGCACACCAGGGCGCGGGCCTGTGCCGGTGAGGCGGGGGCCGCCGGGCGCGCGCCCGGGCCGTCCGCCGGTGCAGGGGTGCCGGTGGCGTCGGGTGCGGTCAGCCAGTGGCGCCGGCGCTGGAAGGGGTAGGCCGGCAGACCGATCCGGGCGGGCGGGCCGGGGGTGAACACCGCCGTCCAGTCCACCGGTACGCCGCGCACGTGCAGTTCGGCCGCCGACGCCAGGACCTTGCCCGCGCTCCCGTCGTGCCGGCTGAGGGTGCCCACCACCGGGGGCGGGGCGGCCAGCGCGTCGGCGGCCTCCTCCATCGCCACCTGGAGCACCGGGTGCGGGCTGATCTCCACGTACACGCCGCCGCGCTCGCGCATCAGGTTCTCGACGACCTCGCCGAAGCGCACCGTGGAGCGCAGGTTGTCGTACCAGTACGAGGCGTCGAGCCCGCGGGTGTCGAGGGGGGCGGCGGTGACGGTGGAGTGGAACTCCACCGCGGTCCGCAGCGGGGTGACGCCGGCGGCCGCTTCGAGGACCTGGTCGCGGATGCGTTCGACGTGGTGGGAGTGGGAGGCGTACCTGACCTTGATGGCGCGGACCCGGACGCCGTCCTGGCCGGCCAGGACGGTGAACTCCTCCAGGGCCGGGAGGTCTCCGGCGATCACCACGGAGGCCGGTCCGTTGACGGCGGCCACCGACAGCCGTCCGGGCCAGCGCTCCAGCCGTTCCTCGACCCAGGCCAGGGGCGCGGCGACTGCGTTGAGGCCGCCCAGGCCGGCCAGCGCGGCCAGCGCCTGGCTGCGCAGGGCGACGATCCGGGCCCCGTCCTCCAGGCAGAGCGCGCCGGCCGCGCAGGCGGCGGCGATCTCGCCCTGGGAGTGCCCCACCACCACGTCGGGGGCCACGCCCAGCGAGCGCCACAGGGCGGCGAGGGAGACCATCATCGCCCACAGCGCGGGCTGGACGACGGCGTCGACGGCGTCCCCGTGCTCCAGTGACGGGGCCGATTCGGCGCCGGTGACCAGGTCCAGCAGGGACCAGTCGAGCCATGGCTCCAGTGCCTTGGCGCAGGCGTCGATGGAGCGGGCGAAGACCTCGGACTCGGCGTAGAGCCGGCGGCCCATGCCCAGCCACTGCGAGCCCTGGCCGGGGAAGACGAAGACGACCGGGCCCGCGGCCGGGCCGGCGGTGCCGCGCACGGTCCGCGCGCCGGCGGTGCCGGCCGCCACCGCCTCCAGGCCGGCCAGCGTCTCGTCGCGGTTCTCGGCCAGGACGACGGCGCGGTGCTCGAAGAGCGAGCGGGTCGTGACCAGGGAGTGCCCGATCCCGGCGGCCGGCAGTGAGGGGTCGGCGCTCAGCAGGTCGCGCAGCCGTGCGGCCTGCTGCTCCAGGGCCTGCTGCGAGCGGGCCGACAGCACGAGGGGCACCGTGTCGGTGACGATCGCCGTCGTCGTCCCGCCGGTGTCGGCGGGGGGCCGGGTCCGGGGCGCGGGGGGCTGTTCGAGGACGATGTGGGCGTTGGTGCCGCCCATCCCGATCGAGGACACCCCGGCCCGGCGCGGCCGGCCGTCCTCGCCCGGCCAGGGCCGCGCGGCGCGCGGCACCTCGAAGTCGTCGTGGAAGGCGGGGACGGCGGGGTTGGGGGTGGTGAAGTCCGGGGTGGGGACCAGGTGGGCGTGTTGCAGGCACAGCACGGTCTTGACGAAGCCGACGATGCCCGCGGCCGGCTCCAGGTGGCCGACGTTGGCCTTCACCGAGCCGACGGCGAGCCGGCGGCTGCGGCCGCTTTCGCGGAACACCTCCCGCAGGCCCGCCAGTTCGGCCGGGTCGCCGAGCCGGGTGCCGGTGCCATGGGCCTCGACGTAGTCGACGTCCTCGAAGGAGAGGTCCGCGCGGCGCACGGCGGACAGCACGGCCGAGGCCTGCCCGCCGGGGCTGGGGTCCGGCATCCGGGAGGAGGCGCCGCCGCTGTTCACGCCCCAGCCGCGCACCACCGCGCGGACAGGGTCGCCGTCGGCGAGGGCGCGGTCCAGCCGTTTCAGGACGACGAAGGCGCCGCCCTCACCGCGGATGAAGCCGTTGGCGCGGGCGTCGAAGGGGTGGCAGCGGCCGTCGGGTGAGAGCGCGCCCAGGTTCGCCAGGCCCGCTCCGGCCTCGGGGTCGACGATCAGGTGCACGCCGCCGGCGATCGCCGTGTCGACCGCGCCGCCGCGGATCCGCTCGCAGGTCAGCGCCAGCGACACCAGGGAGGAGGACTGGCCCGAGTCCGCGCACAGGCTCAGGCCGCGCACGTCGAACAGGTGCGAGATCCGGTTGGCGATCAGCGCGCCGCTGGAGCCGAGCGCGGCGTAGCGGTCGTCGCGGTCGCTGCCGGTCAGCTTGCGCAGCAGTTCGTAGCCGGAGGGGGCGGCGCCGACCACGACGTCGACCTCGCGGCCGGCCAGCGCTGCGGCCGGCAGGCGGGCGTCCTCGACGGCCTCCCAGGCGAGTTCCAGGCCCAGGCGCTGCACGGGGTCCATGGCGGCGGCTTCCCCGGGCGGGATGTCGAAGAAGGCGGCGTCGAAGCCGTCGACGGACTCCAGGAACGAGCCGGTGTGCAGGGTGGCGGCGTCCGGGTGGGAGCGGTAGGAGGACCGGGCGTCGGCGGCCCGCGGTGCGGGGAACGTGCCGATGGTCGACCGTCCCTCGCGCAGCAGGTCCCAGAACTCGGCCACGCCGTGCACACCGGGGAAGCGGCACGACATCCCGATCACGGCAATATCGGTGGCTGCGCCACGCATGAGTGTTCCTTCCGGTTCCTTCGGTGTACGGCGGTCACGCGCCGGCGGTCACGCGCGCCGGCAGGGCGCTCACCGCCGCGGGCGGGGCGGGCGCCCGGTGCCGGGGCGGGTGCTCACCGCCGGGGCGGCGGGGTGCTCACAGCCAGCGGGTCAGCAGCTTCGACAGTTCGTCGGGGGCGTCCATGAAGTCGTAGTGGCCGCCGCCCAGCACCCGGAACTCGACGGAGTCGGCGTAGTGGCGCCAGCCCTGCAGGTCGGCCAGGGTCACGTCCTGGTCGTCGCGCCAGTGCAGGACGACGACGGGGCAGTCGACCGCGACGGGCGTCTCGCGCCGGTATTCCTTGGCGGCGGCGTGGTCGCGGGCCAGGACCATGAGGCCCAGGTCGAGCATGTCGGGGCGCGGTTCGATGCCCCGGCCGCGGACGAACGCCTCGACCTCGTCGCGCAGTTCGGACTCGGTCATGGTGAGCATCGGGTCGCGGGAGGCGTCGTGCGGGGCGGGCTGGCCGGAGACGAACAGGCAGTCGGGTGTGGGCAGTTGGGCCTCGGCGAGCCTGAGCACGGTCTCGTAGGCGGGCAGGGCGCCCGCGCAGTGCGCGAAGAACGCGAACGGCCGGTCGAGCAGCGGGGTGAGGGGTTCGACCAGGTCGGCGGCGAGGTTCTCGTAGGTGCCGTAGTGGGGGTGGCCGAGCCGGTTCTCGCGGCCGGGGAACTGCACCGGGCAGACCTCGATGTCCTCCAGCGCGGCGGGCCAGGCGCTGAAGGCGGAGGCGCCCGATCCGGAGAAGGGGAAGCAGAAGAGCCGGGCCGGGTGGTCGGCGGGCGGCCGGACGAACCACGGCGACGGGGCGATGGCGGAGCCGGTTGTCATGGCGTCTTTCGTTTCTGCGCGACGATGGGGAGGTGGGTCATCCCGGCGATGAAGTACGACCGCAGGTGCTGCGGTTCACCGGCGAGCTCGATCGGTCCGAACCGCTCCAGCAGTTCCTCGAAGAAGATCCGCAGGGTCAGCCGGGCCAGCGGCGCGCCGATGCAGAAGTGCGGTCCGAACCCGAACGCGACCTGCCGCTTGGCGTTGGGGCGGGTGATGTCGAAGGTGTGCGGGTCGGGGAAGAGGGACGCGTCGCGGTTGGCCGAGCCGATCCACGCGACGACCGCCGCGCGGGCCGGGATCGTGCCCCCGGCGATGTGGACGTCGTCGACGGCGTAGCGCATGAAGTTGCAGGCGGCCGAGGTCCAGCGCAGTCCTTCCTCGACCAGGTTGGGGATCAGCGTCGGGTCCGCCTGCGCCTTGTCGAACTGTTCGGGCCGCTCGATGAGGGCCTGCACGGTGCCCGAGACGGTGTGCGGTGTGGTGACGTTGGCGCCCAGCAGGATGCTGTAGCCGTCGAGGGCGATCTCCTCGTCGCTCAGCGGTGCGCCGCCCGCGCTGACGCTCATGAGGTGGGCGAGCAGGGTGTCGTCCTCGCCGCCGGTGGTGCGGCGCCGCTTGACCCACTCGGTGACGTAGTTGACCAGCTCGTGGTGGGAGATGGCCAGGGTGGCGGCCTCGTGGCCGACCATGAAGTGCGGGTCCGAGGGAGCGGTCACCATCGCGGTGAGCTGGACGAGCTCTTCCCAGTCCGCGGCGGGGATGCCCAGGAGCGGGCCGGTGACCATCGCCGGCAGGAGCAGCGCCCGTTCGGCGAGGTCGAAGGGCTCGCCGTCGAGGGCCGGCCGCAGGAAGCGCTCGATGGTGCCGCGGATCGAGTCCTCCCAGGACTTCACCGCCCGGGCGGTGAGCTTGGAGCCCAGCGGGCGGCGGACCTCGGTGTGCCGGGGCGGGTCGGTGGAGGTCAGCAGCTTGCCCGCCGCGGGGTCGTCGATCCCGACGTGGGTGGGTGTCGTGCCGCGTTCGGAGGTGAACTCGCGGTGGTCGCCGAGCACGCGGCACACGTCCTCGTGGCGGGTCACCGACCAGAACTCCCGCCCGTCGGGCAGGACTTGGTGGTGCAGTGGCGCCTTCGCCCGCATGACGTCCCAGACCGGGTGCGGATCGCCCGAGGTGTACAGGTCCAGGTCGAACAGGTCGAGGGTGTCGAGGTCGACGTCGCGTGCGGGACCGGGCGTCAGCCTCACGTCCTGGTCCTCCCCTGCTCGATCAGTTCGGCGACCCGGGTGGGGGTCTGCGCCAGGTAGAAGTCGCGCACGGAGAGCTGGACGCCGTAGTCCTTGGCCACCTGCTCGATGATTTTGATTCCGGTGAGCGAATTGCCGCCGAGCACGAAGAAGTCGTCCTGCGGGCCGACTTCACGGTCGCCGAAGTGTTTCGCCCACAGTTCCGAGACTTCCCTCACGAGCGCTGCCGGCGCACCGGGAGACGCGGTTTCCTTTTCCGGCGTCCCGTTGTCCTGTCCGCCCTGCTGGTTGATCACCTTCGGCGAAGATTCCATTTCCAGCCTTTTCCTTCCTCTGTCGGACGGGAAGGCCCGTCCATGCCGCTGCCGGAAGGTCGACGCAGCGACCCGACAGACCCGAAAGTGATGGATCGCCTGTGCGACAGGCGTGCCCGAAGTCACCGCGCTGCCACGGTAGATGGCCGGGGAAACGCCGGGCAAGAGATGACCGCGCGGACCGCCGCGACGGGCGGTGCGCCGTCCTGTCGACAGGACGGCGCGGCGCTCTTTTCCGGTGGTGTCCGGAACGTGTGACGGGTGCTGTTCACGGTGTCGCCGGGAGCGTATGCCGGCGGCGGCCAAACCCGGCCGGTTCGGTCAAGTCGGGTTCCGCGCAGCTTCGTTGCCTTGCCCGGCAGGGAAGAATTATGGTGACGATCGGGTGGAAGGCCCAGCGGTTTTTCGGGCGCCTCGGACCATCATGTGCTGGAGGAGATTTCCTTGCTGAAGTCGGAACGGCTTGCGGTACTGCCCATCGATTCGTACGACCTGGGCCCGGAATTGTCCATCGTGGACGGGCACGAGTACGGCGGCGAATACGACACGTTCACCTTCGGGTCCTGGTCGTCCCATGTGCTGGCCAACGGCAGCGGCGCCGATTCCGACGTCGCCTTCCGCCCCCACGAGGGCAGTCTTTCCCTGACCGAACTGGGCAAGAAGCTGCCGGCCATCATGTCCCTGGTGACCGGGCATTTCCCGCTGGACCGTCTGCAGTGGGTGCGCGTCTTCGCCCTGCGCGAGGGGATCATCGCCCCGCACGTGGACTTCCTGGAGTGGGCGAAGCCGGGCACGCGGCTGCAGATCCCGCTGCGGACCAGCGAGGAGTCGCTGCACTCCGAGAACGACATCCTGTACCACATCCGCCGCGGCGAGGTGTGGAAGATCCACTCGACCGACCCGCACTCGGCGCGCAGCACCTCCGCCACCGCCCGGCTCTCGTTGTGCCTGGACTTCGCGGACGCCGAGGAGCCCATCGCGATCCGCGGCACCGTCCCCGCGACCGAGGCGATCCGGGTCGTCGAGCGCCCCGAGCCGACCGGGGCGGAGATCGAGGAACTCATCGCCTCCGCCGCCGCCGGTCTCACCGCCGCGACGATGCGGTCGGGGTTCCGTCCGTTCGCCGAGCTGCACTTCGAGCGGCACGCGCACGCCACCGCGGCGTTCGACTGGTACCTGGAGGCCGCGCGGCGTACCGGGGACGAGGACATCGCCGCCAAGGCGCAGGCGTTTCGCACGTACTGCATCGAGAAGCGCGGTGACGGCGAGGCGTTCGACTGGTGAGGACGCCCGCGGCCGGCGGGGGGGGGGGGGGGGGGGGGGGGGGGGGGGGGGGGGGGGGGGGGAAGTGGGAGGAGGGGAAGAGGGGTGAGG
>NZ_JBVHTL010000007.1:124514-127672 GCF_055565895.1 Streptomyces sp. NPDC028298
TTTCCCCCCCCCCCCTCCCCCCCCCTCCTCCCTCCCCCCCCCCCCCCCTCCCTCCCCCCCCCCCCCCCCCCCCCCCCCCCCCCCCCCCCCCCCCCCCCCCCCCTGCCGTGTGCCGGTGGCCGACGGTCCGCCGCGCCGGGCGGCGCACCGTCGGCCGGTGCGGAGCCTCACCCCTTGGTGGTGCCCGCGCGCAGACGCTCGATCATGTGCCGGGTCGTCTCGATGGGGCTCTCCTCGGGCAGGTCCCGGGTGCGCGAGGGCAGGGCCGCGTTGAGCTTGGCGACCGTGTCGTTCCAGTCCTCCTGGCCGGCGAAGGGGATCGTCTCGCCCTCCTGGTAGGTGGGGAAGGGCCGGTAGTTGTTCAGGCCGGCCGCGTCGGTTCCGCGGACCAGCAGCGGGTCGAGGTAGATCCCCTCGCTGTGGATGCGCGTGGTCGTGGCGATGTAGCCGATGTCCAGGCCGCAGCGCCGCTTGGCGGAGGTGTTGGCCTCCGAGTAGTGCAGCAGGTGGGGGTGGTGGATGGAGACGTCGCCCGGCTTGAGCTCGATGTCCACGACACCGGCCTTGTCGATCCACTCCTGCACGATGTCCTCGTCGGAGGCGGAGAAGAGCATGTTGTCGGTGTCCGTGCGCCGCGAGGGCTTGTGCAGCGGCAGTTCGTGGCTGCCGGGGATCATGCGCAGGCAGCCGTTCTCGGTGCTGCTCTCGTCGACGGCGAGCCACACCGTCAGCGCCTCCATGGGGCTCAGCGTCCAGTAGGCGCCGTCCTGGTGCCACAGCACGGGCTGCCCGCTGTAGGGGGGCTTGCAGATGTAGTGGGCGGTGAAGCAGGCGAGGTCGGGGCCGAGGAAGAACTCGGCGATGTCGACCAGGCGGGGGTCGGAGACCAGGCGGGCCCAGAAGGCGTCGTTGCGGATCAGGGGGTGGTGGAAGTGCTCGGGACGCAGGTCCGGGTACTTCCGGGTGAGCCAGTCGACGTGTGCGGCCGCCTCCTTGAGGAGCTCTTGGGGAATGACGTCGCGGATGATGGAGAAGCCCTGTTCGGCGTATTCCTTCGCCGCCTTCTCCAGCACGCCTTCGTCGAGTGTGGTCATGCGTCAACTCCTTCTCGGGTGTCAGGTGCCGCTTGCCGCGTGAAGAAAGGGGGGTGCGAGAAGCCGTGTCGGCGTATCGTCCGCCGGCTCCGGTGAAATGCGGCGCGGGCCGTGTGCGGGGTGATGGGGAGAATCGACGCGGCATCGCCCGATATGCGGCCGCTCATCGGCCGGACGGCCGGCGGCCCGGCTCACGGCCCGGCCGTTCGCCGGGTGACGCCGGCCGATCGCGGCGGAAATACCCGTGTCTTCTCGCGGTTCGCCCGGCAGTTCCCTACTCTCTCGGCCGCCCAGGAGGGTGTCAACGTCTCAGGGAACTCAAGGCTTTCTCGAAAGCGCGCCCGCTCTTCGGGTATTGCGCACCCGGCGGTCCGGATGCCGATCCGCGCTGTCCCGCTGACGGGACAGGATGCACGAAATCCGCTGTACGGAAAGGGTTCGGCAGCGGGAATCGACTCCTTCTCCAGTGATTTTCTTTCGCCGTTCGAGGGGAGCCACATATGTTCTTGAGCACCCCGACGAGACGGCGTTCAACCGACACCAGCTCAAGGCTGAGTTGTCCGGCGGATGAGGATGACGTGCTATGACTGAAAAAGCAGGCCCGATCCGGCTGAGTGTCACCGATCTGCACGCGTCGGTCGATGATCCCGCGCTCACGTCCATGACGTTGCTCAACGAACTCGCCGGACGGTATCCGCAGGCGGTGTCGTTCTCCGCGGGCCGCCCGTTCGAGGGCTTCTACGACGTCGACGACCTCTCCCGTCACCTGGGCACGTTCCGGGATTATCTGGAGGGCGAGAAGGGCCTTTCCGCGGAGCAGGTGCGGCGCACGTTCTTCCAGTACGGGCGGACCAAGGGGTTCATCCACGAACTCATAGCGCGCCAGCTGGAGGTCGACGAGGGGCTGACGGTCGACCCGGAGAGCATCGTGGTGACCACCGGCTGCCAGGAGGCGATGGTGCTGCTGCTGCGCACCCTGGTCCGTGACACCCGCGATGTCGTCCTGGCCGCCACCCCCAACTACGTCGGGTTCATCGGCGCGGCCCGGGTGGCCGGCGCGCCGGTGCGCTCGGTACGGGAACACGACGGGGGCATCGACCTGGAGGACCTGGAGCGGCAGATACGGGCGGCGCGGCGCGAGGGTCTGCGGCCGCGTGCCTGTTACGTCGTCCCCGACTTCGCCAACCCCAGCGGCGCGAGCATGTCCTTGGCGGACCGTATCGCCCTGCTGGAGCTGGCGGGGCGCGAGGAGATCCTCGTCGTCGAGGACAACCCGTACTCCCTCTTCCGTGCCGGCGGTGCCGCGCTGCCGATGCTCAAGGCCCTGGACGAGCACCACCGGGTGATCCACCTCGGGTCGTTCGCCAAGTCCGCGTTCGCCGGCGCCCGGGTGGGCTACGTCATCGCCGACCAGGCGGTGACGGCGACGGGCGCCGCGCACGAGGAGCCGGTGCTGCTCGCCGACCATCTCGCGAAGGTGAAGAGCATGGTCACGCTCAACACCTCGACCGTCGCGCAGGCGGTGATCGGCGGATACCTGCTGGAGAACGGCTGCAGTCTCAAGCGTGCCACCGCCCGCGAGGCCGCGGTCTACCGCCGCAACCTGGCAGCCCTGCTGGAGTCCCTGCACTCGGTGTTCGCCCCCCGGCAGGACGCCGGGCAGGACGTCACGTGGAACACGCCCGAGGGCGGCATGTTCGTCGTCCTCACGCTGCCGTTCCGGGCGGACGACGCCATGCTGGAGTACTCGGCCTCCCGGTTCGGTGTGCTGTGGACGCCCATGGACCACTTCTACGGCGGCGCCTCCGGGTTCCGCCAGGCCCGGCTCTCCTTCAGCGTGCTCACCCCCGAGCAGATCGCCCTGGGTGTCGGGCGGCTGGGCGAACTCGTCCAGGACCAGCGCGCCCGCCACGGCGCCGGCGCCGCGCAGGCGCTGGGGGGCGGCCGGCTGCTGGAGCCGCAGGCCGTGTGAGGCGGGGAAAACAAGGGGGGGGGGAGGAAGGGGGGGGGGGGGGGGGGGGGGGGGGGGGGGGGGGGGGGGGGGGTGGGGGGGGGGGAGGGGGT
>NZ_JBVHTL010000007.1:127680-370166 GCF_055565895.1 Streptomyces sp. NPDC028298
TCTCCGGGGGAACTGTTGGTTCCTTGCAACACCGTTGTGGAAAGCCCCTCCCCCCACACCTCCCCACAGGCCCCTGTTTCTTTGGGGTCCCCCCCCTCCTGTCCGCCGCACTGTTCAGGCGGTCACAGCCGCACCGGGAGGGCGTTGAGGAGCCGGGCGCCGCCGGGGGTGGCTTCGGTGTAGCGCAACTGGTCGCGGCCGACGGTGACTTCGAGGGTGTCGCGCTGGATGAGCAGGTGGTCGAGGGCGATCTCGGCCTCGAGCTGGGCCAGGGCGGCGCCGGGGCAGTAGTGCGGGCCCGCCCCGTAGGAGAGGTGGCTCTGCCCGCGCTCCAGGACCCGTTCCACGTCGCAGCGCTCGGGGTCGGCGAAGACCCGCGGGTCGTAGTTGGCCGACAGGTAGGAGCCGGTCAGGGCGTCGCCCTTGGAGATCGGGACGCCGGCGAACTCCATGTCCTCGGTGGCGTAGCGGGGTCCGGCGGTCGGGACGGGGTTCGCGATCCGCATCAGTTCGCCGATGGCGTGCGGCAGCGCCTCGGGCCTGGCGCGCAGCAGGGCGAGCTGGTCGGGGTTGTCGAAGAGGGCGAGGACGGCGTTGGGGATGAAGTGGGAGGTGGAGTGGTGGCCGTTGTTGACGACGGTGAGGACCACCGAGACGATCTCCTCCTCGCTGAGCCGGTCGCCGTCGGTGTCCCGCGCCTCCACCAGGGCGGAGACCATGTCCTGCGCGGGCTCGGCCCGGCGGCGCGCGATGAGGTCCTTGACGTGCTCGACCATGGACCGGCCGCTGGCGGCGATGTCGGCGCCGGGGGCGGTGTACTCGTTCATCCACTGGCGTACCTGCGGCTGGTCGGCCTTGTCGATGCCGATGAGCTCGCAGATGACGGTGCCGGTCAGCGGTGAGGAGTAGTCCTCGATGAGGTCGCCGGAGCCCTTGAGGGCGAGGGCGTCGAGGAATTCCGCGGAGATCTCCTCGACGCGGGTCCGCAGGGCCTTCATGCGCCGGACGGTGAACGCCGGTGTCACCAGGCGGCGCTGGCGGGCGTGGTCCTTGCCGTCCTTGAGCATCATGTTGGCGGCGACGTAGGGCACGAACTCGTCGGGCAGGTCGAGGGCGGCGACCATCTGGTCCGCCACGCTGGGTCCCTGGTGGCCGGGCACGTTGCTGTAGTCCACCACCAGGCGCGGGTCGCTCAGCGCCGCCTTGACGTCTTCGTTCCGTGTGATCAGCCAGACCCGCGGGCCGCCGGGGAACCCGATCCGCACGAGCGGGGCCTCTTCCCGCAGGCGCGCGTAGGCGCAGACGGGGTTCTCCGTGAACTCGGGGTTCGTGAGGCTGACGATCGGCTCGGACATGGTTGCCGTCTCCTTGGGATGTCGTCGGACGGGTGGCAAGCCCAGTGGTCGTGCGGGGTGCCGCAGCAACGGCACCGCCGCCCCGGCGAGGCGTGTCCCGCGGGAGCGGCTCGGGCCTGTCCGGCCGTCGCCTCCCCGCCCGGGCGGGCGGTGGGCGACGGCCGGACAGGCCCGTCAGGGGCGGTGGCCGGGTGGATTCCGGCCGGTGGGTCGGGCGCGCGGATTCCGGCCGGTGGGTCAGGCGCGCTTCTTGAAGGTGGACAGGGCCCACACGTAGCCCAGGACGGCGAAGCCGAGGCACCAGGCGACCGCGGCGATGGCGTCGCCGCCGGAGACGTGGCCGGCCAGCAGTCCGCGCAGGGTCTCGATGATGGGGGTGAAGGGCTGGTACTCGGCGAACTGCTTCACGCCGGCGCCCATGGTGTCCGCGGGCACGAAGGCGCTGCTGAGGAACGGCAGCATGATCAGTGGCACGGTGGCCAGGCCGGCCGACTCGGTGGTCTTGGCGGCCAGGCCCATGGCGACGGTGAGCCAGCTCGCGCCGACGGCGAGCAGGACGAACAGGCCGAGCACGCCGAGCCAGTCCAGGGCGCTCGCGGCGGGGTCGAAGCCCATCGCGAAGGCCACGCCGACGATGGCGGCGCAGGCCACCAGGCAGCGCACGGTGGTGACGACGACGTGGCCGGTGAGCATGGCGCCGCGGGAGACGTCCATGGTCTTGAACCGGTTGATGATGCCCTTGGTCATGTCGTCGTTGACGGCCGTCGCGGTGGCGCCGAGGCCGTAGCTGACGGCCATCACGAGCAGGCCCGGCGTCGCGTAGTCGATGTAGTGCTCGCCGACGCTGAAGGCGCCGCCGAACACCTTGACGAACATCAGCATGATGACGATCGGGAACAGGACCGCGTTGAACACCGTGGTGGGGTTGCGCAGGGTGTGCTTGACGTTGCGGCGCAGCATGATGCCCGAGTCGGTGAACGCCGTCGCGACCGTGCTCATCGCGCGATCGCCTCCTTCTTCTCGCTGGTGTCCTGGGCGTCCTCGGCGTCCTTGGCGGTGTGCTCGGTCAGGGCGAGGAAGACGTCGTCGAGGTCGGGGGTGTGCACGGAGAATTCCTGTGCGTCGAGGGTGTGTTCGTCGAGGCGGTCCAGCAGGGCCCGCAGTGACCGTGAGCGGCCGTCGCTGGGCACCCGCAGGATCAGCTCCTCCTCGTCGCGGGTGGAGTCGGTGAAGATCCGTGCGGCGGCGTCGAGCTGGAAGGCGTCGGTGAACCGCAGCCGTACGTGGGTGCCGGGGATCTGCCGCTTGAGCTCCTCGGCGGTGCCCTGGGCGACCAGGCGGCCCTGGTTGAGGACGGCGATGCGGTCGGCGAGCTGGTCGGCCTCCTCGAGGTACTGGGTGGTGAGGAAGATGGTGGTGCCCTCGGCCACCAGCTCGCGGACGATCCCCCACAGCGTGCGCCGGCTGCGCGGGTCGAGACCCGTCGTCGGCTCGTCGAGGAAGATGATCTGCGGGCTGCCGACCAGGGTCATCGCCAGGTCGAGCTTGCGGCGCATGCCGCCGGAGTAGGACGCCGCGTGCTTGTCGGCCGACTCTCCCAGGTCGAAGCGTTCCAGCAGCCCGTCGACGAGCGGGCCGCTGGAGCGCACGCGCTTGAGGTCCGCCATCAGCTGCAGGTTCTCGCGGCCCGTCAGCAGGTCGTCCACCGCGGCGAACTGGCCGGTCACGCCGATGGCGGCGCGTACCTGCTTGGTCGCGTTCGCCACGTCGTGGCCGGCTACGTACGCGGTGCCGGCGTCGGCGGTGAGCAGCGTCGTGAGGACGTTCACCGTAGTCGTCTTGCCCGCTCCGTTCGGACCGAGCAGGGAGAAGACCGATCCCGCGGCGACTTCGAAGTCGATGCCGTCGAGCACGACCTTGTCGCCGTATGCCTTGCGCAGCCCTGTCACTGCGATAGCGGAACTCTTCATGTCTCCACTGTCGGGCCGGGGATCGGCATCACCCTGTCACAGCCCTGTCATGGCCCTCGAGCCTTCCTCGACACCGTGGGCGGCGGGGCGGGAAAGCGGAATCGGGGGCCGGCCGGAGGCGTCGGGGCGGGGCGCACGGGCAAGGGCGTCCGCCGCAGCGGACGCCCTTGGCTCTGGCCGTGCCGCGGTGGCGGGCCGGATCGTGCCGTCACCCGCGCCGTCGTCGTGTCAGCGTTCCCGGGCGCACTCCGCCTCGATCACGTCCAGGATCTCGCGGCCCCGGTCGACCAGGTACATGTGATCGCCCGGGAATTCGGTGTAGCGGAACGCGGCCGTGGTGGCGTCGCGCCACTGGCGGCCCTCCTCCGCGGTGACCAGGCCGTCGCTGTCGCCGCGCAGCGAGGTGATCGGCACCGTGACCGGGTCGTCGGTGCTGGGGACGTAGGCCTCGTGCATCTCGCAGTCGGCCTGCAGGGTGGGCAGGATCAGCTCCCGCATCTCGGGGTGGTCCAGGGCCTCGTGCCGGAAGCCGGCGAACTCCTCGACGCGGGCGAGGAATTCGTCGCCCTGAAGGCCTGCCGCGCGGCGTTCGCGCTGGGTCCAGGGTCCGGGCGAGCCGCTGACGACCAGCCGTTCGACGTGCACGCCGCGTCCGGTCAGCAGGTGCACCAGTTCGTAGGCGAGGACCGCGCCCAGGCTGTGTCCGAACAGGACGGCCCGGCTGCCCTCGCCGAGGTCGGCGGCGATGGCGTCGATCTCGGTCTTGGCGGCCTCGACGACGTTGCGGTAGGGCTCGTCGAGGATCCGGCGTTCCCTGCCGGGCAGTTCGACCGAGGTCACCCGCCAGCGGCCGGCGGCCAGGTCCTGCCAGGGGTGGAAGAAGGAGGGGCCCGCTCCGGCGAACGGCACGCACAGCAGGGTGGTCCGCTCCCCCGTTCCCGCCGATGTGCCCGGTCCTGTCACCGCTGCCGACTCCTCTCGTCGTGTTCCCGGTTCGCGCGGCCCGCTCACCGCTGCGCCAGCTTGCGGGCGATGACCCGCATGATCTGGCCCGCGGGCTTGGGCATGTGCAGGTCGTGGTGGGTGGCGTCCACGTCGTACTCCTCGATGGTGCCAAGGACGTGCGGGCGCCAGTCGGGGCCGTAGGAGGTCACTCCGTCGACCTTGTCCAGGCGGGCGTTGAAATACAGCACGTCGCCGCGGTAGACCGGCGACTCGAAGACGCCCATCTTCTGCAGGTTGTTGGCGCCGACCTGCGACATGGTGTCGAGGAAGGCGTCCATGTTGACGGTGTTCATGAACTTGCCGAAGACCTCCTCGATGTCGGCGCGGTAGAGCTCCTTGGTCCGGCCGGCGACCTCGCGGAAGCCGTTGTTCGTGGCGGAGTTGGCGGGCTGGGAGTCCAGGACGGCGATGAGGGCGACCTCCAGGCCGCGGCGGTCCATCGCCTCGGCGACGGCGTGCGCGATGGGGCCGCCGAAGGACCAGCCGATCAGGTGGTAGGGGCCCTGCGGCTGGACGGCGAGGATCTGCTCCAGGTAGTCCTCGACCATCTCCTCCACCGAACGGGCCATCGGCTCCTTGCCGTTGGAGCCGCGGGACTGCAGGGAGTAGGCCGGCCGGTCGGGCACGTGGGGGGCGAAGGTGAAGAACGCCCAGCCCAGGCCACCGCCGCCGTGGAAGAACCACACCGGCTCCTTGCCGGTGCCGGGGTCCCGGTTCAGCGGCAGCACGACGTCGAAGGAGTCCTCGTGGTCGCCGGGGATGCTGCCGATGAGCAGCAGCGCGGCGAGTTCGGCGACCGTGGGGTACTGGATGATCGTGCGCAGCGGCATGTCGACGCCGAACCGCTTGCGGATGCGGGCGCTGAGCCGGGTGGCGAGCAGGGAGTGCCCGCCGAGCGCGAAGAAGTCGTCGTCGATGCCGACCCGCTCCAGCTTGAGCAGTTCGCTGAAGAAGGAGCACAGCGCCTCCTCGTGGGAGTTGCGCGGCTCGCCCTTGCTGACGGTGGTGGTGTGCTCGGCGGGCAGCGCGCTGCGGTCGATCTTGCCGGCCGGGTTGAGCGGGAGGCGTGAGAGCGGCACCATCGCGGCCGGGACCATGTAGTCGGGCAGCCGGGCGCCCAGGTAGGCGGGCAGTTCGGCGAGCAGCGGGCCGATCGCCCGGGCCAGCGCGGGTGCGGTGGCGCGGATGCGGCCGGCCACCCCGCTGGGTACGAAGGTGCCGGTGACGGTCCGTCCCTGGGGCAGCAGGACGGCCTCGAAGCCGTGGCTGCTCTCGCCCGACCAGGTGAGGACGGCGTCCAGGCCCTGCCGGTGCGCCCAGGCCGTGACGTCCTCGGGGTCGAGCGGCCGGCCGGTGGGGGCGTCCTCGGTGACGACTCCGGCGAAGGTGGCCGCGGCGGCCTCCTCCACCAGGCGTGCGTTGGGTATCCCGGTGACCCGCAGTGTGCCGCCGGCCCGCTCGGCCTGTGCGGCCAGCTGGGTGAGGTCGGACACCTCGGCGCCCCAGGCGAGGGCGGGCACGCCGCTCAGGTCGAGTGCGCCGCTCTGCCCGGTGTGCAGGACGACTTCGTAGCGGTGGCGGGTGAGCGCGTTGTGCGCGGCTCCGGCCTTGAGGCGGATGTCGGCGCCCAGGCCGTGGCGGTCGGCCCATTCGGCGAACCATTCGGGGGCCAGGAGCAGTTCCCGTTCGGTGAGCAGGGCCTGTTCCACGGCCGCGCGGATCTCGTCGTGGGAGGCGTAGGGCTGCTGGGCGCGCTGTTCGGCGGTCGCCAGGATCCGCTGGGTGGCGGCGTTGCGGACGTCGCCGACGATGATCCGGCCGCCGGGTGCGAGCAGGCCGAGGATCCGGGTGAGGACCTGGTCGAGGTGGGCGGCGCTGGGGAAGTACTGGACGACGGAGTCGAGGACGACGGTGTCGAAGGCGGCGTGGGGCAGGCCGGTGAGGTCGTCGGCGGCCTGGACGGAGAGGTGGACCCGCTCGCCGAGGCCGGCCGCCCGGGCCTGGGTGCGCAGCCGGTCGATCGCGGCGGCGGCCAGGTCGGTGCCCCAGTACTCCTCGACCTGGCCGGCGATCTTCGCCAGGAGCAGGCCGGAGCCGGCGCCGATCTCCAGGATCCGGCGCGGGGCGTGCCGCAGCACCTGGGCGGCGGCCGCGTCCTGCCACTGGCGGAGCTGCTCGTGCGGGATCGGCTCGCCCGTGTAGACGTTCTTCCAGGGCTGGAAGTCCTCGCCCCAGGTCTCGTCGGCGGCGTCCGCGTGGGCGTCGTCGTGGAGTTGGCGCCATTCCTCGATCTGGGCGGTGGTGTCGGTGACGGCGGCGTCGGGGTCGGGTTCGATGTAGGCGACCAGACGCTGGTCGCCCTTCTGGTCCTCGCGGACCACGACGGCGGCCTGCGCGACCGAGGGATGCCCGGACAGGACGTGGTCGATCTCGCCGAGTTCGATGCGGAAACCGCGGACCTTGACCTGGGAGTCGGTGCGCCCGAGGTATTCGACCTGCCCGTCCTTGTTCCACTTCACCAGGTCACCGGTGCGATACATCCGCGTGCCGGCCGCGCCGAAGGGGCAGGCCACGAAGCGTTCCGAGGTCAGTCCGCTCTGGCCCAGATAGCCGCGGGCCAGGCAGGTCCCGGCGAGGTAGAGCTCGCCGGCCACGCCGGGGGCGACCGGACGCAGGGAGGCGTCGAGGATGTAGACCTGGTTGTTCCAGATGGGGGTGCCGATGGGGACGCGGTCGGCGCCGGGGACGTGCTGCCAGCCGGTGACCTCCACGGTGGCCTCGGTCGGCCCGTACAGGTTGTGGGCGGCGCAGGAAGGCAGCAGTTCGGTGAAGCGGTTGGCCAGGGCTGCGGGGAAGGCCTCGGCGGCCACCTCGATCCAGCGCAGGCTGCCGCAGTGCGCGGCGGCGGGTTCGGTGACGAACGCGGAGAGCAGGGAGGGCACGAAGAACGCGGCGCTGACCTGCTCGCGCCGGATCAGTTCGGCGAGGTAGGCGGGGTCGCGGCGGCCCTCGGCCCCGGCCACCACGACGGAGGCGCCCATCTGCAGGTTGGAGAACATCTCCGGCACCGAGGCGTCGAAGCTGGCCGAGGTGCTCATCAGCATCCGGTCCTCGGCCGTGACCTGGAAGTGCTCCAGGCCCCACTCGATCCGGTTGGTGATCGAGCGGTGGGCCACGGGGACGCCCTTGGGGCCGCCGGTCGAGCCGGAGGTGAAGATGACGTAGGCCGCGTTGTCCGGCGACAGGGCCCGCTCCGGGTCGCTGTCCGGATACGCCGACACGTCCGGCAGGGTGTCTTCGAGGAGCAGCAGGGGGTTGGCGGCGGCCAGGATGTGGCGTACGCGTTCGGCGGGCAGTTCGGTGTCCAGCGGTACGTAGGCGGCGCCGGCCTTGACCACGCCGTAGACGGCGACGAGCAGGTCCACGGAGCGGGGGATCTTGACCGCGACGAGCTGTTCGGGGCCCGCGCCCTGCTCGATCAGCCAGTGGGCGAGGCGGTTGGCGCGGGCGTTGAACTCGGCGTAGGTCAGGGTCTCGTGCTCGCCGATGACCGCGACCGCGTCCGGGGTGCGGCGCACCTGTGCCTCGAAGGCGTCGGGCAGGGTGGTCGCGGCGACCGGGCGGGCGGTGTCGTTGACCTGCCGTACCAGGCGGTCGTGTTCGTCCTCGCCGAGCACGTCGATGGCGCTGAGCGGGGCCCTGGGTGCGGCGGCGACCTGCTCCAGGACCCGTACGAACCGGTCGGCGAGGGCTTCGGCGGTGTCGCGGTCGAAGAGCTGGGTGGCGTACATGAGGTCGCCGCGCAGGGCGCCGGTGGTGTCGTAGGCGAGGCTGAAGAACAGGTCGGCCAGGGAGGTGTTGGTGAGGTACTGCTCGAACTCGACCTTGAGTCCGGGCAGTTCGAAGTCGGCCTTCTCGAAGCTCTGCCAGGCGAACATGACCTGGAACAGGGGCTGGTAGGCGGTGGAGCGCTCGGGGTTGATCAGTTCGACCAGGGTCTCGAAGGGCACGTCCTGGTGTTCGTAGGCGGCCAGCGCCTTGTCGCGGACCTGCGGGAGCAGGTCGGTGAAGGAGGGGTTGCCGGAGAGGTCGACGCGCAGGACCTGGGTGTTGACGAACAGGCCGACCAGGTCGGCCAGGCCCTCGTCGGTGCGTCCGGCGATCGGGTTGCCGATGGTGACGTCCTCGCCGCCGCTGAGTTTGCCCAGCAGGACCCCGAGCGCGGCCTGTACGACCATGGACATGGTCATGCCGCGCTCGTCGGCGAGGCGCTGCAGGGCGGCCGCCGTCTCGGGCCGCACCGCGAGCGGCAGCGAGTCGCCCTTGGAGTCGCGGGTGGCGGGCCGGGGGCGGTCCAGCGGCAGGCCGAGCGGCTGCGGGACCCCGGTCAGTTCCTTGCGCCAGTAGGTGGCCTGCGCCGCGGCCAGCGAGCCGGGGTCGGTGACGTCGCCGAGGAGTTCGCGCTGCCACAGCGCGTAGTCCTTGTAGGTGACGGCGAGCGGCTCGTAGCGGGGTGCCCGGCCGGCCAGGCGTGCGGTGTAGGCGGTGGTCAGGTCGCGGGCCAGGGGGCCGCCGGAGACGCCGTCGGAGGCGATGTGGTGGATGAGCAGGACCAGGACGTGTTCCTCGGGCGAGCAGCGGAACAGGCGTGCCTGGAAGGGGATGTCGGCCATCAGGTCGAAGCGGTGCGCGATGAACGCGTCGACCGCCTCGTCCAGGGCGGCGGGTGTCACCTCGACGACCGGCACCTGGACCGGGGCCTGCGCGGCGGGCACGATCCGCTGGTGGGGCTCGTCGTTGTCGTCGAGCACGTAGGTGGTGCGCAGTGTCTCGTGCCGGGCGACCACGTCGCCGATCGCGGCGACGAGGGCGGCCTGGTCCAGGGGACCCTTGAGCCGGAAGGCCGGGGAGATGTTGTAGGTCTCCGCCCCGCCCTCGAGCTGGTGTGTGAGCCACATGCGGCGCTGTGCGAACGAAAGCGGAATCACGAGTTCTGCTCCTCTGGGATCATCCTGCGGAGAGCGGGGCGAAGGGGGACAGCCGATTCCTCCGACCAGGCGGCGAGCGCCGCGACCGTCGGCAGGTCGAAGATCTTGCGGATGGGTATCTCCATCCCGATCTCGGCACGGGCCCGGGTGATCAGCCGGGTGGCGAGCAGGGAGTGCCCGCCGAGTTCGAAGAAGCCGTCGTCGGCTCCGACCTTCTCCACGCCCAGCACCTCGGCGAACAGGCGGGCCAGCGCCTGTTCGCGGGGGGTGGCGGGTGCCCGGAAGGGGGTGGCGGAGGTGAGGTCGGGTGCGGGCAGGGCCTTGAGGTCGAGCTTGCCGTTGGGTGAGAGCGGCAGCCGCTCCAGCGGCACGTAGGCGGCGGGCACCATGTACTCGGGCAGCCGGTCGGCCAGGTGTTCCTGGATCCCGGCCGCGTCCGGCAGGCTCGCGCCGTCGGCGGGGACGAGGTAGGCGGCCAGGTAGGGGGTGGTGTCGCCGGGCTGCTGGGTGACGACGGCGACCTGCGCGATGCCGGGGTGGGTGGTCAGCGCGGCCTCGACCTCGGCGGGTTCCACGCGGTAGCCGCGGATCTTGACCTGGGTGTCGATGCGGCCCAGGTGCTGGAGCTGTCCGTCGGCGGTGAAGCGGGCCAGGTCGCCGGTGCGGTACATGCGCGAGCCGGCGGGCCCGTAGGGGTCGGGGACGAACCGGTCGGCGGTCAGGGCCGGCTGGCGGTGGTAGCCGCGGCCGGCTCCCGCCAGGTAGAGCTCGCCGGGGGTGCCGGGGGGCAGCAGGCCCAGGCCGGGGCCCAGGATGTAGGCCCGCACGCCGGGGAAGGGCCGGCCGATGGGCACGCCCGTGGGGTAGGGCTCGTCGGGGTCGAGGAGGAAGCCGGTGGCGTAGAACGTCTCGCTGGGGCCGTAGCTGTTGATGACGCGGGCTTTGGGCCAGCGGGTGCGTACCCGCTGGGCCAGGACCGGGGTGAGCACCTCGCCGGAGATGTTCAGGGCGGTGGGGTCGATGCGGTCGGCGAGCTGGTCGACGAGCTCGGCGAAGGCCGAGGGCACCGAGCAGATGACGTCGACGTCCCAGGCGTCGCGTTCGGCCAGTTCCAGCACGTCGCGGACGATCTCGGCGGTGCCGCCGGTGGTGAGGGCGGCGAACGTCTCGAAGGTGGCGACGTCGAAGCCGAAGGAGGCGGCGACCAGGACGCGCCGGCCGGACTCGGCGCCGGCCTGCGCGACCAGCGTGTCCACGGCGTTGACGACGGTGGACTGGGTGACGCCCACGCCCTTGGGCACGCCGGTGGAGCCGGAGGTGTAGATGACGTAGGCGAGGCTGTCGGGTCCGGCCTGCGGCCGTGCCGGGGCGGGCGCGGGCGGGGCCTTGAGGTCGATGTCGTCCAGGACGAGGACGGGGATGCCGGTGGCGGGGACGAGGGGGCGGGTGCCGGCGTCGGTCAGGACCAGGTGGGGCCGGGCGGTGGGCAGGACGTGCGGGAGACGGGCGGCGGCGTAGGCGGGGTCGACGGGCAGATAGGCGCCGCCCGCCTTGAGCACGCCCAGCAGGGCCACGACCACGTTCACGGTGCGCGGCAGGACCAGGGCGACCACGGTCTCCGGGCCCACGCCGTGCCGGACCAGCTCGGCGGCCAGCACCTCGGCGCGGGCGTCCAGTTCGGCGTACGTCAGCGACTCGCCCGCGGCGACCACGGCGGTCTTGTCGGGGATGCGGGCCACCTGCGCCTGGACCAGTTCGGTGAGCGTGACGTGGCGGGCCCGGGCGGCGTCCTCGTCGAAGGGGGCCAGCATCCGCTCGCGTTCGCCCTCCTGGAGCGCGTCGACCTGGGCGATCTTCAGCGCGGGGTCGGCCGCGAGCTGCCGCAGGAAGCGCACCAGGCGGGCCGCGTACGTCTGGACGGTGTCCCGGTCGAAGACGCCCGGCGCGTACTGGATGACGAGCTGCAGGTGCGGGTCGGCCGCCGCCGTCAGGCACAGCGCGTAGTGGTTGCCGGCAAAGGGGCGCAGGCCGGTGAAGGTGATGCCGTCGGCGGCGTCGCTGGCGTCCTCCAGGCCCTCCCGGTCGACCGGGTAGGACTCGAAGACGACCAGGGTGTCGAACAGGGACCGCACCCCGGCGGCCTGCTGGATCTCCGCGAGCCCGTGGTGGTGGTGCTCGGCCAGGGCGGCCTGGCGGCGCTGGAGCCGGTCCAGGACCTCGCCGACGGTGTCGCCGGGCGTGTGGGTGACGCGTACGGGAAGGGTGTTGATGAACATGCCGACCATCGACTCCACGTCCGTCACCGCGGGCGGGCGCCCGGAGACGGTCGCGCCGAACACCACGTCCTGGCGGCCGGTGAGCTGGCCGAGCAGCAGCGCCCAGGCGCCCTGCACCAGGGTGTTGACGGTGATGCCCATCGCGGAGGCGCGGCGCACGAGTTCGTGGGCCTCCTCTACCGGCAGCGCGACCTCGACCTGGTCGCGGACGCCGTCGTCGCTGTCCGCGGAGTCGGGGGCGAGCAGGGCCGGCTCGTCGATCCCCTCGAGCTCGCCCGCCCACGCCCGCGCCGCCTCCTTCGGGTCCTGGCGGGTGAGCCAGGACAGGAAGGCGCCGTAGTCGCGGGGGGCGGGCAGCGCGCTCGCGTCGCCGTCGGCGGCGTACAGCAGCAGCAGTTCCTGCATCAGCAGCGGTGTGGACCAGCCGTCGTACAGGGCGTGGTGGGCGGTCAGGACGAGTTCGGGCCGCTCGGGGTCCAGGACGGCGAGGGCCAGGCGCAGCAGCGGCGGGGTGTCCGCGTCGAAGTAGGCCTTCTGGTCCGCGGTGAGGAACTCCTCGAACCTCTCGGTGCGTCGCGGCTCGTCGAGGTCGGTCAGATCCAGGTGCTGCCAGGGCAGCGTCACCGACCGCGGGATCACCTGGACGAGGCCGCCGTCGGCGCGGTCGACGAACGCGGCGCGCAGGACGGGGTGGCGGTCCAGGAGGGCCTGTCCGGCGCGGTGCATCCGTTCGGGGTCGACCGTGCCGGACAGGTGGAAGACGAGCTGGATGTGGTACGGGTCGAAGGAGGCGCCGGCGAGCTTGGCCTGGAAGAGGATCCCGGACTGGGCGGGGGTGGTGGGCCAGATGGTGGCGAGCTTGCCGAAGCGGGCCTCCCAGGCGTCGATCTCCGTCTGGCCCACGGTGACCAGGGGGGCGTCGCTGGGGGTGAGGCCGCCCGCGGCGGGGTCGGTGGCGTGGCGGGCCAGCGCGGTCAGGGCCTGCGTCCACAGTGCGGCCAGTTCGGTGACGTCCTCGCGGGACAGGACGCCGGTGGGGAAGCCGAAGTAGGCGCTCAGTTCGTCGCCGTCGCCGGTGTCGGTGGCCACCGCGTTGATCTCCAGCGCCGAGAGGACCGGCATGTCCGCGTCCGGTGCGGCGATCAGGTCGCGGTGGGTGGTGTCGGGTGCCCAGCCCAGGCCGCGCAGTTCCTCGGGGATGTCGGCGCCGGAGGCCTTGCCGAGGTAGTTGAAGCCGATCTGCGGGCGGCGCAGGCGGGCCAGCTCGGGCGTGGTCCTGGCGTTGAGGTGGCGCAGCAGGCCGTAGCCCATGCCGTGGTCGGGGACGGCCCGGAGCTGTTCCTTGACGGCCTTGACGGCCCGGCCGGCGGCGGGGCCGCCGGCGAAGGCGTCGGCCAGGTCGATGCCGGCCAGGTCGAGACCGACCGGGTACATGGCGGTGAACCAGCCGAGGGTGGAGGACAGGTCGGCGCCGGGCACCAGGTGCTCCTCGCGGCCGTGGCCCTCGAGCCGGACCAGCGTGGCGGCGGCGGGCAGGCCCCGGGTGCGGCGCCAGCGGGCCAGGGCCAGGGCCAGGCCCGCGAGCAGGCCGTCGTCGGCGCCGCCGCCGAAGACGGCGGGCACGGTGTTCAGGAGGGTGGCGGTGACGTCGGCCGGGAGCTGGACGCGGACGGTGTCCACGGTGGAGGTGACATCGCGTGCCGGGTCCAGCGGGCGGGTGCCCAGGACCGGTTCGTCACCGGCCAGCATCTTCTGCCAGAAGGGCAGTTCGGCGACCCGCCCGGCGGTGGCCGCCTCCTCGGCGAGCGCGTGCGTCCAGCGGCGCAGCGAGGTGCCGGTGCCGGCCGGCCGGGGTTCCAGGCCGCTCTTGACCCGCTGCCAGGCGGCGACCAGGTCGGGCAGCAGGATCCGCCAGGACACGCCGTCGACGACCAGGTGGTGCAGCACGATCAGCAGCCGGTCGGCGTCGGTGGTGGAGGTGAGCCGCACGAACTGGGCCATCACGCCCGCGTCCGGGTCCAGCCGGTCCGCGGCCGCGTCCAGCTCGGCCTGCAGGGTCGCGGCGTCGTAGGGGACCTCGCGGATCAGGGCGGCGGCCGCCACGGTGCCGGCCTCCCGCATGCGCAGGCCCTTCTCGGCCCGGTCCAGGCGGGAGCGCAGCACGTCGTGCCGGTCCAGGACGGCCTGCAGGGTCGCGGCGAGTGCGGTGCGGTCGATGTCCTGGGGCAGGGTCAGCAGCGCGGACATGCAGAACCGGCCGATGGGGCCGCCGAGTGCCAGGACGTGGGCGGCGGTGGGCGGCAGCGGGGCCCAGCCCGTGCCGCCGCCCGGCAGTTCGGCCAGCGTCACGCGTTCTTCCCCGGCCCGCTCCTCGACCAGTTCCGCGAGCCGGGCGACGGTGCGGTGCTCGAAGATCTCCCGGGTGGTGACGAGGACGCCGCGGGTCTTGGCGCGGGCCACGACCTGGATGGAGCGGATGCTGTCGCCGCCGCCGGTGAAGAAGTCGTCGTCGACGCCGATCTGTCCGGCGCCCAGCACGTCGGCGTACACCTCGGCCAGGATCCGCTCGGCCTCGGTGCGCGGTGCGCGGTAGCGGGCGCCGGTGAACTCCGGCTCGGGCAGCGCGGCGCGGTCGAGTTTGCCGTTCGCGGTCAGCGGCAGCCGCTCGAGGACCACGAGCTGGGCGGGCACCATGTAGTCGGGCAGCCGCCTGGCCGCGAACCGGCGCAGGTCGGCCGCCGACACGGTGGCGTTGATGTCCGCGTCGCCGCCCGGGGCGCCGGCGCTGTCGTGTGCCACGTAGCCGACCAGGCGCCGGGTGCCGGTGTGGTCCGCGCACACGGTCACGACGGCCTGCGCGACGGCGGGGTGCTGGGCCAGGACGGTCTCGATCTCGGTGGGCTCGACGCGGATGCCGTTGACCTTGACCTGGTCGTCGGCGCGTCCGGCGTAGCGCAGCCGGCCCTCGGCGTCCCACCGGGCCAAATCGCCGGTGCGGTACATGCGGGCGCCGGGCGGGCCGAAGGGGCAGGCGACGAAGCGCTCGGCGGTGGCGGTGGGGTTTCGGTGGTAGCCGCGGGCGACCGGGCCGGCGACGTACAGCTCGCCGGTCACGCCCTGCGGGGCCGGGGCGAGTTCGGGTCCCAGGACGTAGGCGCGCATGTTGGCCAGCGGGGTGCCCACCGGTACCGCGCCGAGGTCGCCGCCGTCCTGCTCGGGGACGGTGAAGGTGGAGGTGTAGAAGCTCTCGGTCTGGCCGTAGGCGTTGACGACGCGGGTGCCGGGCAGGACGCGGCGCACGGTGCGGACCAGGTCCGCGGAGAGCGCCTCGCCGGCGAGGATCACCGTGTCGACGTCGAGGCGGGATCCGGCCGTGCCGTCGGCGGCGAGCTGGTCGAGCAGTGCGGAGAACACGGTGGGCACGGCGCTGATCGTGGTGCCCGACCAGGCCTCGCGTTCGCCGAGTTCGAGGACGTCACGGACGATCTCGACGCTCGCTCCGCAGGTCAGCGCGGTGAAGATCTCGAACACGGAGACGTCGAAGTTGACCGAGGTCGCGGCCAGCATCCGGGAGCCCGCCGTGACGTGGGTGCGCCGGGCCAGGTCCTGTACGCCGTTGACGACGGCGGCGTGGGTGACGCAGACGCCCTTGGGGGTGCCGGTCGACCCGGAGGTGAACATCACGTAGGCGAGGTGGTCCGGCCGCACGCCGGTGTCCGGGGTGGCGACGGCGGGTCCCTGAAGGCTCAGGTCCTCCAGGTGCAGGAGGCGCTGCGGGCATGCGGCCACCGTGCCGGCCGTCGCGTAGTCGGTCAGCACCAGGGCCGGGTCGGCGCTGGTGAGCAGCAGCTCGACGCGGGCGGCCGGGTAGCCGGGGTCGATGGGCAGGTAGGCGCCGCCGGCCTTGAGGACGGCCAGCAGGGCCACGACCAGGTCCGCGGAGCGGGGCAGGGCCACGGCGACCAGGACGTCCGGGCCGACCCCGCGGTCGCGCAGGACGGCGGCCAGCCGGCCGGAGCGGGCCTCCAGTTCGCGGTACGACAGCTCGGTGCCCCCGCACAGGACCGCGGTCGCGTCCGGTGTCCGGGCCGCCTGGGCGGCGACCCGTTCCGGCACCGTCGTGCCCTCGACGGGCGCGGCCGTGTCGTTCAGCGCGGTCAGCGCCCGCTGTTCGGCGGGGGTGAGGATCTCCACCCGGCCCAGGCGTGTGCCGGGGTCGGTGACGACCTGGCGCAGCACGCGCACGTAGCGCTCGACGAGGCTCTGGGCGGTGGTGTGGTCGAACAGTTCGGTGGCGTACTCCAGGCGTCCGTAGGCGCGGCCCGAGGGGTCGGGGACGATGTTGAAGAACAGGTCGAACTTCGCGGTGTCGGTGCCCAGCGGGAGCGGGGTGACCTTCAGGCCGGGCACCTGGAGCGGGGACCAGGCGAACTGCCAGGCCAGCATGACCTGGAAGAGCGGCTGGTAGGCGGTGGTGCGGTCGGGGTCGAGGAGTTCCACCAGGTGCTCGAAGGGGACGTCCTGGTGGTCGTAGGCGCCCAGCGCCCGCTCGCGGACCTGGTCCAGCAGGTCGCCGAAGGTCGGGTTGCGGGAGAGGTCGACGCGCAGCACCCAGGTGTTGGCGAAGAACCCGATCAGGTCCTCGAGCTGTTCGTCGGGGCGGCCTTCGATGGGGCTGCCGATGGTGAGGTCGTTGCCGGCGCCGAGGTGGTGCAGCAGGACCGCGAGGGCGGCCTGGGCGACCATGGGCGCGGTGGCGCCGTGCTCGGCGGCCAGCCGGCCGATCCCGGCGACCACCTCGGGTTCCAGTTCGAGGTCGACGTGGCCGCCGTGGTGGCCGGCCGCCGTCGGCCGCGGCCGGTCCAGGGGAAGCTGCACCGGCTGCGGCACCCCGGACAGCTCGCCGCGCCAGTAGTCGAGTTGTTCGCGGGCGACGCTGTCGGGGTCGTCCTCCTCGCCCAGCATCCGCCGCTGCCAGAGGGTGTAGTCCTTGTACTGCACGGCGAGCGGCTGCCAGTCGGGGGCCTGGCCGCGGCCGCGGGCGGCGTAGGCCTCCAGCAGGTCCCGCAGGAACGGGGCCATCGAGGCGCCGTCCGCGGCGACGTGGTGGAAGACGAACACCAGCACGTGCTCGTGCGCGGCCAGGCGGAAGACGCGGGTGCGCAGCGGCAGGTCCGTGTCCAGCTCGAAGCCCTCGCCCACGAAGGCGCGCATCGCCTCGTCCAGCGCGCCGGCGCTCACGTCGGCCACCTGGAAGGCGAGGTCGGCCTCCTGGGGCGGCAGGATGCGCTGCTGCGGTGTGCCGTCCTCGTTCTCGACGAGCAGGGTGCGCAGGCTCTCGTGCCGGGTGGCGACGTCGCGTACCGCCGCGGCCAGGGCGGCGGTGTCCAGCGGCCCCTCCAGGCGCAGCACGAAGGGGATGTTGTACGTCGCGGACGGCCCTTCGAGACGGTGGAGGAACCACAGCCGGCGCTGGGCGAAGGACAACGGGATCATCGAGCTACTCCTCAACGTTCATCTGTCGGAGCTGGAGGCGGTTCGACCGGCCCGACGTCTCGATCCGGGCCGCCAGTTCGGCGACGGTGGGGCTGCGGAAGACGGTCGTGACCTTCACGTCGACGCCGAGCTCGTTGCGTATGCGGCCGACCAGCCGGGTGGCCAGCAGCGAATGCCCGCCGTTGTCGAAGAAGTCGACGTCGATGCCGACCTCGTCGGTGTCGAGCAGCTCGGCGAACAGCCGGCACAGGACTTCCTCGTTGTGGTTGCGCGGCCCCCGCCCGGTGGCGGTCTCGGCGCGGTCCGGTGCGGGCAGGGCGCCGCGGTCGAGTTTCCCGCTGGGGGTGGTGGGCAGTGCGGCCAGCGTCACGAGCGCGGTGGGCACCATGTACTCGGGCAGCCGTTGCCTGGCCAGGGCGGTCAGGGCCGCGAGGTCCGGGCCGTCCGCCGCGACAACGGGGGCGGGCACCAGGTAGGCGACCAGGCGCTGGTCGCCGGGGTGGTCCTCGCGCACCAGGGCGACCGCGGTGTCGATGTCGGGGTGTGCGGTGAGGGCCTGCTCGATCTCGCCGAGTTCGATGCGAAAGCCGCGGAGCTTGACCTGGAAGTCGGAGCGGCCGATGTACTCGACCTGGCCGTCCCGGCTCCAGCGCACGACGTCGCCGGTGCGGTACATGCGGGTGCCGGGTGCGCCGAAGGGGCAGGCCACGAAGCGGCCCGCGGTCAGGGCGCTCTGTCCGAGGTAGCCGCGGGCGAGCTGGTCGCCGGCGAGGTAGAGCTCGCCGGTGACCCCGGCCGGCACCGGGCGCAGGGCCGCGTCCAGGACGTAGACCTGGGTGTTCCACACCGGTGTGCCGATCGGCAGGCGGCCGCTGCCGGGCACGTACTGGTGGGCGGTGACCTCGACGGCCGCCTCGGTGGGCCCGTAGAGGTTGTTGGCGGTGCAGTTCGGCAGCAGTTCGGTGACCCGCTGGGCCAGCGCGGGTGGGAACGCCTCGCCGGCGACCTCGATCCAGCGCAGGCTGGTGCAGTTCCCGGCGGCGGGTTCGGCGATGAACGCCTCCAGCAGGGAGGGCACGAAGTCGGCGCCGGTGACGTGTTCGCGGTGGATCAGCTCCGCCAGGTAGGCGGGGTCGCGGCGGCCGTCGGGGCGGGCGATGACGACGGCGGCGCCGGCCTGCAGCGGGGCGAACAGCTCCGGCACCGACACGTCGAAGCTGGCGGTGGTGCTCAGCAGGACGCGGTCCTCGGGTGTGACGTCGAAGTGCGCGAGTCCCCAGCGGAGCCGGTTCATGATGGCGTGGTGGGCCACGGGGACGCCCTTGGGGCCGCCGGTGGAGCCGGAGGTGAAGATGGCGTAGGCGGCGTTGTCCGGCGACAGGGTGCGCTCGGGGTTCGTGTCGGGGTGGGCGCAGACGTCGGGGAGGTTCTCGTCGAGGACCAGCAGGGGGCGTGCGCTGTCCAGGACGTGCCGTACCCGGTCCTCGGGCAGTTCGGTGTCGACGGGCAGGTAGGCGGCGCCGGCCTTGACGACGGCGTAGATCGCCACCAGCAGGTCCACCGAGCGGGGGATCCTGACCGCGACGAGCTGTTCGGGGCCTGCGCCCTGTTCGAGGAGCCAGTGCGCGAGGCGGTTGGCGCGGGCGTTGAACTCGGCGTAGGTGAGCCGCTCGTGCTCGCCGATCAGGGCGAGGCGGTCGGGGGTGCGGGCGGCCTGGGCCTCGAACGCGTCGGGCAGGGTGTCGGGGGTGAGGGGGTGGGCGGTGTCGTTGATCTGCCGTACCAGCAGGTCGTGTTCCTCCTGGCCCAGCACCTCCACGGCGGCCAGGGGCACCGAGGGGTCCTCGAGTACCTGTTCCAGTACGCGCACGAGCCGGGCGGCGATGGTCTCGGCCGCCTGGTGGTCGTAGAGGTTCTTCTGGTAGTCGAGGGACAGGCGCAGGTAGGGGTCGGAGGAGTTGAGGGTCAGGGGGTAGTGCGAGCCGGCGAAGGGGCGGATGGCGTCGATCGTGAAGCCGGCAGAGGTGTTCGCCTCGACGATGCCCTCGCGGTCGACGGGGTAGTTCTCGAACACCACGATCGTGTCGAACAGGGCGGGCAGGCCGGTGCCGCGCTGGATGTCGGCCAGGCCGTAGTAGTGGTGGTCGAGGAGGGTGACCTGCCGGTTCTGCAGGTCGGTGATGACCTCGCCCAGGCTGGTGGCGGGCGTGCACCGGGCCCGGGTGGGCAGGGAGTTGATGAACAGGCCGACCATCTCGTCGCTGCCAGTCACATCGCCGGGGCGGCCGTTGACGGCGGCGCCGAACACCACGTCGTGCTGCCCGGTCAGTTTCGAGATCAGCACCGCCCACGCGCCCTGCAGCAGGGTGTTGAGGGTGACGCCGAGCTGGGCGGCGCGCCGGGCCAGTTCGCGGCCCTTGTCGATGGACAGCGGCACCTCGACCCGTCCCAGCGAGGACGCCTGGCCCCGGGAGGTCAGGCCAGCGGCCACCAGGGTCGGCTCGTCGAATCCGTCGAGCTCGGCCTTCCAGCGGGCGGCGGAGGCCTCCTTGTCCTGGCGGGTCAGCCAGGCCAGGTAGTCGCCGTAGGAGCGGACCGGGGGCAGGGGTGCGGTGCCGGCGTACAGCCGCACCAGGTCGGTGATGACCATCGGTGAGGACCAGCCGTCGAACAGGGTGTGGTGCGCGGTCAGGACGACCTTGGACCGGTGGGGTCCGCAGGTGAGCTGGGCCAGGCGCAGCAGCGGCGGCCGGGTGGGGTCGAGCTGTTCGGCGCGGTCGGCGGCCAGGGCCGCGTCCAGGGCCGCGTTCTGCTCGGCCTCGCTGCGGCCGGTGAGGTCCAGGTGCCGCCAGGGCAGTGTGACGTGCTCGGGGACGACCTGGACGGGCTCGCCGTCGGCGGTGGCCAGGAACGCGGAGCGCAGGTTGGGGTGGCGTTCGAGCAGGGCCTGTCCGGCGGCCCGCATGCGGTCGGGGTCGACGTGTCCGGACAGGTGCAGCACGAACTGCATGTGGTAGACGTCGAAGGCGCCGTCGGCGAGCGCGGCCTGGAACTGGATGCCGGACTGTCCCGGGGCCTGCGGCCACACCTCGGTGAGCGGGCCGTAGCGCTGTTCCCAGGTCTCCAGGTCGCCCTGGCCGACGGTGACCAGCGGGGCGTCGCCGGGGGTGAGGCCGCCGGCCTGGCCGCCGGCGGCGTAGGCGGCCATGCCGTGCAGGATCCGTACCCACAGGTCGGCCAGTTCGCGGGTCTGTTCGCGGGAGAGCACCCCGGTGGGGAACATGAACGCGGCCTGCAGGCGGGTGCCCTCGTCCGTGTCGGTGGCGACGGAGTTGACCTCGAGTGCGGACAGGGCGGGCAGGTCCGGGTCGGGTTCGGCGATCAGTTCGGCGGACCAGGACGCCGGTCCCCATCCGTGCTCGCGCAGGTGCTCGGGCACGTCCGTCTCGGAGATCCGGCCGAGGTAGTTGAACCCGATCTGGGGGACGGCCAGGCCGGTGAGCTGTTCGGCGGTCTCGGGGTTGAGATGGCGCAGCAGTCCGTAGCCCAGGCCCTTGTCGGGGGCCTGGCGCACCTGTTCCTTGACCAGTTTGATCGCCTGGCCGGCGGCGGGGCCGCCCGCCAGCACGGCGTCCAGGTCCACCGCGCCGACGTCGACGCGGGCGGGGTACATGGTGGTGAACCAGCCGACGGTGCGGGAGAGGTCGGCGCCGGGGACGGCGTCCTCCTGGCGGCCGTGTCCCTCCAGGCGGACCAGGGTCGGGCCGGCGGCGGTGCGCCACTGGTCCACGGCCAGGGCGAGGGCGGCGAGCAGTACGTCGGTGCCGGTGCCCTTGAACGCGGCGGGCAGTGTGGTCAGTACGGCGTCGGTGATGTCGGCGGGAAGCTGGACCCGCACGGTGTCGACGGTGGACCACACGTCCAGGGCGGGGTCGAACGCCCGTGTGCCCAAGGGGGGGTTGGGTGATTCGAGGAGGTCGCGCCAGTACGGCAGTTCGGCTTCCCGCCGCTCGCTCAGGGCCTCGTCGGCCAGCGCGGCCGCCCAGCGGCGGGCGGAGGTGGCGACCGCGGGCAGTTCGGGCGTGGTGCCGGAGCTGACCTGCTGCCAGGCCTCGGCGAGGTCGGACATGAGGATGCGCCAGGAGACGCCGTCGACCACGAGGTGGTGCAGCACCACCAGCAGCCTGCCCTCGCCCGAGGCGGCGGCGAACCAGACGAAGTCCGCCATGGTCCCGGCCTCGGGGTCGAGGCGGCCGAGGGCCTCGTGCAGTTCCGCCTTCGCCGCCGCCAGCGCGGACGGCTCGTCCCAGTGGCCGGCGCAGTCGACCCGGCGGATCACGTCCGCGGCCCGTACGCTGCCCGCCGCCCGGGCCACGAGCAGCGGTTCGTCGCCGGGGACCAGGCGGGCGCGCAGCAGGTCGTGCCGGTCCAGGACGGCGTCCAGGGTCGCGGCCAGGTGGTCCGCGGTGATGCCCGCGGGCAGTTCGAGGACCATCGACATGGCGAACCGCCCGGTGCCGCCGCCGTGTTCGAACACGTGCCGGGCCACCGGCTGCAGCGGCATCGGGCCCACCCCGCCGCTCTCGTCCTCCTGCAGGACGGGCGTTCGGCCCTGGCGGGCGGAGGCGACCTCGGCGAGGCGGGCCGCGGTGCGGCACTCGAAGATCTCCCGCGTGGACAGCTCCAGGCCGCGGGCGCGGGCGCGGGCGACGACCTGGATGGAGCGCAGGCTGTCGCCGCCGACGGCGAAGAAGTCGTCGTCGGCGCCGACGCGCTCCACGCCCAGGACGTCGGCGTAGGCGGCGGTGATGACCGCCTCGGCCTCGGTGCGCGGTTCGCGGTAGGCCTCGCCGAGGAACTCCGGTTCGGGCAGGGCGGCGCGGTCCAGTTTGCCGGTCGGGCCGAGCGGGAGGCGGCCCAGGGCGACGAAGGCGGCGGGCACCATGTAGTCGGGCAGGCGGGCGGCGGTGAACTTGCGCAGTTCGGCGGAGGAGGCTCCGGCCAGGACGTCCACGTCGCCGATGCCGCCGGCGCCGTCGTCGCCGACGGCGCCTTCGCCGGTGTGCACGACGTAGGCGACGAGGCGTTTGCCGCCCGAGGGGACCTCCCGGCTGATCACCACCGCCTCGCTGATCCCGGGGTGCTGGGTGATGGCCGCCTCGACCTCGGCGGTCTCGATGCGAAAGCCGCGCACCTTGACCTGGCCGTCGCCGCGGCCCACGCATTCGAGCTGTCCGCGGGCGTTGGTGCGGGCCAGGTCGCCGGTGCGGTACATCCGCTCGCCGGCCGGCCCGTAGGGGTCGGCGACGTAGCGTTCGGCGGTCAGGGCGGCGCGGCCGTGGTAGCCGCGGCCCAGGCAGGTCCCGGCGACGTACAGCTCGCCGATGACGCCCTGGGGCACCGGGGCGAGGCCGGGGCCCAGGACGTAGGCGCGCATGTTGCCCAGCGGGGTGCCGATGGGCACGACGTCGCCGTCCGGCCATTCCTGGGCGGGGTCCAGGGCGAAGGCGGTGGCGTAGAAACTCTCGCTCTGGCCGTAGGAGTTGACGATCCGGGCGGCGGGCAGGGCCTGGCGGACCTGGCGGACCAGCCGGCCCGGGAGCACGTCGCCGGCGAGGACGACGGTGTGCACGTCGGGGGCGTTGCCGAGGTGGCCGGCGAGTTCGCCCAGCACCGAGGGGACGCCGGAGACGATGTGCCCGTCCCACCTGTCCCGTTCCGCGAGCGCCAGCGCGTTGGCGACGATCTCGGCGGTGCCGCCGGTGCTCAGGGTGGTCAGCAGCTCGAAGAGGGAGACGTCGAAGTTGACGGAGGTGCCGGCCAGCATCCGCCACCCGGGCGGCGCGTCGAGGACGCCGATGAGTTCGCGTACGCCGTCGACGACGCCCCGGTGGGTGAGGGCGGCGCCCTTGGGCTTCCCGGTGGAGCCGGAGGTGTACATCACGTACGCCAGGTTGTCCGGGGCCGGCGGCGTGCGGCGCACCGTGTCGTCGGCGGCGTCGGGGGCCGGTTGCCAGTCGGCGCGTTCGTCGAGGCGGACGACGGCGGCGATGTCGTTGGCGGGGATCTCGCGCCAGGTCGCGGTGTCGGTGACCGCGTAGCGCGGGGCCGCCTGGCCGAGCACGCTGTGGGCCCGTCCCTGGGCGTACTGCGGGTCCAGCGGCACGTAGCCGGCCCCGGACTTGAGGATGCCCAGCAGGCCGATCACCAGGTCCTCGGTGCGGGGCAGCGCGAGGGCCACCAGGTCCTCGGGGCCGGCGCCGCGGCGGATGAGCTCGTGGGCGACCGCGTTCGCCCGCTGGTCCAGTTCCCGGTAGGTCAGCGTCCGCTCGCCGCACACGAGGGCCGGGGCGTCGGGGGTGCGGGCCGCCTGGCTCTCGAACAGGTGCGGGATCGTCTCCCCCGGCCCGGTCGCGGCGGTGCGGGCGGGCCGGCCGAGCAGCAGGTCGCGTTCGGCCGTGTCGAGGACGTCGAGGGTGGCGATCGCGCGGGCGGGGTCGGCCACGAGCCGGCCCAGCACGCGCACGAAGCGCTGGGCGATGGCCTCGGCGGTGTCCTGGTCGAAGAGGCTGGTGGCGTACTCCAGCCGGCAGGTGGCGCCGCCGGCGCTGTCCGGGAGCAGGTCGAAGAACAGGTCGAACTTGGCGGTGTCGGTCTCCAGGCGTTCGACCTGCACGTCCAGGCCGGGCAGTTCGAGCGGCGGCACGGGCGGCTGCCAGGAGAGCATGACCTGGAAGAAGGGGTTGTAGGCGGTGGAGCGGTCGGGGTTGAGGAGTTCCACCAGCCGCTCGAAGGGCATGTCCTGGTTGTCGTAGGCGGCCAGTGAGCGGTCGCGGACCTGGTCGAGGAGGTCGTGGAAGGTGGGGGTGCCGGAGAGGTCGACGCGCAGCACCCAGGTGTTGACGAAGAAGCCGACGAGGTCGCGCAGTTCCTCGTCGGTGCGGTCGGTGATCGGCGCGCCGATGGACAGGTCGTCGCCGCAGCCGAGGTGGTGCAGGAGCACCGCCAGCGCGGCGTGCATGACCATGGAGACCGTGGTGTCGGCCGCGGTGGCCAGTTTCTCCACCGCGCCCAGCAGGTCGGGGTCGATGGTGAAGGGGATCCGGTCGCCGGCGGGGCTCATCACCCGCGGGCGCGGGCGGTCCGTGGGCAGGGCCAGCGGCTGCGGCAGGTCGGCCAGCGTTTTTGCCCAGTAGGCGAGTTGGCGGGCGGAGACGCTGTCCGGGTCGGATTCGTCGCCGAGCACCTCGCGCTGCCACAGCGTGTAGTCCGCGTACTGCACCGCGAGCGGCTCCCAGGCGGGGGCGCGGCCCTTCGCGCGGGCGGCGTAGGCCGTGGTGAGGTCGCGGAACAGCGGTCCGAAGGACTCCCCGTCCACGGCGATGTGGTGTGCGACGACGACGAGGGTGTGCTCGCGGGGGGCGCAGCGCAGCAGTCGGGCCCGCAGGGGGATGTCGGCGGCCAGGTCGAAGGTGGTGGTGGCGGCCGCGGTGACGGCCGCCGCCCGCTCCTGCTCGGTGACGTCGGTGACGGCCAGGTCGACGGGCTCGTCCCCCGGCGCCAGCACCCGCTGGTGCGGGACGCCGTCGCCGTCCTCGACGATCACGGTGCGCAGGACCTCGTGGCGGTCGACGACGTCCGCGAGGGCGGCCCGGAGCGCGCCGACGTCCAGGTCACCGGTCAGCCGCAGGGCGAAAGCGCCGTTGTAGGTCGGCGAAGGGCCTTCGAACCGGTCCACGAACCACAGCCGGCGCTGCGCGAACGACAACGGGATCATTGTTGTGTCTCCATATCGGCGGAACCAGGAGGGAGCGGGCGGCGGCTCAGCTCAGGTCGAGCAGGTCCAGCAGTTCGTCGTTGTAGAAGTCGTCGATGGAGCACGCTCCCGACAGGGTCGAGAAGTAGCGGTCGATGTGCTCCTGGTGGCCGACCAGGTGCCGCAGCATCTCCACGCGGCCCTCGGGCTTGAGCTCGGCCACGTTCAGGGCGCCCTGGTAGTGGCTGAGGGCCTCGCCGCTCAGGTCGTTCTCGTAGCGCTTGAGGGCGGTGCGCAGGGCGGCGTCGTCGTGGAGCTGGGTGCCGACGTGGTCGACGAGGGACTGGGCCTGGACGAAGGCCTCGGTGATGCCGCGGGCGGTGATGGAGTCCTTGTGGTTGACCGCGTCGCCGACCAGGACCCAGCCGGGTCCGTAGGCCTTGCGGAAGTAGTTCTCCTGGTGGCCGGTGCCGTAGATCTGCTCCACGCGCCGGCCCGCCTGCATCCGCTCGTACAGTTCGGGCGCGGTGGTGCGGAAGGAGTCGAGGTAGAAGGGCTCCACTCCCTTGCGGACCTCGTTGTAGAGGTCCTGGGGGAAGTAGGTCATCAGCAGGGTCAGGTCGTCGTTGGTGGGGATGACGCCGATCCAGCGGCCGGGCCGCTCGTAGAGTTCGAAGTGCGAGGGGACGTCGGCCCAGTAGCTGTAGTAGGTGCAGCTCACCCGCGGGTGCTCGATGACGTTCTGCGCGCCGGTCTTGCGGGCCACCAGCGAGCGCATGCCGTCCGCGCCGACGACCAGGCGGGCCCGCTCGGTGGTCTCGGTGCCCTCGGGGGTCGTGTAGCGCACGCCGGTGACCCGGTCGTCCTGCCACACCAGGTCCTTGACGGCGCAGCCCTCCCGGAAGTCCACGCCGGCCTCGACGGCTCCCTCGGCGAGCAGCGGGTCCAGGACGTAGCGCCGGGGCGCGTAGGTGTGGTCCAGGCCGTCGACCGGCAGGGAGAAGCCCTCGATGCGCACCCCGGGGCCCTGGTAGCTCTGGCGGGTGATGGGCCGGCAGCCCGCGTCGCGGAGCTTGCCGAGCAGCCCCCAGCGGTTCAGCAGCCCCATGCCCTGCATGTGGATGTAGTGCGAGGACAGGGTGTCCTGCGGGAACCGGGCCTTCTCCAGGAGCAGGACCCGGTAGCCCTGCCGGGCGAAGAGCATGGCCGTCGGCGAACCCGCGCAACGGGCACCGATGACAATCACGTCGTACATGGGCGCGCCTCTCTAACCAGGTAGTTTTCTGCACGCGACGCGGCCCGTGGGCCGGTGGTCCGGGTGAGTCCGGCGCGCTATCGGTGCGGTGTCAGGGATTCGATGTACGTGGAGATCGACGCCACCGTCGGGTGGAGGAACATCTGGTCCATGGGGACCTCGGCGCCCAGTTCCTCCAGGAAGGCGCCCTGGATCCGGACCATGATCACGGACTGGCCGCCGAGGGCGAAGAAGTCGTCGTCGGCCGCGATGTCCTCGCGTCCCAGTTCCCGGCACCAGATGGCGCGCACGCTGTCGGCAGTCATCACAGTCCTCGGTTCTTGAGGGCGTCGACCAGCGCCGCGCGGTCGACCTTCCCGTGCGGGCTCAAAGGAATGGCCGCCACCTCGACGAAGCGGGCCGGGACCATGTTGCGCGGCAGGGTCGTAAGGAGGCGGGCGCGCACGGCGTCCTCGGCGAGAGCGCCCGCCTCCGGTACCACGAACGCGGTCAGCTCGGCCTCGCCGGCGTCGGTGTGGGTGACCGCCACGGCGGCCTCGCGCACCTCGGACAGCCTGCCGAGCGCGCGCTCGATGTCGGTGGGGTCGATGCGCATGCCGCGCACCTTGACCTGGGCGTCCATCCGCCCGGCGACGACGAGGTCACCGGCCTCGGTGACCCGGCCCCGGTCGCCGGTGCGGTACAGCCTGACCGGGGTGCCGTCGATCTCGACGGTGGCGAACTTGGTGTTCTCGGGGCCGGCGGCGCCCAGGTAGCCGGCGCCGACACCGGCGCCGGCGATGCAGATCTCGCCGTCCTCCCCCGCCCGCACACCGCGCAGCCGCTCGTCGAGGAGGTGGATGTCGGTGTTGTACGCCGGCCGGCCCACCGGGGCGATGTCGTGCTCGCCGGCCCGGTAGCCGGCGAGGTCGAAGGAGGTGGCCACGTCGGTGCACTCGGCCACGCCGTACTGGTGCAGCAGGGTGCAGGTGTTGCCCTCGCGGCGCATCCAGTCGGTGAGGCGCTCGGGCTTGAGCGCCTCCCCGCCGAAGAGCACGTAGTCCAGGCGGGTGAGGGCGTCGCCGCCGCGCGCGTTCTCCCAGTCGATCAGCACGTACAGGGTGCTGGAGGCGCAGTGCACGACGCGGATGTCGTGCTCGCGCAGGACGCGGTAGGCGAGCATGGCGTCGAAGTTGCGGCTGGCCAGCAGGTGCTGGGTGGCGCCGCAGAACAGCGGTGTCATCAGGGCGCGTTGGGACAGGTCGAACCCGAACGCGCTGACGACGAGGTTGTGCGAGCCGCTGTGCAGGCCGTATTCGAGCCGGAGCCAGTTCATCAGGTTGAACCAGCCCTCGTGGCGCACCGCGGTCAGTTTCGGTGTGCCGGTCGAGCCGGAGGTGAAGACGGCGTAGCAGAGGTCGTCGCCGGTGACGGTGATGCCGGGAGAGGTGGCCGGCAGGCTCGCCAGGTCGTCGGCGAGCTCGTCGAGGTCGACGACGTCGACGGCCGCCGTCTCGACCATGGCGGCCGTGGCCGGGGAGGCCACGATCAGGGCGAGTGAGGGGACCTGGTCCAGCAGGAGCTGGAGCCTGGCGGCCGGGTAGGCCGGGTCGAAGGGCACGTAGGCGGCGCCCGCCTTCAGCGTGCCGAGGATGGCGACGAGCAGGTCGACGGAGTAGTCGAGGCAGAGGCCCACCTTCGCGCCGCGGCCGTGTCCGCGCGCGGTGAGGAAGTGCGCGAACCGGTTGGCCCTCGCGTCCAGTTCGGCGTACGTGACCTGCCGGCCGGCCCGGACGACGGCGACGGCGTCGGGGGTGGCCTGCGCGTGCTCCTCGAACTGCTGGTGGACGACGGGCGCCGAGGGCAGGGCGACCCGCTTTCCCTGAAGGATCATCAACTGACTCCGATATGAAGGGTGTCCGGTGGGACGGGCCGCCGGCCCGCCACGCGGTGCGCGTCCGGGCGGTGCCGCGTTCCGGCGGTACGCGTCCGGGCGGTGCGCCGGTGGGTGGTGCGGTGGGCCGGTGGTGCGCCGGTCGGGTGGTGCCGGGGCCGGTGGGTGATGCCGGCGGGTGGTGCCGGTTCAGGCGGTGCGCCGGCCGGTGGCGGGGCCTTGCGGGTGCCGGCCCGGGGTGGGGCGGCCCGCGGGGTGCCGGTCGGTGGCGAGGCGGTCCGTGGCGAGGCGGTCGGTGGCGGGGCGGTCCGTGGCGGGGCGGTCGGTGGTGTCGAGCGTCCGGGTGACCCACTGGGCGACGGGCAGGCCGTGCGCGGCGGCCGCCCGGGAGTAGTGCTCCAACTGCTCCGCGGACAGCTCGATGGTGAGCGTGGTGACCTGGTGCCGCTGCTCGGTACCGGCCTGGCGCCGTTCGGCGGCGGGCTCGGCGGGGTGGGGCACGTGCGCTTCCCGCTCCCCCGGACCGGGGCTGCTGCCGGGACCGGTGCCGGGGTCGGTGACGGGGTCGGTGGCGGTGGCGGTGCCGGGGTCGGTGGCGTCGCTCTGTGCGGCCAGGCCGGCGCGGACCGCCCTGCGCAGTTCGTTGCGCGACCACTTCTGCTGTTCGGCCCGGCGCAGCCAGTAGTCCTGCTCCGGCGGCGAGAGGCGGGTGACCTCGGCGTGGTGGGCGAAGCTGAGGCTGTCGCGCCGGCGGTGGTGCTCGAAGCGGCGGGCCACCCACGCGTAGTTGCGCAGGGTCTGGTAGTCGAGCCCGGTGCGCTCGATCGCCTCCTTGTAGCGCCGCCACCCGTAGGTGGCCTCACCGTAGAGCAGCCAGTCGGCGAGCCACCACGCGGAGGAGTTCACCAGTTCGCGCAGGTTGGCGCCGATCCGCTCCCAGGACCGCTCCGGCAGGTTGGGAGGCAGGACCATCCCCGATTTCTGCACCGTGGCCTGCGATCCCACGAAGGACAGGACCACGTCGCCCTGCGCCGGCGCACGGCCGGCGTCCACGGGCCCCGGTCCGGGCCTGCCCGCGGTTCTCACAGCCCCCGTCACAGTGTTCAACTCCCCACTCGAAGTGTCTTCCTGGGCGCGGACCGGCCGGGCGGACGACGGTGTCGTCCCGGTCGGGTCCGCGGGAGGGACGGCTCTCAGTCCGCCGCCATGGCCTCCTGCAGGCTCTTGGGCCTCAGGTCGGTCCAGTTCTGCTCGACGTACTCCAGGCACTCGGCCTTGGCCGCCTCACCGAAGACCACACGCCAGCCCGCCGGGACCTCGGCGAACACCGGCCACAGGGAGTGCTGCTCCTCGTCGTTGACGACCACGTAGAAGCGGCCGTCCGCGTCATCGAAGGGGTTCGTGCTCAACAGGGCACCGTCCTTGTCGGTCAGGGGGTGGCTCGGGATTCGGACATCGCCGGCCGGGTGCGCGGAGCACACCGGGCGCGGGTCCGCCTGGCTGTGTGCCCGTCCGGTCGACGGGACATCCGCGCCGTCCGGTCGACAGGACAGCCGGCGCCGGCGGCGGCCCCGGCGATGCCTCGAAACCGTAGGGAGCGCGCCGTCGGCGCTACAAGGGCACCGGCCCCGCCGGCCCCCCGGCGTGCGGCAGCGGCTGCGCGCCGCGGTGATCCTCTGTACCGGGCCGGTTTCCTGTGCCACGATGCCGCGCCCGCGGGCCGGCGGCGCACCTGAGGCCTGCTAGAGGGCCGCCTGACCAGCGGCGGAGTCCCCACGGTGCCGCGTCCGCCCGGCGCGGTCCGGCCCGGCCCGGCCGCGTTCCGGGCACGCAGGGGCGCCCTCGTGGCGTACGGGATCACCCGGCGGGCCGTGCGGCGGGATCACCCGGCGGGCCGTGGGGCGGGGTGGACAGCGGGCCCTCGCTCCCGGCCCCCCTCCCCTGCCCGCGGCGCCGTCCGTCCACGCACCCCCGGCCACCCCTCCGTCCGCGCCCGCCCCTCCGCGCCCGCACGCCCGCATGCGCGCACACCCGCGCGCGCACCCGCGAGGACGGCAGACGGCGTACGACGGACAGCGGGCGGCGGGTGGTGGGCGGCTCGCAGCCGGACGGGGCGCCGGGGACCGGTGAGCCGGTGACCGCGATGACGGGCCATCCCCGGCACTCCCCCAACTCCCTTCCCCTCGACGGTAGAACGACCAATTCCGGCCTCTCGCGGGCGGGGCGGCGAACGGCCGGAGACGCCGTACCTGCGCCTTTTCGGACGTGGCGCCGCCGCACGAGTTGCCCGCGAGCCAAGTGACCTACGGTGCCGCCACGAACCGCACCTGTACGGATCCGGCCAACGTGCGGACACGACGAAGAGACGGGGCAGAGACGATGACGATGCGGAACAGGCCAAGAGCGGGCGTGGTCGCTCTGGCGGCGGTGGCGTTGACGGCCACCGTCCTGACGGGTCCCGCCCGGGCATCGGGTGACACGGCCGCGGGGGCGGCCGGCCATCAGAACACGCAGGCGGCGATCGAGGCGGCCGTCGCGGCGGGTGTCCCCGGCGTGAGCGCCGAGGCACGGGATTCCGCCGGAGTCTGGAAGAGCGCCGTGGGTGTCGGCAACCGGGCGACGGGCGCGCCGCGCGGCAAGAGCGACCGGTTCCGCACCGGCAGCATCACCGACACGTTCGTGGCGGCGGTCCTGCTCCAGATGGAGGCGGAGAGGAAGCTCAGCCTCGACGACCCGGTGGAGCGCTACCTGCCCGGCGTGGTCGGCGGCAACGGCAACGACGGCGGCGCGATCACCGTCCGCCAGTTGCTGAACCACACCAGCGGTCTGTTCGACTACCTCGCCGACGTGTCGTACTACCAGACGTACACCATGGGCGACAGCTTCCTGGCGCACCGCTACGACACCCTGACGGCCCAGCAGCGCCTGCAGGTGGCCTTCTCCCACGCGCCGCTGTTCCAGCCCGGCGCCCGGCACGCGTTCTCCCACACCAACGACCTGCTGGCGGCGCTGATCGTCCAGAAGGTGGCGGGCAGGCCGTACGAGGACGAGGTGCGCCGGCGCATCATCGGGCCGCTGGAGCTGAAGGCGACGTCCAACCCCGGCACGAGCAGTGAGCTGCCCCGGCCGAGCAGCCGCGGCTACTCCAAGCTGTTCTACGACACCCAGCCGGACCGGATCGACGACGTCACCGACCTGAACGGCTCCCAGAACTGGGGCGACGGCGACATCATCTCCAGCGCCCACGACCTGAACCTGTTCTACCGGGCCCTGATGGGCGGCAAGTTGCTGCCGGCGCAGCAGCTCAAGGAGCTGAAGACGACCGTCGTCAATCCCGACCTGCCGATCACGTCGTACGGGCTGGGCGTCGAGAAGCTCACGCTGGGCTGCGGGGACATCTGGTACCACGACGGGGGTGTGGTGGGGTCGCTGACGCTGGCCGCCTTCACCGAGGACGGCCGCCATCAGCTCACCTTCAACTACAACGGCGACTGGGACGCGTCGGGGATCGTCCCCATCCTGAACGCCGAGTTCTGCGGCCAGCCGTCCACGTCCGGCTGACAGCCCGACCGACAGCCCGCTGACAGCCCGAGGAGACCCGGCCGGAACCCGGCCGGGTCTCGCGTCGCAGGGCGCGCCGTCACGGAGCATTAACTCCCGCCCCATTGCAACAATGGGGGTTACTGACGTTGCATTACATTCAGGCCCGTTGCAACAATTGGGCGCAGTTGAGCTGGAGTTATAAGGGTGATGCGCAACAGACTTGTTGCCAGATCACTGAACGCAACGTAGCGTTTTCTGCATCGGAAAACACGAGCCTGAGGAGCCACCGATGCAGAAGACCGAGTACGCGACGCAGAGGTTCGACACCCCCTCCCCCATCCGCGCCGAGGTGGACATCCCCGCCGGACGCATCCGGTTCATCGCCGCCGACCGGGCCGACACCGTCGTCGAGGTCCGCCCCGCCGACCCGGCCAAGAACCGCGACGTGAAGGCGGCCGGGGCGGTCGAAACCGCCTTCGGTGACGGCATCCTGCGGATCGGGGCCGCGCCGGCGGCCCGCAAACTCCTCGGGCACCCGGGGTCCGTCGAGGTCACGGTCATGCTGCCCGCCGGCTCCGGGGTCGAGGCGAAGGCGGCCGCCGCCGAGTTCCGCGGCGTGGGACGCCTCGGCGACGTCGCCTTCACGGGCGGCCACCGCTCGGTCAAGATCGACGAGGCCGCGAGCGCCCGCATCGACGCCCACGACGGCGAGGTCTTCCTCGGCCGCCTCGACGGCCCCGCCGAGATCGGCGTCCACAAGGGCGGCATCCGCATCGAGGAGGCCGCGCGCGGCACGGTCACCCTCAGCGTCCAGCACGGCGACATCACGGTGGGCGCCGCCCGCGGCGTCTCCGCCTCCCTGGACGCCCGGACCGGCTACGGACGCATCGACAACTCCCTGCGCAACAACGGCACATGCGACCTGGACCTCCACGCCGCCACCGCCTACGGCGACATCACCGCCCGCAGCCTGTGACCGCCCACGGCCCCGAAGGAGCACCCCTGATGAGCACCGTGGCCATCGCGGCGAGCGGGCTGCGCAAGTCCTACGGCGACAAGACCGTCCTGGACGGCATCGACCTGGCCGTCGAGGAGGGCACGGTCTTCTCCCTGCTCGGCCCGAACGGCGCCGGCAAGACGACGGCCGTCAAGATCCTCTCCACCCTGATCCGCGCCGACGCCGGCGAGCTGCGCGTCGGCGGCCACGACCCGGCCCGGGAGGCGCGGGCCGTACGCGCCGCGATCGGCGTCACCGGCCAGTTCTCCGCCGTCGACAACCTGATCACCGGTGAGGAGAACATGCTCCTGATGGCCGACCTGCACCACCTGCCCAAGGCGGAGGGCCGGCGGGTCAGCGCCGAACTCCTGGAGCGCTTCGACCTCACCGAGGCCGCACAGAAGCCCGCCTCCACCTACTCCGGCGGCATGAAGCGCCGCCTGGACATCGCCATGACCCTGGTCGGCGGCCCCCGCATCATCTTCCTCGACGAACCGACCACCGGTCTCGACCCCCGCTCGCGCCACACCATGTGGGGCATCGTCCGCGAGCTCGTCTCCGGCGGCACCACCGTGTTCCTGACCACCCAGTACCTGGAGGAGGCCGACCAGCTCGCCGACCGGATCGCCGTGCTGAACAACGGCAGGATCGCCGCCGAAGGCACCGCCGCGGAACTCAAGCGGCTGATCCCGGGCGGGCACATCCGGCTCCGCTTCACCGACCCCGCCGCCTACCGGTCGGCCGCCACCACGCTGCGCGGGGCCACCCGGGACGACCAGGCGCTGGCGCTGCAGATCGTCAGCGACGGCACCCAGCGCGAACTCCACTCCATCCTCGACTGGCTGGCCGCGACGGACATCGAGGCCGACGAACTGACCGTGCACACCCCCGACCTCGACGACGTCTTCTTCGCCCTCACCGACAGCGGCCAACCGCCCGGCCGGCCGGGCCGGCCCGACCGGCCCACGGAGACCCTGCGCTGAGCTCCCCCTCCCCCGCCGTTCTCCCGGCGGGAAATACGGACGCCCTTCACCGAAGACGGCTTCACCGGCCGGCGGGCGCCATGCCAACGGCAGCCTTCATCGACCGGTGGAATTCATCGACCGGTGGACGTCATCGACCGGTGGACACAATTGACCGGGCGGGATTCATCGGCCAATGGGATTCATTCGGCCCGGAAGTTCGACGTGCAACCGTTCGAGTGCCGCTCCGGTGCCACCCCAGGCGGCGCTGCGACGCTTATCGACGGTTATATGCACCGTTCTTTGGAGGCATGATGGCGCATCAGGCCGGTCAGACCGCGGGGTCGCACGGCGGCACGGCGACCACCGTCCCGCAGGCGACGCCGCGGCAGGCGCGCGCCACGGCGTCCGCGCCGCGCCGGGTCCCGGTGCTGACGACCAAGGTGGGCCTGCAGATGCCCGCCAAGATGGCCTACGACGAGTGGGAGCGGGCCGGCCGGCAGCTCGCCGACGTCCTCGACTCGTCCTCCTGGTGGCTGGGCGACTGGATGGTCTACGGCAAGGACCACTACACCGACCGCTACCAGCGCGGGATACGCGCCGCCGGACTGTCGTACCAGACCCTGCGCAACTACGCGTGGGTCTCACGGCGTTTCGACCTCACCCGGCGCCGCTCCGCCCTCAGCTTCCAGCACCACGCCGAGCTGGCCTCCATGCCGGTCGCGGACCAGGAGCTCTGGCTCGACCGCGCCGAACAGCGGCAGTGGACCACCAAGCAGTTGCGCGGCGCCCTGCGCGCCGCGCGCCAGGGCGATCAGCAGCCGGCCGCTCCCGCCGTGCCGGGCCGCCGCCTGGAGGTTCCCGGCAGCCGTCTGGAGTGGTGGCACCAGGCCGCCCAGCAACTGGGCGTCGACTTCGAGCAGTGGGTGATGGCCACGCTGGACAGCGCGGCCGCGACTGCCCTGGAGGCGCTCGGCACCGCGCCGGAGCGCCCCGAGGCGGCCGGACTCAAGGGCGTGCAGGACCTGCAGGACAGGCTGGACAGGAACGTGCAGGACGGCAACGTGCAGGACATGAAGGGGACCGCCGAGCAGCGGACCCGGCCGGTGGCCATCAGCGCCTGAGGCCGCCCGCGCCGGGTGCCGCCGGCGTCTCAGGGCAGCCGGTTCATCAGCCCGGCGACCTCGCGCTTGTACGTGCACCCGCTCTGCCCGAACGAGGTCTGGACCCGCTCGCGCACCTCGCCCGGCTGTTCCTGGCTGAGCTTGAACATGCCCTCGGCGCCCGTGACCGTGAACCGGAAGGCCCCGACGGCGGGCACGATCTGGCGGAAGTAGCCGAGCGATTCGGTCATGTCCCAGCCGTCGCCGAACGCCTTCTCGAAGGCGCGCACGGTGGACTGCACCACCTCCAGCGTCTCCTCGGTCGAGTCGATCTTCTCCACCACGCCCCGGACATGCACCGCGGTGAAGTTCCACGTGGGGGCGGCCGGGGTCTTCTCGTACACCGTGGGTGACACGTAGGAGTGCGGGCCGGTGAACGTCAGCAGCAGCACGTCGCCCGACCGCAGCGCCGCCCAGTGCGGGTTGGCCCGGTTCATGTGCCCGAGCAGCGTGACCCCCCGCAGCCCGTCGCCGGCGTCGTCGGCGTCCCCGGAGGCGTCCGGGGCTTCCGTGACATCGGGGGCGTCGGGGGCGTCGGGGGCGAAGATGACCGGCAGGTGCGTGGCGAAGGGACCGCTGTCGGGGCTGCCGTTCGTCACCGCGAGGGCCAGGGGGTTGTCGCGGATCAGATCCGCCGTCCAGGAATTATTCGGCTCGCGATAAAAGCGGGGCACGAACATTCGCATTCTCCTTTTCGGAAATCGGCCTGTTTCGAGGTCCCCGACCGTACGGCCGTCCTGCCCGACAGGACAATGCTTCCACATTCCGGGGACCTGGAGAAGGTCTGAAGAAGTCCTGCAGAAGTCCTCGAGCGGTCTTCGATTATTCTTCGAGAAACGCTCCGAAAAACACCTCTGCCGCACCCCGTTCCCGCATTTCCGCGCACCCGGTGGCGCACACGGGCCGGCACCCGCACGGCACCGGCCGCGCGACGGGACCGGCACCGGCGACGGGACGCACCGCCACGAGCGGGAGCACGACGAGCACGGGCACCGGGCACCGGGCACCGGGCACCGGGCACCGGGCACCGGCAGTATCGGGCGGCGCCGGGCGGTGCGAGGCAAGGGTTCCCCGCCGCCGCGGGCCGAAGTCACCTCTCCCACCAGCGACTCCGCCACCACTCCAGCGTCACGAGACCGGATCTCAGGATCGCCTTGCCAACATCATGGCAAGGTTTTGCCAAGCCGGAAGGCGTTGTGGGCCACCGGGTTGATTTCCAGACGCATCGGGAGCATTCACATGGAGACAACGGGCAGGCGGAGCGAAGAGGTCTACGACGTGGTCGGTATCGGGTTCGGCCCGTCCAACCTGTCGCTCGCCATCGCTCTGGAAGAGCACGGGGCGAGCACTCCGCAGCATCCGGTCACCGCCCACTTCTTCGAGCGGCAGCCCGCCTTCGGCTGGCACCGGAACATGCTGCTGCCGTCGACGACCATGCAGATCTCGTTCCTCAAGGACCTGGCGACGTACCGGAATCCGCTGTCCCGGTACAGCTTCGTCTCGTATCTGCACGCCTCGGACCGGCTGGTGCAGTTCGTGAACAACCAGGACTTCTTCCCCACCCGCCAGGAGTTCCACCAGTACCTGGAGTGGGCGGCCGCCGATCTGGGCGACCGGGTCACCTACGGCGCCGAGGTCACCTCGATCCGGCCCGTCACCGAGGCCGCGGCGCCGTCCTGCGACCTCCTGGAGGTCGAGGTGCGCACCGGCGACGGCGGCACCCGCGTGGTCGCCGCACGCAACGTGGTCATCTCGACCGGCCTGGTGCCCAGGCTGCCGGAGGGCGTGCGCTCCGACGAACGGGTGTGGCACAGCTCGGAGTTCCTCGCCAGGTTCGACGCGCAGGACCCGAAGGACCTCAAGAGCGTGGCGGTGGTCGGCGCCGGCCAGAGCGCGGCCGAGATCGTCCGGTTCTTCCACGACGCGCTGCCGCACGCCCAGGTCAGCGCCGTCGTCCCGTCCTACGGCTACGCCATCGCCGACGACACGCCCTTCGCCAACCAGGTGTTCGACCCCGACGCGGTCGACGACCACTACTTCGGCACCGAGCAGGCCAGGGACGCCTTCTGGCGCTACCACCGCAACACCAACTACTCGGTGGTCGACTCCGACGTCATCCGGGACCTGTACCGGCGCAGCTACGACGAACGGGTGCGCGGCACCGAACGGCTGCGCTTCCGCAACCTCACCCGGGTCACCGACGTCAAGCGCGCCGGGAACGAGACGCGGGTGGGCCTGCGCTCGCTGCTCGACGACCGTACCGAGGAACTCGCCGTCGACGCGCTGGTGTTCGCCACCGGCTACGACAACCTCGACCCCGCCCGCCTGCTCGGCGACTTCGACGGCCACTTCCTGCGCGACGCGGCGGGCCGGCACCAGGTGGAGCGCGACTACCGCCTGCTGAGCGCGTCCGGGCTCAAGAGCGGGGTCTACCTCCAGGGCGGCACCGAGCACACCCACGGACTGTCCTCGGCCCTGCTGTCGAACATCGCGGTCCGCAGCGGCGAGATCGCCGACTCGATCGTGCTGCGGCGCACCGAACGGGAACTGGGCCGCACCACCGCCGCCCGGGCCACCCGCTCGGCCGCCTGAAGCACCGGGCCCGGCCGCTGTCTTGTTGACAGGACGTGACCTCGCGGCAGGACACTCGAGAACCCGCGCGCGAGAGCGCGCCGCGCCCCCTCGGGCCGGGCGGAGTTCACCGTCCCAGGAACCCGCAGCACAGCCAAGTCCTTTCGTGCAGCTTTCCAGCGCATGTCCACCGGTCATGGGGTCCAGCCCCGCGACCGGGGCCCCCACAGAAGGAGTCGTGACCCATGAGCGCCAATTCCCCGGTCGGCGGCCTCGTTCGGCGGGCGAGGGTCTCATGACCGTCAGCGTGCAGCAGGCCCAGGCCAAGGCCCGCTCCCTCGGCGACGCCCTGCCGTGGCTGGCCCGTCACCAGGGCCGGACGGTCGTCGTCAAACTGGGCGGACACGCCATGGTCGACGCGGACCTCACGGCGGCCTTCGCCCGCGACGTCGTCTTCCTGCGCTACGCCGGGCTGCGGCCCGTGGTGGTGCACGGAGGCGGCCCCCAGATCGACGCCGAGCTCGAACGGCGCGGCATGAAACGCGAGTTCGCCGCGGGCCTGCGCGTCACCTCGCCGGCGGCGATGGACGTCGTACGCATGGTCCTGGCCGGGCAGGTGCAGCGCGAGCTGGTCGGGCTGATCAACCGTCACGGCCCGCTCGCCGTCGGTATGACCGGCGAGGACGCCGACACCCTGACCGCGGTGCGGCACGTGCCGTGGATCGAGGGGGAACCCGTCGACGTCGGCAGGGTCGGCGACATCACCGGCGTGGACACCACCACCCTGGACGGCCTGCTGGCCGCCGGCCGGATCCCGGTGGTCTCGCCGCTGGCCCGCAGTGTCGAGGACGGCCTGGTCTACAACGTCAACGCCGATACCGTGGCCGCGGCGCTGGCGACCGCGCTCGGGGCCCACGCGCTCGTCATGCTCACCGACGTGGCGGGGCTGTGCGCGGGCTGGCCGCACCGGGCCGAGGTCATCCCGCGGCTGACGGCCGACGAACTGGAAAAGCTCCTGCCGGAACTGAGCGAGGGCATGGTGCCCAAGATGGCCGGCTGCCTGGCGGCGGTACGGGGCGGGGTGGGCGCGGCCCGGGTGATCGACGGGCGCGTCCCGCACTCGGTCCTGCTGGAGATGTTCACCGACGACGGGATCGGGACGGTGATCGTGCCGGACCCGGACGATCAGGAGGTCCTGGCGTGAACGAGCAGTGGCACCAGCGACAGCAGCCGCCCGCCGGTCCGGCGGGGACCCTGGGGCCGCCCCCGGGCACCGGGCACCCCCCGCAGCCGGCCGTGCTCGTGCACGAGCTGGTCGCCGTGGCCGCGGCGGGCGGGGCGCGGGCCGAAAAGTGCGCGCGCCGTCTCGCCGCCTCGCTGCCGCCCCGGGCCCGGTCCGTGCTGCTGGACGCCCTGGCCGAGGCGGACACCCCGGCCGAGGCGGCGGGCCCGCCGACCGGGGAGGACGGCCCGTACGGGGACGAGGGCGGTGACGCGCTCTCCTTGGGCGGACCCGAGCACCCGCTGCCCGCGGCCCGCTCCCATCTGAGCCTGCTGCCCGCCTACCGGGCAGCGGGGCCGGACCCGCAGACCGGCACCGGTGACGGGGGGTGGCCCGAGCCGCGTAGCGGGCCGCCGGCCGCCGTCATCCGGCTGCGGTTCGCCGACGCGATCGCGCTGGAGCGGGCCGGCGCCTGCTTCGAGGGTGCCTGCGGCGACCCGGTCACGGGCACCCTGCAGATCCCCGCGGACGCCGGCGTCGAGGCGGTGCGGGCCGTGCTCGCGGCCCTCGACGCGGCGGCCCTGGCACCCGAGTCGTTCACCGTGCACTCGAACGAACTCGACGACGTCTTCGCCGCGTTCACCGGCCTGCTCTGACCGCGCCGGGCCCGGGGCCGTGCGCCGCCGGGCGGCGGTGGTCCGGGTGTCAGGTGCCCGGGTCCTGTTCCCGGATGCCGCGCAGCAGGCGGGCCTGGTCCTCGACCAGTCGGTCGATCCGGGTCTGGAGGCGTGCCACCTCGGCCGCCAGGTCCGGGCGGTGCGGATCCGCGGGGGCCAGGGTGGGGCAGTGGTTGAGGACCGCCTCCAGGCGGCGGCGCAGCGCCGGGCCCGGTTCCACGCCCAGGGTGCCCAGAAGGCGGCGGCGGGCGCGTTCGTAGACGCCGAGGGCCTCGGACTGCCGGCCGCACCGGTACAGGGCGAGCATCAGCAGGTCGTAGAGGCGTTCGCGCAGCGGGTGGGCGGCGGTGAGGCGTTCCAGGTCGCTGACGGTCTCGGCGTGGCGGCCGCAGTTCAGGCTCGCCTCGTACAGGGCTTCCAGGGTGGTCAGGCGCGCTTCCTCCAGGCGGTCGGCCTCGGCCGTGCACAGCGGGCCGTGGCAGGAGTCCTGCAGGGCCGTGCCCTGCCACAGCGCGAGTGCCTGGCCCAGGAGCCGGGTGGCGTGGCGGGGGTCGCCGGGGGCGGTGGCGCGGCCCTGGCCGGACAGGCGGGTGAAGCGGGCGGCGTCGGTGGAGGCCCGGCCGAGGCTGAGCAGGTATCCGGTGGGCAGGGTGCTGATCCACTCGTGGCCGGGGGCGGGCAGCAGCCGGCGCAGCCGGGCGACGTGGGTGTGCAGGGCGCTGGGGGCGTTGGCGGGGGGCCGGTCGCCCCACAGTTCCTCCACCAGGCGGTCCACGGAGAGCTGTTCGCCGGCGTGGACGACGAGGGTGGCGAGCAGGGCCCGCTGTTTGGGTCCGGCGGGGGTGATGCCGGTTTGGGTGAGCCGGTTGTGGACGGCCACCGGTCCCAGCAGCCGGAACTCGGTCGCCTCGACGGTCTCGGCGACCGAGGCCGCCCCGGTGGCCTCGCCGGCCCCGGTGGCCCCGGTGGCTCCGGTGGCTCCGGTGGCTCCGGTGGCTCCGGTGGCTCCGGTGGCCCGCACGGTGCGGGTGCGGGTGGGTGCGGTGGGGGCGGGTGCGGGGAGGTCCAGGACGCTCATCGGGCGGCCGTGGACGGTGCGCGGGTGGCCAGTTGGGCGCGGCGTACGTCGTCCTGGATCTGTGCGGCGACCGCGGGAAGGTGGTCCTGGAAGTAGAAGTGGCCGCCGTCGAAGAGGTGCCGGCCCAGGAAGTGCTCGGTGACCTCGGCCCAGCCGTCCAGGCGGTGGGGCGGGGCCACCTGGTCGAGGGTGCCGCCGAACACGGACAGCGGGACGGGCAGCGGCGCGGTCAGGGGCGGGGTGCGCCAGGTCTCGCTCATGCGCAGGTCGGCGCGGATGGTCGGTTCGAACAGTTCCCACAGTTCGTCGTGGTCCATGACCTCGGCGGGGGTGCCGCCCATGGTGGTCAGCTCGTGGCGCAGTGCGGTGTCGCTCAGCAGGTGGCGGCGCACCGGGTCGCCGTCGGGGTGCAGGGTGCCGCGGGCGGACACGCCGAGCCAGAGGGGGGGTGTGCGGCCCTGGTCGAGGAGGCGGCGGGTCAGTTCGTAGGCGACCAGTCCGCCCATGCTGTGCCCGAAGAAGGCGTAGGGGCCGCTCAGCCGGGTGTCGAGTTCGTGCAGGAAGTGGTCGAGCAGGGCGCCGGCGTCGCGCAGCGCGGGGCGCCGGTCGCGGGGGCCGCGGCCCGGTGCGTCGGGGATCTGCACGTCCCAGTGGGCGGGGAAGCAGGAGGTCCAGTCGCGGTAGGCCAGGTGCGAACCGCCGGAGTGGTGGAACACGAACAGGCGCAGCTTCGGCTCTTCCGCCTTGTGCATGAGAACTCCATCGAGAGGACACTCGCCCGTCCGGTCCGCCGCGAACGGGTCCGGACCGGGGTGGAATGGGGACGATAGCGGCGTCCGGGCCGTGGGGCCCGCTGTCCTGAGCGGGCCTCGAACCGCTCTCGAGTGCGTGTGGACGTGCCTGCTCCCGCGTCGACGCGCCCGCCCTCGTCGGGACGGCAGGCGGGCGCGGACGGGGAGGAGGATGTGCGTGTACGACGTTAGGCGGGCGGGGTCCTCACGTCTCGTGTGCTGGACGGAACGTCGAGTTCGGCTGCAGCGGCCGTGGGCCGGGGTTCAGGCGAGGTCGTCGCGGGTGACGTGGCGGTGCGTGATGCGCCACTGGCCGCCGGAGCGGACCAGGACGTCCTGCATGACGTACACGTGCAGGGCCTTGGGGCGGCCCTGGCCGGGGGTGGTGTGGACCAGGGCGGAGCAGCGGGTGTGCAGCGAGCCGTCCTTCTGCGGGTGTACGTCGAGGAGGCCGACCCAGTGCTGCAGGCGGTCTCCGGCCCGCCGCCGGTGGGCGGCGCCGGCCCGTACGTAGCCGGGCAGGGCGGTGCGGGCCTTGAGCGGTGCGGGCAGTGCGGGCAGGTGCAGGACGGCGTCCTCGGCGAAGGTCTCGGCCCAGCGCCCGGTGTCGTGGGTGTCCAGCAGCCGCATCTGGTGTGCGTAGAAGTGCTGTGCCTGCGCGTACAGGGCGGCGAACTCCTGTGCGGGCGGGGCGGGGTGGGTGGTGTCCGCGAGTTCGACGGTCATGTGCGAGGCCTCCGCTTCTGCGTCCGCGTCAGACCGTGCCCTGCGGCTCGGGGGCCGGTTCGGGGCGGGGTGTGGGCTGCGAGGTGGGGGCCGGGCCGGGGGCGGGTGCCGGGCCGGGGAGGGTGCGGCGGGCGTGGGTGACGGCGGGGCCGATGGCCGCGGTGCCGGCCAGGAAGAGGGCGGCCAGGGCGAGCCAGCCCAGGGCGTCGTGGCCGACGACGAGGAAGGTGACCAGGGCGGGGCCGAGGGTGGCCTGGATGACCATGTGCAGGTGGAAGGCGCCGAGGTATTCGCCGCGTGCGTGCTCGGGGGCCAGTCCGAAGCCCAGGCCGAAGCCGCTGGCGGCCTGCCACAGTTCGGCGAGGGTGAACAGCAGGACCGCGCCGAGGGTGATCGCGGCGGTGGCGGCGGATCCGGTGAGGGTTCCCGCCGCCAGGGCGGCGCAGGCCAGCATGCTGACGGCGCCGGATCTGCGGGCGGCGCGGACGGAGCCGTCCAGGCTCTCCGAGCCGCGGGCCGCCGCCACCTGGAAGAGGACCACCAGGACGGTGTTGACGGCCAGGATCAACGGGACCAGGGCGCGCGGCAGGTCGGTGTTGCGGACGATCCACAGCGGTATGCCGGCCAGCAGGACGGCGCTGTGCAGGGCGAGCAGGCTGGAGGAGCCGATGACGCCGAGGAAGGGCAGGTCGCGCAGGACCCGCAGGGGCTGGGAGCCGGCGGCGGCCCGGGCGTCGTTGGCGGGCAGTCTCAGCACCAGGGCGGCGGCCGCCAGGAAGGTCAGGCCGTTGCCGAGCGGCAGCAGGGCCAGGGTGTCGCGGCCCAGGGAGATCAGCGCGGCCGCGGTCAGCGCGCCGGCCGAGAAGCCGGCGTTGAACAGGGAGCGCAGGGCCGCACGGGCCCTGACGCGTTCGCCGTCCGGGACGAGTTCGGCGATCAGCGCGCCGAACGCCGGTCCGCAGCCGTACTCCAGGGCGCCGGTCAGGACGACCACCGGGAAGTAGACGGCGGGCGAGTGCACCGCCGGGTAGAGGGTGTAGGCGCCGGCCAGGAGGAACAGCAGGACGGCGAGCAGGCGGCGGGCGCCCGCGGTGTCGGTCATCCGGCCGAAGACGAGGCTGGCCACGAAGCCGCTGAGGCCGGCCAGGGACAGGCCCAGGCCGACCGTGGTGGCGGGCAGGCCGGCCACGGTGACGAAGTAGACCGCGGAGCCGGCCATGAACAGGCCGTTGCCGAGGCTGTCGACGAAGTGCAGCGCGCCAAGCGTGCGGGCCGGGCCGCGCAGTGGGGAGAACGTGCGCTTCAGGAGCGTTTTCACGGGCGGTGGGTCCCATCCTTGAGGTGGTCCGGGTCGGTGGGGCGGTCCGGGCCGGTGTCCGGCCCCGCGTCGTCGCCGCGCTTTCAGGTGGCCTGGGGCGCGGTGGGCGGCAGGCCCTCCAGGGCGGCGGGGGCGACGACGGCTCCGGTCAGGGCGGGCGCGGCCAGGTGGGCGGCCGCGGCGCGGGCCACGTCGGCGGCGGTCAGGGCGCGCAGCTTGTCCTCGTAGTGGGCCGGCCAGCTCGCGGGCAGTGCGCTCGCCAGCACGGCGGCGTACGTGGAGGCCAGTCCGGAGCGGGAGGAGCAGGCCATCGCCATGGAACCGACGGCGTAGTTCTGGGCGTTGCGCAGTTCCTGGGCGCTGAACGCGCCGTCGGCCAGGCGGCGGGTCTCCTCGGCGATGAGGGTCAGGGCGCGGGCGGCGCCGTCGTGGCGTACGTCGGCCTCCACGGTCAGTACGGCGTCGCCGCCCAGCGGGTCCAGGACGGCGCGGGGCGCGTAGGCCAGGCCCTCGCGTTCGCGCAGGACGAGGGTGAGGCGGCTGGCGTAGTAGCCGCCGAGCATGAGTGCGGCCAGTTGCAGGGCCGGGTAGTCGTCGTGGCCCCGGCCGGGCACCAGGGCGCCCAGGCGCAGCAGGGTCTGCGGGGTGGCCGGGTGGAGCACGGTGCGGCGCGGGCCCGGGGCGGGTGCGGGCGGGCGGGGGGCGTCGGCCCGGTCGTGCGGTGCGGTGGTGGTGCGGGGCAGCAGGGCGGCCGCCTGGGCCAGGAGTTCTCCGGCCGGGTCCGGGCCGACGAGGACGCTGTGGCGGCGGGCGGCGGGCGTGCTGTGCAGCAGGGCCGCGGTCTGGGCGCCGTCGACGCCGGCGGCGTCGGCCGCTGTGGCCGCGCGGCCGTAGGGGTGGGGGCCGAAGACGGCGGCGAGGAAGTGGCTGCGGGCGAGGTAGGCGGGTACGGCTTCGGCGGCGGCCAGCCGCCGGGCGACCCGGCCGGCCGCCTCGCGCACCCGGCGGGTCTGGTGGGGGCGGCCGGTGTCGAGGCAGTCGCGGATACGGGCGCGGGTGGCGGCGACGTCGTCGGCGAAGGTGCGCACCGCGACGACGGCCCGGTCGCCGCGTGCCTCCACGCGGACGGTCGCGAGGTCGGCGGCGGCCTCGGTGAGCGCGTCGCGCAGTGCCTCGGCCATCACCTCGACCCGGCTCTGGTGCGCGCCGGGTGCCGGTGTCAGCGGGAACAGCAGTCTGGCTTCGGCCAGTTGGCCGGTCCCGGCCCGCTGGACGGCGACGGCGGTGCCGCGGCCGGTGACCTGCTCGCTGTACGCGGGAGCACGGAAACGGGACACGGCCGCGGGCGCGGGTGCAGCGGGCGCGGGTGCGACGGGCCCGACGTGGGGGGCAGTGGGTGCGGCCGGCGTGGTCCGGGGTGCGGTGGGTGTGGTCCGGGGTGCGGTGGGGGCGGTCATCGTGCGGCTCCTGTGGGGACGGCGGTGACCGCGGCGGGCGCGCAGGCTGCGGGGGCGGGGCGGCTGGTGAGGCGGGCGGCGGGGGCGGCGGCGAGCCGGGCGGCCGCGGCGGCCACCTCGGTGTCGGGCAGCCGCAGCAGGGCGCCGGGCAGGCCGGCCAGGTGGAGCGGATCGCGGTGGACGGCGGCGCCCACGCACAGCCAGGACGCCTGGCCGGCCACGGAGTCCAGTTCGGCGTGCAGGGCCAGCGCGAGCTGGCGGCGGATCCGGGCCAGGGGCCCGGCCAGGGGCACGCTGCCGTCGGCGACGCAGGCCAGCACGGAGCGCAGGCAGTGTTCGGCCTCGTCGGGGTCGAGGTCCACGGGGTGCGGGAAGTCCACGGCGAACAGGGCGTCGCGGGCGACGTCGAAGGGGTTGCCGGTGCGGTGGGCGCGGGCCTTGAACGCGCCCCAGGTCCGCCGGGTGCCGCGGTGGCAGGCGCAGTCGGTGCCCAGGTCCTCCAGCAGTTCGCCCAGCAGCACGGTGGCCAGGTGTGCCTGGGGTGCGGTGGCCGGGTCGGGGGTGCGAAAGCCGAGCGCGGTGCGCGCGGTGGCGGCGATGCGTTCGTCGCGCAGTGCCCGGCGCGGGGCGGTGAGCGGGGCCTCCGCGGTGTGGGGGCGCGGCGGCCCGGTGCGGGCCGGCACCGGTGCCAGGTGCTGCTCGACCAGGTCGCGGGCGTGGTGGGGGTCGAAGTCGCCGACGAGGGCGAGGTGGGTGTTGCCGGGTGCGTAGGAGGCCTGGAAGAAGCGGCCCAGTTCGGCGGGGCCGAGGTCCCCCAGGGCCTCGATGTCGCCGTATCCGTTGTGCCGGTTGGCCCAGGTGTCGTGCAGCAGGGCGGGCAGGTCGAACAGCACCAGTCCGCCGTGCGGGCGTTGCAGCATGTTGCGGCGGATCTCGGCCTGGACGACGGCGGTCTGCGCCGTGACGTGGGCCGGGCCGAGGTCGGGGTCGGTGAGCCGGTCGTGTTCGATGCGCAGGGCGAGTTCGAGCGCGCCGGCCGGGAGGATGGCGGTGTACTGGGTGTAGTCGGCCGCGGTGCGCGCGTTGACGGTGCCGCCGGCGGCGGCGACCGCGTCGGTGAGCGGCCTGCTGCTGGAGGCGCCCTGGGCCAGGACGTGCTCCAGCAGGTGCGCGGCGCCGGCGACCGGTTCGTTGCGGAAACCGGTGCCGACGTGCAGGCAGGTGGCGACGACCTGGCAGCCGGGCAGCGGCTGCAGCAGGACGCTCAGCCCGTTGCCGAGAACGAGACGGGTCGGCTGTGAGGTCATCGGGGCTCCTCGTCCCACAGGGGTGTGTCGGTGCGCAGGACCGAGTAGAGGACCTGGTCGTGCCAGCGGCCCGAGCGCCACTGGGCGGAGCGAAGGGTGCCCTCGCGGGTGAAGCCGGCCTTTTCCAGGGCGCGTTGCTCGGCGAGGTTGGCGTGGTCGGTGAAGGCCTGGACGCGTTCGGCCCGGGTGTGGGCGAAGAGGTAGTCGACGACCTGGCGCTGGGCGGCGGTTCCGGTGCCGCGGCCGCGGGCGGCGGGCACCAGGGCGATGGCGATGGTCCAGCAGGCGGAGGTGTCGGGGCGTCCCCAGGCGGAGGCGAACCATTCGACGCGGCCCACCGCCCGGCCGGCGGCGGTGATGGTGAGCATGCCGCCCTCGCGGCCCAGGAGGCGGTCCTCGGCGTAGCGTTCGCGCAGCCGGTGGGTGGAGGTGAACCCGAACCACTGGAAGGGGCCGGTGCCGTCCTGGGTGGTGAACTCGCTCTCGAAGAGGTCGAGATCGCCGGGGACGACGGGACGCAGGGACACTTCGCTGCTCATGTGGATGGCTCCTTGGCCGCCGAGTCGGTGGGTGCCGCGCCGAGTCGACCGGCGGGCAGCGGGGCTTCAGCATCCACCACCTCCAGCCAGCCGGGCGGGGCGAGGGCGCCGCTCAGGTCGCGGTGCCCGGCCAGCCAGCGGCAGGCGAAGCGGACCAGGTCGCGCAGCGGCACGGCCCGGCAGTGCGCGCCGCCGACGCGTGCGTCGGCGAGGGGGGCGCCGGCGGCTTCGTAGGCGGCGCCCAGGGCGTCGAAGTCGCCTTCCCACACGAGGAGTTCGGGGACGCGGTGCCAGCGGCTGCCGCCGCGTCCGTCGGGTTCGGGCAGCGCCCACAGGCCGGCTCTGCGGCCCCGGTAGGCGGTGGCGTACTCGGCGAGGTGCAGGGCGGTGGTCTTGTTCCAGGGGGCGCCGAGCAGCAGGACGTGGGCGTCGAGGTCCCACAGCCGGCCCAGGGGTCCGTGGGCGGCGAGCCGCCAGGCGGCGGGGTGGGTGCGTACGACGGTGGCGGCGTGGGGGCCCTGGGCGGCGAAGGAGACGTGCGGGTGGCGGGAGCGCAGGGCGCCGGGCTGGGTGCGCAGCAGTTCGGGCAGCACGCCCATGGTGCGGGCGGCCGGGGTGCGCCGGGGGTCGAAGGGCGGCATCCGGGCGGCGATGCGCGGGTCGGTGGCGGCCTCGGCGAGGTCGGGGGCGCGCCAGGTGGAGGGATGGCAGAGCTGGGGGGTGAAGGCGGGCATGACGAGGGTGCCGTCGGGGCCCAGGGCATCACGCAGGGCGAGCAGGACGCCGTGGGCGCCGCCGACGACGTAGCCGAAGGAGCTGAGGGCGCTGTGGACGATGACGGTGGCACCGGGCCGCACGCCGAGGGCGGTGAGGCCGTCGGCGATCTGCGCCCGGGTGACGATGTGACGGCCCGTCATCGCGGCATCTCCGTACGGGTGTCGGCGGTGCGGGGGCCGGGACCTCGGGTGGCCCGGGAGGAGCGGGCGACGATGTGACGGCACACCGTCGCGACGCCGGGGCGCGGGGGTCCGAGGGTGCGGGGGCCGGGTCCGCCGGCGATCCGGGAGCGGGCACCGATGTGACGGTCTGTCATAACGGCACCTCCGTAGGGGTGTCGGCGGTTTGGGGGGTGAGTTCGTCGGTGACGGCGGAGAGCACCCAGCGGTACCAGGCGCGGATGTTGCCGGGGCGGCTGAGGGGGTGTGCCTCGGAGCGGAAGAAGGCGACCTCGCTGCGCACTCCCTGGCGGGCGAGGGCGCGGTGGGTGCGCAGGGTCTCGGTGGGCGGGACGAGTCCGTCCTGCAGTCCGTGCGAGAGCAGCACGCGGGCGTCGGGCCGTACGGGGCGCGGGGCGAGGCTGTTGACCTGGTAGAGCGGGCGCCATTCGGTGGGGTCGCCGAACTCGCGGATCCACTGCCAGCCCACGTCGCTGCCCTCGGCGACCTGGGTGAGGTCGAGGGGGGCGGCGTGCGCGACGACCAGGTCGGGGTTGAGCAGGTCGGCGGTGGTCAGGGCGAGGTAGCCGCCGAAGCTGCCGCCCATGAGGGCGAGGGGTGAGTCCAGCAGGCCCTCGGCGGCGCGGACGGCTTCGACCTGGGCGGCGGCGCTGGCGGCGATGCCGCCGCGCCACTGGCGCCAGCCGGTGCGCACCGCGTCGGGGTAGCCGAGGCTGAGCGGGGGTTCGACCAGGACGACGGCCAGGCCGCAGGCGACGAAGGGCCACGGGTTCCACCGCCAGGACCATTCGCCCCAGCTCTGGAACGGGCCGCCGTGGTAGAGGACGACGGTGGCGTGGGGTGTGCCGTGCTCGGGCAGGCAGAGCCAGCTCGCGACGTCGCCGTCGGTGCCGGGGATGCGCTGGGGCCGGTAGTGGAGCCGGCCGGGCCTGGGGGGTGCCTCGGCGGACACGACATGCTCGCCGGGGGGCCGGCCGGGGCCGGGGTGCAGGCCGGTCACCTCCAGGGCGGGCGGCAGGTCGGGGGCGGAGGTCAGGACGGCGGCGCGGCCGTCGTGGACGCGGGCGTGCATCACCGAGGCGCGGGTGGGCACCGGCCGCCAGGTGGCGTCGTCGAGGTCGTGGACGTACAGGCCGCGGCGCGGACCGGATTCGGCGGTGCACACCAGGCGGCGCGGTCCGTCCCAGCCGACGGGGCGCTGCCACAGCCCCCTCTCGGCGTTCAGCAGGACCGGCCGGCCCAGGTGTTCGCCGACGAGGCAGGCGTACTGGGTGATGGGCGCATTGTCGTGGCGTGGTGTGGTGCCCAGGTAGGCGACCTGTCCGCCGGGGCCGGGCACGGGGTAGCAGAGGTCGACGATGTCGCTGAAGAGCTCGCGGGTGACGCCCTCACCCCCGTCCTCATCCCTGTCTCGGTCTTCGTGGCCGGTGTCGACGGTGAGGGCGAGCAGGCCGAAGTTGCGTACGCCGTGGCGGTGGTGGCGCAGGGCGCCCAGGAACAGGGTGGCCGGGGTGGCCCAGGCGGCCTCGCCGGAGAGGGCGAGGCCGGCGGGGATGTGCGGGGTGAGCCGGTGCGGTTCGGTGCCGTCCAGCGGCACGAGGTGGACCTGCCAGGGTCCTTGGGGCTGTTTGGCGTAGCTGAGGGTCATGTCGGAGCCTTCGGCCCACACGGCGTCGGAGCCGGCCAGCAGTCCTTCGGGGTGTTCGCCGGGGCCGCCGAAGGTGCTGGTGGTCACCGCGAGGTGGCCGCCGCCGGGGCGGGGGGCGAGCGCGCCGACGTGTCCGGGGGTGGTCAGCAGGAGCCGTCCGGGGCCTCCGTCGGCGGGGCGCAGTTCCACCAGGGTGCGGCCCTCGGCGCGGCGGACGCAGACGTAGCCGCCGGGCACGGACAGGGCCTGGGTGCCCCAGGGCAGGGTCCAGCCGGCTTCCCAGGTGCCGTTGGGGCGGCGCCGGTAGTGGACCAGGTAAGGGTGTTCGGCGCCGTGGCGGGTGGGGACGTCGACGCGCAGGAGCAGGCCGTCGTCGCCGTGGGCGGCGACCTGGGTGGGGCGGGGCTCGGTGCAGTGCGCCTCGACCAGGGCCAGCGCCGACGCCGGAACCGGAGCCGACGCCGGGGCCGGGGCTGGGGCTGGGGCGGGGTTCTGGTCGGGGCGGGTGGGGGTGGGCGGTGCGGTGGGGGTCATCGGGTGGCCGCCGGCTCCCGCAGCAGCCGTGCGATCAGGGCGAGGTCGAAGGCGCCGGCGAGCCGGGCGGCCTCGGCGGTGTCGCGGAAGCCGCGTTCCAGCGCGCACAGCCGGTAGTCGTGATCGCAGTCGGTCTGCCACAGCTCCTGGAGCAGAGCGTGGCGCCGGCTGGTGGGGGCGGGGGGTGCGGCGGGGGGCAGCAGCAGGTGCAGGCAGCGCTGTTCCAGTTCGTCCAGGGTGCTGCCGGCGACGGCCTCGGGGGGCAGGTCCTGGTAGACGAGCCGGCCCGGCGGAAGACGGAAGGTGCGGGCCAGGAGGCGTTCGTCGGCGGTCCAGTGGGCGGTGGCCTCGGTGGCACGGGCCAGACGGGCATAGGGACGCGTGGCCGGAGCGAACCCGGCGGCACTCAACAACGCCCCGGCCGCACCGACGGCACCGGCCGTGCCTGTCGCACCAGCCGTGCCCGTCGCACTGGTGGCACCGGCAACTCCGGCGGCCCCGGCGGCTGTGGTGGTGGTGGCCAGGCGCAGTGTGTAGGCGCGGTGGCGTTCGGGGAAGTCGGGGGCGAACAGTTGCAGGCAGGCCAGGGCGAGCCGGGCGCCGACGGTGGAGCCGGGTTTGAGCGGCCGGTGTTCGAAATCCCATTCCCGGCCGTAGGAGCTGGTCCACACCTCGGCGGCGGACGCGGCGCCGGGGGCGGGGGGCGGGACGGGGCGGGCGGCCAGGGTGTCCAGGGCGTGCCGGGCGTCGCGGGTCTTGATGTCGCCGTGGTGCCGAAGGTGGTCCAGGAGCAGGTTCATGGCCTGGCGGTCGGGGCCGGCTGCGTGGCGCAGGCCCGTGTGGGAGCGTTCGGTGAAGTGCAGGCGGGCGGCGGCCTGTTCGAGGCGGGCCGCCTGGCCGGCGTCCAGGGTGCCGGCGTCGCGCAGTTCGGTCAGTGCGTGGCGGACGCAGACCATGGCCTCGGTCAGGCGGCGGGCGCCCGCGCTGTCGTCGGTGTGGAGCACGGCGACGTCCGCGTCCGCGCTCAGACGTCCCGCGCGGGCCTGTCCGTACACCTGGCCCAGGCCCTGCATGCCGAAGTCGGCGAGTTCGGCGGCGCGCAGCGCGCCGAGGCTGGCGGTGCCGGCGACGTGCACGCCGCGGGCGAGCTGGGCGAGGATCTCCTTGTGCCGGATGGGCGCGAAGTGCTGGTAGACGCCGTCGATGATGAGGACCTGGTCGCCGGGGCGCAGGGCCAGGTCGAACAGGTCGCCGTGGCGGATGGGCGGCCGGTAGGCGAAGGGGCCGCGGGGCCGCTGGTGTGCGGGCAGGGTGGGGCCGACGAAGGCGATGCGGCGGGGGGTCACGCGAAGCTCCTGCTGGCGAGGGACTGCGGGCGGGGGTGGTGCAGGGTGAGCCCGAGTCCCGGTGCGAAGACCTGGACGACGGCGGGCCAGGGCTGCCGGCCGGGGGTGAGGTCGACGGCGATGACGGGTCGTCCGGTGGTGCGGTGCACGGCGGTGACGAGGTCGTCGAGGACCTGTTCGAGGGTGCGGGAGGCGGCCGGTGGGGCCGGTGTGGGCATGGGTTCGGTGTGCCGGGGGGTGGGGCGTGGCCGGTCGGCCGGGGCGCCCAGGCGACGGAAGGTCCATTCGGGGATGTCGTCGCGGCCGCCGCTGATGGTGGAGCCGCGGCTCTGGACGGCTTCCAGCAGGGCGCGTTCGGCGGCGATCGCGGGGTCGGTGTGGCAGCCGGATCCGGCGAAGATCTGCCACATCTCGGGCTGGGTGAGCCAGCAGGTGTAGGCCCAGGTGCCCGGCACGGAGGGGATGCGTTCCAGGGCGACGTCGGCGCCGGCGGCGCGGATGCGGTCGACGACGGTGCCGAGCCGCTCGCCCAGGGTGTCCAGGTCGGTGGCGACGGCGTCGGCGGGGCGCAGCCGGGCCAGGGCGTCGCGTTCGACGGTCTCCAGCAGGGCGTGGAGGGTGGCTTCGACGTGGTCGTTGCCGGAGGCCAGGCCGTTGGTGGTGGTGACGAAGGTGGGGGGCTGCCAGCGGGCGGCGGCCCAGCCGCGCAGTCCGACGGCGGCCGAGGGGATCAGGCCCGGCGCGGCACCGGTCAGGTCCCAGCCCCTGGTCCATTCCAGGACGGTGCGGTCGTCGACCAGGGAGACGGGGTGCAGGGTCAGTTCGTCGACGCCGTAGCCGGGGTTCAGGGTGCGGGCGGTGCCGTGGGTGACGCCGGGGGGCCGGGCCTGTTCGGCGACGGCGACCTCCAGGGACTCCATCACCGCGGAGATGCGGGCGGCGGTGTGCGACAGGCCCTTGCCGGCGCTGGCGGCCAGGGTGGCGGCGGCGGGCCGGATCGCCGTCCACACCGGTACGCCGAGGATGTCGAGGCCGGTCAGGTCGGCGACGCGGGTGATGCCGCGGGCGGCGAGCTGCGGCTGGAGGCGGGCCCAGGTGTCCTCGAGGCCGAGGGTGCGCAGGGTGCCCTCGGCGACGGCCGCGGGTCCCCCGCCGCTCATCCAGGGTGCCCGGCCGGGTACCCGCGGCCCGCTCACCGGTGCTCCCTGCGCAGGGTGACCGCGGCCCGGGCGGTGGCGTTCTCGTCGGCGCGGGCGAGGTGGTCCAGCAGTGCCTGGCGCAGCAGTTCGGTGCGCTCGGCCAGGGGATGGTGGTGGTGGCTGTCGTGCAGGGCCTTGAAGACGGGGTCGCCGAGGAAGCCGGCGAGGAACACCTCGGCGAGGTTCTGCGCGGTGGGCTCCTCCACGGTGATGGCGATGTGGATGGAGTTGCCCTCGCGGGCGGTCGCGTAGTGCGGGGTGCCGTGCGGCATGTACATCACGTCGCCGGGGCGCAGGGTCAGCTCGATGCGGCGTTCGTCGGGGATGGCGCCCTCGTGGAGGACGGAGTCGCTGGTGGAGGTGTCGTCGACGCGGCCCACCACCCAGTCCTTGACGCCGGCGATCTGGAGGATGAAGACGTGCGCGCCGTCCATGTGGGCCTGCATGGCGGTCTTGCCGGGCGGGCTGAGGAAGACGAAGGACTCCAGTCCGCCGCTGAAGTGGGGTTCGAGGGCCTTGACCAGGGTGCGGATGCGCGGGTGCCAGTGCTCGGCCTGGTTGAACTTGAAGGTGGCGCCGTTCGCGAAGTCCTCGCGGATGCGCTCGGGTTCGATGAAGCCGGGCAGCTCGTGGCCGACCACGGTGCGTCTGCGGGTCATGTCGCTGATCGCGGTGCGTACGCCCTCGTTGAAGATGGTGAAGTAGGGCCGGGACAGCAGGCCGCAGTCGACCTCGTCCCACATCTCCTGCTCGGTGATGAGCCGGCTCAGATCGCTGTGCGCGCGCAGCAGGACGGGCTGGCCCGCCCAGTGGTCGCGGAAGAAGGTGTCGGTGTCGCCGACCAGGTGCTCCAGGCGTGCGGGCAGCACGTCGTGCCCGCCCGCACAGCCGGCACCGCATCCGCCGTCCTGGCCGGGGGGCCGGGCCGGTGCGGTCTGACGGGTCTCGGTGGTCGTGGTGGGCATCAGCCGATCGCCTCCCGCATCGTCTCGAGCGCGGTGCGCGCCCAGTGGTCGCCGTCCAGCGTCCGGGCCCGTTCGGTCAGGGCCGAGCGGACCTCGGCGGTACGGGCCGGGAGCGGGCGGGTGTGGAAGTGGTGGACGAGGTTGTGCTCGTCGTCGAGGAAGCGCCGCAGGAGCGCGTCGAGCAGGTCCTGCGGGGTCGGCTCGGTGAGCGTGAACGTCAGATGGAGGGAGTCGCCGCCGCGGGCGACGGCGTCGTGCGGCCAGCCGTGCGGCAGGTAGAGCACGTCACCGGGTTCGAGGGTGAAGACGTGGCTGGGCCGGGCGGCGTCCACGTCCAGGCCCGCCGAGGCGCCGACCTGGCCGGGTCCGGCGTACAGGTGCCACTCCTTGCGGCCTTCGAGCTGGATGACGAGCACGTGGGCGGCGTCCCGGTGGGGAAGCATGCCGCGTGATTCCTCGGGCGTGTGGAAGACGTAGGAGTTGACCGCGACGGGGCGGATCTCCTCCAGGTGCCGCGCGATGGCGCGGGTGGGGCGGTGCCAGTCGCCGACCTGGTTGAGCTTGAGGGAGGCGCCGCCCTTCATGTGGCGGGCGATCGCGGCGGGGTCGGCGAATCCGGCGACCTTGTGGCCGATCACGTCCCGCTTCGTGGTGTACGAGGACACCGTGGGCACCTCACCGTGGCGCAGCAGGGTGAAGTAGGGCCATTTCAGGAGGCTGGCGTCGAGCAGGCGCCGGACGGTGTCCGAGGTGAGCAGGGCCGAGGGGTCAAGGGCCTGCTTCTCGACGCGGTGCGCGCGTCCCCAGGTGCTGTCGCCGAGGAGCCTGCCGGTCAGGGCGGCAGGCAGAGGAGTGGCTGCGGGCATGCTGATGCCAACCTTTCCGGTCCGGGGGCGCCTGGGAGCATGTCGCTCCCAGGCGGCCGCCTGTCAGGCTGCTCAGGCCTCGTTGATCTGGCTGAGGACGGTCATGGGGGCGTCCGCGGCCTCCTCGTTGTTGTTGAGGACGGCGGCCTTCTCCGGGTCGAGGACGCCCTCGCCCGCCAGACGCGACTCGGCCGGAGAGGCGACGGCGTCGGTCTCGTTCAGGGACTGGAAAACGTCGCGCAGAGCCATGCGAAACCTCCTTTGGGGCCACTGCCGTTCAGTGACCGCATCTGGAGGGAACAGGACCTGACTCGGGATGTGCCTGGAGACCCCTCGTGCCCGGCTCGAACCACCGGCCACGGCCGCCCGACCTCCGCACGAGGCCCGGGAGTTCTCCTCCCGTACCTGGTACCGCGGGCCGGCCGGGGCGGTTCAGGTGCCGGGGCGGCCGGGATCCGGGGTGCGGTCCGGGACCAGGGCCAGGTGGCGCCGGCCGGCCGCGCGCACGCGCGCGGTGGAGGGCCCCGCCGGCCGGGACGGCACGACATCCGCCGGTACGGGTACGGGTACGGGTGCGGGCGGGGCGGGGGCGGGGAGGGGGCGGGGGCGGGTGACGGCGTCCTTGAGGGCGTGGGCGAACACCTCGATGTCCTCGGCCGAGTTGTCGTGGTGGACGGAGGCGCGTACGGCCGTGAGGACGCCGCGCTCGGGCAGGTACAGCGGGACCTCCTCGGCGACCGTCTTCCACACCACGACGCCGCGGTCGGCGAGCCGGCGGCGCACGAGTGCGGCGGGCACGTCCGGGTGGCGGAAGGTGACGATGCCGCTCTGGAGGCGTCCGGGGGCGATCAGTTCGGTGCCGGCGGTGTCCTCGACGGCGGCGCGCAGGCCGGGGGCGAGGTCGCTGCCGGGCGGCGAGGCCGGGTGCAGGGCCAGGGCCCGGTTCAGCGCGGCGGCCGCGGCGCCGTGCGGAGGCGCCAGGGGCAGGCCGCCGTGCGGGGCCAGCATCGTGCGCAGCCGTGGTGCCACGCCGGCGAATCCGGTCGCGTAGGGGCCTCGCAGGAACCTCCAGCCGTCCCCGGTCAGGAGGTGGCAGCCGATGCGGGCGGCGTCCAGGGGCAGTTGGCCCACCGCGTAGGAGGCGTCGACGGCGTACAGGCAGCGGTGGGGGGCCAGGAGGCGCCCGATGTCCTCGACGGGATGGACGATGCCGCAGCCGGAGGGCACGTGCGGGACGCAGACGAGGGCGACGTCGCCGCCGATGTGCCGTGCCATCCACTCCAGGTCGAGGTCGCCGTCGGGGCGCAGCGGTACGACCTCCAGCCGGCAGCCGGTGCGGGCGCGCAGCGCGAGGACGGCGCTGAGGTTGGCGGCCGACTCGTAGGGCGTGGTCCAGACGCGGTCGCGCGGGCCCAGCGGCAGCCGGGACAGCACGGCGGCGAACGCGTCGGCGGCGCCGGTGCACAGGAAGGTGTCCCCGGGCGGCATGCCCAGCAGGGCGGCCAGCCGCTCGTGGATCTCCCGGTGCAGGACGTCCTCGAGGCGTTCGTCCAGCTCGTAGGGACCGTGGCGGTCCTCGAAACGCGTCCACTCGGTGAGGACCTCCCGTACGGCCGCGGGCATGCGGCCCGTGCCGGCCGGGTTGAGGTGGATCCTGCGGTCACCGTGGGATTTCTCGTTCACTTCAGGGGCCTCCCCCCACAGGTGAGGCAAATGATTGCCTAGTTCTTGGCAACACCTTGCCTTCCGTGTTGGAGTTTTGGCAACCTCGGACAGCACCGGCTCAGGCACGGCTCTAGTTGCCGGGCCGGCGGCAGGGGTCTCGACCGCGTCCGGCCCGGTTCCCCAGGAATTGCCAAGCGTTGCCAGAGCGTTTCCGGCTCTGCCAAGAATCCTCGTTTCCGCAGCTCAGGGCGGCTTTTTCTAGGCAACTCGGCGACGGTGGGCCGCCTCCTGGGGTGTTCCTGGCGTGCACCTTGAGTCCGAATCGACCCATTCCCGACCAATTTGCGAGCTTTGGTTGCCAATCTTCTTGGCAGAAGGTTGCCAAGCAACGAAAACGAAATTGACACCGAGGAGCCCGCCATGAACCGCATCGCCCGCATCGCCGTCGCCGCCGCCGCCCTCACCGCCTTCTCCGCCGCGGGTGCCACCGCCGCCGACGCGATCGACTGGCCGACGACGGCGAAGACGGTCTCCACGTTCCAGGCCGGCGACATCAACTGGCCGGTCGCCCCCACCGCGGTCCAGGCCGACACCCACTGGCCCACCGCCCCCACCGCGGTCCAGGTCGGCGACATCAACTGGCCGGTCGCCCCGGCCGCGATCCAGGCCGACACCCACTGGCCGACCGCGCCGACCGCCGTGCAGGTCGGTGACATCAACTGGCCGGTGGCCCCCGCCGCGGTCCAGGCCGACACCCACTGGCCGGTCGCCCCCACCGCCGTGCAGGCCGGTGACATCAACTGGCCGGTCGCCCCGGCCGTCGCCAGCGTCTGATCCGCGCCCCGGGCCTTCGCGCCCGCCCCGTGACGCCCCCGCAGGCAGCGACGCCCAGCGGGGGCTTCGGTGTTTCCCGGGGTGGCATCCGCACGCGGCACGGCGTCCCGGTGATCGCCGGCCACTCCCCCGCCCCGGGCGCCTTGGCAACCTCGCCCCCGCCGCCCCGGCGGCAACGCCCCCTCGCCACCAGCGACTCCAGTGCCGCTCGACCGCCTCAGGACCCCACCTCAGGCCACCCTTGCCACCATTCAGGCAATATTTTGCCAAGCCGGAAGGCTGTCATAAGGAGCGAGTGGCGATGTCCATCTCCGGCCTCATCGAGCAGCAGGTCCAGGAGCGTCCCGACGCGGTCGCGGTGCACCATCCCGAGCAGGCCGGCGGCCCCGGCGGCCGGCTCACCTACCGGGAGCTGGGCCGCGCGGCCAACCGTCTCGCCGCCCATCTGCGGGCGCGCGGCATCGGCCGCGGCGACCGGGTGGTGACCTCGCTGCGGCCGGGCCCGGAGACGGTGACGGCGTTCCTGGGGATCGTGCGGGCCGGGGCGGCCTACGTCCCCCTGGACCCGGCCGACGGTGCGGAGCGGCGGCGGCTGATCGTGCGGGACAGTGCGGCCGCGGCGGTGCTGAGCGACAGCGCGGGCGTCGGGGACTACGCGGGTCTGGACACGGTGGTCCTCGCGCTGGACGCCGAGGCGCCCGAGATCGCGCGGCGCTGCGCGGAGCTGCCCGAGCAGACGGCCGGCCCGGACGACGCCTTGTGCGTCTGGTACGCCCCTGGTGGCGTCGAGGGTGTCGTCGTGCCGCATCGGGCGGTGCTGGACCTGGTGGGCGGCTCGGCCCCGGCGCGGCCGGAGCCCGCCGGTGTGGCGGGCCGGACCGGTGCCGGGCGGGCCTTCGACGCGGCCGTCTTCGCGGTGTGGGGTGCTCTGGCGTCGGGTGCTCTGGCGTCGGGTGCCCGGCCCGCCGGCGGCCCGGGCGAGGACGGCGGACGAAAGCAGCCCGAAGGGGCGGATGAGCGGGTCGAACGGGGGGCGGAGTGGGCCGAGTTGTGCGGGCGGCGCTTTCGGCTCGGTGAGGTCGAGTCGGTGCTGGGCGCGCATCCGGCGGTGTCGGCGGCCGCGGTGTCGGTGCACGAGGGCGCGGACGGCGGCAGGCGTCTGGTGGCGCATGTGGTGCCGGCCCGTCCGGCCGCGGCGGCCGCCGACCAGGACGCGCAGACCGCGCAGTGGAAGGAGATCCACGAGGCGCTGCACGCCGGTGCCGCGGCTCGCGCGCTGGGGGACGACTTCACCGGCTGGACCAGCAGTTACGACGCCCTGCCGATCCCGCTGGAGGAGCTGCGGGAGTGGCAGTACGCGACCCTCGACCGGATCAGGGAGCTGCCGCGCCGGCGGGTGCTGGAGATCGGGGTGGGCGGCGGGCTGCTGCTGGCCCACCTCGCGCGGGAGGAGGAGGTGCAGGAGTACTGGGCCACCGACTTCTCCCCCGCCGCCGTGACCGCGCTGGGCGCGCGGGTGGAGGCGGATGCGGTGTTGAGGGACAAGGTGCGGCTGGACTGCCGTGACGCCGAGGACACCGGTGGACTGCCCGCGGGTCATTTCGACGTGGTCGTCGTCAACTCGGTCGTGCAGTACCTGCCGGGCCTGGCCCGGCTGCGCACGGTCCTGGAGCGGGTGCTGGCGCTGCTGGCCCCGGGCGGCTCGCTGTTCCTGGGCGATGTGCGCAGCCTGGATCTGGCGTGCTGTCTGCAGACCGGGATCGCGCTGGCCCGGCCGGGCGGGGCGGGCGGTGACCGGGAGGCGCTGCGGCGCGGTATCGGGCACCGGGTGGCCACGGAGACCGAACTGCTGCTCTCCCCCGCCCTGTTCGGTGCGCTGGCCCGAAGGCTGCCCCGGGTGCGTGCGGTCGATGTGCGGCTCAAGCGGGGGGTGCATCACAACGAGCTGTCGCGCTACCGCTACGACGTGGTGCTCTCCACCGCCGAGCCGGTCGCCGACCTGGCCGGTGTGGCCGTCGTGCGCTGGGGTGCGGACGTGGCGGGCGGGCTGGAGGTGGTGGACCGGGTGGTGGCGGCGCGTCCGGCCGTGGTGCGTCTGGCCGGGGTGCCCAACCGGCGGGTGCACGACGAGTACGCGGCGATGCGGTCCCTCTTCGATCCCCGCGAGAGCCTCGATCTGCCGCCGCAGGACGCCGTGGCGCCCGATGTGGAGGCGCTGTGCGAGCGGGCCGAGCACCTGGGCTACCGGGCGCTGCCCACCTGGGGTGAGAGTCCCGAGCTCCTCGACATCGTGCTGCTCGATCCCGCGCGGGTGCCCGCGGGTGCGGTGACGGGCGTGTACGCGGCGGCCACCGGGACGGGGCCGGGGAGCGGCACCGGGGTGGAGGGGTTGGAGGGGTGGGCCAGTGTTCCGGCCGCTTTCGAGCACGGGGTCGATCTGGAGGTCGTGCTGCGTGCCCATCTGCGGGAGCGTCTGGCGGAGCACATGGTGCCGTCGGTGCTGATGACGGTGGAGGCGCTGCCGCCGGACGGCGCCGGCGGGGTGGACCGTGCGGCGCTGCCGGTGCCGGCCCGTGGCGCCGACCGTCCGTTCACCCAGCCCGGCACGCCGATCCAGGAGATCGTGCGTGACCTGTTCGCCGAGGTGGTGGGTCTGCCCCGGCACCGGGTGCAGGCGGAGTCGGACTTCTTCCGCATCGGCGGGCACTCGCTGGCGGCGGCCCGGCTGCTGTCCCGGGTCCGCGAGACGCTGGGGGTCGATCCGGGCAGCCGGGCCCTGTACGAGGCGCCGACTCCGGCCGCGTTCGCCGTGCTGGTCGGTGACGTGCCCGCCGCGGTGATCGGGCCGGACGACACGGCCGGTGACAGCCGCGCGTTCTCGCTGCGGCTGCGCGGGAGGCTGGACCGGCGGGCGCTGGAGGTGGCGCTGGAGGATCTGGGACGCCGTCATGAGGCGCTGCGCAATGTCCGGCTGGGGGCGGCGGGGACGCGGCTGCGGGCGCTGGCGGTGGACGACCATCTGCTGGAGGTGGCCCTGCCGGCCGACGCGGTGGACCTGTGGTCGCATGTGCCGCTGGCCGCCGACCTGGCCCGGGCCTATGGGGCGCGGGCCTGCGGGGGCGCCCCGCACCGCTCGCCGGCCGGGCTGGACGCGGCGCCCCGCGCGGTCTTCGGCGACCGGCTGCCCGCGGCGCTGCCGGGCAGCGGGCCGCGCTCCGCCCACGCCTCCTGGGGCACCCTGGAGCGCGCCCTGGAGGCGGACCTGCACGCGGAGCTGACGCGGTGGGCGGCCGGGCAGGGCGCCACCGTGTTCATGGTGGTGCACGCAGCTCTCGTGGCGCTGCTGGGCCGGCTGGGTGTGCCCGGTCCGGTGACCGTGGCCGCGCCCGTCCCGGCGCGGGACAGTGCCGCGCTGCGCGAGGCGGTGGGTCCCTACGGGCGGGTGCTGGCGCTGACGGTGGACGCCTCGGGCGATCCGTCCTTCACCGAGCTGCTGGGCCGGGTCCGTGAGCGGGACCTGGCCGCCTACCGGGACGGTGAGGCGGCGCTGGCGGCGCTGCCCGGCGGGGTGGCGCTGGCGGTGGTGCAGGAGTGTGTGGGCCGCTTCGAGGCGGGCGGGCTGTCGGTGCGGGCGGAGCACTGCACGCCCGCGGTGCCGGCCGCGGACCTGGGGCTGACGCTGACCGAGCGGCAGACTCCGGCGGGTGGCGCGGCGGGTGCCGCGCTCAGCGTGACCTTCCGTCACGAGACGGTCGGGGAGCGGGCCGCGGCCCGTCTGGCCGGTCAGCTCACCGCCGTACTGCGCTCGGCTCTCGAGGCGCCCGCCACGCCGCTGAGCCGGCTGCGGCTGGGACCGGGACCGGAGACGGCGGGCGGGGTGTGGGCGGGTGAGGAGGTGACTGCGGCCCGGCAGGACGTGGCGGCGCTGTTCGCGGCGCAGGTGGCGCGCGATCCGGGGGCGCTCGCGCTGGAGGGCCTGGACTATGCCGGGCTCGACGCCCGCTCGGAGCTGCTGGCGCATGCCCTGATCGAGCACCGGGCCGGTCCGGGGAGCTGTGTGCTGACCGCGCTGTCCTCACCGGCCGGGTTCGCGGTGGCCGCGCTGGCGGTGGCCAAGACGGGGGCCGCGCTGGCGGTGGTGGACCCCTCGCTGGATGTCGCCGAGTCGCTGCGGCCGGCGGTGCTGCTGCTGGACGAGACCGCGGACCTGCTGCTGCCCGAGGTGCCGGGTGCGGTGCGGCTGGTGCGTGAGGAGGGGGCCGAGCGGTGGCCGCCCGCCGGGTCCTGTCCGGTGGGGCGGGCCGAGCGGATCCGTCCGCTGCGCGCGGGCGATCCGCTGCTGCTGCTGCCCGGTGAGGGCGGCACCGTCGCGGTGGGCGCGGCGACGGTCACCGCGGCGCGGCCGGCCGACGCGGCCTGGCTGGTGCGCGGCTACCCCGACGGGGACGCGGCGATCGGGCTGCTGGGTGCTCTGGCCGGCGGGGCGCGGGTGCACGTCCCGGACCGCTCGCTGACCCGGGAGGTGCCGCACGAGGTGCTGGGGTGGCTGCGCCGGCAGGGGGCGCGGGTGGTGCTGGGCGGTGCCGACGACGTGCTGAGCGCGCTGGTCGCGCTGGCCCGCGGCGAGGGGGTCGAGCTGACCGTGAGCGGCGGCTGGGCGGAGGCCCGGCTCGTCGTGGAGCACACGCCCGGTGGTGCGGCCCGTCCCGCCCCCGGTCACCGCGCCTATCTCCTCGACGCGCGGCTGCGGCCGGTGGGCCCGGGGGGCACCGGTTCCCTGTACATCGCGGGAGTCGGGGTGGCCTGCGGGTACACCGGTGCCCGCGGGGCGGCGGGCTGCGAGCGGTTCCTGCCCGATCCCTTCGGCGGCGGTCCGGCCGGCGGCACGGCCCGGATGTGGCGCACCGGGCGGGCCGCCCGCCTCGACGAGTACGGCAATCTGCGGGTGCTGGACGCTCCGGCGCACGACGACCCGTACGACGACGCGTCCGCCGCGTTCGTGGTGCTGGCGGACGCGGCCGGCCACCGGGCACTGTGGCCGGCCGGGGCCGGCGTGCCGCCCGGCTGGTCCAGGACACCCGAGCACCGCTGAACGAGGGCAGGGACGGCTCCGGGGCGGGCGGGGTCAGGCGCCGGGCGGGGTCAGGCGCTGGGCGGGGCGGTGGGAGTGGTGGGGGCGGCCAGGGACTCGGCGAGGATGCGCCAGATGTCGGCGGCCAGGTCGATGTTGGCGCCGGCCTGGGCCTGTTCGGCCAGGTCCCGCAGCCCCTGGATGCCGCTCGAATCGCCGGAGCGGATACGGAGCTGGTTGCGCAGGATGTCCAGACGGACCCGGTCGCGGTAGCTCATCCTCAGCTCCATCTCGGCGAGTTCGCCGAGCAGGGCGTGGGCCTCGTCGTAGCGGGCCAGGAAGAAGGCGACGTCCGCCTTGAGCGCGAGCAGGTCCTGGCGCAGGCCGGGGGTGCCGACGAAGGCGAGCGCGGGTTCGGCGGCGGTCAGGCACCGCTCGGCGGCCTGGGGGTCCGGGGGCTGCTTTTGCAGGTACAGGCGGCTGGCGGTGAACCGCAGGCGCAGCCACAGCACGAGGTCCTCGCGGCTGCTGAACTTCTCCAGGGCCTCTTCCAGGTAGCCCTGGGCGGCGGTGTGGTCGCCCTGGCGCAGGCGCACCGCCGCGCAGGTCCACATGGCCTCGGCCCACAGGGTGTCGCTGCGGCCCGCGACGAGTTCGGCCAGTTCGTCGGCGTGGGCCCGGGCGTCGGGCATCCGGCCGGCCTCGGCCTCGACCGAGACCAGGGCCAGCAGCACGGTGGCGCGGTCCTCCGCGTCGAGGCCGTCCTCGCGGGCGAGGTGGTGGGCCGCCATCGCGGCGTCGAGGGCGGCGCTGATCTCGCCCTGGGTGCGCAGGCAGCGGGCCAGGCGGGTCAGGCCGCGGACCCGCAGGGCGACCAGTCCGACCGATTCGCCGAGCTGGACCAGTTCCTGCAGGTACTCCCGTTCGCCGTCGTGGTCGCCCTGCAGGCGCCGCTGTCCGGCGAGTTGCCACAGGGCCTGCCAGCGCAGCACCGGTGCCTCGTGTCCCTCGGCGGCCAGTGCCTCGCGCAGGGTCTCCAGCGCCGTCTCGGAGCCGGTGGAGGAGACCAGCGACAGGGCGTGGGCCAGGGAGCCGCCGGCGGGTTCCTCGAAGTCGGCCGGCTCCAGGCCCAGGCGTTCGGCGAGGTAGGCGACGGCCCGTTCGGTGGGCTGGCGGGCGCCGGACTCCAGCCGGGAGAGGTATCCGGTGGACATGCCGTCCCCGGCCAGGGCGGTCTGGGACAGGTCGCGGGCCTGTCGCAGTTTGCGGAGACGACGGCCGAACGCGGGCTGACGCAGCATGTGACCATTCCCTGGGACGGACGGGCGGGTGGTGGCCCCGTGGGGCCGAGGGGGCGTGCCACCGCCCGGGTGCGCAACCGAGCGTAGGGGGCCGGGCAAGGGGTGGGCAATGTTTTGCCAGGTGCCGTGCCTCGGAGTTCGTGCGAACCTCACGGATTCCTCTGGCGTTCCTCGAGCGGTTCTTGAGCGGTTGCGGGGAAAGTCTCAAGCGCCCGGGTCCGGTACCTGCGCACCGGCCCGTCCTCGCTCACGGGAGCTGTCCTCGTCCGCGTCCACGGGAGTCCTTTCATGAAACACGCGGTTCCTGCCCGCCGCGTCGCCCGCAAGGGCCCGCCCGGCCGACCGGTGCCGGTGCCGGTGCCGGGCACCGCGTCGGACGACGACATCAACTGGCCCTGACAGCACCCCTCCCCTCCCCTCCCCCGCCACCGTGCAGACGTACAAGCACACACAGGCGTGCCGGGTTGCCGGAGTGCGGGGTTACCGGAGTGCGGGGGCAGGTGTGCCGGGTGCCGTCCGCGAAGCCGGAGGGTGGAGCCGGGCCGTGGGCCGGTGCGGGTCAGGGGCGGGTGGCCGAGGCGCTCGCCCGCTGCAGGGCGGCCGCCAGGCTGCGGGGCGCGTGCGGATCGCCGTCGGGGCCGCCGACCACGACCAGCGGCGGGCGCACCCCGGCCCGGGTGATGTGGTGGGCCAGTTCGCAGGCCAGCGCGCCGGTGCCGCAGTAGCCGCCCAGGACCAGCCGGCCGCCGGCGCGGGCGAGGCGGACCAGCGCGTCGGCCTGGGCGGGCGGCGGGCCACAGGCCGGGCGCAGCGCGGTCAGGGCCTCCGGTCCCCGGTAGTGGCGCAGCAGTTCGCGGTGCCCGGTGTACGGCGCGCCGGGGGTGTCGAGCAGGCACACGGTGGCCGTGGCGGGTGCGGGCGTGCCGCGCAGCAGGACGAGGGGGGCCGTGTCCCGGGCGGCGGGGCCGTCGGGGACCGGGGGTGTGGGGGTCCTGGGCATCCAGGCCAGCACGTCCGCGACGGTGGTGGCCGCGGTCGCCGTCACGGGCAGCAGGCGCAGCAGCCGTACGGTGTGGGCCAGCAGGGTGGCGGTGGTGGTGTCGTCGATGAGGTCGCGGTCGTAGGCGCAGGTCAGAACGAGAGCGCGGCGGGTGTCGTGGCCGGCGCGCAGGCGCAGGGCGTATCCGGCGGGTGCTCCGGCGGCTTCCTGTTCCTCCAGGCGTATGCCGTGTGCGGCGAGTTCGTCGCCGTAGGCGGTTTCGGGGCCGGGGCCGCAGTCGAAGGCGAGCAGGCCGCCGGCCCGCGGTCCCAGGACGCGGGCGGTGGCGGGTGAGGCGGGGGTGGCCCATTCGTAGGCGGACAGGTCCATCACCGCGTCGCGCAGGGTGCGCAGCAGGCGGGGCAGGGTGAGCGCCGGGTCGACGGTGAGGGTGAGCGGCAGGGTGTTCTCGAAGGGGCCGGGGATGCCCTCGATGCCGTCCAGGAGCAGGCCGCGGCCGGGGAAGTCCAGGCCGAAGCCCACGGTCGCGGGCGCGGGGGCGGTGTCGCGGGCACGGTAGAGGAGCAGGGCCCACACCGTCTGGAGGACGCTGCTCTCCGCGACGCCCCAGCGGGCCGCCCAGTGGGTCAGCCGGTTGCTGCGGACCGGGGGCAGAACGGCACGCAGCACACCGGTACCGGTACCGGTGTGCGCGGCAGTACCGGGGCCGGTACGGGCGCCGACGCCCGTACGGGGGCCGGTGCCGGGGCCCTTGCCGGTACGGGGACCCTTGCCGGTGCCGGTGCGGTCCGCGGGCCGCAACAAGGGCTGCGCGGCGGGCCGGTGGGCGGGCCCCTGCCGGACGTCGGGGGCGGGCCGGTGGGCGGGTTCCTGGCGGGGGTCGGGGGCGGGCAGGTGGGCGGGTTCTTGCCGGTGGGCGGGTTCCTGGCGGGTGTCGGGGGCCGGGCCGGGCGGGGGCACGGCGGGCAGGTGGGCGGGTTCCTGGCGGATGTCGGGGGCCGGGCGGGGGGCCTGGGCGGCGATCCGGCGGGCGCAGTCGCCGAGGTCGGGGCGGCGCTCGCCGCCGGGCAGCGTCCCGCCGGCGAGGTAGGCGCGGCAGCACTCGCGCATCAGCAGCCGCACGCTCCAACTGTCCAGCAGGGCACGGTGATAGGTGAGCAGGATGTCGGTGAAGGGTGCCGCGGCGTCCCGGGGGCCGCTGTCCAGCAGGGCCAGGCGCACCGGAGCGGGGCGGCGCAGGTCGAAGGCGCGGGCCCGTTCACGGGCCGGCAGCGCGGCGCGCCGGATCACGGTGCGGTGCGGGTGGCGCACGACGTCGCTCAGGGGGCGGTCGAAGACCACGGCACGCGGGCGCGGGTCCCATACGAAGGCGGTGCGCAGCACGCTCTCGCGCTCGCCGACGGCATGCCAGGCCGCCTCGAAGCGTGCCGGGTCCAGCGGGCCGTGCCAGCGCCAGAGGACCTGCTCGACCTGGTGGCCGGGCCAGGCCAGGGCGTCGGCGAGCCGCTGCTGCTGCAGCGGGGTGACCGGCTCGGTGCGCGGCAGGGTCCGGCAGGGCTGTCCGGCCGCCGCGGCGGCGGGCCCGGTGCCGGGGCGGGGCTCGGGGGCGGCGGTCAGCAGGTCGGCGAGCCGTCCGAGGGCCGCGGGCGCGGGTGGCGCCTGACCGCCGGACAGTTCGACGATGTGCAGGTCCTGCCCGTGCGCGACCAGCCGGCATCCCGGGTGCCGGGCATCGGGGATGCTCTCCGCGACGCGGTGCAGGGCGCGGTGGAAGGAGGCGGTGTCCCAGATCCCGTGCAGTTCCATCGTGCCGTGATCCCCCTGTTCGGGGTCGATCACCGCGCACACACCGGGCCCCTCACCGTTCATCGCCTCCCCCTTCCGGACACCCCCGGCCAGATCGAGCAACTGCCCCGTGCGGCCCGGAAAGCCGGCGTGCGGCCTTCGACGGGCATGCCGGCGCACGCCGGCGAAGCCGGAGCCCGGCCTCCCCACGCTAGCCCCGCCGCGTCCCCGTCGTCCGTTTTCTCCAGCGGCCCCCGAACGGTCCTCGATCCCCTCGCCCCACCCAGGGACCGGACCCCGCGTGGGCTTGACGCCGCGTGGGCCTGCTGGCACGTGGGCTTGATGGCGCGTGGGCCTGATGGCACGTGGGCCTGATGGCTCGTGGGCCTGATGGCGGGTCAGCCTGCCGGCGTGTCGGGCACGAGCAGGTCATGGCACTGCTCGATGCGGCCCGCGGCGTCGAAGCGCAGTTCGGCGATCAGGGACCAGGTGGCCTTGCCGGCCCGGGCGGTCGCGCGCAGGGCGACGACGTCGTGGTCGGCGACGACGCTCTCGGCCCGCAGGCCCAGCCCCTCGGGCAGCGTCCGCCCGCCCCGCTCCCCGGCGCCCGCCCAGTGGCGGGTGAGGTGGTTGACCTCGCCCCGGTTGCCCGCCGCGACCAGCGCGAGGACGAGTTCCCTGTTGCGCTCGCGCAGACTGCGCGCGGTGAGGAGTTCGTGCAGCGCCCCGCTGAGGGGCTCGGTCAGCGCCGGCGTCATGACGAGGCCCTTCCTCCTGGTCCGCCCTCCGTACGACCGTACGGGAGGCCCGGAAATCATGGCCGCCCGCACTGGAGCGGGAATGGAGAACGGGTAAAACCCGGCACGGCGCGAGGAAAAGGGCCGCATATCCTTAACCCCCCGGGAAGGTCACGGCATTTGATCCAGCAGCCGATTCCCCCCTTCTCTCCCCCTTCTCTCCCCCTTCCCTCCCTTATCCCGCTTCTCCTCGTTCCGCCGGGGCTCGACCGCTGGTGTAGGCGGCGTGGTCAGGCTGGCCCGTACGCCGCCGGTCTGCTGCTGAATCGACGACACGCAAAGGGTGAGGTCAGCGATGGCTTGGGACAACAAGTTCGAGGAACTGCTGCGTGAGTACCTGCCGTTCCACGGCGCGGGCGAACCGCTGGAGGCCGATACGGACCTGCGGCTCGCGGGGCTGGACTCGCTGGGCGCGGTGGAGCTGCTGGGCTCGCTGGAGGGCGCCTATCACGTGCACTTCGTGGACGACGTCCTCTCCCTGGACACCTTCGCCACCCCGGGGGTCCTGTGGTCGACGCTGACCCGGCTGCGGGCCCTGGCCGCCTGAGGCCGGGCACGGCAAACGCCGGGCGGCCGGACCGGATGACGGTCCGGCCGCCCGGCATCGGGCCGGTGACGCGCAGCGGGCCGGTGACGCGCGGCGGGCGGGGTGCCGCGGCCTGCCCGGCCGCCGGGGGCGGCCGGGCGGCGGCCGTGCCTCACGCCGCGAACAGGTCGAAGGTCGAGCCGTGGCGCGGTCCCGCCAGCAGGTCGAGCTGCGGGTCCACGGCCAGCATGGCCTGGTGCATGCGCTGGAGCTGCGGGGAGGGCTCCACGCCCAGTTCGTCGATGAGCCGGATGCGCAGCCTGCGGTAGACCTCCAGGGCCGTGGCCTGCCGGCCCGAGCGGTACATCGCCACCATGACCTGGGAGTGCAGGCCCTCGTGGTGCGGGTGACGGGCGGTCAGCTCGGTCAGTTCGGCGATGAGCTGCGCGTGGCGGCCCAGCCGCAGGTCGGCGTCGATGCGCCGCTCGACGGTGACCAGCCGGCTCTCCTGCAGCCGCATGACCTCGATCTCCAGGACGGGACCGAGTCTCACGTCGACCAGCGGCGGCCCGGTCCACAGGTCCAGTGCCGTGCGGAACCGTTCCGCGGACACCTCGTCGTCGCCTTCCACGAACGCGGCCTGGCCCTGGCGGGTCAGCTCCTCGTAGGTGTGCACATCGACACAGCTCCTGTCGATCTGCAGCAGGTATCCGCCGTGCCGGGTGGCGAGAATGTCCTTCGCGCCGGCCGGTGCGCCCGGGCCCATGGCCGTGCCGAGCCGCCGGCGCAGTTGCAGTATGTACGTCTGAAGGGTCGTCAGTGCGCTCGCCGGAGGCTCGGTTCCCCAGAGTTCCTCCATGAGCGTGGGAACAGGCATGACACGTCCCGGATAGAGCGCCAGCAGCGACAGGATCTGTCGCGGCTTGCCCGCCGTCGGAACGATGGATCCCCCGTTGACCTCGGCACTCAACGGACCCAGAACCTGAATCTCCATGGTGGCCTCCCCACCTCGTCGAGTTCCTTGTCCAGTTCCTTTTGTGGCCGGAAATCTCCGCCGCTAGGCACGCTAGCCGGGTCCGTGCCCCCCGAGCGTTTTCCTGTAGCGGTCCTCCAGCGGTGCTCCACGTGGGGTGGTGCGTCAAATACACGGCACTCGAGAACACCTGCACCCGCACCGGAAATGAACTCCGGATTCCGGTAAGGATTCCGGTGCAGATTTCGATGCAGATATCGGTACGGATTCCGGGAGGGCGGGCAATTGCGCACCGCCATATACCCTTTTTCCTTTTCCGTCCGCCGGCACCTGCGCGGGTGCCTGGCGGGCGATGAGCGGCTCACGGGGTCGGCGGACGGGGTTGGGTGGACGGGGTGGGTGGACGGGTGGGCGGGGTCAGTGTGGTGCGGTGGCCGTCTCGTAGTGGGGGGTGTGCGGTGTGGGGGCGGGTGCGGGCAGGGTGATGGTGCGCGGTGCGGCCCGGTCCCAGGGGAATCCCTGGTGCAGTTCCAGGTGCGGGGCGGGGTCGTCGTCGGCGGGGACGGCCACCGCGGCCAGCACGTCGGGGACCGGTTCCAGTTCCAGGAACCGCCAGCGGCCGGCCGCGTCGTCGGCGGGCGGCTGGAAGGCCAGGACGCCGCGGTCGTCGTCCAGGGTGAAGGCGAACTCGTCGAAGGGCAGGCCAAGTCCCAGTCCGCGGGCCTTGGAGTAGGCCTCCTTCAACGTCCACAGCCGCAGCACCCGGCGGTCGCGCCGGCGTCCGGGGGGTGCCTGCCGCGCCCAGTGCCGCTCGCCGGGGGTGAAGGTGGTCAGGATGGTCTCCAGGGCGCCCGCCTCCCGGTCCAGGCACTCCACGTCGACGCCGACGCGTGCCGTGCGCACGATGCCCAGCAGGCTGTAGCCGCCGGCGTGGGAGAGGTTGAAGTCGAGGTGGCCGCCGCCCCGGGGCAGGCCGCCGGGCAGCGGCTGCAGGAAGGGCCGCCCGCGCGAGGAGCGCCAGATGACCAGCTCGGCCTCGCCGAGGCCGGCCTCCAGCGCCAGGGCGCGGCGGACCAGGGTGTGGGCGACGAGGTACTGGCGGCGGTCGCGTTCGAACAGGAACCGGGCGGCGGTCGCGTTCTCGCGCTCGTCGAGCCAGTGCGCGGCCAGGATGGCGGTGACGGCCGGCGGGAGGGCGTCGTTGGGGCACAGCCACAGCTTCACCGGGGGCACCACCGTGGGGTGCGGGCCGAGCCCGGCGGCGGGCGGCTGCGGTGCGGTGAGGGTCATGGTGTCGTTTCAGTCCGTCTCGGTTCGCCGTCTCGGTTTCCGTCTCGGTCGCCGTCCCGGTTGCCGTGCGGGGTCGCCGTCCCCCGTGCGGGGGTCGCCGTCCCGCTGCCTACGACGGTGAGGTGGCGGCGCGGGGCCGCCGGGTCCGCGGCAGTCGCGGCAGCCGGCGGGCCGGCGGTGCTTTACGGGCGGGCCGTTCAGGCCGGGCGGTGGGCCAGGAGCGCGGCGGCCTCGTCGACACCGATCCGGTCGCCTCGTACCGCGTCCAGGAGCGCGAGGACCTCCTCCTGGGACAGCGCGGGCCGCCGCACCGCCGCGGGGGCGGGCTGCTGCGGTGACAACTCCGCCTGCGGCTGCGGCGGCTGCTGGTGCTGGTGCTGCCCGGCGGATGCCGCGGCGGGGGCGGAGGTGTCCGGGGCGGGGGTGTCCCGGGTGCGGGAGGCGATGTAGGCGGCCATCGAGGCGAGGCTGGGGTGCTCGTGGACGGTGACGGGGCGTTCGCTCAGGCCGTAGGCGCGGTTGACGCCGGCGGTGAAGTCGGCGGCCAGGATGGAGTCGATGCCCAGCTCCGCGAAGGCGGCGCCGCCGTCGATCTCCCACGGGTCGCAGTGCAGGATCCGCGCCAACTCGTGGCGCAGCACCTGCAGCACCGCCGCCGCGGCACCCGCGTCCCGGGCCGCGGGGACCTCGTCCGCGCCGCGGCGAAGCGCGCTCAGCCGACGGGCCAGGACGGCGGGGGTGGCGTACGTGTAGAGGTCCGCGCCGGCGATACGGACGCCGAAGTGCTGGTCGATGGCCGCGACGAACTCGATGGTGAGCAGCGAGTCCAGGCCCAGGACCGGGAAGGGCTGGTCGGGGTCGACCCGGTCGGGGTCGGCGTGCACGACACCGGCCAGCACGGCGGTGAGCTCGGCAAGAACCTCTCCGTGGCCGTCGGAGGATGCCGTCGGCTCGCTGGTCATCAACGCGTCCCTTCGTGGAAAACCCCGGCACTTGGACCGGGACGGGCGTGCCCCTCCGCACACGGGGAGGCGGCAGCAGAACTCCCGCGCGGCACGGCGGGGTGGAGCGGGGCGGGGCGGGGCGGGATGGTGCAGGCGCCGGCCGGGCGGACACCGGCCGGGGCTGATGGCCGGTGGCTGGCGGCTGGTGGCCGGGGCGGATACCGGCCGGGGCTGGTGGCGGGGCGGATACCGGCCCGGGGGCCGGTGGGCCGCGCGTGTGGCCGGTTGCCGGGGCGGTCAGCGGCCGGCGGTGATCTGCGGTCCGGCCGCGGCGCGGGCCGGGACGGGCGGATCCGGCGGGCCCTCGGGTGCGGCCATCAGGATCGAGTGCTGGAGCCGGCGCAGTCGCGGTGAGGGTTCAAGGCCCAGGTCGCGGCTGAGGGTGGTGCGCAGGTGGGTGTAGGCGTTGAGGGCCTCACCGCGCCGCCCCGAGCGGTGCAGCGCGATCATGAACTGGGCGTGCAGGTTCTCGTGGTTGCGGTAACGGCTGGTCAGGACCGTGAGTTCGGCCAGGACTTCGCGGTGCCGGCCGAGCCGCAAATCCGCCTCGATGCGCTGGTCGAGCGCGCACAGCCGGCTCTCCTCCAGGCGCCTGGCCTCCATGGTGAGCTGGGCGCCGGTCTGCACGTCGGCGAAGGCGGAACCCGACCACAGGTCCAGGGCGGCGCCAAGGGTGCGGGAGGCGCCCGCGAAGTCGCCGGCGTCCATGGCCCGGTAGCCCAGTCCCGCCAGCCGGTCGAACTCGCGGACGTCGCTGGTGCCGCCGGACGCGGCGAGCAGATACCCGCCCGGCAGGGTGACCAGGACGTCCTTGGCACTGCGCCCCCCGGACCCGGACCCGGACCCGTCCGCGGCGCCGCGGGCCAGCGCCTGGCCGATGAGCTCGCGCAACTGCAGCACGTAGGTCTGCAGGGTGGTGCGCGCACTGCGCGGGGGCCGGGCGGACCACAGCTCCTCGATGAGCGAGGCGACCGGCACCACCCGGTCCGCGTGGACCGCCAGCAGCGCCAGCACCTGGCGGGGCTTGGGGGCCGTCGGGGCGACGGACACCCCGTTCTCCCGCACGTCCAGTGCACCTAATACCTCGATGTCCACGCCGACTCCCCTGTCCCCGTGCGCTGCTGACACTCCAACATTAAAAAACAGCACAGACGGTATGTCAATACGAGACCGATCGTCCTGTTTTTAACAACCTTCGAGCGGCGGTGCAGCAACCCTCGAACGGGGCCGCGTGCAGGACAACTTCCCGGTGACAGCAAGCCTGTTCCCGTTCCGCGGGGCCGCCGGCCGGGCGGTGCACGACGGCAAGACCGGGGGCGCATACCCGGCAGACCGGGCCGATCTCGCCGTCGGGGCTTTCCTCAAACAAACCGGCAGGTATTCTCGCTGTGGTCGCCGGAGGGTCACCTCACCGCCGCCTGTACGGCCCGTGGTCCTGGCCGCCGGGCAGCAGCCGGCGCGGGCCGGCGGCCGGCAGCGCCTCCGGCCGCCCGGGTGCCGGGCGGGCGCGCAGGGCCAGCAGGACGACGGTCAGCGCGGCCAGTTCCTCCTCGGTCGCACTGCCGCGCTCGACGCGCAGGGCCGCCGGCCGGCCGCTCTCCACGTCGCCCATGGCGCCTCCTCCCGCAGGTGCCGCCACCCTCGGCCACGGCACTCAAGAAACGCTCTCGGACCACTGGACGGCCCACCCCGGCACACCGGTGCCCCCGGACCCTGATGTCCGGTGCCCGGCGTCTGGGGCTTGGGGCTCGGTGCTTGGGCCTGGGAGGTTGGGTGGGGCTTGGGGTCCGGTGTTCGGGTCAGGTGGTGCGGGTCCGTACCGCCCGCAGGGCCCGGGACAGGGCCCGTGCGGTCTCGGCGGCGCTGCCGAGTCCGGTCATGACCGCGGTGGGGGTGCGGCCCGTGCGGCGGGCGGTGCGGCGGGCGAGGTCGTGGGCGGCCGGGCCGGCCGGGCCCGCCCCGCACACGGTCAGCTGCCGGGTGCCGTCGAGCAGGTCCGCCGGGACGGCGGGGGGTGCCTGAGCGCCGGTCAGGGTGAGCGAGACGATGCGTTCGGGCCCCTGGTGGGCGCGCAGGAGCAGGTCGTAGGCGCCGGGGGTGACGCCGGGGACGGTGACCAGGCACACGAGGTCCGCCCCGGCCCGCCCGGCGCGCAGCACCGCGAGGACCGGGGAGGCACCGGCGGGCGGCGGGGTCATGGCGGGCACCTGCGAGGTGCCCAGCAGGGCCAGGGCGTCGGCGACGGTGAACGTCTCGTGGGGATGGTCGGGCAGGCTGCGCAGCAGGTGCAGGCACTGCGCGAGGGTCTCGGCGGCGTCGGTGTCGGTGAGCCTGGCCCGGTCGTAGAAGGCGTCGAGCACCAGGGCGTCCTGCGGGTCGTGGTGGGCGACCAGGGTGACGGGCAGGGTGGTGGCGCCGCCGGCGCTGTGCGGGGCGCCCGCCGTGATGGCCTGGTCGGCGAGTTCGGCCCGCAGGTTGGCCGGCAGTTCGGGGTGGGTCTCGAAGCGGATGGTCGTCTCGGTCAGCGGGGACTGCGGGGGCCGTCCGCTCCAGCGGCGGACCTGGCCGGCCGACACCCACGCGTAGGCGGTCAGGTCGAGCGCGGCGTCGCGGACCTGCACCAGCAGGTCCGCCAGCGGCGTGGCCCCGTCCACGGTGACCGTCATCGGCAGCGGCCCGCCCAGCAGTCCGGGGATGCCGGCCCCGCCCCGCAGCGCCAGGTCGCGTCCCGACAGGTGCACCCCGAAGGCCACCGGCCACGGCCCCGGCCGGCCGGCCGCCCGGTACAGCAGCAGCGCCCACACCACGTGCAGGGCACTGCTCTCCCCCGCGCCCCGGCCCCCGGCCCAGGAACGCAGCCGCGCGCTCTGCACCGGCCTGAGAACACGCCGGACCCGGCCCGTCCCCCCAGCCGGACGGCCCGTCCCCCCGGCCAGGGGGACCGTCTCCTCAGCCGGACTGCCGGTCCCCCCGCCCAGGGGGCCCGTCTCCCCGCCCGGGTCCGTCTCCCCGCCCCGGTCCGTCTCCCGGCCCGGGTGGGGCGCCTCGCCCGGGCGGGCCGGGGTGAGGGCGGCGCCGGCCGGCGGTGCGGCCGCCGCCCAGAACTCCCGGGCCGCGGCCGCGTCCTGACGGGCCAGCCAGTGGGCGTGGTCACGGATGTCGGGACGCCGGTCGGCGCCGGGCAGCACACCGCCGGCGAGATAGGAACGGTAGAACTGGCGCACCAGCAGCCGCGCCCCGCGCTCGTCGAGCAGCGCCCGGTGATAGGTCACCAGCAGCCGGACGGCCCCCCGCCCGGCCCCGGTGCTGGTACCAGGGGTGGGGCCGGTGCCGGTGGTGGGGCGGCTCGCCCGGGGCGGTCCCTCGAACAGGGACACCCGCAGCAGGGACGGCCGGTACAGCTCGAAGCCGCGCTCGCGCTCACGGCGCAGCAGGTCCTGCCAGCCGGCACCGGCCGGCCCGTGGCGGACGACCTCGACCGCCGCGTGGTCGTGCAGCACCAGGCGGGGGGCGCCGGCCCAGTCGAAGGACGCCCGCAGCACCGTCTCGCGCTCGGCCAGGGACTGCCAGGAGGCGATGAACCGGGTGACATCCAGCGGCCCCGTCCAGTCCCAGTGGAGCTGCTCCACGAAACGGCCGGGACCGCCCTGATGACCGGCCGCCGCCGTAAGCAGCGCCCGCTGATGCCCCCGCACCGGGACCGTGCCCGCGGCGGGCGGCGCCAGCAGATCGGCCAGCAGGTCCTCGGTGAGCACCGGCCCGGCCCCACCCGGACCGGACAGGCCGTCCGGACCGGGCAAGCCGAACGGACCGTCCGAACCGTCCAAGCCGAGCGAGTCGTCCGAGCCGAGCGGACCGTCCAGGCCGAGCAGACCGTGCGGGACATCGGGGCCGAGCAGGCCGGGCAGGCCGTCGGGGTTGTCGGGGCCGCGCGGGCTGAGCCGCAGGAGATACCGGTCCGCCCGCACGGCCGGACCCCGCACACCGTCCCCCGGCACACCGTCCGGCACGCCGTCCCCCGGCACACCGTCCGGCACGCCGTCCCCCGGTACGCCGTCCTGGGGTGTGCGGTGCTGTGGTGTGCGGTCTGCGGGCACGTCCAGTTCGACGTCGTAGGCCCGGTGGGATCTCGCGACGCGGGCGGCGACCGCCTCGGCATCCGTGCGGGTCGCTCCGCACAGTTCGAGGACGAGCGGCGAGCGGCCGTGGGTGTCCTGCGGTTCGTGTACGACGGCCAGAACGGTGCCGTCGTACGAGTGGTGACTCCTCATCGCCCCCCGGGGACGGCGCACAGCGTTGCCGCGGCAGCTCTGTCCGCCACCCCCGCCTCCTTTTCGAATCGTTTCTGCACGGCCGGCCACAAGCCGTCGTCCCCCCACTGCCATGTCTGCTCACCGCTGTCCGGAACCACGCCGTCCGGGGAAGTCCAGGACCCGCCCGCCGAGCGGCGGCCGCACCGGGGACACCGGGCGCGGCGGGTGCGGCGCCCCCGCGGGAGGCGGGGAGCTCGGCCGGTCCGCGGAGGGCGGGGGGCTCGGTGGGTCCGGCTGCGGTGGCGCGGCGTCCGGGGGATGCACCTGGCCCGGGAGGCCCACCTCGCCCAAGAGGCCCACCTTGCCCGGGAGGCCCACCTCGCCTGGGAGGTCCACCTCGCCCAAGTGGCGGGCCTCGCCCGGGTGGTGGGCCTCGCCTGGATGGTGAGCCTGGCCCGGGTGGCGGTCCTGGCCTGAGTGGTGGGCCTGGCTGACCAGGTAGCGGCCGTCGACGAGGTGGGTGGCGAAGGCCCACTGCCCGGTGCTGTCCCCGGTGAGGCGGGCGGTTGCGGCCGTGTCCCAGGTGAAGCCGATGGCCGAGAAGCGGCGCCGCATGCCGTGCCCGAGTGCCTTGACGTAGGCCTCTTTCAGGGTCCACAGGCGCAGGAACGCCTGGGTGCGTTCGGGTTCGGGCAGGGCCGCCAGCCGCCCGGCCTCCTCGGCGGTGCACACGTGCTCGCGCAGCGCCTCGAAGGAGATCCGGCGTCCGGCGGGCTCGGCGTCCACCCCGAGCGGACCGGTGCGGCTGACGCCGGCCACGATCAGCTCGTCGGTGTGGGCGAGGCTGACCTGCACGTCCGCGCCCAGCCCGCGCAGCACGGGCCGCCCGCCGGGCAGGGCGGCGAGGTCGAGCCGGGCGGCGGGGACCTGCAGGACGGCGGCGGCCGTGTGCTTGAGCACCATCCGGGAGACGGCCAGGATCAGCCGTCCGGCCGGGGCCGGGTGCCGGCGGTAGCGCGGCCAGTCGCGGCCCAGCAGGGCGCGCAGGTCGGGGTCGAGCAGGGCCGGTGCCAGCCACTGGCCCCAGGTGGTGTGCACCACCGCCCGTCCCGTCTGTTCGACGTGTTCCTGGACCTGCTCCCACGGCCCGTCGGGCCCGGGCACATGACACGGCGCCGGCACCACCGGCGGCGCTGGTGTGCGGCCGTGCCCGCGCTCGTGCTCGTACTCGTACTCGTGCTCGTGCTCGTGCGGTGCCGCGCCGCCGCTCACCACGACGGCCCCGCCGCGTACAGGTCCTCGTCCGTGGCGTGCAGCGCGCGGCGGGCCAGTTCGTCCCACACGCCCGGCTGCGCGTCCGGCATGCCGGCGGGCAGCGGCAGCCCGAGCCGCACGGTGATCCGGCCGAGTGCCAGCAGCGCCCAGCCGGCGCCGGCGAGGAAGGGATCACGCGCGCGGACGGCCGCCTCCCGCGCGGCCGTCGTCCGGTCGGCCAGCACCAGCAGAGCCTGACGGTCCGCCAGCGCGCGCAGCGCCGGGTCGGCCACATCGTGCCCGGCGGTGCACGCCCACGCACCACGCAGCGCCCGCCGCTCGGCGGCCAGCCGGCGGCCGATCCGGGCGAGCGCGGCCCCATCGGCACCCGCAGCAGCAGCGGCATCGACGCCGGTGCCACTACCGGTGTCGGTGATGCCGGTGGCGGTGGGCGGCGGGGTCGTTGCGGCCGGCGCACCGGAGCCGGAGCCGACAGGGGCGAGGGCGGTGCCGGTCGGGTCGGTGCCGGCGGCCGGTGGCGTCGCGGTGGCGGGCGACAGCCGGGCGGCGGCCGGCGGTGGCGTGGCGGTCTGCGGGCCGGTGCTGCCGGGGACCGCTGCGGTGCAGGAGGCGGTGGCGGTGCCCGGGGTGGCGGTGTCGTGGAGCGGGGCCGGTGCCGGTGCCGGGGGTGGTGTGGCCTCGTGGCCCTCGTGGCGGTCCGGGCCGCCCGTCGCGTTCAGCGCGCGCACGATGCGGGCCTGGGCGGCACCGGTGGCCGCCGGGCCGGCCCCGGCCAGCGCCCGGTCCCGTACCACCCTGGCCAGGGCGCGCCGTTCGACGGTGTGGGCGTCGAACCCGCACTCGTTCAGGACCAGTTCGAGATCCCCGAGCAGTTCGACGGCGAGCTGGGGCACGAGATACGCCACGACCGCGGCGAGCAACTCGCCGTCCCCGTCGCCGTCACCTGTGTCGGGCCAGTCGGGGGCGGGGCAGGCGCGCAGGGCCGCGTCCGTCAGGCTCCGGCAGGCCAGCAGATCGGCGAAGACGGTGGCCAGGACCGGCCGCCACTGCCGGGCCGCCGCCTCGTAGCGGCTCAGGCCCTCCACGATGCGGGCCACACCGCGCAGGACGGTGCCGGCCGCGGCAAGCAGGGCGGCCGGGCCGAGCAGGGCGGCCGCCGGATGCGGCACCGGGGCGCTCGCCGGCGGCCCGATGCTCCAGGCATGGGCGAGAGCCAGATCCCGGCGAAAGATCGGACCCAGAGCACGGACGAGCCGATCGGCGGGCAGGCCGTCGGGGCCGGGCAGCCCGGCCGGCGGGGCGGGCAGGCCGCCCTGGCCGCGGGCCCACAGCGCGGCACGGCCATAGGGATTGGCGGGATCACGGACATCCCCCAGCAGCACAGCGAGCCACGCCGCGTACTGCTCCGCCCCGTCGGACACGTTGTGCCGCACCGCGCCATTGGATGCCGAAGCGGGCGCCATGTGCCGCACCGCGCCATCGGATGCCGGAGCGGGCGCCACGCCGGCGGACACCGGGACAGCCGCCGCATGCCGCGCCGCGCTCCCGGACACCTCGGCGGGCACGTCGTGCCGCACCGCGGCGTCGAGTTCCTGAGCGGGCGCCACGCCGACGGGTGCCGGGGCAGGCGCCGCGTACTGCACCGCGCTCCCGGGCACATCGGCAGGCATCGGGGTGGGCGCCTCGTGCTGCACCGTGTCGTCGAGTTGCTGGGCGGGGGCCGTGTGCTGGGTCCCGGTGTGGGGGGCCGGGGTCGCCGGGGGCCGCCCGGACTGCCGGTGCGGCCGGGTGGGGGCCATCGCCGATCTCCTCGTCGTCGTGATGCCGGTCGCTTCGGAAATCTCGCCGGGCGCCCTCATCGCAGCCGGCGCAGGGCGCTCTCGGCGTGCCAGCGCGCCAGGGTCAACGTCTCCGTGCTGGTGCGCCCGAGCCACTCGCGCACCTGGCGGCGGGCGTCGACGGGCAGCGCGCCGGCCTTCGCGGCAGGCTCCAGCACGCTGTCGCGGAGCATCACCTGGTGCCGGTGCGCGACCCGTACCCCGGAGGCGTCGGGCTCCAGGGACCACTCCCCGTAGTACGCGGCGATGGGATCGGGCGTCACGGTCTGCCGGTGCACGATGCGCCCGGCGGCCGGGAAACACAGCCGCACGCCCCCGAAGACAGCCGTGTCCCCGGTGCCGGGATCACTGGTGTGCACGACCGTGCGCTGCACACCGGGCCGCTCCTCGCCGGTCTCCACCCGTTCGACATGGGGAACCAGATCGGCCCAGTCCCCGATGCGGTAGAGGAAGTCGTAGACGATCTCCGGGGAACCGCAGACGCGGAGACTGTCCTCGAAGGACAGCAGCAGCTCGTCCAGACGGTCCCAGCGCTCGGCCGCCGCACGCACCGCCGCCACCTGTGCCCGCACCCGCACCTCAAGCGCACCGGACACACCAGACGCGTCAGGCGCGTCAGCCGCGTCGAACGGGCCGGGCACCCCGGACACGCCGGGCATACCGGGTGTCCCGGGTGCGTCGCACGCTCCGGGAGCGTCGGACACCCAGGGCGCGCCGGGCACGCCGAACGGGTCGGGCACCCCGGGCGGGTCGGACACGCCGGGCGTGTCGGGCACCTGGGGCGGGCCGGACGGGCCGGGTGCGCCAGGCGTGTCGGACACCCCGGGCACCCCGGGCGGCGGGCCGGGCGGGGCCGGGGTTTCCTGGTGCAGGGTCACCAGGCAGCGGCCGGGCCCCTGGGGTGACACGTTCCAGTACCCGTGCGTCGGCGCGCCGGGCGCGTGAAGGTCCTGGTGCTCGAACTCGATGCGGCGCGGGCCGGGGTGCAGGACGCGGCGGACCCGCGCGGCATGCACCCGGCCCCCGTGCAGGTGCCACAGCCGCAGGCTGTCGCCGTCGGCGGTGGCGTCGAGGCGTTCGACGTGGATGTAGGAGGGCAGCAGGACGGGCCAGCGCGGGGCGTCGGCGAGCAGGCCGTAGACGACGCCGGCGGGGGCCGCGACCTCGGCGGTGTGCCGGGCGCAGTGTCTGCGCTGCGACGACATGCGTGATCTCCTCCTCCGGTGTGATCAACGCTGCCCGGCCGCAGCCGAGCGCTGCTCGATTCCTGGTGGAGAGACGTACAGACCGGATACCGGCCGCCACGGGGCCTGGGGACAGGCCGGGTTCGGGGCCGGGGCCGGCGCGGGGGCCGGGTGTCAGCCCACCCGGGCCACGCCTGCGCCTGCGCCTGCCGCGGGACGGGCCGGGAAGGGGTCGGGGCCCGACATCAGGATGGAGCGCTGCAGTTTGGCCAGGGCGGGCGAGGGCTCCAGGCCCATGGCGCGCACCAGGGTCGCGCGCAGCCGCTGGTAGGCATCCAGCGCCTCACCGCGGCGCCCGGACCGGTAGAGGGCCAGCATGTACTGGCCGCACAGACTCTCGTGCATGGGGTACTGGCTGATCAGCACGGTCAGCTCGGCCAGCAGCTCACGGTGGCGGCCCAGCCGCAGATCGGCCTCGACCCGCTGGTCCAGGGCACACAGCCTGCTCTCCTCCAGCCGCTTGGCCTCGGTACGCAACTGCGGACCGGTACGGACGTCGGCCAGCGCGGGACCGCTCCACAGCTCCAGCGCCTGGCGCAGCAGCCGCGCGGCCTGGGGATAGTCCTCGGCGTCCATGGCCCGGTACCCGCTGCCGGCGAGCCGCTCGAACCGCCGCACGTCACTGACACCCTCACCACTCTTGAGCAGATAGCCGCCCGGCACGGTCAACAGCACATCCTTGGCCTGCCGACGCCCAACCCCCACACACCCACCCCGACCCAGGCCCTGGATCTGACCCTGACCCTGGCCCTCGCCTTGATCCTGGCCCTGGTTCGGCTCCTGGCCGTGATGCTGGTCTTGGTGCGGGCGCTGGTTCTGGCTTTCGGCCGCTGGGCCACCGGTGTCGAGGGCGGCGGAGATGAGTTCGCGCAGCTGCAGGATGTAGGTCTGCAGGGTGGCGCGGGCACTGCGCGGGGGCCTGGCCCCCCACAGCTCCTCGGCCAGCACCCCCACCGGGACGACCTGACCGACCCTCAGCGCCAGCAGGGCCAGCACCTGACGGGGCTTGGGAGCCGTGGGCGTGATGGACACGCCGTTGTACCGCACGGCGAGTGTGCCCAGTACATCGATGTCCACGCGTCTCCCCCATTCACCGGCACCGTCCGTAACGGTCCCCTGACACCCCCAGTAAAAAACAGCACGAGCGGTATGTCAACGCTCGGGACACCGGCCCCGCCCGGGATGGACGCAGACTCGAGGCAGCCGCAAGACACACCAGCCAACACCCCTAAAACAGGGCGAACACCCCACATGAGCAACGAAACCGCCCCAGGAACCGGCCACTCCCCGGACCCACGACCAGACCCCGAAGACGGTTTCCAGACACCACGGCTCCCCCACCACCCACCACCCATACCGCCGGCCTGGCGCATCACCACCGCCGCGACGAGCCCGGCCCATCCGCAGGCCCGGAACACCGCCACCGCGACGAGCCCGGGGCACGCTGCCGCAGGCACCCGCAGACTCCTAGGCACTGCGCCGACCGTCGACATCACCGACTCAGGTCTCCACCGCCCCAAGGCAACACCCGCCACCAGAAGCCTGGTTGGCATCACCCACACAGGGGACGGCACCCACCGGCTCCCGTCGGCACACCCGCCGCAGGCGGCACCCACCCGCGCCCCCCGGCATCAGCCGGCCTCCGGTCAACTCCAGAACCCTCGGCGCCGCCGGCCTGGCATGCCACTGCAACCCGGAGCGACATCCGCCGACGCACGCCGCCCCCGGCCGGCCGCCAACATCACGACTCAGGCCAGCACCGTCCAAAGCAACACCCGCCACTGGCAACCGGGTTGGCGTCCGACGGCATCGCCAGCTCCCGTCGGACGCCCGCCGCGGACGGCACCCGCCCCCCAATCACTGACACCAGCCGCTCTCCGGCCAGCGCACGGACCCGTCGACCGCCACCCGGCGCGGGACACACCGCCGCACCTCGGAGCGACATCCTCCGACGCCCGCCAGCCTCTGCCAGCCGTCGACATCACCGATTCAGGTCAGCACCAGCCCAAGCCAACACCCACTCCCGACCTCCGGGTTGGCATCACCAGCCGGGGGGGGCAGCACCCGCCGACCCCTGCCAGCCCCCGGCGCTTCACCGGCTGTCGACATCGCCGCCTCGGGTCAGCGCCGAAACCAAGGCAACACCCACCCCCGGCAACCGGGTTGGCATCACCGGTTCGGGGGCTGCCTCCGATGGCATCACCGGCCCCTGGGGCACGCCCGCCACGGACGGCACCCGCCCGCGTCACTGGATTCAGCCGGCCTCCGGTCAACTCCCGAACCCTCGGCGGCGCCAGGCCCGGCATGGCGCCGCAACCCGGAGCAGCATCCGCCGACGCCTGCCGACCTCCGACGGCCGACGGCCGACGACACCACCAACTCAGCTCACCACCGGCCCAAGGCAACACCTGACGTCGGCAACCGGGCTGGCGTCACCGGCCCGAGGCAAGCACCGGCCGGCTTGCGACGGCACCCCCGGCTCCCGTCGGCCCGCCCGCTTAGGGCGGCACCCGTCGGCACCACCGACTCCTGCCGCCAGCACCGTCGTCAGCCGATCTCCGGCCAGTTCCCTGACTCGTGGGCACCGCAGGCCCGGGGCCCTCCGCCAGCCCCGCCGACCATCGATATCACCGACCCAGGTGACCACCGACCCCAAGGCAACACCCGCCACCGGCAACCAGGTCGACATCACCGGGGGCGGCACCTGCCGGCACCCCCAACTCCCGTCGGCACGCCTGCTTCGGGCGGCACCCGCTTGCGCAGGCCCCCGCCGAGGGCGCCAACACCCGTCAGCATCACCGGCATCAGCCGACGCCCGTCAACTACCGCTCCCTGCAAGCTCCCGCCCCCGTCGGCCCGCCCGGCGCAGGGCGGCGCGGGCCGGTGCCGAGCGGCGCGGCTAGTGCGGGCCGGCGCCGGGCGGGGTCGGTCACTCGGTGGTTTCGTCCGGGTCCTGCGGTGCGCCCGCGCCGGCGGCGGTGTCCGGCTCGACGCGGACCTGCTGCGGGGAGGCGGCCAGCAGGGGCAGCAGGAAGGTCCAAAACCGTGCGGTCCGCTCCAGCGAGACCCACTCGAGGTCCCAGCCGCTGAGCGTCTCGAAGCCGACCGTCGCGGCGACGACGGCCGCGGCGGCGTCCTCGGGCGAGACCCCGCCGGCCAGTTCGCCTTCCTCCCCGGCCTGGGCGATGAGGTCCTGCACCCACTCGCACCACCACCGCACCAGCCCCCCGGACTCCTGCCCGCCCTTGAGCGAGGGATCATGGCTCAGCTTGAAACCGGCCCTGACCACCGGATCACCGGCCACGGCGGCCAGCAGCCGGCAGGTCGCGTCCACCAGCGACTGCAGCAGAGTGTCCGCCGAACCACGGCAGCCCGCCGCCATCTTGCCCACCACATCGGCCGCGGCCCCCTCCACCTCCCGCGCCAACGCCTCCTTGCTGGCGAAATGGAAATGCAGCGCCCCGGTGCTCACCCCGGCCCGCCTGCTCACCGCCGGCAGGCTGGCCAGCGCATAACCGTTGTCGGCGAAGACCTCGGCCGCAGCGACGATGAGGGCCTCACGCGTACGAGCCGCCCGCGCCTGCCTGACCATGTGCACCCTCCCTGCCGACCAACCTCATCCCCCCACCACCTTATCAAACCGCATGTCTGGTTGGTTATTGCTGCACGGAACGACTCTCCCTCCGACACCCTCACCGGGCAGAGCCCGCAAGTCCCCTGTTCACCAGGGGATGCCCGGACAGGGCAGCCGCCCCACCACCCGGCCGGGCCCGCCCGGAACAGGTCACCCGGTCGGTTACAGGCCCCGCCGCACCCCGCCCGCCCCGGTGAAACCCGCACCCCAACGACACGACCGCACAACATGCCGTCACCGACGCCACCGGCCGGACACTCGGCCCCCTGGAGAAACCTTCCGCCAGGTTTGATTGCACACCCCGCCAGACCCCAACACGCCCCGAAAACCCCACCGCCACCCCCGGAAACACCGACACCCGACACGGAGCACCGGACCAAGCGTGAGAGGACAGGGCGCACAGACACGGACCACGAGCCCGCGACCGCGCGCCCCGGGAACACCGACACAGAGCGCGGAGTACGGAGTGCGGGCGCGGACCGCAGGACTCGGGGCGCAGCATCACGAGGTGCGGGACACGGGGGACGAAACCGCGGCCAGGAACACCGACCACCGGGTAGGGGACGCGGGACTCGGAGCGCGGAACCACGGACCGAAGGAACCGCGGAGTGCTGGGTGCGGGACCACAGGACTCGGGGCGCAGACCACGGGGTGCGGGCCCGCGGCCAGGAGCGCGGGGTTCGGGCCCGCGGGTGCGGGACCGTGGGGCACGGGACTGCAGGACTGCGGGCCGGTGGCCGGGACCCGGGGGGTGTTGCCGGGTCAGCCTGCCGCCGGCTGGGGCTCGGGCTCAGGCTGGGGCTGGGCTGCCAGACGCCGGGCCTCCTCGATGACCCGCAGGCCCCGGTCCGGCGCGATGTCCAGGCTGACCAGGGCGGCCGGGGTGGCGATCGCGGGAAGGACGTACCGAAAGAGCGTGGAGGCCCGCTCGGGCAGATCGGCCCAGCCGGCGTAGGCCTCCGACAGGTGCTGCATGCCCAGCCAGGCGCCCAGGATGAACTCCGCCGTCTCGTGCGGGTCGATGTGCCGCAGCACCTCACCGCGCTCCTTGGCCTCCGTGACCTTCGCCGTCACCAGCTCCGTCCACGCCGGCCAGGCACTGCCGAACAGCTCCCGCCCCTGCACATCGGCGGACAGCCGGATACCGGCGATCAACACCACGTCCTGCGGGATCCGGTGCGCCAGCGTCATGCAGATGTCCACCAGCTCCTGGAGCTTCAACTCCCGCGGCACCCAGTAATCCGCCGTGATCTGCGCATCGATCACCCCCCGCGCCAGAGCCTCCTTGGAACCGAAATGAAAGTACAGAGCACCCTTGGTGACATCCGCACGCTCGAGGATCTCCGCGATGGTCGCCGCCGCGTAACCACGCTCGGCGAAAACAGCCGCCGCCGCCTCCACAACAGCGCGCCGGGTCCGTACTGCACGTTCCTGCTGCGCCATGGGACCCTCCACGCTCCTGTAAACAAAACCGAACGTGAGGTACCTTACCCCACGGTCAGCCTCCTACCCCCGGCAGCACACCCCAACCCGACAGGACCACACCCCCACCCCGGCACAACCCCACACCCGCCCCGGCACCGGCACACACCCGCCCGGCACCTGCGACGACACCCACCCGCACCACACCGCCGCACCGGCCCCACCAGCCACCCCTCACACCGGCCCCGCCACCACCTGTCACACCCTCAACCCGGCGCCACCGCACCGCCGTCACCACCCCCGCGCCACCACCACACCGCCGCTCCACCAGCACCGGCCGCCGAACCACCGCAGCCCGCCGCATCCTCACCACGACCGAACCACCACCGCCCCACCCCAGCCGCCGAACCGCCGTCACCACCACCAGGCCGCCCGCGCGCCGCCCCCACCGACCCGGCGTCACCGCCCAGGCGCTCCCCCGCCCAGGCGTCGCCACCATCACGGCGCCGCCGCACACCACCCCCGCGCTCACCCGCCGTCACCGCCCTGGCATCGTCATCGCCCGGTGCCGCCCGTACGCCGCCGCCACGGTGGCGCCTGCACACCGCCGCTGACCCGCCGTCACCGCCCAGGCGGTCCCAGCCCAGGCGTCGTCATCGTCACGGCGCCGCCCGCGCACCACCGCCACGCCACGCCGCCTCCCGCGGTGCCACCTGCACGCCGCTGCCGCTGACCCGCCGTCACCACCCGGGCGGTCAGCACCTGGGCGTCGTCCCCGTCACGGTGCCCGCCCGCCGGGCGGGCACCCGCGCTGCCGGGCGGTGCGGGGATCGTGCCGGGGCAGGTCACCAGGCGGTGCGTCCTCCGTCCACCGCAAGCGTCGCTCCCGTCACGAAACTGGCCTGCTCGCTGCACAGCCAGGCCGCCGCCCGCGCCACCTCCTCGGGCTCCGCGGCCCGCTGCGCCGGCGCCGAGCGCAGCGCACGCCGGCTCGCCTCCGGCACCTGCAGCCACTGGTCGACCATCTCCGAGCGGGTGAGCCCCGGCGCCACCGCGTTGACCCGGATACCGGCCTGCGCGTACTCCACCGCCGCCGCCTTGGTCAGACCGATCACCGCATGCTTGGACGCGATGTACGGCGCTCCCGTCGAGGAGGCCACCAGACCCCCCACACTGCTGGTGTTCACGATCGCACCCCCGCCGCCCTCGAGCATCGCGGCGATCTCATGGCGCATGCAGTTCCACACCCCGCGCACATTGGTGTCCATCACCGTGTCGTAGGCGTCGTCCCCCAGCAGATGCAACGGCGACCGCTCCAGCCCCACACCCGCATTGTTGAACGCCGCATCCAACCGCCCGTACCGCTCCACCACGAACTCCACCAACGCCCGCACCTCATCCCCGCACCGCACATCCACCACCCGCCAGCCCACCCGCGCACCCACCCCCTCCAACTCCCCCGCCAGCTCCCGCAACCGCTCCCCACGCCGCGCCGCCAGCACCACCACCGCACCCTGCTCCGCGAACACCCGCGCAGCACCCGCACCGATCCCACTGCTCGCACCCGTGATCAGCACAACCTTCCCCTCCAACAACCCCGCACCACCCCCACTCACCCCCACAACCCACCACCCACACCGACGCCGGCACCCGCACCAACACCGGCGCCGCCACCCACGTCGAAGGCGGAATCCGCACCAGCACCGACGCCGGCGCCCGCAAGCACCCCCACCCCAACACCGGCAGGGGCACCCGCACCCGCACCCGCACCCGCACCCGCACCCGCGAGCACACCAACCCCGGTGCCGGGACCTGCACCGACGCCCGCGAGCGCACCCATACCGGCGCCCCTGCCCGCGAACGCGCCGGCACCCATACCGGCACCCGCGCCCGCGAACACACCGGCATCCACGCCCATACCGGAACCGGCGCTCTTGGCGGCGTCGGCGGGGGCCGCATCGGGGCCCGGCCACACCGCGTCCCGCGCCGCCTCGCCGTCCACCACCCGCAGCAACGCCTCGTCGATCTCCCCCAGATGCGACACCAGATGCCGCACCCCCACCTCCCGCATCGCCTCCCGCTGGAAACCGTGCCGGAACGTGGAGGGATGCCCGATGAACGGCACCCTCAGCCCCCGCGCATGCCCCGCGAACCGCGCCACGTCATCGATGAACAACACCTGCGAAAACCCCAGCCCGAAACACCCGGCGATCTCCCCGATACCCGGCCGGAAACCATCCGTGCACACATAACCCGGCCCCGCGAAAAGCGACCGCCACTCCCCCAGATACCGATCGAAATGACGCACCCCCAACCCCCCGTAACACACCACCTCCAACCCCAACGACCGCAACCGCCCCACCAACTCCAACGCACCCTGCGTCAACGACACCGGATGCTCCCGCACATACCGCTCCCGCTCCGCGAAATACACCCCCGTCACCCACCCCGCCCCCACCCCCGACCCGATCGCCCGCGCCAACACCCCCGCAGCCACCTCACGCGGCTGCGACAACACCCCCGCCTCCAACTCCCGGCTATACGCCACCCCATACGCCCCAGCCACCCGATAAATCACCGGACTGAACGAATCCTCCAACAACACACCATCCAAATTCACCGCAACCAACCTCAACGAACCCAGACCACCAGACATCCCCATCTCCCCCTCACACAACCAAAAACCCCGACACAAACCGACAACACAACAACCAATAGAGCCGCACCACAAAAAGCCGAACCCGGAACCGACGGAGGCAGCGCCACAGACCCCAACGCGAAGCCCGTGAAGCCGCGCCACAACAACCGAACCTGGAGCGGTGGAACGCTGCCGCACCAGCCGAACGTGCAACGAGTGGAGCCACGCCGCAACGATCGAACCTGGAGCCGCTGAGACCCGTGGAGCCGGTGGAACCGCATCACAGAGCCGAACACGCAACCACGCCCGAACAGCCGGACGAGGAGCAGTGGAACCGCACCGCAACGGTCGAACATGGAGCCGGTGGAGCCACATCACACAGCCGACGTGCAACCGTGCCGCAGCAGCCGAACGCGAACCCGCGCCAACACAACCGCTGGAACCCGTGGAGCCGGCAGAACCGCGAAACACAACCGTGGAGCCGGTGGAGCCGGTGGAGCCGGTGGAGCCGGTGGAGCCGGTGGAGCCGCATCACAGGGCCGGACGTCGAGCTGGTGGAACCGGTGGAACCGATGGAGCCGCGACACCGAACCGGTGGCATCGCGCCGCCCAACCGAAGGCGGAACCGGTCGAACTGGTGGAGCCGTGACGCAAAGTCAAGATGGAGCCGGTGGAGCCGTGTCGCACAGTCACGGTGGAACTGGTGGAGCCGCGGCACCGAGCCGGTGGCATCGCGCCGCAGAACCGAAGGTGGAGCCGGTTGAACTGGTGGAGCCGTGTCACACAGCCGCGGTGGAGCTGGTGGAGCTGTGCCGCGGCGGCCTAAGGCGGGGCCGTACGGCAAGGACCCGGGTGCGGGGCCGGCACCCCCGCACCGGCGGTTGTCTCCCCCGGTACCCACCTCACACCGAACGAAAGAAAACCGTCAAGCAGGTTTCCACCAGGCCCACACCCCCACCCGAACCGGTCTTTTCGCTGCTGCACCGTGAAAACGGAGGCAGTTATTCACGTTTCCAGCATGAACTTGGTGAAGTCTTTACCTAGCGGTTCCGGCCAACAAAACCGGTAGGTCCGTATCTTATGGACTCGTCGGACGCGGCTACAAGACGGGGGGCAGCCATGAACCTGATCACCACCGAAAGCAGCCCGGGAACACACGACTTACCCCGCCTGACCACCACGGTCCCCAAGGAGTACGTCCACCGCGCCAGCCTCGCCGAGGTCTTCCTCACCTCCTGCACCCCCCAGACCCCCCTCACCTACACCCTCACCGGCCAATGGCCCCGCGCCCACCCCTACTTCACCACCCCCGACGGCACCGCCCACGACCCCCTCCAGATCGCCGAAACCCTCCGCCAGGCCGGCATGCTCCTCGCCCACACCGGACTCAACGTCCCCCTCGGCCACCACTTCATCCTCTGGAACCTCACCTACACCACCCACCCCCACCACCTCACCATCGGCCCCACCCCCACCGACTTCACCATCCACGCCCACTGCACCCACCTCAACCAACGCCGCCACACCATCAACCGCGCCACCCTCCACATGACCATCCACCGCAACAACACCCCCATCGCCCACGGCACCGCCACCTTCTCCACCACCAACCCCACCACCTACACCCGCCTCCGCGGCACCCCCACCACGGGAGCAGCAGGAACAGCAGGCACAGCAGGAGCCTCAGGAGCAGCGGCGAGAACAGACCGCACCGGCGGCACAGCAGGGGACACGGCAACAACAGGCGGCACCGGCGGCACAGCGGGAACGATCACCACAGGCGGCACGAGCAGCACGGGCACCAGCGACACAGCGGGAACAGCAGGCACGGCGGGCGGCACCGGCGACACAGCAGGAACAATCACCACAGGCGGCACGAGCAGCACGGGCACGGGCGACACAGCGGGAACAGCGGGAACAGCAGGCACGGCGGGCGGCACCACAGGAACGGCAGACTCAGCAGACGCGGCGGCAAGAACAGACAGCATCGCCGGCACAGCAGCAGCAATCACCGCAGGCGGCACGAGCGGCGCGGGCAGTACGGCAGAAACCATCCCCACAGCCGGCACGAACACTACGGGCACCAGCGACACAGCGGGAACAGCGGGAACGATCACCACGGGCGGTACCGCAGGAACAGCCCGGACACCAGGAACAGCCCGGACGCCAGGAACAGCCGGGACGACAGGAGCCACCACGCCCGGCGGCACCGCATGGACGGCATGGACGGCAGGGACGGCAGGAACGACCACGACCGGCGACACGACAGGAACGGCAAGGACGGCAGGCACCCCGGCCGGGACGGCAGGCACCGCCACCGCCTCAGCAACCACTAACAGCCCCGGCACACCGGGCACCGTCCACCACGCCCCCATGCCCCCCGCCACCGTCAACCGCCGCACCCCCCACGACGTCGTCCTCACCCCCACCGACCACCCCCACCACTGGCTCCTCACCCCCAACCACAACCACCCCACCCTCTTCGACCACCCCACCGACCACATCCCCGGCATGGTCCTCATCGAAGCCGCCCGCCAAGCCGCCTACCACGCCTCCGGCTCCCCCCACTACACCCCCACCACCGCCACCACCACCTTCCACCGCTACACCGAACTCGACCAACCCTGCCACATCCACATCACCCGCATCACACCCGACAACAACACCACAACCACCATCGAAATCACCGGCACCCAAAACAACCAAACCACCTTCACCACCACCACAACCGGACCCACCACACCACCCACCCCACCCAACCACCGCCTGACCACCGACCCCACCACCACCTGACCACCAACCCGACCACCAGACACCAACCCACCAACCCAGACGCAGGGTTGTAGGCCACCCGCCGCACGCGGCCGACGGAGCCAGGGCTCCTTTAGGGCCCCGCCAAGCAGCCCACACATGGGAGAACACATGGGCGGAGTCGTCCACCGCCCGCGACCTCGCAGGAACTCGGCCCCGCGGTGTCGTTCGCCGGGCTCCTGTGGCCGATCGACTCCCCCACTGAGCACACCGGACTGCTGTGCGACGGTCAGGGCTCCCGGCATGCCGTCTCCGCTCTCAACTGCGGCACGGATGAACTCCCGATGCGCTCCCCCGTCACAGGCACCTCGTCACGGGCTCCCCCATCAGGCCACCGCTGAACCGACACCATCCCCAGTTGGAGCTCTCACGTGCGCGGCGGGACCGCGGACGATCCCCCGCACGCTGGCCGTCGGCATCCGCTCACATTTCGAGCGCGCTGACGCTTCCGCACCACGAGTTACTGAACACCGTTGCAATCAGGCGGACTTGTGACGGGCGCCGCCCTCGACATGAATCGTCTCGCCGGAGACGAAGCCCGCACGCAGCAGCCACATCACCGTGTCGACGACGTCATCGGCCTCGCCATGACGCCCGACGAAGGTCCCCGCCGCGCTCCTGCTCAGCAACGCGGTCTTCTTCTCTCCGAGGCGATCCCATGTGCCCGAGTCCACCACCCCGGGTGAGACGGCGTTGACGCGTACCGGCGCCAGATCCGCCGCCAGGTGGCGGGCGACGTACTCGACCGCACCGTTCGTGGCACCCTTGACGAGCGATCCCCGCCCGGGGCGCCAGCCCACCACGCCGGAGAACAGCACCATCGATCCGGCCGGCCGCAGCACCGGCGCGAAATGCTTGGCCACCAGCATCGGGCCGACCGCCTTCGCCGTGAACGCGGCCAGCAGCTTGTCGCGGTCCAGTTCGGTCGCGCGAACGTCGTGCGGCGCCGAACCGGTCGTCACGATGTGGTCGACCCCGTCCTTCAGCCGCTCCGCCGCGGCCGCGATCGTCGACTCGTCCTGCAGGTCCACCCGCACCGCCGTGGCTCCGATCTCGGCCGCCAGCACCTCGGCAGCAGCCAGATCGCGGGCTCCGACGACCACCTCGTACCCGTCCTTCGCCGCACGCCTCGCGACGGCGGCGCCCAGCGCCCGTGCACCGCCGATGACCAGGATCCGTTCCATGTGTCTCGACTCCTTCCGTAGGATCGAGCACCACGGTATGGATTTGATACCGGTATCTTCAACGGAACTGGGAGCAGCGATGGGCAAGGCCTACAACGTGATGGCGGCGACCTGCCCCAGCCGCACCGTGCTCCACCGCATCGGCGCGCGCTGGACCGTGTTCGTCGTCAACGCTCTCGACGAGGGACCTCGCCGCTTCAGCGAACTGAAGGGGCATATCCGAGGCATCACTCCAAAGGTCCTCACCGAAACACTGCGCTCGCTGGAGGCCGACGGTCTGGTCAGCCGCCACGCGTACGACGAGAACCCGCCCCGCGTCGAGTACGCCCTGACACCACTGGGCCGCTCCCTGCTCGTCCCGCTCCGCGCCGTACGACTCTGGGCCGAGGAACACGTCCCGGACATCGAGGCGGCCCGATCGAGAATGATGAGCCGTTGACTCCGTACTCCCTCTCGTTCTACGTGGATGTCGTCACTACCGGCACCGTGCTCGGTTTGGGCCCCGCCGACTCTCCCGACCGCGTCACGGGGATCCTCGGGTCCGACTTCGCCGAGAACTCCTTCAGCGACCGCAGCCTGTGCCGTGACTACGGCCTCGCCGAGTTCTACTGGAACCGCGCGCGCGTCGACCACCCCTGGTCGGGCGACCACTTCACCCTTCAAGTGCACAAGCTCGCGTATCGGGACCGCACTCTCGTCAACGAAAGGCTCCGCGCCCGGTATGGGAGGTTCACTCCCCGGCTTCGGTTCGCAATGCTGGAACGCCTGCTGAAGCGGCGTGGCGTCCCGCTGCTGGAGATCCCCGAAATCCCAGCGAACGCGCCGTACTTCCGCACTTTCTGGCAGCCCGACTCCCAGGTGGCCGTCTCGGTCATCGGTACCTACGGCGAGTACAGCACGCCGAGCAATCTGCGGGTCGGCGACGTCTACCGCATCCAAGCCCCGATGTCCGCAAAGGAAGTGGAGCGGAGGACCCGGGTCGAATAGCACCGCTGCGACTGTTCCTGTGGAAATCTGAACGACGGGGGTGTTTGCGGGCGCCGCTCCCTTCGACGTGGTGCCGATGGACGCGAACCCCCTGTCCGCGATGTCAGACCAACCCACGGGTGGTGAGACTTCCGACCTCACCCTGCCGCCGGATCTGCACGTCCCCCAAATGCACGCGGGCCCATGCCCTGAGCCCCTCCGATCGCCGATACGGCTGCCCAGGCCCGGTAATCCCAGCTCGCCAACAACGGTGGCGCATCTTCCGCGAGGCCACCCTCGCCGGCCGCCCCTTCGCCAACCCCGACCGGATCGCCTACGCCACCACCCTCGCAACCAGCCAACCCAACTCCCGGGCGCAGCCTTGGATCCGAGGCAGACCGTCGCTGCCAACCCGACGACCACGACGTCGACATAAGAACATCATTCGAGGAATCCAGCACCAGTTCCCCCCGCTGACAACCGGCCTTCCGAAGGGGAGGGTCCGGGACGCCGACGTGGGGTCACACGTGGTCGGCGGCCACGCGGAGTCCGCGGATCACGTAGCCTCCGATCTCGTCCTGGAAGGTGACGCTGGGCTCTGTGACCATCCGGATGCCCGGTAGCGCGAAGAGGCGGCCGAGGAAGACGTTGGTCTCCATCATCGCGATGTCGGCACCGGGGCAGCGGTGCGGTCCGTCGCCGAAGGAAAGGGCGGCAGCGTAACGGCCGGTCGTCGTCGGACGGCCTGGGCAGACCGCCGCGGGAGCGGCGCCCACGGCATCCGGGTCGGTGTTGGCCTCGTCCACGAAGATGTCGACGAGCGAGTCGGCGGGCACGGCGACAGGACCTTCAGCGCCCGGCACATCCACAGCGGCAGTGGTCCGCCGACTCAGACGGGCCACGGCCGGTTCCAGGCGCAGGATCTCGTGGATCAGCGCGAGGCGTTCGGTCTCGCTGCCGGTCGTGAAGCGCTCCCGCAGAGCGGCGTCCGTGAAGAGATGCCACGCGGCGACGCACATGAACTCGCGGGTGGTGACCATCCCGGCAGCGGCATAGGTGAGGCACTCGCCGAGGATCTCGGGGCTCGAACACCCCTCCTCGATCAGGTGGGAGATCAGGTTGTCGGCCGGTCGTTCGCGGTGGACGCGGACGGCCGGGCGGACGTCGGACAGGTAGATCCGCAGCCAGTTGGTGTTCTGACGGAACAGCCAGTAGATGCCGTGCAAGCTGGTCAATCCGGGCTTGCCGAACTTCTCGGGAAAGAAGCGCTCCAGCCGGCGTTGGATGCCCGGTCTGCTGTGGGTCAGGCCGATCACCCCGCACGCCACGTCGATCGCGACGCCGAAGGTGAGGTCCTCCAGCCGTGCCTCGCCCTCGGTCCGCAGGGTGTCCAGGTGCTTCTGCGTGACGCGCTCGGTGAGTTCCCGGTAGTGCTCGGCCACCCGGCGGGGTGTGAAGTAACGCGCAGTCTGACGGCGGTGTTCCCGGTGTTCGGGCCCGTCGCGGTACAGCACGGGCCGCCGGATACGGGCGGGCATCTTCTCCACGGTCTCGACGCCCAGACCCGCCTGGACGGTGTCGGTGCTGCGCAGAACCGCGCGCGCCGCCGCGTAGCCGCGTACCTGCCACGTACCGTCGGCCCGGCGATCGACCGGGCAGCCGGACCCGGTGGAAACCCTGCGGATCTTCCGCGCGTCGTCCTCGGTTCCGTCCATCCGCTGCCCCCGTCGTCCTGTCGGCGCCTCTTCTGGAGAGAGTCACCGTCCGGCATGTGCCGCCAGCCTTCACCACGACGGCCAAGGCCGCCAGTGCTTCAGCCACCAGGAACCACAACTCGTCGTCAAGGGCGAGCACGTGCCCGACGGGGCGGCCTCAACTCAGCTTGTGAACTGGAGAGTCGACCCGGGACGGATTCAGCCGTAACTCCGCGGAGATCGGCGGGCTGGAGATCCGTGCTGGACAGGCTGCCGCCGTGGTCGTGGAGCGCGCCCACGTTGGCGACGCCGGCGGTGAAACCCTGACGCCGACCGGTTCGTCTGGCGCGGCGCCTACGACCGTGGCTCTGCGTCATACGGCCCTCGCATCTTCCCGCACCCAGCCCCACGACCCGATGCGCCTGACGAGGAGCAGCACGCGGAAGGCACGACGGCGGTGAGGCCGTTGATGGTGACCCATCATCGAACGACGCCGCCATCACCAGCACCCCCATCACCCCCGCCGACAAGAACGTCAGACCTTTCCTTCCACGACAATCCGCTCGCCGTCCCAAACAAGCGTGTCCCCCGGCCCCGCGACGATCGCAGCCTCGTCTCCGCGCCGGACGGCATATCCGTCGGGCCCTGGGACGGCTTCGTAGCCGTGCTGCCGGCACCAGCGTTGGGGGATGTCGATGAGCATCGTCCAAGTAATGGTGATCCGGCTGGGATCGGCAGCCTCGCGGTTGCAGACCATGCGCCGGAACAACTGCGACGTCGCCCGCAGCGCTCGCCGGTCGCGTTGCCACGGCAACATGCCGGCGGCCTCACTCTCGTAGTCGAGGGCGAGGTCGAGCAGCGTCCCGCTCATCGCGCACACTCCGCATCCTCGTGTTCCGGATGCCAGGCGAGCGGACGGGCGAGCATGGGTCGCGCGACCTCAGCGAGGGGCCCGCGCAGTTTTCTGAGCACGGTCTGCTCCAACTCGGCAGTGGCCAGGTTGGTCACGATGGCGAGCTTGACGGCGTGGCCCAGCGTTGACGCCGGTCGGATCGTAGACAGCACATGCTAGGTATGCCCCGCAGTCGACACCTGCTTCGCTTGAACGCAAAACTTCCTGCACCTGCAACATGCAGGGTCGAATCGAGTCCGCTTCTGACCGCGCATGACACGTACTGCTCACATCCTCACTCGAACACGACCGACCCGAGCCCGGGTTTCAGGAGCTCCCGATACGCCAGGACGCGAATGCGAGCGCAGCGATACGCCTGGCTCACGAGCTACCCGCAAGCCGTTCGCCGTCGGGTCGGCCGGTCGCCGGCGACAAGGAGGGCCGGCCGAACGTCGGGGCGACTCGACAACCCGACACGCTCCGAAGTTCCGCTATCCACAAACACTATGACGGCCAATCACATGTGCGATCACATTCGACTCTTAGGTGCGCGGACCCTTCGCCGCGGAACACGGCGAACACCTCCGACACCCTGACCAGTGCCCGGCACGGCGTGCGCTCTCCCCGCGGTCGAACCCCGCTCACCGATGAACTCGAACCGAACGAAATCCCTGGGGAACTGATGAACGTCGTCATCCGCAAAGCGGCGAACCTCGCCGTCGTCGCCGGCGCGGTCGCGGCCGCGTCCATGGCCGGCGCTCCGGCCGCGAACGCCGAGCCGGTCCAGCACGGCTGCGCGTACCCGTACGTCTGCTTCTATGTGGACCGGGCCGCCGTCAACGCCGGCCACCCCGCCGCCAAGTTCCAAGTCGTCACCAGCGGATTCCAGGACGTCACCTCCCGCGAGGGCTACATCATCCTCAATACCCGCAATGACGACGTGGCCTACCTGCGCAGCAACGCGGGCACCCTCTGCGTCGGACCCAACACGACCACAGTGATGAGCTCAGGCCTCACCATCAACGGCGTGAAGATCTCCAGCAGCGCGACCTGCTGACCGTGGCGGGCGCGCGCCGTGCGCGCCCGCCCCTCACACGCCCCATCGCGCCCCGAAGACGCCTCTTCACGCCCCGACGACCATGAGGCACAGCCATCCCGCCACTGCCCCCCGTCCCGCCACAGCCTGACGGCGGGCGCCTCGCCTACCCACCGCACCAAGCGAGGGATGATGGGGATGGAAGACACGACGCAAGGGGCAGGAATTTCCATGGCGAACAGGGTTCACCAACCTCGTGAGGACGCGGAGTTCGATTTCATCCTCAGGATGAGCGGAGTCCCGGTCCTCGCCTACTTCACCGGGACGTGGCCCAAGGCCATCGAGCCCTGCCGAGCGATGGACCTCGTCGTGGGCGCCGTCGCCGACGAATACAGAGGCCGTCTAACGGCCGTCCGTACCGACATCACCCGCTGCCCGGCCGCCACCAAGCGCTACGGGATCACCGGGGCCCCCTCCTACGTCCTACTGAAAGGGGGTGAGGCGGTGGCGCAGGGCACGGGACCCGTCACGATCGCCGAGGTACACGAGATCCTGCACAACCACCTCTGAGACCGCATCCGCGATCCGGCATGGGACGATCCCTCGGTGACTCGACCCCCGAAGCGTGACCGTTCCCGGCAACGTGACCGCGCTCGGACACGCGACCGCTCCCGGACACGCGACCGCTCCCTTGAGGAGCTGGAGCACGACTACTGGCCGGACCCGTCGGGCGACACGACACGCCTCATAAGGACCGCGCACGCCCTTCGGCGTAAGCCGATCGGCGAGCTGACAGTCGAGGACCTGAGACTGTTGATCAGGCAAGACGTGGGACTGCCCATCCTCCTGCCCCTGGCCTTGGAGGTCCTGCGGCTGGATCCGATGGCGGAGGGTCACATGTACGAGGGTGATCTGCTGGCCGCCGTACTGACCAGGAGTCCAGAGGTCTGGAACACGTCACCCGAGCTCGGGCGCGAGCTTCGTCAGATCGTCTCGGCTCTGGGCAATCTGCCACCGGAACTCGAGCCCGAGGCGGAGCGGTTCCTGGCACTGCGCCTCCCCCGGTAACACCGGCCTGCAGGCGCCAAGTAGAGGCCCTGGCGAGCGAACCCATCGCGATAGCCGCGCCTCGCCCGCCCTCTCGCCCTCGCCCTCGCCCGCACCCGCACCCGCACCCGCACCCGCACCCGCACCCTCGATCAGACCCTTGAACAGGTCGCTACCCACGGCGGTCCTGCCTCCGGCACCGATTCCGATGGACTGCGTGCACCCCACTGACACGCCCCGCCCAACCCCTTCCACCAGGACAGAACCACCGACATCCCCCCATCCAAATCCGTTGTCGTTCCAGAGCCTTGACGGCATTGGTCCGGTCCAATAGCGTCGCCCCGCACAGAACTCCACATGGTTCAACACCCAGTTCAACACCCACCAGCCGTCACCCGCACATTGATGACGATCCGCTGGTCAGGGGGCGCAGGTCCGGGCACCTGCCGTGGGGCGTCTGTCCACGGCAGCTCAAGCACGGGTCGTCGCCCTGTTCGTCGTCATCCAGAGCCGCAAGAGCGCGTGCACCGCTCGCCGTTGGTGGAGGTCACCAGAGAGGCGTGGCGGACAAGCACCGTCATGCCTTTTTCGGAGGTCAAGACACATGCAGTTACCCCTTGCGAGAGCGCGGCGCGGCGGGTGGAAGAACGTGCTCAGGCTCATACCCGTCGTCGCGGTCACGGTGGCGACCACCGTCGTCGGGACGCTCAACGCCGAGGCGGCGGTGCCCCCGACACCGTCGGGCTTCAGCCTCACCTGGAGCGACGACTTCAACGGAGCCTCCGGCACGGGCATCGACCAGAGCCTGTGGAAGTACGACACCGGGCCGGGCAGCAACTTCGGCACCGGTGAGATCGAGACCATGACCAACAGCACGTCGAACGTCTACTACGACGGCCAGGGTCACCTCGTACTCCAGGCCCTGCACTCCGGTTCCGACCCGCGGGCCGGATGGACCTCGGGGCGTGTGGAGACCCAATCGGCGGCCTTCGGCGCCCCGGCCGGCGGCGTCGTACGCATCGAGTCCGTCCTCCAGCAGCCGAACGTCACCACCGCCAACGGTGCCGGGTACTGGCCCGCGTTCTGGATGCTCGGCGCGCCGTTGCGTGACGGTGTGACCTGGCCGAAGTCCGGCGAGGTCGACATCATGGAGGACATCAACGGCCGCAGCTCCGTCTTCAGCACCCTGCACTGCGGCGTGAATCCGGGCGGGCCCTGCAACGAGTCGACCGGCCTCGGTTCGGGTGAGCGCGCCTGTTCGGGCTGCCAGACCGGCTTCCACGACTACGCGGCCGAGATCGACCGCTCGGTGTCGCCTGAGCAGATCCGCTTCTACCTCGACGGGAACAACTTCTTCACCGTCAACGCCAACCAGGTGGACGCGACGACCTGGGCCGACGCGGTCGACCACCCGTTCTTCATCATCTACGACCTGGCGATCGGCGGCGGCTTCCCGGACGCCTTCGGTGGCGGACCGAACGCGGCCACGGTCTCCGGCGGCAAACTGGTCATCGACTCGGTGGCCGTCTACAACAAGGGTGCCGGTTCCGGGGGTGGCGGCGGTGGTTCGGTGACCGGTCAGACGATCACCGGTCCGGGCGGCAAGTGCGTGGACGTGGCAGGCGACGACACCGGCGGCGACGGCACCGCGGTCCAGCTCTGGGACTGCCAGTCGGCGGCCAAGGACCAGCACTGGACCTGGAGCGGCCAGACCCTGCAGACCCTCGGCAAGTGCCTGGACATCGCCGGCGGCAACAGCGCCGGGGGTACGAAGCTGCAGCTCGCCACGTGCAACAGCGGCGGCTACCAGAACTGGGTGCGCCAGGCCGACGGCACGCTGCGGAACCCGACCAGCGGCCGGTGCATCGACTCGCCGTCGGCCGCCACCGCGAACGGTACGCGGCTGCAGATCTGGGACTGCAACACCTCCGGCGCCCAGCAGTTCGCCATCGGTACACCGATCTACGGGCCCGGCGGCAAGTGCGTGGACGTCGCCGGTGACGACAACGGTGGCGACGGCACCGCGGTCCAGCTCTGGGACTGCCAGCAGGCGACCTCGCTCGACCAGAAGTGGACCTGGAGCGGCCAGACCCTGCGCACCCTCGGCAAGTGCCTGGACATCGCCGGTGGCGTCAACGCCAACGGCACGAAGCTCCAGTTGGCCACCTGCAACGGCGGCGGCTATCAGAACTGGGTGGCCAACGCGGACGGTTCGATGTCCAACCCGGCCACCGGCCGGTGCATCGACTCACCGTCGGGTGCCACCGCGAACGGCACACGCTTGCAGATCTGGGACTGCAACACCTCCGGCGCGCAGAAGTTCGCACTCGCCTGACGAAGGACCGCGGGGTCCGGCAGAAGCCTTTTCTGTCGGACCCCGCGGATCATCCGCGCCGGCGCGCGTCCGCTGCGAGCTCCTGTTCGGGTGTCCCGTGAGGGACGGCCGTCCCGGATCCACGCAGCCCCTGCGCGGCTTCCGGCATACCCGAACGCTCCAGCCACGCGCGGTAGACGGGCGCCTGGCGGGCCACTTCCCAGTAGGCGTCCACCAATTCGTCGTACCCGTGGTCGAGTTCGGCCTGCGAGCGGGCGGCGAGCAGCAGGCGCACCCCTATCGGGTCCCCCTGCAGAGGCCGGACCACGACGTCGGGGCGCGGGAGCGCCGTGGGCTGGCTGACCGTGACGACGTCGCCGGTCGCGGCCAGTGAGTACGCCGTGAGGTAGTCGCCGTGGAGCATGTCGGGTTCGATGCCCGCGTCGCGCAGGACGCGGCAGAGGCCGTCCCATTCGCCGTCCACCGTGGAGTCCACCATCCACCGGTCGTCGGCCAGGTCGGCGAGGCGCACCTCGGACTTCCGGGCCGCGGGGTGGTCGGGAGCGAGGGTGACGAACTGCGGTTCGCGTTCGATCACCGGGCGCAGAACGAGCCCTGTCGGCACGCACAGGGGGCTGCCTTCGACCTCGTGCACGAAGGCCAGTCCGAGCCATCCGCCGGCGACCATCCGCAGCAGGGAGTTGGCGGAGACGTCCATCCGGAGTGTGGGATCGGTGCGGGGAACGCGGGCGCGCAACCGGCGCAGCCAGCCCGGCAGGGCCCGGCTCGCGGTCGCACCGATCTGCAGGGTGTTCGCGTCCGCGGCCCGGGCCACGGCGGCCCTCGTCTCCGTGACGATCGCGGCGAGTTCGGTGACGAGCGGTCTGGCGCGGCTCAACACGGCCAGGCCCACTGGAGTCGGGCGGCAGCCCGTGCCCGCCCGAACGAAGAGCTGCGCTCCGAGAGCCTGCTCGATGCGACGCAATTGGGCGCTCAACGAGGGTTGGGCCACGCCGAGTTCACGTGCCGCCTTGTGCAGGCTGCCCGTGTCGGCGATGGCGCACAAGGCACGTAAGTGCCTCACCTCGAGCTCCATGCGCGAAGCGTAGGGGAGCCTCCGCATGACGCACCAGATGTTCAAATCGCTACGAACTCCGACGAGTTGACCGTCCCGATAGCCCGGCGCTATCCCCGATTGCCATCATCCGCAGCCCCCTCGGCCTCCGCGAGACTCCTGCTGAACCAATCGTTCACCACCCCACACGAACGAGTAGGAGCACCACACATGTTGTCCTCCCGCATGAGGTCGAAGACATCCAGGAGACTCCTGGCACTCACGCTCGGCTTCGGTCTGGCGTCCGCGGCACTCGGCACCGCGATTCCGGCGAGCGCCCGGCCGGCGGACTCGGCCCCGGCCGGTTCCACCGCCGTGGCGAGCGCCCGGTACTCCGGCTCGGCCGAAGACACCGCAGGCAACAAGGCTTTCTTCGAAGCAGTGTTGAAGTCGGTCGCCGCGAAGCAGGCGGCGAACCCCTCCCTGGCGTCGGTGACCGTCTACTACAACGCCTCCCAGGCGCCGACCTTCCGCTCCCAGATAGCGAGTTCCGCCTCGATCTGGAACAGCTCCGTGTCGAACGTCAAGCTCCAGGCGACCACGAGCGGTGCGGACTTCACGTACTACGAGGGCAACGACTCGCGTGGGTCCTACGCCTCCACGAACGGGCACGGCCGCGGCTACATCTTCCTCGACTACGCGCAGAACCGGCAGTACGACTCGATCCGTGTGACCGCTCACGAGACCGGCCACGTGCTGGGTCTGCCGGACCACTACAGCGGTCCGTGCAGCGAGCTCATGTCGGGAGGCGGTCCGGGTACGTCCTGCACGAACCGCTACCCGAACGCGGCCGAGCGCTCCCGCGTCAACCAGCTCTGGGTCAACGGCCTCGCGAAGGCGATCGCGAAGCTGAACAAGACACGCTGACCCGGGGCCCGGCGGGTATGCCGGGCCGCGCTCCACGGCGATCCGGTCCGGGCCGCGGCATCATGTCGCGGCCCGGAACGGGCATGTCCCAGGCGCGCGTCCCGGGTGCGGGTCCGTAGCCTCGCCTGCGGCCCCGAGGCGCGGCACGCGCGGACCCCGGGCTCTCTCACCGCCCGTGGACGTGAGCGTTCGGCCAGGGTGGCGGATCACCCGGCCCCGGTACGGCGTCGTAGACGTACGCCAGCACCTCGTCGAGACTCAGTTCCGCTCCCTTGGAGTACGCACTCTCGTAGGAGGTGTCTCCGACGAGCGCTCGTGCGCCCTGTTCACACCGGGCCCGGGCCGCCCGCAGTTCCGGCGAACCCAACTGGGGCGGCCCCGACATTCGCCAGATGCGCTGGGCGGCCCCGAGCAGGCACGCGGCACGCCGGGCGTCCCCTCCGGCCAGGGCGGCCTGCGCCAGGGTTTCGACGCACATGGCGAAGCCCAGCGAGTCACTCAGCTGGTAGCGCACGGTGAGAGCGGCCCGTGCGTGGGTGACGGCGGAACGAATGTCGCCGCGTGCGAGGTCGACCGAGCTGCGAAGGCTGTCCCCCCAGGCTCGTGTCCACACCTCGCCGCACTCGTCGGACAGCGAGCGCTGTTCCTGCAGCACACCGACGGCGGCTTCGAGCTCACCGCGCAGGAGGTGAACGAATCCGCGGCCGATGAGGCACATCGCCAGGGCGTTCGCTCCGGAGTCGGTGTCCCTGAGCTGCTGGACAGCCGCCGCGGTGAGTTCGCCGGCCTCGTCCAGTTCCCCGCGCAGTGCCGCCGCCGTACCGAGGAGGTGCTGGGCGAATCCGAGTGCCACCGGATCACCGGACTGCGCGGCGAGCGCCCGGCACATCAGGGCGACGCGGTGGACGGCATCGGCGTCCCCCTGCCCCATCGCCACATGTCCGCAGGCCCACAACGCCCGGATCCGTTCCTCGCCGGGCTCCTGATCAAGGTTCAGGAAGCGGTCGAGGTAGTGACGTCCCTCGGCGTAGAGTCCGCAGGACGTCCAGTACCACCACAGGCATCCGACCAGGTCGAGACCGGCCAGGTGCTCCTCCGGACGGGAGAGGCAGAAGTCGATCGCCGATCGGATGTTGTCGTGCTCCAGCCTCATCAGCCGGCACCAGTTCAGTTGATCCGGTCCGAACCATCCGTCCTCGAACCGGCGTGCCGAGCGCAGGTAGTGGTCACGGTGACGCATGCGCAGGCGTTCCGGCTCGCCGCGCCGCCAGAGCTGCTCGGCACCGTACTGACGCACGGTGTCCAGGATCCGCAGCCGTGTCCCCGAGATGCCTTCCTCCCATTGCAGGACGGACTTCTCCACCAGTCCCGACAGAAGATCCGCCACGGCTGCCCGTGGCAGTTCGCGGTCGCAGCAGACGGATTCCACGGCATCGAGGTGGAAGCTCCCCGAGAACACCGACAGCCGGGCCCACAGAAGCCGTTCCCCCGCGGAGCACAGGTGATGGCTCCAGTCCATCGTCGCGCGCATCGTCTGATGTCGGGGCAGGGAGGTGCGCCTGCCGAAGCCCAGCGGGGTGAACGAATGGTCCAGGCGCTCCAGGATCTGCTCCACCGACATGGAGCGGAGCCGTACCGCGGCGAGTTCGAGTGCGAGCGGAATGCCGTCGAGCATGGCGCACAGCCGGCCGACCGCGTCACGGTTGGCGGGTGTGAGGGTGAATTCCTGGTTCGCGGCCTGAGCCCGCTCGACGAACAGCGCGACACCGTCGGATTCCACCGGGCTTCCCGGCGGGTGGAGGGGCCGGGGCACGGCCAGTGGCGCGAGTACGAAGACCTCTTCACCCGCGATGTTCAGGGACTCACGGCTCGTGGCGAGGACACGGATCCCCGGCGCACTCTTCAGCAGGGTCTCCACCAGGACCGCGCATGCGTCCACGAGATGCTCACAGGTGTCCAGCACCAGCAGCGCCTGTCGGGACGGCAGGAACTCCTCCAGCACCTCAACAGGCGGTTTGACGGTCCGGTCGTCCAGGTCCAGGGCCTGCACGACGCTGTGGGCGACCATGCCGGGGTCCTGGACGGCGGACAGTTCGACGAACCACACGCCGTCGGGGAAGGCCGGCTGAGCGTCGTGTGCCACCCGCAGTGCCACACGTGACTTCCCTACGCCGCCCACCCCGGTCAGTGTCACCAGCCGGGAACTTCTCACCAGTCGTCCTACGGCCTCGAGTTCGGACTGCCTCCCGATGAAGCTGGTGACTTCGACGGGTAATCGTCCGGCGCCGCGCCGACCCGTCTCCTCCCGGGCCGCGGTTCCGTTCACGAGGCCCTGCGCATCTCCCGGCGTCGCCGACGACTCCCCGAAGGGGGACGCCGACCTGACCGGTGTACCGGCCGTCCGCGTACCGGCGGCGATTCCGGCTCCGCCGGCGGAGCCGGGCGACTCGGCCCCTCCCTCCCCCGGCGGCTCCGCCGGGCCGCTCCTCGTGACCACGTCCAGGGTCCCGCCGTGCGTGCGCAACATGGCGGCGTGCAGGTGCTGGAGCGGCGCGCCCGGTTCGATGCCGAGCTCCTCCGTGAACAGCCTTCGCGCATCGCGGTACAACGACAGCGCGTCGGCCCGGCGCCCACTGCGGTGGAGCGCGAGCATGGCCTGACCGCGCAGTCGCTCGTGAAAGGGATGGGATCGCGTCAGTTCCTCGAGTTCGGTGACGACGTCGGCGTGCCGGCCCAGTTCCAGCGCGACCTCGGCGTACTCCTCGTAGACCTGGAGGCGCTGTTGCTCGAGGCGTGTCGCCTCCGTGGCGAGGAGTCCGACGTCGCTGACATCGGCCAGGGCCGTTCCGCGCCACAGCGAGAGGCCCAGCCGGAACAGCTCGCCGGCCTCCTCCAGCAGTCCGCTGCGCCGCGCGAGCCGGCCCCGGTCGGCGAGGTCCACGAAGCGGAGCAGGTCCAGCTCCGTGGGGTCGACGGTCAACGAGTAGCCCAGCGGCCCGTGCCGCAGGTTCTGACCACCTTCCAGTTCCCGCCGCAGCCTGTGCACGTAGACCTGTGCGGTCTTCCTCGCACTCGGCGGCGGGTGCCCGTCCCACAGGGCGTCGAGCAGATCGGAGAGCTGAACGGGCCTCCCCGCGCGGACCAGCAGCACGGCCAGCAACCGCCGGAGCATGGGTGCCGACAACACGACGGGCCGACCGCCACGGTGCACGCTCAGCGGCCCGAGAACGCCGAACTCGAACAAATGGTCCCCCCGTTGCTTCGAGGGGAGCTTGCCCGAGCTCGGTGAAGCGGGTCAAGAACCGGTGCAACCACGGCGCAACCGGGTTGCAGGCGACGAGGCGGACAGTGTGGCGGAAGCGAGACCGCGCCCCCCGGCAGGCCCAGCATGCCGTCGGACCGGAATGGCGGCAGGACGACGGTCCATTCACGCACCGAGCGCCGCCGACCGCCCGACGATCGGACAAGCAGAAAGGACAAGGCATGAGCACCATGCGCCATCGGCTCGCTCGCGTCATGATGAGCGCCGCGGTCCTCATCGGACTCGCCGTGGTTCCAGTCGTCGTGAGCGAGCCGGCCCACGCCGCCTCGCCGAACTGTTCCTCGCGCTTCGACTCCACCTGGAGCAGGGGCCCGTACTTCTACGCAGCCGTGGCGGCCAGCAACGCCAGGGGGCAGCGGACCGTGATGGACCTCAAGGGGCCCTCGACGGCGAACGGAACACAGGCCCACATATGGCACTGGTACACCGGGAACAGCCAGTACTGGTGCCTCAAGAAGCACACGTTCACCGATGGTTCCTACGCCTACCAGATGCGCAACTACTACGGCGGCGGCTGTCTCGATGTCGCGGTCAACAGCCCGATCGCCAACGGCGACAACGTGTGGCAGTGGGGCTGCAAGTCCAGCAACATCAGCAGTCAGCTCTGGGCCATCGAAGCGCGCGGCACCGTGAGCACGCCTGACGGATCGGAGACTTCCTATGTGATCCGGCACGACGACACCACCCAGTGCGTGGACGTCAAGGGAGAGGGCGTGACCGACGGCACCACGTTGCAGACGTGGTCGTGCAAGTACAGCGGCAACCAGTTGTTCTACTGAGTCCTGATGCCGGGGCCCGCTTCGATGCGGGCCCCGGCTCGGGTCAGGGGACGGTGCAGGTGAAGAACAGGCTGGTGAACTGGGCTGGGCGACGGTGCCGTCCTGGACGACCGGCTCGCCGCCCGGCCCCTACCCGTTCCCCAACTCCGGCTGATCTACGGCTCGGTGCCCCAGACCAGGGTGCCCGACACGTACACGGTCACCTTCGCCGCGTCCGCGTAGGACGTGTTGGTGCCACGGCTGTAGTCGTTCGACTCGTCGAAGTTCGACCAGTCCGACTTGGCCATACGGAGCTGCAGTTCACCGCTGTCCGCTCCGGCCGCGAGGGAACCGGAGTTGAAGCCCACCTCCACGTAGTGGTCCGCGCCCGTGCGGCTCGGGGAGACGGCGCTCACGGACGTCTTGACCGTGGAGCAGCCGAGCTGTGCCCAGTCGCAGAAGGTCTGGTAGCCGGCGGAGGAGGACTCCCCGGTGAACCAGTAGCGGATGGTCACCTTGGACAGATCGACCGCGCCGGAACCGCCGTTGACCAGCTTGAGACCGGGCTTGACCTGGTTGTCGGCGGTGGAGGAGTCGTTGTTCTTGTACTGCGCCTTGAGACCCGTCGAGCCTCCTCCCCCGCTCGACGCCTTGGTGGTGGCGGACACCGCCGCGGACGACGCCGATACGTTGCCGGCCGCGTCCTTGGCCTTGACGGTGTAGCTGTAGGTCGTGGAGGCGGCGAGCCCGCTGTCGATGTACGACGTGGTGGTGGCGCTGCCGACCTTGGTGCCGTCGCGGTAGACGTCGTATCCCGTGACCGCGGTGTTGTCCGTGGACGCGCTCCAGCTCAGGGAGACACCGCTGCTCGTCGTGGAACTGACCGTCAGGCCGCCGGGAGCGGTGGGGGCCTGGGTGTCACCGCCACCGCCACCCGATCCGCTCAGCGGCGGGTTGGCGTTCGCGAGTAGTTGACGGAACTGGGCGGAGAACCAGTGCCCCGCGAGCGGGGAGTTGGCCAGCGCCCCGGTGAGGTTGTTCCCGTTGCGTCCGTTCCCGGTGTACGTGGGGTCGCACATCCGGTCGAAGCCCTTGCCCTCGTCGTTGTCGACGGCCTGGCTGGCCCCGTCCGACTCGCCCGGCGGCTTGGCCCACACATAGGCGTCGATTCCGGTGTCGGGTGCGGTCGCCGGACGCTCGCCGAGGCCCGCCCCGCTCTGGTTGCACCAGTTTCCGGCGTGGATGCGCCGGTCGATGCGACCGCCGTCCACGTACGCGTCGACGCTGGTCGTCGGGCCGGGGCCGGTCGGCCGGGCCGAACCGCCCCAGCCGTTGCGCGAGGTGTCGATGAGCATGCCGATGCCCGAGTCGAAGCCCTGCGCGACGAGCGCGGTGCGCAGACCCTGCGCGTACGAGCTCTCGTCGTCGTACTGGTTCCAGTCGATCCACTTCGACTGCCGCACCGTCTGGCCGTTCACCGTGTCCGTCACCTTCACGTACGGCTCTTTGGTGGCGGAGTAGTTGGCGGTGTTCACGATGAAGCCGGTCACGTCGTTCACGGTGGCGCCGCTGGTGGTGGCCGCCTTCTTGAACTCCTGGGCGGCCGGGGTGAGGTTGCTGTCCCAGCCGAGCCAGCCGTGGTGACCCGCGTCGATGTAGTTGTAGGTGTTGGGCAGAGCGCCGAGGGTGTGGAGGGCGTAGCCGACGCCCTTCTCGTAGTTCCCGTTCGCCTTCATCGTGGCGCACTGGGTCGTGGAGCCCGCGGTGCCGCCGGCGTTGGTGACCAGGTTGGGCAGCGAGTCGGGCTCGATGAGGTTGACGATCCGCAGGCTCGCGTAGGCCGGGTCGGCGAGGATCGCGGCGATCGGGTCGATGTAGCTGCTCTGGTAGGTGGCCAGATCGTCGGCACCGAGTTCGCCGTTGGAGGCCAGGGCGGCGCAGTCCCGGCCCGGCAGGTCGTAGATGACGAGCTGGACCAGGTTGGCGCCCTGGGCCTTGGCCGCGTCGAGGTGTGCTTTGAGGCCACGGGCGTCGGCGGTGCCCTGGATCGCGGCCATCCGGTCCAGCCAGACGAAGGTCGGCTGGTTGGAGACGGCCGAACCGCCGGGCTCGGCCGCGGCCTTGGCCGACCAGTCGGGGTTCACGTAGGCCTTCGCGCCGACGTAGGGATTGTCGAGTTTGGCGGCCGCGACAGCGGTGGTCGGGAGCGCGGTGACGGACAGGGCTCCGAGAAGGGCACCGGCGGCCAGAGCGGCGGTCCGCTTCCGTCCGCTTCGGCGCACGGTGGAGTCAGGTCTACGGGCAGGCATCAGCCATCTCCTGGGGAGAGCAGACAAGTACGGTCGGCATGCTGGGTCTCGGACGTCCACCGGGTGTGCCGCGTCCCTGGCACACCCGGCGGACGTCCGCCGGACAGGCGTTGCGTGCGGGCATGACGAAGGTGCGACTGTGTGCGTCGCGCAAGGGTGGAGCGGTAGGGCGCCACCGAGCATGGGCGCGCCGCGACGTCTTCGTCCGGACATGGGGCCGGCGCTTCTCGTCGTGGTGCGCGGACGGTGGCTGGTCGTTCAGGTGGCGGTGCGGCTGGGACACTGAACGTGGGAGCGCTCCCAAGGTGCAGTGCTTCGACTCCCGCTGTCAACACCCGTGCAAAGAGTGCGTTCTTGACGGCCCGTCGGACGGGCGCCGCCCTGCGTGGCCTCGCCCGCGACGACGCGGCGCACGCCAGGCCGAGGGGTACGCGGCGACGTAAGGGCACGAGAGACGTCGACGCAACGGCCACCCGAGAGGCCTCCGACGGAGTTTGCGCACCACCCGCAGGGGGGCGGCGCACCCTCCTCGGCCGGGACGGCGAGGCGGCGGCACGCGCTCCACGCCCGAGCCGGCACGGCAGCGCGTACCCTCCACGCCCGAGCCGGCACGGCGGCGCACACCCTCCACACCCGGGAAGGCGAGGCCGCGGCACGCGCTCCACGCCCGGGACGTCGAGGCGGCGCACCCCCTCCACGCCCGCAGTGGCACGGCGGCGGACGCCCCCTCCCCCGCCCCGGACGGCGAGGGCGTGGCCGAAACCGAGCACACCCGTGGCCGACATCTCCCCCGCGGAGGCGATCACAGCGCGGGGTATTGACGCGGACACGCTTAGTGGCTTCCATGTGCGCAGTCCGGCTTGGACGAGCCGGCCGTCGGGAGCGGGACACTCCTGCCGGTCCGCGGGAGCCGCCATGCCGGATGCCCATCCGCCTGCCCGCCCGGAGACGCGCGCCCGCAAATGGGAGCGCTCCCACCCGGAGAGGACCCCCACCATGCGTCACCCACCCTCATTCCGCGTCAGGCGTGCCCTGGTCGCGTTCCTCACCGCGGCCCTCGCGGCCTTCGTTCCGTTCACGGTGGCGGTACCGGCGCATGCCGCTGCCGCCCCATCGGCAGCGGCAGCAGTGTCCGGAGCCGGATACTGGCACACCGAGGGCCGCCGGCTCCTCGACGCGCAGAACCAGCCGGTGCGCATGGCGGGCATCAACTGGTTCGGGTTCGAGACGTCGAACTACGTGGCGCACGGCCTCTGGTCGCGCGACTACAAGTCGATGATCGACCAGATGAAGAGCCTGGGCTACAACACCATCCGGCTGCCCTACAGCGACGACATCTTCAAGGGCACCCAGCCCAACGGCATCAGCTACGCCAACGGCCTGAACGCCGACCTCCAGGGGCTCAACTCGCTCCAGGTGATGGACAAGATCGTCGGCTACGCGGGCACGACGGGACTCAAGGTCGTACTCGACCGCCATCGGCCCGACTCCTCGGCGCAGTCGGCGCTCTGGTACACCGCCGCCGTCCCCGAGACGACCTGGATCACCAACCTGAAGGCCCTGGCGGCGCGGTACCAGGGCAACACCGCCGTGGTCGGCATCGACCTGCACAACGAGCCGCATGATCCGGCCTGTTGGGGATGCGGGGACACGAGCACCGACTGGCGCCTCGCCGCCGAACGGGCCGGGAACGCGGTCCTGTCCGTCAACCCCAGCCTGCTGATCTTCGTCGAGGGCGTCCAGACGGTGAACGGGCAGAGCACCTGGTGGGGCGGCAATCTCGCCGGGGTCGCGTCCGCGCCGGTGCGGCTGGACGTCGCCAACCGCCTGGTCTACTCGGCGCACGACTACGCGACCAGCGTCGCTCAGCAGCCCTGGTTCAGCGACCCTTCGTTCCCGGCGAACATGCCGGCCGTCTGGGACAAGTACTGGGGCTACATCTTCAAGCAGAACATCGCCCCGGTCTGGCTGGGTGAGTTCGGCACCACCCTGCAGTCGACGGTCGACCAGAAGTGGCTCGCGGCGCTGGTCGACTACCTGCGGCCCACGAGCACGTACGGGGCCGACAGCTTCAACTGGACCTTCTGGTCGTGGAATCCGAACTCCGGCGACACGGGAGGCATCCTCAAGGACGACTGGCAGACCGTGGACACCGTCAAGGACGGCTATCTCGCCGCCATCAAGGCTCCGGGCTTCTCCGGAGGCGGGGGCGGGGGCGGCGGAGACACGACCGCGCCCTCGACACCGACCGGACTGACCGTGACCGGTACCACCGCGTCGAGTGTGTCCCTGTCGTGGAAGGCGTCCACCGACGACACCGCGGTGACCGGCTACGACGTCTACCGCGGCGCCACCAAGGCGGGCCAGGTCACCGGCACGTCCTTCACCGACACGGGCCTCGGCGCGGGGACCTCGTACGACTACACCGTGCGGGCCCGCGACGCCGCCGGCAACACCTCTCCGGCGTCGGCGTCGGTCACCGCCACGACCACCGGAACCGGGGGCGGCTCCAGTGGCTGCAAGGCCACCTACAAGGTGAGCAGCGACTGGGGCAGTGGATTCAACGCCGACGTCACCGTCACCAACACGGGCTCCTCGACGACCAAGTCGTGGCAGGTCACCTGGGATTGGGCGGGCAGCCAGACCGTCTCCGGGATGTGGAACGCCTCCTACAGCCAGGTGGGCAAAACGGTGACCGCGAACAACGCCACCCACAACGGCGCGATCGCGGCCGGTGCCTCGACCGGCTTCGGGTTCAGTGCGGCGCCGGGTGGAGCCGGTACGCCGGTCCTGAGCTGCCGGGCCGGATAGGAAGGCCGCCCCGGCCTGCCCCGACCGAACCGAGGGAGGTCCGGTCGCCGGATTCCGCGGCCCGCGCGGAATCCGGCGGGTGCTGGGCCGCGTCGCCCATGAAGGGGTGACGCGACGATCGCAACGGCGGGGGCAGAAGCGAGCCCCGACGACGAACACGGCCGACACGTTCGGCCCTCGCTGACGAACCCGCCGGCCGACACGTTCGGCCCCCGCCAACGAACCCGGCCGACGGAGTCGAACCCGAAGACGAACGCGCCCGGTCGGCGGCGGGACCTACCGATGAGACAAGGCCACTCCGGCGCGGGACACTAACCGAGCTTCCGGAGCACGTCCGTGACGGTGGCCCGGTACGTCCGCAGGGCCCGCAGTCCCGCGGCGTAGCGGTCACGGTGCCGCGCGATGTCCGCGGCCTGCTCGCGCGCCCGTACGGTGTGCCAGAGTTCGGCCGTGTGGTGGCGGCGCTTGCAGGTGACGTCCGCGACCGCGGCGGCCCGCTCCCGCCGCGTATGCCGGGTGTTCCCGTCGCTGTTCCGCCGCCAGGCGGCGTCCGTGTACGCCGCGACGGGGTCTCGATAGCGAGGGAACCCTTGTTCCGCCACACAGCGCGACCACGTCTCCCAGGCCGCTCGGAGGCGTGGGTCGCGTTTCACCGCCTTGCCGATCTCGATCGCCCGTGTGGTCGCGTAGAGCCAGTCCCGCTTGAGGTCGATGCCACGCATCAGCCGCTGGTTCGCTTCGGCGTTGCAGGCGGGGACGTCCGCGTACTCGGCGTTGGTCATCCGGCGGCCCTTGGGCTGGGCGTCCTGGAACTTCGCCGGATCCCAGCCGTAGCCCCAGCGGCGGGCGGCGGCCAGGTCCAGGACGCCGTAATCGGTGCTGACCGCCGTCATGGCTATGGGGTCGCTGGGGAATCGGGGGTCGAGCGGGAAGTCCGGGTGCCCGTGCCCGGCCATGCATTGCCGGACCAGCAACGCCGTTGCCCGCTGCGATCGTTGATAGTCCTGCGGCGTGTAGTCGTAGCGGTCGGCCGGGAGAGGCCCGAGGTCCGACGCCGTACGGATGACCGCCGGCCCTCTCGGACCTGAGACACAGACCGCCGCCAACACCGCCACGGCACCCAGCCGCCACCCCCGTCGCATCATGCGAAGGAATGCTAACGAGCGGCGTGCGGACCGCCCCCGGCGCCCCCCGTCAACTCGACTACAGGCGCCGGGACTTCGGATGGCGGCGAGCGCGACCGGGCGACACCGCTCGTGCGGTTCTCCCGGCGGCCGACGAGTCGCACGGCTCCGCCGGGAACGGCATGCTCCGGCAGGTGGTCCGCGTATACCTCACACCTCGCAACTGCGCCGGATCTAGGGGGAATTGCCTCCAGCAGATGCGGCCGCGCGTAACCTGCCAAGCACAAGTGCCGGTATCGGGGGACGAGACGACATGAAGGACAACTACACGCTGTACCGCGACGCCGTCGACGACGTGTGGAAGGGCTGGTGGGTGGCCTGGCCGTTGTCACAACGCGTCGCGCTGGGCGACGTCCTGCACAACGCGGACGACCGGGTCCGGACCGCCGGCACCCTCGCCGACCGGGGCGTCGCCTTCGATCCGCGCCCCGGCACGCCCGAGAACATCTACAAGCATGACGCGCACGGCTCCGTCTCGGTGGCGCTGAAGGTTTCGGGGTCCGCCACGGACGGCTTCGCCTCGCTGGCCGCCGCCGACGCCGGCGCCCGCATCGGGTTCGCGAAGGGCGACACGGCCTTCGTCGTCTACGACGGGCTGACCGAGACCACGGTCGCCGACACACGCGCGCTGGCCTCCGCTCTGGTGAGCCGTGGCTGGGACGACTGGGACGACTCGCTGCTCGCCGTCACCGGCGTCATCGAGGCCACCTCCGGGACGGTGCTGACCTCCACGGAGAACGGAGCGTTCGCGGAGCTGCGGGTGAAGGCCGGCGCCGGGCCGGTTCAGCCCGTGCTCGCCGATCTCGCCGGGAGCGCGTCGATCGAGGGCCGCCACGCGCTCGGCCTGGAATGGCTGGGCAGCGAGCTCACCCCCTTCTTCCAGGTGGTCCGGCTGCGCAAGGCCTGGTTCGGCAAGGTGATGAAGGACTACGGCCCGCGTCAACCAGGACGCGGCGCCGCTCCCGTGCCCGTCCCGCCGGTGCTCCTGGAGGAAGCGCAGGACGACCCGGGCGCGGTCCTGGAGGACGTGTCCCCCACCGAGCAGCCCACGCTCGGCTTCACGACGGCATAAGCACTTCGCGAGGATCTCGATGGCAAGCGGCACACACACCGAGGCCGGCGCGGGCGACACAGAACTGCGCATCACCACACCAGCCGACGGCTCGCCCGGACACGTGGTCCAACTGTCGGCACAGGGCCGCCCCACGGTGTCGGCCGAGCTCGGACCGCTGGAGGATCCGGGGGCACTCGCGAAGGCCTTCGAGCGCGGAGCCGGTGAGGAGGACCGCGAACACGCCGGCGAGTGCCTGTACACGGCACTGCTCGGCGGGGCTCTCGCCGAGGAATGGCTGTCGGCGACGGCCTCGCAGGCGGCACCGCGACGAGTGTGCCTGGAGGTAGAGCCTCCCGAACTACGCTCGCTTCCCTGGGAGTTGCTGCGCCACCGGGGACGGTGGCTGTGGCGGCACCCCGAAACCCTGTGGAGACGCGGCTGCGCCGTCGGCTTACGGGCCGACGACCCGTCCTCACAACTCGGTCCGCTGCGCGTCCTGGTGGTCATCTGCACGCCACCTCAGGACGAACGGCTGCTCGCGGAACAAGAACTCGCCGCGATTTCCGGCGCCTTGGAGCGTTCGCCCGGACGCACCTACCTCGAGGTCCTCGACGTCCCCGCGGACGCCGCCGTGCTCGCGGAGCGCGTGGACAGGCTGCGGCCGCACGTCGTGCACTACATCGGGCACGGCATGCCTCGCCCTGGCCGGGGCAGTCCCGTGCTCGTCTTCACCCCGGCCGAGACGCGACACCCGGGGCCCGCGCCCGCGACCTGGGAACTGGAAGCCGGGGCCGTCGCCGACCTCACGGTGTGGAAGCCCCTGCTGGTGGTCCTCAACGCCTGCCATTCAGGCAGGGCCGATCCGGCGGACTGGATCGGCGGGATGACCCAGGCCTTCCTGGACGCGGGGTCAAGGGCGGTGGTGTCGATGCAGGACGACATCGCCTCGGACTGCGCCGTCACCCTGTCCCGCACGTTCTACGAGAATCTGGGCGCCGACCAGCCCGTCGACACGGCGGTCGCCGCCGCGCGCTCCGAACTGGCCAGGCGGGCACCCAAGAGCGGGGCGTGGGCCCTGCCCGTCCTGCTGACCTGCGAAGACCCACGGTCAGTGCTGCCGATCACCTTCGCGCCCCCGCCCACGGCCTCGGTGCAGGACATTCTGCGCTACAAGCAGTACGTGGATCTCGGGCGGTTCGTGGGACGCACCGACGAGCGGCGCCAGGCCTGGTGGGCTCTCGACGATCCGGTGCAGGCGGCGGACGCGGCCGACCGTCCGGTGCTGGTGATCAGCGGTCATTCACAGGCCAACTTCGCCAGGACGGGGAAGAGTTGGCTGACCAACTGGTGCCTGATCACCTGGTTCCTGCGCGGACACCGCGTGGTCTCGGTCAACTTGGCCGCACAGTTGGCCGCTTCGACCCGGGCCGGCGACGTGGACGCGTACCCACGGCACAAGGACTGGCTCACGACCCTGCGGCTGATACGACAGGAGGCCACCTCTCCCGAGCAGTTGTGCCCCTTGCCGACACAGGCCTTCGGTGAGTTCAACGCGGTCGTCAATCACCTCGTCGAGGCACCCGTCCTGCCGAACGGCACCCTGGAACCGGCCGACGACGAAGGACGGCGCTTCAACGACGAGATCGGTGACCCCCGTGACGGGCGCAAGGAACGCATCGTCGGCGAGTTCCTGCACGCTCTGCAGAAGGCGAGCGACGGACGGCCCCTCGTCATGGCCCTCGACCACGCCGAGAGCGTCCTGCAGGGCGCCTTCACGCAGGTGCTCTACAAGTCCCTGGTCCGTCCCGTCGCCTACGGACAGGCGCCACCGCTGCGGCTGATTCTCGTCGCCCCGGACTCCTGGGTGGGCGGGGCGCTGCCGGAGTCCGACTCCCACATGATCACGCGGGTCCGCGTGGGGGACTTCGACAGCGCACAGTTCATGCGGCTCGCACGGCTCTACGAGAGCCGCCTGCGCGTCCAGCCGGACGAAGCGGTCGTCAACCTGCTGGAGGCGCTTCACCAGAACCTCGGGCAGCACTTCAACGTGGAACTCTTCGCGCAACTGGTGGGGATCGTGCCCCAATGGGGGGCGGCACACCTTCAGGAGGCAGGGCGATGACCGACGTCCTCGGGGAGATCACCCGCCGCCTCGCCGCCGGGGAGAGTCTGGAGACCATCAGCCGCTCGCTGCGTCCGGCGCACTGGACAACCGTCCTGCGGGCCTGCGCCGTCGCCCGCACCTTCGACGCGGCCCTCTTCGAAGACGTACTGCATCCGCACGCCCTCGCCGAGGAACCGGCCAGTCCGGGGCTGGAGGAGCTGGTCCGCGCTCACGCCGTGGAACCCGTCGGCTCCGAGCCCGGCCGGTTCGCCCTGTCGGGGGCGAACCGAAGCGCCTACTTCGTCGAATGGGCGCGGGAGTCGCCCGCCGAGACGCTTCCCGACGGCCTCCTCGCACTGGAACTCCGGATCGCCGGCGTACACCGGGCATCCCGCAACCACGCTGAGGAGGTACGGCATCTCCTGCTGGCGCAGCCGAAGAACGCCCTCGCGCTCTTCCGCGAACGGTTCGACGCGGCGGACGCCCGCCGGGACTTCGCCGCGTGCAAGGACCTGGTGGAGGCGCTCGGCGACCCCGACCGACTCTCCTTCACCGACGCCGTGATCGACCGACTGCGCCTGGACTGTGCCGGATACGTGCGCGCCCGCGACTACTGGGCCGCCGACTACTCGCGTTCCGCCCAGTTCCTCCAGCCCGCCGGACTGGTCGATGACGCCGAACGCCTCCTGGCCGGAGAGCGGCGGGTGTGGCAGATGTACGCGCCGGGAGGCGCGGGGAAGACCATGCAGCTCCGGTGGCTGGTGGCCCGCTTCTGCGTGCCGAAGGAGCGGGACGTCCTGTGCGCCCGGATCGATTTCGACGTCGTCAACACCCACGCGGTCGGCCGGCATCCATGGCTCCTGCTCCTGGAGATCGCGGAGCAGTTCGAACGCAGGCTTCCCGGCCGGGCCTTCGAGCGGCTCGACGCCTATTCCGCGTACAAGATTCTTCTCAGCCGTCATTCCTCCGCGCCCGCGCAGGAGACCGCCGCCCACATCGACACCCTCGACGCCGAAGCGGTGCAGGAGGAGGTCCTGCAGACCTTCGCCGAACGCCTCAACCGGGCGCGTCCCGGTCATCCGGTGGTCCTGGTGGTCGACACGCTGGAGGAACTCCTGCTGCACGGCCACGGTGAGACGGAGCGGACGCTGCGGATGCTCGGCCGGCTCGTCAGGCTCTGCCCGGACCTGCGGCTCGTCCTCGCCGGCCGCTACAACCTCAGGCAGCATCTGCCGCAGGCGCTCAGGGCCTTCCGGCGCAAGGAGGTTCAGCACATCCAGGTGCGCAAGTTCACCGCGGCCCAGTCGCACGCCTATCTCGCGGGGCTCCGCGGCATCACGAACAGCGCCCTGCTGCGGGTCGCCGCGCGCAAGTCCAAGGGGCTTCCGTTCACGCTCGCCCTGTTCGCCGATCTCATCGAGCAGGACCCCACCATCGACGCCGCGGAGCTCAAGGCCTGCCAGGAACCACTGGTGCGCTACCTGATCGAGCGAGTGGTGCAGCGCATCGACGATCCGGCGGTGCGCTGGCTGCTGCGCTACGGGGTGATCCCCCGGCGTCTGCGCCGGCAGGACGTGTTCACGGTGATGCGCCCCTGGCTGGCCCAGGGCATGACGGACCGTTCCGACGCGGACGACCCGCGTCACGACGACCACCACCTCCGGGGCAGCGACGCCGTCTTCCCCTTCGCTGCGGCCGAGCCCACCGACGAGGAGATGGACCGCGCCTGGCAGCGGCTGCTCGACTACGCCGGCACCTCGGCGTGGGTCTCACGGCACGCGGGCGACGACGACACCGTCATCTTCCATCCGAACGTCCTGGCCCCGATGCGTCTTCTGATCTCGGGCCATCAGGTCTTCGAGCGGTTGCACCAGGCCTTCATCGCGCACTTCGACGAGCTCGGCAGGACACACCCCGAGCAGTGGGTCACGTACATGAAGGAGGCGACGTATCACCGGTTCCAGGCCGGAGATCCGCAGGCCGGCACGACGTGGGCCCATGCCGTCCAGAAGGCAAACATGGACGGCAGTCGGGTCGAACAGATCCTGGAGCTGTGCGAAGAGGTGCTCGGCGACGAATACCTCGACGAGGGCCTTCCCCGGCTCCGCCTCGACGGCGGGCTGCTGATCAGCCACCGAGCCGTCGCCGACGCCCACCTGGCCATCGCCGCGGTCGCCGCGCGCAGCTATCTGAACGTTCCTTCCGTCAACCCGTCCGACCCGGCCTGGAACGAGGTCGAACGCCGGCTCGCGTTCGTCCGCAGGTTGCGCGGGGCGGCGAACCGGGCGTTCGGCATGCTGGATCGCGAGGCCTATCTGCAGGCGCTGGTCCTCTACGGCCGCGATCACCTCGACAGGGCGGCTCAGGTCGTACAGAACGCCCTTGACGGCGGAGTCCGCGACGAACTGCGGGAAGACCTCCAGGTGTTGCTCTCGCGCATCCAGGCCCGGACGAGCGATCCGCAGGCCGAAGTCAGCTACCGGGCCGCGATCGACACCGCGCGGACCCGGGGTGGTGGCGCCGAGAGCGAGGCACGGATCTCGCTGGAGCTGGCCGCGAACCTCCAGGCACAGGGGTTCATCGGCGAAGCCGTGGCGCTCCACAACCACGTGGCCTCCTCCGGTTCGCGTATCGATACGGAGCGGCCCTTCACGCGCTTGCAGAACCGGGCGCTGCTGCGCCGAGCGGGTGCCGAGATCGCCTCGTACGCTCCGAGTGCCGCGCTGCGCACGCTGCGAGACCTCGACATGAGCGCCCTGCGTCCGACCGAACGCGTCGACGCCTGTCTGGCCGAGGCGCGAGCACACCTCCTGCTGTGGCACTCCATCCGCGCCCTGGAAGCCCTGGACAGGGCGGAGGAGATCTCCCACTCCGACGTCCGCGACTCCACCCGGTACCAGGGGCTGGCCGAGTGCGCTGTTCTGCGCGCTGTCGTCGAGGGGGGTTTGCTGGCGGTGGACGAGGCGGAGCGGTCCTTCGCACGGGCAGCGGGCCTCTGGAGCGATCTGGGACACCCGGACGGTCATCCACCGACGTTGCTCGCCTACGCCCAGTTCCTCGCCCGGTCGGTGGGTGATCTCCACCGGGCGGCCAACGTGCTCGGGCAACTGCGGACGGTGGACACCTCCGGTGAATTCGCCGTCCCCGCCGCGCTGTTGTGGCGCGAGATGGCGCGCAGCGGTTACGTCGTGGCCGACTCCTCGCTGCTGGAGGTCCCCTTGCGTTCACGCAAGGACCTGCTCGACGGTGGGGTGGCGGCCGTCCTCGCCGACCCTTCCCGCGCCCCGGCTCTGGCCGCGGCTCTCGCCGGCATGGAACCGCCCGAAGCACGTTTGCGCGCACTCGAATCCCTTGCGGGCTGCTCGTCCCCGGAAGGCGACCCCGTACCCGGACTCGACCGGCTCCGGCCGCTCTTCGCCCCTTTGACCGACGGGCCCCGTACGGACGCCGACCAGTGTCTTCGGCTGGCCGAACTGGCGGAGTTCGAGCGGGTGTCGGGGCGCCACCAGGAGGCGGGCCGACTGGTGGAGCAGGCGTACCGAGGTCTCGCTGATTCGGCGGACAAGTGGGATCCGCTCCCGACATGGGCCTGGGCGCGGGCTCAGGTTCGCGTCAACGGCGTCCCCGACCATCGACTCAGCCGCTCCCTGTGCGCCAAGGCCGACAGACAGCCATCACTCCTGCTGAAGGCGACGGCGCATTGGATGCTCGCGCTCACGGAGGGCGAAGTCGACGACAAGCGCGCCTTGTTGAACCAAGCCTCGGAGTACGTGAGCAAGGTCCAGCGGCCGTCTCTGTGGACGCAGTACATCCTGCGGTCCATCGCCCTCGTGAACCAGGACAGGTCGACGGGCCAGGCGGCCCTGCGCATGGCGTCGACCCTGGGGTACCCGCCGGAGGACGACTCCGCGCCCTCGGTGGAGCTCGTCCGGTCCGAGCACGAGGACGTCTACGACGTGGACCCCTCCTTCCGGATCACCTCCACGCCGCTGCCGACGGCTCATGCCCTGTATGCCGACTGGCGCAACGCCGTGTCCGCCAACTCCTCCTCCCTGCAGCGTCACGCGCGGGCCGCCCCGCCGGTCGACACCGTCAGGATCCAGTCCGACGACGCCTGGTTGCACGCCTTCCCCTGGGAACTCGCGCTCCGGGACGACACGGCGGCCGTCTACCGCACGCTTCCGCAGGCGGCGGAGATCGTCGACGTGCGGGCGGTCCAGGCGGCGCTCAACGCGGGCACGACGGACAAGACGGACAGGAAGCTGGCCACCGACGGTGTCTGGGGATCCCGCACCCAGATGGCCGCCGCGGGCGCACTCGGAGTCGCGCTGGTCGCGGTGGGCGGGCCGCTCATCGCGTTCGAGGCCATGACCATGGCCTTGAGTCTCGTACGGAGGACGCGTGAACTCACGCAGAAGCGTTCCGGTCTCCGGACGGTCCTCGTCCTGCGTGACGACTCGGCCGAGGACGACGCCTCGGCCCTCTCCCCCACCGCTCGCCTCATCGGCTACCACATGCACGGATTCGACGTCCGGGTGATCCAGGCGTCCGCCGGGTTGCCCACCCTCAAGGTTCCGCCCGCCGTGGTCCATGTGCGTGCCCCGCTCCGTCTGAAGGGGGGCACGGTTCCCTTCTTCGACCTGTCGGCCACCCGCCTGAGCCACGGCGAACGGCTCGCGCGCGCGGCGAGTGGCTCGGACCTCACACCGGACCTGCTCACGGACTGGCTGGCGCAGTTCGAGCCGGGCACACAGCCGATGGTCGTCCTCGATCCGCCGCTGCCCGGATCGCCCGCGGACATCCCCCTGCAGGTGGTGCTCCGCAATTTGTTCGCAGCCACCCTCTTCTCCTCGGGATTCGCGCCGACGGTGCTCGGAACGGGGCTCGTCGCCCAGGCGGGCAGCCGTCAGACAGAGCTCCTGGCACAGGCCGCCGCGGGAGACCTCTCCCTGTTGCAGTTGTCCTCGCGACTGCGCCGCGCGTCCAACGGCACGCCGCTCGACCTGGCGGGCGCGGACTGGGGCGAGGGCATCCTCGAAGCGGCCTGCGTCACGCTGTTCGCGAGCCCGGCCGCCCTGAGGATCTCCGAACCCGAGACGGCCTCCGCGCCATGACCGGCGACCCCGCCACCGGCCGTCCGACGGAGGACGCCGGCTACCGGGCCCGTCGCGAGGCCGAGGTACGCCACCTCACCGGCGGACTGACGGGCGAGCTGGACGACTGGGTCCGCGCGGCAAGGGAAAAGGGCCCGTTCGAAAAGCACCGATCGCAGATCGAGAGTGTCGTACGGGTCGTGTCCGGGGCGCTCCGCAGGCTCCAGGAGCTGCCACCGGCCGAACATGAACAGCGCGCGCCCGAACTCGTCCTCGACCTGCATCACCTGTGGGACTTCTTCCGCACCAAGCTGCTCGCCCGCCACATCCCGCGCTACAAGACGTTCCTCGACGCGGCCGACGAACTGGCCTGGGCCGTCTACGACCCTGTCCGCAACGCCGCACAGGATCGCTCGGCCCTCAAGGAACCGCCGCTCGTCTTCCTGAACCGGAACCCGGTGCCCTTCGCCACGCCTCGGGGCAGCGACTTCGAGGACCTGCTGCCCGCGGGAAAGCAGCGCACCCTCGGTGGACGTCGGGCGAGCCGCTACCTGCCGTTCCCGCTCATCGGCGTCCCCTGGTCCGCCGGCCATCACCTTCCGGCGCTTCTCGTCGTCGCGCACGAGACCGGCCACCACGTCGAGGACGACTTCGCCCTCACCGAGCCGCTGCGCACCCGCTTGGCGGAGCGTTCCGGGCTCACGCGGGAGGGCATCGCACGCTGGGAAGGGTGGCTGGGCGAGACGTTCGCCGACGTGTGCGCGACACTCGCGTGCGGAGAAGCGTACGTGTGGGCGCTCACCGACATGCTCAATGCCGCCGGAGAAGCGGCAGGAACGGGCACCGACACCTATCCCCCTCTGCGCACGCGCCTGCTCGTCTGCCGTGCCGCACTCACCGTCGGCCCCGACTCCACCGGACCCGGCGCCGTCACGGCCGGACTGCCACCCTTCGGGAGCCCGCAACCGGGAGACACGGAGGCGGAAGCGGTGGTCGCCGCGCTCACCGGTGAGGGGTTCACCGAGCTGGGCGGGGCGACACTCGGTTCGCTGATCGGTCTGCGTCGCGCCGACAGACTGGGAGAGGCCGTCGACCGGCTCCTCACCGGCCTGTGGTCCCGCCGCGGCGACGTCACCGGGGTCCTGGCCGCGGCAACCTTGGCTTTCGTCCACAGCCCGCGGTCGTACGACGAACACGACGTCGGCGACCTCGCACTCACCGAGGTCCTGTCCCTCGTCCCCGACGGGCCCCGAGCGGCCCCGGCCCCCGTCGCGATGCTGGCCCGACGCGACGAGGACGCGGGCGGGGAGCTGCTCGATCTCCTCATATCGGGCGAATGACCAACGAGGGCGGCGCTTCGGAGCACCGGGTGCGCGGGCCCCATCATCCTGGTCGGCATGTTCCGCCGCATCGCCTACACCGCCGCCGACGCTGCGTGCCGCCAGGAGCCCAAGACCATGATGCGGTCCCTGGCAGGCTCAGTCGGTCCCCCGGCGGGGCCGCGGGTCAGAGGCAAATGCAGATGCAGCGACTGCGGGTCGCAAGCGTGTTGAACGCCCACGGAGGAACCAAACCGTGACCTCCGACCTCCAGCTGTGCGGCGCGAACACCCTGGATCTCTCGCGTGCGGCGGTCGACGTCTCCCTCTGTGAGGAGTTCGCGGGGCTTCTCCTACGGGTAAAATTGGGCACAACGGGATAAGTAGTCTCCCCGGGGCACACGCTGCCTCCGATGGTTCGGCAGCGTTCCTTCGCCAGGGGTGTCCGGCTGTCCCGAATCGGGGTGCAGATGAGAGTCAGGCCCTTACGTCACACCGGTCAGTAGAGGCTCGCGATGGATCCATGGCTGATCTGGTTGATCACCGCGGCCGTGTTGGCTGCGGCCGAGATCTTCACCGTCACCGCTGCGCTCGGAATGCTGAGTGTGGCCGCTTTGGTCACGGCGGGGTCCGCGGCTGTCGGACTTCCACTGCCGATTCAGTTCTTGGTGTTCACCGTCGTGGCTGCGGTCAGCGTGTTGTTGGTGCGTCCCATTGCGCTGCGCCACGTTCTCCGGCCCCAAGCGGCGAGGTTCGGCGTAGACGCACTGATCGGAAGGGGCGCGCTCGTCATCTCGGAGGTGACGGGCCTGGGTGGCAGGGTCCGCATCGGTGGTGAGGAGTGGACGGCCCGCGCCTACGACGAGACGGTGGTGATTCCTCCTGGAAAGATTGTTGACGTCATGGAGATCAGCGGCGCCACCGCGATCGTCTACCCCCGGGACTGAGGCCATGGAAACAACGGCGGCGTTGATCGGCGGCCTGATCGTGGCGCTGATCGTGGTTTTCACCGTGGTGCGGGCGGTCCGGATCGTGCCCCAGGCGCGCGCTCGCAACGTCGAGCGGCTCGGCCGTTACCACCGGACGCTGAGTCCCGGCCTCAGCCTCGTAATCCCTTACATCGACCGCGTTCGACCGATGATCGATCTGCGCGAACAGGTCGTTTCCTTCAAACCGCAGCCTGTCATCACCGAAGACAATCTGGTTGTCGAGATCGACACCGTTCTGTACTTCCAGGTGACCGACCCACGCGCGGCTTTCTACGAGATCGCCAATTTCCTTCAGGCGGTCGAGCAGCTCACCGTCACCACCTTGCGCAATGTCGTGGGGTCCATGGACCTGGAGAAGACGCTCACCTCACGGGACACCATCAACAGCCAGCTCCGTGGTGTGTTGGACGAGGCCACCGGAAAATGGGGGCTGAGGGTCAACCGGGTGGAGATCAAGGCCATCGACCCTCCGCAGTCCATCAAGGACGCCATGCAGAAGCAGATGCGAGCAGAGCGGGACAAGCGGGCCGCGATTCTCGGGGCCGAGGGGCAGCGCCAGTCGCAGATCCTCACCGCCGAAGGCGACAAGCAGGCGGCTGTGCTGCGTGCGGAAGGTAACCGGACCGCTGCGATCCTCCAGGCCGAGGGCCAGTCCCGGGCCATCGACGAGGTGTTCCAGGCCGTGCATCGCAACGATCCCGACCCCAAGCTGCTCGCCTACCAGTACCTTCAGACCCTGCCCCAGCTCGCGCAGGGCTCGGGCAACAATTTCTGGGTGATCCCCAGCGAGATCACCTCCGCGCTCCAGGGCGTGTCCCGCGCCTTTAGTGAGGTGCTGCCCCAGTCGCCGGCCACTCGCGAGAAGCCCTCGGACGACATGGTCGCCCAGGCCGCCAACGATAAGGCTCAGGCGGAAGAGGCCGCCGCCGCGGCCCTCGCCGACGCAGCCAAGGCCGAGGGTGCCAACCCCGATACGCTCCCGTCCGACCCGCCTCACTGAAAGAGGAAGCCGACTTGCACCGTATGGTGCGGCGGTCCGTATGGTCAGGATCGCTCGGTCACATTCAGGGTGCCGCCGAGCACGGCGATCCGGCCGTCGGCGGTCTGTTTCCATCGTCGACGTCGTCGGCGAACATGCACCAACGTGCTGCGACACGGGACACAACTTCTGGAGCACTCGGCGTCGCATGGATCGCCCGTCAGCTGCGCGACGGGACCGCTACCTGATGCTCCCAGAGAATTGGCCGTCGGCCGCACCCTGTAGCTGGCGGACAGGGATCCGTGAAATGGCTCCCGCGCAATTCCGTGCCGGGCTTACGTCCTCAGGCTGAGTGCTGATGCCGTGCCGGGCTCCGCTGGAGCCTCTCGTCTGGCTGCTGATCGCAAGGACGCGGATCAACACCGTGCGCTCGCACCTGTCGGTGGCGAATCTGGGGTGGCTGGCCGCCGCCCAGGGTGGACGCGCGGCCGGCCCGGCGCCGCTGCCTGCCGGTGACGGGGCCGCGTTCGAGGTGGACCGGGTCGTGAACAACAGCGGCCCGGTGGGCCTGGCGGTCGACAAGTGCTGGCGGCGGGGATCCTCGGCGGCCGCCAGGCCGGCATCCGCATCGACGACGAAACACTGTCGTTCATCGACCTGTCCTCGCGACAGGTGCTGCAGGTGCGGCGCAACCCGCTGACCCGCGATGAAATCCGCGGCCTGCGCGGCCTGCGCCGGGCCGGACCGCCGCCGCGTCCGGGCATCGAGCCCGTGCGGGTGCGGCGGCGGGTATCCCGGTGACGTGGGGTTGGGCCGGCGCATCGTGGCACGACGTCCGAGCAGTACCCCGGGGTCGAACTGCCCCCGGTAGCAAAGCGTTCCTTGAACTGTACGGGCCTGGACCATCGACGGTTCCCTGTCGCTGAGCAGCCTGCCTCAGAGGACGTCGTATGGCATGCGGTGGCCCTCCAGCCCCTTACAGGAAAGCCCGCGAAGTCCATCGTGCCCACGGGTGACTCCCATGCTTCGACTGAGGGCGTCCGCGCGCGGGGCACGGAATTTCCCGGAGACACGTGGACAAGGTGAACAGCCAGTCGTCGGCAGTCGGCTGCCAGGCGAAGCGTTCGCGCCGGGGACTACGGGCAAACCGTGCGCTAATCGGCCGTACGCGCGAGAATCGCAGAGTGCGTTCCTGCATGCAGGAAGGGCGTGGCACCGTGGCAACCTTTTCTCCCGGCTTCCGGGGACGGCCGAGATCATCCGACGGGCGGCTGCCGCCCGGACAGTACGAGGCGTACGACTTCCCCGTGCTGTCCGCCGGACCCACGCCCCGGGTCAGCCGTGACTCCTGGCAGTTCACGGTGACCACCGAGACCGGTGCCGAGCACACCTGGTCGTGGACGGACCTGATGGGGCTCGCCTCCGAGCGGCCGACCGTGGATCTGCACTGCGTCACCAAGTGGTCCAAGTTCGACACCCACTGGCAGGGCGTCTCGCTCGACCTCCTGCTCGCGGACATCGAGACGGCCGCCGAATTCGCCCTGGTCCATGCCTACGGCGGCTACACCACGAACCTGCCCCTGGAGGACCTGCTGGACGGCCAGGCATGGATCGCCTACGGCTATGACGGCGAGGACGTGCCGCCCGAGCACGGTGGCCCGGCTCGGCTGCTGGTGCCGCACCTGTACCTGTGGAAGTCGGCGAAGTGGGTGCGCGGGATCCAGCTCCTCCTGGACGACGAACCGGGGTTCTGGGAGAGCGCCGGCTACCACGACTATGGAGACCCATGGCGCGAACAGCGGTACCAAGGCGACTAGGCGACCGGCTGCGCTGGCGGGCGGCCACGCTGACGGAGCGGCGGCCGGAGACACCGGCCGCGAGCACCCTCCTCCTGGACGTCCCCGGCTGGCCCGGACACCTCGCCGGCCAGCACGTGGACGTGCGGCTGACCGCCGCTGACGGCTACAGCACCCAGCGCAGCTACTCGATCGCCTCCGCGCCGGGCGCGGAACAGGTCGAGCTGACGGTACAGCGCGTCCCGGACGGGGAGGTGTCGCCGTACCTCGTCGACGCGTTCGGTGTCGGTGACGCGGTGGAGCTGCGCGGGCCGGTCGGCGGCTGGTTCGTGTGGCGCCCGGAGCAGACCGAGCCCGTGCTCCTGGTCGCCGGCGGCTCCGGACTCGTTCCTCTGATGGCGATGATCCGCGCACGCCGTGCCGTCGGCGGCCGGTCGCCGTTCCGGCTCATCTACTCGGTGCGCACCCAGGAGGATCGGCTCTACCAGGACGAACTGCGCCACACCGACCCGGGGTTGGACGTGGCGTACGTCTACACGCGCGCCGCCCCCGAGGGTTCGCGGCGCCCACCCGGGCGGCTGCGGGCCGAGGACCTGGTGGCGTCCGGGTGGCCGCCCGACTTCGAGCCGACCGTCTACGTCTGCGGGCCCACCGGCTTCGTCGAGTACGCGGCCGATCATCTGGTCGGGCTCGGCCACGCCCCCCGCCTTGTCCGCACCGAACGCTTCGGTCCCAGCGGAGGCTGACATGACCACGCTCCCCATCGACACACCGTACGACGCCTACGACGACGACGCTCACGAGGACGGCAACGTCCTGGCCGGTCCCCTCTCGGAGGTGTTCGCCGTCGACCTGACCGTGGCGGTCGCCACCTGCACCGGCTGCGGCAGCGCGGGACCTGTCGCCCGGCTCCGGGTCTACGGCCGCGGGCCGGGGCTGGTCGCCCGCTGCCCGGACTGCGCCCACGTCGTGCTTCGGCTGGTTCGCGGCCCCGACACGGCCTGGTTGGACCTGCGCGGAACCGTCAGCCTGCGCATACCACTCGAAAACAGCTGAGCGAGCGACGCCCGACGGAAGGGCCACTCCGCCGACGGGTACAGCTACGGGCACGTGAGTGGCGAGGCAAGGGAGCTACTTCTCCACTCAGCACTGCTCGGTGACCTACCGCTCACGAAACTGCGCCGGCTGTGGCGCTGCCGCCGCGCAACTGAGCGGCGCGCACCGGGCCTGCGCCGATCCCGGATCGATCCCTGGCCCACGCCCCTTCAGGAACACTGCCTGCGGAGCGTGCCGCAACGAAAAAGACCCCGTCCCCGACAACCGGGACGGGGTCTTCGCAGAGCGCCGGGCAGGCGTGGGGGCTTCCGCGCATCCGAGGGCGGCCGAAGCGGCATCCGGGTCTTCTTCCGCCGGCGTGAGCCCTCCTCCCCGGAGTACCGGGCTCCCGGGCTCCCGGGGCCTCGCACCGACCGGAGAACGTGAGCAATTGCGCATGCAGCGCGCGACCGTGCCTCCTGTGCAGTCCCGCGGTGCACGAGTACGACAGCTGACCACTGGGCGCGCCCCGGCGACGGGACGGACCGCGCCCGTCCACTCGTTCAGGGAGAGCCGACAGCGTCCAGTCGTGCTCCGGCGGCCAGTCGGGCCACCACCTTCACGTGCGGCCGGCGGGGCGCGGGCAGCGCGAGTGTCCGCCCTTCCTTCGAGGCCGACACGCCTCCGCTCACCGACAGACCCGTCACGGCCCGGCTGCCGGCTGCCAGCACGTACCAATGACCGCGCGGCGAACGCCACCCCGTGGTGGCGACGACGTGCTGACCGAAGCGGCTACAGGTCGCGGTCGACCGCGCGTGGGCCACGATCCGGGCCGGCGCGTCCGGCGCGTCCCTGCTCGTCCGCAGGGCCACCGTCACGTCGCCGGGACCGCGCCAGGTGTCGGCGCGGGCGCAGGTCCATACGGCCTGACCGCCGCCGTCGGGCAGGTGCTGCTCGGCGAAGTCCCACGCGTTGACGGCACGCACACCGGTGTTGCCGAGCGACCCGAGCACGCAAGCCTGGTGTGCCCACGCCACCAGGGCCGCCGAACCGGTGGCCTCACGGGGCTGGTGCGGACGCCCTCGTCCCGGCAGGGGGGTGTAGGTGAGGTGGACCGGGGACAGGTCGCCCAACCCGGCGAGCAGGAAGGTGTGGTGCTCGGCGATGCGCTCCGAGGACCGCAGCTGCAGCACCGGACGGCTGCCGCAGCCCCGGCCCACGGGCATCGTCGGCACCGGTTCCGTGATGCCGTCCTTCGACACCCGCAACGGCCGGGCGAGGACATCGGGGCGCAGCAGGTCGCGAGTTCCGGCCTCGGCGATCCAAGGGGCCAGCAAATAGCGCGTGGAGCCCTTGCCCGAGCCGAGGGCGACGGCCGCCGCGGTCGTGACGTCCGCGTCGTCGGTGCGGGCGACGCTCAGCTCCGTGTCCCCGGCCGAGGAGAGGGACTCGCTGTACCGGGCCAGGCGCGTGCCGTCGTGGAGCAGCACCACGGTGCGGTCGGCGACATCTCCCGCGTACAGCAGGAATGGCGCGTTCGTCGGCGCGGCGGCGGTCGTGTCGGGAGCGAGCCGGACACGGCTCCCGGCCTTCGGACGCGCCCAGGCGGACAGGGCCCGGCCCAGCAGTTCTCTGTCGTTCACCCTCGAACCACGGGCCGGCCACGCGGTGAAGTCGACGCGTGACGTGTTGTCCCACACTCCCGCCGCGGTGCGCACCAGGTTCGCCGGCGCAGCTGCGGCACCGGCGGCAGGCGCGGACGGGCCGGGCGTCGTGTCACCGGCGACGGTCACCACCAACGCGGCCGCCGCGAGGCCGATCGCGGCGACTCCCAGGCCCAGCCTGGTCCGTCGGCTGCGGCGCAGCAGATCGGTGGGGCCGACCTGGAGGGCGCAGGCGTCGAACTCCTGCGAGGACAGCAGCGCGGCGACCGCCCCGCCGGGGACCGCCTCGAGCAGCCGGGCGGTACTCAGGGCGGCGGCCGCGTCCGCCACGCCCGCCGATTCGAGCACGTGGTGGACGGCGTCGTCGGACAGGCCGTGAACCGCGCGCAGCAGACAGGCGGCACGGGCGGCGGCGGACACGTCCGAAAGGCGCCGGAACAGGTCAAGTTCGTCCAACCCGCCCGACCGCGGGAACATCCGGAGCCCCACGACGAAGGGCATCCGGGGCACGAGCGCCCCGGATGGAGCGAACCGTGCGGGCCACAGGCGCGGACGCCGGCCGTGGGCCAGCGCGGCGCGCAGCACCTCCACGAGGAGCGACCGCTGGACCGTCTGCCTGCCGCTCGCTTCCTCGCGCGGTCGAGGGACGATGGGCAGGCCCGGCGTTGCCCGCACATGGGGCAGAGCCCGCTGTACCAGAGAATGTGCCGCGAGCACCCGCCGATGTCGGCCGAGCGATGCGGGAAGGACGAGATGTGCCAGGCGGACCAGGTCCCCGTACTGCTCGACAAGGACGGATTCGGCCTCCCGCGCCCGGGGCCTGACGGCGGTGGCGGGCCGGAACGAGCGAAGGTGCATGAAGCGGGATGCTTTCCGGGAAGGGTCGTGGACAATACCGATCCGTCAAACGAGTGAACGTCGGGCCGGTCACCGGCCTGTCGCGTCGAGCACTGTCGGGACCGTCCGCACGCCGCCGGTCGGCGCGCCCCGCGGACGGGCACGTCGTGGAGAGCAAACGCCCCGTGTCAGCGACGATCGGGCCCTCCTGGGCCGGGCCGGATGCTCACTCCGGGTCGGCGAACTCCGTGCAGGTGCCGTTGCACATCAACCTCTCCCGCCAGCCGTCCTCCAGGGCGTCCGCGATCTCCACCGTGACCTCCCCGCTGCGCTCCCAGGCCCGCCACCACTGGGCGGTCCGGGACGTCCAGAAGTCCGCGTCGGCCGCCCACGGCGACAGATGCTCCGGCACCGGCTCGGCGTCGAGGTCGACCCGGGGCCCCATCCCGGGTCGCCTCATCCGAGACCCCAGGGTGGAGAGAAGAAGTGACAACTGGCTGACCAAGGCGTGTGCGCTGAGGGTGAGGAGACGGCATGACCGAACCCATCGATCGCAAAATCGAGTCCGTATGGGACTATCCGCGGCCCCCCGCTGTACTACAGGACGACCGCCTCGTCCGGGTCGAATGCGGTGGCCATGTAATCGCTGAGACTCGACGGGCATTGCGGGTACTCGAGACCAGCCATCCCCCGACGTTCTACATCCCGCCGGAAGACGTCAGGTCCGATCTGCTGTTCCCGACCAACGGCCACTCCTGGTGTGAATGGAAGGTGCTGCCGGCCAGTTATCCCTCAAGCGGCTTCGAGACCATCGCCACCCTCGCCGAGCGCGCCGCAGTCAGCGCCCCCACCGTCCTGCGCTTCGTCAATCGCCTCGGCTACAGCGGCTTCCCGGACTTCCAGGCGGCCCTGCGCGCCGAGCTCGAAACCCGCAACGCCTCTCCCCTCTCCCTGTACGAGGCCACCGACGACGCCGGCTCCGCCGACTCCGCCGCCGGGCTCATGGCCCGCAGCAGCAAGCTGTTCACCGCCGCCGTCACCCAGACACTCGCCGAGACCCCGCCGCACGACCTCGAACACGCCATCGCCCTTCTGTCCGACCGCAAACGGCGCATCACTCTGGCCGGAGGGCGCTTCACCAACCTCCTGGCCCAGTACCTCGGCCTTCACCTCATGCAGCTGCGCGAGGACGTCCGCTTCCTTCCCGAACGGGCCGTGGAGCGCACCGCTGTGCTGGCCGTGCTCACGCGCCGGGACGTTCTCGTGATCTTCGACTACCGTCGCTACGAGCAGGACAAGCTCGCCATCGCACAGCTGGCCCAGGAGCACGGGGGCAAGGTCATCGTCTTCACCGACACCTGGCTCTCGCCGGCCGCATCTCACGCCGAAGTCGTCTTTCCCAGCCAGGTCGCCACCCCCTCCCCGTACGACAGCCTCGTTCCGACCCTCGCTGTCATCGAGACCGTGGTCGCCGGCCTCATCACCGCAATGGGAAGCGAGGCCCATCAGCACATGAAGCACGTCGAGGACACGGCCCATCGCATCGGCCTGGTCTGATGGACAGCCCGGAAGAACGCAGCGTCACGCTTCATCCGCCGAGGAGTACGTAGCAAAACCGCGTCAAGCGCCGGTCAGTGCCCGGTTCGTCCATCCGTCACGGCCCTGAACTCGGCCCACAGAAGCGCATCCCGAAGATCAGCGGGGCTGAGCAGCGGCAGCGGCCGGGGAATCGACCCCGGTCTCAGGGTTTCCAGGTACGCAAGAACGACGAGATCCGGTCTGGGGTGCAGCGTGGGTTGTTCAGTTCGTGGGCGAGTGCCGTGAGCTGTTCGCGGGTGGGGCTGACAGGGATGTTGCTGGCTTCGAGGTACATGACGGCGACGGCGCAGGCGACGGTGAGGTTGGAGCGCTCCAACCAGCGGCAGCGGCCCAGGGTGTGAACGAGAGCGGCGGCACGGGCATAGGGGCCGTCGTAGACGGCGATGTCGAGGAGTTCTCCGCGGTGGCGGGCGACGGCTGCGATGGGCACGCCGTAGTCGTCGGGGGCCGGGTCGCGGCGCCCGGCCCGTTCCGCCACTTCGAGGATCCAGGATTCGTCGACGTGCAGGATCACGCGGCAGCGCCCGGCCGCGTGTCGGCGTAGGGGGCTTCGAGCTGCTGCTCCAGGTCGTCGAGAAAGCCGCCGTGGGAATCGATGAATCGTTGGGCGGCTGCCATGCCGGCGGCGCGGGCGCCTGTGGTGTCCTCGATGATGAGCCGCTCCACGTAGCGATTGAAGTCCAGCTGACGGGCCCGGGCGGCGGCCTGGCCCGCCTCCAGCACATCCGGTTCGAGCCTGACCTGCGTCTGCTTCTTCGCCGTAGCCATACTCGAAGGGTAGCAGGGTGGTAGCAGGATGAGGGGCTCTTGACCGGAATACCGGCTACACCAACTGCTCCGCAACCGCCAGGGCGGTCCACGCACGTAGGGGTCGACCGGGCTGTTCAGTTGGCCACCGGGTGGTAATTCCACGCCGGCCGCCGCGCTTCGACCACCCGTCCCGTCACGCGGCAGGTGTCGCCGGCGCTGCCGGTACAGGCCACGCAGTACCAGACGCCCGGGCCTTCGCTGGCGGACGGCTCGGAGATGATGTCGACCGTCTGCGACTGGTCGAGTACGCGGTTCAGGGTGCGCCCGAGCTGGGTGATCTCGTCGTCGCGGTCGGTCGGCACTTCCAGCCGCAGACCGGGTGACGTGTCGGCACCGGCGGCGACAACGGCGGCGAGCGCCGGGAAGCGGTGCCCGTCGTGCTCGAGTACTTCGTGTGCCGTTGGGTAAGGCTTCGAACACTTCCCCCAACGGCACAGGAGCCTCGTGCGTTGCGGTTCCCTCTGCGTGAGGCGAACGGCTTATTGGATCAGGTCGGTGTGCGGATGCTCGGGAGAGGCCGGGCAGACGTAGATCTGCATGTTGTCGGTGCTGCCGACTTCGACCTTGGTCGGCTGCGAGGGGCGCTGGCCACAGCAGCTACCGACGGTGTTGGCGGCGTAGGCGGCGGCCTGGTCTTCGTGAGGTGCCCAGTTGTGTCCCTCGCCGCCGTCCCATTCGTAGGAGGCGATGGTCAGCAGCGGGACCATCTGTACATCACAGACCGTGCAGTGGCGGGGGTTGGGGTCGGTGCGGCCCCACGGAGGCCAGCCACCGACCTTCCAGCCGGGAGCGTCAGCCAGATGGACGTCATAGAACTCCCGTGGATAGTCCGCGTAGGAGTCGTCCACGTCGGCACCGCCTGCCTGCCATCTGCTCCAGTCCTCCACCATCAGCCGCATCTGCGGGCTCAGGTCGAGGCTGTTGGGGTACTCGGTGATCGCTTCCGGTGCCAGCACACAGGGTTCCGGCACATAGCCTTCATGGTTCACCTCGTACGGCTCGGGGGGTGTGTCGAGGAGGTCGACGACCTCGGCGGCGGAGCGCCAGAACAGCGCGGTCGCCGGCTTCCAATTCGGATCGTGATCGTAGGGGCACCAGAGAACCTGGAGCAGATCGGCCTGTCCGGGCGGCCGCAGCAGGGGTATGTCACGCAGATACAGCTGGGCGACGGGCAGCATGGGGACCGGGCAGTCCGCAGGCAACGGAGGGGCGGCGTCGAGTCGCGCCGCGATCCTTGCGGCATTCCGTTCCTTGCTCGCCTCCTCCTCGGGCGTTGTCCCACGGCCATGGTGATCACCGTGTCGCCGGGCCCGCATGCGCCTTGTGAGCCGCACGTCGTCCGGCGACTGGCGGAACCGACTGTCACGGTGCAGGTGCGAGGCTTCGCAGTGCGGCCACGGCTCCGCAGCCGGCCACAGCAACGGCCCGCCGACCGAGCTCTCCCCGACCGAAGGCGACCCCGGGCGGGGATGCAGCCGCATCGCAGGACGCGCCAACGGCACCAGCTCGGGAAAGACCGCGGTCACATCCACGGAACGCGGCGGAGTAGTACGTACAAACACCATGCCGGTGATCCTGTCACCAGCCACTGACAACCTATGGCCGCCTCAACCGGCTTCGGTGGCATCAGTGTTCAGCTGGTCGAGTCCAACGCACGTAGCCTCCGTCACAGCGACAGCAGGCGTGCCTGTGTGAACACCTGCCGTGCTTCGGCTCAGCCATCACTCGATCAGTGGCCACTCTGAAATGGCTCAATCCTTGACGAACACCAGGGAAGCGATGAGGGAGCCCTCGAGAAAGCCCAGGAATGCAGCCAGAAAACCCACGAGGGCGAGTGGCACGAGGACCATCAACAGGATCAGCATGAGGCTCCGCGCGAGGCGGGCACCAGCCTCGTGGAGTCTGTTCCCCGCCGGGTCCTTGTCCGTCATGATCCCCTCCCCTGCCCGGACACTACAACGCGAGCAGGACAGTGATGGTGGCGTTGAGGCCCGGCGCCGGACGCCCCTGTTCACGCTTGTCGGTGTCAGCTGCCGGTGTCAGTCGACTGGATCGCCCATGGCGGGTGTGGGCGCTCCTGCCTCAGACTCGCCGAGGAGCCGCGTGGCCTCCTCGCGCACGCCGGCGTCCTCATCATCTGAAAGCGCTTCGAGTAGCTGCACGAACTGGTCCCGCCGGCCATCGGCGATCATCCAGCTCTGATGGTTGAACACGTCTGCCTGGAGCTGGTCAGCTGTCCACCACTCTTCGGCCCGTGACAGCGTCGCCAGCACGATGCGCAGACCGACAAGGTCCCGTCGTCGCAGCAGTGCCTTCGCCGTTTCTTGCGTGACAGCAGTGTCGTGCCGGTCCAACAGAAGTCGTTCAAGGACCGGCGCGACTTCTTCCCGACCTGCGATCACCGCAAGGTGCCTGCCTGCGGCGGCTCTGCGGGCCCATGACTCCGACTCGGCATCGCGGAGAGCTGCCGTCAATCCGCCCGCCCCTGATTCTTCGCTCACGCAGCCATAGTGCCTTCCCGCGGGTTGATCACTTCGCCTGGGCGAGCCAGACCGCGTCGGGGCCGGCCGGGAAGCGCAGTTGTCCGGTCGTGTCGTGCACGGCGCGCCACACCGTCTCCGCGACGTCGCTCTCCTTGGTGAACAGGTCTTGGCCCGTGAAGGCGTCCATGGTCTTCCTCGCCCACGGTGCGTAGGGGGCCGGGACCAGTTCGTCCATCGAGGCGCCGTTCGTCGCGTTGGCCGCGAAGTTGGTCGTCAGGCAGGCGCCCGGCTCGACCGTCTTCGCCTGTACGCCGAAGGGAGCGAGTTCGAGCGCGAGGGATGCGGTGAACCCCTCGATGGCCATCTTGCTCGCCTTGTAGACGGCCGAGAGGGGCATGTGGCCGAGCACCACGCTGGAGGTCACGTTGACCACCACGCCGGAGCCCCGCTCGCGGAACTGGGGCAGCACCACCTGGGTTGTGGCCATCACACCGAACGTGTTGGTCTCGAAGACGTCCCGCACCCGAGCCATGGGGGTGCCTTCGAACACGCCCATCGACGGAACTCCAGCGTTGTTGACCAGGACGTCGATGGGCCCCGCTGCCTCGAACGCGGCGGCAATGGACTCGGGCTTGGTCACGTCGAGTTCGACGACGCGCAGCCGGTCCGACTCGGGGAAGAGCTCCGCACGCGGCGTACGCATCGTGGCGATGACGTTCCACCCCTGCGAGTGGAAGTAGAGGGCGGTCTCCCGTCCGTATCCGGATGAGGCGCCAGTGATCAGAACCGTCTTCATGCTGAGATCCTCACGATGTGGTGGGATCCGCGACGAGCAGGCATTTTCCTACTCAGCGGATGAACTACTCATCCCATTGAATCGCTCTGACCTGCATAAATAGTAGAACTATTCTCCTGTTGACTTGCACGATCCTCTTGGCGTGTGTCAATTCCGATCAGGGCAGGACGTTCACGGGGGTGCGCGCGGTGTTCCGCAGGCGGGCCGCATCCCGGCTCGGCGGCTCACCGAACTGGCGGCGGTACTCGCGGCTGAACTGCGACGGGTTGTCGTAGCCGACGCGGTGTCCGACGCCTGTGACGTCTCCGGGGTGGGTGGCGAGCAGCAGTCGGGCCTCCTGGAGACGGATCTGTTTCTGGAACTGGATGGGGCTCATCGCCGTCACCGCCTGGAAACTCCGGTAGAAGGCGGAGACGCTCATGCCTGACATCCGCGCCACGTCCTCGACCCGGAAGGGCTGCGCGTAGTGCTCGCGGATCCAGCGCACGGCCCGGGAGATGTGGCTGAGGCCGCTGTCGGCCAGGCCGAGCTGGCGCACGGTCGCACCCTGCTCGCCGGTGATCAGGCGCCACAGGATCTCGCGCTTGACCAGCGGGGCCAGTACGGCCCGGTCGCGCGGCTGGTCGAGCAGGCGCAGCAGCCGGACCACCGCGTCGAGCAGGGCGGGCGCGGCGTCGCTGACGGCGATCCCCGACGGCGTGCCGCCGGCAGGGCGGGGGAGGTCGCCCGGGCCGGCCTGCAGCAGCAGTTCGGCGACGGCGGACGGTTCCAGGGTGAGGCCGAAGCCGAGGGCGGGCTCCTTGGGATCGGCCTGGGTGAACTGCCCGGTGACGGGCAGGTCGACGGATGCGACCAGGTACTGCCCGGGGCCGTACTCGTAGACCCTCTCGCCCAGCGCGAGTCGTTTGGCGCCCTGGGCGATGACGGCGAGCACCGTGCCGGACGTGGAGGGCGCCGGCGGATCCGGCCGGGCGACCTTCGAGATCAGGACGCCGTCGATGGCGGTGGTCCAGTCGGGCCGGGCATGCCGGTCCAGCAGGGTTCGGAACTCTTCCAGGGACATGCTCCCATTGCAGCACCTCTCCGCCGCCCCGCCCTCGATCGCGAGGATCGTGCAAGTAGTCGCGAGCATCGTTCTAACGTTTCAGCAGGTCAGGAGCTTTGAATGGAAGCAGCTACTCCATCACTATCTCTACGAAGGAGAAACATCGTGCTTTCCCGATACGGCTTCAACGCCACCCTGACCGCCAAGCCCGGGTTGGGCGGCCGGCTGGTCGATCTGCTGCTGACCGGCCTGAACGAGGGGAGCCCCGGCGCGAGCGAGCACTGCGTCGTCTACCTCGTCTCCCGTTCCGCCTCCGACACCGACGTCATCCATGTCACCGAGGGCTGGACCAGCGAGGAGGAGCACCACCGGATCTTCGCCGGCGAGCCCGCCCAGGCCATCGTGGCGCAGATCGCCGGACTGCTGGCCATGGAGCCCGAGTACACCGACCACGTCCCGGTCCTCGGCAAGACCGCCTTCTGAGCCCCCGGACCGATCTGCCGAACAGCCACTCAGCCTCCCGCCCAGGTGCCCGTCTTCGCTCGTCCGGCACCACACCACGAAAGGCCCACGCCATGACCCAGGCACGTCCCGCCCTGGACCCCGAACTGCGCGAGCTGCTGACCGGCATGCCGCTCATCCCCCAGCTCACTCCGGACGTTCTCGCGCACCTGCGACAGCTCCCCTCGGCGCCCGTCGACTCGCTCTTGGCGCACCGGCAGGTCGACAGGCGCGAGGTCAGCGTGCCAGCCACGGACGGTGCCGAGATCCGCCTGTCGGTCTTCAGCCCGACGAACACCGATAGCACCAAGCCCGCCCCTTGCATCTACTGGATCCATGGCGGCGGGATGGTCATGGGCGACCGCTTCTCGCAGATCGACATCCCGCTGGAATGGCTCGACGAGTTCGGCGCGGTCGTGGTCTCCGTGGACTACCGGCTCGCACCGGAAGCGACCGGCACCAGCCTCGTCGACGACTGCTACCAAGGGCTGCTCTGGACCGCCGAACACTGCGAGGAACTGGGCATCGACCCCACCCGGATCATCGTCGCCGGCGCCAGCGCCGGAGGTGGCCTCGCTGCCGGCCTCACCCTGCTGGCACGCGACCTCGCCGCCCCCACGATCGCGGCTCAGGTACTGATCTGCCCCATGCTCGACCACCGCAACACCACCACCTCCAGCCGCCAGTACTCCGGTGTGCCCGGTGTCTGGACCGGCGAGATGAACGAGTTCGGTTGGCGAGCCGTTCTCGGCGACCTCACGGTCGAGGAGGTGTCCGCATACGTCTCACCCGCCTTGGCCGAGGACCTCTCGGGCCTGCCGCCCACCTACATCGACGTCGGCTCCGCGGAGGTCTTCCGCGACGAGGACACCGGCTACGCCACCCGCATCTGGGCTGCCGGCGGCCAGGCCGAACTCCACGTCTGGGCAGGCGGCTTCCACGGCTTCGACGCCCTGTACCCGCAAGCGAACATCTCGGTCACGGCCCGCCGAACCCGCACCGACTGGCTCACCCGACTCCTGCGCTCGAACGGCTCCGCGTGACGCGGACAACCCACTCATGCCGGTGCCGCAATCAGAGGTCGAGGTCGGCGACGCCTGAGACTCGAACGAGGCCGGCCTCTTGTCGGGCGACATGGGCGGGGCAGTGGTTCACGGCACCTTGTATGTCAGAGCTGATCTCGTCGCAGATGTACGTGTGTCCCCTCGCCCTGTGCGTCCCTGACGTCGATGGTGATGCTCTGCCAGTCCTCGGCGGGTTCCTCCGGGACTTCCCCCACCCGGTACTCGGCCTCCGCCAGTAGCTCCTCGGTCACCCGTACGCCGGTGAGGCGCTCTGCCAGCGCCAGGACCGCTGCCTTCCTGTCGATATCGGGATGTTCGTCGCCCGACGGGTTGAGGCCGACCTCCAGCATCACGCCGTTCAGTTCGTCGGGAGTGCTGCCTGTCCTTCGCGCGGGCCACTCGAAGGTGGTCCGCAACTCGCCCTCTTCGTACCAGTGGAAGAAATGCATGGGCTTCCCACCGTTGCTCGAATGCGAGACAGCACGCGTCCCGGCGGAGAGCGTCTCCATGAGGCGAGCTCGGGTGCCCAGATCGCCGCCGAACTCCAACGCGAGGGTCCAGTCCGCTCCCCCTCCCCGCACGGTGAACGCTCCCGCCAGGAAGGCTTCGGGCCATTCCTCGTACCCGTCCGACAACTCCTGCTGCGCTTCGATGAACTCGCTGAGCCCCTGACACACACCTCGCGGCTGGGCCCCCACGATCCGGAACAACTCCGCAGGCGAGACTCCCCGCACCAGCGTCAGGGTGTAACCGACGTCCAATCCGTAGGCGAACAGGGAGGACGAGGAACGTATCCAGCCGTAATCGGCTGCGGTGGCGGAAGTCATGCGGGACATCCTGCCAACGCCCACTGACAGTGGGCCGCGGCGTGCTGAACCCTCAGGGATGGCATTGGCCGTTCGCGATGAGGTCTGGCGCAAGTCACGTGATTTGGCTACGCAACGTCACGTGCAAGAAGGCATTTGCGGAGGAGGCGGAAGCCAGTGCCGCCGAATATTCACGGTAGTCCTTGGGCAGGGCACACCTTGGGTCAAGCTGTGACCCTATAGCCGTACAAGTCCGGGGGCAGGCACGATGAACGATCAGGTGGTGACGGCGTTAATCTCTGGCCTGGTAGCGCTGCTGGTGGCTGGTGCCAGCGGGCTGCTGACTCTGGTGCAGATTCGCCGCGAACGCCGGAGGTGGCTAACGGACCTCAAGGTGGCCTGGGCGCTGGAGAACCACAAGGCACGCCTGTCGTCCTACCCTGATGCCTTCGCCGTTCTCCAGCGTTTGTCGCATGGCGGTGCCGACCCTGTGACGCCGCAGGTTGCCGCCAGGGTCGCGACCGAGCTGAACGATTGGTTGTACTCCGCGGGCGGCATGTGCGCCGATGCGGCCACCCGGGGTGCGCTTCTGGGACTGCGTCAGCGCTGCCGCAGATGGGCCAAGAGCGGGGGCCGACGGCCTGACGACCTCTACACCTGGCGCAATCTGGCGCTCGCGTTTCTGCGGCGCGATCTCGACATTGTGGGACTCGAGAACTATGAGTCCGACCCAGACGCCGCAATGTTGAAACAGCTGCAACAGGAGCTGGAAGCCTCACTGGGGTCGGATACTCGCTCCACAAGCTGGCTGCGAAGCGTTACGCGAGGAGCACACGCTTCCGGAGGAGGAGGAATCCGGGGCGGCCGAGCATCTGCCGTTTGAGCATTTCGATCCGGTTGACAGCTCATTCGGCTGGGCCGGAGTTCCGGTCGGTGGTCAGGCCGGCGGTCACTGCTGGCTCTGCGAGGGCGATCGCAGCCCCCGCAAAGTCCCCCTCGGCGACCATCTGCCGCCGCAACAGCGAGCTGCCCTCGAAGCCTGCCTCATTCCCCGCTGACCGCCTCAAGCCGCGGCGACAACAGCCCCCCATAGGCGAGCGAACTGGGCGCTGACCGCGTTGCCGGTGCGTCTCCTAAAACGAGGCCTGAGCAGCGGCGTCGCGTTGGGCTCAGTCGCGGTGGGCGTGCGCCCCCGCCGCCCGCGGCCGCGACGACGCCCTCGGTCGCCCAGTCGTCGTCGAAGAGCATGGGCGACCAGGCGGGCGTGAGCCTCGGGGAGTCGGCCGTCGCGGTGTTTGGTGCGGGCCTTGGCGAACCAGGCACCGAGCCTGACCGTGTCGCCGTCGAGGGCCTTGCGGGGTCGTGATCACTCCTCCAGCGGCAGCTCCCGCCCAAAGTCTCGGAGCCAACCAACCCCCTCACCGTCTTCGACCACAGGCTGGTGGCCCTACGCGTCCGTGCGCGCCTTGCTGGCCGCGGGCTTCTGCTGAAAGAAGGCGTCCGCTCCGAACCCTTCCCAATCGACGGTCATGGACTTCCTTGACAGCCCATACACCCGCCCTACTGTCCGGTCGGTATTGCCGTCATCACACTTAAGTCTGATGACGTACAGTCCAGCCTCTTTGGACGCTTTGCCTCGACAGTGATGTTTGCCGTTCAGTTCGACTTGTTGGCCGTCGACAAGGAGGATGACTGCGCTTCCGCCGTTATCCCAGGCGGGGTAGAGCCAATGGCCATCGAGTGGAGGGTCAGCCTCGCCTCCGACGGCCTGAGCGCTGGGTGTACTGGCCGTGCTGCCAGGGCTTGCCGTCGACGTGGGCTCCGAGGAGGACTTCGCTCCCTCAGACTCTGCGCCGCCACACCCGGAAACAGCGACAGCTGCCACCAGGACGATCCCGGCGACCTCGCGTACTCGCTTGATCACATGATCCCCTCGAAAGACCCGCCTGGACACGCCGGAAGCGGCAGGTCGGCAGCGGATCATAGCTTCCAGGGAACCCATGACACAGCCCCAGCTCATCAGGCCAAGACCGCCACGGGCGCCGGCGATCCTATGGATCGGTGCCCAGACCGCCGGATCGTCCACAACCTGGTTCAGGTCCGTCATCTGGAGCTTCTCCAGCCAGTGCGACAGCACCAGTACCTCGTCACTCGTGAGCTTGATCGTGACCTGGCTATCACCCATGCACACCCCTACGGTTCGGCGAGTTGGGCACCCCAAGGAAACGCGGCGAGCTCCTCCTCGAACTGCGGCCACGTCTTCCCGATGCGAGGGAAGCGGCGCACCAAGTCGTCGATGTCCGGGACGATATGCGACCTCGGAGTCGACCCCTCCCCCGCTCCCGGCCTCCGCCTCCGCCTCCACCAAGCCGCGGTACAGCCGGGTGCGGGCGGCAGGGAACCACCGGACCAGCGCTGCCCCAGGACTGTCCGGTGCAGCCGCATCGAACGAGGCTTCAACGCATACGTTCATCCCGCGCACCCTGCTGGTGCCCGGCCATAGGAAATCCTGCGACGATCCCCACATTCCGAAGCGATCACTGAACTCGCACTTCAGAAGCCTCTCTGGCTCCTCAACCTCTGCCGAAACCGCAGCTCAGGTCGACACATCACAACAACCAGAAATCCTGCAACGATCCTTCTGCAATTGCCTGCGCGCGTTTCCCGGGAGTGTGGCGGGCGTGGCGTCACGGGACGATGGTGGCCGCGTCCCACACGATAAGTGTGTCGCCACGGTCCTTGGTCATCAGGTGTGTTCGGTCGGGTGACATGCGGCAGTCGAGTACGACGTCCGTGTGGGCCTCGAGGGTGTTCAGGAGTTCGCCGGTGCGGGTCGACCGGATCTGCACGCGTCGGGCGTCAGGCACGGCCAGCCAGTCCTCGGTGGTGGCGAAACGTGTACGTGTCTGTTCCAGTGTGAAGCGCTCACGAAAGCCGGGCAGTTCCAGGACCCGGAGTCGGTACAGGTCGCCGATCGCGATCCACGAGCCGTCCGGGGCCAGACCGAGCCGGTAGATCTCGTGCGGCTGATCGGGCAGCTCCGTGAGCAGTCGCCCGGAACGCGGGTCCCAGAGCAGGATCTGACCCCTGCGGCCGCAGGCGGCAAGGGTTGCTCCGTCGGCGGCGAGCGCCAGTTGTGACATCCCCTGCGACGTGGGCTTCGTTCCCACGCGTTCGTTGGTGAGCGGGTGGACGAAGCTTCCGGTTGAGGTGTTGTAGGCAACCCACATGCCGTCCGGACCATACACGGACTCACCCACGGCGCCGACCTTGAAGGGGACTATTTCCTCGCTGCTGACAGCGTCCCAGGCCTGGGCTTTTTGGCCCACCGTTTTGGTCATGATGAAACTGCCGTCCGGAGCGACGGCGCAGTGCCGGAGCATGTCGGACGGGCCTCGGATCGCCCGTCGCAGCGCCTGGGATTCCAGGTCGTACACGTGGACGAGCCGGTCGTTTCCGACCGCCACCAGCCATGTGGCGTCCGGTGCCAGAGCGAAGTCGAAGGTGAACCGAGGCAACTGCAGCACGGCACGGACCGCCGACTGCGTCTGGACCGCGAACTGCCCGGCGACGGAGGGCTGCTCCGCATCTCCGTGGTGGTCCGCGTGCGCTCGCGGAAGCGGCACATGGCCCAGGGCCTGCAGCAGTTCGGCCTGCCTCCCCGGATCCAGCCGGGAGCCATGCTCCGCCCCGCTCATGACCTCGTCGATCACCGAAGCGGTGGCCCTGGACTCCGGGGAGTCGACCAGTGCAAGATCGGCCAGCAGGCTCTGTGCTCCGAGCCGCTGGATCTTGGCGATCTGCCAGCCTGGAAGTGTCACGAGTCTGGCGGCCTGAGTCGGGTCGCAGTGCTGCATGTGCCACACCAGATGCCGCCACCAGTACCCGGCGCCGGCGGGCAGGGCCGACCAGGGGTCGCCGGGTTTCAGCAGTGCGAGGGCGTTGTCCACGAGTCGTCCGTGCCAGTCGGCCGCCTCGTCCGCCGACCAGCGCGACCTCAGGCGCTCGTGCAGGGCTTCTGGGACGGTCAGTCGCCACCTGCCGTCGTCGGCCTTGGCGGCGCGTACGAGACCCACGCGCTCGAAGTCCTCAAGCAGGACCAAGGTGCGGTGGGGATGGCGATTCGGTCCGGAGTCCACATCGACCCAGGCTTCCTTGACCTCGGCCATGTCCAGCTCGACGCCCGGGGGGACAGCCGCCAGACGGCGAGCGTCGAGGGAATCCGAGCGACTGAGCCCCAGATCCTCCAGCGCCCGGCCGACAGAGTCATCGCCCCAGTCTTTGTAGCCTGTTACCTGCTCCCAGTGCTCCCCGAGCCGGCGATCGAGCCGACGCCGACCCCACCGTGTTCTCATCACCTGCGCCTCTCCCACCCGGACACCCAGTGAAACAGTCCGAACGCCTGGTTGCAGACATTCCCTCCAGGCCGGCGCGCGAACTCTGAGTATGCCCTCAACCCGGGACGGTTCTGCCATCCGGCCATGCCCTCGAGGACTTGCTCAGCCACCTGGGCCGTCACCGCTGGGTCGTGGAGCGGCAACGCTGAAAGGGCTCACTCATTCATCATCCGAACCTTCGAGCCCGAGATGGTCCGGCGTTTCGAGGAGTGCCGCCTGTCTCTGGGCATCGGGCTCCCGGCCGGCTACCTCGCGGATGATCTGCGCAAGCCTGTGCCGATCATCGGCGGAGAGCTGGTCGAGCGTGGACGTGACGTCTTCGAGCCACGGCACGCAGATTTCCGGATCTGCGGCGATGAACTCAGCCTGGGTGTCACGCTGGAGCCACGTGTACACAATCGCCTGAGGGTTGCCGCCAACTTTGGTCTTCGAGGGGGCGGCCCAGTAGTCCAGATGCGCCGGGTCCGGGTCCGTGGCGAGGTAGACCCAGCCGTTGAGCCAGCGTGTGGGCGGCTTCGATATGACCTTGACGAGTTGAGGGAACGATGTTCGCAATCGATGGCGGATCCGTGGTCGCCAGTCCAGTTCGGAGCGAAATCGCAGGTGTGCTCGGGGCGTTTGTGTTGGCATCATGCGGCCTCGGTGGCGCATCCGCTGGTGGCACGTATGTCATAGGCGGATGATGATCAAGGCGACGTCGTCGCGGGCGCTGCTGCTGACGCCGAGGTCCGCGAGCAGGGCGTCGGCAAGGTGTTCGGGTTCATGATGGGCGTGGTGGGTGAGCGCGTGAGTGAGGCGTTGCAGGCCGACGTCGATGTCCTCGCCGGGGCGTTCGATGAGGCCGTCGGTGTAGAGCACGAAGGTGTCGCCGCTGGTGTAGGGCAGCTCCGCCTGGGGGTAGGGGACGGGTTCGGGACGGGTTCCCAGCGGAGGGTCGGTGGCCTGGTCGAGAAGGTCGAAGGTGCCACCCGGGTGGACCACGATGGGGGGCGGGTGGCCGGCGTTGCTGTACGTGATGCGGGAAGCACGGGTGTCGACAACGGCTTGGACGACGGTGGTGGCCAGGGCACCCTCCACGTCGCCTGCGTACAGGCACAGGACGTCCAGGGCTCCCGCAGGCTGTTCCACGGCCCGGACGACGGCGGACAATGCGCTGCGGAGCATACCCATGACGGCGGCGGCCTCCAGGCCGTGGCCGACGACGTCGCCGACCGCGACGGCAAATCTGTCCTCGGGCAGGTCGACGACGTCGTACCAGTCGCCGCACACATTCAGTGACCCGGTGGCCGGCAGGTATCGCACTGCGGTCTCCCGGTGCCGGGCCAGGTGAGGCGCGTGGAGCATGGCCTCCTGCAAGGTGACGGCGACCCGGCGTTCCCGGGTGTGGGCTTGGTGCAGTTCCTCGTTCAGCCGCTTGAGCTCAAGTGCCCGCGCGTACAGTTCGACCTCCCTGGCTTCCACGTCGCTCAGCGCGCCGCCTTCCCCCAGGCGAGCATGGGAGCGGATGAACGAGGTCACGTCCTCCCCCCTGTGCAGGATCCACTCCACCTGCCCATCCGGCCCGAGCACCGGGGTGTTGATCGCGGACCACCAACGCTCCTCGAACACACCAGGCCGGCCGGCCACGGGAATGTCGTACTTCATGGGCGCCATCGTGTCCCGCTCCTTCGAGCGCAGGACCCGGCGCAGGGAGGCGTGCAGATTCCGCACCCCGTCAGCATCCGGGTCCTCCGGATTGTCGGGGAAGGCATCGAAGAGATATCTCCCCAGCAGATCCTCCCGAGTACGGCCCGTCACCTGGCAGGCCGCCTCGTTGATGTCCGCGAGCACCAGATCCGGGCCCAGCACCATGCAAGGGCTGGGCGTGACCGCGAAGAGCGCCTGGTAGTCGATCGCCGCCCCTGCCACACGGCGCGGACCCGCAACTGGGCTGTCTTCGTCCCTCACCCTTACGTTTCTACCGGTCGTCGAGGCCCACGGCACCTGCGCGCTTCGCGGAGCGGGCATCGGCCGCTTTGGTGCAGTTGTCGACCCCACGAACAACACCGCGCCCCTGCCTGCGGCATCTGCAGGACCGCGCCCGCAGGAGTGTGCAGTGTGACCCGTACCCCCGGGGCACGGACGCCGCGTGATCACGCTGCAGGCAACTCAGCCCAACCCCCGGCGGGCACTTAGGCCAATCACGACCGATCCAGTTCACCACGGGCGGTGGCAATTCAGGTCCGGTCGGTGGTGGAAATGCTGGCGGCCCCAGGAGGCGGCGTCGGTGAAGTGGCCACCGCCGCGACCCTGGCCGTGGCCACTGCGTTCGACGCCGCCTCCCTGCCCGAGTCCGCCATCCCCTACCTCGGCGTTTGGGCTGCCCCGACCCGCTGCACAGCGATTTCAGCTCCTGGCCCTGGGGCGCCGACTGCAGCACTGGGCGTTCGAGGTGGCGAGCCGTCGCTACGCCCTCCGCCCTCTCAGCTTCGACTCGCGGTGGCGGATGGGCACAGGGGCGCCTTAGTGAAACGCCTTCGTCCGAATCGGTGCTTTTACACAGCGTCCATCCGCATGAATTATGAGCGTTTCGTGATGGTTTGCCGTTCACAGCGTCACCGTCCGGGCCGATAAAAGATGTCGTGGTCCCGTGTCTGCTTCTTACGATGCTTGTGCAATACCTGCCCAGAGAGCACACACCGGGAGTCGAGGGACGAAATTGGCGATCGCACACGGCGGGGATTGCTTGTTCGTCGGGACTTCGGGTACTGCGATTGAATGAGCATGGCATCAGAAAATGCCCCGGGCTTACTGAAAGTTGTTGTTCGTGACGCACCTCGACGACCTCGGTGGTGAACAGGCGAGAGGATCGCGCGGTGACCCCGAGGCCATCGCCCTGGAGATTTCCGACGCCGTCGAAAGCCTCGCCGACCTGTGGTCCGGCGCCGTACAGGATGCGGCAATGCGGTTGTCTCCGGCCCAGTCAAAGGCGTTGCGCACCCTGAGCAGGTCGCCGGCCTTGAATCTCACGGCCTTGGCCGAGTGGCTGGACATCGGGCTGCCCACGGCCAGTCGGCTATGTGATCGCCTTGAGGCGGCTGGTTTGATGGAACGGGCCTCGCATCCGAGCAACCGGCGCGAGGTGCAGCTGATTCTGACCCGGGCCGGCCGGCACGTGCTCAGTGATATGGCCGGGCGTCGAGCACAAGCTCTGGCTGCCGCTCTGGGAGGGATGGCGCCTGCCGAGAGGGCCGCGTTGAGCCGGGGGCTGAAGGCCTTTCTCGTAGCGCAGGAAGCAGCCTTGTCGCGGTCTGAGGAGACTTGACGGGGTTCGTAGCGCCTGAGGGGTACAGGGACCTGTTCCGGGGCGCGGCCGTTCCGGTCCAGGCAGGCGACCGAAGCGTCGGCGGCGAGTTCTTTGCTGCCGACGTTCCTGGCCAGGCCCGGGGGCCGTGGCGCGTGCTGCTTCGTAGAGGGAGGCTCGGGTCATGTGGCGCTGAGGGTCTGGCGCAGGGCTCGTTCTCCGAGGAAACCGCCGTCGGCGTCGCGGGCGCCGTGTCTCCAGGGCCTGGCACCCGTCACGATGGCCGTCCGCGCCAGTCCAGGCACACCACTAGGGCGTCGTCGGTCGGCAGGGCCTGGCCACGGTGGCCCGTCAGTTCCCGCAGGACGGCCCGGGGGACGTCGGCGGGCGGCAGCAGCCGGGTGGACATGATCGCCCGGGTCAGGGCGGCATCCCCGTACGACTCTCCGCCGGGAGAAAAGGCTCCGTAGACGCCGTCGCTGACGAAGACGAGACGGTCGCCTGGCTCGACCTGGAATTCCTGGGCTGCGTAGTCGGTCTCCTCGAACATGCCCAGAGGCATCTGCGCCTCGAAGGCGACGCGCTCGAGCGTTCCGTTGCGCAGGCGCAGCACCTGCGGGGAGCCGGCGTCCACGACCTGGACCTGTCCGCTGATCAGGTCGAAGTCGAACATGAGGGCAGACAGGTAGCAGCGCCCCCGGTAGTGGGCGTAGACCGCCTGGTCGGCGAGGGCGGCCTGGTCGGCGAGGCCGATGCCGGCCCGCCGGGCGTTGCGCAGAGCGTTGACGGACAGATTGGTCAGCAGGGAGGCCTCCATCCCCTCGCCCATGCCGTTGGAGACGTACAGGAGGAGCCGGTCGGCGGTCACGGACCAGTCGAAGTTGTCGCCGAAGATCGCGTAGGCGGGCTCCAGCTGTGCTCCGAGCTCGTATTCGGGGCAGGCGTAGGAGCGGCCGGGCAGCAGTTGCCACTGCATCTCGGCAGCCAGGGTGAGCCGGTCCTTGCGTCGTGCTTGCAGGTAGAGGTCCGTGTCGCGTTCGGCCACGACGACCTCGTGGGCGAGTACCTCGGCGATCTCTGTCAGTTCGTTCAGGCAGCTGCGTGCGTGCTCCCCGCCGGGGAGGGTCACCGAAAGGACGCCGAGTCGGTCGCCGCGCGCGATGACGGGCAGGTGGACGCTCACCAGTCCGTCTGAAAGGCCCTCGATGAAGGGTTCCTGGGCACCGAAGGCTCGTCCTGCCGGGCTGTTGTGTATCGACACCGGCTCCAGAGTGTGCGGCAGTCTGGAGACCGGTTGCAGCACGGTCAGGCCGTAGTCGGCCATGAAGAGCTCGACGGTGTCCGCTTCGTACTGCTCAGCCAGGACGCGGCGGACCGCGTCGAGCAACTGGTGGGGCGCCGCCGTGCGCAGAGCGCGCTCAGCGGCCACGAATCTGTTCACAGTGGTGAATACGCCGATCTTTTGTCTGACGTGGGAGGCCTTCGGCTCGCGACGAAGTCATGGAGAGGTGCATGGTCCGGTGCAATCCATCTCTAGCCAGTTCGCTCGCCCCGTACGCCGGCCGTCGTCTTCGTGCCTGCGAGAGGGTGAACCGGACCTCGTCTCGGCGTTGCCCGTCGCCGGGCACGTCGCGCGGAGCAGTCTCATGGCCACGGAGCGGCAGGCGCCGGGTGTCAACGGCGCACTCGTGCCGGTGTCCCCTTTGTGGGTGCTGCTCGCCCGCGAGGCGGCCAGTGCGGGCTGAGCGGTGCGCCGCGCGATGAGACGCAATCTCGGCTGCCGGGTCCCGGTGAGCAGAAAGCGGCGTGATCTCCATCCAGCGGAAGACTGCCGCACGCTCCTGGAGGGCAGGTGGTGGTCGCGCCTTCCGCTCAGGCTGCCGTTTCTCGATGCCTGCCTGCGGGCGTCGCGCCCTCTTGGGCCAGGTGGAGTGCGGGCTGGCTGAGCAGCGTGTGCTGCAGGCTGGTGAGACCGTCGGTCAGTGCGGTGCGCTGGCTGGAGGGCACGGCAGCAATCGCCTGGTGCAGCAGTTGGTCGCGCAGTTCACGAATCCGGGCCAGTTGGTTGTGGCCGGCGGGAGTGATGGAGAGCAGGACTTCGCGGCGGCTGTCGGGACAGGCACGGCGTTCTACGAAACCGAGGGCCTGCAGGCGGTCGATCAGGCGGCTGACCGAGGGGGGCGCGGCACCCAGGAGCTGGGTGAGGTCGCGCATGCGGATGCCATCCTCGCGGTCGACAATGCACATCACGCGCAGCTGTGAGGCCGGAATGTAGGGCGGCGGGGTCTGGCTACGGGCCTGTTCCCAGAGGATGTCGAGAAGTTCGACGATGCCCTGGACCTGACGGGCCGCTGCGCGGACGGGTTCGGAGGTGGGGCGGGTGCGCTCGGTCATGCGGTTCCCCTCCGAGAGGTTGGGCCCCCCTTTTACACCGGTCCGTGTGTTCGGACATCACTCGCTGACGTCCGATCCAGCACACGTGGAGCCGGCGGGGGTGCCGTCCTTGGACGTATGACGATATGCCATGCGCTGGGAGTCGTGCAGCCCGCCGGCCGGGCCGGCGTCCTGCGCCTCGTCCCGAGCGCTCTTTTCGACCGTCTGGTCGGGGGCCAGGTGGTCCAGAGTGCCGGTGATGTCCAGCATCCGTTCCAGAGCCGGTGTCCGGTTGTCCAGGTGGAGGGTGACACGCGCGGCGACGGCCCGGCGGTGGAGCATGAGCAGCATGGCGAGCCCCATGGAGTCGATACCGCTCAGGGCCGTGCAGTCCAGGTGCAGGTGGCGCAGACGCGGATTGACGGTGAGGTGCCGGGTGGCGCCGGCGAGGAAGTGGTCGGCGCTGTCGTAGTCGAGGAACCCGTGCACCTCGACGTGAATCGCCTCTCCTTGGGCGGGGGCGGTGGTCAGGCGCAGGTGGTCGAGGTCGAATCCGTCAAGGCGTGTCATACGGTGTTCCTGGTGTCGGAGGCGATCACTGATCCTGCCCGGGTGAGGAGGTCGACGGCCTGGTGGAGCGTGGATGTGGCCCGGGGGAAGTCCTTGAGCTGCTCGCTCAGGATGCCCAGGGCCGGGATGAGGGAACGGGCGGGGACGCCGCGGGTGGTGAGGATGCCGGCCGTCCAGAGGATGAAGTCGGTGAAGAGGTCCACGTCGTCGGTGTAGAGGGCGGTGGCCAGGAAATCGACGATGTGTGCGATGTCCTCGGCGGTGCGTTCACGCTGGGCGTCGGTGTAGTCCCGTATCGCGGGAAAACGTTCTTCCAGGGTGCCCGTCACCGTTCGCACCAGGCGGGTACGGGTGCGGGCGACCATCGTGTACTCCTGGTCAGCCAGGTGCGGCAGGTCGTCGATGGGCTGGTGCGCCGCTGCGGGGCGGGGAAGGGGGCCCTGCTCGAGCCGGTCGGCGGCGGCCCGGGCGTCGGGCGCCCACGCGTCGGCGCCCAGCTGGCGGGCGTACTGGCCGTGCCGGCCGAAGGCTGCGCCGCCGACCAGGACGGGGGTGCTGGTGGCCTGGACCGCGGTGATCGTGGCGTGCGCGGTCGGCAGACGGACGGGGATCGAGCTGGACAGCGCGACGAACTCGGGGCCGGTCTGGTGGATGTGGCTGATCAGATGGCTGGTGGGGACCTGGGCACCGAGATAGTCCACCTTCCAGCCCCGCAGCTTGAGCACTTCGGCGACCAGGCGTGCGGGCAGGCCGTGCCATTCGCCGTCCACGCACGCCACGGTCGCCCGGCCCCGGCCGGCTGCCGTGTGCTGGGCACAGCGGTAGGACAGGGCGGCGACGGCGCGTTCGTTGATGGCGGTGGCCGCATGCTCCTGGGCAACCGTGATGCGGTTCGCCGCCCACTCCTGGCCCAACCTGCGTTGCACAGCGCCGACGAGGTCCAGGAGCACGGTCTCGGGTGAGGCGCCGTCGTCCAGGGCGCCAAAGACGGTGCGGGTGGCTGTCTCTTCGTCGCCGGTGCTGACCGCCTCCCACAGCTGTTCTTCCCACTGCTGCGGAGCGTTTGATATACGGGTCACGCGGTGAACCTGCCCCGGGTATGGCCGCCCACCGCACTGAGATGAGCCGAGCGGGGTGCAGCGATGATCATCACCGCCATATCGTCGTGGACCTCGGATCCGACCCACTCGGAGGCGAGCATCAGCATGTGCTCGACGACCGCTTCGGCCGGCATGGCCGCGCAGTGCGCGAGGGCCTTCTTCAGCCGGGACTGCCCGAACAGCTCATCGCCCAGCGGGCCACCCTTGGCCTCGGTGAAACCGTCGGTGAACAGCACGCAGAAGTCCCCGGGTGCCAGCGTCTCCTGCGTCGTCGTCGCACGGGCCTCGGGCAGCACGCCGACGAGCGTGCCGCGTGACGCGCCTTCCTCGACGCTGCCGTCGCCTCGCACGATCAAAGGCGGCTCATGCCCGGCGCTGGTCACCCGCAGCCGCACGCCGCTCCCTTCCCGCACGACGGACGCCATGATCAGTGTGGCGAAGCGTGTCGCCTGAGAGTTGAGGAGTGCACTGTTGAGGAGGTCGATCACGCGTTGGTGGTCATCGGCCATCGGCAGCAGCGCCTGCAGCGTGTTGCGGATCTTCCCCGTCAGCACTGCCGCCTCAAGGCCCTTCCCGCAGACATCGCCCAGGACGGCGAAGGACTCCTCGCCGTCGGTGGCGGCCGGATGGACGTCGTAGAAATCGCCGCCGATCCGCTCATGGTCCTTCGCCGCCCGATAGCCGCCCGCGAACTCGACGCCGCCCGCCCTCCGGAGAACGGGCGGAAGCAGATCCCGCATCAGCGTCTGGGCGAGGGAGGACTGCTCGGCGTACAGGCGGGCCGCAGACATGGCTGCGCCGGCCCGAGCCGCGAACAGACGGGCGAAGACCTCCTCTTCCGCGCTGAACGCGGCCTCTCCGCTGCGCCGCAGGAGGACCAGGGCACCGGCGGGAACTCCGTGACCGGGAAGCGGCGTGATGACGATGGAGCCGACCGGCCCGAAGCCGTCCGGGACCAGCCAGCCCGGAGCGGTCGCGGGGTCTATCCACCGCGACGGCACCGGCGGGAACCCCTGCAGGGCCTCACCGAGGCCGAGGACCTCTTCAGGATCAACATTCCACGTGAAGCGCTGCGGTTCACCCCCGCTCAGACACAGGACGACCGGCAAGCCGCGTGCCTTGCGCGGGGCGATGACCAGGGCGGCATCGGCAAGGTACTCCGCCGCGAGCTGCGCGGTCACGTCCATGCATCGCTCCAGATTCAACGACGAGAGCAGCGTGTTGGACGCCTCGGTCAGAAAAGCCGTCCGCTCACGCTCCATCCGCAGAGCCTCACGCGCCAGCCGACGGTCCGTGTCGTCCACCAGCCACCACAGCACGTCCCCGTCGTCCTGCACCGAGGGATGAGCCTCGAAGACCCGCTCGTCCACCGGCCCGAACACCACAGCGCCCGCCAGAGGGGCGCCTGTCATGTGTAGCGCGTGCCCGTCCGCAAGCCATGCCGGAACGTTGCCGCGCAACGGCTCGCCGGGGCAAAGAGCGGGAAAGAGATGGCCGGCCTGTGGGTTCGCGTGACGTACCGTGCCGGACCGGTCCACGATCACGACCGGGTACGGCACCGACACCAAGGCCATGGCCGCGTGCGCCGGAGCGCCAGTGCTCACGGCAGGTCCCTGCTCGATGGAAGTCACAAACACCAAGGCCCGCTGAGCGAACCCCTCACCTCATCCGGTCGATGAATTATTGCCTCACGGCAACCATCCTCTACCGCTACCTCTCCTGGCAACCCGCACCCCGCTCGCCCTTGCTCCAGGCGTGCGTGTCGCCGCCAAAACAGCGGGAGGGACGTGGGGCCGCCACCAGGACGGACCGGCCCCATCGGACAAAGGAGCAGGTCAGCGGCCCTTCAGAGTGAGATGGCACACGTCCGGAGCAGCAGGGGTCCAAGGAGTGAAGAACTTGAGGAGAGCCTGCAAAGTTCACCGCTGAGCAGGCAGCGGACACTCAAGCCGACCATCCGACGGCGGCCGGTCGAGGCAACATTGTTGATGCGCACCGACCCGTTCCGTGAACTCGACCGCCTCGCCCAGCACCTGATGGGCCCGGGAACGTGGTCCCGCCCCTCCGCGATGCCGATGGACGCCTACCGGGACGGCGACCAGTACGTCATCGCCTTCAACCTGCCGGGCATCGATCCCGACGCCCTGGACATCGACGTCGAGCGGAACATGCTCACCGTGAAGGCGGAACGTCGGCCCCTGCCTCGGTCGGAGAGCGCCCAGACGGAACTGTCCGAGCGGCCGCTCGGTGTCTTCTCCCGCCAGATCGTCCTGGCCGACACCCTCGACACCGAGCGCATCTCCGCGGACTACGAAGCCGGCGTCCTGACGCTCCGTATCCCGATCGCCGAGCGGGCCAAGCCCCGCAAGATCAGCGTCAACAGCACCGGCGACCGCAGGGAACTCGACAGCTGACCCGGTGAACGTGCCCCACCGGCCGGGGCCCGGGCGGTTTGCCTGCCATCCCGCCTGGGCCCGGTGGCACTGACTCCTCACTCCAGGCCGGACAACCGACTCCGCGAGGAACGCGGTTCACGCGGAACAGCCGGTCCACCGCAGGAAGACGACGGTCACGCAAGGAAAGCCGACGCGCCCCATGACTCCTCTCCCTCCCCCCGCGCCCCCTGTCCAGACGGCCACATCCACCTTCGAGCAGATGCTGGAGAAGGTGCGCTACGAAGGCGCCTACCCCACCCGCGCCCAGGCCGAAGGCGTCGTACGCCGGGTCATCGCAGGCCTCGGCCGCCAGTTGACGGGCGCCGAGCGGATGGCACTGGCCGCTCGCCTCCCCCAAGAGGCAGCCGACATCCTCACCTCCCAGATCCCCACCGGCAGACCTTTGACGGGCTGGGGCTTCGTGAAGGACCTCGCGGAGCGAAGCGGAGGCAGTCTGGCGACGACCCGCTGGGACACCGGGTCGGTGCTCGGCGTCGTCGCACGCCTGGCCGGAGACGACCTGACCGCCCGGATCATCGGACAACTGCCCGACGGTTATGCCCTGTTGTTCGGGCGGGCTCAGCTCGTCCGGGCCGCCTGACCGCCGGCTCGCCGCCTGACCGCGGGCCCGGCGCCGTCACCCAGAACGCATCACACCCAGTACTGTGACCGCGAAGGTTCACCGGGTTCGCCGGTCGCTGCGATCGCTGGACTGGTTGGATTACGGCCGACAATGAGGTGTTCGGTCCGGGGCGGGCAAGGTTCCCCGGCGATCCTGCGTCGGGAGGGCACATGCAGCGCGGCGAGGTCTGGTTGGCGGACTTTGACGAGCGGAGGCCGGTAGTACTGCTGTCGGGAGACGAAGCGTCCGGGTTCCGAGCGATGCAGGTCGTCGCTCCTGCGGGGACCGAGATCAGCGGTGTGGCCGTCGAGGTGGCAGTGGGGGCGCCCGAGGGGCTGCCTCTTGAGGGCGTCCTTCGAGCGGCGCTGCCACGTCCCGGTCTTGTCCCGTGCACTTGGCTGGTGACGCTGGCCCAGGAAGATCTGACCGAGCAGGTGGGAGTCTTGTCGCCAGCGAAGCTCGGCGAGATCGAGAATGCCCTCCGTGCCGGCGGACTCGAGGAGGCGGCGCACCAGGCTGCTTGATCAGGCACCGAGCGAGGGTCGGCCTCCCCGGCAAAGGCCCTTCTCGCTGCGGATGCGGGCGCGTTCCTTGGGCTGGACGGCCAGGACGTCAGGATGGCGGGCAGCGGTACGCCGCGCGGTACAACAAGATGACCAAAGCTTCTGCCGTTCGGCCGCGGCCAGTTGGCCAGTTGGCCGCAAACCGTATGCCCTCCCGGCCTGTTGCCGTCGCGGGCCAATGATGTAGCCCTCCGGCCATCCACCGCCCTGAGCGGGCCGGCACAGACGGCACGGATCCCGGCAGCCACCAGGCTGCCGGGATCAGGGTCGCTGAGCGCCTACTTGGGCCGGACAGCGTCCTTGACCTTCTCCTTCGCCGCACGCAGGTCCCCCTGGGACTCCTCGGCCTGACCCTGGGCCTTCAAGGACTCGTTGCCGACCACACCGCCGACGACCTTCTTCACCTTGCCCTCGACCTGCTCGCCCTTGGCCTGAGCCTTCTCGTCCGCAGCCACAACCGCCCACCCCTGCCTCACATCGGAACTCACGTACGCCCTCCATGTCACCCCAGAACGCATTCTCAAACCAGCGCGACGACCGCCACGCTTTCGCAGCCGCGGACCACTTAAGAGATACGTAAATCCCGCAGGAATGAAGATCGGACTGCAGGGCACACGAAGGTCCGGAGGTTGATAACTATGGTTCCTATTCTTCTTGTTCTTCTGCTCGCCCTGATCCTCTTCGGTGCCGGTTTCGCGCTGAAGGCACTGTGGTGGATCGCCGTCATCGTGCTGATCGTGTGGGTCCTCGGCTTCGTGATCCGCCCGACAGCAGGCGGCGGCAAGCGTGGCCGCTGGTACCGCTGGTAGGCAGCAACAACAACAGAAACCATGGGTGGGGCCCGACGCCACGGCGTCGGGCCCCACCCATGTCCCGTCCCGGTGACCGCGGGATGAAAGTGGTGATTGCGTAGATGCGGGGTATCAGGGACTCATGGCCGGGGGTGGCCGTGACGCCAGGAACCATGGCCTCCAGCACGGCACCTCCGGCCATCCGCATTCGACGTGAACGTGATGTGTGGGGCCCGGAAGCAGGGGAACCCGACTTTCTGAGAAGGCGTCACCAAATTCGATGATGCCTGCAAAAACCGCAGTTCGGCTGCGGCGGAAGCAATCAATCTCGACAAGGGAGCCGTTCTTTATGAGTGACAACATCTGGGGCTACCAGCCGACCACCGGCCACATCGCGGGCACCGACCTGATCGGATACAAGGTCGAGGCCACCGACGGCAGCATCGGGAAGGTCGACAAGCACTCGGACGACGTCAACTCCGCCTACCTCGTCGTCGACACCGGCGTATGGATCTTCGGCAAGCACGTACTGCTGCCGGCCGGGACCGTGCAGTCGGTCGACCCGGCCGAGCGGAAGATCTACGTCGCCCTCACCAAGGACCAGATCAAGGACTCCCCCGAGTTCGACAAGGACAAGCACGTCGGCGACGCCGGGTACCACGAGCAGGTCGGCAGCTACTACCAGGGCCAGCGCGGTATCTGACGTCCAGCACCAACCCAGAAGTGGGGCCGCCCGGAGACGCTCCGGACGGCCCCACTTCTCGTGCGCCAGAGACCGTCCGCCAAGTGGTCGCTCGGGCGCGCTGAGTCCGTTCTAAAATCTGCCGGCATGCATTGTTCGGACCCGGGTACACCGTCTGTCGCCGGCGTGCACGGAGCCGGCGATCAAGGGCTGGATCACGCAGGAGGGGCCTGATATGGCAGTGACGAAGACAGCAGAAGCACGCACCGAGGTGCTGCCCGAGATAGCGGACCCTTCCCAGATCGCCCCCAAAGATGCCCGGCAGTTGTCCCGGCTGTTCTTCGACCGGCTCGCCGTCCTGGAAGAGGGCACACCCGAGTACCAGTACGCCCGCAACACCCTCATCGAAATGAACATCACCCTCGTTCAGTACGCCGCGGGACGTTTCCGCAGCCGCGGTCAGGACGAGATGGAGGACATCGTCCAGGTCGGCACGATCGGACTGATCAAGGCCATCGACCGGTTCGAGCTGTCCCGCGAAGTCGAGTTCACCTCCTTCGCGGTCCCCTACATCGTCGGTGAGATCAAGCGCTTCTTCCGCGACACCTCCTGGGCCGTCCACGTCCCCCGACGCCTCCAGGAAGCCCGCGTCCAGCTCGCCAAAGCCACGGAAGAACTCCGCAGCAGGCTCGGGCGCACGCCCACCACCCATGAACTGTCCCAGCTGATGTCACTGTCGGAGAAGGACGTCATCGAGGCCCGAAAGGCCTCCAACGGCTACACATCAAGCTCCCTCGATGCCGCCATCACGTCCAGCGAAGACGGCGAAACCGCACTAGCCGACTTCATCGGAGTGGACGACAACGCCCTCGAACTGGTGGAGGACTTCCATGCCCTCGCCCCGATGATCGCCCAGCTCGACGACCGCGAACGCCGCATCATCCACATGCGGTTCGTCGATGAACTCACCCAGGCCCAGATCGGCGAACACCTCGGCATCTCCCAGATGCACGTCTCCCGCCTCCTCAACCGCACCCTCGCCAAGCTCCGCGAAGGCATGCTCGCCACCCACTGAGCTCACTCGTTCGCCACACACACCGGCGGCGCCCCCACGGTTCGACGTGGGCAGCGCCGCCGGGTCGTTCATCGGTGGAGCCCGGCGCCCGGCACAAACCCTCCCCCATGTGGCTGGGCAACCCCCACCGCGAAGTCGGTAGCCGACGTTCTCAAGGCAGTCGCTGCCAGCAGGGTCGTGGCATGCCTGTCGCCGGCGGATGTCGTTTCGCGAGAGATCGCGCGCTGGGAGCGATCCTGTGGCGCGGCTGCTGAGAATTCGGCTTCCGCTGCCCGGTGGCGGCGGCCATGCCAAGTTCCCCATATGCAGCCATTTGGCGCCCCGTTGGCGGCCTCGAGGTTCCCCGCGCGCGGCTGGTCAGGACTTCCCCGCCTGCTTCGGGAAAGTCCGCTCTGGGGCGGCTCAGGGCGGGTGAGGAAGAGCAGGGAGATCCTTCAGGCGTATGACCTGACAGACGGTTACCGCGCCACGACGGAGTGGGCCGGGTGCGCAAGCCGGCAAACCCTGAGCGCAGGGAGAGCAGTCATCTGGCGGGCGAGCCAGACCTCGATGGTCTGAAGGAGGTCGTCCTCGAGGAACCGTGGGCGGTGAGGAACCCGCGCAGCAGGTGGGCTGCAAGGCTTTTGCCCGAGAGCTGCTGGAGCACGTCGGCCGGCACCGGTCCGCCGGGGGTGACCTGGATGGCCAGCAGGATCCGCTGGACCCGCCGGGCGCGGGTCAACGTCGAGCGCGTCCAACCGTGCATGTCCCCCAGCGGGCCGGCTCTGCCTCCAGCCGGCGGCACGTACCGGATCGAGCGGCACACCAGTGGAGGCTGTCACCAGGCGTGGCGGGCTCGAACAGGACCGGCTGCCGGTGATCATGTGGCGCCGGAACAGCCGGCGGCACGGCGACAGGCTCCGCGCTCCCCTCCGTCCCGGCGCCGCCACCCACACCCGCGTAGGCGGAACGGCGTTCCTGGGGGCGGGTGTTGGCCAGGGACAGCCGCACCCAGGTGAGCCAAGGCGCATTGGCTGTCACCATCGGTATCCGCTGGCCTGCGACTTCGACCGGCAAAGCACGTTGGCTGTCACCAGATTGGCGCGCTTCTGTCACCAGTAGCGCTCGAAGCATGGTGGGTGTCACCGGCTCCTGACCTCGGGTTCCTGCACGGCGACTCCAGGACGGGGCTCACACTTCAAGCCGTCGGCGGCGGCCGTGTCCCGTCAGCCGGCGGGCTCCTCCGGCACTGTGCTGTACCGGTGCCGTGCCCAAGCGGCAGCGCGACCCAGCACGCGAGGTACCAGGCCACCACCACGCCCACCAACCAGGGTACGAAGCCGTCGTGCGTGGCCACCCGGAGGATCAGGAACAGGGCGGAAGTGAGCGTGGCGACCAGCAGCGCCAGGCCGAGGAAGATGAGCCGCGCCGCCCAGCGCACCGCCTGCGCCTTGATGCTGCGGCCGGAGATCAGCCGGTGGAAGGGGACGGGCGCGATGAGGGCGCCTGTCGCCGTCGCGCCGAGGACGACCGTCGTGATGTAGATGAACCGGTCCGCGTGCGACAGGTGCCCGAAGGCCGGGGTGAACGCCACGCTCAGCAGGAAGCCGAAGAGGATCTGGACGCCGGTCTGTGCGACCCGGATCTCCTGCATCAGTTCGTTCCACTGCCGGTCGGCCCGCTCGGCCTCGGACTCCTCCCGCTGCGCTCCCTCGGCGCCCTGCGCCTGACTCGCCGCCGGTCTCGCTTCCGCGACCCCGCTGTCCGCCACAACCCCTCCCGGTGTGCTCGTCCGTATGGGCGAGCGGATACCCCCATTCGCCGCCACCGTGCACCCCGAATTGGCTTTTCCTTGACCTCGCGTTGAACGGCGCCATACATGGGACTACGCGTTCGCAGCGTGCACCAGCGCCGCTGCCTGCGCTGGTTAGCGGCGCGGCGGCATGCCCCGGGCCACCTCGCCGCTTCCTTCAGCGCGCTGGGCTGTCTGCCGGTGCGCTGCTGGAACGTGCCCGTGCAGTCCACCGTGCCTCCATGGCCGACTACCTCGCCCAACGCGGCGCCCTCACCGCCGGAGCCGGAAAGCTGGCCAGCCTCTTTCGCGAGCCCACCCTCCAGGAACAGTTCGACCGGGCCGGGGAGCAACTGTTGCTCTCGTTGTCGACCTTCGTCATGCTCGCCCGGGCACACTTGGCGTTCGCCGGCGGCATCCTGCCGTGGTTGAGGCCGGGCCAGACAAGGTCAAGGCGCTGACCACCGGCGCTCTTGATGACCATGTACTGCTGGCAGGTCTTCCCCGATGTCACGCCCTGTTGGGCGGTCTCCTTGGACTTGGCGAACGGGAACTCGTCGCACTGGGCCGGGGTGGGTGTGGAAGGGTCGGCGGTGAAGGTGGTGTCGCACACGATGTCGCGGTTCTTCCTGGCCACGGTTTCGTTCGACTCACGGTGCAGGGGGTGTCCCTTGCCTTCCCAGCCGGGGCGGCTGGACATACTGGCTTGAACCATGCCGATGTATTGGCGTGTCAGGTTGTACCGGGTCGGGATCACAAGCGTGGGCGTGTACTTGTCGATCACGCACCCTGAGTTGTTGGCGACCATCCTGTCGCAGCACACCTGCCATCCCGAGTTCTGGCTCACCCCCCAGAAGTAAGAGCCCTCCGCGTTCGCGTAGGTGGCCTTGAGGGTGTACTCGAGCATGAGGGTGTCGAAATCGACGTCGCCTGTCAGTGCCTCCTGACAGGATGCGCGGATGAGCTCAGCTGGCCACCCGCTCCCCGACAATGACGATCAGCCGCTTGCCCGCCTTCTGGAGCTGGTCGGAGCCATCGAACCCTGGGACAGCCTGGAGCGCACCCACCTGAAGACCGCCGCGCAGTGGATCGCCAGCGGTGCCCCGGTCTACCGGGTGCACAAGCCGGACGTTCCCGCTATGCACCTGGTGAGCTACTTCGTCGTCCTCGACGACACACGCGGTCAGCTGTTGCTCGTCGCGCACCGCAAGGCGGGCCTGTGGCTGCCGGCTGGCGGACACGTCGAGCCGGGAGAGGACCCGTGGGCCGCGGTGGTCCGCGAATGTCGTGAGGAGCTGGGCATCCACGCCACGGCATCGCCGATCACCGGCGAGCTCCCCCTCTTCCTCACCGTCACCGAAACGCGGGGGCCGGGCGCACACACTGACGTCTCGCTCTGGTACCTCCTCACCGCCGACGCTGACGCCATCACTTCTTACGACCAGGACGAGTTCAAAGCGATCCGGTGGCTGACCGACGAGCAGGTGCTCGAGGAGTCGGACGAGCTGCTCGACCCCCACATGCACCGCTTCACCCACAAGTTGCAGCACGCCCGGGCCGGAAGGGCTTGCGGGTAGCCTCCCCCGACCGTCCACGGTGCTGTACGCCCCAGCCCCGACGGCACATGGCCGAGAACGACATCAGCACCGCTCACGTTCACCGTCCCCATGGGGAGTCGTGACCGCGAGGGTGGGGAATTACGGGCTCTGTCGGGGATCTTGTGATGTCGCAGAACCTGCCGGGCCGGTCCTTTCATACTTGTGGCGACCTCTTACCTTGGTGCCATGGGAGAGACGAACGCGAGGGTGCGGGTCGAGTTGACGCACGACGACGTCCACGCCGGTGAGCACGGTTCCCGCGCGCGGTGTCTACCCGAGCCGTGGATGTGCGATGTCTTCTATCTCGACGGCAGCCTGAGGGACATTCGGGTCCTCGACACAACCCGCGTCGAGTGGATCGCGGTCCTCGAACGCCTGCGTGTTGTAGCCGACGAGACCGAGGTGGAGCACCCCTACCCCCAGCTCGATCCCGTGCATCCCGCCTTTACCGACCTCTTCCGCGTCTGGGCGGACGACCCGGAGGGCCACGCCACGAGTTTCTCCTTCCGGGCCCGCTTCGGCGCCGTGTGGTTCTTCGCCCTGCCCTGCGACGAGGAGGAGATCGAGTTCTCCGTCTGGCCCGAGGACGTCCTCGACGGGGCGGGGGTGGCTGCCGTGCTGCAGTTCCTGGTCCAGGTCGCGACGGCCAGTCAACGACGAGCCCTGCTGACCGGCGAGACCGTCCGATATGACCCGGGGATGCTGACGCTGATCTCCCACGACCCTGCCACCGGCCTCACTTCCCACATCTGAGAGGGCGTTAAGTCCCTTCTCTCTCCGCTCGCGATCACTCGCTCGTTGTTGTGATCATCTCAATCTGGCAAGGTGGCCGCATGACAGCGCAGGCGGCCCTCAAGGCGGCGCTTGGGAACTTCGTTGGACCAGCGGCACGCACCGCAGGGTTTAAGGGTTCGGGGTCAACCTGGCGATTGACGAACTCGCAGGGCGACTGGGCGGTCGTGAACGTGCAGTCGTCCTCGTCGAGCACGTCTCGGTCCGTGCGCTGCGTCATCAACCTGGCTGTGGCGCCCGCTCCGTGGCTGGACTGGATGCGAGAGTCGCTCGGATCGCTACCGAAGTCGATCAATGAATCGCTTGGGCTGTACCGCGCACGGCTTCATCCGAATGGCACGCCCGCAGGACGCGACTGGTGGTGGGAGATCAGTAACGAACGGGATGCCCGCCCCGCTGCGGCTGACATGGTCGTGCAGCTCGCCGATCACGGCTGACCAACGCTTACCCGGCTACTGGACCGGCAGGCACTACTCGACTCGATCCGCGCGGGCGATCTTGGGCACATGAAGTCCGGGCGCTTTGGGGTGTTCTTCGCACGAGCCGAAGCTCTGCTTATTGCCGAGGACGGACCGAGTACCCGGTTGGACGAGCTCCTGGATCGCGCGACAACGAACGCCATCCCGGCTCAGAAGGCAAACGCTGAGAAATTCGCGGCATGGGTCCGCTCTCGCGCCGCGCACGGAAGTTGATTCTCGCGGTGGCACACCAGACCGGACCAGTTAAGTCCGTTTCTGGTAGCGGCCTCGTCCGGGTTGGGTGAGGAAGCCTTGGCGGGTGAGGCGTCCGAGGCGGCTGCGGGTGATGTTCACGGTCGCCTCGTCAGTGGGCATGCCGAGGAGTTCATGCAGCTCACGGGCTCTAAATTCCTGGTGTGGGTGCTGGTTGAAGGCGTTCACGATGGTTTGGTAGGCGGTGTTCGTCTCGGGCGTATCGGGCTCGGTCCCGGGTGGGACGCGTTCGGTGATGACCTTTTGTGTGGTGGCCAGGTCCGCGAGCCGTGCTTCGATCTCGATCAGGGCTGCGGTCAAGTGCGCGCTCTGGTCGCGTAGTTCGTCGGCCCGGGCTGAGTTCTCGTCGTGCCGTGCCTAGAGGTCTGCCAGGAGTTCGGCGATGTTCATGCGGCCAGTCCGAGACTGCCGCGCCAGGTGGGGGCGGGCGTGGTGAGGCGGCGGGTCATGTTCGCGATGGAGGCCCAGTAGACACGCGAGGTGGAGGAGTCGGGCCGGTGGTCGTATTCGCGGGCCAGGCGGCGGTGGAGCATCAACGTGCCGTTCACCTGCTCCACGATCCACCGCCTGGGCTGCGGGACGAAGCCCTTGCCCTGGTTCTCGGGGTTGCGGCACACGACTTCGACGTCGATGTCCAGCAGGGCGCCGTGGATGAAGGCCTCGTCCTTGAAGCCCCGGTCCACCAGGACTTTCTCCAGGCGCATCCCGCACCGCTCGGCCGCCTGGTCCAGCAATGCGGTGCCGGCGGCGTTGTCGTGGACGGAGGCGGCCAGCACCACGACACCGGTGATCAGTCCCAGGACGTCGACGGCCAGTCCCCGCTTGCGCCCCGACACCTTCTTGTTGGCGTCCAGTCCCGTCGTGGTCTTCGGGACACCCGCGGCCGCACGGACGGACTGGGTGTCGATGATCACGAGGGACGGGTCCTCTAATCGGCGGGCCTTCGCCCGCACCTGACAGCGCAGCAGTTCCTGGATGAGCCGGTCAAGGCCGTCTTGGCGCCAGAGCGTGAAGTAGTAGAACACCGACGACCAGGCCGGCAGATCGTGGGGGCAGGTAGCGCCACTGACACCGCCTCACCCGGTCCTGCTTCCAGGCCGTGATCATCGACTCGATCAACGCTCACTGCTCGTCCGATAGGTCACTCGAATACGGTCTTCGGTCCATGCCCGCATCCCAGCATGCACATGGCGAACGATTGGCTCGTACGACGATCAGTCCCACGATCGAGCGATCACGAACCTAGGAAGATCGGACTTAACACCCTCTAAGACCTTCACCGACGCTCGCCCCTGCACAGCCATCGTCGACCGTCTCACCTCCTACGGGCACCATCATCGAGACCGGCACCGAGTCCTACCGCCTCACCAAGGCCAAACAGCACGCCGAGCGATAGACCAGTCCCCCCGCAGTCCGCTCCTACCCAACCAACTGAGGCAGCTCACGGATCACCGCGTCGATGCCCTGGCTCTCCGCGATGGCAGTCAGCCGTGGACGCAACCTGCCCAGGAAGGACGTACCCTCCACTCCGACATCTCCCATCCTGAGCCCTCTGCCACCCTGTTCGAACACCCAGAAAGTGATCTCGGTCGCCTCCCCATCGACAAAAGCGCCAGTCATCACCCTGAACTCGCTGCTGTCGTCCGGATCCTTATCTGTAATGACCAGGGACGCATTCGTCAGGGGAAGGTCCGCGATGAGCGAGGCGACGTGGACGGTGAGGGCAGCCAGGGTGGTTTCGCGCTGGCCGTCACTCAGTTCCTCCCAGCTCGGACCCACCGCAACTGGCGCCAACTTGCGCCAGTCCAGTACAGACGAGACGAAAGCGACTCTGTCCACCTTCGCCACGTCCGCAAAGTCGGCGAGGAACGTGCTGATGAATGTCGACGCGACTTCTGCGGTGAACACGAAAAAGCAACGTACTCGCTTGATCCTGCCAGCGAAAGATCATCCTGAGGACGGGGGCCGGTCACGCTCGCCGACCGGAATTTGCGCAAGGTCGCCATGCGCAGCCCGTGAGCGCTTGCGAGTGAAGGCATCGACTGACGTGGCCGCAGACCAGGCCCAGTTGACGGCTTGGAGTGCGGCAACTGTCCGCGAATTCCCGTGGAGGCGGGGCGCTCCTTCGGGTCCGGTAGTGGGTAGCCGCCCCAGACGACGCCGAGTTCGGTGCCGCATCCGCCCGTTGGCGCACGGCAAAGCACCGCCCGACGTGGTCAGTCGCGAGGGCGTTCAAACATGGCGGTGGCGCTCGCGTCGTACGTCAGGGTGGAGAGCACATCAGCGTAGCCCCGGTCCAGCACCTCCCGTTCACGAGCGGTGTGTGAGCCCGCGGGGCGCTCGGCCAATCGCGCAACTTGTTCCTCGTGCGCCTCGGTGATCTTCTTGGCGGTCGCCCGCCAGTCGGCGTCGTCCGGTATGCGGACCAGTTCCACGCAGACCGGTTGCAGGCCCTCGGCGAGAGCCGCAGCAGCCCGGTCATGACCGTCTAGGAGCAACCAACCGTCCAGGAAGGACACCCACCACAGGAGGACCGGGGCGAGGGTGCCCTCGCGGGCATGCTTGCGGTACGCCTTCACGCGCGGGGCGTCCGGTGCCGACAGCGGACGCAAGGGCAAGACACCGTGCCAGCCACCCCCGCAGAGCAGTTCGAGGGTGACGTCCGGCCAGTCCTGAACGAGGTCACCATCCCAGATACCCGGAGCGAAACCGGAGCGCGGACTCAGCAGCCAGCGCCCGCGGTGCAGCGGGCCGAGCCCCGTCTCCTCCAGCCACAGCGCGTATCTGTGCGGCCAGTCGACCCCGGTCCGCATCGCTGCGGCGGTCAGAGGCGGCAGCGGGGATCGATGGCCGAGCAGGCGGCGCAGGTGGAGGTCGCGGCAACAGCCGTCGCCCTCCGATCGGGCCTCGATGAGCGGCCGCTTACTCTGCCGGAGGATCCACCTGCCGTCCGTAACCCGCTCGAAGCGCAGCGGAGGCGGGCCTGACAGGCCGTCCGGAACGGCCAGGCCGACACCGCCTCCCGGTAGAGGTTCCCTCGTTGCCCTGATCACAGGATCAGTGTCAGCAAAGGGGTCCCTGCCCGGCAAGGGATTACTCCGGCGCCGTGCGCCGAGCTTGCCTGTTGACAGAAGACCTCGGCAGAGCGCTTCGCAAGGGCGACTCCATGGCCCCAGGCGAGGAACCCAGTACTGTCAAAACTCGGTTCCAGCAAAGGCCTTGGGAAGCGGTAGCGCGCATGCATCCGCCGCGAGCAGCGGCGCCAGACAGAGCCCACGACCCATCGGGACAACTCGACTTCCCGCTTCAACCGGGCCCGGAACTCCTCCGGCCGACGGCCACCTCGCACACCTGGCAATGAGACCGCGCCGAACCGCGCGGATCACAGGGGCCGGGCGCCTCTGTCCGACGCTCCAGCCGTGCCCGGGATCTCCCCGGACTCGGATTCGGCACCCTCGGATTCCGCCTCGACACCCTCGGGTTCCCAGCGAAGCAGGTCGCCCGGCTGACACTCCAGCGCCTCGCAGAGCGCGGCGAGCGTCGTGAAGCGCACTGCTTTGGCGCGGCCGTTCTTCAGTACCGCCAAGTTGGCGGGGGTGATCCCCACGCGTTCCGCGAGTTCACCCACCGACATCTTCCGCCTGGCCAACATCACGTCGATGTCGACGGCGATCGGCATCAGATCACCTCGTCCAAGTCGGCCTGCATCTGTGTCGCTTCGACATCACGGGCGACGGCCTGGGCGAGCAGCATCCTCAGCACGAGCACGATGAGCGCGATTCCCAGGATGGCCACGCCGATCCCACCCATGATGAGGGTGACCCCGGGGTCGTCCCGCTGGCCGGGGGCGTTCAGGGCCGTGACCGTGAACCACACGAGAGCAGCCGCGACGATCGCGCCGATGATGATGTCCACGTACCGGAAGGCGGCGTGGGAGAACACGGTTCCGCGTCGCACCATCGTCACCAGCCGCCATACGCAGACGAGGGCGACCTGAGCCGTCCCAATGCCCAGGATCGTGATCACCCGCAGCGGGGTGAGCGGCAGCGACCCGTCCTCCGGGTCCTTCCCGCTGATCAACGCCCACAGCATCAACGCCTGTACGAACACGCTGCCGGTGAGCACCACCACGAGCACGGCACGCAGCGCACGCACGGTGAGTTTCCCCATGCCTCATCCTTCCATCGATCTACGATGGAAATCTATCGAATATCGATACGTGAAGCAACGGCACGGCAAGCCGTGGGCAGCGACTTCACGGCGGGCCACGCTCCGGCTCCTGCGCAGAGCGCGCGAGGGCGGCATCGGCATCAGTCCGTACGCGAACCAGACCACGGCGACAGCCCCCGAGCCGGCGCTCCCGATCGGCGTGGCCAAGGGGCGCCGGCTACGACTCTCCGCACGCGGCCAGGGCGGTTCGTGCCAGACCGCGCAGCCAGGCGTGGGCATGGTCGGAGTCGTAGCGCTGATGCCACGACAGATATATGGGCGCCAGGGGCAGTTCGAGCGGGAGGGGAAGCACGACCAGGCCGAGGTCGGCGACCGCTGACCGCGTGGTGGCTTCGGGGACGCTGATCAGGAGGTCGGAGCCGCGCGCGAACTCCAGCGCGGCCGCTTCCGTGGGCGCGGTGGCCACCACGCGGCGGGTCAGGCCGAGGTGCGTGAGGGCTTCGTCGAGGGCGTTGCTCAGGTTTCCGCGGCGCGAGACGGTGACGTGCTCAGCGGCGGCGTACTGCTCGGCCGTAAGGGCCTCGACGCGAGTGAGGGGGTGATCTCGCCTCACGACGACCACGAGACGGGTCTCGCCCACGCTCTCGGCACGGATGTCCGGTGCGCTCGGGCGGTTGGCGTTCGCCTCCAGGTCGACCTCGCCGCGTCGCAACTCGGGTGTGTCGATGCTCGATTCCGCGACGAAGCGCAACCGCACGCCCGGCGCCTGTTCGCGAACGGCCGTGAGCAGCGCGGGGCCGGTCAAGGCGACCAGGGAGTCGTGCCAGCGGAGGGTGAAGGTGCGGTCCAGCGTCGCCAGATCGAGTTCACGGCTCGGTGCCAGCACCCCCTGGACCTGCTGCAACAGCTCGTGCACCTGTTCGCGTACGGCGATCGCGTACGGCGTCGGGGTCATCGTGCGCCCCGTGCGCACCAGGATCTGGTCCCCGGTCGTGTGCCGGATCCGGCCCAGGCTGCGGCTCATCGCCGGGGCGGTCACGTGCAGGCGCGCGGCCGCCCCGGCCACACTCCCCTCCTCCAGCAGCGCGTCGAGGGCCGTGAGCAGGTTCAAGTCCAATTGCATGTGAGTAATCCTAGCCGTGCTTGACATGCATTTGAAGTTAACGATGGGGCTCTATACCTTCGAATCAAGAGCGCGGGACGGAACGCACAGCGCGGCCCGACCAGCCTCAACACCCCCCATCGACAAGGGAGTACCACCATGTCCGCAACGCTTCAGGCCACTGACGTCATCGCCTCCGACGCCGACCTGCTCAGCCGGACCACCGCGGTCGTGCGAGAGGCCGGATCGGCGCTGCGCGAGCGCTTCGGCGAGGTGGTCCGCTACGAGACCCGCGAAGAGTTGATGGACGCGCTCGCCGCCAACGACGACGCGGCCCTCGACATCCTGCGCCCCGGCCTCACCAGCCTGCGTCCGGACGCAGGCTGGGTGGAGGACGAGCTGGACGGCGGGGCGCTGCCGGCCGGCGAATGGTGGGTCGTGGATCCGGCCGAAGGCAACGTCAACCACCTGCACGCCCTGCCGGACTGGGCGGTCACCGCCACCCTCGTTCGCGAGAACAGGCCGGTGCTCACCGTGGTCCACCTGCCGCTGACCGGCGAGACCTACACCGCGCTCAGCGGCGCGGGCGCCCACCTCGACGGCCGGCCGCTGCGCGTCGCCGAGACCGCGGACCTCGGCCTGAGCATCGTGGCCACCAGCCAGGCCCGGCCGGACGAGGACGAGAAGGTCGTACGGCGCGTCGGCTCCTCGATCACCGCGATGCTCTTCGACGCGCTCGTCGTCCGCACCGCCGTACCCGCGACCCTGCACCTGACAAACGTGGCCGCGGGCCGGATCGACGCCTTCTGGCAGTACTCCGGCGCCCGCGCGGACCTTCTGCCCGGAGCCCTGCTCGTCACAGAGGCCGGCGGGCGGATCTCCGACGGCGAGGGCCGCCCCTGGACCCCGCAGAGCGAGAGCTTCCTGGCCGCCGCGCCCGGTATCCACGCCGAGGCCGTCGCCACGCTCTCGCGCTGACCGCGCACCACCAGCAGCACCAGCACCAGCACCAGCACCAGCACCAGCACTACCTGTACGTACGAAAGGACAGATCACCATGACCACGATCGCAGTTCTCGGAAACGGCCGCGTCGGCGGCAGCCTCGCCACCGCCCTCACCCGGGCAGGGCACGAGGTGACCGCGGTGGACCGCGCTCCAGGCGCCGCCGCCGACGCTGCCCGAACGGCCGAGATCGTCATCAACGCCACCCCGGGCGCCGGCTCGCTCGAACGGCTCGCCGCACTGCGCGAGGAATTGCGCGGCAAGATCCTCGTCGACGTCTCCAACGCCACCGTCGACGGCCCGGACGGACTTCCCGCCGACCTGATCTACCCCGGCTCCAGCCTGGCCGGGCAACTCCAGGAAGCGCTCCCCGAAACGCGCGTCGTCAAGACGCTCAACACCATGCTCTACACGGTGATGACAGCGCCCACCTCACTCGCCCAGCCGCCCACCGCGTTCCTCTCGGGTGAGGACCCGGAAGCGAAGTCGGCCGTCCGCGGACTTCTCAAGGACCTCGGCTGGCGCCGGGAGTGGATCACGGACCTCGGCGGGATCGGCACCGCGCAGGCCGCCGAGGCCGCGGTCCTGTTCGTACCCCACGTGATCCGGTCCAGCGGATTCGCTCCCTTCGCCCTATCGATCGCCCGCTGACGGGAGCGGGAATCCGCCGCCAACCACCCAGTCACGCCACTCGTTTGACGGACCCGGCGCGGACCTTGCGAGACGGGGCGTGGTGAGCCGGGCCGCCCGTCTCCGGGGGCTGAAGGCTCCGCAGGGACAGGGTGGCAATGAGGAGGAGGCCGGCGAAGACGGTCAGGAGGAGGGCGGACACCCACATCTGCCGACTCCCGGCCGACTGCCAGGCCGTCCACAGGGTGGAGGCGCTCCACAGCAGGATGCCCATCCCGTAGAAGGTTCGGACGCGGTGCAGTTGCCGCACGGCCCGCAGGAACATGACGCGCTCGGTCTTCTGTGCCATGCGGGGCCGTGTACCCCGATCGGGCCTGGATCACCGGCCGGATCAGATCCCTTCGGCACGGACCGAGCAGGCGTGCTCAACTCCTCACGTTGGTCGGGGACCGGCAATGTGCCACTCCACGGGTGCGGACGACTCCAGGAGGCTCCCGCTGGTCACTCCGACGTCGGCCGGACCGGCAGGATCGGCGACCACAGCCTCCCGCGTCGCGTCCACCGAGAGGGTCTCACCGCTCCGCAAGTCGGACGCCGGTGTCCGCGCCGTCGCCCTTCTGGCCTTCCCTCACAAAGAGGTGAGGCAATACCTCGCCTGGTCCGCCGAGAAGGGACCGGACGGCTTGGTCTTCGTGGAAGGGAAGGGGGGCGACTTTCCGCCGTACCTCGTTCGGTCGGAAGTAAAGCCGGGCACGCTCGGCTGCGGGGCTCCCGGCAGGGCTTCCGTTTCTACGACTTTCGTCTCGCTGTCCTGCCATGTCGCACAATCGCGAACTGTCAACCACTGCTCATGCGGCCCTGATTCGCTCTGTCCTAGGCACCTTTCCCGCCGGACAGATGGGGTGGATCACGATGGAATCATCGAACGCTCAGGGTCGAAACGCGGCTGGAACGAGGGGTGGTGTGCGCGTCCCGGCACCCGGCGACCAGGCAGACTGCGCTCCCGCTTCGGATCCCACTCGGCCAGATGCTGGTAGGAACCTTGCACACCATCACGTAGTCGCTGCGTACCTCACGGCCGTTGCTGCGGTCGTCACCGCGGCCGGAACGATACTGACCCTGCTGATGCGATGACGGACAGCAAGTCACTCGGAGATCGTCCGTACACGAGCCCGGTGAGCCCGGAGGCACGCATGACCGAACCCGAGGTGATTGCGCTGGTGGCTGCTGACGTCAGGGCCATTCGTGAGTGGCTCCTGCTGGACTTGCGCCAGGTGCGTGCCCTGAACGGGGCTGAGGTAATCGACTTGACCGACGTACCCAAGCCCGAACTGGCCAGGAAGGTGTTCGGCTCGGCTGAGCCGCCCGCCGTGCGGGCGCACCTGGCGCACCTGCTGGTGAGCGAGAGAGCCGTTGCCGGCGTCACCGCTTTGGACGCCGCGCTCTGGATCGATGCGGCCGGATTGCGTGGCGAGCGAACGGATGTGCGGGGTCTCGCGCGAGAAATGGGGCTGTCGACGCGCCAGGTTCATCGCCGGATCCTCGCCGTCGACGCATCGATGGCACAGTTGCTCACGAGTACCGATACGGCATCGGTTGTCGAGGGAACGCTTGCACCTGACAGACTCGATACGCAGGAACTCTGGGAGGCCGTACGGGCCGAGTGCCTGATGTCGCGGAATCCGGACCGGGCAGCGGACGCCCTGCTGGCCTTGTCGCGAAATCGTTCAGGCAGCGGTCGCACACCGTCGTCACGGAGAGATGACGACGCTCCCGTGTATCGAGCAGGGAACAAGGATGCGCGATATCGAGATGCGGGACGGGCCGTCAACTGGCTTGCGACGACCGCGCACCGGCCACCGCTGGCGCCATTTCGGAATCCGGCGGAGCTGACCGGCAGTCTCGTGACGGCCAGCGCCGTCGAACTGGCTGACGACCCGCACGAGTCACTCGACCAGTTGGAGAGGTCCATCCACAGCAATCAGCGTGAGGTGCTGCCACTGCTGCTCCACCATGCAGGACGTTTGATTCCCGACGTTGCCGCGGCCGGAGTGGACACCCGCTTGCGCTACCTCGGTCTCGCCTACTTCGCCACGTTCGAGCCGCAGAATGTCCACGCTCTGCGCTTCGCACGAGCGCGGCAGGACGAAGCACTTCGGTACAGCCCCAGAGGAGTCCAGGATTGGAGCGTCTTCAAGGGCATGACCGGCCGTGCCTTCATGCTGGGCGCGCTCGGCCACCATGGTGCCGCTGTGCAGGGCTACCTCGCCGCCACCCGCCACTTGGAGCGCCATCGTCCGTACGAGGGAAGGTACCTTCCCGATCTCAGCGACGCGTACGGACGGATCGCGCATCACGAGGCGCTGCGCGGTGGAAACCGGGAACGTGCCCATCGAGCCGTCGCCCGAATGGAACGCATCGCCGCGACTCAGGAAGATCCGGAGATCCACTACACGCTGGCACGCACTCAGCTGGAAGTCGAACTGGGGTTCAGTGTCCGCCGTTCCGATGTGTCCCTGGATCCGTCTCGGCCCGAGGTACTCCGCCGCGTTGACAGGGCGTTCGAGCGGTTCATCGATCTGTCGCTTCGGATCGGCAAAGCCAACCGAGAGCTGGCGGCTTGCGATTTGACCGTTCTGTACGCAACGGCTTCGAGAGACCGCGGGATGCTCGACGACGCAGTACGACGTTTCCAGCAGATCGTCGCCCAGCACGGCGGATACGCCAATCAGGCCCGCCAGATGAACGTGCGGCTCCGGACCGCGACCGCCTTGGGCCGGACCTTCTCTAGTGTTCCGGAAGTGACAAGCCGATTCGATCCTCTGAGTGCGGCCGCCGACGTCGTTCCCAGGCGCCCCAGCGGCCTCCTCATTGAGCCGGCCGTGTTGTGAGCTCAGACTCTTCAGGACTACCTCGAACCGAACGAGTTACGACTCTTCCGCAGTGAGGTGGTGATGCCCTGCGCCGAGGCCGTTCATGGTCTGCCGCGGCTCCGTCGCCGCATGGGGCTGGTCCGACAGCAACTGGACGCCACATCACTACCGGGTCTACCTCTTCTTCCGGCACGCCGCCGCCAAGCATCTGGCCAGTCTCTTTCGCAAGTCCACCCTCTAGGAGCAGGTCAATCAGGCCGAGAAGCAGCTGTGCTCTTCGCGAGGATGGAGTTGCTCTGCGACCGTATCCGACCGGCTGAACGATTGAAGCGGCGCACTTCATCGGCCTGACGAGGCCCGGCCGTCAACGGGCAGTTCGCGGTGCCCTTCGAAGGGAGGGTTTCGGAACCTGTGGGCGCCTTACGCCACCGAGGCCGCGAGATCCCGCTGCGTTCAGCCTCTTTCCTGGTCCTGGGGCCTGGGGCCCATATCACCGTGCCGCGGGTGAAGGGTATGCCGTCTATGGCGTCGGCCAACGCAGAGGGCACGCGGCACTCGATCCTTCATTGACTGCGGCAACCGCCCAGTCATTGACTTCAGCCACCACGCAGTCATTGACTTCGGTCACCACGCTCGATCAAGCGGATGAGCGACTCCACGAGCTGTTGCTCAAGGTGACCACGGCCGCACGGAAGTCAGGACCGCCCCCGATCGGCGCCCTGTATCCCACCGTGAAGACCGCTCCTGACTGCCAGGGCACCGCGAGACACACGGTAACCATGTCGCTCCTCCGGGGGCCGGGTGCCCCGGACGTCGGCCCCAAAGTCCGAGCCGACCTCCAGAAGCAGGGCTGGACCATGGGCGGACGGCGCACGCATGACAACAGAAGGCGATATACGTCCCCGGGCAAATTCGGGGAATTCACCATCTTCGTCTCCTACGTGAAGGGCTCCGGCGAGACGAACGTGCTCGCGAACACTCCATGCCTGAAGGGCTCGCCGCTCACGAATTCCTCGACGTTCCCCGAACCTGGCAGCACCGAACCTCAGTAGGTTCCCATCGGTGTGCACGACGATGAGGCCAGCGGTGCTTCTACGAACCCCGGCCAGCCACAGCCGACTGATCCGCAGCCACCTCACCACACACGCGGAAGTCGTACGCGTCGACCGAGTCGATCAAGGCCGGGTGACCGCGGTATTCACACCGCCGCGGCTCCTCATGAGCCGACTCGTCAACAGGTGTTTCAGCATTCATGACAGCCCCAACGCCAGGCGTACCTCGCCGCCCCGCATCCAGCCCAAATGTCGGCGAACGGCTGCAGCAGAGGATCCGGCAGAGGCTCGCCTTTCACGGAGAACGGCCTTCTTAGGCCTCATCTCATTTGGTGAGTCTGTGCGACGATTCGTCGGCCAGTGGGAGGTCGTGAGCGGGGGCGGAGGCCGATGGAGTACGTCAAGCTCGATGCGCAGGTCGGTGACCTGTCAGGGGTCTTGGACCCGGCTCGCTACCTGAGCCATCTGCCCTCGATCTCCGGTGACCTGCCGCCAGGCGCCCAGGCTTTCGCCATGGACGCAGACCATTACGACTTCCGCAGCAGGCGATGTGTGAAGGACCTGACGCTTCGGGCCGTCCGGGGCGATGGCGGTGAGGAGATGGAGGTCGAGTTCCAGCACAACTGCTGGAAGCACGACCAGGACCTGCTGATCCGCTACACAGGGGTGTCCAGCGTCGTCATCTATCCCGTCGACGAGGAGCGGGGAACGGACCTCGGGACTGTGATTCTCGATGAGATCCTGCCGCACAGGAACGGCTGCAGCCACGAGATCGCCTGCTGGGACGGCACCCTCATCCTTGTCTGCCGTGACCTCCAGGCGGCCTGGATTGAGACCATCTGCTCGAGCGAGTCGTAGGCGGGATCGGTCATGGGGATTGTTGAGCGGCTGATACCGGATGAGCTGTGGGAGCTCTTCCAGCGGGTGGTGCCGGAGGCGCCGTCGCGGCCTCAGGGCGGTGGTCGGCGTCGGCATGGCGACCGGGAGGTACTGGCGGCGATCGTGTTCGTGGCCACGTCGGGCTGCACGTGGCAGCAACTGCCGACAGCATCTTTCGGGCTGTCAGGGGCGATGGCTCATCGGCGCTTCAGCGAGTGGTCGCAGGCCTGGGTGTGGGCCAAGCTCCACCGCGTGGTGCTCGGCGCTCGCGGAGAGCTGGACTGGTCCCGTTGCGCGATCGCCTCGGTGAACATGCGGGCCTTGAAAAGGGGGACCTGACGGGTCCGAATCCTGTGGACCGGGGCAAGTACGGCTCGAAGATCCATCTGATCACTGAGCGGACCGGTCTGCCCATATCCGTCGGTATCTCGGGCGCGAACCTGTACGACAGTCAAGCCCAGATTCCCTTGGTCAAGGGCATCCTTCCGCTCCCGCCGCGGACGCAGGCGGCGCAAGCTCCACGCGGACAAGGGCTATGACTACCCCTACCTGCGGCAATGGTTACGCGGACGCGGCGTCACCAATCGCATCGCCGCAAAGGGATCGAGCCCTCACAGCGACTGGGCCGCCACCGCTGGATTATCGAACGCACCATGGCTAGGCCGCTGGCTGCCGCCGCCTCCACCGCCGCTACGAACTCAAAGCCGACCACTTCCTCGCCTTCACCAGCATCGCCCGCACTCTCATCTGCTACCGCAGGCTCACCAAATGAGATGTCGTCTTAGGTGCCCAGGCGGTGCGGGTCAGAGGGGGACGGACTCGATACTTCTCGCAGGAACTGTCCGAGACCGGCGGGAAGGTGCTCTTCGTGTCCGTGTGCGCCCGCTCGTCCGCCGAGACACCGGGCGAATGGACCTGATGCGCGAACGTCGAGGCCTACTCCCCCGCTGGTGATGCTGTGGCGGCCTCTTCCAGCGCCCGACGGGCAGCATGGTACGCACGCTGCCCTGCAATACGGCAACGGCAGAATCGGCGACAAGCAGCACATGAACGTATGGGTTCCGTACCGCGAAGGATGGTACATGCCAATCGCCACCAGCACCGACCGGAGCCCGGTCGATGCGGTGGTCGGGTTCGATCACGTATGCACGGCTGCGGCGGACTCAGGCCGCCTGGTCCGAGCGCAGCATCGAGTACAGGACCATGTCGCGCCATGCACCGGCCCGGAAGCAGGCCCCGCGCAGGACGCCTTCGCGCGTGAAACCCGCTCCCTCAAGGGCACGCTGCTCGGCGATGTTCGACAGTTCGGTGCTCGCCTCGACCCTGTTGACCTTGGTGTGGTCGAACAGGTAGGCGGCGAGCCGGCGCTGCGCCTGCGTCCCGTAGCCCTTGCCGCGTTCGGCGGTGGTCAGGGAGATGCCGATGTTCCAGCATGGAGACGCCGGGCCTTGCATCACCTCGTGCCACTGCACCTCGCCGACGAACCGGTCGTCTTCGCCGGCGATCACGAGCCTGCCGCCCTGAGCGGACAGGAATCCGTCAGCCCACTGCCGTCGAAGTTGCCCTGGATTGCGGAATCCGAAGAAGCCGTGGTCTCCGGCTTCGGCGGGATCTTCGTGAAGGCGTTCGAGCTGGTCCAGGTCCTTCTCGGTGACGGGGCGCAGGTGAATGTGATCAGCGTTGAGCATGATCACAGGGTACGAGGCGCGCGAGCCGACCCTTGTCCCGTCCCGGCCCATGGGGCGCCGACGCGGGCCTCGTGGCCACAGGCCCGGCGGTGGCGGCGTGCAGGAGGGCGTCATCGTCCGGGGGTGACAGCGACCGCGCGGCAGCTCGCCCTGAAACGACCAGGCCGATCGAGGACTTGGGAGCCGACGCTCCACCTCATACAAGCACGCCCGCCGGATCGTCGCCAAGCACCTCGTTCCACGCAAGGACCTCCAGGGTTCGGCGGCGGTCAGACCATCCCTTGCCCAGATCGACCACTGCCGCTGGGCCGACAAGGTCTATCGGGCGTCGGCGGAACCGTCTCTGGAGTACGCCCCTCGGCGACGGTTCCAGGCGCTGGGGACCGTCGCACCGCCCGTACTTGAGCATCAGCGGCATCCGTGTCACAGGGGCTCCTGGTGTTGCCGTACGGCCCGAACTGCGGGTGCGACACGACGAACCGGCCCCGGTGCGCCCGCGAAGGGCGTGCCAGGGCCGGTTCCGGTTGGTGTCGTCGGCGCCACCTAGAAGCGGCTGTCGGCGTCAGCCACGAGGTGCGTGGTGGCACTCATTGTGGGCGGGGCGCCACACGCGGGTCCAGTGGCCGGGGTGCCAGTGGTGGTGACGGTCCCGGAACGCCGGCTGCCACTGCCGCACCCAGTGACCCGCCACCTTCACGCAGTGGTGCGACCCCGCCGACGGCCGGTGGTCCTGCGACGCCGGCGAGGGCCGGTGGTCCTGCGACGCCCGCGACGGCCGGTGGTCCTGCGGGGCGGCCGACGCGGTACCGACCGTACCGACGACCGCGCCCGCGGCCAGGGCCACCGTCGCCGCGCCCAGGGCCGCGGCCCTCTTCAACCCGTTGATCATGTTCAGACCTTTCCGTACGGACCGGGGCCGACGCCCCGGCACTGCCCGGACCATTCGGCCGGGCACGCACTGATCCTCACCGTCGGGCACGGGCAAATCGGCACGGAACACCCCTTCTTAAGAAATGCCAAGTAATTTCTCATTCAGCACAAATAGTCATACATGCGCGCCTATGGTGTGCCCGTCCCGTCAGGAGCTTGACCGGGTCCTCCCTCGACGGAGGAAGGCGGAAGGCGGAAGGCGAGCGTGTCTGTGTGGTGGAGTGTGAGCTTCTGACGACACCGACAGCAGGGAGCACTTCTTCCAATGACCCCGCAGCCCGCACGCCCTGAGCGCATCGGTCCCGAGACCGCCTCGGTCATGGGTGTCTCGCCGTTCAAGCCTTCGCTCGTCAAGGCGGTGTTCAGGGACGTGACCTCGATGCCCGTCTCTCGGTCCGCCGCCTGGGCCGCCGCATCGGTGACACGGACGGTGCTGACGGAGATCATCGCCGGCGCGAGGAGAGCAGCGGCGGAGGAGACCCGGAGGAAGCTGATACCGAGGGACCTTCTCTCGGCGATCGACCGGAACGTCGAACTCGAGGTGGGAACCCGGTGGTTCAACCACAGCCCGACCTTCCGAGGCCTGACCGGCGTCCTCTACGACGCCGACGGTGTCATCGTGTCTTCTCCTCAACGCAGCAGGTCGCGCAAACCGAGTGCCGTGGTCGGCGCGCACAGGTTCGAGGCCGGAGTGAAGAAGTTGCTGTGGAGTCAGGGGGCGACGGCCGTCCCGGCGATGGTCCGCGACCTGGACGGAATCGCGAGCGTGTTCCTGTCGGACCTCGCCGGGGACGCGGCCGCGGTCGCCCGCGAGCGCGGGGTCCAACGTTTCGGTACGGTCACCCCGGTGGTGTCGGGTGAACCGACCCCACCGCTCCTCCTCGATGATTCTCTCCGCCTCCTGTCCACCCGCAGGGGGAACGCGCGGACCATCGGCAGGGACGACATCCTGGCCGCCACCGCGATTCAGTTGTTCGGCGGCGACCTCAGACAGCGGGCCCTCACCGCGGCACGCGAGGCGACACAGAATGCTTCGGCACTACCTGCTGCTCGAAGCTGAGATCGGGGCGGGTAGCAGCGGCCGCGGGTCGGGCGGTCAGGGCCCGCGGGTGGGGCCGGTGATGTCGTTCACCGGCCCCACCCTTCGTCGCCCCTCCGTCGGCCCTTCGACTGACCCTTCGTCGACGCCGTGCGCTTCAGACGTCCGTCCTGCGGTTCAGAATTGCTGGACGAAGTACGGTTCGACGGTCATCCAGCCGTTGCCACGAGCGCCGTAGCGGGTGCCGTTGTCGCTGCTGGCCAGGGTGTACCAGGAGTCGACGTAGTCGGGATCGTCCGTCCACCAGTCGTTCGGGATGGCGTCCAGGATGGCGTTCACCAGGGGGATGTACGTGCCCTGGTCGGTGATGGTGAGCAGGGCGGTGGCGATGGCCTTGGCGAGGTCGCGGTAGTTGGTGCTGCCGTCCTCTTCCATCATCACGGCATCGGCCAGGTTGTACTTGTAGTTCGACCAGTTGACCAGGATCTGGCCGGGCCGGTAGACCGTGCCGTCATTGTCGAGGTAGGGCATGTCGACGGGGTCGACACGTACGGCGCCGTCCTGCCCGAAGCCGGTGACCAGTGTGTAGATCTCGGCGTCGCCCTTGATCCACGGCTCTTCGTCGTCCGAGAGCTCCACCGCGCTGATGCGGGTGGTCCAGAAACCTCCGGCTGCCGCCTGCGCCTGCGGCTTCCGGGTGGCGCCCGCCCTCGGCCCCGCTGCCGGTACCGCCTCCGGTGCGGCGGAGTCCACGCCGTAGTGGCGCAGTTGCCTGTTCAGGACACCCAGGCCGGCGGCCAGCGCCTTGGAGCCGTCGATGTCCACGACGTACACGGGACGGGCGGGTGTGTGGCGGGCGTCGAGTACGTGAGCGCGGCCTTGGACGTCGTAGGCGACGATCGTGGCGGCGTGATCATCGGTGGTGGCGGGGGCCACCCAGGGCACCTGTCCGGCGGACAGGGCGCCGCGCATGGCGCGGTCTCCGAGTCGCAGCCGGAGCAGCGAACCGATGCCGGCGTCGAGGCCCTTGGCGGCGGCGATCCGGCGGTCCGCCGTGGCCAGCGTGGACTTCAGGCCGTTGTCGGCGCGGCCGGCCAGAGAGGTGACGGAGACCTCGTCGGCGGTCAGGGCAGCATGCCGAACGCGGGCACGCCAGGCGGGGTCGGCGAGGGAACGGGCTATGGCACGCGCCGCCTGGTCCTGCGCCGCGGCGACCGTGGAGGCGGCAGCCGGAGAGGAGGGGGCTGCCGAAGCGGCAGGGGCTGCGGGAGCGGCGGCTGCCGGCAGGGCGGCAGCGGTCTGGCCGACGGACAGGGCGACTAAGGACACCACGACGGCGACGGCGCCACGGCGGCGCGTTTCACGAGGTCTCACTGGGCGATCCTCCGGGAGAGTGCGGACGGGCACGCTGGCAGGTGGAACGTCGAAACGCGAATCTATGCGAGTAGATTCACGGAAAGCATGGCGGGTCCATGACAGATTGGACAAGGGGTGCGCACTGCGGAAGACAAGGTGACCCGGATCGGTTTCCTCACCGCGTCGGCAAGGCCCGAGCAAGGCGCAGTCGCCACGGCCGGGGCCCGTCCGTCGCGTGTGGTCGTCCCTCCGACACGAGCAGGACGAGGGGCCACGGCCGGGGTCCGTCCGTCGCGTGTGGTCGTCCCTCCCGAGACGAGCAGGACGAGGGGCCACGGCCGAGGCCCGTCCATCCCACGGGGTCGCCCCTCCGACACGAGCGGGACGAGGGTGACGACCGCGTCATGTCGTACGCGCTGAACAGCCGAACGCGCCCTCGTCCGACCTCCCGGTCGCTCGGTCGAGGGCGCGTTCAACCGCCGGGGCTCACACGCTGAGCGCCGTTCGTACGGTCTGTTCGGCGGCCGTTCCGCCCTCGCCCGAGGACGTCACCCGCCCGGCCTCCAGTACGTAGTACCGCTGGGCGGCGCGCATGGCGAACCCGACGTGCTGTTCGACCAGGAGGACGGAGAGGCCGCCGCGCCGGGTGAGGGCGAGGATCGTCTCCTCGATCTCAGCGACGACCGACGGCTGGATGCCCTCCGTCGGCTCGTCGAGCAGCAGCAGCCTGGGGCGGGTGATCAGGGCGCGGGCGATGGCGAGTTGCTGGCGCTGGCCGCCGGAGAGCAGTCCGGCGCGGCGTCCGGACAGCTCACGCAGGACCGGGAAGAGGTCCAGTGCCTCGGCGGTCGCCGCTCTGCCGTCGGGGCGTCCGTCGGCGACGAGTTGGAGGTTCTCGGCGGTGGTGAGGTGGGGGAAGCACTGCTGGCCCTGGGGGACGTACGCCATCCTGCGGGCGACCCGTTGGTGCGGGGCGAGGTGGGTGATGTCCTCACCGTCCAGCCGGACGCTACCGCTCTTGGGCTTGATCAGGCCCATGGCGGCGCGCAGCAGGGTGCTCTTGCCGGCGCCGTTGTGGCCGAGGACGGTGGCGACACCGTCCTTCGGGACCGTGACCGTGACGCCGTGCAGGACCGTGGTGCGGTCGTAGCCGGCCCGGACGGAGCTGATCTCCAGCATCTGACTCACGCCTCCTCGGCGACGGCCACGGGAGTGGCGGGAGCGGGCTCGGGCTCGGACTTGGGTTCGCGTTCGGCGGTGCGGCCGAGGTAGACCTCCTGGACCTTGGTGTCGGCCTGGACCTCGGCGACGGTGCCCTCGCTGAGGACCTTGCCGGCGTGCAGGACGCTGACGCTGCGGGCGAAGGAGCGCATGAAGTCCATGTCGTGCTCGATGACGACGACCGTGCGGTCCGCGCTGATGCGCCGGAGCAGCGCGCCGGTGGCCTCGCGCTCGTCGTGGCTCATGCCCGCGACCGGCTCGTCGAGCAGCAGCAGCCTCACGTCCTGGACGAGGAGCATGCCGATCTCCAGCCACTGTTTCTGCCCGTGGGCCAGGACGCCGGCGGGGCGGTCGCGCAGGTGGGTCAGTCCGGTGGTCTCCAGGGCGTTGGCGACCGGCTCGGGGATGTCCTTGCGGCGCCGGAGCATCGTCCACGGGCCCCGTCCGGCGCCCGACGCGATGTCGAGGTTCTGCAGGACGGTCAGTTCCTCGAAGACCGTGGCCGTCTGGAACGTACGCCCGATGCCCATGCGGGCGATCTTGTGGACGGGCCTGCCCAGCAGGTCCTGGTCGCCGAAGCGCACCGAGCCCGTCGCCTTCACCAGGCCGGTGACGGCGTCGACCAGGGTGGTCTTGCCGGCGCCGTTGGGGCCGATGAGGAAGCGCAGGTCGCCCGGGTGGATGTCCAGGTCGACGCCGTCGACGGCCGTGAAGCCGTCGAAGGTGACGCGCAGGTCGCGGACGGTCAGTCCCTCGCCGCTCATGCCCTCTCTCCCGTCGTACGCGTAGCGGTTGCGGTGGCGGAAGCGTTGCGGCGCCTGCGCAGGACGACGCCGAGCGAGGCCAGGCCGCCGGGCAGGAAGCCGACCGCCACCACGAACAGCAGGCCTTGGAGGTACGTCCACGCGGCGGGGAAGGCGTCGGACAGCGTGCTCTGTGCCCAGGCCACCGCGATCGCGCCGAGCACCGCGCCCACGAGCGAGGCCCGGCCGCCGACCGCGGCGCCGATGACGAAGCCGATGGAGGGCACGATCCCGATCAGTGCCGGGGAGATGATCCCGACCGCCGGGACGAAGAGGGCGCCGGCCAGGCCCGCCATGCCGGCCGCGAGGACGTACGCGACGAGCTTGACGTTGGCCGGGTTGTAGCCGAGGAAGCGCACCCGCTCCTCGGAGTCCCGTGCGGCGACGAGGAGTTCACCGAACCGGCTGACGAACAACTGGCGGGCGCCGACCATCAGGAGCAGCAGAACGGCGGCGATGATGAAGTACACCATCCGCTGGTTGACGGGGTCGTCGAGGGAGTAGCCGAGGAAGCCGTGGATGTCGGTGAGGCCGTTGGTGCCGCCGGTGGTGGCCTGCTGGCCGATCAGCCAGATGGACAGGGCGGCGGCCAGTGCCTGGCTGAGGATCGCGAAGTAGGCGCCTTTCACCCGGCGGCGGAAGACGAAGAAGCCGAGCAGCGCGGCGACCGCCATCGGCAGCAGCACCGTCATGGCGAGCGCGAACGGCGGATCGGCGAACGGCTTCCACCACCAGGGCAGGGTGTCGCCGGTTCCGTAGAGCTGCATGAAGTCGGGCAGGGTCTCGCCGGTGGCGGCCGCGTCGGTGAGCTTGAGGTGCATGGCCATGGCGTAGCCGCCGAGGCCGAAGAAGACGCCCTGGCCGAGCACCATGAGCCCGCCGCGGCCCCAGGCGAGGCTGACGCCGACCGCGACGATCGCGTAACACAGGTATTTGGCGAGGAGGTTGAGGCGGAAGTCGGAGAGGACGACGGGGGCGACGCCGAGGAGGAGCGCGGCGCCGAGAACGAATCCGGCGGGGACCCGGAACCGCTGCAGCAGGGGCGTCGGCGACGGCGTCGACACGGCGGACGTGGGAGTGGTCGTCGTCGTCATGCCAGGCTCCGGGTGCGCAGGGTGTACAGGCCCTGGGGTCGCCACTGGAGGAAGGCGACGATCGCGACGAGCACGACGACCTTGGCGACGCTGACCGTCGTCGAGTATTCGAGGACCGATTGGAGGATGCCCAGCGCGAAGGCGGTGATGACGCTGCCCTTGAGCTGTCCGATGCCGCCCACGACGACGACCAGGAAGGCGTCGACGATGTAGTTGGTGCCCATGGTCGGGCCGATCGGGCCGACGAGGGTGAGGGCGACGCCGGCGACGCCCGCGAGGCCCGAGCCGATGAAGAAGGTGATGCGGTCGACCTGCCCGGTGGCGATCCCGGAGACCTCGGCGAGGTCGCGGTTCTGGACGACGGCGCGGATACGGCGGCCCAGTGGCGTGAGTTTCAGGATGAGGGTGAGGGCGAGGACGCTCAGCAGGGCCAGGCCGAGGATGAACAGGCGGTTGTTGGCGAAGGTGATGCCGCCGCCCAGCGCGATGTTGCCGGTGAGGACGTCGGGCGCGGCGGTCTGCGCATTGGGGGCGCCGAAGATGTCGCGGGCGAGCTGCTGGAGCATCAGCGAGACGCCCCAGGTCACGAGGAGCGTGTCCAGGGGTCGCGTGTAGAGGCGGCGGATGAGCAGCCATTCCAGCAGGGCGCCCATGGCTCCGGCGACCAGGAAGGCGATCGGCAGGGCGACGAGCAGCGAGACGCCCGCGCTGCTGATGGACTTCTGCAGCACGTACGTGGTGTAGGCGCCGGCCATGATGAACTCGCCGTGCGCCATGTTGATCACGCCCATCTGGCCGAAGGTCAGGGTCAGACCGAGGGCGATGAGCAGCAGGACGGCACCGATGCTGATGCCGGTGAGGGACTGGTTGAGGATGACCGTCATGGGTCGGCTCCGGGTCGGGGGCAGGGGTGCGGGCGTACGCGTGTGCCAGGGGCGTGGCCCGGCCCTGGGAGCGGGCCGGGTCCGGTGCCGGGCGGGGGCGGTGGTCAGGAGAGTCCGGAGGCCCAGGAGTAGCCCTTGAGGTACGGGTCCGGCTTGACCGGCTTGCCGGAGTTCCACACCTCGGTGATCAGACCGTCGGAGCCGACCTTGCCGATCCGGGCGGTCTTGTAGACGTGCTGGGTGGCGCCGTCCACGGTCACCTTGCCCTCGGGGGCGTCGAGTTCGATGCCGTCGGAGGCGGCCTTCACCTTCGCCACGTCGAAGGACCCGGCCTTCTCGACCATCTCCTTCCACAGGTACACGGAGATGTAGGCGGCCTCCATCGGGTCGGAGGTCGGCTTGCCCTTGCCGTACGCCGCCTGGTACGCGGCCACGAACTTCGTGTTGGCCGCGCCCGGGGTGGTCTCGTAGTAGTTCCAGGCGGTGAACTGGCCGTCCAGGTACTGGGTGCCGATGCTCTTGACCTCCTCCTCGGCGATGGAGACCGAGAGCACCGGCAGGCTCTTCGCGGTCAGGCCCGCGGACTTGTACTCCTTGAAGAAGGCCACGTTGGAGTCACCGTTGAGGGTGTTGAACACGGCGTCCGCTCCGGCGTCCTTGACCTTGTTGACGATGGTGCCGAACTCCGTGGAGCCGAGGGGGGCGTAGTCCTCGCCGACGACCTCCATGCCGTTGGCCTTCGCGTACGCCTTGATGATCTTGTTGGCGGTGCGCGGGAAGACGTAGTCGCTGCCGACCAGGTAGAGCTTGGTCAGCCCCTGCTTCTTGAGGTAGTCCAGAGCGGGCACGATCTGCTGGTTGGTGGTCGCGCCGATGTAGAAGATGTACGGCGACTGCTCCAGGCCTTCGTACTGCACGGGGTAGAACAGCAGCGACTTGTACCGCTCGAAGACCGGCTTGACGGCCTTTCGGCTGGCCGAGGTCCAACAGCCGAAGGTGGCGACGACCTTGTCGTCCTTGATGAGGGTCTCCGCCTTCTCGGCGAAGGTGGGCCAGTCGGAGGCGCCGTCCTGGCTGACGGGCTCGAGCTTCTTGCCCAGCACGCCACCGGCGGCGTTGATCTCCTTCACCGCGAGCAACAACGCGTTGTGGACGGTGACTTCACTGATCGCCATCGTGCCCGAGAGCGAGTTCAGCAGACCTACCTTGACTGTGTCACCGGAGGTGTCGGCCTTGGCGCCGGAGCCGGTGGACGTGGTGTCGCCCGTCTTGGCGCCGCACGCGCTGAGGGCGGCGGCTGCGCCGGCGGCCGACATTCCGGCGAGGAGACCGCGTCGGCTGATGCTGAACCCGGACATGCACAACCTCCTTGCCCCGAAGGGCGATACGAAGAGAGCGGAAAGGCTCTGGGGAGGGGATGAGGGGAAAGCGCTTCAGAGGCGGCGGTGTCGACGCGCAGGTTCCCCAGCCGTTCCGGGGTGGTGTCCGGGCTGGTCGCTGAAGTGCGACCACAGCCTGTTGGGAAACTGTTTCAACCGCGTTTCGGAGCAATTGAAGAACAGTTTCCAGTGAAAGTAACCTGGTCGGCCAAAATCGAAGAAGACGCTTCCGAATACGTCCGGTCGAGGACTTCACAGAAACGGCGATCAATGCTTCCCATGGAAAGGGTCAGTTATTCTGATTCCCCTTTTCAAGAGCCCGGTGATCGGCGGTAGGCTCAGGCACCGGTCGGCGAGCACGAGTGGAGGAGCACCATGGCGAGACGGCCCCAGGACCTGCTCCGCCTGCTCACGCGGGCCGAACGTCTCGCCGTGCGCCGAGTGCAGTCCGTCCTCGACGAGTTCGAGTGCTCCGTGGAGGCGTGGCGGGTGCTCGACCTGCTCTCCGACGGGCAGGGCCACAACATGACGGCCCTCGCCGACCACGCCTTCCTGCCGGCGCCGAGCCTCACCAAACTGATGGACCAGCTCGTCGACCAGAACCTGGTCTACCGTCGTGTCGACCCGGCCGACCGGCGCCGCGTCCTGGCCCAGCTCACCCCACGGGGCAAGCAGCGCTGGCAGTTGCTGGCGCGTGAAGTGCGCGCCGACTGGCGGGACTTGGAGCCTCTGCTCGCGGGCGAGGAGCTGGACGACCTGCTCGCACGGCTTGCCGAGGCCCTGGAAGGACGGCTCACCGCCGACCCGGCACGCGTCACGACAGATCGTACGGGGAAGGCAGTTGGGCCAGCACGTTGAAGTCGGGGCCGGCCGCCTCCGCCAGGTAGATGCGCTGGCGTACGTGCCGGTCATGAAGGTGGAGCAGGCCGCGCGGACCCTCGTAGGAGACGGTCTCGGCGGCGGCCGAGATCGCCGAGACGTCCAGGGTGCGAGCCCGCTCGACGAGCGAGGCGAGCAGCAGCACCCCCTCGTAGCACGACTCGCCGAGACTGCCGGGGGCCGGTGCCTCGAAGCCGAAGCGGGCGGCGTACCGACCGTGGAAGTCCAAGGTGTCCTGATTGGCCAGCGAGGCGAAGTAACCGGCCGTGCTGAACAGGTCGCCGGTCGCCTCCGGGCCACTGGCCATCAGCATGTTCTCGTCCATCAGCGTGCTCAGCCGCAGACACCGCTGGTCGAGGCCCGAGGCGGCGAAGGCCCGGTTGAAGCGGACCGCGTCGCTGCCGACGAGCAGCATCAGCACACCGTCCGCATCCGTGTGCTCGATGCGCCGCAGCACATCGGTGAAGTCCTCGGTGCCCAGCGGGAGATACGCCTCGCCGCAGACCCGTCCACCCCGCAGCGCCCGGGCGTAGCGGCGGGCGGCGCGGGCGGTGCGCCGGGGCCAGACGTAGTTGTTGCCGACGACGAACCACCTGCGTAACCGCCGCGTCTCGGCGAGCAGCCGCATGGCGGGCTGCAGTTGCCAGTCCGGCGTCTCGCTGGTCATGAAGACACCGTCCGTGCGCTCCCCGCCTTCGTAGAGGGCGGTGTACACATAGGGCACCCGGTGCGCGATGCGTGGCGCGAGCGCCTGCCGGACCGAGGAGATGTGCCAGCCGGTCACCCCGTGGACCGCGCCGGTCGCCACCAGGGCCTCGACCTCCTCGGCGACCTTCTCCGGTTCGGCTCCGCCGTCGACCTCCAGCAGCCGGAGCTCCCTGCCGAGCACGCCGCCGCCCTCGTTGATCTCTTCGGCGGCCAGCCGCGCGCACGCCTCGCAGGCAGGACCGAAGATGCCGGCAGGACCTTGCATCGGGTACACGAGCGCGACGTTCAGGGTCGAATCGTCGGCCGTGAACCACTCGGGGGTACGGGGGTGGAGCGGCCGGCGCATGTTCACATGATTGCCCGACTGCGTACAGTGCCCCATCACCGGCCGGAATCGAAACCGATTCGTAGGAAACGCGCCACCGTCGACCGAGCGGTCAACCGCCCCGGTCATCCCCTTGAACCACAGCCGGGTGGACGTGACAGGCTTGCCCGGTGATTGTCGAGCCGGCCCCCCGTCTTCTGACCTGGGGCGATGTGGATCCCGTTCGCCATCCCTTCGACAGGGAGGCGGCGCCGCACGTGGTGCGGGCCCTCGGACCTGCGCGGAGGGTACCCAGCCGTCCCGACATCCCTTTGGGCGATCCGGCGATGCATGCCTGGAGCTCGGACGAGGGAGGGCCCTGGGCAGACGCCATGTCACACGCCCTCGCCGAACACTACGGCCGCTGGACCGCGGGCTGGCGCTGGGCGCACGACGAAGGCGACTTCGACGGAGGACCGATCGGGAACTGGTGCTGCCCGAGGGACTCGATCACCACACCCGAGGAGACGGTCGCCCGTGTCGTCGCCGCGCTGTGCGAGTGGCGCGAGTGGCTGGAGAGCCTCGCCGGGTGGTTCGACGCGTACCCGTTGGACCTGGCCGAGGTCGAGGATCAGCGGATCTTGTGGGAACGTGCCGCCCGGAACCTGATCCTGCAGGTGACCGACCGGACCGGCTGCGGCAGCGGCTGGCACGGACACTGCGGTCAAGTGCTCACCTGGTTCCTCAGCCGGTGGGGTGTCGCTCCCGGCCCGGCACAGGATCTGGTCGACGAGGCGATCGGCGGACGGTTCGCGAGCTGGACGGGCCCTGACCCGGAGCTGGTCGAGGATGTCGCGGAGCGCCTCGCGCTGTCGGTGCGGCCGGACGACGCCGCAGGATCCACCGGGCAGGCGCCGGACCACCTCGAGCGCTGGCTCACGGTGCGCGAGAGCGTTCCCTGGCCGGAGGTTCCCGAAGACGGCCGGGAGGAACCGGTGGTCCCGCCGCGCGACGGCGCGGCGGAGGACATACGCGCCTTCGACGGCGCCTTGGATCCCGCCCGCGCACAAGGCCTGCTGACCGCCCTGGAACTGGTGCGGGCCGACGCGGTGCGCGGCGCCGGCCTCGACTTCGAGCGGCTCCGCCACTGGCAGCAGCACGTCCTGGGCACACGTCAGCCGCCGGCGTTCCGCGACCTGCCCGCCTTCGCCAAGAGGGGCCGGGAACGGTACGGCATCGGCCCGGACACCCGAGCCCGCCTCGACGCGTGTCTGGCCGAGAGCGCGCACACCGCCGAGCGGCCCATCCCCCTCACCGCCCGGGCCGCACGCGCCTATCTCGACGTGTGCTTCTTCCATCCCTTCGACGACGGCAACGCCCGGTCCGCCTTCCTCGCCCTCCTCTTCGTCCTGGCCCGCGAGGGCGTAGCGCTCGACGAGGTCAGCCTGCTGCGCCGCCTCACGTTCCAGGCCGATGAGCCGCAGGACGCGCTCGCTCTCACGCGGTGCATCGACGTGCACCTCACGGAGACGCGACGCAACGCCGCTTCCTTCGGCCCTTAGCGGTACCGGTGCAGGAGCGCGATCCTGGTCCGGGGCGGAGCATGCCCGGCGGCTCCGGCTCGGCGCTTGGTAAATCGGAGGCGGCCGCTGTGTCGGGGTGCCTACTGTGGCCGCGTGCCGTTCTTCGCCTTGTACGACGCCGAGTCCTTCTACGGTGAGCCGGAGCCGGCTCCCGGGGCGCGCGTAGCTTTCGCTCCCGACAAACTGTCGGCTGCTCGTGCGCGCCGTACGGGGCGACGGGTGGACCGGCAGTCGGTCGGCGGCGACGGGCTGGTGGTGGACGAGATCGCCACTGATGTCCTGGTGTGGCCGTCCAGCCTGTGGCGCGTGGCCGATCTCGAACCGGTGCGGCCGACACCGCTCCACAGGTGGGTGCGCTGCCGGGCCTTCACGGTGGTGGAGCAGGTGCCCGCATGGCTGGTCGCCGGTCCTCACGGGGACGTCGTGGAATGGGTGATCACCCGGACGCGGGCGCTGACCGCCGCCCAGGCCGATGCCCTTGCCGCGCTGCCGGACGAAGACGAGGGGCCTCTGACACGAACGCTGTGGGCTCGCTGGTCGCGGGACAGCCGCACCGGCTCTCCGGTCGGATGTGCCCTCACGGCTCTCGACGACGCAGTCATGGAGGCCGCTCACCGGGTGGGCCCGCACTTGTTCGGCCGGGACGAGGAAGACGACGTCGAGGTGCTCAGCGACCCGGCCTGGCTGCGGGCCTTCGGCGCGGCGTACGCGGCCGCGCTGGCACTCGGAGCGCCCGAGTTCCTGACACCCCAGGAGAACGCGGTCCTCGCCCGCCGGTGGACCACTGTGTTCGGCTCGCCCGACCTGCCCGCACGATAACGAGCGCGTCACCGCCGTCATCGCCCAAGGCGTCGGCTTCGTCCAGCCATCACGTACCGTTCACGGTCGCGCCATGCGCCGGGCTCGCAGGACCTGAATGAGTGGTTCCGTTCAGTGTCACTCGGCGACTCCGGAGGGCTTCCCATGGCCGGAACCGAACCCGCGTCCACGATCGACCGCCGCCGTCTGCTTCTGGGGTCGGGCGCCGCTCTCGCGGTGGGCGCGGCCGCGGTGGCGGGTGTCGTGCTGCCCCGGCAGCGGGTCCAGCCGTCCGCTCCTCGGCCCGCCCATGCCGCCCTGCCGACGCCGGCTCCGCAGCCCGCCGCGTTCACCACGCTGGAGACGACGGCTCGCCTCGCCGGACCTGCCCGCACGGGCGGCTACCGGCGGCTGGTGTCCGGCCCCGGCTGGCCGCTCGTCGTACGCGAGGAACTGACCCCCGCCCGTCCCGGGCGGGCCGACCGGCGTACTCCGCTGGCCTGCTTCGTCCAGTTCACCGACCTGCACCTCACCGACGTGCAGAACCCGCTGCGGACCGAGTTCCTGCGGGCGAGGTCCGACAGCGCCTGGCGCGCGCAGGAGGCGCTGACGTCGGCGGGCGCGGTGGCGCTCGTACGGCAGGTGAACGCTCTGCACGCGGGCCCTCACTCCGGACTGCCGCCCGCGTTCGTGATGACGACCGGGGACAACCTCGACAACAACGCGGCGATCGAGCTGGAGTGGTTCCTCACGCTGATGAACGGCGGCCGGATCACGCCCACGACCGGTGACCCGACAGCGTACGAAGGCGTCCAGAACTCCGGCCTGCCCCTCTACTGGCACCCGGAGGACGCCTCGCTGCGTGACCTGGACAAGCGGCGCGGACTGCCGTCGATCCCCGGCTTCCTCACCGCGGCGACCCGGCCGGTGACCAGCCCCGGGCTGCGTATCCCCTGGTACTCGACGGCCGGCAATCACGACGCGCTGCCCGGCGGATGCCTCTCACCGGCACTCGGAGACATCGCGACCGGCTCCCGCAAGCTGCTCTCGGTGTCCGACACGGACGCCGCGGCCTACGCGAAGGCGCTGCGGTCGGGCGACGACCCGAAGAGCGAGGTACTCACCGCGATCCTGCGCCGGCACGCGGCGGACGCACGGCAGGTCACGCCTGACGAGCGTCGTCGGCTGTGCACACCGCGCGACTACCTGACCGCCCACCTCGACCCGTCGCACACCGGCCCGGGCCCCCTCGGCCACGGCTTCACACCGGACCATCTGGACGACGACCGCCTCTACTACACGTTCCGGATCGCCGAGAACGTCGTCGGCATCAGCATCGACACCACGTACCGAAGCGGCCATTACGAGGGATCGCTCGGCACCCGGCAACTGCGCTGGCTGGAGCGGACCCTGGCCGCACACAGTTCACGTTCCTACGACGCCGACGGTCGCCTCGTCCGCCGTCCCGGTGCCGACGACGCCCACATCCTGGTGTTCAGCCACCACCACAGTCCGAGCATGACCCGCCGCCCGGACGCCGCCCGCAGCGACGAACCCCGGCACGACGGCGCCGAGGTCATCGCCCTGCTCTCCCGCTTCCCGAACGTCCTGGCGTGGATCAACGGTCACAGCCACGTCAACCGCGTCACCCCGCACGCGCATCCCGTGCCTGCCCGTTCCTTCTGGGAGGTCAACACGGCCTCCCACGTGGACTACCCGCACCACGCACGCGTACTGGAACTCACCGACAACGGCGACGGCACAGTCTCCCTGTTCACCACGCTCATCGAGTCCGCCGCCCCGCACCGCACCTCCCCCGACTTCTCCGACCTCTCGGCGACCGGTCTGGCCTCCCTCTACCGGGAACTCGCGTACAACGCCCCCGGGCTCGCCGAAGGCATGGCGGGCGGAGTCCACGCGGGGTGGGCGGGCACACCAGGCGACCGCAACGCCGAACTGCTCCTCATCACCACGTGACACCAGGAGAGGTTCGGGCGGTGGCCGACACCGCGTCAGGAGTCGAACGTGGTGTCCAGACGGGAGAGAAGCCCCGTCCGCCCGAGGCCGGCTTGTTCGGCGGCGACGACCTCAAGCCTGTCACCCGCCGTCAGCGAAATCCGGCGGGTGACAGGGGAAGCTCAAGGACAGAGGTCAGTCCCAGTAGCCATCACTCCAGAACCAGTCCCAGTGGCCGGGAACGTAGACCCACTTGTAGCCGTGGTCCCAGTAGCTGTGGTGCCAGGTGCCGTGGTGGTCGCGGTAGCCGTTGTGCCACGACATGTGGTTGGTCCACTTCTTCTCCCAGTGGCCCTTGACCCACTTCTTCTCCCAGTGGCCCTTGTGCCACTGGTGTCCGCCATGATCACTGTGCTGTCCGGCCGTGACGGCCGGCGCGGAAACGGGTGCCGCCGACGCGGTTCCCGCCATGCCCAGTGCCGCACCGCCCGCCAGCAGACCGGTCGCCGCGGCTCCGGCCATCAGGCGCTGAACGTGAGTGAGTGCTCTCATCGAGAATCCTCCTCCGAAGGAAAGGCGATGATCCATCGCCTCGTGTGTCACAGGGCATTCGAAGCGACAGCACCGCCGGATGACTTGAGGAGGAAGAAAGATGATTTAGACAGCAATGTTTACTTTTCACACGTTTTTCTCGCCATCCAGGAGGGCCACGGCTCCGGATCACCGACAGAGCCACAACACGCCCCTCCAGAGAGGAGGCACCGGCCATGACCGTCACCACGCCGGCTCCGGCACCCCCAACCGACGTCAACCACAGCCTTGTTACGGGCCATCAGCTGACCGTCGCCCTGCCCTACGGACTGCACACCCCGCGGGTGGCGCGGCAGATCACCGCCCGATGGCTGGCCGCGCGAGGGGTTCCGGCCTCCCGCATGGGCAATGCGGTGCTCGTCGTGTCCGAACTGGTCACCAACGCCGTCCGGCACACGCACGAGCCCTGCACCCTCCAGCTCACCTGGCACGGAGGCCGTCTGGACGTCGCCGTCGCCGACCACGGCGAGATGCTTCTGGACCGATCCGGTACCCCGGGAGAGCGCGGCGGCTTCGGGCTCCTCCTCATCGAGGGCCTCGGAGGAAAAATCAAGACAGTCCCCGCGCTCGGCGGGAAGACCGTGCACGCGACCTTGCCCCTCGGCCCGGCATCCGGTTCACACCGAAGCCCGGTCCACGGCTCGGCCTGAGCGGCCCTCACCCGACGCGATCAGCGTGCGCGCGCGAGAATCAGCCCTGCCGGGCCGTCAGCCATCAGGCATCACGTCAAGCGTCACGCGTCACGCGTCACGCGTCACGCGTCACGCGTTCAGCATTAGGCGTTCAGCATCAGGCGTCGACGCGGACGAAACGCAGGCTCGCCGTGGCCGTGGCCAGGCCCCGCATCATGCCCAACTGGTTCCATCCGATGCCGAACGACTCCCGGTCCACGGTGAACTCGGTTTCCAGCGTGACCTCGCCGGCGCTCGCCCCGGCCACGCGGGCGGTGAAGGACTGCGGCCTGCTGATGCCTCGAACGGTCAACTCCCCCTCGAACCGCACCGTGTCGCCGTCGCGGGGTTCGTCGCTGCGGACCGCGATGGTGATCTCGGGGTGGTGTTCGACATCGAAGAAGTCGGCCGACCGGAGGTGTTCGTCGCGCTTGGCGCTCGCGGTGTCCAGCGACGCGGCGTCGAGGGTCAGGGTGCCGACGGCGGACCCGTCGGGCCGGACCTCGCCCTGGCCGCCGACCACGCCGAAGGTGCCCTTGACGGTGACCAGGCCCCACATCGTCTTGTGGCGTATGGCGACGGTGGAGGCGGTGGTGTCGAGCTGCCAGAGTCCGGTTTTCACGACGGCGGTCATGACTGCCCCTCTCGAATGGGTTGTCCAAATTTGTATGAGCGACGCTAGCCCATCATTCAAATTTGGACAACCTTCGTCCTTCAAAATTGGACAACAGGTACACTCGATCCCATGGCCGACCTCGACAAGGACCCTGCGGGCCCGCCCGGCTGCCCGTCCGCTCAGGGGGGCGGCCTGCTGCCCGCCGAGCTGCACGCCTGGATGCTGCTGCTGGCGGCCACGGGCGCCGTGGAGCAGCGGCTGCGTGCCGTCGTGAAGGAGAGGCTCGGCGTCTCTCACGACGAGTTCCTGATCCTGTGCCTGCTCGCCGCGCAGCCCGAGGAGGGTCTGCGCATGACCCAGGTCGCGGAGCTCCTGGGCCGGCCCAAGACCCGGCTCACGTACCAGATCGCCTGTCTCCAGCATTCCGGCCTGGTCACCCGTCAGTCGGTGTGCGGCGACAAGCGCGGGGTCCAGGTCGCGCTCACCGAGCAGGCGCGCAGCCTCCTGCAGGAAGCTTCCGGTTCGCTCGCCGAGACGGTCACCGACGCGCTCGGTCGCTTCATGGGGCCCGCCCAGCGCGAGGCGCTGCGCGGGCTGCTGCCGGATCTCGTCGAGGGGCCCGCCGCCGAGGCGCCGGGTCCGTCAGCCCTGTGACCCCGCGCTCCTCGTAAGTACCGGTCGGCGTTTCTACTCGGGTGGAGATGAGTATCCGGACCCTGATGCGTGTTCAGGTGGATCGACAAGGCTGGGGCCATGAACAGAGGAGCGCGGAATCGTATCCCCGGGACCCTGGCGGCGCTCGTGCTGGCCGGGCTGGCGACGGCGGCATGGGCCGGCTGGCTGGGCTGGGACCAGCAGCGCGACGTGCACGCCGACGGCTCGACGACCGGCCCCTACGAGGCCTGGCAGGTCATCGGGCTGGTGCTGACCCTCCTGGTGCCCGTGTACTGGGCCGCTTCCCGCGCGTACGTGTCGGCCGCGGTGGTCGGCACCACCGCCGGACTGGCCGTCGCGGCCTGGCTCGACTGGTCGGACGACAGCAGCGGGCTCTTCGCCGTCGGCGTGGGCCTGGTCGTGATAGGGAGCCTGGCCGTTACAGGCGTCCTTTCGCTCTTGATCACGTCACTGAAGCCGAACACCGGCCATGCCGGCCTGGGTGACTGAGACTCCCGTGTCGGCTTCCCTCTGTCGCCGGGGGTAGGGCACGCCTCCCGGGCCGCCGTGCCACTCCCCCGCGTCGACGTCGAGACGCCGCGCTTGCTTCATCGCCGCGCTTGGCCGCTCTCCGGGTGGTCCGGTTCGTTCAGCTTCCCGAAGGGGATGTGGACGCTGGGCGTGCTGCGGGAGGTGCCGGTCAGGTGGCCGACCTGGTCGTCGAAGAAGATGTGAGGCTTGAGGACCTCCATGATCGTGCTCTTGTCTATGCCGCCGAGGAAGAAGGCGTCGTTGACGGCCACGCCCCAGTCCTTCAGGCTGCGCACCGGGCGTTCGTGAGTTGGTGCGCTACGGGCGGTGACTAGGGAGACGTGGACGCGGATCTTGTAGTCGGCGTCCTGCGCCCGTCGTTCTTCCTCACGCCGCTGGAGCCGGTTGACGCCCGCGAGGAAGTCGCGCAGGGGACCCGGGTCGTGCGGGGTGGCGGCGTTCGCCGACTCGTGGAAGCGGAAGTCGTCGATGCCGCGGGCCTGGTAGACCTGCTCGGAGGCGTCGTCGGCGAGAACTCCGTCGAAGTCGAAGGCGATCCGCAGATCCTGGTCATCGCCCTCGTCGGCCACGGCCGGGCCGAGCACGCGGCCGGCGGGCAGCCCGAGCGCGACGGCCTCGCGGACGTCGTCCTCGTTCGCTGACAGGAACAGGGACATGTTCAGGGCGGGCATGAAGTGGTAGGGCGACCGGCCCTGCATGAAGATGGCCCGGCTGATGGACAGTTCGTGGGACTGGATGGACCGCATGACCCGCAATCCGGTGTCGGGATCGTTGCGGGACAGGATGATGACCTCGACCAGAGGGTCATCGGGCGAGAGGTCGTTCAGGGACAGCAGCCTGCGGATGAAGGGGAAGGCCACCCCTTTGTCCAGCGTCTCGTCCAGGTGCTCCTCCTGGTAGGCGCGGAAGGCCTCCTCTCCCTGTTCACGGAAGACGGCGTCCGACTCCGCCAGGTCGAACAGGGCGCTGGAGGCGATACCGACGACCAGGCGGTTCTCGAGTTCGTAGACGGCCACGCCGTACCCCCCGGCACTCATACGCACATACCTCCCGATCATGTTAAATCACCACCACGCTCGCGAGACCGCCGTCGCCCGGCGACGATTAGGGCGTGGTGATCGACCCTGCCGGGTGAAGGCAGGGTTTGCGCGGGCCCGGGCAGTCGGCGCGCCGGTTTTTCCTGACACGAGACAGGGCTGTCGCCCGGAATCGCGGCATGGGAAGGTTACGGACCTGCCAGCACGGTCTGTTCCAACTTGTTTCCGGGAGTCCTCGTTGCCCACGCGTGTCCACCCCGCACGGCCAGGTGACCCGGCCCGTATCGGCCCTTACCGGATCATCGGGCGACTCGGCTCGGGGGGCATGGGCACGGTCCACGCGGCCCTGGATCCCCAAGGACTCCGGGTGGCTGTCAAGCTCATCCATCCCGCACAGGCCGACGACGACGAGTTCCGCGCCCGGTTCCGGCGGGAGGTCGAGGTGACCCGGCGGGTCGCCGGTCCCTGTCTGGTGCCGCTGCTCGCGGCGGACACCGATGCCGCCGCCCCGTGGCTTGCCACCGAGTACATCCCGGGCCCCACCCTCGGCCAGTACATCACCGTCAACGGCCCGCTCGGCGGAGCCGAACTGTACGCCCTCGCGGCCGGAACCGCGGCCGCGCTGGCAGCCGTTCACGCGGCCGGGGTGGCCCACCGCGACGTCAAGCCGGCCAATGTCATCCTCGCCCCCTCCGGACCCCGCGTGCTGGACTTCGGCATCGCCCATGCCCTGGACGGCACCTCGGTGACCCACACCGGCGTCATGACCGGCACCACCGGCTGGATCAGCCCCGAGGCCTACCGCACCGGGATCACGGGCCCCGCCGGCGACATCTTCGCCTGGGGAGCCCTGATCGCCTACGCGGCCACCGGACGTCTGCCCTTCGGCACCGGAGCTCCCGACGCGGTCGCCTACCGCGTGATATCCGGCGAGCCCGACACCGCCGGCATGCCCGACGACCTCTTGGCGCTCGTGACGTCGGCACTGGCCAAAGCACCCGACGACCGTCCCTCCGCCGCGGCACTCGCCGAGGAGTGCACAGCGCTGCTCGCCACCCAGACGACCCGGGCCCTGCACCCGGCCACGAACGTCCCGACCGCCGTGAACGACCTGGTGACAGCCCAGTGGGACATGCCCGCCCTGGACGACCCGGCCTGGCGGGCTCCCGCCGGACGGCGCAGGGTCCGTACGATCGCCGTTGTCGTCGGAGCCGCCGCCCTGAGCGGGGCACTTGCGGGCACTCTCCTCTTCCAGACGTTCCAGGCAAGCGGCACCCCCGGGACGCAGGGTTCCGCAGGCGGCCCCTCATCGCTGCCCAGCCCGACCGCGGACGCGACGAACGGCGTACAGAGCGCGGCCCGAAGCCACAGCCCCGCCGCTACGGCAACAGGCGATCCGGGCGAGGCCTCCCTCACGGCGTGGAGGGAATCGCGGCAGGCCAGGACTCCTGCCGAGAACGACGCCTTCGGGGCGATGGGGACGGGGGCCTGGCTGGATCCCGTCGCCTATCCCCACTTCGACCGTGCCATCACCTTCCACCGACGAAGGGGGGAGGTGTACGTCGCGACGAGCGGCCAGGAGTTGACCCCGGTGACGGTGCAGGAAGTCGCCTCGACCGTGTGCCTGGGCCTGCGGGACCTCGTCAAGTCCTACCCCGACTTCCCCTACGACGACTACATCGTCGTGGACACCGCCCGTACGGAAGGTCCGGGCATCGTGTGGGAGGACGACTTCCGCACCAACACCTCGTGCGACACATCGGTCCAGAACCGGAGCGCTCCCTCCGCCGCGGGCCAGGACGCGGATTGGCAGCCCACCGAGGCCGGACTGGAGCAGGCGCGGATCCCCAGCACGGACAAGGAGGAGATCCGCGTGGCCGGGCAGACGGTCGACAGCATCATCTCCGAGTGGCAGGGCAACTCCCGCATCATCAGCGATCCCAACTGGCTCGACGACGACAACATGTCCATCGGCTTCGCCCGCGACGAGGCCGTGATGTACATATGGGCCGACAAGCCCGCCTGGGACGAGGCGACCCGAGACCGGTGGGCCGCGCTCGCAGCCGACACGGCCTGCCAGACGGTCCTCGCGGAATCCCGGGCCCGCAAGGAATGGCGGTACGCGCAGTACGCGGTCACGGTCGTCGACGATGCGGGATCCAGCACGTTCCTGCGCTGGGGCTCTGCCGGTAGCTGCGCGACGTAGCCCGCCCGGCTCCGCGCTACACGCGAGGGCGGTAGCGGGAGTCCTCCCAGGGCATGTGACCACGCCGCCGCGATGGCCGTCGGCACCGGTTCACGGGCAACAGCCTGAGGCGCCTGTGTCGGGCTGTTCGCCGTCGAGGCCGTCGTCGTAGCCGGCGGCAATCCGTGCCCACTGCGCGGTCGGCCGTCCGTCCTTGCGGAACTGCTGACCGAGGGTCGCGTACGGCTGCGGCCAGCCCGACGGGGAGTCCTCCCAGTTCTCCTGCCGTCCGTAGACGGTCATGTCGAGGATGCCGTAGGACGGGGCCATGGGTTCGACGCCGCGGCCGGTGGTCCAGTACGTCTCGTAGACGCGGTCCCCGTCGCGGAGGTAACTCGCCTTCATCCCGAAGTGGCGGCCGGCGAGGAGCCGTTCGTGTGACTCGGCGGGGACGGAGTACCAGGGCATGCTCCAGCCCATGAAGCGGCGGTAGCGGTCGGATTCCTCGTAGGGGCCTTGACAGAAGACGGCGAAGGTGACGTCACGCTGATGCAGATAGGCCAGTTCGCGGACCTGGCCGGTGAAGAAGGTACAACCCTCGCACTGGTTTGCGGCGGTGTGGCCGTCGTGCCACATGTGATACGACACGAACAGCTGGGCGCGGCCCTCGAAGACGTCGATCAGGGGGACGGTTCCGTTGCTTCCTGCGAGCGGAGTCGAGGGGTCCACCTCGGTCATGGGCAGCCGCCGCCGTGTGGCAGCGATCGCGTCGCCCTCCCGGGTGTGCGCCTTCTCCCGGACACGCAGGGTGTCGACGGCGGCCAGCCACTCCCGGCGGGAGACGACCGGCGGCATGTTCTCAGCAGTCATGTCCGTACAGACCCGGCAGCCCGCAAGAACTCATCGGTGGAGCCGGATCAAGGACTCGACCAGGTTGGACATTCCACAGTCGACGAGATCCTCGGCCCATCACGTGTCGGCCCAACTGCAGTCACGCCTTGCCATCTGCGAGACCAGCGGCAGACAGCGGAAGTACGCGGGCGGCGCGCCGGACTTAATGAGTCGGCGCGTCCCGCCCGGCTGACAGGACGGCACCTGGGAAGCGGGCGCCTCCGGCCGGTCAGGCCGAGGTGAAAAACTCCTCGGGGGCGTCGTCGAGGACGAATCCGTTGTCGAGGCGGACGCGGACCGTGACGCGGAGCTTCTGCCGTTGGTAGGCGGCCCACTGCTCTTCCAAGGCCCCCACCTGCTCCTCCAGTTGCGTTCTGCTCGCCGGCGGCATCTGGTGGCCGAAGTCGTCGAGGAGCGACTTGAGGCGCTGGTACTCGCGGACCTCGTGGCTCTCCTGGCGATGGTGCTCGTCCACACGCTCGACGGTTCCCGCGATGCCCGCGGCCAGGGCCAGGGAGGCGGCGAAGGCGCCCGTCTCCTCCGGGGGCTCCTCCCCGGCCGGGGTCACGGACCCGGCCAGCCGGAGATCCGTCGCCAGCCGCACCCGTCGGCCCACGTTCAGCGTCATCGATCCTTCGTCTTCCTCGTCGGTCATCCGGCGATCCGGTACACGGGGCATCGCCCCGCGTACCGGACTGGACAGGACACGATCATCCCACCGTTCCCGAAGTCCACCGCTGACGTCGGCGCAGGCCATGGAGGGGATTCGCCCCGGCCCGAAGACCGGGCGCCTCGCGCGATGTCGGAGGCAGGGGGCGGACCCGGATGGATCGGGGTGGACCGGCTGGGCCGGCCCAGCCCCCGCGGGTCACCCCCTGCGGCTCAGCTCTCGGCTCCCGAAGCGGCCGTCTCGCCGGGCCGGTCGACCACGGCGCGCTGCAGTACGGCCGTGCTGCCCATCAGGGTGTCGGACGTGATGCCCTTCTGCCGGTCATGGGTGATGAAGCCGCGCGCGCCGAGGAATGCCAGGCTGTGCTTGTCGAAGATCCATTCGTCGCGTGTGGCGGAGGAGGGGTCCTCGCGTGTGATGGCGATCCCGTGCCGGCCGGCCACGTCGACGGCGTCCGGGATCTCCTTGACGCCCGGTATCTTCGCGGCCGCCTTGTACAGGGCGGCCGTGTTCCGCGGTGGCATGAGCGTCTCGCTCAGCAGGTCGCCGATCAGGGAGAAGACGGCCTGTTCCCTGGACTCCCCGTCGAACACGCGGACGTCATGGCGCAGCCGGGTGAGCAGGGCGTCGGGATCGGTCGGCAGTGAGGCCAGCCAGGTGTACGTGGGGTGGTCGATGCCTGCCGGGACCGCGTCGGTGGACTCGATGGGGATCGTCTCGTCGGGCATCACGGCGTCCTTGCCGGACTCGCGCATCCAGCCGAGGGTCTTGAGGGGCCTCGGGTCCTGCGAGGTCCACGTCTCCACCGTGTGCGGGGCGCCGAGTTCCACCGGCCCTTCGAACGTCCCCTTGTTCGACACCGTCAGGCTCCTGACGTACACGAACTGGTCGTCCCTGACCGGCGTGACGTCACTGGCCATGGCGGCGACGGCGATCCGGTTCAGGGTGACGGAGGCGCTCTGGGCGCGGGTGCCGCCGGCGGCCGCCCGGTCCGTCGGCGCGGGGTCGTGGCCGGTGACGGTGAGGGTGACGGCCAGTGCTGCGGCCAGCGCCATGGAGGCGAGGGGCACCAGGATGGCCGGACGCCGCGTCAGCCTGTGGCGCGGTCCCTGGACTCGGACTGGGGCGGGAGCATGGCCGAGGTCGTGGTCGATCTGCTGCATCAGGACGTCCTTGTGGTGGAGGTGTCGCTCCGGCGGGAGGTCCCATTCGGCCGGAGCGGACAGCAACTCCAGCGCGTCCTCGGTCGATCGGCGGTCGGCGTTCATCGGGTCTCCTCCTTCAGGAACAGGGCCGCGAACGCGGCCTCACTCTCCACCTCTCCTCGGGGGCCGGGAGGTTCCGTCCTCGCGCCGGCCTGTTCGGAGCTGAGCCGGGCGAGCCGGGCCCGGGCACGCGAGAGCCGCGACCGTACGGTGCCGACGGGGACCCCGAGCGTCTCCGCGGCCTGCCGGTAGTCGAGTCCGGCCGACACGCACAGCGCGAACACCTCACGCTCCTGGCGGCGCAGCCGGCCCAGCGCCTGATGCACCAGCGCGAGGCGGCGGGCGTCGTCGATCCGCCCCGCGGTCTCCTCCGCGAAGTCCTCGACAGGACGCGGTTGCGGGCTGCGCGCGAGGAAGGCGAGCCGCCGGCGCAGGCTCCGGTTGGCGTTGCGCGCCTTGTGCGTGGCGATGCCGAGCAGCCAGGGCCCCAGCACTCCGCCCTCCGGCTCGACCCGCTCCCGGCCGCGCCAGGCGGCGAGGAACGTCTCGGACATGACCTCCTCGGCCTGTGACCAGTTGCCGGTCAGCCGCAGGGCATGGTTGTAGACCGCCCGCGCGTACTGGTCGTAGAGCTCGGCGAATGCCGCCCGGTCCCCCGCCCGTATGCGCGCACGCATGGATTCCGCTGGTTCGTTTTGACTCACACTCGGTACTCTCCGTGCCCCGCCCTAAGTTCCTGTGGCGCGCGTCACGTCATGTCTGCCCGACGATGGCACCGATGGCGGGTGGTCATCGCGGGTGGCGTACGAGCAGCACGGCCTCCACGTCACCGGTGGGCGCCCGGTAGAGGTGCGGGACGTCGGCGGCCCAAGTCCCGTGCATCCCGGGGCCGACCAGGAGGGGATCCGCGGCGTCACCGACGAGGGCGGTGCCGGTGAGAACGATGATGTGCTCCGTGGCGCCCGGGGCGTGGGCCGCGGAATCCTGCGTCGCTTCGGAGCGGATGCGGATCCGGTAGGTCTCCGTGACGGCGGCGTCGGTCTCGTACCTCTCGAGCAGTACGGCATCGACGGCGTCCCCGGAGATCGTGGCGGGAGACTCGAGATCGTGCAGAACGCTGCTCAGCGGCACCTTGAGTGCGGTGGTGAGGGCGTAGAGCGTTTCCAGGGTGGGATTGCGGCGTCCGCTCTCCAGTTCGGAAAGCGTCGCTTTGCCGATCCTGGACCTGCGCGCCAGCTCGGACAGCGACACCCGCTGCTCCTCACGCAGCCTCTTCAGGCGCAGACCGACGTCGGCTGCCAGATCCATGGTGTCCCTGTCCGTTGCGCGAGAGCCGGTTGATTCCGATGGCTTGCGAGATCTATCGTTCCACATACAGAACGTTCCGTATACGGAACGCCCCTTTGATGTGAGGAAGAATCGCATGGAGTCCCGGGAAGACACGTCCCTGCCCGCCCGCAGCAGGGAGGTGGCACGCATCCTCACCGCGGCCGGCGTGACAGGCCAGGTGCGCGAACTGACGGATTCGACGCGCACGGCCGCCGAAGCCGCTGCCGCACTGAACTGCGACGTGGGCGCGATCGCCAACAGCCTCGTCTTCATCTCCGACGACGAACCGGTCCTGGTTCTGACCAGCGGCCGCCACAAGGTGGACACCGCGGCACTGGCCACCCGCTGGAACCGCGGTCCGCTCCGACGCGCCACCCCGGACCAGGTACGACAGGCCACCGGACAGGCCATCGGCGGAGTGGCTCCGGTCGGCCACCCCGGGGTGCTCCCTACCGTTGTCGATGCGGCCCTGACCGACTACCCGCAACTCTGGGCCGCGGCCGGAACTCCTCGCACCGTGTTCCCCACGACCGTCGATGAACTGCTCCGGCTCACCGGCGGGCTCCTGCTCCCGGTCGGCCCGTGACCGGTACTCCCCTCCGTCGAGCACGACGACTCGCCCAGGAGCCAGACAACAGGCTTTCAGGACAACGGAGTTGGCAGGAGGCGGAAACCGCGTGGCACCGCGTGAGCGGCCTCCGCCATGATGTGCGGCGATGTTGTCCATACGAAGGCGGTTGCCACGTTGACGCTGTCCCCGGCCACGCAGGCCATACTCGACCGATGCGCCGACGGTGACGCCCCGGAGGCGGCGCGGCAGTGGGAGTCCCTGGCCGCCGAGGCCGTGCTCCGGCACGGGGGGCCGACCGATGCGGAGGCGCTGCTGCCGCTGTTCCTCTCGGCGCCCGCCGCGCACGAGGCGCTGATACCGGTTCTCGCCCGTCACGGCGACCGGCCGCTGGCCGCGCGTCTGCTGGAGGCGACGGTCGAGGGGGGCCGACTGCGCGAGGACGTACCGTCCGGCGTACTCCACGCCGTGGGGCGCCTGGGGTACACCCCGGCCACACCCCTGCTCTGGGAGCACGTCGACAGCTCGTACGACGTCTCGAAGGACGCGTGCCTCGGCCTGCTGCACCTGCCGTGCGAGGAACTGCGGGGCCCGATCGCCGAAGCGCTGGAGAAGCACGAGGGATCCGCGCTGTTCCCGGAGTTCCTGCCCGTCCTCGCCCCGAAGACCGAGGACCCGGCCTGGCTGGAGCGGCTCGTCGCGTGGGGTGAGGACGCCGCCTCGGTCGACTGCAACGGCGGTCTGATCCTGGGGGTCTCGTTGTACGGCGACCCTGCGCGCGCCGCTTTCACCCGCCTGTTGTGGGACACCCGCTGGGAGGCCTGCGGAACCGGCACCGGATCGGCGCTGTGGACGTACGCGGGTACGCGCGTGCTCGGCCTGGGCCTGCCGGAGTTGTATGCCGACCTGCGGGCACGGTCGCAAGCCTCCGCGGACCCGGACGGCCAGTGGGACGCTCTGCGGTCGCTGATCACGCTGGTGCGGCTTCGGTGCGCGGATGTCTGGACCGGAGTGAGGGTCGCCGAGGTCCAACCCGAGAGCTGCGACGCCCTGTACAGCGCGCTGTTCACCTCTGCGGTCGACGACGGTGACACGCTCACCGAGGTCGCCGACCAGGTCTTCGGCGGTGACGATCACCTGTCGGACGAGGTCTTCCATCTGGAGGCCGCCCTGCGCACCGCGGCGGCACACGAGTGGGCGTTGCGCGCGGCCGCTTCACGCTGACCGGAAGGCCCAGGCCCGGAACCAATGAGCAACCTTCGGTTGCGATAGGCGCCGGAGTCGCCTATCGTGATGTGCAACCTAAGGTTGCGAAAGGTGGCTGCGGTCATGGAGTACGGAAGCATCGAGCGCGAGTTGTACGTCGACGCCCCGCCCCAGGTGGTGTTCGACGTACTCACCGACCCCGAGCACATCCGGGACTGGTGGAGCGCGGAGAACGACTTCCAGGCGACCCCCGGCAGGCAGGGCAGTCTCACTTGGACGGATGAGGGCAGCGGGACCCGCACGTCCGCCCCCTTCACGGTCGTCAAGTCCGATCCGCCGCACACCCTGTCGTTCCGGTGGACCTACGACGAGGGGGATACCGCGGCCCCGGACAACTCGCTGCTGGTGACCTTCGAACTCGCCCCGGCGGGCGAGGGGACCACGCTCCGCTTCCGCGAGAGCGGGTACCGCGAACGCGGTTGGGAGGCCGCCGTGCTCGAGGCGCACTACAACGACCACCGGCAGGGCTGGGACTTCTACCTGCCCCGCCTGGCGGCGACCGCCAAGCAGGTGGCGGGCACGCCATGAACACCGGTGTCGACGACGGTCTGTGGTCGGCGATCGGCGACCCGACCCGCCGCCGCATGATCGACCTGCTGCTGGCCGAAGGCCAGGGCACCGCGACGACCCTCAGCGCCCGTCTGCCCGTCACCCGGCAGGCCGTGACGAAGCACCTGACGGTGCTCGACCGGGCGGGACTCGTCCGTTCCACGCCAGCCGGCCGGGAGCGGCGCTACTACGTCGACGAGGCCCAACTGGCCCGCGCCGTGGCCCAGTTGCAGTCGGTGGGGGCGCTGTGGGACGCCCGACTGAACCGCATCAAGAACATCGCCGAGGCGATCCAGCGAGCCAAGAACGAGAAGACGTAACGAGAAGAAGCAACGAGCCGAGAACGCGAAGAAGCGAGGAGATCGAGATGGCTGACATCCTGCACCGGGTCGGTACCACGGCGGCCCGAGACACGGTCTATCAGGCACTCACCACGGTCGACGGTCTGGCCGCGTGGTGGACGACCGACACCAAGGGCAGCGGCGACGACGTACTGCAGTTCCGCTTCGGCGACGTCGGCGGCTTCGACATGAAGGTCCTCGAACTGCAGCCGGGCACCCTGGTGCGGTGGGAGGTCGTCGACGGTCCCGAGGAATGGATCGGCACCACGGTGACCTTCGACCTCAAGCAGGAAGGCGAGTGGACGATCATCCTGTTCGCGCACGAAGGCTGGCGCGAGCAGGTGGAGTTCATGAACCACTGCACCACCAAGTGGGCACTGTTCCTGATGAGCCTGAAATCCTTCGCGGAGACGGGCGCCGGCGCACCGCACCCGCACGATGTGCGGATCAGCAACTGGCACTGACCCGGTCCGCGGGCGACTGCCACCCCACTCCCCCGGCACGCTCGCGACTCCCCCTGGCACACTCGCACCATCGTCGCGGCCAGGGGCGTGCCCCAGAGAGGGCCTCTCGAAGGCGGTAAGAAGGGCCCGAGAAAGGACCCGACAGCGAGGCCCGAGAGCCAGGCTCGGGAGAGAAGCCCGAGAAAGGGCTTTGGAAGCCCCTGCCCGACGGGCGGGGGCTTCTCCGTTCCGGTCCGGCCGCGCACCGACGGACCTCAGACCTTGGCGAGCCGGTCCACCAGCAGCGCCACCCTCCGTTCGGCGTCGCCCGGCGGCAGCCGCCCCGCGCGGGTCAAGGTCGCCAGCCCGTGCAGGGCCGCCCAGAACACCTCGGTGAACAGCGCCGGATGGACGCCGTCCCCGGCGACCTCACCAAGGCTCTCCAACAGGGCGGCGAAGGCGTCCTTCAGCGGTTCCGGGGTGTCCTCGTGCGCGAACGCCAGGCCGCCGTCGAGCTGGAAGATGGCGTCGTAGACCGCCGGGTTGTGTTCGGCGAAGTCGAGATAGGCGAGGGCCAGGGCGGTGACGCGAGCGCGCGGGCCGTCCGCGGCACGGGCCGCGGCCCGCAGCGCCGCGGCCATCTCCGCCGCGCCCTCCAGGGCGACGGCGCCGATGATCTCGCGCTTGCCGCGGAAATGACTGTAGAGAACGGGCTGGCTGTACTCGATGCGCTCGGCGAGCCGACGCGTGGTGACCGCGTCCCAGCCCTGCTGCTCCGCGAGTTCGCGGGCCGTCGCCACGATGAGGCGCTCGCGGCCCGCCCGCTCACGCTCCTTGCGTTCCTGTACCGACATGATTCGATCCTAGCACTGCTAGACAATCGAGCGGCAGTAGGACTAGCGTTGCCTCATCAGCTAGCAACGCTAGATTCCAGGAAGGGCCGTCATCATGCTCAACGCACTCGAGGTCTTCACCACCGTGGTCGTCGGCGTGATGGTGGGGGTGGAGTTCTCCGTCGCCTTCTTCGTCAACCCGATCCTCAACGGCCTTCCGGGCGACAACGGCCTGCGCGGCCGCACCCACGGAGCACGGCTGCTCGGCGCCGTGATGCCGTTCTGGTACATCGGCTCGCTCGTCCTCAGCGTGATCTGGGCCGTCGCCGCACGGCACCACCACGGCTCCGGCCTGGTCGTCACCGCCGCCGCACTGCTGGTCCTCAGCGTGGTCATGTCGATCCTGCTGCTCGTCCCGATCAACAACCGGGTCAAGGCATGGACCGCCGACGGCCTGCCCGAGGACTGGAAGCAGCAGATGAACCGCTGGGACCGCTTCCACTACGTCCGCGTCGCCGTCATCATCGCCGCCTTCACCCTGCTGGCCGCCGCCCTCGCGTGAGCCCGCGGGCCACGGGCCGCGGCCGCACAGGTGCCGCCCGGCCGCCCCGAAGACCACCCGGCCGCCCCGAAGACCAGGAAAGTCTGGGAGTCGGGGCGGTCGGGCTGCGGCGCGGCGGACGGGCGGGCGGGGGGCGAGCAGATTGGACGGTCGGGTGGCGGGCGAGGGCATCGGGCAGCCGGTCGCCCAACCCTTCCGCTTCCACCTCCGCTCCCGCCTCCGCTTCCGGCTCAAGCCGTGCGGTCGATGCGCTCGCCGCCCGGGCGGATCAACGCAGTCCGGCGAAGAGATCGTTCTCGGGCACGGCCGCGCCGGTGGCGTCCTGGACTCGTACGAAGGTCTCCATGCCCATCAGCTCGCCGAACCGCTCCTTGCCCATCTTGAGGAAGAAGATGTTCTCGCCCTGACTGGCGTGTGCGGCCAGCGAGTCGAACTTCTGCCCGCTGAACGCGGTGGCGTCCACCCACGTGGTGATCTCGTCGTCGGGCAGGCCGATCTTGGCCATCTCGGCGGCCTCGGCGGGATCCGGCTCCGGCATGTCCTCGTGGAACTCGCGCATGATCTCGCCGAACCGCTGCATCATCGAGCGGGGCATCGTGGTCCAGTACACCTTCGGCGTCAGCTCGGTCATCTCCAGCGCCGCCATGGTGATGCGGTGGGCCTGGATGTGGTCGGGATGCCCGTAGAAACCGTTCTCGTCATAGGTGACGACCACATCTGGCCGGTAGTGCCGCATGAGCTCCGCGAGCCGGGCCGCGCCTTCCTGGACAGGGGTCTGCCAGAAGGAACCGGGGGCGTCGTTGCTCGCCCAGCCCATCATCCCGGAGTCGGCGTAGTCCAGCGTCTCCAGATCGCTGATCTTCAGAACGTCGCAGCTCGCTTCAAGTTCCTTCCGGCGCATCGTGGCGACCGCCGCCGGATCGTGTCCGGGTTCCCCCGGCTTCACACCCCCCGGACCGTCACCGCAACGGCCGTCGGTACACGTCACGAGAACCGTGCGGATGCCTTCCGCCGCATACTGCGCGAGGACCCCTCCGGTTCCGGTGGCCTCGTCGTCGGGGTGGGCGTGCACTGCCATGAGCGTCAAGGGCCGGTCGGTGGTCATAAAACGGTTCCTCCTGCGGAAAAACGTCTGAGTCCGGGTGCGCGGCAGGCGTACCGCGATCCTGGGGCCGGATCCTGGCGGGTCCGACGACCTCGCGGTCTCCGTCACTCCGCCCATGCGGCGCCGGCCCCTCCGTCGGTGCAACCGCGCCAAGCGGGTCGGCTGTTCCCGGCACGTCCGTAATCGCTGAACCGCAGCACGATCGGCGATCGGGCGCAGCCCGGGAGGACGAGGATTTCGTCGTACGCCGGACGCCCACGCGGAGCGAGTACCCGCCGGCAGCACACGCAGGCGCACACAGCGCCGTCCGACAGCGAGGCAGTACGGCTCACCCTCGGGACCAGCCGAACCGCCGACCCTGGGCATACGGACGGGGCCTCCGCAGGCGACCCGCACGCTGTGCCACCTCGCCGGCGTCACGCCGTCGTACACGCGGCGCAGGGGCTATCCCACGAGTTCCTCGGACAGGGCCCACAGCCGTGCCGCGTTGTCCGCGTTCAGGGCGTACGGGGCCACGCCGGCGACCGCGGTGCCCCGCTCGGCGACCGGCTGGGCCTCGGCGCAGTCCTCGAAGTAGCGGCCCGTGACGCCCTGGACCGTCGGCGAGGCGGCCAGCAGTACCGAGGTCGCGGCGCCCTGCGCGACCGTCTTCCCGGGCGGCAGGGCGAACGCCCCCGCGGCGAGCATGGCGCCCACCTGCTCCATGTCCGTGGTCCGGGACAGGTTCGTCTCGCCGACGTTGCCCGGCATCACGGCGTTCGCGGTGATGCCGTCGTCGGCCCAGCGCTCGGCGGCACCGACGGCGAACAGGGCGTTGGCGGTCTTTGACTGGCCGTACGAGGTCCACGGGTCGTAGGGCCGGAAGCGGTAGTCGATGTCGTCGAAGACGACCGGGGAGAAGAGGTGCCCGATGGAGCTCACCGAGACGACCCTCGCCCCGTCAGCCGACGCGAGTGCCCGGCGCAGGCCGGTGGCGAGGGCGAAGTGGCCCAGGTGGTTGACGGCGAACTGCAGCTCGTGACCGTCGGGCGTGCGGGTGAGCTCGGGCGGAGCCATCAGCCCGGCGTTGTTGACCAGGATGTGCAGCGGGCCCTGCCAGCCGGCCACGAACTGGCCGACGGTCGATCGGTCGGCCAGATCGAGCCGTCCGACGGTCAGCTTCCCGGCCGAGGGTGACAGTTCGGCCTCCAGCTTCGCCACGACACGGGCGCCCGTTTCGGTGTTGCGCACGGCCAGCGTCACGTCGGCGCCCGCGGCGGCGAGGGCCCGGGCCGTCTCGACGCCGATGCCGGAACTGGCTCCGGTCACCACGGCCCGGCGGCCGTGCAGGTCGACGCCGTCGATGACCTCGGCTGCCGTGGTGCTCGCTCCGAAGGTGCGGGAGGTCTGGGATGCAGGCATGAGGGATCTCCTGACGAAGAAAGTAGGTGGTTACCTACATATCGACCGTAGGACGGGCCACCCGGCTTTGCAAGTGGGCACCTACTTACTTAGAGTCCAGGCATGGCCCGCAACGCAGACGACACCCGGCGCAAGATCCTCGACGCCGCCACCGAGGAGTTCGCCCAGTACGGCATCGCCGGCGCGCGGGTCGACCGCATCACGAAGAACGCCGGGGTCAACAACGCCCTGCTGTACCGTTACTTCGGCAGCAAGGTCGACCTGTTCGACACCGTCTACAGCCGGCTGGTCACCGAGATCGTCGACGCCGTCCCGCTGGATCCGTCCGATCTGCCCGGTTACGTGGGGCACCTGTACGACTACTACGAGGCGCGCCCCAAGGTCGTACGGCTGGCCGCCTGGCGCCAGCTCGAACGGAGCGAGCACACCCTGCCCCAGGCGGTCATCGACAGCCACCTGGCCAAGCGCGCGAAGATCGCTCAGGCCCAGCAGGACGGACGGCTGCCCACGACGCTGCCCGCCGAGGAACTACTCGACCTCATGATCCTGCTGTCGCTGAGCAACACACCTCTCATCCCCGCGCCGGGCTCGGAGTCCGACCGCGAACGCCGCCGCGCCACCGTCGTCGCCACCGCCACTGCGATCCTGCGCGACTGACACCTCGATGCCCCGACTCCCCTCCCCGGAGACCCACTTGAACATCGTCATCTTCGGCGCGTCCGGCATGGTCGGGCACGGCGTCCTGCGTGCCTGCCTCCTGGACCCCTCGGTCACCGGCGTCGTGGTGGTGAGCCGTAGTCCGCTCGGCGTCAGCCATCCCAAGCTCCGCGAGGTCGTCCACCAGGACTTCACCGACCTGTCCGACCTCGCCCCGCACCTCAGCAACCTGGACGCCTGCTTCTACTGTCTCGGCACCTCCGCCGCGGGCCGCTCCGAGGCCGAATACACCCGGATCACCTACGACTTCACCCTCGCCGCGGCTCGCGCCGTCAGCGAGCAGAACCCCGGCATCACTTTCACGTACGTGTCCGGCGAGGGCACCGACAGCACGGAACGCGGCCGTACGATGTGGGCCCGGGTCAAGGGCCTTACCGAGAATGCCCTGTTGGCGATGCCGATGAACGCGTACATGTTCCGCCCGGGCTACATCCAGCCTCTGCACGGCGCCGTCTCCAAGACCCGCCTCTACCGCGTGATGTACACCCTCGTGTCCTGGCTCTACCCCGTCCTCCGCCGCGTCGCCCCCTCCCACACCACGACCACCGAACACCTCGGCCGCGCGATGCTGGCGGTCACCCGGCCCGGGGTGGAGTGCCCACGCGTCCTGGACAGCAGGGAGATCAACCGCCTCGGCGCGTAGAACGCCCGGGGCGCCTCGCCCCTCGGCCGCCTCAAGAACCCGGGTATCACCGCACCCGATGTCGAACCTCACCTCGCGCCGGTCCAGCGTGACGACAGTGACCTCGACCGGCCGGCCGGCTTCGCCCTACGCCAGTCACAGCGCATCCCCGCACGCGGTCTTCCACGGCGGCGAGCACTTCCCGATTCTTGCGAACATCCGGGACGGCATACGGCAGTTGTCGGGCGCTACGGCTGCTTCAAGCGCTCGGAGATGTCCGACTGGACCGCAAGAGCCGGTGCCCCGTCCCGGGCATGACTCCTCGGCGGCGGCCAGCCCTGACGAGTTGGGCGTGACCGAGTTCGCGAGGGTAGCTCCGGAGCGATTCGCCAATCACGCATCGGGCCCTTTCCCGTTCTCACCACGGTTCGACCAGGCGGACGAACATGGGCGCGCCGCAAGTTCGTTCACGCTGCGCGTCGGTCGCGGCGCCCGTTTCGGCTGGAGCGAACCGAACCCGGACGGTCGATGACGCCGGAGGCCGCCCGTTCTGGGCCCGAGACGCATTCGTTGAAGGTTCACATTTCGTTACGGTTTCATCACCGTGCCTCCACAGCTCTTACAAGATCCTCACCTAGCCCATTACGTTCGTCCCTTCACGATCCATCCCTGGGGGGACCATGTCGCACAACCAGCCGCCGACGTCCGGGCCTGCCAGTTGGGGCCAGGTGCCGCCGCCTCCGATGCAGCCGCCGCCTGTCGGCCGCCCGAAATGGGCGCGTAAGCGGATCGCCATTCCGGTTGCCCTGCTCATCCTGTTCATCGGAGTCGGTATCGGCTCCTCCGGTAGCGATCAGAAGACGGCTGCCGATGCGAAGCCCGCGCCGCGCGTCACCGTCACGCAGACCGCCTCGAGCAAGGGGAAGCCTGCACCTGCCCCGACGGTGACGGTGACGAAGACCGCGAAGGCCGCGGCCGCGAAGGCCACGCCGAAGAAGACGGAGCAGGCCGCCCCCAAGAACAAGGTCGTGTTCAAGGTGTGGGGCTCCGCCCCGGCCGGCGTGGACATCACCTACGGCAGCGACACCGACAACCTGCAAGGTCGCGGCCTGCCCATGACGAAGACGCTCCCGCTGAAAGACGACTCCATGTACTACAGCATCACCGCGCAGCTCCAGGGTGGCGGCGACGTCCACTGCTCGGTGACCGTGGACGGCAAGACGAAGACGGGACACGCCGTCGGCAGCTACAACATCTGCTCGGCGCAGCTCAGCGGCGGTCTGTTCGGCGGCTGGAGCTAGAACTCAGGCACGACGAGGCGCCCCGCTCCCCAACCCGCCGATGGGACAGGAAGGCGGGGTCGCCGCGTCCTTGGCGCGACCCTGGTCTGCAGGCCGGCCTGCTCCGCCGCGCGCTCGTCGTCCCGGCCCAACCGGAAGCGGGCGTAGTCAGCAGCAGCGCGGCCCGTCATCGCCCCTGGCTCGGTGCTTCACCACCGATGGGTGCGATCATCCGGGGATGGCAGAGCCGCAGCTACCCCCGGGATGGTCTCTTCAGCGGATCCGCGACGTGTCCGGGGACCGAGAGGCTGTCGCTCTGGATCCGGACCGGGCGGTGAAATGGCTGGCCGGACCCGGGGCGTCCGACGAGGTGATTGACCCGGAGATCGTTCTCGGGTTTCACAGCCTGTGCCTGGTGAAGCCGGTCCACGACGACGACTGGTACATGGGCAGCTTGGACGACGATGGCAGCGTCGAATGCTGGTCGGCCTATGACGACCTGTACGAGGCACTGCGCGGCCTGTAGCGGCCGCGGGCCCCGGTGCGTCGCGGAAGGGCATGGGCACGGGCATGGGCATGGGGCAGGCAATCCCCCGCCTCGGTCCTCGGTTCGCCGGCGTCGTCGACCTGCGGTGGTGCAGTCGCGAGCACCTTGCCGCTCTCCTGGAGGAAATCAGCTGTGTGCCTGTCGTACAGATGATCTAAGGTCTGGCTGATCTTCGGGAGGGGATGACGCATGGTGCGTGGGGGGCGGTGGGCTGTGCTGTGCGTGGCCACGGTGCTGACGATGGCGGGGTGCGGGCACCGGGCGGTCGAGGCCGAGGCCAAGCCCGTGTTCGAGAGCGCGGAGAAGCTGCCCGAGAAGCTCGGCGAGGACGGCACCAGCATCCTGGTGGGTGATCCGGACGCGAAGGTGACCGTGCACCTGTACGAGGACCCGCGGTGCCCGGTGTGCGAGGAGTTCGAGACCACCGGCGGTTCCCCGAAGCTGCGGGAGGAGATGCTCGCCCGCCGGGCAACGACCGAGTACACCCTGGCCTCCTTCCTGGACGACCGGCTCGGCGGCAGCGGCTCCAAGAAGGCGGTCAACGCACTGCGGGCGGCACTGGAGGAGGGCAAGTTCGTGGAGTACCACGAGGTGCTCTACGCCAACCAGCCCGAGGAGAGCGTCGACGGGTTCACCGATGCCCGCCTGCTGGAATTGGCCGGCCAGGTGGAGGGACTGCGCGGTCCGAAGTTCAACGCGGCCGTCAAGAGCATGAAATACCGCTCCTTCGTCACCGCCTCGGAGAAGGCGTACGAACGGGCGGGGGGTGCGAAGGACCCCGGCGGGCCGGGGACACCCACCGCCATGATCAACGACAAGCGGATCCCGGCGGACTACAACGGCCTGCTCTTCGACGGCGACACCTTCGCCGAACTGCTGCGGGAGATCCACGCCAGGCCCTGGGAGTGGGAACAGACCGCCCTCTGAGAACAGCGGGGCCCGGCGAAAGCCGGGCCCCGCTTTCCGCTGTGACCTGGGTCAGCCGCGGACGATGTTCTCCGCCTGGGGGCCCTTCTGGCCCTGGGTGACGTCGAAGGAGACCTTCTCGCCCTCGACCAGTTCACGGTAGCCGTTGCCGGAGATGTTCGAGTAGTGGGCGAACACGTCGGGGCCGCCACCGTCCTGCTCGATGAAACCGAAGCCCTTCTCGGAGTTGAACCACTTCACGGTGCCGCTGGCCATACTGCTGTCCTTCGATATCGCCGAGGAACACCCCCGGCTGGTCCATGAGACGGGGCCGACCGTCACCGGACGGCACCCGACCTACGTTTTACCCCACAAACCAGCCGCCGTGAAACGCGGCTCGAGAGTGACTTGGATCATGGCCTACGGTCGTTTGGGAGAAGGATGCACCGAGTCGGGCCGGACATGCCTCGCCGACGACCCGGCACGGTGCCGGGCCGGCCTCGGTTCGCCCTCTCGTCGAGCGCCTTCTCGATGGCTCGTACAGGCCATACGAGGCACAGTTGAGCTCCGACCGACGAACGGGGGAATCAAGGTGCAGCAGTGGCCTGAAGGACCCGCGGCCGATCCGGAAGCGGCGCGGGAGCGCTACGAGTCCGACATGAGGGCCATGCGCGCGGAGATGAGGGAGGCCACCCGTGCCGACATGCCCGCCGCGCACTTCGGGGTCGGCGTCGTCCTCGCCACCGGCGTGGTTCTGGGCCTTTCCACCCGTCCCGTTTTCGGAGGCCTCCTGGTCGGGGGCTTCTGCGCGCTGTTCCTGACGACTCTTGCGGCCATGTTCGTTCGAGGTGTCCGGGGTGTGGATGCCTGCCGGCGGTCCTACCGCTTCACCTTCGGATGGGCGAACTGGATCTAGGCGTCGGGCACGACCACGACCCGGTCGATCCTCGGCCGCATGCCGAGAGGGGGCTCCCGGCTCGTCCCTCCTTCGTGCAACCACCCGCCCCCTCCCCGCGTCCGTCGATACGATCACCACACGCGAGCGGGGGCTCGTGATGAGGGGGGCGGGGGATGAACGGCGACAACATCGTTGTGCGCAGGGGGACTTGGCCGTGGCGGATCGCCGCGTTAGCCGCCGTGTCGGGGGTGGTGCTCGGCGGCTGCAGTTCGACGGAGGACGGCAAAGCAGCCGGGCCGAGATCCTCGGCACCTTCGAAAACCGCCGGACCCGCGTCCGGCTCACCAACGGCCGCCGCGTCCGTCTCCGGGTCCGCCTCCCCGTCCACCTCAGGTGGTGACGCGTCGCCGAAGACGCCGTTCCAGGCGGACCCCGCCAAGGTGCCGACGACGAAGAGCCGCGCGGAGGCGCTGGCCGCGGCCGTCGCGCTGAAACCGCCCGGGTGGGGCGCGGAGTTCCGGGCGCAGTTGCCGGCCGCGAGTACCCCGCGCACCGCCGCCGTGCTGGACGAGCAGTGCCGATGGGAGCGGCGGGCGCTGCCCCAGGGCGTCCTGGCTTCCCTGTCCCGCTACAGCGAGATCCCGGCCGCCGGCGGCAAGGGCGAGCTCAAGGTGAGCGCGGCGGTCACCGTGCACACCAGCGTGCGCGAGGCCGACGAGCGGCTGGCCGAGGCGCTGGAGGAGCCGTTGCGCTGCCGGGAGCAGCAGGTCCGTACGGACGAGCGGATCGTCAAATTGATCTCGACCGCCACGCCTTACGGCCAGGGGAACAACACCTACTCCGACGACCAGGTCATGGAAATGGGCAAGTATCTCGCCGCGAGCGGCGAGCAGACCTACTACTGGTACGTCACGCGGCTCGGCACGGTGACTCTGGCGGTGTCGGTGAAGGGCGCCAAGGGCTACTCGGACAACGAGTTGGGCACGTACGCGTCGCGCGCCAACGCCGCGATGCTCAACCGCGTGGAGTTCGAGCTCGGAGGAGAGAGCTGATGGAGCCGCTGCGTTCGTCGGATCCCGCGCGTATCGCGGACCATCGCCTGCTCGGGCGGCTCGGCGCCGGGGGCATGGGCGTGGTGTACCTGGCGCGCACCCCTGGGGGCTCCCTGGTGGCGCTGAAGGTGCTGCTCGCCGAGTACGCCGAGGAGCCGGGCTTCAAGGAGCGGTTCCGCCGGGAGGTCGAGGTCGCCCGGCGGGTCGACAGCCCTTGCGTGGTCCCGCTGGTGGACGCCGACCCGGACGCCGAGGCGCCTTGGCTGGCGACGGCGTTCGTGCCCGGCCCTTCGCTGGCCGAGGCCGTGACCGCGTACGGGCCCCTGTCCGAGCGCGGTCTGCGGCTGCTCGGCGTCCGGCTGGCCGAGGCGCTGGGCGAGGTCCACCGGGCCGGGCTGGTCCACCGGGACCTGAAGCCGGGCAATGTGCTGATCGCCCATGACGGGCCTCGGCTCATCGACTTCGGCATCGCCCGCGCGCCGGAGGACCACACGCTCACGGCGACCGGGATGGTGGTCGGCACACCCGGCTACCTGTCTCCCGAGCAGGCCGAGGGGCGGGGCGGGGACGGCATCGGGCCGGCGAGCGACGTGTTCTCGCTCGGCTGTGTCCTGGCGTTCGCGGCAACCGGCCGGGCACCGTTCGGCAGCGGGGCGGTCGACGCCCTGCTGTACCGGGCCGTCCACGACCCGGCGGACCTCGAAGAAGTGCCGGAGGGGCTGCTCCAAGTGCTCCGCCGCTGCCTGGAGAAGGATCCCGCCCGACGGCCGGACGCCGGTGAGCTGGTCCGGGAGCTGGCTTCCGGCGGGGCCGTTCAGGACGAGGGCGCGTCCGGGACCGTACCGCAGGGCGCGGACGGGGACCGGGACGGGGACGGGGAGACGCTCGAGATCGCGCGGCGGAACGGGAGCGCGGCGACGCCCCAGACCGCGCCGAGGAACGGGGACGCGGAGACGTCCGAGACCGTACCGGGGCACGGGGACGCGGAGACCTCCGAGACCGTACTGGGGCGTGATGAGGCATCCGAGGTCACAGCGCGGCACGAGGCGGCATCCCCGGCCACAGCGCGGCACGAAGCGGCGGCCAGGACCACCGCGCCGCCCGAAGAGGCATCCGCAGCCGCGCCCGGGGACGACGAGGTGGCCGGATGGCTGCCCGAGCCGGTTTCCCGGCTGATCGCCGAGCGCTCGGCGGCCGCACTCGCGCTGCCGGACATCGAGCACACGCTGGCGCCTTCCGACATGCCTTCCGACATGCCGTCCGACACGCCGGGCTCCGCCGACCCGGAAGAGCCCGACACGCGCGAGACGTCCGGGGCGGCTGACCGGCAGGACTCCCGCCAGCACGGTCGGCGTCGTTTCCTGCTGCTCGCCGGTGGAGCCGTGGCGCTCGCGGCGGGCGGGGGCGGGGTCTGGTGGGCGGTCGACCGCGGCGACGACGGCTCGGGGGCCGCCGACCCGGCGGCCCCGTCCTCGCGCCGACCGGCACACACCATCGCGCTGCACGGCGACCTCAGCGGCCCGCATCGAGCGACGGGCCAGGCCCAGGAACGCGGACTGCGGCTCGCGGTCGCGGAGTTCAACGCCCGCGCCGACGCCCCGTTCACCGTGAAGGTCAAAGCGGTCGACGACGGGGGCGATCCGGCGGCCTCGACCCGGCTCGCCGCGCAGCTCACCGACGATCCAGCGGTCCTCGCCGTGGTCGGCCCGACCACCGACGAGACCGGCCAGGCGGCGCTCGCGACCTACGACGCCGGGCTGCTGCCGGTCGTCGCCGTGTCCCCCGGCACGACCGCCCTGTCGATCCAGGGGTTCCGCTCGTTCCTGAACGCACGGCTGCCCGACGCCGTTCTGCCCATCTACGTGAGCGCCTACCTGCGGGGGACCGCGCGGTCGCGCAAGGTCGGCATCGTCGTCGACCGCCCGGCCGGCAACTACGGTACGAATCTGGGCAGTTCCCTCAGCAACGCGCTCGGCAGCATCCCGTACCCGTCCGTGCCGGAAGTGGTCAGCGCGATGCGGCGCGACTTCGGCAGTGCGGTGGACTCGGTGCTGTCCGCGGGCGCCGACTCCGTGTTCTTCGCGGGGCTGCCGGACCGGGCGGCGCTGATCTCCGCGACGCTGCGGGAGCGCGCGTTCAAGGGTGCGCGGGTCTCCGGTCCGGCCCTGCTGGACGAGACGTTCCTGACGCAGGCTCAGGACGGGGCCGAGGGTTGGGTGATGGTGGCCACTGTCATCGACGCGACCCGCAAACCCGAGGCGCGGCCCTTCGCCGCCGCCTATCGCAAGCACTTCAAGGAGGCTCCGCCCCGGTTCGCGGCGGAGGCCTACGACGTGACCGGGATGCTGCTCAAGGCCCTGGCCGGGCTGCCGTCGAAGGGTCGCACCCGAGAGAACCTGCTCACGGCCGTACGGGCCGGAAAGTACGAGGGCATCACCAGGACGTTCGCCTTCGACAAGACCGGGATGATCGCCCTGGACGGCACCGGCGGCTTCCTCTGGCGGGTGGACCAGGGTGCGTTCGTGTACGACGGCCCCGCTCCGCTCACCGCCTGATGGAGCCGCTGCGGGCCGGGGACCCGTCACGGATCGGCCGCTACCGTCTGCTGCGGCGGCTGGGCGCCGGCGGCATGGGCGTGGTCTTCCTGGCCCGTGCGCCGGGCGGAGCGATCGCCGCGGTGAAGACGGTGCGGCCCTCGTACGCCGACGAGAGCGGATTCCGGGCCCGTTTCCGCCGTGAGATCGAGGCCGCCCGGCAGGTCGGCAGCCGCTGGGTGGTCCCACTGCTCGACGCGGACGCCGACGCGGAGACACCGTGGCTGGCGACCTCGTACGTGCCGGGGCCCTCGCTCGCCGAGGCGGTGGAGGCCTTCGGGCCGCTGTCGCTCGCTTCCGTACGAGTACTGGGTACACGGCTCGCCGAGGCGCTCGCAGCGGTGCACGCGGCCGCTCTCGTCCACCGTGACGTGAAGCCGGGGAACATCCTGCTGGTCCCGGACGGGCCACGGCTCATCGACTTCGGCATCGCCCGCGCACCGGACGCCACCGCACTCACCTCCAGCGGTGTGATCGTCGGCTCGCCGGGCTTCCTGGCGCCGGAGCAGGCGCGGGCGCGGGGCGGCGAGATAGGCCCGCCGACGGATGTGTTCTCGCTGGGGTGCGTGCTGGCGTTCGCGGCGACCGGGGTGCGGCCGTTCGGCGGCGGCTCGGCGGCCGGGGTGCTGTTGCGCACGATCTACGAGGAGCCCGATCCGGCGGCGCTCCCGGACGGTCTCGCACCTCTGCTGAGAGCCTGCCTGCACAAGGACCCGGCGGACCGGCCGAGCCTCGCGCGACTCCGGGCGACGCTCGGGGAGGAAGCGGCCGGCGACTCCGCCGAACCGTCCGACTGGCTGCCCGCGTCCATCACCCGGCTGATCAACGACCGGTCCGCCGCCGTGCTCACCATCGGATCGATCGAGCCGACCCGGCTGTCCCCGTCCACATCGTCGGGCACTTCGGATACGGCGGAGACTGCGGACACGGCGAGACCGGCGTCACCGGAGGCCGCGACCCTGACGGCCGTCACCGCCACTCGCCCCACCCCGCGTACGCTCGGCCGCCGCGGCTTCCTGCGCCTCGGCTCGACGGCGGGGCTCCTCGCTGCGGGCGGTGCCGGAGCCTGGTGGTGGAGCACACGGGCGAAGCCGGAGACGTCCACGGCGTCCGGTACCGGCCGTCCACGCCCGGAACTGGTGGTGGCCTTCCACGGCGATCTGACCGGCGCCCACAAGGAGACGGGGAAGGCCCAACTCGACGGCGCCCGGCTGGCGGTGCAACAGCTCAACGCGCGGACCGACCACCCTTTCCGGCTGAAGCTGCGGTCCTACGACGACGGCGGCGACACCGGACGGGCCGAAGCGCTCGCCACGCGGCTGGCGAAGGACGCGACGGTGCTCGCGGTCCTGGGCCCCACGACCGACGACTGCTTCCACGCCACCGAGAAGACGTACACCGAAGCGGTGATGCCCGTCGTGTCGGTCTCGGTGGGCACCGACACACTGAACTCGTCCTTCGGCACGAACGTCTTCCACTGCCACGCGGCACTGCACGTGACGTACGGGCTTCTCGCCGCCCCGTGCGTCCGCTATCTCGGCAACCACGTCGACGCCCGTCAGGTGTTCCTCGTGGACGACCGGGCCCAGAAGGACTTCGCCTGGACCGTGTGCGACCAGACCGAACAGGCGTTGCGGCGGAGCGGCCGGGGCGCCACGGTGACCCATGTGGGCCCTGGGAAGATCGACTACGCATCGCTCGCCGCCAAGGTGAAGTCCGCCCACGCGGACGCGGTCCTCTTCACCGGAGACGCGGCCCGGGCCGCCGGATTCGCGTCGGCGCTCACGGCCGCCCGGTTCACCGGCGCCCGGGTGGCGACGGAGCGCGCCCTCGATCCACGGTTCCTCGCGTCGGCCGGCACCGCCGCGACGGGCTGGGTCTTCGCCACGTCCTTCACGGACCCGACGGCCCGCGCCTCCGGCCGCGCGTTCACGGCGGCCTACCGTGCCCGTTTCGGGGCCGACCCCGGCTGGTACGCGGCGGAGGCCTTCGACGCGGTGATGTTCCTGGCCGAGGCCTGCGACAAGGACGGCACCCCACTGACGGAACGGGGCGCGATCGCCCGCCGGATGCCCCAGATCACGTATGCCGGCATCACCCGCACGGTCAAGTACGAGTCGGGGTACGGCTACAACCACGACGCGATGTTCGAGTTCAAGGCCGTCGACGGGGCGTTCCGGTACCTGGGGCACTATCGGGATGCCGCGGTGTCGTGACGGGTGATCACGGCTGCGTGGAAGGGGCTAGGGACGGTCCGGGTCCAGGGCTGTGCGGACTGCGACCAGGATGGATTCCGTGTCGGCGCCCAGGGCGCGGGCGGCCGAGGTGAAGTCGCGGGCGAGAGTCGCGAGTTGGGGGGCGGGGGTGCCGGTCGGGCCGTACGGGGGTGCCGCGACCCTGGAGCCGGCTCCGCGGCGGGTGCGGATCAGTTCGGCCGCCTCCAGTTCGCGGTAGGCGCGGGCCACGGTGCCGGGGGCGAGGCCGAGGTCCGTGGCCAACTGGCGTACGGTCGGCAGCCGGTCGCCCTCGACCAGCCGACCGGTGAGGATCAGCGCGCCGAGCTGGGCGCGGATCTGCGCGTACGGCGGGACCTGGCTGGTGGTGTCGACGCGGACGGCGGGCTCATTCATGGTCGGAGGACTCCTCGGCCGCGTCGTCGTCGACGGCTCGGGGGGCCACCAGGGTGACCAGGGACCAGCCGAGGGTGAACAGGTTGAGCAGGGCCAGCGGGTAGAACACCCAGAAGGTGAGCGCGCCCATCGCTCCGGCGCAGCCCGTGTCCGTCAGTGAGACGGAGACCATCAGTACGGCGTACAGCTGCTGGCTCGACACCAGGAGCCCCCAGGCTCCGGTGACCGCCCACGCGCGGTCGCGGCGCTGCTGTTCGCCGCCGGGTCCGTCGGCGATGCGGCGCAGGGCCCAGACGCAGGTGGGAGTGGCTATGGCGAGCGCGCCGAACATAGGGAGGCTGTAGTACAGGCCGGGCCAGGGGCCCAGGGTCGTCCCCATCCCGTTGCAGGTGACGGCGACGACCTTCCCCGTACTGAGGATGTGGTCGGGGTCGACCGAGGCGGTGGCCGCCGTGATGGCCAGCAGGACGACGAGCGAAACCCCCTGAAGGGCGATCAGGGGGCCCATGCGCGGCGGGACGTGTTCTCTGACCAGGCGTGGGGCCAGACTCGCGGTGCGCACCACGTCCTGCGGGACCAGTGTCAGCGCGTCGGCGAGCAGGACACCCGCCACCGCGCACAGGCCGAAGGCCGTGATGCAGAAGACGACGCGCTGCTCGAACTCCACGTGCCCGAGGGTGGACATCGCCTGTGCGGCGATGACGCCGATGGCCAGGCCGGACCAGCGGGCGTAGTGGTCGGCATGCTCGAGAAAGCGGCGCTGGAGCGGGGCGGCGTCGAGCATGGGGGATCCCCTCAGGTCATCTTGTATCAATCTGCTAGTACAAGATGCCGCAGCCGGGATCTTGTGTCAAACACTCGATACAAGCTGACGGAGAGGGAGACGGGTTCCGGAGCGAGGGGGTTCCCTGGCGTGGGCGATCGATTGCGTCCTTGCCGGAATGCGGTCTCGTGGATCAACGCGCCCACGGGCCCCACCATTTGGGCGGCAGCGGGTCGGCCGGCCCTGACGTCGGCTGATCGGGATGGAGTCCGAGCCGTCGCAGGACGTCCGCGCGGACGCGGACGACGATCGTGCCGTGCCAGTGCCCGTCGGCACGCACGCCGCACATGTGGTCGATCAGAACATCGCGTTCGGCGAAGGGGTACCAGTCGATCCCCCGGTCACGCAGTCAAACCGACATCAGCCGGCCGGGGCGCGGGCAGCCGGGAAGGTTCTCGAAGCGGAAGAGGGTCACCCAGTCGGAAGTGTGTCCGTCCATGGCCGTCATGATGCCGCGCGCGGCGGGCAACTGTCGCTTGATTTACGTCCAGTTGCGCCGCCATGACGGGGGTGCCCAGCAGCGGGCAGAGCGCGGGCACGGGCCCGTTCGGACCCTGCCCGCGCTCGTCGGACACATCACGGAGACCGAGGGACCACCGTACGAATGGCCCGCGGTCGGAGCGCTACGCCGACAGTTCCCACACCGCGTACGCCAACGCGTCGGCGTTCCGGTTCAGCGCCGTGTCGTTGATGTTCGACGACGTGTCGCACGAGGAGTGGTAGCAGGCGTCGAAGGCCTTGCCCGCGGTACCACCCCATTTGGCCGCCTGAGCGGACGTCTTGATGTAGTCGGCGCCGCTGAACAGGCCGCCGACGGCGATGCCCGCGCTCTTGAAGGGCGCGTGGTCCGAGCGTCCGTCGCCCTCGGTCTCGATCTCCGTGGAGACGCCGATCCCGGTGAAGTACGCCTTGAAGGTCTTCTCGATGGCGGGGTCGTCGTCGTAGACGAAGTACCCCGGGTTCGGCGAGCCGATCATGTCGAAGTTCAGGTAGCCGCTGATCTTCGAACGGTTCGCGGTGGTGAGGCTGTTGACGTAGTAGCGCGAGCCCACCATGCCCAGTTCCTCGGCGCCCCACCAGGCGAACCGGAGGTGCTTCGTGGGCTGGTAGTTGGAACGGGCCACGGCGAGTGCCGTCTCCAGCACGGCCGCGGAACCGGATCCGTTGTCGTTGATGCCGGGGCCCGCGGTCACACTGTCCAAGTGGGAGCCGGCCATGACGACCTGGCCGGTGTCACCGCCGGGCCAGTCGGCGATCAGGTTGTAGCCGGTGCGGCCGCCCGAGGTGAACTGCTGGACGGTCGTGGTGAACCCGGCCGCGTCCAGCTTGGCCTTCACGTAGTCGAGGGACGCCTTGTAACCGGTGCGGCCGTGCGCGCGGTTGCCGCCGTTGGCGGTGGCGATGGACTGGAGCTGGGTGAGGTGGGCCTTGACGTTGGCCACGGGGATGTCCGGCGCGGCGGCGGCCACCGGGGCGGGGGCCGCCCCGGCTATGGAACCGCCGGTGAGCAGCGCGGCGGCCGTGACGACAGCGGTCGCCGAGGCACGCCCAGGAATGGAGAGCTTCATGTGGGGGGCTCCGAATTCCAGGGAATCCGGGCGGAGTTTCCACGAGGGGGCGTGGGGTGTCCGGGGATTCCACGGTGAATGGGGTGCCTGGATGGTGAAGGTGGGACTGACTGAGCGTCAAGAGCAGTATCCGGTCAGACGCGTTCGCATTCCGGATGAACCGACTTCCGGACGTCTGGGGACTGTCTCTCAGATGCGTCCGTGAGATCGTCGTGCTCGTGACCGAGTCATGGGTGATCAATGACGACAGCACCGTCCCCATGTCGTCCGAGGTGGTGCTGGAGACGCTTCGGGCGAGGGTCGACAGACGTCAGCTGGAGACATGGCTGAGCAGTTCGTCGGGGCGATCGCTGGCCTTCGTGACGAACACCGAGCGGGCGATGGTGATGTTGCTCGAAGCAGACGGTGATCCCGGCGAGCATGCCGTGGAGCCAGGAGCCGTGGGATCGAGTGAGGGGTTCGTCCTTTCCAACGGGCAGCACGACGAGTATCCGGACCAAGACACCGTGCCCATCGGTGAGGCGTTCAGGATCGTGGAGCACATTGTCAGCGCGGGATCCTGGCCTGCGGACGCGCGCTGGGTAGTCGATCGCTGAGGCAGTGGCCTATCGCCGGGCCCAGATGAGGATGGCGGCGAGGTGGAGTTCGGCCTGGTAGCCGATGGCGAGCTTGTCCGCTCGCCTGGCCAGGCCACGCCATTGCTTGAGCCGGTTGACGCATCGTTCGACTGTGTTGCGTTGTTTGTATGCGTCGACGTCGAAGGCCCACCGACACGGACCAGCCGATGCCGTCGTCTTCGTCGGCCGCTGCCAGGCCCTCCGACCAGGTCGGCCACCGTCGAAGCGGTCCCCGCACACCGAGGACCCGACCGGATGCCGTTCTGGCAGACCGCAGAGACACGTTCTAGCTCCGTCCGGCGCAGGTCACCAAGTGCGCCCGGATCTCTACCTTCGGACCGGCTTCGTAGACCTTCGGCTGACTGCTTGAGGGGCGGTGGATTCCCAGACTGGGTTCGAGGCGAAGGATGCCGGAGCGGGAGTCGGGAGGCGCGATGCAGGGGACGCCGGGAATCAGTCGGGCGCGGTTTCTGGGGATGGCCGCGGCCGCCGGTGGAGCGGTGGCGCTGCCCGTCGGCCGCGCGGCGGCACTGCCCGTCGGGGCCACGGGGCGGGCGTCGGCCTCGGACGGGCGGGGGACGCCATCCCGGCGCGGGCTGACCTACCGGGGTGTCGTGTACGAGGTCGGCGTCGGGGAGACGCCCGCGACGGCGTGGAACCTCCGCGACATGCGCGGGGACCTGCGGGCCATCGCCCGTGACTTGCACGCCGATTCCGTCAAGGTCACCGGGGACGGTGTCGAACGGCTCGCCGCGACCGCGACCGAGGCGGCGGAACGCGGGCTGAACGTCTGGCTCGAACCGACCCTCGGAGACGTGCCCGAGCGGGACATCCTGGACCATCTGGCGGAGACCGGGCGTCATGCCGAGCGGCTGCGGCGGCAGGGCGCCGGGGTACACCTGAGCGTCGGCTGCGAGTTCGTGCTGTACGTCCCCGGCATCGTGCCCGGCGCGAACGTCCAGGAGCGCGTCGAGAACCTGCTCAAGGGCGACTTCGACCCGGTCCTCATGGCCCGGCGGCTGCGCCGGTTCACCGCCAAGGCCGCAAAGGTCGGCCGGTCCGTCTTCCACGGGCGCCTGACGTACGCCTCGGCGCAGGACGAGGACGTCGACTGGACGCTCTTCGACCTGGTGGGCATCGACTACTACTCGTCCTTCCGACGCCCCTCGGACTACCTCCGCGATCTCGCCCCCTACCGCCGTTTCGGGAAGCCCGTCGCCGTCATGGAGTTCGGCTGCTGCACCTACAAGGGGGCGCCGGAGCGGGGCGGCATGGGCTGGGACGCCGTCGATTACACGAAGGAACCCCCGGAGATCAAGGCCGGTCTGGTACGCAGCGAGCGCGCGCAGGCCGCGTATCTGACCGACGTCCTGGCGGCGTTCGAGGCGATGGGGCTGTACTCGGCGATGGCGTACACCTTCGTCACCCGCGACGCCCCGCACCGGCCCCGCGATCCGCGCCACGATCTCGACATGGCGAGCTACAGCATCGTGAAGACGATCGAGAACCGTCCGGGCCACCCGGCTTCCGGCGTTCACTGGGAACCCAAGGAGGCCTTCCACGCGCTGGCTCGGCAGTACCGGTGCGCCAGGCGCGGTTGACGTGGGGCGACCGGGCGCGCCACCGAGCCGAGGGGATGACCACTGCGGCTCACTACTGAGCGGCGCGTCCGGCTACGGGGGCGCAATTTGAGCCACGCGTCCGGCGGCTGGGGCTCCGCCCGAGCGGCTTCGGTGCCGTGGGGGTCGGGGCCGCGCCGGTACATCCGCCCGCATCCGAACGGATCTCAGCGGGGTTGTGGGGTGGGAGTGGGTGATGATCCGTCCGGCCTGCGGGCATTTGATGTACCGGCACGTCCCCTTCCGTGCGTCGCCGACTGCGGGGGCGTGGTCCATCCCGTGGCGTTCCGTCAGTAACGCCAGGCGAAGGCGGCGCTCTCGCGGATGTCACCCGGGCAGATGATGTCGGCGATCCGGTGCGCGAAGTTCCGGTAGGCGGCCTCCTGCTCGGGGGTCAGCACCCGCGGGGCCGGATCCCTCGTGGGCGGTACGAGGAGCGGTCGCAGCAGTGCCAGGTCCTCCGGCGCCGGCTCGGGCCGGAGTGTGTCCAGCAGGATCCGCAGGTTGCCGCACAGGCTCAAGGCGGTGGACGGGCCGAGCGGGTACGGGTGGAGTGCGGCGATCCGGTACAGCAGCGCGGCCCCGCGCAGTCGCCCGGTCACAACCTGGGTCAGGCGGTCCAGGGCGGCTGCGAGCGTCTCCAGGTCGCGCTCGGCGATCTCCACCAGGTGTACGGGTATGTGTTCGCGTCCGTCGGGTCCCCACAGGCCGCTGCCGCGAGCGACCCGGTCGCGTTCCTCCTGGGCCTGCCGGACCACGCGGTCGACCACCGGTTCGGCCGGGTCGGCGGGTTCTTCGGGTTCGGTGAACTCGACGGGCTCGGGGACGTGGGTACGGAGCGCTTCGGGGAAGGTGGCGCACACCGCCTCCCAGGCCGCCAGGACCGCCACCGGGTCGAAACCGTCCGGCAGTTGCTCCGGCTCCTCTTCGGCCGCGGCGGCGAGGGGGGCCAGGAGCATCGTCCGCGCCCGGTGGAAGTGCCAGAGCCAGGCAGGGTCGCCCGGTACGAGCCGTTCGCAGCGCACGTCCACCGTGCCGGGGATGTCTTCGCCGAGTGTCACAGGATCCTCCGAAGGACGATTTCCGGGCAGCGCGAAGAGGCGCATGCAGGGGCCTGCCCGATCGGGTTTCATCATATCGTCACACTGACGATATCGGGGAGGTTTTCCTGGGTTGCCGCGAGGCCGGCCCGCGCTTTCCTGCACCGGGGCGTCGACCGTCTCTTGCAGTTCCGGCTGCGTCACATCGCCTATTTCGCGATACCGGCGCCAACCGGCGATCTGGGCTATAGATTCATGAACCGACCGCGTATCACCGGCATTGTCCGGTACGTCGGTGGGCAGTTGAGGCATGGGGCTACGGGGGAATGTGCGTGCGTGTACGAGGGTTATGGATCGGCCTTGCTGTGGTTGTCTCCACCGCCGCCACCGGGTGCGCGGCGGGAGCGCCTGATGCACAGGGGAGCGTCTCCTCGGCCGCGGCCTCGGCTCCGAGTGCGGGTGGAACAGCCGACTCGTCGAACCTGACCCCGCAGGAACAGGTCGCACGCGCCGTCGAGCAGGCCATGGTCAGCCGTGCCGTGACCGCCTTCGACATCAACGCGCGCAACCTCAGTGACCCCGCTCAATTCCATGGCCAGGGTCGTATCGGCATGTCCCCCGAGGGTACGAAGGCCGCCGCGACCCATGTCCTGTACGAGCCGGGCGAGGACCCTTGGTATCCCCCGGACGTCGTGGTGATCGGAAACCACGCCTGGGTGACCCCGGACAACTCTCCCAACACCGACATGGTCACCTACGGGCCGACCACCTACGTCGGTGACGCCGGCGCCGCGACGGACAACCTCGACGTCAGCAACGCCCTGCAGACCCGCTGGCTGGCGTCGCCGGAGCATCTCGCGGCCCTGCTCGCGCATGCCGATCACTACCGCGAGACCGATCGCGCCGGACGGCTCCTCACCGGTCAAGTGCCCCTCGCGACCCTGGCGTCCGACCCGGCCGGGGCCTTCTTCTACCGCCCCTACGCCAAGGCAAGTCCCGGCAAGGAACTCAGCTTCAGGATCGCGACCACCAGTAACTACCTTCCGGTGTCTCTGGAGTTGACCGTCCCTTTCCCGCACGACACATCTGACTACCTGTCCCGGTACTCCTCCGACCCCTTCTCCGTGGAGTACCGCGACTGGTCCAAGGGGCAGGCCATCACCACACCGGCGCCGAACCCCTCCCCTCAGTGGGGTGGCCTGCCGTCGCAGAGCGACGCCGGCGCCGCCCAACCCTCCGGCTGAACCGGGCCGAGCGGGCGCACCAAGGCCGTCGGCAGGACGAACGCGCAGGAATTGACGTGACAGGCGACGGGTGGGGCAGCGACCATCGTGGCGTGCCGTCCGAAATCAATCACCTTGCTCTCCGCGTCGTCGCACCGGATCCGGCTGAGGGCGGGGGCGCGGTCGAGGTCCGGCCGATCGTCGACGGCCAGGACATCCTGGCCGCCGCCTTCGACATGGGCCCGGGAGAAGACCCTCGACTGCTCCTCGCGCCCTCCCGCCCGCTGATGCCGTCGAGCGAGCCCAAGGAGGTGCGGCTCGCTGAGGCCGAGTGCACGGAGGGCTGCTGCGGGGCCGTCCATGTGACGATCACGCGCGAGGCGGACACCGTCGTGTGGCGCGACTGGCGGAACCCGGACGGGGACGTGGACCTTTCCCCGTATCGGTTCGACGCGCGGCAATACGAAGCCGAGGTCGAGCGTGCCGCCGCCGACCACAGTTGGGAATGGCCCGCCCGTACCGTCGCCCGGCTGCTGGAAGAGAGCCTTCGGCGGCAGACTCAATGGCTTGATCGGTGGAGGTGTGAGCTCGCCTGGGTCAGCGCCCTGCCCGGGGACCGCGACCACGTCATCGTGTCCTACTTCCATCCCGGTCGGCCGACCGGCGACGGCAATCAGCCTTGGCTGCAGTTCCGCCAGGTCCTGTCGGTCACAGGTGACACTCCCATGCGCCAGGCCGACCTCATGCTGCGGGATCTCCTCGAAGCCGACCCCCGGGTGGCCGGTGAGGTCTGCGGCGGATCACGCGAGTTCGCCCGCCGGTTGGGATATCCGTGGCCCTAGCAGTTCGGGTCTGAGCGGCCGGCTCAGCGGGTCTTGTGGCACCCGTGTCGCCGTGGCATCCTCCTGGTCATGATCAAGAGAAACGAGCCCTCCGTCCGCCGATGAGCGAGGCGACCGGGATGGAGTTCCCCGGAGCACGGGTATCCCTGTACGACCACGTTCTGGCGCTGTGCGAGGCGACTCCGGATGCGCCTCTTCCACGGGACGGGGAACCCTATCCGGACGACGGGGCGCATGGCCTACGGCACCGCCCCAAGGTTCCGAGGGACCGACGTCGTATCGGGTTGGACGTGGCGTCTGTGCTTGATGCCCACCTCGCCTCGACGGCCGACCCCGACAGCCTCGCCGAGGCCTTCCACGAGCTCTACGTCCCCATTCAGGAGAACGAACACATCGCGGCGGCGGCCCGACGGGCTGACAGAGACCGCGTTCTTCGAACCGGTCGGTGGCTCCTCAGGTACGGCACCGACCGGTGCGCGGTCACCGTGGGACTCGCCCTCCTCGCGACCGTGGGAACCCCCGACGACATCCCGCTGATCCAAACGATCGGACTTCTGTCCGACCACTTCGGTCCACTGGCGGCGCGCGCCTTGGAGCGACTCCCCGAAGGTGGCACCGAAGCCCTCCTCCGGCTCGCCGACCGGGTCACCGGCTGGGGACGGGTCTACGTAGTGGAAGCCCTCTGTCGGCTCGACGATCCCGCCGTCCGGCTCTGGCTCCTCCGCAGGTCATGTGACGGCGACTGGCTCAACGCGTACTTCGCCGGCCGGGTCGCCGAGACCACGAGGCTCCACGACGTCATGAGCGAACCCCGCGTGGAGGGCGCGATCGCGGACAACACCGGCGCCCTGCTCCTCGTACTGGCCTACGGCCAGGGCATGGGCATGACCCTCTCCCGCTACCGCCACGCGGAGACAGTGCTGGCCGGGTACCTGCGTCACGTCGAGCGGCTGGGGCCTTCCGTCGGGAGGTACTCCACTGTCGGTTGGTTGGCCGACAGCCTCGGGGAACAGGGCGACGCGGGGTCGATCGGGCCCGTCGAACGGTGGGCGGTCCATCGGGACCGCTGTCTGGCGCTGCTCGGCCGAGAGGACTGGCGCGAGGTGGCCGGGAAGGCCCTTTAGGCCAGGGATCCAACAGTCCTCGGGCTGGCCGGTGCTGCTTCGGGGCGCGGGCTGCCGACCTTCGCCGACGCACCAGCACCAGCACCAGCACCAGCACCAGCACCGGCACCGGCACCGGCACCGGCACCAGGCGAGGAGGACGGTGTCAGATGTCCAGAACGCTTCTGATGGTGCGTATGACGCCGTCCTCCGTGTGCGCGGGGGCCAGGTGGCGGGCTCGGGCGATGACGGCGGGGTGGGCGTTGGCCATCGCGTACGACCACTCGGCGGCGTCGAGCATGCCGAGGTCGTTCAGATAGTCCCCGAACACCATCGTCTGGGCCGGACCGATGTTCAGGTGTTCCTGGAGCCGGCGTACGGCGATCCCCTTGTCGGCGCTGTGGTTCATGACGTCGATCCAGTGCTCGCTGGAGACGACCACCTGGTGGGTGTCGGCGAAGGAGGCCAGGGCGGGGGCCGTGGTGCGCTCGATCCGTCCGAAGTCGAAGATCGCCACCTTGACGATCTCGTCGTCCACCGCGGTGGCGTCGTCGACCAGGCGGTGGGCGTGGTAGTAGCGGCCCACTTCGTCGAGGAAGGCCTGGTCGCCGCGTTCGGTGTAGGCCGCGCGCTTGCCGCACACGACGACGCCCACGTCCACGCCCTCGTCCACGAGTTGGCGGACGGACTTGACCAGGCGTGCGGCGACGGCCGGGTCGAGCGGGTCCGAGGACACCTCCGTACCGTCGCGGACGACGAAAGCGCCGTTCTCCGCTATGTAGACCATGCCGTCGTCCGAGCCGGCGAACAGGTGCGCCAGCGTGGCGTACTGGCGTCCGCTGGCGGGGCTGAAGACGACGCCCCGGCGGCGCAGGTCGGCGAGCAGGGACCACAGCCCCTGCGGGACGCGCCCGTCGGCGTCGAGCAGGGTGCCGTCCATGTCGGTGACGACGAGCCGGATGTCGGGACGGCCGGTCGACGGGGAAGCAGGGGCAGGGAAGGAAGCGGGGGCGGAGGCAGGGGCAGGGGCGGATTGCGTGGTCATCGTGTTCCGGTGGGTCGGTGCGGAAGGGGGCTGAGGGTGGTCACCACTGCGTGGTGGGGTGGGCGGTGCGGACGATCAGGGAACCGAGCTCCTCGACGGCGCGGGAGCGCGCTCCGGTCAGCTCGGGCAGGGTCAGGGCCGCCGCGCTGACCGGTACGGGCCGAGGTGAGCGGGTGAGGTGGTCCTCGATCGCGGCGATCAGGCGGGGGTGGGAGCCCCAGGGTCCGCCCACGACGACCGTCCGGGGGTCGGCGAAGGAGAGGGCGGCGGACAGGACGCCGCCGATGGCGTGGGCGAGCGCGACGCGTACCCGCTCGGCGCCGGCGTCGGCGACCTCCAGGATGTCCAGCAGTTTCGGCACGTCGACGGCGGTGGAGGAGGCGCGGCGCAGGCCCAGTGCGGCGAACACCTCGGTGAAGGCCATGGCCCGTCCGTCCGGCCCCGCCGTGTACAGGTGGGCGATCTCCCCGACGAGTCCGCGATGTCCGCGGCGCACGACGCCGTCGCCGACCACGGCGCAGCCGAGGCCTTCGCCGAGGTGGAGGTAGACGAAGTCGTCGACGCCCCGCACGCAGCCGTGCTCGTACTCGGCGCGGGCGGCCCAGTTGACGTCGTTGTCCACGAGGACCGGGCCGGTGACGGTGCCGGCCAGGACGGCGGGCGGATCGAGCGCGCCCACCAGGAACGGGGCGTCCGGCAGGTGGACCAGTCGCCCGGTCTCCCGGTCGACGGGGTCGGCGGCACTCACGACCGCCAGCCGCAGCGGGCCACCTGCCTCGCGGGCGAGACGCGCGGCCGCCTCGCCGAGTGCCTCGGCGACCGTCTCCTGTCCCGCGTCGGCGTGCCATTCGGTGCGGACCTGTCCGTGGGTGCGCCCGAGGGCGTCCACGGCCTCGGCGACGACACCGTGCGGGGTGATGCTCGCCACGAGGGCGGTGCCGAGGTGCGGCGCCAGCGCGTAGTACGAGCCGACCCGGCCGCGTCCCGTGGTGCGCTCCCCCGTGTCGACGAGGAGTCGTGCCTGCTCGAGGCGCTGGACGCTCTCGGAGACGGTCGGCTTGGAGAGGCCCGTCCTGGTGGCGATCTCCGCCCGGGTGAGCCGGTCGTGGGCCATCAGGACGCGCAGCACGTTCTCGTCCGTCAGGGCACGCAGCAGTTCCAGGGACGGTTTCGGCGCGGTCATACGACCATTCTAGTAAGGACTCTTGCCTAAACATGCACGCGGGTCTACGTTGATCTAGTAAGGAGTCCTGACCAAAGGAGCTGAGATGACGCTCACCACCGAGCAGCGCCCCGTGCCCTCACTGCCGCACTGGAACGAGACCCCCGAGGACATCGCCGCGGCCATCCGTGAGCTCAAGCCCGCTCTGCGCGCCCGCATAGAAGCCCACGGCCGCACCGTGGAGGAGGTGTTCGCCGCGGTGGAACGGCGCGTCGAGGCGCGCGTCGCGGAGATGGAGGCCGACCGCGAGCGCGGTGAGGAGGTCTGGCCCGTCCTGGACTACGACGCCATCGCCGCCGGCACCGTCACCCCCGCGCAGAGGGCCAAGCTCGCACGGCGCGGCTGCCTCGTCGTACGAGGACTCTTCCCTCGGGAACAGGCGCTGGCCTGGGACCGGGACATCGTCGACTACGTCGAGCGCAACGAGTTCTTCGAGAACTACACCGGCCCCGGTGACGACTTCTTCGGCAGCGTCGGCTCCAAGCCCGAGATCTACCCGATCTACTGGTCGCAGGCGCAGATGCGGGCCCGCCAGTCCGGCCGGATGGCCACGGTCCAGTCCTTCCTGAACTCGTTCTGGAAGCACACCGCCGACGACGGCACCCAGTGGTTCGACCCCGACCGCGACGCCCTCTATCCCGACCGCATCAGGCGCCGCCCGCCGGGCACGGACTCCTCCGGCCTGGGCGCCCATTGCGACCCGGGCACCCTGGACCTCTGGATGACCCAGGAGTACCAGAAGGCGTTCCGTCACCTCTTCAGCGGCGATGTCGAGCGGTACGACCCCTGGGACGCCGCCCACCGCACCGACGGACCCCAGTACCCCGGCTCCACCATGTGCTCCGCGTTCCGCACCTTCCAGGGCTGGACCGCCCTGTCCGACATGGACGCCGACCAGGGCGTGCTGCACACCGTCCCGATCCCGGAGGTGATGGCCTACCTCCTGCTGCGCCCGCTGCTGCCGGACGTCCCGGAAGACTCCATGTGCGGCGTACGGCCCAACCAGGTCTTCCCCGTCACCAAGCGCTGGCATCCGGTCCTCCACCGGGCCCTGACCCCGATCCCCGACGTCCGGGCCGGCGACTCCGTGTGGTGGCACTGCGACATGATCCACAGCGTCGCGCCCGTCGAGAACCAGCAGGGCTGGGGCAACGTCATGTACATCCCTGCCGCGCCCTGGTGCCCCCGCAACGAGAGGTACGCGGCCGACGTCCGGGCCGCGTTCACCACCGGTTCCAGCCCGAGCGACTTCCCCGAGGAACACTACGAGCGCTCCTGGGACGGCCGGTTCGACCTCGGACAGCTCAACGAAACCGGCCGCCGGGGCCTCGGCCTGAGCGAGGGACCGGAATCGAGGATCGTCGGTTAGCGCGTCACGGGGCGCCACCCGGGCCCAAATGCCGTGGGCGATCCGGCTTCGCAGCCGTGGCGAACAGCGCGTGAAGGCTTTCCCGTTCCCGTCGCTCCGTTCGGGTCCCCCGGGGAGGGGCTCAGCGGTGGTCGCCGGTTGTGCGAGGGCCGATGAAATCCTCTCCGGGCGTTGAACCTCCCCGCACCACGGCCCCGTTGTAGTCCTCCGAGGGCACCCCGCACCAGCGGGGCATCACGCGACCCCGGACTACAACGGGGCCGAGGGAAGGGACGTCCATGCCCGAAACCGACCGGATGAACGACGACAACACCGGCGGCGAGGAAGCGGAAGCCGGGCAGGGCACACCCCCGTTCATCCTCTACCAGCAGGGTGACGATCTGACGACGGCTCAACGCGGCCTCGTCCTCTGGGTGCACAACCTCCTGCTGCCGGTCTACGCCGGGGAGGAGTCGTCCCGCGCCCCGTGGTGCCCGCGCTGGTGGGAGCACCCCGACGCGGTGGCCCACCTCTACGGCCTGTGGATGGCATGGCAGGAGATGACCTCCGTCAAGGCCGGCATGAACGGGCCCGCCATGTGGCACCGGGACTTCCTGGTACCGGCGATGACGTTTCTGCGTGATCCCTCGGGACCGTTCTCGGGCTGCAAACCCGGAAGCCACCGGCCGAAGGATCCGCCACGGGTCGACGTGTACGACGGCTGATCCAGGTCCCGATCCCCACCCCCTACCTTCCGCGTACAGAAGAGAAGAGAAACCGGCATGGCACGCATCCTTGTTGTCTCCAACGAGAGCGGCATGGGGCTCGGCGGAGTGCCCGTGTTCAACAAGCTCATCACCGAGGGGCTCGCGGAAAACCAGGCCCACAAAGTTGACCTGCTCTATGTGACGAACGACCCGCAGGACCACGGAGCCGCGACCGTTCACACGGTTCCCCCGGTGGCGGGCGAGGACAAGATGGAGACGATCCTCAAAGCGGCCCAGCAGGATCCGCGGGATTTCGGCCTTCCGGCCGCGGGTGAGGGCCAGTACGACATCGTGATCGGACACAGCCGGTTCTCCGGACCTGCGGCGTCCGCCATGCAGTCCGCCTGGTATCCGGACGCCGTGCACATGAACTTTCTCCACACCTCGCCCGAGAAGCTGGAGCAGGCCAAGATCACCGATCCGAACGACGCGGCCATGGTTCAGATGCGGACGGACGCGGGCCAGGCCAAGGTGAAGATCGAGAAGGACATTCTCAGGAAGGCCCGCGTCGGTGTCGGTGTCGGCGGAGCACTGACCGAGGACGTCCAGCGGATTCAGGCGATGAACACGGAGGCCAAGAGCTGGCACGATCTCATGCCCGGTGGCGAAACGGTCAAGACCTTCAGTCCGCCCTCGCCGAAGGAACAGTTCAACGTTCTGCTGATGGGGCGCATGGATGACCCCATGAAGGGCGGCGGCGACGCCCTGGCAGCGGTGAAGCACCTGAACGACAACGGCAGGAAGGTGCATCTCACCATCCGCGGCGCGAATCCGGAGAAGCTCCAGGAGACGCAGGCCCAGGCGGACAGCCGGGCCGGCGGACCGGGAAGGGTCACCGTCAAACCCTTCACCAAGGAGAAGCAGGACCTGGTCGACGACATGCACGCCAACCATGTGGTGATCATGCCGTCCAAGACCGAGGGGTTCGGCCTGGTCGCCACCGAGGCCGCGGCGCACTGCATCCCGATCCTGGTGAACCGGGACAGTGGCGCGGCCAAGTTCCTCCAGGACCCCGCCCGCGGTGCGGCCCACCTGGGCAAGGACAGCGTGGTGATGACACCCGAGGATGCCTCGCAGCGGCACATCGCCTGGGCGGACGCCATCGAGAAGGTCGCGGACAACTGGACGGACCGCAAGATCGGCGCCCGTGAACTGCACAACGTGCTGAAGGACTACACCTGGGAGCATGCCGGGTCGGCCCTGGTCGGAGCGGGAATGGCGGCCAAGGGCGGCAACGTGCACGGCACGAGGCAACTGCAGTCCGGCCGGCTGCAGTTCGTGGCCGGTGCCGCGAGCCTCACCTCTCCGAACGCCACCACGGGGCAGTCGGGGCACACTCAGCCACCGGCGGCCCCCGCGCAGGGATCCCCCAAGCCCACGGCCAAACCGCAGGTGCTCTGAGCGGACCGGCACGAGTCGCTTGGCCCCACGAGCCACTGGGGCCGCCCCCTGCGATGGGGGCCGCCCACTGCGATCGTTCCGACTGGAGCCGGACATGGGTGCGGGAGGCGGCCCCGTGAAGGAGCCGCCTCCCGGCGTTCGGCACGATCAGCAGGGGAAGGTACCGCTGTACAGGGCGTGGCCGTACGAGGACGTTCCCGAGCCGAAGCCGTAGATGCCGTCGTCGCTCCAGACCGCCTCGCGGAAGCCGCTGACGCAGGTCGACGTCGGGGCGAGCGCGAAGCCCTCCAGGTTGTCGGCCGGCATGACGGCCGGGTTCGTGTAGGTCACGTCCGGCACGATCGCGCCGGAGGCGTTGACCTTCATGAAGGTGTGGGTCTCACCGCAGGTGTTGTCGCAGGTCGCGACGATGCGCTGGGTGCCGGCGTCGTACGTCACGTCCATCACGGAGGCCTTGCCGGTGGCGATCGTGCCGAACGTGGTGAACGTACCGTCGGAGTTCAGACCGTAGACGTGCAGCGAGCCGTCCCACTCCAGGCCGGCGAAGAACAGGCCCGAACCGTGCAGGGGGTAGTTCGCCGGGTTGTAGGCGGCGCCGGTGAGCGGGTTGATCCAGCCGTTCGCGGTGAGCCAACTGTCCGGCACGTAGCCGACGCCCTCGAAGCCGAGGTTGGCGTCGTCCTTGCTACCGGTGTTGAGCTGCGGGAACTGCGAGGTCATGTCCCACTGGTGGACCGGCGTGAGCGTCGATCCGGTCGCGGCCGGGTCGAACTCCAGGATCGTGTCCTTGGGAACCGTGTTGTTCGTGTTGTCGCGCTCGGACGTCACGTAGAGGTGGCCGTTGGCGCCGACGGTCAGGCCCTCGGAGTCGGGCTCGCCGGAGCCGCTCGCGAAGCGGATCTGCTTGCCGGTCGCGCTCCAGGTCGTGTCCGGGATCCACTTGCCGTTGCTCTTCGCCAGCTTGTACAGCCAGTTCTTGTTCTTCACGGCCCACAGGACCGACGGGTTCGCCGGGTCGAACGCCAGACCGCTCACGTCCCGGCCCTCCGGACCGGTGGACGTGGTGAACGCGCAGACGTTGTCCACGATCGTGACGTCCAGGCCGCCCGGCCACGCCGTGGTGCCCGACGGGGTCGAACCGGAACCGGAAGGCGCCTCGGGGGCGCAGCCGCTGGTCAGCGAGCCGCCGCCGCCCAGCAGTTGGCCGGTGCCCGTACCGCCGCCGGTGCCGCCGCCGGAGGTGCCGGAGCAGGAGTTCGCGCTGCCGAGCGTCGCGGTCACGGCGGTCTGGAACCAGCCGGTGCCATTGGCGCAGCGCTCGTCCGACGGCTTGGCGGCGTTGGTCGCCCAGGTCACCGAGTCGATGGTGTTGCCGCTGCTGTCGACGAGGAAGACGGAGTCGTTGTCGCCCAGGCCGAGGGTGGAGTTGAAGGTGATGTAGCCGCCGGCGGGGATGCTGGTCGCGCTCGGCGCGGAGGACGAGATCGTCACCGCGGAGTGCGTGGTGTCGGCGTCGACGTACTTCCAGGAGCCGACGCTGACGGCGCTCGTTCCGCCGTTGTACAGCTCCACGGTGTCGGAGCCGTCCGAGGTGACCTCGTTGATCCGTACGCGGCCGGCCGCCGGGATCGACGAGGGGCAGCCCGAGGCGTTCGCGGCGCCGAACGTGGCCGCCGAGGTCGCGGTCACCCAGGCTCCGGTGCCGTCGCCGCCGCAACGCGCCATCGCGGGCTTCGCCTTGTCGGTCGCCCACTCGACGCGGTCGACGACCGTGCCGCCGGACGTGTAGATGACCACCTTGTCCGAATCACCCAGCCCCTTGGGCGAGTTGAAGGTGACGACGCCACCCGCCGGGATGGACGTGGCGGACGGGCTGAACGACTGCTGCGAGAAGCTGTCGTCGGACATCTTCCAGCCACTGATGCTCACCGCGGTGGAGCCCGAGTTGTACAGCTCCACCGTGTCGTTGCTCGACGAGGTGACTTCGTTGATCCGGACGTTCTGATAGCCGGCCGGGTCGGCGGCGGCCGCGGGCTGAGCGGCCAGCAATCCGGTGGCGAGGAGTCCTGAGAGTGTCAGGGACACGGCGGCCACGGAGGCGACGCCGGCACGCGAAGGTGAGGTAGGCACGAGGGGGAACTCTGGCCAGACGATCTTGAAACGGCGTGTACTGCGGTTGAACGGCAACTTCTGGCCACGGGAACGTCAGACATACGACGCCGCCGGTCGACCCGGCACCGTGCACTCCGTCCCCGCCGCAGCCCAACAACCCCATGCGCCGCACGAATTGGAAGACGTGAGACGGGTCGGTTCGGTTCATCCCCGGCCGCGACGAAGGCGTGGCGAGCTTCACGGAGGCCCCCTTCGTGCCGTCGAGTTCGCGCCGACGGCCAGGTGTCCCATTGCTCGGTCGGTCGGCGCTCGGATCAAGTGTCGAGAGCCGCCGTTCGGCCGCGCGGCGACAAGCCGGCGTTCGAGAGCCAGGCTCTCGCCCAGGGCCGGTCGTCACTCGGCCGCCGCCTTCTCCTTCCGCCGCCTCCACCTCCCGAGCTCGTCGGCCCGGTGGTCGTGTTCGAAGCCGTCGCCGAGAGGCCCCACCCGCTCGATCGCCTCGGCGGTGCGCGGGTCGTCGCGCAGCGCGAGACCGTAGGCGGCTTCCAGGCGCAGGATTTGGTCGTCCTCGTCGAGCAGGACTGCCAGGGCGTCGGCGACTGCCGGCGTACGGTCCCGGGAGCGGGCCAGGGCCGCCGCGGCCGCGGCCCGTGGGTCGGCATCCGCGTCCTCGGTCAGCAGGAGCAGTGCTCGGGTGATCTCCGGGAGGAGGTCGTCGTCTCGCATGCTCGCCGTACACGCCCTGAGCCGCACCTCGGCGTCCGGGTCACGCATGAGGGTCAGCAGGGCTGCCCTGGCCGCCGGGCTTCGGGGAACGTCGTCCGTGGAGAGGGCGTAGGGCACTTCTCGGCGTACGCGCGGGTCGGGATGGTCGCAGTAGCGCAGACCGATGGCTTCCTGGCCCGGATGGTCGTGCCCGGTGAAGGCGTCGAGCACCTTCGCGAGCATCTCACCGTCCGTTTCCTCGGCCGCCCAGGCGGCCAGGAGTTCGCTCTCCTTCTTCCCGTAGTAGGGGCTGGAATCGAAGAACCCTCGCGCCCGCAGGTAGTCCACCACGAACCGGCGATGCGCCACGTCACGGTGGTGACGATGGGCCACCACGGCCGACCATGTCTCGAAGCTGCGGCGCTGGCTGAGGATCCAGCAGACGGTGGACCAGTTCACATGGTCCTCGTCGTACCGGTCGACACCACGGGCGATCAGTTCGTCGACGGGGGTCAGGATGCGGAAGGCCCACTCCAGCGACGTCAGGATGGCCCCATGTCCGGCTCGTACGTTCAGGTCGCCGAGTGAGACCAGCTCGACCCAGTCGTACTCGCCGTCCTGAACACGGACCGTCGTGGCAGGGCCTGACGCGCCCGTCCTGCGCCGCAGTACCTCGACCGCGCCCGTCTCGTACCAGTCCCGGGCCAGGGCGAGCAGCCGTTCACGGGCGGTTTCCGACAACCGCAGCCGAGGCTCATTGCCCAGCACCGCCAAGACGACCGCCGACGAGCCACCGTCGACGGCGCGCCACAGCGGCGTGGTCCCGTCCGGCAACACCCGGTCGACGTCCGCCCCGCCCTCCACCAACGCCTCGGCCACCGCCTCGTCGCAAGCCGCCACGGCCACGCAGAGCACCGGCAGCCCGTCCGCGTCGACCGCGTCCGGATCCGCGCCCCTCTCCAACAGGTCCCGCACCGCCTCGGCGTCCCCCGCCCGGACCGCCGACCTCAGCAGACTGTCGAATTCCGTCTCGCCCATACCTCTGTCCCCCGTCGTTCAAGTCCAACGCCCCCGAAAACCCCATCGGACCCTATTCTGAGGCTAACTGACGGTCTCGCAGGTCAATGGCCTGGCACGTCCCACCTCGAAGGCAGCGGAACAGCCCAGGTCACAGGAGGCCTACGGCACTGGCACGGGATCCACGCCACGGACGTACGCGGGTGCGCGCGTCCCGACGGGTCAGGCCTGGTCGGCCAGCGTGTTGAGCCGCTGCGCGATCCGGTCCGCACGCGACTCGACGTCGCTGCGGAAGCCGTACGCGCCGGTGAGCGGCACCTGACTCCCATCGCAAAGGTGCGCGACGGGCAACTCGAACAGGATGGACATCGCGGGGTACACGCTCACCCAGACAAGGTCGTCCCACGCCACGAACCGGGTGCGCCACGTCCCGTGGCTGCGAACGCCTTCTGGGGAGACCTCGAGACGCGCCACGGCGGTCCGCCACGTGAACAACGCCCAGAGCACCGCCCAAGCCCCGGCCAGCCAAGGAGCGATGGCCTCCGGCGCGAATTGAACGACGCTCAGGGCCAACACCGCCGGAATCTGAAGACCCAGCACCGACGGCACTGCCACCCATGGAACCCTGATGGTCTCCCGCACATCCGCTGTGTAGCGCCGCGGGCCATCCCCTGCAAGAGGTACGACGTGACGCCGGCCGTGACCAGCGAGAGGGGACGCCGCCCGCGTTCACGGTGAGCATGTCGAACTCGCGCCACGCCCGGGCCGCCCGCCCCGCCATCGTCAGTCGGCGGCCCGGCCACAACTGGGCTGCCCGCCAGCCCGATCGAGATCCGCGGGGACGACATCATGCTCGTGGCGGACGTCTGTGGGGCGTCCTGCGCCGACTTGACGGAGCGGGAGGCGGACGGTACCCGGCCGCGCCCTCCGGAACGTGAACGTCCGGCCGTGGGTGGCCGGTCGGCTCCGAGCCAAGATCGGCCGGATTCGTAGCTGACAGCGGGATTCTCGATCGCGTTACGTGTCATGTCTCCGTCGATTCACACATGGCCGTCACCGTCCAGACGGAGAGTCACCCCCACGATGGAGGAACCTTGACCGGTTCGAAGTACCGCCGTAGACAAGCGCTTCGCCCGCTCGCACTGCGTACCGGACTGCTCGGCACGCTGAGTCTGTTCCTTGCGCTCGGAGCCGGTGGAGTCGGAGCCGCCGGCGCCTCGGCCGCCGACACGAACTCGCTGCAGTTGTCCGGCACCACCACGTCCGGCATCCACAACACGTACGACCCCGGCTCGTTCAGCTACCTCGCCCAGGGCCTCGACACCGGTACCTCGATGATCGAGCTGGACGTCTGGGACGACTTCTTCACCCAGGAGTGGAAGGTCAGTCACAGCAGCCTGACGAGCAACGGCAACAACTGCGTCAACGCGTCCTCGGCCGCCGACCTCTACACCGGCAGCGGCAACAAGGACCTGGAGACCTGCCTGGACGACGTCCGGGTGTGGCTGGGCGCGCATCCCGGCCACGGGCCGCTCATCATCAAGCTGGAGATGAAGGCCGGTTTCCAGGCCAACTTCGGGATGAGCCCGGCCAAGCTGGACCAGTCGATCACCGCACACCTGGGCAGCCTGGTCTACAAGCCGAACGACCTGCTGAACAAGCCCGGTGGTGGCCAGTACGCCACCCTGGACGAGGCCGCCAAGGCCGGGAACTGGCCGACCCGGGCGCAGTTGGCGGGCAAGGTGCTGCTGGAGATCATTCCCGGCACCGTCGAGGAGGGCAATCCGACCGACACCCTGTGGACGGACAAGGAGTACGCGACGTACCTGCGCAACCTGCACACCGCGGGCACCACCGCACAGGCGAACATCTTCCCCTCGGTGCACAACGCCGCCTCGGGCGACCCGCGCACCCGCTACTCCGACACGACCCTGCGCCCTTGGTTCGTGTCCTTCGACGGTGACGCGGCCGCGTACATCAACAACGGCATCGACACGAGTTGGTACGACGCCAACCACTATCTGCTGTTCATGACGGACTCGCAGAATGTGTCACCGGCTCTCGACGACGTCAGCCCGTCGGCGTCCGACGCGTCGGCCCGGGTCGCCCTGCTGGCCAAGGCACACGCCACGGTCGCGTCGAACGACTGGCGGGGCCTGCCGGACGTGCAGTCGCTGGTCCTGCCCCGCGGCTGAGCCACCCCTCGGCTCCACCACTGGACCGCTCCAGCGTTCAACCCGCCCGGGTGCCCCGGTCGGCCGGAAAGGGCCGATGGGGGTACCCGGCCTCCGGCCATCGGTCGGTCGGGGCGTCGCGGCCGCCGTTCCGGTGACAGCGACCCCTCCGTACCGCCCCCGCTGTCCGGCGGGGCGACTCCCCCGCCTCGCCCGCCCGGTGACGGGCGCGGCGAACACCCGGGCGCGAAGGCCCGGGGTTCGCCGCCGCTCGCGGGCGCGGAATCAGCGCCCCCGGCCGGGGCCGACCGTCACGGTCATGACTGGAACCAGTTCTGCTCGGGGTTGGTGCTCACGTCCTCGCAGGTCCACTGGATCGCCTCGATCCCGTTCGACTGGCTGGCGCTGGGGATGGCGAGACAGAGGCCGCTCTCCTTGTTCCTCAGCCGGCCGGAACTGTCGTAGATCCACTGCTGTTCCGTGCCACTGCCGCAGGTCCACTGGATCGCCTTCGCACCCGCGGTGTGGCTCGCACCGCCTATGGCCAGGCACCGGTCGCCCGCGATGTTCCGGAGGGTGTACGTGGACGTCGCTCCCGGAACCAGCTGGAACAGCCACTCCTGGTCGTCGTCGTACTCCGCCGCCGGAGGCAGGTCGCAGGTGTACTGGACGGCGGCCGTGCCGTTCGGTGCGGAGCTGCCGCCGGGAATCGACAGACATTTGGCGCTGCTCCCGTTCCGCAGGAGCCACACTCCCGTGCTTCCGGTGGCGTTGGCCGACGCGGAGGAAAGCGAAAGGACCGCCGCCGACACCATACCGATAAAGGCCATACTGCGCTTACGCATCATTTCCCCTTAGGATTACCGTTGTTCACCTGAGGTCCGGAAACCGAGGCCCGGAGGCCGAACCGCTCATCCGGCCGGCGCAGCCTTCAATACGCGGATGCGGGCGTATCGAATTCCGCCGGAATTTCCGCGGCCAAGACTGCCGGGACCGCTGCTTGTCCGGCATTACCGCTCGGTGGACAAACCGTTCGGCACCTTGGCATTGCGTCTACAACCGACGTCCGAGAGACCGGCCTGAGCTGGTGCGGGACGGTGGCGAGCCAGTCCGCCACACGATCGGCGCGGCCTCCCCATCCGGCTCGATCTCGCCCGTCGACGGAAAACTCACCGCGTCTTTACGTCGCTCCGTGGAAGCATGCCCGCCGGATGTGCCCGACGGGGGATGCTGGAGATGACCGAATGATCGGGACCGTGATCCGGAGTGAGGACGTACCCACGGAGGACCGATTCGATCACTGGCGGGAACTGGTCCACCGGACGCGCTCTCCCCACGACCTGAGCAGCGTTCACGCCACCGACTTCCGGGCCGAATACCGGCTGATGGAAATGGGAGCGGTGAACGTGTGGCCCACGGCGTTCCTGCCCGCCCGCTTCCGGCGCAGCCCCCGGCAGGTGCGGCAGTCCGATCCCGAGACCTACCACCTCACGCTGCTCCTCGAAGGCCGCATGGGGCTGGAGCACGCCGGGCAGAGCACCGCGTTCGGGCCGGGCGATCTGCACGTGGTCGACAGCTCACGTCCGTACGACCTGAGGTCGGTCGAGGGCGGAGTGAGCCGGGCCGTCGGCGGGGTGGGGGTCGACTTCCCCAAGGCGCTCCTGCCCGTGCCACCGGACCGCATGCGGGCGTTGCTGGGCGTGGCGCTGTCCGGCCGGGAAGGCACCGGCGCGCTCCTCGCGGACTTCCTCGTCGGACTCGGCCGGGAGGCCGACACCCTCCGGCCGTCAGACGCGCCGCGTCTGGGCACGGTGGTACTCGACCTGGTCTCGGCCCTGTGCGCCCAGGAACTCGACTCCGAGGCCGTCCTGTCACCGGAGACCCGGCAGCAGGCCATGGCGGAACGCGTCCGGGCGTTCATCCGGCAGAACCTGCACGACCCGGACCTGACTCCGCCCACGATCGCCGCCGCGCACCACATCTCCGTCAGCTACCTCCACCGGATCTTCCGGCAGGGGTGCCAGGGCGACACGGTCGCGGCCTGGATCCGCCGCCAACGGCTGGAGGGTGCCCGCCGCGATCTGGCGGAACCCGCACTGCGCGGCACGCCGATCCACGCCGTCGCCGCCCGCTGGGGGCTGTTCCGCGCCCCCGACTTCACCCGTGCCTTCCGCGCCGCCTACGGGCTCTCCCCCAGGGAGTACCGGCTCCAGACGCTGTCCCGGCACACCTGGAAGCCCGAACCGGCCGGGATCAGCCGAGCAACGTGAGGAGCACCTCGTCGACTTCCTCGCCCCGCCCGTTCGCGAAGCCCCGGTCATGGCCGGTGACCACGAATCCGCACTTCTCCAGGACGCGCAGGGAACCGGTGTTGTCCGCGACCGCGCGGGCGTGCAGCGGGCGCGTGGGCTCGATGGCGAGCAGCTCGCGCAACGCGGCGCTCGCCGCTCCCCGACCCCAGTACTCTCGCCCGATCCAGTACGTGACCTCCCGCTCCTCAGGCGGACCGTACGCGGCCACGTGCCCGACGACCTCGCCGTTCTCACCGACGACGGTGCGATTGACGACGGCGGGATCCTGGCGGATCCGCGCCCAGTGGGAATGGAAATGGTCGCGGTCCGTCGGGTCCTTGGCGGTGAAAGCCGCCATCCGGATCCCTTCGGCGTCGTTCGTGTGAGTGAAGAACACCGGCAGGTCGGTGTCTCGAACCTCTCGCAGCACTACATCCATCGGAGCCTCCCGGCAGGTGATCGCGAACGGTCGGTCACATCGTGGTGCGCCTGTTCGATCATTTCAGGCGGTCCCCTGCACCGAGGGCGTTTCACCACTTGGGCCGAGCCGGGCCACCCGCGTGCGGGGCGGGACCGGTCACCCGGAAAGCGGCGGACTCCAAGGGTGTTCCCTGCCGGCGATTCGGTCCGGGCGGGCGCGTCGCGCCGTGCCGACGGACACCTGCCCGGCATGATCGGTACGTTTCGCATGTCCGCTATACGACCTCACGCCCCTATACCTTCGCTACCTTCCGAATTGAGGAGTCCCGCGATGACCGCGTTCCCGACCGACCTGTCCCCGCTGACCGGCCGCTACACCATCGACGCCGCGCACAGCCGTATCGGCTTCGTCGCCCGGCACGCGATGGTCACCAAGGTCCGCGGCGCGTTCACCGAGTTCGAGGGCAGCGCGTCCTTCGACGGCGCCGACCCGTCCAAGTCGGGGGGCAAGGTGACCATCGAGGCCAAGAGCGTCGACACCCGCAACGCCGATCGCGACAAGCACCTGCGCAGCAACGACTTCCTCAACATGGACGAGTACCCGCAGATCACGTTCGTCTCCACGGCCGTCCACCGCAGCGGCGACAGCAGTTTCGACGTCACCGGAGACCTCACCATCAAGGACGTCACCAAGTCGGTGACCATCCCCTTCACCTACGAGGGCACCGCCACCGACCCGTTCGGGAACATTCGCGTCGGCCTGGAGGGCTCGCTCACCATCAACCGCAAGGACTACGGCGTCATCTGGAACGCGGCGCTGGAGACCGGCGGCGTCCTGGTGAGCGAGAAGATCCAGCTCGAGTTCGAGATCTCGGCGATCAAGGACGCCTGAGGCCCACCAGGATCGCCCCTGGGGTGCGTGACCTGCCCGAATGACCGCCCTCGCGCGTACAACCATTCGGATGCCGGCGATGTCGTAGAGCGCAGTCGATCAGTTCACCGGTCGATCACCGTACGTTCTCGACAACGGAGACCCATGCACGCCAGACACACCGCCCTCGCTGCCGCCGTGGCCCTCGCGGCAGCGGTCGGCACATCGCTCCTGACGGCCCCCGCGGCGGCGGGGGCTCCCGCCAAGCTGTCCGACGACTTCAACGGCGACGGCTACCGCGACCTGGTCATGCTGGGCGGCACGCACGGCAAGGACGGCCGGGTCACGGTCGTCTACGGCACGTCGTCCGGTCCCGGCACCCGGGTCCAGATCATCCACCAGGACTCGGCGGGCATCCCGGGCGCGGTGGAGGCCGACGACGAGTGGGGTGCCGCCGCCACCACGGCCGACCTCGACCGCGACGGCTACGCCGACCTCGTCGTGTCCTCGCCGGGCGAGGACGTCGGCGACGTGCAGATGCGCGGCGGACTGACCGTCGTCTGGGGCAGCGCCAAGGGACTGGGCTCGGGCACGGCCTTCAACTCGCCGGTCCCGCAGGAGTACGAGGGCTCGGGCGACGCGTTCGGCGAGGACGTCGTGTCCGGGGACTTCGACGGCGACGGGGACCAGGACCTCGCCGTCACCAGCAACAGCCGGGCGGGCGTGGTCCTCCTGAAGGGCCCCTTCACCCGTACCGGCGGCAAGAGCGGCTGGAGTTCCCTGGGCGGCTCCTACGGCTACCTGTGGGCCCCCAACCTGGTCGCCGGGAAGGTCACCGCCGACGCCGCGACCGACCTGTACATCCTCGGCTCCGACCTCCAGAACGGCGACCTGGATCTGCGGGCCTACTTCCACCGCGGTGGCGCCACGTTCACCCAGCGCGCCGGCGAGATTCGGGTACCCGACGACGGTGGCCACCAGGGCGGTGACATCCTCTCCGTCGGCGACTTCGACAAGGACGGCTACGGCGACCTCGCCATCGGCCGCGGCTACGAGACGGGCGACAACGAGCGCGGCTACGTCACCGTCCAGTACGGCGGCGCGAACGGCCCCGACACCACGCGCAAGCCGGTCAAGTTCACCCAGAACACCACCGGTGTGCCCGGCTCGTCCGAGAACGAGGACTACTTCGGCTCGGCCGTCGCCGCCGGCGACATCAACGGCGACGGCTACGCGGACCTCGCCGTCGGCGCACGCGGCGAGGACCTCGGCACCAAGCACAACGCAGGCGCGGTCACCGTCCTCTTCGGCCGCGCGGGCGGGCTGTCGGGCACCGGCGCCAAGTCGTACACCCAGGACACCTCCGGCATCACCGGCACCGCCGAGACGCAGGATCAGTTCGGCGGCTCCCTCAAGCTCACCGACTACACCCGCGACGGCCGCGCCGACCTGGTGATCGACACCAACGAACAGCTCGGTCACGAGGATCGCTGGGGCCTCGTCCACCTGCTGAAGGGCTCCGCCTCGGGCGTCACGACGACGGGCTCGAAGTCGTACTCGGTGACGTCGCTGAAGCTCTCGTACGACCGGCTGAGCGGTCCGTTCGCGCGCTGAGCCCACTCCCCCTCCGGCCTCTGACCACAGGTCGCGGGGGGGGGGGGGGGGGGGGGGGGGGGGGGGGGGGAGGAGGGCGTGCTCAGGGGAGGAGGGGGGGGGGGGGTGAGGGTACACAACCCCCACACCCAGACCTCCCTGCTTCCTCTAGGGGTGGAATCCGA
>NZ_JBVHTL010000007.1:370176-494328 GCF_055565895.1 Streptomyces sp. NPDC028298
TACACTATGGGGGGTTTTTTTTTTCCGGGCCGAAACCCCCCCCCCCTCCCTCCCGGAGAGGCGGTGGGGGGGGGGGGGGGGGGGGGGGCCCCCCCCCCCCCCCCGCCCCCACCCGAACACTCGGTGAGCAGATCACGGTGCCGCGTCCACCACCATCGTGCACAGCCTCTTCGTGGCACGCGTGAGCGCGACGTACAGGTCGCGTTCGCCGCTGGGGCGGGCCGTGGCGATCTCCTCGGGGGCGACGATGACGACCGCGTCGAACTCCAGGCCGCGGGCCTCCGAGGCCGGTACGAGGCGCGCCCACCGGGTGACACCCGCGGATGCCATCTGCCCGAACCGGTCGTCCGCGCAGATCACGGCGAGCAGTTCGCCCGGGTGGGCCACGGTCTGTGCCCGGAGTTCCTCGGCCACCGTGGTCGTGACGGTGTGCGGTGTCGCGGTGAGGTGCCGCGGAGTCTCCCCGTGGCGGATCGATCGGCTCGGCGTCTGTCCGGGGGCGATCCGCGACAGGAGGCCGTGCGTGGTGGCCAGGATCTCCTGCGTCGTGCGGTAGCTGACGGTCAGTGTGTGCAGGGCGAACCGGCCGCCGAGGTGCGGGCCCAGCGCCTGGGACCAGTCGGTGGCCACCGTCAGGGCGCCGGCCTGGGCGAAGTCGCCCACCAGGGTCATCGACCGGGCCGGGCATCGGCGCATCACCATCCGCCAGTGCATCGCGGTCAGCTCCTGCGCCTCGTCGACCACGACGTGCCCGTACGCCTGCTCGGGCGGCCCGTCCACCAGGGCCGCGGCCTCGTCCAGCAGGGGCAGATCGGCATCGGTCCACGGGGCGTCGGGAGGACGGACCAGCCGGGAGCGTTCGTCGCCCGTGAGGGCGGCCAGGTGCCTGGTCATCGTGGGAGGGTCGGCCAGCAGGGTTCGTACGAGCCCCTCGGGCGTCAGTCGTGGCCAGAGTTCCTCCACCGCGCGGTCGACGTCGCCGTCGCCCATGAGGTTCGCGTGGGCGGCCTCGGCGTCGAACACCTCGGTCGTGCCGGCGGCCGGGGTGTCGTCGAAGCCGAGCGCCCGCAGGTCGGCCGCCGCCGCGGCGTCGAGATTCATGCCCGTGCTCTCGGCGAACTCGGCGTCGAAGTGCTCCAGGGTCTCGACGGCACCGCGCTCCAGGGCGCCGGTCACCGTGCCGATCAGGTGCTCCTTGAACACCTCCCGGGCAGGGTTGTGCGCCAGACCGCTCGCGGTCGCGGCCTCGCGCGCCGCGGCGACGTCCACGCTCTCCAGGTGGACCCACTCCTGCCCGACCCGCACCCTGAAACCGCTGCCGGGCGCCTGCCGGGAGCGCACCAGGTCCGCGAGCGCCTCGGCCAGCGCCGAACTCCCCTTGAGGCGCGCGACGTCGAAGGACTCCGCGGCCGCGGGCACCACCCCGGCCAGTTCCTCGCAGGTCGCCAGGAGCACGTCGTTCTCCCCCAGCGAGGGGAGCACCTGGGAGACGTAGTCGAGGAACCGCGTGTTGGGCCCGAGGACCAGCACGCCCCGGGCGGCGGCGCCCGGGAACGCGTACAGCACGTAGGCCGCCCGGTGCAGCGCGACGACGGTCTTGCCCGTGCCGGGGCCGCCCTGCACCACCGTCACGCCCCGGTGCGGTGACCGGACGATGGCGTCCTGCTCCGCCTGCAGCGTCGCCACCGCCGAACCCATCCGTCCCGTACGCCGTGCCTCCAGCGCCTCGGTCAGGGGACTGTCGCCGACGACGTCGTCGGTCTCGGCCGCGGATCCGTCCAGGAGTTCGTCGCTCACCGTGCGTACGGCACGGTCCTCGAGCCGAAGGTGACGGCGGCGGCGTAGCCCCATCGGATGGACGGCCGTCGCCTCGTAGAAGGGCCGGGCCGCGTCCGCCCTCCAGTCGACGAGCAGCGGCACATCGCGGTCGTCCACGTGCAGCCCGACGCGACCGATGTGCAGGGCGGTTCCGTCCGCCGCGTCGATCCGGCCGAACGCCAGCCCTTCCTCGGCTCCCTCCAGCCGACGCAGGCCCCGTGCCAGTCTTTCAGCGGCCGCGTCGCGCTCGTACACCTCGCCCGCGCTGCCGGCCGGCGACCTCAGCACCTCCGCCAACTGTGCCCGTACGTCCGCCAGCCGCTCGTCGAGCAGCCCGTACATGGCGGCCACGTGAACCTGCTCCGCCTCGACCTGTTCTGCGGCACCCTCGTTGAACGGCGGCAACAGCGGTCCTCTCCTCGAATCGACCCTCCACTATGCAGCCGCATCACCCTGAAAGTAAGGCTTGACTTAGTTGTCCGAGTCGATCGTCGGGCCGTGATTCCGTGGTCCTCACCAGCCTCACAACGACTCCCCGTACGTCTGACGCGGCTTCACGCACCCGGGCTCAGGGCTCCCGCCTCACGCTTCGCGCCTCACGCCTCACGCTTCGGCCGAACCCCAGCCCCAGTTGCGGCAGTCCGCGTCGCAGTGGGCCACTCCCACCGTGCTCCTCATCGCGGCTGATCCCTCGTCGGCCAGCGTATGGCCCTTCACGAGCGTCTCCTGTCTCAGTTCGTGGACGAACCGGCCGTCGGCGCCGTTCGGTCGCTGCACCACGACGAACTGGCTGGCTCCGTCGCTCCGGGCCGCGTCGAGCACCAGCTCCTTGAGACGGGCGACCTGGTCGGCCTGCGCCGAGAGGTCCCTGACGCCGGTCTGCTGGCCGTCCGTCAACTGGAAGCGCTCCTCCACCATGGCGACGAGGTCGTCCAGCCCTTCCGGCTCCTCTCCGGCGGCTACGCGACGTGTCAGATCGTTGAGTTCGATCACCAGGGCACTCGGTCCGAAGCGGCCCTTTTCCGAGTTCATCCGTTTCTCCTTCGGAGTGTTGCGTCAGTATCTGGCCAGGACGAGCGTCGACATCAGGCCGCCGAGCCCGAACGAGTTCGAGATCGCGACGTCCGCCGTCGCGGCACGTGCCTGATGGGGAACGACGTCGAGTTCGCACTGCGGATCGAGTTCGTCGACGTTGATGGTCGGCGGAAGCTGCTTCGTGTGCAGGGCCAGCGCCGTCACCGCCGCTTCCAGGGCCCCGGCGGCACCCAGCAGATGGCCCGTCATCGACTTCGTCGAGGAGACGGGCGGGGGAACGCGGCCGAAGACGCTTCTGATCGCCCGGGCCTCGGCCAGGTCGCCGACGGGGGTCGAGGCGGCGTGAGCGTTCACGTAGCCGACGTCGGCCGGCGCCACACCCGCGTCCGCCAGCGCGGATTCCATCGACCGGACGGCGCCCTCTCCGTGCGGGTGCGGGGCGATGAGGCTGTGACCGTCCAGGGAATGCGCGTACCCGAGTATCTCGGCGAGCACCGGCGCTCCGCGGGCGGAGGCGGACGCGAGATCCTCCAGTACGAGGATGACGGACCCCTCGCTGAACACGAAACCGTCGCGGGTGCGCTCGAAGGGGCGGGACGCCGCCGTGGGCTGGTCGTTGCGTCGGGACAGAGCACGGGCGGAGCAGAAGGCCCCCATGGACAGCGGTGTCAGGGCCGCGTCCGTCCCACCGGCCAGGACCACATCCGCCCTTCCGGACATGACCAGGTCGGTGGCGCGGCCGATCGCATGGGCACCGGAGGCGCAGGCGGCGGCCAGACACTCGACCGGCCCGAGCAGCCCGAACTCCGTCGAGACGAAGGCGGCCGCGGAACTGGCCGCGCAGGAGACGTTGATCTCCGGCGGCACCGCCCTGACACCCCGGGACAGGAGCGCGGCGACCTCGGACTCCACGCGCGACGTACCGCCGTAGGCGCTGCCGATCACCACCCCGACCCGACGGGGCTCCAACTCGCCGACGCGCAGATCCGCGTCGTCGAGCGCCAGGCGGGCTGCCTCGAAGGCGAGGTGGGTAAAGCGTTCGGCCTTCCGGGACTTCTGCGGCGGCAGGGTCTTCGACACGTCGAAGTCGTCGATCTGGCCGGCGATGCGTGACGACATGCCCGAGGCGTCGAAGCGGGTGAGCGGCCCTATCCCGGACCGGCCGGCGACCAGTGCCGCCCACATCGCGTCCCGGCCGATCCCCACCGAGGTCACCGGCCCGATCCCCGTCACCGCCACGCGTCTCACGATCTGACCTTGCTCAGGACCACGTCGGCCGCGTCCTGGACGACCACCATGTGGCCGATGTCCTCGTCGAGGATCGTGACGCCGAAGCGTCCTTCGAAGAGGGTGACCGCGGTCATGAGGTCCAGCGAGTCGAGTCCGAGGTCCCTGAACACGTGCGACTCGGGAGTGATCTTCGACCGGGGGACGCCCAACTCGTCGACCAGTACGTCCACCACCTGGTTGAAGACTGCTTCGGAGCTTGTGTCCGCTGCTTCGACCACGGCTTCCTCCCAGCTCTCCTGTCGCCTGTCGCCTGTCACCTGTCGCCTGTCGCCTGTCGCCTGTCGCCGCCCCGATCCGCGGCGAGGACGTCGGACCATCGCCTGTCGTCCCGTCAACTACGTACCGCCGGAGCTACGGTGGGGACGAACGGTCTTCCGTCCGGAGCGTCGCGATCGGCCGCCACGGCGCACAGGCGTGGCGGCTGCCGTTCCGGCACATCGCACCGGCAGATCTCGCCGACGAGGCCGAGGAGGCGTGGCGGCCGGTCCGAGCCCACCTCGAGGACGTTGTCGTAGCCCTCTGAGCCGTCGGAGCCCTCGTAGCTCTCGTAGCCCTCGGACAACGCGTTGGCGACCGCTTGGCGAAAGCGGACGGGCTCGGCCACGGAGCGCACCAGGAGTGCACGGATCTCGTCGGGCCGCCTGACCCGATCCCCCGTCACGCTTGAGTAGTACGGGACGCGGGGTGGGTCGACGCGTATGTGCTCCAGCGCCTGTCCCAGGCGTTCCTGGACGGCCGCCATGTACGGGGAATGCGCGGCGAACGGCACGGGGAGGGTCCGCGTGCGCGCGGCACCCGCCGCGCGCAGTCTCGGCGCGGCGAGCGCGAGGCCTTCACGGGTGCCGGCGAGCACGGTCTGGCCGGGGCTGTTGTAGGCCGCGACGTGGACGGACACACCGCTGCGGAGCAGATCGTCGCAGACCTCCTCGACCGCCTCGTTCGTCGCCCCGATGACGGCCGCCATCGCGGTCGAGCCGTCGGCGAGGCCCGCCATGGCCTGCCCGCGGGCCACGGCGAGGCGGACGGCGTCGTCGAAGGTGAGGGATTCGGCCATGACCAGGGCTGCGTACTCCCCGAAGCTGTGCCCGAGCACGGCATCGGGTCGCGCGCCTCGGGCGCGGCAGGCCTGGGCGGACGCGGTTTCGATGGTGAGGATGGCCGCCTGCACGACGGGCTGGTCCCAGTGGGCGGTCTCGTCGAGGACGCACGCGGGGGCGAGATCGAGTCCGGCCACGGAGCGCACCCGCTCGAACAGGTCCGGTGCCGCAGAGAGGCCCACACCCATGTGGGGCTGTTGTGCGCCCTGGCCGGCGAACACCCACAACGAGCGCGGCCCGCCAGGCCCGGCGGTGGGCTGTGACGGCCGTTGCCGCTCCGAGGACGTCCGAGCGCGTTCGTACCGATGGAACATGACACCTCCTGCATGGCTCGAGCGCTCGAGGAAGGGTGATGTCGCCCCGTCGGTGCGGGCGGCTCTGCCACACGGCGCGATGGAGCGGGCGCCTCGAGACACTCGATACAGGTGCGGTGGATTCACTACAGGTGCGGTGGGATCAGCGTGCGATGGAATCAGCGTGCAGTGGGATCAGCGGCAGACGCGCTGCTGACCAGCATGCAGTGGGATGGGATCAGCGGCGGACCCGCTGCTGACGACTGTTGCACTCGTCACCCGTTCATCTTGCGGGAAAGGGGGCGGCGCTGCATGTCGAGATGGTCGTGGGCCTGGCGTCTGCCGATGGTTCTGCCCGGGTTGCGGTGGGGTGCGCTGGGGTGCGCCGCGATCGTGGATCGTCCCTCCGCATGCCATCCGCGAGCCGTCTTCCCTGTCGTCATGTACTCACATCTACGGGCTGACGGCCCCCACGCAAGGAGCCCCGCGCGCGTGAGGGGTCGCCCTGGGCCCCCGCGGACCGTTGTCGGTGCCGTCCGTCATGATCTGCCCATGACCGACAACGAGACGGCCCCGCCTCTGCTGCCCCACATACCGGACGGCCACGTGATCAGCGGCGCCCTGGGGGGTCTCGTCCATGTCCCGGACGGCTGGAGCTGGAAAACCTTCGATGACATCGAGGGCATCGGACGCTACATCGAGGGCGGTCGGGCGCTCGATCCGGGCGAACAAGAGGTCCACGTGTCCCCCGAGGGCACCTGGACCGAGCTGTTCGCCAGTTGGGCGCCCAATCCGGACGGGCACAAGGTCCGCCTTCCCGGATCGGGCACGTGGACGGACGTCATAGGACGCACGGGCGGGCTCGCCCTGCGCGCCGCCTCCCCCGCGACCAGGCCGGAGCGCCGTGAAGTGGTGCTCCGCTTCCTGGAGATGTGGGCGGGGACGCCGTTCGCCGATCCGGCCTACCGCTACCGCGTGGGCCGGCTCGCCGGACCGGTCTCGTTCAACGCCCGCGACCACCACGGGGCGTCGTTCGGCCTGCATCTGCCGGGGGCGCGCAGAACCCTCTACTTCGAGGCCCTGCTGCCCGGTGGCGAGGCCGCCCCGCGCCCCGAGGAACCGGTCCACGTCGTGGACTGCCCGCACGCCTGGGGCACTCCCGAGCAGCTACGGCGACTGGTGGAACTCGTCCGGGAGCGCGGCCCGGTCGCCTGGGACGCGGACGCGGTAGTCGCCCTGAGCGAGGCGACCGGACTGAGCCGCCCCGCCGCGGCCCTCGTGCTGGCCGGCAACCCCGGCTCGGGCACGTACTACCTGCCCTACCTCGACCAGCACGAACGCACCGTCCTCGGCTTCAAGAACGGTGAACTCGATTCGGCGCGCGCAGAGTTGATGATGCTGGGGGACGTGGGAAGGAGCGCCCTGCTCGCCGACGTGATGCCCGAGGATCCCGCGGATCTGTGGGAGCCGGGTGGCCTGGCCCGTGTCGCGGGTCGTACCGCCACGGCCTGGGCGCAGCAGCGCGGCGCCCGTCCGGCCCCGCCGTGGAGCACCTGGCAGGCGGCGGTCGCCCTGGGGACCCGCATGCCGGCCGCCCATCTGTGCCATCTGTTCCTCGACCCCACGAACTCCGCCGTGCCGCCGGGCTTTCGACCTGCTGTCCCCCTCGGCCCGGTCGAGCGGCGCGGCCCGCAGAGCCCGTGGGACGTCACGGCCCGGTACGAGGCCGACTTCCTCGTGGACGCCGTCTTCGCGGGACTGGCATGGGCCTACGCGGACCTCCCCGCCGGAGACCCCGTGCGCGAGGGGATGCCCGAAGTGGTCCGCCACTTCCGCGAGTTGCTCGCTGTGGGCGACGCCTCGGCCGGGTTCCTGCACGAGAGCATGGCCCGCTACAGCGGCGGGAACCGGCGGTCGGACTGGCTCACGGAGGGCCCGTGCGACCGCATCACCGCCCGCGTCGCCGCCGGCGAACTGCCCCCGGGCCGCTACGAGTCCGACCCGCGCGCCTGCGCCCCGGACGTGGTCGCCGACGTCGCCGCCACCCTCGGCCTGTCCGAGGACGCCGCCACCCTCTACCTCCAACTCCTGCTGCTCCCCGCCCCGTCGGACCGCAACGTACGACGCTGGAACGCCTGGACCCCGGCCCGGCACAAGAAGGCCGCGGCAGAGCTGACGGTGCGGGCTCTGGTCGTCGAGGACCGCCGAGCTCGCTCGGGACGGACGCTCTTCCTGCCCGGCCCGTGGGCGCACGCCAAGAAGCCTCTGCCGCCGATGGAGACCTGGAAAGCGCCGCTGATCGGGGCGCAGTTGAAGTTCTCCGGGGACGAGGTGTGGACCTTCGAACTCCTGCCGGACACGCTTCCCGCGCTGTTCACGGAAGCCTGGCGCCTGGTCCGCGGGGGTGAGGGACCGGTGGCCTGACGGGCGGGTGCCAGAGGCCGCTGTCCTTCCTGCGGGCGCCGCGGTGACGTGACCCCTCGTGGCCGCAGTGCTGCGCAGCATGACCACGCGTGACAGATTGATGACGTGTGCATGTAATGCCTTTCCGGTCGACGGACCCGGAACCCATGGTCGCCGTGTGGCACCGACCCGAGTGCCACCCAGGGTTCGGCGGGGATCCGCACCAGGATTCCGCGCCCGATCGCAAAGGACCTCTCCACATGGCAGCAGTACGCACCATGAAGCGGCGCATCTCCGCGGTGATCGCCACGACGGCCGCCGCGGCGACAGCCGTCGGCGCCCTGTCCGCTCTCCCCGCCGAGGCCGCGCCGGCCGAGGGAACCGTGTTAGGGGCGCATTCCCCCGATGCCGTTCCCGGCAGCTACATCGTCACGCTCAAGAAGAACGTCGGCTTCAAGGCCACAGCTCCGCGCGGAAAGAGCCTGGTGGCCGAGTACGGAGGCACCGTCAGGCGGACGTTCACCTCCGCGCTCAACGGCTACGCGGCCCACCTCACCGGCGACCAGGCCCGAAGGCTCGCGGCCGACCCCGACGTCGCCTCGGTCGAGCAGGACCAGGTCGTCCACGCCCTCGGCACCCAGACCGACGCCCCCTGGGGGCTGGACCGGATCGACCAGGCGAACCTTCCGCTGAGCGGCACGTACACCTCTCCCGACGACGGGGGCAGCGGGTCGACCGTGTACGTGCTGGACACCGGCGTGCGGATCACGCACCAGGACATCGCGGGCCGCGCCTCCTACGGCTGGGACTTCGTCGACAACGACGCCACCGCGCAGGACGGCTACGGCCACGGCACGTTCGTCGCGACCGTCGCCGCCGGAACGACCTACGGCGTGGCCAAGAAGGCGAAGATCGTCGCCGTCCGGGTCCTCGGCAACGACGGCTCCGGCACGACCGCGGGGGTCATCGCGGGCGTCGACTGGATCACCGCCAACCATGTGGCCGACTCCGTCGCCAACGTCTCCCTCGGCGGCGGCGCCAGCACCTCGCTGGACACCGCGGTGAAGAACTCCATCGCCTCCGGGGTGACGTACTCGATAGCTGCGGGCAACTCCGGCGCCCTGGCGTCCAACTACTCCCCCGCCCGGGTCACGGAAGCGCTGACCGTCGGCGCGACGACCAACGCCGACGCACGCGCGAGCTACTCCAACTACGGCTCCAGGGTGGACCTCTTCGCCCCCGGCTCCGCCATCACGGCGGCCTGGAACACCTCCGACTCGGCCACGTACACAGGTAACGGCACATCGTTCGCCGCCCCGCACGTCTCCGGGGCCGCCGCCCTCTACCTGACGGCGCACCCGGGAGCTTCCCCCGCGACCGTCGGCAGCGCGCTGGTCAACGGCGCGACCGGCGGAGTCCTCAGCGGCGTCGGCTCTGGATCCCCGAACAAGCTGCTGAAGCTCGTCCCCTGAGCGAGGGCATCGGCTCCTGACACAACGAGGCTCGGCCGGCATCCGTCGGTCGAGCCTCCTGGGCGCCCGGGGTCCGGAACCGAGGTGTCGCGCAAGGGCTCAGCTCCGTACGGCCCCGGTCAGCGGGGCCAGTACGCGCCAGCCCACCGTCTCGTACAAGGCCCGCCCCTCCGGTGTCGCGACCAGCACACCTGTCGAGGCCCCCTGACCGGCCGCGGCCTCGACGAGGGCGTGCATCAACAGGCTTCCCAGACCCCGGCGTTGATGAGCGGGGTCGGTCTCGACCTGGTCGACGACGTAGGCGGAGCCCGTGACGGCGACCTGGCCGCGCGCGGCGAAGGCGCCATCGACGGATCGGACCAGGGCGCGGGTGAGGCCGGCCCGGGTCCAGGAGTCCAACCGGTAGCCTTCGGCGATTGCGGGCGGGGCTTCGGCACGAGCGGGGCGCGAAGGAGCGGTCATCAGAAAGCCGGGTCCGCCGGCGAGGGACCAGCCGGGCCCGAGCCAGGACGCGAACAGGTCCGGCGGCGTGGGCGCCTTCAGCCAGACACCGGGGGCGGTCGTGTTCTCGGTGATCTTACGGACGACCGCCTCGTCTGTGGCCGACAACACGTGCCGCGCGACATGCCCCGGCAGGCCGACGTCAATGGTGAACCCCCAGGCAGAAGCCACAGGTTCGGCCGCACCACGCGATACGGCCCACCCATGAGTCCATGCACGTATGGCCTCGACCGTGCTCAAGTACGACAAGACGCCCCCCGGTGCGGCTGGTTACTGACTGGAACGCGCGGCCGCGCGCGAGTTCACCTTATTGCACATGCCTCGCAATAACGATCAGCCCGCAGGAGTTGGACCCGCACCCTGTGGCCGCCACCGTTGCATGTGGCGACGCGGCTGGTCTCAGCACGGTGCCCATGTGCTGGGCAGGGTGAAGTCGAGTGCCCTGGAATCTCACTGCCGCGGACGGCCGCTTGTTAGTCTTTCCGATCATGCGAGCCCTCTTCCCAGGATCCTTCGACCCGGTCACTCAAGGGCACCAGGACGTACTCCGGCGCGCTGCCCTCCTGTTCGACGAGGTCGTCGTGTGCGTGATGTTCAACGCGAGCAAGACCGGCCGACTCCCCGTCGAGGAACGGCTGGAGCGGCTCCGCGCGGCGGCCGCCGGCTTGGGCAACGTCACGGTCGACTCCCACACCGGTGGCCTGCTCGTCGACTACTGCCGTCGAGCCGGGATCGACGTCGTCGTCCGTGGAGTCCGCGGCGTGCGCGACCTGGACTACGAAATGCCGATGGCCCGCATGAACCACGAACTGGCCGGAGTCGAAACGTTCTTCATCGCCGCGGACCCCGCCCTGGCCCACATCTCCTCGACCCTCGTCACCGCGGTGGGTCAACAGGACCGTGTCCCCGAAGGATGACGTGAGCGAGCCGCGGTCTGCCCCAACCACCTGCGCACCTCAGCCGCTCTGGAAGCGGCGGGCCTCGGCGACGAGTTCTGGGGGCAGGGCGGGATCGGAGCAGGCGTGGTCGATGAGCAGGTCGCGATACGGGCTGTCCGGGAGGTGCTGGGCCAAGCCCATGAGGTCGCGCAGGTCGTCGGTTGAGCCCGTGAGCCGGGCGCGGTAGGCGGCACCGGCCGCGCGAAGCGTGATCTCGTCGGGCTCATGCTCCAGCCCTCGTCCGACGAGGTCGACGGCGGCGGTGAAGTCGCCTTGTTCGGCGTGGAGGTCGGCCAGGTCGAGATACAGCGACCAGTTGGCCGGATCCAGGGCGAGAGCGCGCTCGAAAGCCGCCGCGGTCCGCTCGGCATCACCCAGCTTGCGCCAGGTCCCCGCCCGTACGACTTCCGTCAGCATGATGCGTTCCATGGCGTCCGCCCGGTCGCAGAGGGCGAACGACGCGTCGGTGAGACCGCAGGCGCGCAGGAAGATCGCCATCTTGGCCATCGCCTCGGGCACCGGCTCGCGGTCACAGACCACGTCGATGACGTCGAACCAGGGACGGAGCTTCTCCCGTGTGTCGGGGAGATCCAGAGCATGGTCGTAGTCCGTCGTCCGCATGACGGCTTCGGCCAGGGCGTCGGCGGTCACCGCCTCCAGGAACCGTGCGTCGCTGAACCAAGGGGCTTCGGCCCAGGCGATGGTGGGCTTGGCCCCCGTGACCGATCCGATCGCCATCACCGCGGTGTCCATGTCGTTCTCGACGAAGCTGACGTACGACCGCGCCAGCACCGCCGGCAACGAGCCCCCACCTTCCAGGAGTTCCGCCAGGTCCGCCCGCCGCTCCACCCACAGTTCGGCGAGCACCGCGTAGGGTTCCGGATCCTCGGGGGCCGCGGCGATGGCGCGGGCCACATAGTGGACGGCCGCCGCGGAGCTACCCCCACAGTGCGCCATCACCCGCGCAAGCCCGATCCCACCGGCCACCGCTCGATTCGACGTCATCCCAAGATCGTAGAACGTCGAACGAGCCGCTCCGCAGGCGCCTCGGCGCAGAGCGGCTTCGGCAAGCTCGGTGGTCACGACGTTCTGGGCAAGCCCTGTCTGCCGGTTCCTCAGGAACCAGTGGGCCACGGCCGCCCGGGCGGACACCGGGGATGTCCTGCTTCCCTGATTCGCCTCCATGGAGCAGCCCGACTTGCCACAATGATCCCGCGCCGCGGGATGGTCGGACCCGTGGCCGATCGGGGGACTGCCATGGATGTGCTGCTGGAGCTGGTGCCGGAAGAGGCCGCGAACGCGCAGGAGAGCGAGCGGCTGGCGCTGCGGCTCCGCGCCGAACTCCGCGGGAAAGGCTTCCACACCTCGCAGGTGTTGGCGGACGCTGCTCCGCCGGCGCGCGCCAAAGGGGTCGACCCGCTCACCGCGGGTGCGACGGTCCTGGCGCTGAGCGCTCCTGGCGGAGTGCTGACCTCGTTGGTCGGTCTGCTGCAGGACTGGCTCGGTCGGCAGTCCGCGCGGCATCGGCTCTCGGTCACCATCGACGGCGACATGGTGGACGTGGAGCATGCGACGCCGGAGGAACGGCGGCAACTCATCGACGCGTTCGTGCGCCGCCATGGCGCGAGTGGGGAGTAGTCGTGGGACGCCGATTCGCCTTGCTGGTCGCCACCTACGAGTACGAGGACGAGGGGCTGGCGCAATTGACCGCGCCCGGCCACGACGCGGAGGCGCTGGCCGAGGTGCTGCGCGATCCGGACATCGCCGGGTTCGAGGTGACGATCCTCGTGAACGAACCGCAGCACCGAATCGGCGCGGTCCTCGGCGAATTCTTCCGCGACCGCCGCTACGACGATCTCACTCTGCTCTACTTCACGGGACACGGTCTCAAGGACGAGGAAGGCCGGCTCCACCTGGCCACGACGGACACCCGTCGATCCAACCTCATGTTCACCTCGCTGTCCGCGGAGCGCATCGACCAGGCGATGGACAACTGCGCGGCACGGCGGCAGGTGCTGATTCTCGACTGCTGTTACAGCGGCGCCTTCCCCGCAGGCCTCGTCGCCAAATCGGATGACGACGTGCACACGCTGGACCGCTTCCGGGGCAGCGGCCGCACGGTGCTCACCGCGTCCGACGCCACGCAGTACTCCTTCGAGGGAGACCGACTGCAGGGCCGCGCGCCCCGGTCCGTGTTCACCGGGCACCTGGTGCAGGGACTGCGTGACGGCAGCGCCGACCTCGACGGCGACGGCAACATCACCCTGGACGAGCTGTACACCTACGTCCATGACAAAGTCGTCGCCGAGATACCGCAGCAGCGGCCCAAGAAGCAGGAGAACGTAGAGGGCCGCACCGTGATCGCCCAGAACGTAGGCTGGGATGTTCCCGCACCGCTCCGGCACGACCTGCTCAGCCCTCGCGTCACGGACCGGCTCGGCGGAGTCCAGCAACTCGTCCACCTGTACAGGACCGGCAACAACAGGGTCCGCACTCGCACGGCGGAGCGGCTACGGCTCCTGACGCACGACGACAGCCGCGCCGTGGCCGCCGCGGCCGCCACGGCGGGTGAGGCCGACGGAGTCCTCCCGAAGACTGCTCCGGGTTCGGCGGACATCGACAGGATGCTCGACCAGGCCATGAAGGAACGGGATGCCGACAAACTCGACCAGGCGGAGGACCGCTACTGGTCGGCCCTGGACCTTGCGATAGAACACGGAACCAGAAAGCAACAGGGCTGGGCCTGGGACGGACTCGGATCCTGTCGGTGGCGAGCCAGGGACTTCACCATGGCCCTGAGGTTCTTCACACGTGCCGACCGGCTCGCCGACGAGACGGGCGACGCGCTCCTGAAGGCCTGGAGCCTGCACAACTTCGGCACGTTTCAGCGCGAGCACCACGATGTGGCGGCCGCCAAGGACTTCTTCGAGCGGTCCCTGGCGGTGTCGGACATCCATCACTGCCACACGGCGGCCGGCTGGACCCACCACCAGTTGGCCGAGCTGGCACGAGACCACGGGGACACGCGCCAGGAGCAGGAGCACTACGAAGCCGCCGCGCGGGCCGGGTCGGCCGGAGACAACCCGCATCTGGAGGGCTGGAGCCTGATTCACGTCGCAGAATGCGCGGAACGCTCTGGCGACGTGTCACATGCGGCCAAGCGCTATGCACAAGCCTTGGAGGTCGGCACAAGGATCGACCAGCGATGGATGGTCGAGAGAGCCGAGTTGGGGCTCGCACGGATCACCGATCCGGCTGACCGCAACCCGGACCATGACGAGGATCGAACCTGAGCCTGCTCATGGACTCCAACCGGCTTCCCGTACGGGACCCGCGCGCTCGCGACCTCGTTCTCGACTACGCGGACATGCACGCCCTGGTCGCCGATCTGGTTCTGCCCGGTGACGCGTCGATGTACGTCATGAGCGCTATGGAAACCTCCCGTGAGCTCATCCGGCACTCCTACTACCGGTACGAGTTCGCCACTGCCGCCGTCACGCATTCCCTGTTCGCCCTGGAGCACGTCCTCGCCGAGCGGCTGGCCGCGGAGGAACCGCTCCGCGTCCTCATCGAGCGGGCCACCGGCGCAGGGCTCTTCACGGCCGGACTCGCCGCCGAACTCGACCGCGGCCGGGTGCTGCGCGACAAGCTCGCGCAAGGCTCCGAGTCGAGTGCCGCCCTCAGCCCGCTCCGGGCCGTCGAACTGGTGCGTGCCGTCTTCGATGCCGTCTCCCTGCTCCTTCGCCCACCGTCCACGGCGCAGGCGTCAGCCGCCGACACGGGCGGAGCACAGCCCGACCGCGGCCTCGCCCGGCTGTGGGAGGACCACCTGCGCGCGCCGTTCCCCGACGGCTTCCGCGGCGTGGACTTCGACGGCGTGGACCTGGTCCTCCTGGACGCCGACGTGGCCGGCCTCGTGCAGAGGGAACTGCAGGGCGGACTCGACGACGACGGCATCGCCCACCTCTGGGGCTGCATCGCCGACCTCGACAGGATCGTCCCTCTGATCAACGAGGAGTACTGCGCCTCCTACTTCACTAAGCTTCGGACCGTGGCCCAGGTCGCAGCAGCGGCCCACACACCGGCCGCGACCTGACCACCAAGATCGATGACAAGGAGGCTGGCGCGTGGCGGATCACGACGGCGGTGACCCCGCGTCGGTGGCGTTGGCGGGTGACCGTTTGCGGGAGGGGGTCCGGCCTGTCGACGTGTTCGCCGAGATCGCTTCGCGGACCGGGGACTGGGACGGCGCGGTGTGGGCCGTGTGTCTGGCGCTCGGTCTGTCGGCCCCCGACATGCGACTGCTGGGCTCGGACCCCCGCGAGGTCTATGCCGAATTCCGTCCGGGCGAGGAGGACTTGTGCGGGCGGGTCCTGGAGATGCACGGCGTGTTCGACGTTCCCCGACTGCTGGACGAGCGCGAGTCGGAAGTACGGCGTCTGCTGAAAGAAGCCTTCGGGGCCTCGGGTGGCATCTCGACCGGCGTCGCGCTCGGACTGATCCGCAATCTCTTCAAAGGCGAACTGGCGGCGGCCTTCCTCTGCCTCGCCCGAAGACAGCCCCGTGCCCCGCGCGGCAGGCCCGTGGACTTCTGGAACGCGTTGTGCGCCGCCGGTGCGCTTCTGGAGACCGGTGACGACGACCAAGGCAGGGCGGTGCGGGAGGCTCTCGGGCGGTGTCGCCAGAATCTGGCCGACGCGGCGGGCACGGCGGACGGTCAGGTCTCCTCGGGCGCGTGAGGTCCCTGGTTCGCATCCGGCGCGGGTGTCGACGCTTCGCAGGGTTCGCCGACAGCTTCGAGCAGTACGGGTTCGAGTCGGCGCAAGACGTCGTCCAGGCCCGGCTCCTCGTTGTTGGAGAGGATCACCACGGTCGTGTCGTGGGCGGGCAGCCAGCCCAGGAAGGACTGGTATCCGGGGTTGTCACCGATGTGGAAACGCACGGTGTGCCCGGCCAGGGTGCCGAGGGCGTAGCCGTATCCGTAGCTGTCGGCGAGTGCCGGCCCGTCGGTGCCCCAGGCGCCTGCCATGGAGGCGTGCGGAGCCACCATCGCCTCGCGCGAGGAAGCGGTGAGCAGGTCTCCCGCGTTGAAAGCAGCGGTGTAGCGAGCCAGTTCACCTACGGTCGACCAGAGATCACCGGTGCCCGGCATGGCGGCGAACTCCGGGACGTCCACCCGCCGGCCGTCCCGGTAGCCCCGGGCTGCCAGTTCGAGCGGGGTCTCGCCGACGCACGTCGACGACATGCCCAGGGGCCCCAGAACCTGCTCGGTGAGGAAGTCGGCGTACCGCTGTCCGGTGACGCGCTCGACGATCAGCGCGGCCAAGAGGTAGCCGGGCGAGCTGTAGTGCCACGTGCTGCCGGGTGCGGCGCGAAGCGGCACGTCCGCGAATCGCTCGAGGAACGAGTGGGCATCGCCAGGATGGTCGACGTCGAAGCCGGGGAGCTCCCGCCAGTGCCCCAAGCCCGATGTGTGCGACAGAAGTTGATGCAAGGTCAGCGTTCGCCAACGGTGGGGGCAGTCGGTCAGCCAACGCGCAATGGGGTCGTGGAGACCGACCTTTCCTTCCTCCGCCAGGAGCATCACCGACGCGGCGGTGAACTGCTTGCTCACCGAGGCGATCTGGAAACGGGTGTCCGTCGTGCACGCCGTGTCCGTCTCGGCGTCCGCCACCCCGGCGGACGCCCGCACGACGGTCGCTCCGCCGCGAGTGACGAGGATGGCACCGGAAAATCCGTCGATCGTCTCCACACGGCAACGATAGGCCGAGAGGGTCGGCGGGGTGGGCGTCGGCCGGGATCCACCACGGGGCGTCGAGTTCCGCGCTTGATTCAAGGGTTCGTCCGGGCCTCGCGCTCGCTCACCCGCTGGCGCGCCGCTTCCGCCGCCTCGGCCCATTTCCTGTCGATCTCTTCCGGCCGGTGGTGGCCGCACTCGACGACGTTTCCGGCGCCATCGGTCACCTGGACGTCGAAGTCACCGGCCTCGATCCAGACCGTCACGTTCTCGATCCCGGCGGCCCGGTCCTCCTCGTTCACCCAGGACGTGATCGAGAAGGCCAACTCATCACCGTCGTAGTCGGATCGGATGCGGAAGGTCTCATCGGGCCTCAGCCAGCGGTCCTCCCCCAGTGGCTCCAGCCACAGCACGAGCCAGCCCTTGTTGTCGTTGCGAACGTCCATGACTGCCATGGCCGCACAGTAGGGGCACAAGGGCCGCGCACGTCAGCTGGGGTGACCGGAGAGCTTCTCGCGTACCCAGTCGGGATCGGGGTTGGTGTGCGGCCGGCCCGCCATGATGACGGTCGGCACGGTCTCGTTGCCGTCGTTGACCGCCCTGACCGCCGCGGCTCCTGCCGGGTCGCGCCAGATGTTGACCCAGTGCAGCCGACGGGCGCGCCGTCCCAGTCGGAGGCGCAGGCGTATGCAGTACGTGCAACCGGGACGCCAGTACACGACGGGCCGGCTGTCGACCTCGCTGCGGCGCTGCGCCTCCCCCGCCCCGATGGACCTCGGGAAGATCAGGGGCGAGTTCACGCCCGCGAGCACCAGGAACGCCGCAAGCACTCCCGCGGCTGTGGCGGGGCTCCCCCTGAGGAACGTCGCCGTGGCGACGGCCGAACCGCAGAGCACGAGCAGCAGGGGCAGGAACCAAGGACGCATCATGCTGCCGCAGGGTACCGGCGAGTCGGCGCGCGCACCGGACCAGGCCGCCCTGCCTCCGCCTCCGGCTCGGCCCCTCCGTCTCCGTCCATGAATCCGTCTCCGACCAGGGCTCCGTCTCCGACCATGCCTCCGCGCCGTCCCGTCGATTCCTCCAATTGAGGCGTCTCATCAGTTCGTCTCGTCGATTCGTCTCGTCGATCGGGTGAAGCTCGACTTGATAGGCAAGTCAACACTTGCCTATGGTGGTGACCGTGGCAGAAGATGTCTTCAAGGCGCTGGCCGACCCGACGCGTCGGCGGATCCTTGACGAGCTGGTGGAGCGGAACGGGCAGACCCTGTTCGAGATATGCACACGGCTGGTGACCAAGCACGGTCTGGGGCTGTCCCGTCAGGCGATCAGCCAGCATCTGGCCGTGCTGGAGTCCGCGGGACTGGTCGTCTCGCGTCGCCAGGGCCGGTACAAGTTCCACGACCTCGACACCGAACCCCTCGAGCGCATCGCGACCCGATGGCTCAGGCCCGACACATCGGAGAGCACCGAATGAGGATCCACCTGTCCAGCGTCTTCGTCGACGACCAGGAGAAGGCCCTGCGCTTCTACACCGAGGTGCTGGGATTCGTGAAGAAACACGACGTCCCCCTGGGCGAGCACCGGTGGCTGACCGTGGTCTCGCCGGAGGATCCCGACGGGACGGAGCTGCTGCTCGAGCCGTCCGGCCACCCCGCGGTGCAGCCGTACAAGACGGCGCTGGTCCAGGACGGCATCCCGGCCACCGCGTTCGCCGTGGAGGACGTGCAGGCGGAGTTCGACAGGCTGCGCGAACTCGGGGTCACCTTCACCCAGGAGCCTCTGGAGATGGGTCCGGTCACCACCGCGGTCCTGGACGACACCTGCGGCAACCTGATCCAGATCGTCCACAGCAAATAGCGATCGACTCATACCCCGGCCGCGATTCCCGGCCCGCGTGCGAGCCGGTTCGACCGTGGGGTCCCTGGGGGCGCGCGGATGTCACCCCTCCTTCACCGGATCGATCCCGTACAGGGTCGCGGCGGCCGCCGCCCCCTTCGCGTCGCACGATTTCTGCTGGTCGGCCGGGGCGACCCACAGGGGTACGAAGCCTGACGCGGCGGACGAGGACTCCATCCGCAGGCGGTGACAGACGCCGTTGATGCGCAGAGCCAGGACGTAGACGTCACCATCCCCCGCGGCCTGCCCGGAGATCACATCCACGGTGTCCTTCGCGCCGACCAGCCGCTTTTCTTCGAGGAAGTCGAGCGCGCCCTGCGGCGTATGCGGGTAGCCCTCGGTCGTCAACGGCCGGTAGGCGTACGGTCCTGTGGGCTGCCGGGCGAGGAGCGCGCCCATCTCCGCCACCGGACTGCCGGGTCGGCCGTCGGTCCGCGAAGCCGGGCAGGTCATGGCGGACCGGTCCACGCTGTAGGAGCCCAGACCGAAGGTGTAGCGGTAGCAGCGGACGGGATAGGCGTCCGCTGCGGCGGACCCGTGTCCGGGCGGCAGCAGCCCCAACATCACCTGTGCCGTGTGGACGTGAGGGTCGGACCGGTCCCGCGCATGGCCGATGCTCAGCAGGGCCCCTCCGTGCGCCTCGACCTGGGCCACGATCGTGCCCTCGGTGAACTGTCCCCCATAGGCGTGGCCGCCCGAGTAAAAGCCGGCGTTCAAGTCGCCGCGCAGGTCGTCGGCGAGAGCGGCGGCCTGGGCGTCGACAGCGGTCGTGTCCGCGCCGGCACTCCTTTGGAAGAGGAGGGTGCCGACAACTCCCGCGGCCGAGGCGACGAGCACGGTCGCCACCCGTATGAGGACCCGCACCAAGGCGCCCCGGTTCCGTTCCGGCCCGGACTCGGGCTGTCGGTCTTCCTGAACTCCTGCCGTGTGAACCGTCGTCATACCTGTTCCCGTGGGTGCTGCGCCCTTCCCGGGCGGAGTGGGACGGACTCCTGCGGAGCAGGGCGAGGAGTTGTGACTCGCCGCCAGAGTGGATCATAGATCCGGCCCGCGCGCGAGGTACGGGAGCGGTCGCGACTCGTCAATCACCGCACGGCTCGGGGATGTTGACGGCGTGGAAGCCGTCCGTACCAGGGTCATGCCGTGCGGTCCGATTCGTGCCACGACGGTGTGGGACCGGCGGTACGAAGTGCACCGGCCCCACACCGTGCGCCCGACGTACGAGCAGCAGTCCGACCGCTCGTACGACCTGTGGCGCGGCTGTCGTTACAGGTGGGTGGGAAGCGGGGCCAGGGTGACCGTCGAGGTGAAGATGTCGCGGTCGTTCTGGCGGGCGGTGACATGGACGCGGGTGCGGCCGAGGGAGTCGGCGGGGTGGGCGTCGGCCAGGATCCAGCACGGCACGTCGAGTTCCGCGTAGCGGGTGAAGACGGACTCCATGCCGACGGCGATGGTGGGTGTGGGGTGGGCCAGGGCCTGGGCGGCCTGGCGTGCCGCTTCGAGCAGCAGCATGCCGGGGGCGTGGTCGACCGCGTGGTCGAAGAGGATCGGGTGGGTGGTGTCGGCCCTCAACTGCCAGCGGTCGGGGGTGTGGGTGGGAGACAGCACCACGTCCTCGAAGCCGTCCCGGCCCACGGGTCGCGGGGACGCCGGGGGCGACAGCGGCAGGACACGAAGCGCGGCGATGTCGGCGTACCGGCCGCGCAGCCGCTCGTACACGGCTCGGTCCTGGATGGTGAAGCGGGAGTGCGCGGTGGCGAACGGGGCACCGTCGCGCAGGACTTCGACGCTCAGGGCGATCGAGGCGGCGCGGTCGCGGCGGTAGGTGACCTTCGGGCACGTGATGCGCAGTTCGACGAGGGCGGGTTCCGGGTCCGAACCCGCGCGCAGGGCGACGGGGCTTTCGGGGCCGGCGGGTGTCGCGGGTGCGGAGTCGGAGCCGACGTGCGGCGCGAGCGGGCCTTCGAGGCCCATGGGTATCTCCGGGCCCGCGGCCGGGGCCGGAGTCGCCATGTGCCAGTCGAGGTCCTGCCACAGGAGCTGGTGGCCGAGCGGCACGGCGTAGGCACCGTGCGAGAGCAGCGGCAGGGTCTGGCGGATCGTTTCGCTCAGCAGCATCGGGTCGAGGAGGCCGTGGCGGGTGCGGTAGAAGCGGTGGTCGCGAGGCCATTCGGCGGTGACGGTGAAGGCGTCGGGACCGGTGCGCTCCCAGGTTCGGAGCAGCACCTCCTCCTGCCTCGTCTTGTGCGTGTAGGTCTGCGGTACGGGTGCGAGCGAGCCGGTGGTGAACTCCCGTACAGCGGTGGCGACGGGCTCTCGTACAGCGGTGGCGACGGGTTCCCGTACGGCGGTGGTGACGTGTTCCCGTACCGCGGTGGTGACGAGTTCCTGGACGGTGGTGACCTGTTCCTGGACAGCGTTCGACGGCATGACTGAATCTCCCCCTGGGTTCAGCACGAGATGGAAGCCGGTCCCCGTTTGGTCGTCGGGCCCGACTCGAATAACATAGAGGTCGTTCTTTTTGTTTGTCGAGGGATTCAGGAGGCCGATCGATGGCGCGTCAGCAGGAGCGGGCGGTCAGGACCCGGGAAACACTGGTGCGCGCGGCCGCAGAGGTCTTCGATGAAGTCGGTTATTCCGGCGCGAGCATCAACAAGATCCTCGACCGGGCCGGCGCCACCACCGGGGCCATGTACTTCCACTTCAAGTCCAAGGAGGAACTGGCCCGCGCGGTCATCCTGGAGCAGGCAGCCGACCTGCGGCTTCCGGAGGGCGGGGGCGGACTTCAGCAACTCCTGGACATGACCGGGTACCTGGCGGTCGAGATGCAGAGCAACATCCTCTTCCGGGCGGGCGTACGGCTCGCCGTGGAGCAGGGGGCGACCGAGCTGCAGGACTACGCGATCTACGAGTGGTGGGCCGAGCAGTTCCGCCAGGAGCTGGAGCGCGCCCGCGAGATGGGGCAGATCCTGCCGGACGTCCAGACGGCGGACTTCGCCCGGCTCCTCGTCGGCGCGTACACCGGCACCCAGATCATGTCCCAGATCTCCACCAACCGGGCCGACCTGCCCGAGCGGATCGCGTCGATGTGGCGATGTCTGCTGCCCGCCCTCGCGCCGGCCGAGGTCATCGCGGACCTGGACCTGTCCCTGTACAGCGGCATCACCAGCACGGCCGGCAGCACCGCTGCCACCACTGCCACCACTGCCACCACCAACCATGCCGATGCCGCCGAGACGGAGTCTCCCGCGTGACACCCCTCAGAGTCCTGCTCACCGGCGCCACCGGCTTCGTCGGTTCCGAGGTCCTGCGCGCCCTGCTGCGCGGGCGCGCCGGTGGGCGCGACGTCACTGTCCGGGCCCTCGCCCGGACCGCTCCCGCCGACGGGCCGGGCACGCCCGGCCTGTCCTGGGTGCCCGGGGACCTGTCCGACCCGCCGTCACTGCGCGGCGCGGCACGCGACACGGACGTACTGGTCCACCTCGCCTCCCGCGTCTCGGGCGACCCGGAGGCGTGCGAGACCGTCAACGTGCACGGCACCCGGGCCCTCCTGGACGAGGCCCGGCGCGCGGGCGTCGCCCGGATCGTGCATCTGTCCACCGCCGCGGTCTACGGGCCCGGCCCGCACCGCGGGATCGCGGTGGACGAGGTCTCCCCGGCCCCCGTCTCCCCCGCCAGCGTCACCCGGCTCGCCGGGGAGCGCCTGGCCCTGGAGGCGGGGGCGGTCGTGCTGCGGCCCGGCCTCGTCCTCGGCGCCGGTGACCGCTGGGTGGTTCCCGCGCTGTCCGAGCTGCGTTCCCGAGTCCCCGCGCATTGGGACGGCGGCAGCGGTCTGCTGTCGGTGGTCGACGTCAAGGACCTGGCCCGGCTGATCGCCACGCTCGCCGCGACCGGCACCCCGGCGGGACCGGCGGTGCACCACGCGAGCCATCCGGTGCCCGTCAGCAACCGCGACCTGATGGCTGCGCTGACCGAACGGGGCCTGCTGGACCCGGTCACCGACGACTGGTCCTGGGAGACCTGCCTGGGCCGACTGCGGGAGGTGCCGGGGAGCATGAGCGAGCGTCAGTTCGCGCTGCTGGCCCGCGACCACTGGTATCGCAGCGACGACATCTGGCGGATCACCGGCTGCCCGGCGGGACCCGGCCCGCTGGCCCGTCTCGCCGAGTCCGCCGACTGGTACCGCGTTCACCTGGCGGCCTGACGGAGGACGCGCCGAAGTCGTACGACGGATGCCCGCAAGGTGCCAAAGTCGTTCGCCAGGTGCGCGAACAGGGCGGTACCGGACCCGCTCGGCTATAGGCTCCAGCCACCGAAGCACCGACATCGTGTTGCACGGTCTGGGGGTCGTCACCGAGCCCGCCGGGCCCGCGGCCCCGGTCACCGCCGGAACAGGGCCGAGGAAATCCCCGTCCCGCCGACCGCCGGGGACCGGTGGCCCCGAGCATCGGGGGCCGGCGTCCCGGGGACGAGGGCCTGGGGACGGGGACCCGGGGATCGACGGCCCCGGGCCACGCGTCCGGGGACGCGTGGCCCGGAGACCGGTGACCGCCGGCCCGAGCGCCGCGGAACCGTCTCCTCCACCGTGCGACGCACGGCACCAGACACCTCGGGCCGTTCCGGCCCGGCCGGCGCAACGCCTTCTAGCAGCCCGGAGGAACTGTGCAGCCCGGTCGAGAACAGCGGACCCCTCCTTCCCCACCGCCGCCCCCGGCGGTCGCCACCGCCCCCGCCCCGCGGGAAGAGCGCTGTCGGGGCACGGAGGTCCTGGCATGGTGAGACAGTTGCGGGCCGAACAAACCCGCCACGCGCTGATCGTGGCCGCCGCCGCGGAGTTCGACCGGCACGGATACGCCGGGACCTCGCTGTCCCGTATCTGCAAGTCGGCCGGCACCACCATGGGCGCGCTGACCTTCCACTTCCCCACCAAGGGCGACCTGGCGGAGGCCGTGCGTGCGGCCGGGGACGCGGCGACGCTCACCGCCCTGCGCCCCATCGCCGCCGTACCGCGCCCCGGGGTCCAGGTGGTCATCGACCTGACGATAGAGCTGGCCTGGCTGCTGGAGCGGGACGTCACCGTACGGGCGGCCGGACGGCTGGTCCAGGAAGGGACGGGCGACCCGGCGCAGCGGCCCGCGGGCTGGGTCCGTGTCCTGCGTGAACTGCTGGAACGGGCCCGCGCCGAGGCGGACGGGATCCCGGTCCCGTGCGACAGGGACCTGCGGGACATGGAACTGCTGGTCGCCTACCTGATGGCCGGCGCCGAGGCGTCGGTACGGTCCGGGGCCGAAGGCGGCAGCGTGTCACAGGAGTTGCGCAGCTTGTGGTCGTTCCTGACGTGCGGCGGGCTCCATGACGCCCTCACGGGAAAGCTCGTGGGAGACGACGCCCTCATGGGAGACGACACCCTCGCGGGAGACGATGTCAGCACGGGTGTCACAGGTGTCACGGGGGATTCCGGTTTCACGCGGGATTCCGGTTTCGCGGGAGAGCCCGGCTATGCCAGGGAGCCCGGTTTCGCGGGAGAGCCCCACTACGCCAGAGAACCCGGATTCACGGGAGGGCCCGGTTTCGCGGACGCCACCGAAGGCAGCACTCTCGGGGACGGTCTCCTCGCCCCGGACGTCTCCTCCGCCGGAGACTCGGAGGCGGCTCGCTGACCGCCTCGACTCTCTCACTGCCACGCCCAACTACCCTCCCAGAGCAGCCCGTTGCACCTCACGCCGCTCTGCTCGTATCGCCCGTTCCGCCCGGCGTTCCGACTTCCCGCCGCCACCGGCGCGCGTCGGCTTCCCCGTCGGCCCGCGTGACCTTTCCCCTCCGCCCTGCCCGCCGTACCTGCCGTACGTGCCGTACGTGCCGTTTCTAAGGAGCGTCCCCTTGACCACCGCCCGACGCCATGCCCTCGTCACCGGCGCGTCCCGAGGCATCGGAGCCGCCGTCGCCGCCGAACTGGCCGCCGCCGGCCATGCCGTGGCCGTGCACTGCCACGCGGACACCGCCGCCGCGCGGGCCGTCGCGGACGCGCTGCCCGGCGACGGTCACACCGTCGTGTCCGGCGACCTCGCCGACCCCGACCAGGCCGCGGCGGTGCTCACGGCCGCCGTGAGCGCCCTGGGCACCGTCGACGTCCTGGTGAACAACGCCGGGATCTACACCGAGCAGCCCATCACCAGCACGTCGTACGCGGACTGGCAGGCCGCGTGGCGGCGGGTCGTCGACGTCAACCTGCACGGCCCCGCCCAGCTCACCTGGTGCCTGGTCGACCACCTGATGCACCGGCCGCAGGGGCCGCGCGGCGCCCGGATCATCAACATCGGCTCCCGTGGCGCCTACCGGGGCGAGCCCGACGCCCCCGCCTACGGGGCGAGCAAGGCGGCCGTGCACGCCCTGACCCAGTCGCTGGCACAGTCCCTCGCGCCGCACGGCATCACGGTCACCGCCGTCGCACCGGGCTTCGTCGCCACGGAGCTGGCCGAGCCCCTGCTCGCCGGGCCGGGCGGCGACGCCATCCGCGCACAGAGCCCGTACGGGCGGGTCGCGGACCCGTCGGACATCGCCGCGGCCGTGGCCTGGCTCGCCTCGGAGCGGGCGGAGTGGGCCGGCGGGGCCGTGCTCGACCTCAACGGCGCCTCCCACCTGCGCTGACACCCGACGCTGGACGCCCGACACACCTCACATCTCACACCTCACACCTCACACGGAAAAGGGACTCGACCATGGACGGTACGACGGTGCGCGCGACGCTCCTGCAGCTCGATGTGGACCCCGGCGAGACGGCCGGTGCCCGCCGCGAGCGCGTCGCGGAGCTGGTCCGTGCGGAGCGCGGCGCGGACCTGGTGGTGCTGCCCGAACTGTGGCCGGTCGGCGCGTTCGACTTCGAGCGATTCGACGCCCACGCCGAGCCGTTGGCGGGTCCGACGGCCACGGCGATGGGGGCGGCCGCCCGCGACGCCGGAGTGTGGCTGCACGCCGGTTCGATCGTCGAGCGGTGCCCGGACGGGGCGCTGCGCAACACCTCGCTGCTCTTCGGACCCGACGGCCGTCCGCACGCCACGTACCGGAAGATCCACCGCTTCGGCTTCGACCGCGGCGAGGCCGCGCTGATGGCCGCCGGGCAGGAGGTCGTCACCGCCCCGCTGACCGGCACCGGACTGACCGCCGGCCTGGCCACCTGCTACGACCTGCGCTTCCCCGAGCAGTTCCGGCTGCTCGTCGACGCCGGGGCCGATCTCCTGGTCGTCCCGGCGGGCTGGCCCGCGCGGCGGCGCTCCCACTGGTCACTGCTGGCGCGCGCCCGCGCTGTGGAGTCACAGGCGTACGTGCTGGCCTGCAACACGGCGGGCACGCACGCCGGGGTGGAGCAGGCCGGCTACAGCGTGGTCGTCGACCCGTGGGGCGAGGTGGTCGCCGAGGCGGGAGCCGGGGAGCAGGTGCTACGGGTGGAGCTGGACCCCGGCCTCGTCGCCCGGACGCGCGAGGAGTTCCCGGTGCTGCGCGACCGGCTGCTGGGCGTGCCGCAGCCTGCCTAGGACTGACAGCCCTCCCAGGATGGGTGGGGTGGTGTCGAGTGTCGCGGGTGGCGAGTGCCAGGACGGATTCCCAGAACAGTCCCAGCACTCGCCACAGGGCCTCCAGGGCCTCCAAGGCGCCGGACTTGCCGAAGTAGCAGGGGAGTTCGGCCCCGAGGGCGGTCGGCACTTGTGGCCGATCGGCAGCCGTGTAACGCTCTTTCCCGAGCCCGTATGTCTTCTTCCGGACGCTCCCCCGCACCGCACGAACCGCCGTGTTCCACAGGCTTGTTCACGCGCACGGCGGCCCTCACCACTTCCCCGAAGCGCCGCCTCGTGCGGCGCTTTCTTGTTCACCGACCCCGAAAAAGCTAGGAGTTGGCCGTGGCCGACGAATCGTCCCTGTGCACCTCGACGCGCTGCCGCAGGGCGGACGGCGACGCCGGCCGCCCGCGCGGGCGCCGCGCGGAGCCCGGCAGTCGTCTGTGCGGCCTGTGCCGGCGGGCCGTCGTGCGCGACCTGGCCGCGCTGCCGGAGCTGCACGGGCACAGCGAGTCCGAGCGGAACAGGCCCTCCGGCGGCGCTCCCGCGCAGCGCATCACCGGCAGCCGGGAAGCGGCTCTGCCGGTTCGGTCCGCGGCCCTGGACGCCCGCCACGACGTGGTGGCCGTACTGTCCGCCTGGGCGCGGCTCGTGGTGGACGAGGTGGCGGACGCGGCGCCGCCGCGCCGGACGGTGGCCGACATGGCCGCCTTCCTCGGCCGGCACACCGGCTGGCTGGCGGCCCGTCCGGAAGCCGGCCGGTTCGCCGACGAGATGGCGAGGGCGACGGCGGGACTGCGGCGGGAGAACACCGCTCCGGCGGCCGACCTCGTCCCCCTCGGCCCCTGCGTCGAACCGGGCTGCGCGGCCGAGGTGTTCCTGCCCCGGCGGGGCGGCGAGGGCCTGCTGCTGCGTGGACCCGTCTGCGCGGCGGGACACGTCCTGACCCCGCGTCAGTGGCTCGCCCTGAGGGAAGCGGCGTGAGCGCCCGCGCCCGACGGGTGCCCACCGAGCTCGCGGCACTCGTCCTCGACGTCCAGGAGGTCACGATCCGCCAGTGGGCCCGGCGCGGCAAGATCACCAGGTACGGGACCGCGCGACGCGCCCTCTACGACCTCGACGAGCTGACCGAGCTCGCCCGTACGACCAAGCCGACGCCCAGAGCAACCCCTCCAGCTACAGCCGCAGCCACAGCCACAGCCACAGCCACGACATCGACGCCCGCCGTCGGCGGCCCCGTACTTCACAACTGACGGGACAGGGGCGGCCGTTCGCTCCACCAGGCCGCCCCATCCGGCCATCCGGCCATCCGGCCGCCCATTTGGCCGGCCTCCCCCGGCCTCCCCGGCCACCGCCTTGCCGACCGCCGGCCGTGGCCCGCCCCCGTCGCGCCCTCCCGCTCTCCCTCTTCCTCTCCCTCCCCCCGGATGCCCTGCATCACGGGCATCCTCACACCCCACATGACCGTTTTATCCACATTCATCACGATAGGAGAAGTGGCACCGATGGACACCACCGACTGGCAGCAGCACTGGAACAACCGGCGGGACCCGTTCGTGCAGGAGTGCCTCCAGGCCCGCGACGCCCTGCTCGCGGATCTCAAGGACCCCAAGTCCGCGCAGGAACGCGTGCTGCGCGACATCATCGGCGTCTGCGCCGACTCCCTCCACTGGAAGGCGCGGGGCTACAACGTCACCGCCGAGGACCCCTCCCGCTTCCGTTCGGTCCTGCCGATCAGGCGGTACGCGGACTTCCTCCCGGAGATCGAGCGCGAGACCCGGACCAAGGGAGGTGTGCTCTCGTGCAGCCCCGTACTGCGCTGGCTCAAGACGAGCGGTACCACCGGCGTGCCCAAGCGGGTCCCGTACACGCTGCACTGGCTGCTCACGTACCGCATCCCGGCCATGAAGGCCATGTGGGGCACCTACCTCCTGCACCACCCCGAGCTGCTCGCCCACCCCTGGGCCACCCTCGACACGCAGACCGTCCGCGAGGACGTGTACGACTTCGTGCACGGCGTGGAGCACCAGGCGATCAGCAACCGGCATCCGCAGATCAACAGCCGTGACTGGAACCCGCCGTGGTACCAGTCCCCCTGGTTCAACACCCAGGCCCCCGCCACCCACGCGGGCCGGATGTACCACCGCATCCGCCACCTCGTGGGCAAGGACCTGCACTACATATCGGCCATCAACCCGAGCACGCTCATTTCGCTGCGCGACCTGGTCGCCGAACACGGTGAAGAGCTCGTACGCGATCTGCGCGAGGGCACGCTCGACGGACTGCCGTGGTCCGAGCCGGACGAGACTGCGGCCCGGCACCTCGAATCGGTGCTGGCCAAGGGCGAGTTCAGCCTCACGGACGTATGGCCGTCGCTGACCCTGTACAGCTGCTGGCTGTCCTCCAGCGCGGAGCTGTACCGCGCCAAGCTGGACGCGGTGCTGCCCGGCGTCAGCAAGCTGCCGTTCATGGGCTGCGGCACCGAGGGAGTGACGTCCATCCCGGTGGACGACTCCCTGGACAGCCAGCCGCTCGCGGTCGGTCAGGCGTTCTTCGAGTTCGTCCCCGCCGACGTACCGCTGGGCGAACTGGTCGACGCGGGGACCCCGGTGCGGACGCTGCTGTTCGACGAGGTCGAGGCGGGCCGCGACTACCACCTGATCATGACGCAGGGCAACGGCCTCTACCGGCTGTGGACCGGCGACATCTACCGCGTCGACCGGGTCGTCGACGGCACGCCCTGGCTGCACTTCGTCCACCGGGACGGCGTCTTCCACTCGTTCACCGGAGAGAAGATCACCGAGGCCGAGGTCACGCAGGCCATCAAGCAGGGCATGGCCGGGCTCGGTGTCGACACCGGCTTGTACATGTGCGGGCCGCAGTGGGGGGAGCCGCCGTACTACATCGTCGCCGCTGAGGTCCCCGTACCGGGCCGGGACCTCGACCACTCGCTCTCCGAGGCGGTGGACCGGGAGTTGTGCGAGGTCAACATCGAGTACGCCTCCAAGCGGGACAGCGGCCGGCTCGGGCCGCTGAGGGTCCGCAGCGTGCCGCTCGACGCGATCACCGCGTACGCCGAGTCCCGCCGGCAGGTGGGCAACGCGACCCAGTACAAGTACAAGCCGTTCCAGAAGGACGTCGACTTCATGGCCGGCATCGACGGCATCACTACGGACACACCGGTCGACTCCCCCACGGGCACGCCCGACACACCGGTCGACGCCGCCACGGCCGCCGTCGCCACACCCGTCGACGCTGCCACGACCCCCGTCGGCACATCGGTCAACTCCCCCACGGCCAGGCCCGACACGCGGGTCGACGCCCCCGCGATCACCGCCGACATACCGGTCACCCCCGCCCTGACCACCATCCCCGCGGTAGCCACCGCACATCACTTCGCACGCTGAGGAGAACAACGAGATGATCGAGACCAAGAGGCCTCCGCAGAACACCCGCCGCGAGATAATCGACCTGCCCTCCGGGGGCGTCGACCTGGCGCTGCACCTCTGGCGGCCCGAGCGGGTCAAGGGCGCCGTCTTCTACTTCCACGGCCTCCAGAGCCACGCCGGCTGGATGTGGGAGGTCGGCCCCCGCTTCGCCGACAACGACATCGCCTTCTTCGTCCTGGACCGGCGGGGCAGCGGAATCAGCCCCGGCGACCGGGGAGACCTGCCCGCGGCCGAGACGCTGCTCGGCGACTACATCGCCGCGCTGGCCCACGTACGGGAGATGATCGGCGACGACGTGCCGCTGTCGCTCTTCGGCCACTGCCTGGGCGGGTCCTTCATGGCCGCTCTCATGCATCACCCGGACTTCACCACCCGCTACGACGCGGCCGTGTTCTGCTCGGCCTGGCTGGGGCGGATGCACGCCACGCTCGGCGAGGACGAACTGCGGGCGCTGGCGGCCGAGACGGGCACCGAGCCGTGGGACGCGGGCCTGAAGTCGCAGGACTTCACCGACGACCGCAAGTACCAGGAGTTCATCGATCACGACGACCTCGCCGTACGCCTGATCACCCGCCGTTCCCGGAGCACCCTTCTGGAACTCGAGCGGCGCTATCTGGAACCCGGCGGCCGTGTCCTCCCGGCGGTCCCGGCCACCTTCGTGTCGGGCATGACCGACCCCATCGTCGACCTCGACAGCGCCCACCGGGTGTTCGCCGCGATCGCGCCGGACCGCGGGACGATCATGAAGCTGCCCACCGACAGGCACTATCTCTTCTTCACCGGCGTCACCGCGGACCTGGTCGACTGGACCTCCACCCACACCCTGCTCCAGGGACTCGACCGCGATGCCTGAGACCGCCGTTCTCCACCGGGTGCGCCAGCCCATGCACGCCCGTTTCGACCACCCCGCGGCACGCCGCGCCACCTCCGACAGCCTGGTCCTGCGGCTCACCTGCGAGGGCGTCAGCGGCATCGGCGAGTGCGCGCCCCGCACGTACGTGACCGGCGAGAGCACCGATTCCGTCCTCGATGCCCTGCGCCGGACGCCTCTGGAGCGGCTCTTCGCGCTCCTGCACGGCGAGCCACCGGCCGAACTCCTCGATCGCACGCGGCGCGAGGGCTTCGCGGAGGTCTTCGGGATCACCGGCGGGAACAACCTGCTGTGCCTGCTGGAGACGGCGGTCCTGGACCTGCTCGGCCACCGGCTGGGGCTCGGCGCGGCGGAACTGATCGGCGACGCCGGGCCGGCTGCCGGCGTCGGCGCGCCGGGAGCCCCGCTTGCCGTCTCGCAGGTGCTCGACCTGAGCATCACCGTCGAGGAGTTCCTGGCCACGCGCGGTCCGTTCCACTTCGTCAAGATCAAGGCGTCCGACGACATCGAGCGCGACGCGCGCAGCGTCCGGGCGGTGCGCGCGCACCTCGGTGACGGCGTACCCGTCATGGTGGACGCGAACATGAGCTGGACCGAGGCCACCGCGCTCTCCCACGCGTGGCGGCTGCGGGACGCCGGGGCGGACTACGTGGAGGAGCCGCTGCCCAAGGGGTCCTGGGCCGCTCTGGGCGCCCTGCGCCGCCGGGCGGGGCTGAAGATCATGCTGGACGAATCCCTGTGCACCCTCGACGACGCCCGGACGGCGGTCGAGGCGCGGGCGTGCGACGCGTTCAACATCCGGGTCGCGAAGAACGGCGGCCCGCTGCGCGCGGCCCGTCTCATCGAGTACGCCCGCACGCACGGCATCGCGTTCCAGATCGGTGTCCAGGTGGCCGAGGTCGGCCCGCTCATCAACGCGGGCCGGGCGCTGGCCTTCCGCCACCGTGACGCGCTCACCGTCGAGGCGGGCCAGAGCGACCGCTTCTTCCCCGAGATGATCGTCTCGCCCCGCCCGGTCGTCGACCGCCGCGCCAACACCCTCTCGCCCGCGCCGGGTTCCGGCTTCGGTCTGACGCTGAACGACGCGGCCGAGCCGTGGGCCGTGCTCGCCCTCGCCGAGGAGAGCGGCTCCTGGCGGCCCCTGACCGCCCCGCGGCCGACCGCCCCCGCCTCGCTCTGAGACCCCCGACGCCTGACATCCGGTCGGCCGGACGGCCTGACAGCCGCGACGCCTCGGTCAGTCATGCCCCGACAACCTGCCCTCATCTCAAGGAGATCTCCGCCATGAACGTGTTCTTCGAATGCACCTACCAGGGTGAGCGCCACTTCGGCCTCGGCCTGCCCGCGGACGGCGAGGCCGTCCGTCTGTATCCGGTCCGGCCCGGCGAGGACCTGGGCGCCGCGGTCGTGGCCGCGGTGTCGGGGGCGGGCGGTGACGGCGACGCGCTGCGGGCCGCCCTCACCGCGGGCCGCCCGGAGGTGGTCGTCCCGGCCGCCGGACGCGACGGCCTCGTGCCGCGGCCGCCGCTGCTGCCCGCGTCCGTCGGGGACGCCATGGTCAGCGGTTTCATGCAGACCCACAACGTCAAGGTCGATGCCACCACGCAGGCGCAGCCCAACTGGTTCGTCAAGGGGCTCGGGGAGGTCCTGAAGGTCTCCGGCGAACCGCTGTCCGTGCCGCCGGGCGCCGTCGCGCTGTGCGAGGAGGCGGAGGTGGTCCTGGTGTTCGTCACCGACGAGCACGGCAGCCCGCGCTACGCCGGCTACACCTTCGGCAACGACCTGACCGACATCGGCCGGTTCCGGAACCACCCCGGGCATCTGTCGTACGCCAAGCTGTGCGACGCCGGGGTGGCGTCCCTGCTGTTCCTGGACGAGCCGCCCCGGTCGGTGACCGGGCGCGTCACGATCGAGCGGGACGGCGCGCGGGTCTGGGAAGGCGAGTTCGCCACCGGCACGAAGGCGCTGCACTACGGGCTGGAGGAGATGACGTCCGGGCTGTTCTCCCACGGGGCGCTGCTGCACCCGGGGCGGGTGCACTACGTGTATCTCGGCGCCGACCGCAGCAGTTTCCACGGCGGGTTCACGATGGCCGACCAGGACCGGGTCACGCTCGACTTCGACAGCCACGGGGTGAGCCTGACGAACACGGTCTCCTGGCCCGGCGGACGGGCGGCGCGGCCGGTCGCGGGACGAGTCGCGGGATGACGCCGGCCGGGGTGCTGCGCAGGCTCAGCGGGACCGAGGCGGCCTGCGCCTACCGGCACGCGCTGACGGGCGGGCAGACCCAGACCACCACCCGTCTGACGGTGGCCGCCGTGTTCTCCCCGGCGTACGTGGAGGGGGCCGTGGCGCGGTGGGCGCGGGGCTTTCGTGCCCTGTCCCTGCGGATCGTGGAGGAGGGCGGGAGCCTGTGGTTCCACGAGGGGCCCGGATTCGCCCCGGACCAGCTCCGCCAGGAGGTGTGCACGACGGCGGTCCCGGGTCCCGGTCGGGTCGGCGCCGGGATCGTCACGTCCTCCGCGGCCGACGACGTGTTGACGTCCGGGGCCGGAGACGTCCTGATGGGCGGGGTCGGTGACGTCCTGACGGCGGGCGGTCCGCTGTGGCGGCTGGAGGTCGGTCACGATCCGGCCGCCGCCGCGACGCATCTGCTGCTGACCTGTCACCCGGCGCTGTGCGACGGCCCGTCCACGGCGCGGCTGCTCCGGGCGTTGCTGGACGCCCTGCTCGGAGAGGGCCCGGCCGGCTGCGGCCGGCCGGGCTACCGGCAGGATCCTGCCCCCGACGCGGACGGCCTGACCTATCGCCCGCCGCCACCGCCGTACCTGGGCGCGGGGCCGGGCCCGGTGCCGGGTCCGATCCCGGCTCCCCGGGCCCCGCTCGCCTTCCGCTCTGCCGGGCCGGACAGCCCGGCCTCGCTCCCGGGAACGCGGCTGCCGTCCCATCTCCGGCCCGCGCGGGGCGCGGTGGGGACGGTGGCCGCTCCCGTCGGCGCGAGCGGCGTGGCGCCGATAACGCTGACCGCCCGGCAGAGCGCGCGCCTGACGGCGTGGTGCGGACGCCACCGCATCACCGCGGGCGAGTTCTTCGCGGCGGCGCTGGCCGACTCGTGCGCGCGGGCGGTGGGCCAGGAGGAGGTGGCCCTGCTGACGGCGGTCTCGCTGCGCCGGCGCTACGCGGAGAGTGTCCGGGTGTCCGAGGTGGGCTGCTTCGTCAACGTCGTACGGGCGACCGTACGGGCCGGGGACGGTGGCGCGCTGGCGGATCACGCCCGCGCGTACGGTCTGGCGGTGCGGGAGGCGGACGCGGCGTGGCACCCTGCCCGGCAGGACCATGCCCGTATCCGGCGTGCGGTGGAGGCCGAGACGGCGGCCGGGGGCGGGCTCGGTTTCCGGGTCACGCAGGAGGGCTGCGCGGACACCGCGCTGGGCCACCACGCGGCCCTGGTGACCCGGTACGCGACGATTCCGTACGGAACCGTCCCCTATGAACCCGCCCTGTACGGAAACGAGTTCGGGGCACCTCCCTGCGGGAGCCCGACGTACGGAACCACCGCCCGATACGACACCGGGCGCGGAACGACCCGGTACGAGACCGCGTACCAAACGGCCCGGTACGAGACCCGCGTGCACGAAGGCGCCCGACACGAGGTCCTGTACGGGACATCCCCCTACGAGTCGGCCCACGGGACCACGGCGTACACGCCCGGATTCGGCACCACGGCGTACGAGCCCGGATTCGGCACCACCGCGCACGAACCCGGCTACGGGACCACCCCATACGAGCGCGTATGGCGGCCGAGCGGGCACGGAACCCCGTACGGAGTCTCCCCCGCAACGGCCGTACGCGGCACGGCGCCCCGGCCGTTCGGTGTCCTGCACCTGTCCCGCTTCAAGGGAGCCCTCACGCTGTCCCTGGGGATGCCCGACCCCCCGGAGGCGGGGGCGAGGACGGGTGCCGGCGCCGGCGGCGGGGGTCTCAACGCGCCCGAGATCGCGGCGGAGTTGACCGCACGCGCGCTGGACCTCGTCGCCTGACCCGCGCATCGCTCGCACGTATGCGCAGGTCAGACCGCTTCTCTCGGGCTCGCTCCGTGGACGGACTTCGCAAAGTATCCGGCAGTCCCCACCCCGGAGTCGAAAACAAAGCGATCGTTCTCTATTCTTTCCGTGTGGCGCCGTTCAGGGGCCGGGACCAGCAGGACCAGCGGGAGGGACACAAGCGATGGCGACGAAGCCGGCTACGCGGCCACGGGCATCGGTCTCCGCGTTCACACAGGAGCTCTTCGGGCGGCTGCCCCGGGCCGACCAGCGGCGGTGGGCGCACGCCTACATGGAGGGGCTCCTGACCACACCGGGCAAGAAGACGGTGCGGCGCCTGGCGGCGACCGTGTCGGACTCGTGCACGGCCCCCCAGTCCCTGCACCAGTTCATCAACGCCAGCCCCTGGGCCTGGGAGCCCGTACGCGCCGAGCTGACCCGCTGGGTGCAGCGGCACACCGCGCCCCGCGCCTGGACCATCGGCCTGGCCGTGGTCCCCAAGCGGGGCGACCGGTCCTGCGGTGTGCACCGGCGCTTCGTGCCCCAGGCCGGCCGCACCCTCAACTGCCAGGTAGGCGTGGGCGCGTTCCTGTCCACGGACACCGAGGACGTACCCGTCGACTGGCGTCTGCTGCTGCCCGACCAGTGGTCCAACGACCCGGCGCTGCGCCGTCGGGCCCGGATCCCCGAGAGCACCGAACACCGTTCCGCCGAGGCGCAGACCCTCGACCTGGTCGAGAGCCTGCCGGCGGGCGGACAGCTCGCCGAGGTGCCGGTGGTCGCGGACCTCGACGGCTACGCGGACACCGGGGAGATCGTGCACGCGCTGAGCTCCCGGGGACGTCACTTCGTCGTCGCGGTGCCCGCCGCCCTGCCGGTCCTCGCCGCCCCCGCCCCGCAGCCGGGCCCCAGATCCACCCGCCCCGAACTTCCGTCCTCGCAGACAATCCTGACGGTACGACAGGTCCTCACCCGGCGCGAAGCCGCGGCGCCGCACCTCGTGACCGTGAGGACCCGCCAGGGCGAGGAACGTACGGCGCACGTCCTGACCGGAGTGGTCCGGCTGCCGGACCCGGAACCGGGAGCGTCACGCGCCTCCCGCGCCGCCGGACACCCGCCCGCCCACCGCGTGTTCGCCGAATGGGATCCGGACACCCGCCGCCTCGGACGGACCTGGATCACCAGCCTCGTGAACCGGCCCGCGGGCGAGCTGCTCGAACTCGCGGCCCTGCACGCCGGCACCGCCGACACCGTACGGCAGTTGGAGGACGACTTCGGTCTGCGCGCCTTCGAAGGCCGGTCCTACCCCGGATGGCACCACCACATGACGCTGGTCTCCGCCGCCTTCGCGTACAGCAGCCTCACCACGACACGAAGGATCGGCAACTGATGGCACTTCCCAAGGCCTTCTGGCTGCTCTGGGCCGGACAGACCGTCAGCCGGCTGGGCATCCTCGCCCCGGCTTTCCTCGTCCTCTTCCTGGAGCAGGACCACCTCGTCGACGCGCACACCACACCGATCATGGTCGGTCTGTTCGGGGCGGGCATCCTCGCCTCGGGGCTGGTGGGCGGCGCGGTGGCCGACATGATCGGGCCACGGCGCACGATCATCGCCGCCCAGCCGCTCGCGGCCGTCACGGCTCTGCTGTTCCTCGTGACCACCGATGTGTACGCGCTCGGGCTGCTCTCCCTGGCGACCGGCTTCCTGTCGGCGGTGGACCGGCCGGCCGGTGCCGGGCTGATCGCCAAGATCGTCCCGCAGGAGCAGTTCTCGAAGGCCTACAGTCTCTTCCTCGTCGGCTTCAACGTCGGGATGTCGCTGAGCCCGGTCATCTCCGGGTTCCTGCTCTCCTTCTATCCGCCCGCGCTGTTCCTCGTCTGGGCCGCCGGCAGCGCCGCCTACGCGCTCCTGGTCTGCGCCCTGCCGGCTGACGAGGCGCGTCCGGTGGAGCACGGCGCAGGCGGGGCGTCGGCCCTGCGGCGCGCGGCGCGCAGCATCGGCGAGCCCTACCGCTCCCCTGTCCTGGTCGCCTTCCTCGCCCTTGTCTTCCTGCTGGCCTGCGTCTATCTCCAGGTCAACTCCGCGCTGCCGCTGGACATGAGCGGGTCGGGGCTCAGTCCGGGAGACATCGGCATCGTGCTGGCCATCAACGCGGTGCTGTCCATCGCCCTGCTCCCCCTGGTGCCCAAAGCGGTCAAGGGGATGGGCGACGAGACGCCGCTGGTCCTGGCGGCCACGCTGATGGCCGTCGGCTTCGGTCTCAACGCCCTGGCGGACGACATCGTCCTGTTCACCGCGGCGACCGTCGTCTGGACGCTCGGCGAGGTCCTGTGGGCGCCCATGTCGGCGACCTTCATCGCCGTACGGGCCCCCGAGGGACGCGTCAGCACCTATCAGGGCTCCTACTTCTTCGCCTGGAACGCCGCCTTCGTCATCGGCGGCCCCATCGGGATCACCGTGGCGAACGCCTACGGATACCCGTTCCTGTGGATCGCTCTGCTCGTCCTCGGCCTGGGCGTCGCCGCCGGCTTCAAGTCGATGACCCGGATCTCGGACTTCGCCGCCACCACCGCGAAGCCGACGGCCGCCGACGACGCACCGGAACCCGAGCCCGCGACGACCTCCGGCACGACCACGACCACGCGGCCCCAGGCCCCCCAAGCCCAACCCTCCACCTCCCAACCCCAACCCAGGGAATCGACATGACCGTAGAGACCTCGCGCACCGCCCTCCTGATCGGCGCGGCCGGCGGAATCCTCCAGGACGTGGCGCGCGGCCTGGCCCGCCAGGGGCACACGCTCGTCCTCTTCGACAAGAACGAGGAGGCCGTGAACCGCCTCGCCGCCGAACTGGAACAGCAGACCAAGGTCGACGTGGTCGTCGGCGACATCACCGACATCCCCGCCGCGGAGGCACAGCTCGCCGACATCGTCGACCGGCACGCCCCCTCCATCCTGGTCAACGGGGTGGGAGGCGACACCCGGGTCATCGGATACGCGGACCTGACCGAGGAGCACTTCGGCCAGTCCCACCTGGAAAACGTTGTCAGCACGTTCGTCGCGATCAAGGCGTGTGCCCCGCGGATGGCGCAGGACGGCTACGGACGCATCGTCAACTTCGCCTCGGCCGGCGGCCGTACCTACAGCCACTTCAACAACGCCGCCTACGTCGGTGCCAAGGCCGCCGTGATCGGCATGACCAAGCAGATGGCGTACGAACTCGCCCCCGCCGGTGTCGTCGTGAACGTCGTCGCCCACGGGCCCATCGCGACGGACCGGGTGGCCGGTGCCTGGGAGCGCCGCGACCCGGAGCAGAAGCAGGCGGTGCTCTCGAAGCTGCCGATGCGGCGCATGGGCACGGTGGCCGAGGCGGTCGGCAGCGTCCTGCACCTGTGCTCCGAGAGCGCCGGCTACTCCACCGGCGCGGTGATCGACGTCAACGGCGGCCTCTACATGTGAGCCCCGCCGGGCCCTTTCGACAGGGCCCGGACAGCCCGCGGGCCGAGAGGACCGGCGGGACCAGGAAGAACGGACAGGAGACAACCGTGGCGAAGTTCGTCGTCGAATTCGAGTACAACGTGGACCGCGCGGGACGCCAGGGACTGCACCCGGCGCACGCCGAGAACCTTCACCGCCTCGCCGAGAGCGGCGTGCTGCTCCTCGGCGGGCCGCTGGCCGACGAGAACGCCGGCCTGCTGCTCTACGAGGTCGAGGACCGGGCCGAGCTCCAGAAGGTGCTGGACGCCGAGCCCTACGTACAGGGCGGGATCGTCGCCGCCACCCGCATCCGCCAGTGGTCGCCCGGCAAGGGCAACTGGATCACGGAAGGAAAGATCTGACCTTGAGCACCACGACATCGCCCGCATCACCGGCCGCGCCCGCGCCGTCGGCACCCGAAGCGGCGGACAGCGGCTGGGTGGCGCTGCGTCAGGAGGCGCTGCACGCCGGGATCGCCGACCCCGCCATGGACTCGATGCGGATCCTCAGCGAGACCGCCATGAAGTTCCCCGACGCCCTCTCCTTCTCCTCGGGAGCGCCGTACGACGGGAACCACGACCTGGCGGACCTCTCGTTCCACATCGACCGCTACGTCAAGCACCTCCAGGAGCGGGGCGTCCCGCAGCAGCGCATCACGCGGATGCTGTTCCAGTACGGACCGGTGAACGGCTTCATCCAGGACGACGTGGCACGGATGCTGCGGCAGGACGAGGACATCGACGTCCCCGCCGAGGCCATCATGATCACGCACGGCTTCCAGGAGGCGACGCTGGTCGCCCTGCGCGGTCTGTTCGCCGGCCCCGACGACGTGCTGCTGAGCGTCTCCCCCGCGTACGTCGGCATCCGCGGCGCGGCCCGGATGCTCGACATCCCCGTCGAGGGGATCGACGAGGGCCCCGACGGCCTCGACCCCGAGGCGGTGGCCGCGGCGGCGCGCGCCGTGCGCGCCAGGGGCAGGCGGCCGGTCGCGGTCTACCTCGTCCCCGACTTCTCCAACCCCTCCGGCACCGTGCTGCCGCTGGAGGCCCGCCGGCGCCTGCTGGAGGTGGCGGCAGAGGAGGACCTGCTCATCCTGGAGGACAACCCCTACGGGCTGTTCGCACGGGACGGCGAGGCGATGCCGACCCTCAAGTCGCTCGACACGGCGAGCCGGGTCCTCTACCTCGGTTCGTTCGCCAAGTCAGCCTTCCCCGGCGCCCGCCTGGGCTATCTCGTCGCCGACCAGCCGGTCACCGCCGCGGACGGCGTCACGCGCACGCTGGCGCAGGAACTGTCCAGGGCCAAGGCCATGTTCAGTGTCGGATCGTCGTCCCTGTCCCAGGCTGTGGTCGGCGGCATCCTCGTCGAGAACGGCCACACCCTGCGGCCCGCGACCCGCGAGCTCGCCGCCGTGTACCTGGAGCGGCTCCAGGTCACGCTGGACAGCCTCGCCGAGCACTTCCCGCCCGAGCGGTACGCCGAGCACCAGGTGCGCTGGAACACCCCGCGCGGCGGCTTCTTCCTCACCGTGGAGGTGGGGTTCGAGGCCGGGCTGGCGGAGATGGAGCGCTGCGCCCGTGAGTACGGCGTGAGCTGGGCGCCGATGAGCATGTTCCACATCGGTGGTGGCGGCGAGCGGCAGATCCGGCTCGGCTTCAGCAACCTCGCGCCGGAGGCGATCCGCGAGGGCATCGCGCGCCTGGCCCGCTTCATCGCGGCCTCACCGCGCGCGTAGCGCCCCGCCGTCCCCGTACGCCCCGTACACCGAACGGCCCCGCGCACCTCGCGGCCCCACAGCACCGCGCCCTCCGCCCCACCGCACCCCGCTGTGCACTCCCCCTGGTGAACCAGCGACCACGCGTCGCGTCAGAAGAAGGACGACCATGAGCCTGACCAGCAGTCAGCGACCCACCGTCGTGGTGGTCGACGGCTACTCCGCCGGAAACTTCTACCCCGCGGCCTTCACCGAGACCGGTGCACGGGTCGTCCACGTGCAGAGCACCCCGGAACTCATCCCCTCGATGCTCGCGCCCGGCCTGTCCGAGTACGAGGAGAACATCGTCGAGGGCGACGAGGAGGCGCTGCTGGAACGGCTCCGTCCGTACGCCCCGGCCTGTGTGGTCGCCGGCCAGGAGGGCGCCGTACCGCTGGCGGACCGCCTCAGCGAGGCGCTCGGCGTCCCCTCCAACGGCACCCGTCTGTCGTCGGCCCGCCGGGACAAGTACGAGATGATCGAGGCGCTGCGGCGGGCCGGTGTGCGGTGCGCCGACCAGTTCAAGAGCGGCGACGTGCGGGAGCTGGTGCGCTGGGCCGAGGAGCGGGGCGCGTACCCGGTCGTCGTCAAGCCGCTGAGCTCGGCCGCCTCCGACGGCGTGTACATCTGCGAGGACGCCGCGGACGTGGCGGCCGCCGCCTCCGCCGGACTGGCCTCGCAGGACATCTTCGGCGCGGCCAACACCGAGATCCTCGTCCAGTCGTACCTCAAGGGCACCGAGTACATCGTCGACACGGTCAGCAGTGACGGCGAGCACTACGCCTGCGGTGTGTGGCAGTACGAGAAGACGCTCCTGCCCTCGGGCAAGAACATCTACAACCGGGACATCCTCCTCGCCGCGGACGCCGGTCCGGTGCCGGCCCTGGTGGCGTACGTACGCGAGGTGCTGGCTGCCCTCGACGTCCGCTGGGGGCCCGCGCACGCCGAGGTCATCATGACCGAAGAGGGCCCGGCGCTGGTCGAGATCGGCACGCGCCTCAACGGCAACATCCATGCCGGTTTCCACGACGTGTGCCTCGGCCACAACCAGGCGGGGCTCGCCGCCCGGGCGTATGTGCGGCCGGAGGAGTTCCGCCGGGAGTACGGCGGCCGCGTCTACACGCGGCTGCAGCCCGGCGTCGTCTACAACACCCCCACCGAACAGGACGGCGTCGTCGAGAGCGTCGACGCCACGGCGGTGGACGAGATCCGCGCGCTCGACAGCGTGTTCCTGGCCGGCCTGAAGCTGGCTCCCGGCTCCCGGATCCGCCCCACCACCGACCTGCTGACCAGTTCTATGCGCGTCTACCTCACGGCGCGCGACGAGGCGCAGCTCGACGCCGACTACGAGAAGGTCCGCGGCCTCAAGGACAGCGTCTACCGGGTCACGCCGCAGCAGTAGTCGCGGCCACGACCGCGGCCCGCCGTCCTGCGCGGGTCTTCAGCCGCCTTGGGCGGGTCCTCGGCCGCCCCGCGCGGGTCTTCGCACCCGCGCCGCCGTCCGGATCCGCGTCCGGATCCAGGTTCAGAACCACATCCGGATTCCGATCCACATCCAGATCCAGCTCCAGATCCAGTTCCGTCTTCATATTCCTCGGAGGAATGCTGTGCACAGCCGTATCGGTCTCTTCCTGTCCCCCGTCCACGAGACCGGCCAGGACCCGCACCTCGCCGTCCGCCGCAACCTCGAACTCGTCGAGCACGCGGACCGCCTGAACTTCGACGAGGCGTGGTTCGGCGAGCACCACACCCTGGGCTGGGGCCTGGTCGGCGCCCCCGAGACGATGATCGCCGCCGCCTCCCAGCGCACCAGCCAGATCAAGCTGGCCCACGGCGTCGTACCGCTGTCCGGACACCACCCCTTCCACGTCGCGAGCCGTGCCGTCCACCTCGACCACCTCAGCCGCGGCCGCTACATCCTCGGTGTCGGCCCCGGCGTCCCCTTCGACGCGAAGATGTTCGGCCTCGCGCCCGACGTCCAGCGCCGGCGCCTCGACGAGGCCCTGCCGACCGTCCTGGAGCTCGTCAACGGCGACTCCCGGATCACGCAGAAGACCGACTGGTACGAACTCCAGGACGCGAAGCTGCAGTTGCCCCGCTTCAACCCCGACGGCATCGAGGTGGCCATGGCCACCAGCGGCACCTCGTCCTCCAGCCCGCGCCTGGTCGGCAAGTACGGCCTGAGCATGACGTCGTTCGCGCTGCCCTTCGCGCTGATGACGCCGGGCGCCCCGGACCACATAGGCCTGGCGCAGCAGTGGAAGTACGCCGAGGAGTCCGCGGACGAGCACGGTCAGACGCTGCGGCGCGAGGACTGGCGCATCGCGCTTCCGGTCCACGTCGCGGAGACGCGCGCCCAGGCGTTCGCCGACGTCCGCGAGGGCTACGACCGCTGGCTGTTCGAGTACTTCGGCAAGGCGGCCGGCCGTGAGGTCATCAGCCCCGACACCCCGCGGGAGCGGGCGCTGGAGGCCCGGGTCGAGGCAGGCGGCGCGCTCGTCGGCTCGGTCGAGGACGTCGTGCAGGGCATCCGGCGCATGCAGGAGGCGACCGGCGGCTTCGGCAAGCTCCTGGTCTACGTGGCCGACTGGACCTCGTACGAGAAGACCAACCTCAGCCTGGAGCTGCTGGCCCGGTACGTGTCCCCCCAGATCACCGGCTCTGCGGCGCGCCCGCAGGAAGCGGTGGACTGGGCCATCGCGAGCCGCGCCGGCCGCTGATCGTCGCCCACGGCGCGGGGCGGACCGCCCGGCGCGGGCGAGTCACCCGGTGCGGGGACCGTCATACGGCGCGGGGGCGGCAGGTTCCGCCCCCGCGCCGGCCCTGCCCGGCCACCAGACAACCTTTGGAGTTCACATGCTGGAGCAGCGTTCCTTCCGCGACATCCTGGGCCGGTTCACCACCGGGGTCGTCCTGGTCACCGCGCAGACGGAGACCGGCCCCGTGGGCATGGCCGTCAATTCCTTCACCTCCGTGTCCCTCGACCCGCCGTTGATCGCCCTGTGCGCGGCGTCCACGTCGACCACCTGGCCGGCGATCCGGGAGGCGGGGAGCTTCGCCGTGACCATCCTGGGCGGGCAGCACGCGCAGTTGTGCCGCACCTTCGCCACCCGGGGCGCCGACCGCTTCGGCGGCGTCGAGTGGGACTCCACCCGAGCCGGTCACCCCATACCCGCCGACGGTCTGGCCTGGCTGGACTGCCGTATCGCCACCATCCACCAGGCCGGCGACCACGAACTGGTCATCGCCGACGCCGTCGAGGGCGCCGTCACCGACACCGAGGGCCCGCTGGTCTTCCACGCCGGACGCTTCGCCGAACTGGTCGCCTGACCCGGGCCGCCGACGCCCGCCCCACCACCGGCCACGAGAAGGGCAGACCCGCGTGTCTTTGATCCAACCCTCGCGCGCGTTCCTGGCATCGGACCACGGTTCCGGTCAGGGCGAACTCTCCTACCTGCGCACCGCACCCCGTCACCTCGTCGACCGCAGCGCCATCGCCGACGTCCTGATCACCGACTGGCAGCGGACGGGTGCCGACACCTTCTTCCTCGGCGCCCAGTGGCCCCGGGGCCACGCCTTCTACGCGCCGATCGCCGGCACCTGGTACGACCCCCTGCTCGCGGCCGAGTCGCTGAGACAGGCGTCCTTGCTGGTCGGCCAGACCTACTACGGGATCCCCCGCGGCCACCGGTGGATCGTCGGCGAACTCGACATCGAGGTGTCCCCGGCCGCGCTCCTCCTGGGCAGCCGGCCCGCCGAGATCCGGCTGGAGGTGGCGCGCTCCCCCGACCCGGACCCCGACCCGGACCGGGCTCCCGGCGCGGACGGGGAGCCGGACGCCGGTGCGGGTGCGGGAACGACCGGCGTCATGACAGTGGAGGCCGAACTGCTGCGCGACGACGACGCCTTCGTCGGTGCCGGCCGCATCAGCCTCGACGTCCTGTCGCCCGCCGCGTACGCCCGGCTGCGCGGGGACCGGCTCGGGCCGCCGACGGGTCTGCCCCGGCTGCCCGAGCCCCTGCCGCCGCCCGTCGTGGGCCGTCTCGACGTACGGGACGTGGTGCTCGGCGTCCCGGCCGCGCGCTCGGGCCGGGGCGGCCACACCTGGCAGTTGCGGGTCGACCCCAGTCACCCGGCGCTCTTCGACCACCCCGTCGACCACGTCCCGGCCATGCTGCTGCTCGAGGCCGCCCGCCAGGCGGCCCAGGCGGTGTGCGCCCCGTACCGCGTTCTGCCGATCGAGGTGCGCAGCGCCTTCCACCGCCCCGTGGAGCTGGACCTCGCGTGCCACATCGCCGCGACCCCCCTCCCCCAGCAGGACGCGTCGGAGGACACGGCGGTCCGTGTGACCGCCTCGCAAAGCGGCACCCTGGTCTTCGACAGCCTGGTGGTGGCGGCTCTGTGCGACTGACCTCGGCGGGGCGCGCACGGGACGGCGGCGTCGTCACCCGCGGGTGACGACGACTCCGCCGAGCAGGCCCCAGGCGTCGATGCGGACCGTGGGGCCGCCCGGTTCACTCGGGCCGACGTCGTTGACCCCGCCGAGGCGGATGCCGCGCACCTCCACGACCACGTCGGGACGCACCCTGAGGCTCACGCCGCCGATCAGGCTCAGCTTGGTGATGCGCAGTTCGGCACCGTCGGGGATCTCGATGCCGGTGAGGTCGACGTCGGCCCCTCCGACCAGCGACACGGTGAGCGTGCGCTCGTGCAGCGTCTCACCCGTGAGCCGGTGACCGCCGATCAGGCTCACCTTGACATCGGTCTTCTGCTGGTCGTTGCCACCCGTTTTCGTCATGGGACGACGGTAGGACCGTGACGTGTCCTGCACCCAGTGCCCGGTGTACGTCCTTTGGCATGACGGATGTCATGCATGCCGTGTCTCTCGATGGTGCGCCGGGCTCGTCGTTCAGGCCGTCTCACGGAGGATCAGGCGGGTCGGGGTGACGACCGGGTCGGTGCCGCCGGCGGCCGGGGCGCCGGTGGTGTGGATCCGTCGGAACAGCAGGCGTGCCATGAGGCGGCCCATCCCCTCGATGTCCTGGCGCACGGTCGTCAGGAGTGGTTCGTTCCCCTCCTCGGGCAGGGGCAGGTCGTCGAAGCCGACGACGGCGACGTCGTCGGGCACGGCTCGGCGGTGTTCCCGCAGGGTGCGCAGCGCTCCGCGGGCCATCAGGTCCGACGCCGCGAAGACCGCGTCCAGGGCGGGGTCGCGCTCCAGCAGCCGTCGCATGGCGTCCGCTCCGCCCTGGACGGTGAAGTCGCCTTCGTCGATCAGGTGGGGCGGGCTGTGGGGCAGGACGTCGTGGTACCCGTCGAGGCGGTCGAGCGCTGCCGCCTGGTCGAGCGGGCCCGTGATCGTCGCGATGCGTTCGCGTCCGCGGGCGACCAGATGGCGGACGGCTTCGGCGGCGCCGCCGCGGTTGTCGGCGTCCACGTAGGTGTAGGTGTGCCCCTCGTGTCGCGGGCCGGGCAGGGGCCTGCCGCCGAAGACGGCGGGCAGGCCCATCCGGTCGACCGTCTCGGGCAGCGGGTCGTCGACACGCAGCGAGAAGAGCAGCGCGCCGTCCACGTGGCGGCCGGCCAGGAAGTTGCCCACCCTGAGGTAGTCGTCCGGCTCCTCGATGAGCAGGAGGACCAACTGGGCTCCCTGTGCGACGAGTTCTTGCCGGATGCCGCGTAGGTGCCGGTCGAAGAACGGGTCGACGAAGAGCCGGTTCTGGGGTTCGGTCACCACGACGGCGATGGCGTCGTTGCGCCGGGTGACGAGGCTTCGTGCCGCCTGGTTGGGCACGAAGCCGAGCTCCGCGACGGCGCCGCGGACCCGTTCGACGACGTCCGGGCTGACCCGTGGCGAGCCGTTGATCACCCGGGAGACGGTGGAACGTGAGGCTCCGGACCGCCGGGCCACGTCCTCCAGCGTGGGGCGGTGTCGTCGGGGATGTGAGGTCAACCGCGTGCTCCGATCCTCAGCAGGTCCTGGAGCACCTGCTGGGCGCGGTGGCCGTCCTCGAAGTCCGCCAGGGTCCGGGGGCCGGGGGCCGCTGTCACGGCGCGGGTCCAGTCGTGGAGCTGGTCGACGAAGGAGTCCGCCCAGCCGGTCACCTCTCCGGGCGGGTCGTCGAGCCGGGCGGTGCCCAGGAGCTTGATCTGTTCCCAGTCGACACCGGTCCGGAGCTGGAGGACCGGCCCGTCCTTGGAGTCGTGGGTGAGTTCTCCCCGGGTCCCGGTGAGGGCCAGGGTGAGGCCGGTCTCGTGGGGCTGCGAGGCCTTGGAGGCGGTCAGGGTGAAGGACGGCCCCGACCGCAGCCGTCCGCTGACGAAGGTGTGGTCGTCGACCTCGACGGTCCGGCTCCCCTTGCGGGCGACCTTCGTCCGGAGGGCGACCTGGCAGGCGGCGGGATCGACGGGACCGCCGAAGAGGAAGTGGAGCAGGTCGATCAGGTGGACGCCCAGATCGCCGAGTGCCCCGCTGGTGAGGCGTTCCTCCGCGCTGTCGCGCCAGGTGAAGTGCTTGCGCGTGAGGGCGCTGGCCCGTTTGAAGGCGACGTCGACGTGCAGGATCCGTCCCAGCGTCCCCTCGTCGATGTGCCGGCGGGTCTCCCTGATCACGTGCAGGTAGCGGTAGTTGAATCCCATCGCGCAGATCCCCGGCGCGTCGGCGGCGAGGGTCCGCATGCCCGTGGCCTGGGCCAGGGAGACCGCCATGGGCTTCTCGCACAGCACGCTCAGGCCGGTGGCGATCGCCTCGTGCGCGTAGTCGGCGTGGGTGCGGTTCGGTGAGGCGATGACGACCCCGTCGGCCGCCTCGTACAGGTCGGCGGGGGTGGTGAACGCCGTCGTTCCCATGGCGTGCGCCAGAGCCCACGCCTTGTCCTGGTCGAGGTCGAACACGCCGGCCAGGGAGGCGGTGTCACTCGCCGCCACCGCCCGGGCGTGTGTGTGGCCGATGCCGCCGGCGCCGACGATTCCCACTCGCATCACTGCAGGGCTCCTTCCAGCTCGGACAGGATCGCGTCGGTGTGACGGCCGGCGGACACATGGGGATGGCGGCTGCGGGCCTCGTCGGTGCAGTTCCCGACGAGCAGGCCCCGCCCCACGGCCTTCAGCATCTCCAGGTCGTTGCCGCTGTCGCCGAAGGCGAACGCCTGTGCCGTGTTCACCGCGTGAAGGCGGCAGATGTGTTCGACGATCTTCCGCTTGCCGCAGCCGCGGGGGAGGAAATCGACGTCGTAGCAGTCCTCGGGGTCTCCGGCGGCCGGGTTGCAGCGGCTCAGGTTCACCTGGAGGAGGGTCCTGTCCGCGATGTGTCCGATCAGGGCGAGCCGCCGGGCGTCGCGCTCGGGATCCTGTGCGGCGTAGTAGTAGCTGACCACGCGGCTGTCCGGGGCGCGACAGGTCTGCGGGATCAGCGGCACGTCCAGGGCGCGCAGTTGCCGGACGGCTTCCTCGGCCAGGCCTCTGACGTGTTCGGCGGCCGGGAGCCGCTGGTGCCAGTCAGGCTCCGGGACCGGTCCGGTGTCCCCGGAGACGTACAGCTCGGTGCCCAGTGAGCAGGCCATGAAGTGCGGCAGGAAGCGCAGGCCGTGGCCGGCGGCCTTGTGCAGTACGGAGGTCAGGGAGCTGCCGGTGACCCAGCCGAAGAGCAGCCCGTGGCGTTCGCCGGCGCGGACCAGATAGTCCTCCAGGGTCCGGCGGGAGTGCTGCTGGACAGGCGTGTCGGTGTGCGCCAGATAGGTCTCGTCGAAGTCGCAGAACGCCACGGTGCGCACGGTGGCGGGTGCGGGCAGCGGGGGGATGTCAGTGCGCGCTGGCACGGAATGCGTCATGGAGGGCTTCGATCACGCGGTCCTGCTCGGACAGGGACATCTGGTTGTGCAGGGGCAGGTGGAAGACCGTCGCGTGCGCCTGTTCGGTCAGGGGCAGCGTGAGGTGGGCGAAGTGTTTGCGGTGCATCGGTGTCTGCTGCTGGTGGGTGAGCACGGGGTAGTAGACGTCCGTCTCCACCGCGCCGGTGGTCCGCAGGTGCCGGCGGATCTCGTCCCTGGCGGCCGTTCCGGTGGTCGTCCGTACGCCGAACAGGTGCCAGGCGTGGTCGGGTGTGAAGTCGGGAAGGGCGGCCAGGCCGGACGCGGCGAGGTCCGCCAGGCCGTCGAGGTAGCGCTTGGCCAGGAAGGCTCTGCGGTAGTTGTTCAAGGTCAGGCGGGGAAGCAGGCCCATCGCGACCGCGGCGGTGGAGTTGTCGATCTTCGCGTTGAGGCCGAACAGGTCCTGCTTGACGTTCTTCCGCTCGGGATCGAAGCCGTGGTAGGCCAGCTTCCGGGCCGCCTCGGCGATCTCGCCGTCGCGTGTCACCACGGCCCCCGCCTTGCCGGTCAGGCCGAAGTTCTTGTACGGGTTGAAGCTGAGCACGGCGGCGTCCGAGTGCTGTCCGACGCCGGTGACGCCGATGGCCTGGCAGGCGTCCTCCACGATGTGCAGGCCGTGGTGCCGGGCGATCTCGGCGAGTGCCGTCATGTCGGCGAGGCGGCCGTACAGGTGGACGGGCAGGATCGAGCGGGTTCTGGGGGTGACGGCGGCCTCGACCAGGGCCGGATCCAGGGTGAGGCGTTCCGGGTCGACGTCCACGAGGACCGGGGTGGCGTCGCAGGCCCAGACGGCGTTCTCGGTGGCCGCGAAGCTGTTCGCGGGCAGGATGACCTCGTCGCCCGGACCGACCCCGACGGCCCGCAGCGCGATGATCAGGGCGTCCGTGCCGCTGCTGGTGGCCACCGCGTGCGGCACCGTGAGGAATTCCGCCAGGGCGTCCTCGAACTCGGCCGCCGCGGGTCCGCTGGTCAGCGCGCCGTCGGCCACGGCTCGGGCGAAGCGTTCGACGGCCGTGCGCTGTTCGTCGGGGGTCAGCAGGCGCGTCCTCGGCAGGAAGGGCACCGGGTCCGTGGCCGACCGGCGGGGGTCCGCGGCGAAGACGGAGCCCTCGGCCGCGGGAGCGAGCCGGTGCGGCTGCTGTGCGACGAGGGCCGCAAGGGCCTGGTTGGCCAGGGCCGTGGAGCACCTGTACGCCGGGATGTCGTCGCGCTGTACGTCGCCGACGAGCCGGTGGATGCCGGTGCTGTCGCCGGTGAAGGTGGGTGCCGGACGGGTCGTCATCGTCATCGTCACGCACCTGCCGCACGGTCGAGGAGCGCGGCACAGCCGAAGGAGCCCGCCGTCTGCTTGAGCAGGTCGGGTCCCGGCTGCTTGAAGTAGAGCAGTTCGTGTCCCGTCCGCATCGTCTGCACGGCGGTCGGAAGACCCCGGTCGTCCGTGGTGTCGACGACGATCAGGTCGCCCGCCGTCCCGGCCCGTGCGATCTCCGCCTCGGCGGTGTCCAGGCCGGCGGCATCGACGACGAGGACCTCGTACGAGCGTCCGAGCGGCAGCCGTCCCGCGATCGCCCGACAGGCGAACTCGAAGCGGAGGTAGGCCTCGAACCAGCTCGGGCGGCTCACGCGGTCCGGATCGAAGTAGGCGTTGAGCACCCACTGGTTCCGCACCTCGAGTTCCGGGTGCTTCGTGGTGAAGTAGGCGAAGTTCTCACGCCAGTCGTCGTAGCGCTCCTGGCCGGATTCCGGGTGGAACTGGTGATAGACCCGGGAGTACAGGTTGTGGACGAGGGTCAGGCCGTGCCGGTGGAGGCGGTAGCCGAGTTCGACGTCCTCGAAGCTCCACCTCTTGATGTTCTCGTCGAACCCGCCGACGGCCAGCAGGTGTTCCTTGCGCACGGAGACGTTGCAGCCGTAGAGGAAGTGCCATCCCGTGGCGAGATTCCCCATGTTCTGCGACAGGGCGTCGGTGACCTGGGCCCGCTCGTCGCGGTCCGCGACCGGAGGAAGGGCCGTGGGGGTGAAGCCCTTTTCGAGCAGGCCGAGATCCACCGTTCCCGGCTCCAGGTAGTCCCGGAATCCGATCGCGACGACATCGCCACGGTCGCGGTGGCACCGAATGTGCTCCTGGATGAACTCCGGGTCGATGATCTGGTCACCGTCGGCGAAGACGATCAGTTCTCCGTCCGCCGCCCGGATTCCGGTGTTGCGTGCCGCGGAACGGCAGGAGTTCTCGGTGCGCGGCAGATGGATCCGCCGGATCGGATAGGTGAGCGGCAACGAGTCGACGCGTTCTCCCGTACCGTCCGTGGAACCGTCGTCGACCAGGACGACCTCGAACGCGTCGTTCCCTTCGAGCCGTTGATGGTTCAGGGACATCAGGCAGGGGACGACGAGATCCCTGGAGTTGTAGGTGGGGATGACCAGACTGGCTTTCACGTAATGCTCCCCCGTGACGGAAATCGTACGGAAATCGTGGTGACAGCGGATTGTCAGCTCTCGGCGACGGGAGCCGGCAGTCGCCGCTCGACGCCGCGGTGGTCCTTCGGCTGTGCGGAGACGCGCCGCCAGCGGATGCCGAGCAGAAGGGCCCGGAGGTTCTCGTCGACCGCCATGGCGATCATGATGCCGCCGATGGCGAGGCCCAGCGGCAGTGAGAGGACGTACGCGAGGGGGATGAAGACCCCCCACAGGACGAGGATGCCGACGGCGGCCGGATAGGTGACCTGCCCGACCGCGCGCAGCGTGCCGGCCGTGGTCATGATCAGGGAGGAACCGGGCAGGTAGAGCAGGCCGCACCACAGGAGCAGCCGCCCGGACTCGGCGACCTGCGCGGAGTCCGTGAACTGCTCCATGATCCAGCCGCCCGAGAGGCCGGCGACCAGTGCGAGCGCGGCGGCGATCGCCGCGCCCGCCCATCTGGTGGTCCGGGTGACGCGGCGGATCCGGTCCATCTCCCCGGCGCCGGCGAGATGGCCGACGGTGATCTGCAGCCCTTGTGAGAGGGCCGAGCCGAACATCCCGATCATGTTGGTGATGCTCAACGTGTACATGCGGGCGGCGAGTTCGTCGGGGCCCACGGCGGTGATGATGCGGGTGGTGAAGATCTGGGCGGCCTGCCAGAAGGCGGGCTCCAGCATGGTGGGCAGGGTGAACGTGACGAGCAGCAGGCCGTGTTCGCGCCAGTGCCGCCTGCTCGACGGCCACCGGAACCGGACGCGGATCCGGAAGAGGACCAGCCAGGCGCTGAACAGGAGGCCGGCCGCCGTGGCCAGGGCCGTGGACAGCGCGATCCCGCGGACGCCCCAGCCCGGTCCCGCCGGGGACAGGACCAGGAGGTAGATCAGGGCGATGTTCGTGATGTTCGTGAGGACGGCGGCGAACATGCCCCCTCGGGTGAATCCGTTCGCCGCCATGACGCCGCCGAGCATCGCCATGAGGGAGTGGAGGGCGCAGCTTCCCCCCACGATGTGCAGGAAGGTGGTTCCGTGGCGCAGAAGCTGTCCGTGCAGACCCAGCAGTCGGGCGATCGCCTCTCCCTCGGCGAGCAGGACGACGCTCGCGACCACGCCGAGCAGAACGTGCAGGATCAGGGCGACCGAATAGCACTCCCGGACCCGTTCGGTTTTCCCCTGGCCGATCATTCTGGAATAGACGAGGCTGCCGCCCTGGCCCATGAAGGAGAACATCATGAGCACGAAGGTGGTGACCGTGTTGACGGAGCCGACGGAAGCGGCGGCCGCGTCCGATATCCGGCCGAGCGCCCATATGTCGACGAGCCCCATGCAATAGGTGAGGGTCAGTTGCAGGAAGATGGGCCAGCTGAGGGAGAAGACTCCGATGTTCACCTTGGGTGGCACGATGTCTCTTCCCTCCGCTCCCCCGAATCCCCGAAGGGGACTGCCGACCTTGAGGATCGCGGACCTCGGTTCCGGAGACTGCGCCGGGAAGGACGAATCCGCGCCAGTGATCGACTGGATGCTAGCCACGTGATCCGTTCCGCGGGAAGGGAGTTCGAGCGGCCCTCGAGTGCGGCGCGTCCGTCTCCCGACAGGGCCGTGGAAGCCTGCCCGGCTACGAAACCACCCGGAGCGGGTCGCGTGCCGCGTCGGTCAGCGAGGGGAGCTGGGACAGCGCGGTGAGGCGCGGGATGTGCGGCAGGTGGGCGTAGGCGCCGAAGCGGTCGTACAGGATGCCGTGGCCGAAACCGGCCCGCAGCGCGCCGAGGACGTCGTTGACCAGGCCGTCGCCGACGTACCAGCAGCGTTCGCCGTCGATGCCGAGCAGGTCCAGGGCGTGGCGGTAGATGCGCGGGTCGGGCTTCTCGTAGCCGACGACGGTCGAGTCGACCACGACCTCCAGGTAGGGCAGGAGGCCGGCCTGGTCGAGTTCGTCGCGCACGGTTCCCTCCGAGTTGGAGATGACGCCGAGGGTCAGTCCCTGCTCGGAGAGGGCGCGCAGGGTCGAGGCGGCCTCGGGGTCGATGTCGCGGTAGAGCTCGGGCCTGGACAGGGCCGACAGGACGGCGGGGACCACCGCGTCGGGGTCGAGGCCCAGCAGGGCGGCGAAGGTGCGCGCGACCTTGTCCGTGCCGCCGGTTCTGGTGGGCAGCGGCAGGTGGCGGGCCTCCGCCGCCAGGACGAGGGCGGTGGTGGCGCGGGCGGGGTCGACGCCGGTGTGTCCGGCGGCGGCCAGTTCCTCGGCGAGGACCTCGCCGCTGGGGTGGATCAGGGTGAGGCCGGCGTCGAACAGCACGGCGTCGGGGGCGGGCGGAAGCGGCGCGTGTGGAAGCGGGGCGTGCGGCACGGGAATCTCCTCGGGGCGAAGTCAGACACGGGCGGTGCGCGCTGGTTTCGGGCGGCGGGTCCGGGCCGGCAGGAAGACCGCGGAGTGGGGTCCGGCGGTGGCGGCGGGACGGAATCCGTGGTGGCGCAGGACCTCTTCGATCCGGGGCCGGTCGACGTACTTCGTGTGGATGTCCAGGACCAGGACGCCCACGTCCGCCAGCCACCCGGTGTCGCCGTGGAGCAGGACGTCCTCCTCCGCTCCCTCGATGTCCATCTTGACGATGTCGGCGCCGGCCCAGCCCGCGGCGGCGATCAGGTCGCCGACGGTGGTGGCGGGGACGCGGGTGGGCGGACGGCGCAGCCGGGCCTCGGGCCGGTGGGCGGCCTCCTCGCGGGCGCGGGCGACGGGCGCGCTGGTCGAACTGGAGGACCACCAGCCGTTGGTGTGCAGGGTGACGTGGCCGGGTGCGGAGGCCACGGCGGCGTGCTCGATCCGCCAGTCCCGCCGGTTGGCCTCCTTGTTGCGGCGCAGCACGGCGACGTTCTCGGCCGCCGGCTCGACGCAGACGACCTCGGCGTCGGGGAAGAGGGAGGAGAAGTACAGCGGGGACAGGCCGATGTTGCTGCCGAGGTCGAGGACGCGCTCGACGGGCCGGCCCAGCCGCTCCTCGTAGGGGAAGGAGTAGATCTGTTCCGCGAACACCTCGCGCAGCACGAACAGGTCGCTCGCGTGATGGCGGAAGACGCAGGTGACCGCGTTCCGGCCGGAGCCCAGGGACAGGCTGTGCCGGGTGCCGGGGCCGTTGCGGCCGGTGGCCATCGCCCAGTGGTAGGCGAGCATCCACCGGCTCAGGCCGGTGCTCCGGCCGGGGTGGGCGGCTCGTACCGCCGAGAGGTCCGCCAGCAGGGCGCGCCCTTCGCGGGCGAGCAGGGCACGGCCGGACAGGGCTTGCGGGTCCTCGTCGCGTCTGAGGTAGTTCATGCCTGCCTCCCGGGGGTGTGGGGGTGTCAGCCCAGGCGGGGGCCGGCGGTGAGCCACCCGCGTGTGTCGGCGGAGCCGGACTGGACGGCTTCGTAGTAGGCCCGCTGGACGGCGGTGGTGACCGGGCCGGGCCGTCCCTGGCCGACGGGGGTGCCGTCGACTCCGACGACGGGGGTGACCTCGCACAGCGTGCCGGTGAGGAAGACCTCGTCGGACAGGTAGAGCTCGGTGCGTTCGACCTGTCGTTCCTCGACGCGGAGTCCCAGGCTGTCGCGGAGCAGTTCGATCACGCTGGCGCGGGTGATGCTGTCCAGGATCGACTCGCTGATCCCCGGGGTGACGACGGTGTCGCCGCGGACGATGAAGACGGAGGCGCCGCCGGTCTCGGCGACCTTGCCCGCGCTGTTGAGGAGGATCGCCTCGCCGTAGCCGTGGGTGTCGGCCTCCAGCCGGGCCAGGCGCAGGTTGTAGTAGTTGGCCGCGGCCTTGACCTTCGGCGGTGCGGTGTCGTCGCCGGAGCGCCGCCAGGAGGAGACGAGGCAGGTGATTCCGGTGTCGATGGTCTTCTCCCGCGGGGAGGGGAAGACGGGCATGAAGAACCCGGCCTGCATCGCCGAGGCGTCGGCGGTGTAGCGGCCCTTCTCCAGGTAGAGCGTGGGCCGCGCGTAGATGTCCTCGCGGTAGTCGAGGGCACTGACGAGTTCGCTCAGCGCCTTCAGCAGCGTCTCCTCGTCGAGTGTGTGCGGGATGCGGGTGACCTTGGCCGAGTCGTACAGCCGTCGCACATGGCGGTCGAGGTGCACGAAGTAGTGGCGGGACTCCTGCGGGTTCCAGTAGCCGCGCAGTCCTTCGAAGACGCTCGCGGCGCGCAGCACGGTCTCGGTCCAGACGTGGACGCGCGCCTCGTGCCAGGGACGGACCGCGCCGTCGAACCAGATGTGGTCGGGAGTGGAGAGATCAGCCATGACGTGTCCTCGGGTCGGGGCGGGTGGGTTCAGGCGGCCTTGGCGGCGGTGGCGTCGGCGGCGTCGAGGAACTCCTGCACGGTGTGGCGCGTGTACTTGTGGTCGGCGAGCTTCGCGAGGATGGCGGGGGGCACGGTGACGCAGTGGGCGCCGGCGTCCATGGCCCGCCGGACGTCGCCGGGGCCGCGCAGGCTCGCCGCGATGATCTCCGTGTGGTAGCCCCAGCGGTCGAGCCAGCGGCGCACCTCCTCGATGACGGCGGCGCCGTCGCCGCCCTCGTCGTCGACGCGGCCGAGCATGATGCTCACGTAGCGCGCGCCGGCCTTGGTGGCGAGGGCGGCCTGGCCGTAGGAGAGGCAGGCGGTCGTGTTGACTTGGACGCCCGCGCCGGCGAGCTCGTGCATCTCGGCGAGGCAGGGCACCCCGTGGGGGGTGAGCATGGGGACCTTGATGGCCACGTTGTCGCCGAGCTCGCTCAGCATGAGTGCCTCGGAGACGAGGGCGGCGCCGGACTCGGCGGTGACCTCGGCGTGCAGGACGCCGGGGGCGATCAGGCGGGCGAGGCTGGCGAAGGTCGCCGTCGGGTCGGTGACGCCGTCGCGCAGCAGGACGCTGGGGTTGGTGGTGACCCCGTCCAGGATGCCCTGGCCGGACCAGAACTTGACGTGGTTCTCATCGGCGCTGTCGAGGAAGAGCTTCACGGTGGTCTCCGGGTTCTTCGAGGATGGTGGTGACGGCGGTCATCAGGTCGGGGGCGACGAGGTCGGGCCGGGCCGAGCGCCGGGTGGGGCACACGTCGCACCGGGTGCGGCCGACCCAGGCGGTACGGCAGCCGGCGGCCCGTCCGGCGGCGATGTCGCTCGGGGTGTCGCCGACGAACCAGCAGCGCTCCGCGCGCAGGCCGCGGTGCCGTATCGCCTCGCGCAGCAGTCCTGGGGCCGGTTTGCGGTTGGCGCAGTCGGCGCGCAGCCGGGGCAGCGCGGCCTCGGGGTGGTGCAGGCAGTAGTAGACGTGGTCCACGTGGGCGCCCTGCTCGGCGAGGAGGTGGAGCAGCGTTCCGGTCACGGCGGTCAGCAGCCGTGTGGTGAACTTCCCCTTGGCGATGCCCGGTTGGTTGGAGGCGACGATCACGGGGACGCCGGCCTCGTTGGCCCGCCGTACGGCCTGCGCGGCGCCGGGCATCAGGCGCACCTGGTCGGGTCGGTGCGGGGAGTCGACGGTGCCGAGGTCGGGCTCGTGCCACAGGGTGTTGAGAACGCCGTCGCGGTCCAGGAGCAGGGCGTCGGGGGTCATGGCCGAAGGGACTCCCAGCGCGGCGTGGTCACGGCGAGCAGGGGGTGCACGATGAGCATGTGCCATACGACGGACTGGAAGATCTCGGTGTGTGTGGTGCGGTAGTCCCGGTCGTTCACGGGCACGCGCAGGCATTCGTCGGCCATGCGGGCGGTCTCTCCGCCGTCCGGGCCGACCACGCCGCAGATGTACGCGCCGGAGTCCTGGGCGGTGCGCAGGGCCTCCACGAGGTTGACGCTCACGGGGGGTTCCTCGCTGCCGCCGCCGACGGAGAAGACCATCACGGCGTCGCGGGGGCCGATGTTCGCGCAGGTGAGCCATTCCGCGTAGGCCGAGCGCCAGCCGCGGTCGTTGATGGCGGCGGTGAGCGTGGCGGCGTTGTCGGTGGGCGCGTGGGCGTCCAGACCGGCGAGGTTGCGCAGGTCGCACACGGCGTGGGTGGCGTTGCCCGCGCCGCCGCCGACGCCGAGCAGGAAGACGCGGCCCTGTTCGGCCCGTACCCGGGCGAGGCGTTGTGCCATGCGGTCGACGGCGGTGTGGTCCAGGTCGCCGGCGACGGCGGCGAGGGTTTCCAGGAAGCGGGTGCCGAGGTCGACGCCCGGAGGGGTCTCGACAGTGACGGTCATAGTGCTGGGTCCCTTTCGTCGAGGTGGACGCGCGTGAGGGTCGTGCCCGAGGTGGAGAAGGTGAACGGCACCGGTTGCAGGCCCTGTTCGCGCATGGCGGCGTCCAGGCGGTCGCGGCGGTCGGGGTCGGCGTACAGGAGGAGGAAGCCTCCGCCGCCGGCGCCGACGAGCTTGCCGGCGAGGGCCCCGTTGCCGAGGGCGGTGGTGTACGCGCCGTCCCAACTGGAGGGCGGGGAACCGGCGTTCTTCACCTCCCAGTGCCGTCGCAGCAGGGCGGGGACGTCGTCGACGCGGCCCGCGCACAGTGCCTCGGTCATCTCGTGGCCGATCTCCTTGATGGAGTGCAGGGCGGCGATCTTGTCCTCGCGGCCCCGTGCGGGGGCGGCCAGGTGGCGGGTGCTGTCGCGGCGTACGCCGGTGTAGTAGAGGCACAGGTGCTGCTGGAGCCGGTCCAGGGTGGCCGGTGCGACGGGTGGCGTGCTCGCCTCGGTGGTGCCGTCCGGGGCGATGCGCAGGCGGCGCAGGCCGCCGAGCGCGCAGACGTACGGGTCGTGGCGTCCAACCGGCCGGCCCAGGCGCACGGCCTCCAGTTGCCAGGCGGCCTCGGCCAGCCCGGCCCGGCCCGCGGCCAGCGGGTCGCGGCCGGCGAGGGCTTCGGTGACGGCGAGCAGGCTGACGGCGAACGCGCCGGAGCTGCCCAGTCCGGTGCCCGCGGGGACCGGTCCGAACGAGGTGATCTCGCACGGTTCGTCGAGGCCGGAGGCTTCCAGTGCGGCGGCTACGTAGGGGTCGCCGAGGTCGTGGCCCTTGTCGCCGTGGAGGGTCTGTTCGTGGCCGTAGCGGAAGCGTCCGTCGAGTCGTCCGAGGCGCCCGGCGACGGTGACGCGCAGGCTTATGGCGATGGACAGGACGTCGCCGCCGAAGCTGTCGGCGTAGTACGGCAGATCGGTGCCGCCTCCGCCCAGGGAGAGGCGCAGTGGTGTGCTGGCCACGACGAGCGTGCCGGGCTCGGGGCCGCCGTTCATGCGCGGGCCCCGGTGGTGGCCGGGCTGCGCTGCTCGGCGAGCATGCGGCGGGCGGCCTCCAGTACGGACTGTTCGGCGGTGTGGCGCGGGCGCCAGCCGGTGGACAGCACCTTGTCGATGGACAGTTCGATCACCGGCTGGTCGCCGGACCAGGACAGGGCCGCCTCGTCGGTGCGGATCGTCGGCGGGTCGAGGTCCAGGGCACGGGCGACGAGCGCGGCCACGCCCGCGGTGTCGACGCTGCCGCCCGCCGCCAGGTTGTAGACCTCGCACGCCGGGTGGCCGGTGCCTTCGGTGGCCCGGGTGACCTCGTCCATGCCGGCGACGATGTCGTCGATCAGCACGTAGCTCTTGCGCTGCCGTCCGTCGCCCAGGACGTGCAACTCGGCCGGGTTCTCCTGCAGTTTGCGCAGGAAGTCGCGGACGATGCCCCGGCCCATCCGTCCGCCGAGCACGTTGCCGAGGCGGTAGATGCGGGCGCGCAGCCCGAACATCGCGCAGTAGGCGGAGATCAGTGCCTCACTGGCCACCTTGCCCGCGGCGTAGAGGGAGTTGGGCAGCAGGGGGCCGTCCGCCTCCGTGACGAGGGGGCCGAGCCGGTCGCCGTAGACGCCGCTGGTGGAGGGGAACACGATGGTGGTCACGCCGTGGGTGCGCATCGCCTCCAGGACGTGGCGGGTGAGGCCTGCGGACTGCCTGAGGTCGATCTCGGTGTCCCGGGCGCCCAGCGGGATGTCCGCGTTGGCGGCCAGGTGCCACACTTCGTCGATGCCTTCGAGCAGGTCCGGCAGGAGGGTGAAGAGGTCTCCGGGGACGTAGCGCAGTCGCGGGTGTTCCAGCAGGTCGGTGAGGCGTTCCGCCTCGGCGGGGGCGACCATGTCGGTGGCCACGACGGTGCGGTCGGTCGCGAGCAGACGGCGGACGGCGTGGCTGCCGATGAAGCCCGCGGCCCCGGTGATCAGGACGGTCACAAAGTCTCCTTCGATCAGGACACGTCGGCCGCGGACTTCGCGGACTCGACGGCGAGGGCGGCCAGGGTCGCCGCGTCGACGACACGGCCGGCCAGGACATGGGCGGCGAGCTCGGGGCGCGGCACGCCGCGGACGGCGGCAATGGCTTCGTCGGCCTCGGGGGACGCGGGTCCCGGGCGGCCGCCGCGCACCCGTACGACGGTGAAACGCTGGGTGGCCCAGTCGGCGGCTTCGTACAGGTCCTCGGCGAGGATCTCGGCACTGCCGCCGTGCCAGCCGGTCTCCTCCCGCAGTTCCCGCAGGGCCGCCTGCGCGGCCGACTCACCCGGTTCCAGGCCTCCTTGGGGCAGTTCGAGGCTCCAGCGGGCCGCGGCGTAGCGGTACTGCTCGGTCATGAGCAGCCCCTCGGGGGTGTCGCACAGGACGACGACGAAGTCGGCGCGGGTGACGACGGTGAACTGTCCGGTCCCGCCGTCCGCACGGACGAACTCCTCCTCGCGGACGGTCATCCACGGGGTGCGGTGGACGACGCGGCCGGTACGCCGGGTCTTGGGCGCGGGCGTGTTCTCAGGCATGGACACGGTCACTCCCGGCGTCCAGCGCGGCCACGTGCGCGTCGTACTCGGCGTAGCCGGCGGGTGATCCGATCTCCCAGAAGCGCTCGGTCACCTCCAGTGCGGCGAGCCGGCCCGTCGCGACCAGCGGGGCGTACAGCGCGGCGAGGTCCGCGTTCCCGCTGCCGGGGAGGTGTTCGACGGTGGACCGGCGCAGCAGGGTGATGCCGTAGTCGACGAAGGCGTACGTTCCCGGGGGCCGGCCCTTGTCGTACGTGGTGACCCGGCCGTCCTGGACGGCGACGTTGCCGGGAACCAGCCAGTCGTGGTTGCGCAGCACCGCCATCGCGGCGTCCAGGCCCGAGCCGTGCCAGCGGTGTGCCAGCTCGGCCAGTGGGGCGGGAGTGTGGCTGTCGCCCATGACGAGGGCGAACTCGTCGGCCAGGTGGGGCAGGGCGAGCCGCAGGGAGCCCGCGGTTCCCAGCGGTTCGGTCTCCACCGTGCAGGTGACGTGCATCCCCGCCGTGCCGTGCACGTCGAGGAACCGCAGAACCTGATCGGCCAGGTGGCCGAGGCACAGGTGGAGCTCGCGCACCCCTTGGCGGGCGTGGTGGGCGAGCAGCCGGGCCAGGAACGGGCGCCCGCCCACCGGCAGGAGGACCTTGGGGGTGCGGGCGCTCAGCGCTCCCATGCGGGTGCCGAGTCCGCCGGCCAGCACGACGACCTGCGGCGGCCGGGCCGCGTCCAGGGGGGTCATCGGGTGCCTCGGACCGTTGCGGGGACGGCGAGTTCGCGCAGTAGCGCGTCCGTACGGTCGATCATGCGGCGCAGTGAGAAGCGGGCCAGGACGTGGGCGCGGGCCCGTCGGCCGAGGCCGCGCCGCAGGTCCGCGTCCGCGCAGAGCGCTTCCAGGGCGCCCGCGAGCTGTTCGGGGGCTTCGGGGTCGACGCGCAGGGCGAGCCCCTCCTCGGTGAGGACCTCGTCGAAGCCGTCGATGCGGGTGGCGATGACGGGCCGTGCGGCGCTCATCGCCTCCAGCAGGGACAGACCGAGTCCTTCGGAGTGGCTGGGCTGGGCGACGATGTCGGCGGCGGCGAGGATGCCCGGCATCTCCTGGACGGTGACGGATTCGTCGAGCCGCAACCGCGGCGCGCCGATACGTGCCGCCTGGGCGCGCAGGTGGTCGGCGTAGTCCTGGGAGGCGGAGCTGACTCCCCCGACCAGCAGCAGCCGCAGGGCGGGGTGGCCGAGGGAGTCGAACGCCTCGATGAGTTCCCGCTGGCCCTTGCGGGGCTTGAGCCGCCCGGCGCAGACGACGAGCAGGTCCTCGTCGGCGATGCCGTAGCGGGCGCGGACGCGCTGTCGCAGGGGGGCGGTGTGCGGGGCGTCGGTGAAGGCGTCGGTGTCGACTCCGTGGTGGATGAGGGCGACCCGTTCGGCGGGCAGGTGGGCCAGGGCGCGGGCGGCGTAGGAGTGTGATCCCGCGAGGACCAGGTCGGGGGCCATACGACGGTAACCGAGCATGGTCTTGCCGAAGCCCAGCGGCTCTTCCAGCGGGGCGTGTTCGTGGTAGGCGCCGACCAGCGGGATGGACAGTTCGTCGGCCACGACGCGGCCGGCGACGGTCGTCTCCAGGCTGTTGGCCAGGATCAGGTCGGGTCCGAACTCGGCGACGACGTCGGCGAGTTCGGGAAGGAGGCCGAAGTAGAGCTGTTCCCAGGGAAGTTTGCTGGGGTCTTCCAGCAGGCCGCGGTATCCGCCGAGTCTGATGACGCGGACGGGGCCGTCGGTCTCCCTCGGGGGTGTGCCGGCGACCGTGTCGGTGACGACGAGGACGTCGTGGCCGGCGTCGGCCAGGCCGTGGGCGACCGTGCGGGCGTAGGACTCGGCGCCGCCCATCGTCGGGGCGAACGCTGAGGTGAGCAGAAGCACGCGCGAAGGCATGGCGAGGCGGTCCTCCTTTCCGGGTGTGGGCGCACGGGACCGGGCCGCGACCGCGGTTCCGGCCTGATCGACGGGGTGGAGAGGGCGCGGCGGCTTCAGGAGGCGGGCAGGATGCGCAGCTTGCGGCCCTCGCGCCGGACGCGGTCCTCGGCGAACGCGGCGAAGATGCCGGGCAGCATGTTCCGCTCCGTCTGCAGGATGCGCGGCTCGACGGTCTCGATGGTGTCGTCGACGTCGACGCGGATGGGCTCCTGGGCGATGATCGCTCCGCCGGCTCCGGAGAGCGCCTGGCGCAGGTGGAAGGTGACGCCGATCAGCTTGACGCCGTGGTCGAGGGCCGGCCCGATGGCCTCGTCGTCCTCGGCGAAGGCGGGCAGCAGCGACGGGTAGACGCTCATCACCCGGTCGGGGAAGGCACTGAGGAGGGCTTCGTCGATGACGTCGCTGTAGCCGGCCGAGAAGACGAAGTCCACACCGGCCTTCTGCAGTTCGGCGGCCATGGCCTCGTCGCGCGCGGCCCGCGAGGGGTAGTCCTCCAGCCGGTGCAGGGACACGTGCGGTATGCCGTTGTCGCGGGCCACGCCCAGGGCGGGGCAGTCGAGGTTGGCGACGGCGGCGACGACCTCGCCGTGGCCCTTGCAGGTCTCCAGGACCATCCGCAGGGCGTTGCCGCGCCCGGACGTCATGACACCGATGTTGAGCATGGTCTCTCCGTTTTCCTCGGTCACAGCGGGAGGCTGGCGTAGCGCTGGGGGTCCCCGATGGCGGTGGGGCGGCCTTCGGTCGCCCCGAGCAGCCACTCGTTGGGGCGTCGTCCGTGGTCGTCCTCCATCCGCGGACGGGGGTGGTGCAGGTGCAGCAGGACCTCGTCGGACATGTGGACGGGGGTGTGGCGCCGGAGGTGGTCGAAGAACTCGTTGTCCTCGTCGCCCCAGCCTTCGTAGCGTTCGTCGAAGCCGTGGATGTCGTGGAAGACGTCGCTGTCGACGAGGATGCAGCCGCCCCTGTTGGTGACCAGGCGGTAGCCGTGCAGCCCGTCCGGATCGACAGTCCGCTCCGTGCTGAACAGCCTTGCGCGCAGGGCGGTTTCGCTGGAGCTCTCGTCGAGGTAGTGCAGGCTCTCGTGGGGAAGCAGCGCCCGCGCGCCGACGGTGTCGATCCGGTCCAGCAGCCGCTCCAGGAAGGTGCGGTCCGGCAGCACGTCCGCGTCGAGGAAGAGGAGCCGGCGGTCGTGGCCGCGGGTGGCGACGGCGCCGACGTTGTGGGCCCAGCTCCGGTTGTAGGGGCCGCCGTGGGGTGCGTGGACGTACAGGTCGGCGAGGGGGGCGATCAGGTCGCGGTGCCGGGCGTGGTCGTCCTGCTCGACGACCACGAGCCGGTGGCGGGCGGGGTCGAGCGACTGGTCGCGCAGGGCGGCGGCGGTCGCGACGGCGTTGCGCAGCCGGTCGCCGGAGATGGTGTCGCGGAAGTCGAGGACGACGGTGACGTCCCAGTGGCCGGTCGTGTCCCGGGGCTCCGCGGCCGCCGCGGCGGCGATCTCCCGTGCGGTGGGGGTGCCGTCGGCCGGACGGCTCTCGTGGCGCGGGCCGCGGTCCAGGACGATGCGGTTGCGGTCGTCGAAGACGCTTATGTGCGCGTCCAGTTCGGCCGCGAGGCCGGCGTCCTGGTGGAGGGCGGTGGTGACGGCGTCGGACAGCTCCCGCTGGAGCCGCCGGTCGAGGGGGTCGTTCCGCAAGCCGCGCAGGGCCGCGTCCAGCGGGCCGCCGGGGGTCTCCCGGGCGGCGGCCGTCAGCAGGTCCTGGATCCGGGTGCACAGCCGTTCGGTGCGCCGCCACATCGGGGCGCTGACGCGGGCGGCCGGGTCCAGCAGGGTGACGACGGCGACGGTGGCGCGCTCGGCGACGGGGGCTGGACCCGAGCGGGTGACCGGACCTGTCATGAGAGCACCGTCCGGTGGAAGACCGGGCCCTCGGTGCCCGTGTCGCCGGTGCCGTCGAGGACCAGATGGGCGTGGTGGTGCGGTCGCTCACCGTCCACGTAGCGGTCCTCGGCGGGCATCCACTGGTCGACCCACTGGCTCTCGGCCTCGGCGCCGTCGCGCTCCAGTCCGCGACTGAGCCGCAGTTCGCGGGGCGTGTGGCAGTAGACGCGGTAGGTGTACAGGTCCCGTACGCGGGCCCGGGTGCTGTAGACGCCCTCGACGACGAGGGGGACTCCGGCGGGAAGGTCGTGCCACTCGGCGAGCCGGTCGTGGTCCCAGTCGTAGCGCTGGTAGCGGACGGCCTCGCCGGCGAAGGCCGGGCGCAGCACCTGGCGTTCCAGCCGGTCCAGGTCGAAGTCGGCGCCGAAGCCGGCGGGCCGTTCGTCGTCACTGGTGCGGTAGAAGTCGTCGACGTGGACGACGACCGCGCCGGGCAGGCGCGCGGCGAGCAGCTCGGCGAGGGTGCTCTTGCCGGACGCGCCCGGACCGTCGACGCCGACGAGGATGCGGCGGCCGCCGCGGTCACCGCGAGCGCGGATCTCCGCGGCGATCTCGTCCAGGTCGCAAGCGTTCTGCGTCTGCATGGTCATCCCTTCGTGGGCAGCCGTGCGCCGCACCGGTGGTGCGGGGACACGGGGGTGGTCACAGGCGCCGGGTCGCATACGAACGAAGCGATGCCGCATCGGCGTCTGTTGCATGATGCGGGTGTCCGGCGGGTGCGGCCCAGTCACCGATACCGGGGACACGGGGGTCGGCGGACGGGACAGCGCCCGGGGACACGGGGGTCGGCGGACGTGACGGCGCCCGGGGACACGGGGGTTGGCGGACGTGACGGCGCCTGCGGTCACCTGTCGATCCGTTGCCATTGCCCTGACGTTCGTCTACCGAAGGCCTGCCGTCCTCCCCTCTAGGTTCGTGGCCAGAACCGCACGGCAGGCGACCCGGAGGGCGGGCGATGTACACAGTCGGTCTCAGGCACGACCACCCGTTCCTGTCGTGGGCGCTGGGCATGGCGCTGCGTGAGGTGCCCGGCATCGAGGTGTACAACCTCGGCGAGGGAGCGTCCCGGCGTCCGTGTCCCGTCCCGCTCGACGTGCTCATCACCAACCGTCCGACGAGCTGCGACGGTCCGGGGATGACGCCCGGCACCCGGGTCCTGCTCATGTCCGCCCAGCGGCCCGGCAACCTGGCCGGCAGCGGCGCCACCTGCTTCCTCGACGAGCGTTCCACCCCGGAGGCCGTCGTCGCCGCGGTACGCGCCGCGGTGGGCACGGACCCCGGGGCCGGTGACGTCGCGTCCGTACGCGACATGCTCTCCCCGCGTGAATGGGAGGTGCTGAGCCACATCGCGGCGGGCCTGACCCACGATCAGATCGCGCGGCGGCTCGCCATCAGCCCCCACACCGTCGACACCTACGTCAAGCGCATCCGCAGCAAGCTCGGGCTCGGCAACAAGGCCGAACTCACCCGGGCCGCGCTCGCCGCTTCCTGACCTCACCCGACCGCCCGTCCCCTGAGGAGACCTCGTGACCGTTCCCCTGCTCGTTCACACGCACGGCATCGGCGGCATCGACTTCAGCTCCATGGTGCCGAGCGCCCTCGCCGACGTCGAGCAGCACGCCGTCCGCAGAGGCGTGCACCTCGTGCCCTCGGTGTTCCTGGAGCGTTCCTACATCGACCGTTTCAGCGAGGTCGTCCGCGCCTGGTCCGCCGACCGCGAGCGGTTCCCCTCCGTGCTGGGCTTCTCGGTGGAGGGTCCGCTGCTGGGCCGGTCGGGCGGTGTGCCGCCCCGGGGCATCTGGTCGCCCTCGGCCGAGGAGTGGGAGAGGATCTGCGAGCTCGGCCCGCACGGGCTGCGCTACATCGTCATGGGGCCGGACGGGGGTGACCTGGACGACGTGCTGGAGGGCGGAGTCCGCTACCGGGACATCGTCGACCTGTGCTACGCCAACGGCGTCCGGATCGCGCTCGGGCACTTCCGGCACACGCACCCGGAGCTGAGCGCCGAGCGGACGCGCGAGCTGATCGACTACGTCCACCACCGGTACGGCCCCTCCCCCGACGTGCTGCTGACCGACCATCTCTTCAACGACATGCCCCGCGCCTTCCGGCACGTGTGGCGCACTCCGGCCGAGCGGGCCGCGCGGGACGGGGAACGGGCCGCTTTCCTGGCGCGGGAGTGGCACTACGAGACGCTCCCGGAGCTGCTCGGACCGGTCCCGGCCGCGCTGGTGCGGGCCGCGCACGACGAGAAGCTGCTGCCGTTCCTCAACTTCGACGGCGACCACGTCGACCTCGCCATCTGCCGGCGCACCGCGGAGTTCCTCGGCACCGGACGGATCATCGGCATCACCGACGACACGGAGATTCCCGTGCTGGCGGGCGAGGCGCTGCACCACCGGGAGGGCAACCACCTCTGGTACCGGTCCGACGGCATCGTCGCCGCCGGCACCGGGTTCTACCCCCGCCAGTACGCGAACGTGCTCGGTCTCGGGCTGGGCGAGGACGGCGTACGGGACATGTTCCACACCAATCCGCGCCGGGCGCTGCGGCTTCCGGTGGCCCGCGCCGAGGCGTTGGTGCGGTGATGCTGGGCGTCGTACTGGCCGCGGGCCACGGTTCCCGGCTGCGGCCGCTGACGTCCCGGTGGCCCAAGCCGCTGCTCCCGCTCGGCGCGGACACCCTGCTGGACAGGCTGGCCCGGCAGGCGCGTGCCGCGGGTGCGGGGCGGGTGGTGTGCAACGCCCACCACCGGGCCGAGGACGTGGTCGAGCACTGCCGGCTGCACCCCGGCCGGGCGGGAGGCCCCGTCGAGGTGCGCGTCGAGCCCGAACTGCGCGGCCCCGCGGGCACGTTGCACACGTTCGCCGAGGAGATCCGTGACAGCGGGCGGGCGGTGGTGCTCTCCGGGGACCTGCGGACGGGCGGCGGGCTCCCCCGCTTCGTCGCCGCGCACGAGGCGTCCGGCGCCCTGCTCAGCGTCGCCCTGGTGCACGTGCCGGACGGGTCGCGCTACGGGGTCTTCGAGTTCGACGAGGACGGGGCCGTCGCACGGGTCGAGGAGAAGCCGGCCTGGGCCGCGGGCCGGCCGTCCTGGGTGAGCGCGGGCATCTACTGCGTCGAGCCCGAGGTGCTGTCCTTCATACCGCAGGACCGGCCCTTCGACTTCGCCGCCGATCTGGTGCCCGCCCTGCTGGCCGCCGGACAGCCCGTCAACTGCGTCGCCTGGGCGGGCGCCTGGGACGACCTGGGCACTCCGTCGGCCTACCGCGCGGCGGTCCTGCACGAGGTGCGGGCCGCGGGCGGGGAGCCGACCGAGGACGGCGGTGTGTGCCTGCGTGACCCCAGCGCGGTCGTCGAGGAGGGGGCCGCCCTGTACGGCGACGTCTATCTCGGTGCCGGTGTCCGGGTCGGGGCCGGCGCGCAGGTGCGTGACTGCGTCCTGCTGCCCGGGGCGCGGCTGGCCCCCGGCGGCCTGGCCGTGGAGACCGTTCTGGCCGGTCCCGCAGGAGCGGGTGGCTCATGAGGCGCCCGACCTCACCCGTCGCGGCGGGCGCCGGACGGCACGGGCCGGCCGTGACACCGTACGGCCCCGGCGGGAGGGCGGTGCCGAACGTGCGGGCCGCCGTCTACGGTCCGGCCTTCGTGGCCGCCGTCGCCTACGCCGACCCGGGCAACTTCGCCAGCAACACCACCGCGGGCTCCGCGTACGGCTATGGCCTGTTGTGGGTCGTGGCGGCGGCCGGAGCCATGGCCATGCTCATCCAGTACGTCGCGGCGAAGCTGGGCACCGTGACCGGCCGCGGACTGGGCCGGCTGTGCCGCGAACACCTGCCTCGCCCCGTCGTGTACGGCCTGTGGGCCCAGGCGGAACTCGTGGCCGTGGCCACCGACCTGGCCGAGATCGTCGGCGGCGCGCTGGCCCTGCGGCTGCTGTTCGGCCTGCCCGTGCTGCTGGGCGGAGTGCTCGTGGCCACGGTCTCGTGTCTCGTGCTCGCCGCGGAGGGCAAGGGCGCACGGCGCTTCGAGAGCCTGGTCGCGGGAGTGCTGGCCGTCGTCGTCATCGGTGTCTGCTACGACATCGTCGCCGCTCCCCCGAGTCCGACGGGTATGGCCCACGGGATGGTGCCGTCCTTCCCCGGGGCCGACAGCCCGATGCTCGCCGCGGGCATGCTGGGCGCGACCGTCATGCCCCACGTGATCTATCTGCATCCGGTGATGGCCGCCCGCCGCCTGTCGCTGCGCTCCGTCGCCGGCCCGGACCCGGCACACGCCACGTGGCTGCTGCGCCGGCTGAGGACCGCCATCGTCGTGTCCCTCGGGGTCGCCGGCGCGGTGAACGCCGCGCTGCTGCTCATCGGTGCGCGGATCCCCGGCTTCGGTGACGACCTGGACTCGGTCCACGCCCGTCTCGGCGAGACCGTGGGCTCGGTGGCCGCGGCGGCGTTCGCGATGGCGCTGCTCGCCTCCGGGCTCGTGTCCTCCTCGGTCGGCACCTACGCGGGGCAGGTGATCATGACGGAGTTCCTGGACCGTCAGGTTCCGGTGTGGTTCCGCCGGGGCGCGACCCTGGTGCCCGCTCTCTCGGTGCTGGCCCTGGGGGTGAATCCGACCACCGCGCTGGTGTGGTCCCAGGTCGTGCTGTCCTTCGGGATCCCGTTCGCGCTGGTGCCGCTGGTCTGGCTGACCGGGCGCGGCACCCTGATGGGGGCCCGGCGCAACGGGCCGCTCACGCAGGCCGCGTTGAGCGTGGTGACGGCGGCCGTGATCGGTCTCAACGTGTTCCTGCTGGTTCAGGTGGCGGCCGAGGTGGGCTGAGCGATCCGCCCACCGCGCTCGGATGCGGGGGCACCGGACCGCGGCTCCGGTCCGGGCTCCTCACCCCGGTGCAGCGCCCGCGCCGGCAGCCAGCGCTCGGCGGCCCAGAATCCGGCACCGCCCAGCGCGCAGGCGACCGTCAGCAGCCACCACAGCCAGGGCGCACCCGCGGTCAGGAGCCAGCCGACCACCGCGGGCCCCACTCCGGACGTCAGCGCGCCGGCGCTCTGGAACACGGACATGGTGCGCCCTTCGTGGGACGTGTCCGCCGCGGCGGCGACCAGGGCGCTGGACGCGGGCAGGTAGCACATGAAGGCGAAGCCCACGAGCAGCGAGGCCACCGCGGCACCCGTCGCGGCCACGGCGGGCCGGCCCGAGGGCAGGGCGGCGATCACGGCGACGGCGAGGATGCCGAGGCCGGCGCTGAGCACTACCACGCGGGTGCGCCGCATGCGGGCCGAGCGGCGTGTCACCCAGGACTGCAGGGCGAACGCGCCCAGGCAGTTCAGTCCGAACAGGGCGGTCGGCAGCCAGGCGCCCAGACCCAGTCCGTCCACGACGTGCACCGGCAGGACGACGGTGGGCACCAGCCACAGGAAGGACAGGCCGATCTGGCCCACCGCCAGGGCCCACAGCCACCGCTGCGCCAGCACGTGCCGCCAGGCTCCTCGGACCGGGGCCCGGTCGGTACGGACCAGCCCCTCGGCGGCGAGAGGTTGTGCGGAGGAGGTGGGGCGGACGCGGGCCAGCAGCCATGCCGACAGCAGGGAGCTGAGGACGTTGAAGCCGACGAGCAGTCGGGCCCCGATGTGGTCGTCCCAGCTCAGGAAGGCGGCCGCGGCCAGTCCGCCGATGGCGAACCCGCCCTGCTTGACCGACTCGGCGAAGGCGAACCACGTGTCCAGCCGGTGGCGTGCGGTCAGTGACTTCAGGAAGACGGGCCAGGCCGTCCAGTAGCAGCGGTCGGCCGCCGTCACCAGGAAGACCGAGACCAGCACCTGCCACCAGTTGTCCGCGAGCAGGTAGCCCACGTAGCCGACGCCGGCGATGACGTTGTTGCCGACGAGGACGAACCGGGAACCGTACCGGTCCACGAGAGCGCCGGCCCAGGGCGAGATCGGCAGGGTGAGCAGGACGGCCGCGCTGGTGACGAGCCCGATGGTGGCCACCGACATGGACGTCGTGAGCGTGAAGTACAGGAGCGACAGGGGCATGACCATCCCCGCGCCCACCGCGTCGACCACCACCGAGCCGACGAGACCACCCCGTTGGGTGGTCGCCATGTCCGGCATCGCGCCGCGCAGGCGGCGCGCGCTCGACTCAAGCAGCCGCGGCACTGTGGTCCCCCTCCGTGTTCGGCGTGCCCAGAACGCCCGGTGCCACCACCGGGGGTCGTCCCGACCAGGACAGGCAGTGCAGGTGCCGTCCGTCGTGCACGGTGTCGACCACTCCCGCGTTCTCGATCCAGTTCCGGTAGCCGGAGGTCAGCGGCAGGTTCGCGCACAGCACGGTCAGGGCGAGCTGGAGCACGGTGCCGTGGCCGACGACGAGCACGGTCTGCCCCGGGTGCCGGGCCACCAGGTCGTCGACGACGCGGCTGATGCGCTCCACCGTCGCGCTGCCGCGCTCGCCGGTGCCGCCGACGCGGTGGTCGAGGTCGCCGTTGAGGTACCAGTGGTCGAACGTGGCGTCGAAGCGGGTGAAGGCCTCCGCCGAGGACTGTCCTTCGAGGTCGCCGACCGATCCCTCGCGCAGTTCGTCGTGGATCCGCGGCTCGAGTCCGGTGGCCAGTTCGTCGTTGAGGATGGCGGCGGTCTCCACGGCGCGCCGCAGCGGGCTGCTGTAGACGGCGGCCAGGCTGTCGCGCACCGGGCCCAGTTGGCCGGCCAGGGTGGTCACCTGGCCCCGGCCCACCTCGTCCAGGGAGACTCCCGGATAGCCGGAGGTGATCACCATCTGGGCGTTGTGCGGGGTGCGTCCGTGTCGTACGAAGAGCAGGCGGGTCATGGAAGTCCTCTCGCGCCGTGAAGAGTCTCGCTTTGCTTGGCAAAAATGTGCCAGACGCCGACCAAGGAACGGAAAAGGGCCACTTCATCGCGGATTTCCGAGATCGCGAAACGTTGGCAATTTATTGCCAACGGTGAGGGCGTGCAGGCGCGGCCGACGCGTCTCTCCACGCGGCGGGGAGCTTCAGCCGGCCGGTGTCCCGGATGCGGTCCGCCCGACGGGGACGCTCAGCCCGCGTGCGACATAAGGGCGGCCCGGCCGGCCGGGTGCCGGGGCAGCGCGGCGAGGCGCAGCAGCGGGGGGATCCTGAAGGACGGGCCGTGCGCCGGCCCGTCGGCCTCGGCTTCGAGCGCGCCCAGTTCGAGCAGCCGGCCCACCCTGTCCTCGGCGCCGAACATGTCCGTCGCCCACACCCGGGCAGCGGCCACCAGACCGAACCGGCCGGCCTCCGCGGCCGCCAGCGCGGTGAGCGCCGCAGCGGCGTCCACGGGAAGGCGTCGTACCGCCCGCCGAAGGAGTTCGCCCACGTCGAAGGAGACACTGCCGAGTTCGTCCAGGCGCCGGTCCGCGTCGAGCAGTCTGCGGGCGAGGCCGTCCGGAGTCCGCAGCAGGGGCGGGCCCAGTTTCCCGGCCGCGGCGCGCAGGGCGAGGGGGAGGTGTCCGCAGGCCTCGGCGATGTCCCGTACCGCCCGGGGATCGTGTTCGACGGCGGCCGTTCCGGCGAGCGCACGGAGCAGATCGGCGGACTCCCGCGGGGACAGCGGCCCCAGGGGTACGGACCTGACTCCCGCCAGTCCCGGCAGCGAGGTCCGGGAGGTCAGCAGGACGGTGGTGTCCGGGCCGCCCGGGAGCAGGGGGGTCACCTGAGAGGCCGTCGCGACGTCGTCCAGGAGGATGAGCAGCGGGCGTCGCGCGCTCCACGCCCGGAAGGCGCGGATCCGTCCCTCGGCACTGTCCGGGATCTCCTCGGCCTCGACGCCGATGTCCCTCAGGAGCGAGAACAGCACGGCGTGGGGGTCGAGGGAACGGTCGTCCGGGCCGTGCAGGACGGCGTGCAACCGGCCCCCGGGGAAACGGTCCTTGACCCGATGCGCGGCGTGGACGGCGAGCGTGGTCTTGCCGACGCCGACACCCCCGGTCAGCAGCACCAGGCGGGGGGCCGTCCGCGCGGTCCCGGCAGGAGCGCTCAGCCGCAGCACCTCCCTCAGTACACCCGCCCGGCCGGTGAAGTCCTCGGTGTCCGGGGGCAGATGGGTCACGCAGGGCGGCGCGGAGACGGGCCGGACACCGGATGACGCGGGGCGGGGCGGATCGAGCCGGTCCGACTCGTTGAGCAGGTCGCGGTGCAGGTCCCGGAGCCGCCGCGAGGGTTCCGCGCCGAGTTCCTCCACCAGCCGGCGGCGGAGCCGCGTATAGGCGTCGAGAGCGACGTCCCGGTGTCCGGCGCGGTAGGCGGCGGTCATCAACTGTGCGGCGAACGGCTCGTTGAGCGAGTGACGTCCGGTCAGTTCATGCAGCTCGGGCAGCAGTTCACGGTGCCGCCCGAGCGACAGGTCACAGTCGATCCGTTGTTCCAGCGCCTCCAGACGGGCCTGTTCGATCTGCGCGATGCGCGCCGTGAGCAGCGGTCCGGCGGTCACGTCGGCGAACGCAGGACCGCGCCACAGTGCCAGCGCCTCGCCGAGGATCCGGGACGCGGCCGCGTGATCGGCCCGGTCACGGGCAGCCCGCCCCCGATCGGCCAGCAGCCGGAACACCTCCAGGTCCAGGCTCTCCCCGGGCACGTGGACGCGATACCCCCCGGGACGGGTCTCCAGCACGTCGAGCGTCTCCCCGGCCCGGGCCTCGTGGGCGTCGGCGTCGGCGAACGGCCGCAAGGCCCGGCGCAGTTGGTACATGTACGTCTGCACGGTCTTGCGGGCGAGCCGGGGCGGCTCGCCGTCCCACAGCTCGTCGATCAGGAGCGACACCGGCACGAACGCGCCCGCGTGCAGCAGCAGTACCGCGAGCGCGCGCCGGGCCATGGGAGCCGACGGGGTGCGCTCGACGGACCCGCGGCGGACCTCCAGCGGACCGAGGACGGCCACCCGCAGGGCGGGCTCGGCGGACGGTCGCGGCATGAAGGGGCCCTCGGTGCGTCGAAGGAAGCTCGGCGGATGTCCCACCCTACGAAAGGCGACGTCAGCCCCCGTTCAGCTCCAGTGCAACGCAGACCACGACGGACCATGAGAATCGGCCAGGCGACGGGGGTCCGGTCCCGCGCGGGGGTGTCCTGACATTCCTCTGATGTGGCGCTCACCCAGGACCGGCGGAAAGTACGCGGCTTTGACCCGATACTTCCCGCCGCCTTTCCGGCCGCTTGCACGTCATCACCGAAGCTGATGCCAGCCGAGCGCAACGGGAGGACGCGTGAGGAAGGTTCACTTCGACGGCACGCATCGCGTCCGGCGCCCCGCCGACACCTGGGCCGTTCTCGACCCGCTGCGCGACAGCTACGGGATCACCCGGGTCGCCGACGTGACGGGCATGGACCGCCTGGGCGTACCGGTGGCCAAGGCGGTCCGTCCGGGAGCCCGTACGCTCACGATCACCCAGGGCGGAGGCGTGTCGGCACTGCTCGCCCGTGTCTCCGCGGTCATGAAGTCCCTGGAACGGTGGCACGCCGAGTACGCCTGTCCCCCGCCCCGGGTGACCCGGACCCCCGCACGTGAACTGGGCCTTCCCTACGACGTGCGCGGCCTGCGCCGGAACGCGGGCAGCCTGCTGACCGACCGCACCCCGCTGGACTGGGTCGCCGCCGTCGACGCGGTCACCGGCGTCGCCACCCTGGTGCCGCGGGACTGCGTACGGGTCGACCACGAGGCCGGCGCCCTGTGGAGCCCGCCGCTGCTCACCGGCACCGCCGACGGACTGGCCGGCGGCAACAGCCACCACGAGGCGGTGACGCACGCCCTGTACGAACTGGTGGAACGCGAGTGCGCGTCGGCCGCCGCGCCGCTCACGGCCGAGCGACGGTGGGTGGACCCGAGGAGCGTGCGCGAGGAGCCCTGCGCCCAGGTGCTGCGCCGGCTCGAACTCTCCGGCGCGCGGCTGGAGATCGTGGACCTGTCCGACCGCTGGGAACTGCCCTGCTTCGTCACCCGTGTGTGGTCGCCCGACCATCCGGTACCGGCCGTCGGCTCCGGGGCGCACAGCAACCCCGCGACGGCCCTGTGCCGGGCTCTCACCGAAGCGGCGGAGAGACGGCTCACCTCGATCACCCGCAGCCGTGACGACCTGCCCGCCGCCCCGGACTCGTCCGCCGTCGTCCCGCGCCCCGCCGCTTCGACGCGGGACGGCCGCACCGTGTCGTGGCAGGACGTGGCCGCACCGGCGATCCGGTTCGCCGAGGACGAGACCGAGGCACTGTGGCTGGCGAGCGTGGTGCGCAGGATCACGGGCCGTGCGCCGGTCGTCGTCGACCTGAGCACCCATCCCGCGTTCAGCGTGGTCAAGGTGGTACTGGTCGGCTCCGCACCACGCCGTGGGGTCCCCGGAGCCGCGTGCCTGCGGTCGGCCGCCGCGCCGGAAGGGGCCGGATGACCGTCCATGTGTACGCCGGGCCCACGCTTCCGGTGGGCGACGTGCTCGACGCGGTGCCGGAGGCGATCGTCCATCCCCCGGTGCGCCACGGCGACCTGTGGCTCCTCGATCCGCGCCGCGAGGACACCGTACTGATCATCGACGGGGTGCTGCGCGATGCCGAGCCGGTGCGGCACAAGGAGATCCTCGACGTCCTCGGCCGCGGTACCCGGGTGATGGGCGCCGCGGGCCTGGGCGCCCTGCGCGCCGCCGAGTTGGGCCCGTACGGGATGCGGGGCGTCGGTCACGTCTTCAGCATGTACCGGGGCGGCGCGCTGGACGCGGACGACGAAGTCGCGGTCGAGTACCCGCCCTGCGGTTTCCCGGCGCTCACCCTCGCGCTGGTGAATCTGCGCTGGGCCCTCGTCCAGGCGGTGGCCCGGCGGCTGATACCCGAGGACCAGGCGGCGCCCGTCCTGCACGCCGCCCGGCAGCTCCACTACACCCGCCGGAACTGGGCCGCCCTGCTGCACCGCGCGGAGCTCACCTGCGCGCGTACGGGCGAAGCCGCCCGCACGTTGTGGCGGTTCACCGCGGAGCACCCCCGACTGGCCGATCTCCAGCGCGAGGACGCGCTGCTGGCACTGGAACAGACGAGGGCCGAGCACGCGCCGGACGCCGCCGGGCCGGCCCGGGCCACTCTCACCCCTCGCACCTGTCCCATGGAACGCGAGCGCGGCGCACATCGCCCCGCGGTGCCCGCGCGCCGAGTGCCGATCGTGTCCGAGCGGGACGTGCTCGGATTCCAGCAGGTCTACGACCCCGACTTCCCCGCGCGCTACCGCCGTTACGCCCTTGAGCGCATCACAAGGGGTGTGCCGGCCGGCGCGGACCGCGATCCGGTGCGGGTCGCGCTGTCGGCCGTCGGCGCCGCCCCGGAGACCGCCGGCACCCCCGAGACCACCGCCGCCCCGGAGACCACCGCCGCGCATCTGCCGCAGGAGACGTGGGACTACTGGCTGACGCCGCGTGAGCAGCGTGAGGACGGTGCGCGGCACGGACTGGTACGGCTGCTGGTCCGCTCGTTCCGCGTCGAGCCGGGCGTGGGCACCTTCCACGGCGTCCCCGTCGAGCTGCGCGGAGGCGAGAGGGCCTGGGCGGCGGGCGCGGCCGCGGTGGCCGCGGCCGACCTGCTCAACGAACACGTGGCCCGGTCCGGAACGCACCGTGTGCCGGACCGGGTGCCCGCGGCCGTCGTACGGCGGCATCTCGCGGACGTCTGGAAGTGCGGGGACTCCGCCGAACTGCTGGCGGCGGCCCGGGACCGCGGGTTCGTCTCCCTCGCCGAGGCCGAACAGACCGCCCGCCGCTTCCTGGCCCTGCACGGTGTACGGGCGACGCAGGGCCGGACGTGACCCGCTCGGCCCACCGGCACCCGGCGCGAGGTCCGGCACGGCGACGGGTCCTCGCCCCGGTGGCGGCCTCCGGCCTCCCACGCGAGGTCGGCTCCGCCGTCGGCGCGGTGCGGCGGGCAGCGGCGTCTGATGCCGGGTCAGTGCGCGGCGGGCAGCACCGCGGCCGCGTGCAGTCCGCCGCCCTCGGCCCGGCTCAGTTCGAGCCGGCCTCCGGAGGCGGTGAGCAGGGCGGCGGCGATCGTCAGCCCCAGGCCGGTTCCCGCGTGGCCTCGGGCGGAGCTGCCCCGCCAGAACGGAGTGCCCGCGCGGGCGATCTCCTCGTCCGTCATGCCCGGCCCCCGGTCGCGCACCCGCACCTCGATCTCCGGTCCCCTGCCGTCCACGACGACGCGGACCTCGCTGCCGCCGGGCGAGTGGTGCAGGGCGTTGTCGAGGAAGACGTCCAGGCTCTGCTCCAGAGCACCGCCCGCCTCCAGTCCGGTGACCGCGATCCCGTCCAGTTCGAGCCGGATGCCGCGGGAACGGGCGAGCGGGGCCCACGCGTCGACCCGGGCGGCGGCGATGCCCAGCGCGTCGACGGGTTCGGCGGGGGCCCGCGGCTCCGTGGCCGATCCCCAGGTCAGCACCTGTTCCAGGATCCGGGCGAGCCGGTCCACCTCGTACAGGATGGCGCCCACCTCACGCCGGGCGTGCGCGTTCGGGCCGACGGGCAGCCGCTCCCGGAGCGTCTCCAGGCGCAGCCGCAACGAGGACAGCGGGGCGCGCACCTGATGGGCGGCGGCCGCCGCGACCGTCGGGGAGTCGCCGCCGTCGGGCGCCGGCAGGGGCCGGAGCCGAGGCGCCACCCGGGTGGCCGTCATCGTGACTCCCCGCACGGCTCGGGCGTGGCCGACACCGTCAGGCGGTAGCCGACTCCTCGTACGGTCTCGATCCAGTCCTTGTGGCCCAGCTTGGTGCGCAGCGAGCCGACGTGGACGTCGAGGGTGCGGGTCGATCCGAACCAGTTCTCGTCCCACACACGGTCCATGATCTCCTCGCGCTCCCAGACCGTTCCCGGCTCCTCGATCAGCATCGCCAACAGGTCGAACTCCCTTCGTGTGACGCGGACTTCCGTGCCGTCCAGGAGCACCTGGCGGGTGCGCGGGTCGAGCCGCAGGGGCCCGGCACACATCGGGGGCGGGGGTGCGGCCGTACGGTCCGTCTCCCGGCCCGCGACCGTACGGGGCGCGGCCGAGCGGGGCTCGGGTGAATCGGGCGGGACGGGCACGGACCGCGGGCCGGCCGATGCGGCCTGCGGGTGCTGCGGGCACGGGGTCGTGCGCCGGAGGACGGCGCGCATGCGGGCGAGCAGTTCGTAGCGGCTGAAGGGCTTGGCCACGAAATCGTCGGCACCCATGTGCAGCGCCATCACCCGGTCCATCTCGCTCGCCCGCCCGCTGAGGGTGATCACGGGTACGCACGAGTGCTCGCGGATGCGCCGGCAGACCTCGTGGCCGTCCAGGTCGGGCAGGCCCAGGTCGAGCAGGACCAGTTGGGCCGACGTGATGTGCTCCATGGCCTCCAGGCCGGTGGCCACGCGGTGCACCTGGTAGCCGTGACCGCTCAGCACCTCCCGGAGCGCGTCGGCCACCCCGTCATCGTCCTCGACGATCAGAACATTCATGGACCTGACGCCTCCCCGTCGCGCAACGTTGTGCCGCCGCCGGCGCGTGGGCCGCCACACCGCTCGGCACGCGCCTCGATCACCGCCCCATCGCGGCGACGGCCGAACCGCTTCGGCCGAGCCCGGCGGCCGTCACCGGTCTCTCGCGAGCTTCCGGGGGTACGGCCGGGCCGGTGCGGAGGGCTCTTGTACTCGTCGCCAAGGACAACGTTGAAAAACGTAACACCGGACGTCACCACCGGCTTCGTTGGTCCAGTCCTTCTCGACCGTCTCTCCAAGGCCGCGACCCCGCCCCACCTCGGAGGTGGGGCGGGGTCGCGGGGCCGGACCGTGTCGCCGTGGTCGTGCGGTGGTCGCTACGCGGGGTCGCGGTCGAACTGGGCCTTGGACCAGCGGTGGCCGAGGACGCTCAGGCCCACGCACCACAGCAGGGCGATCCACCAGTTGTTGCCGATCTCGGTGCCCAGGAGCAGTCCGCGCAGGGTTTCGATGGCGGGAGTGAAGGGCTGGTACTCGGCGATCGGTTGGAACCAGCCGGGCATGGAGTGCAGCGGGACGAAGGCGCTGGAGATGAGCGGCAGCAGGATCAGCGGCATGGCGTTGTTGCTGGCCGCTTCGGCGTTGGGACTGCCCATGCCCATGCCGACCGCGATCCAGGTGAAGGCCAGGGCGAACAGGGCGAGCAGTCCGAAGGCCGCCAGCCATTCCACGACGGTGGCGTCCGTGGAGCGGAAGCCCATGGCCACGCCGACCGCGCCGACCAGGACGACGCTCAGCACCGACTGCAGGACGCTGCCGACGACATGCCCGAACAGGATGGAACCTCTGTGGATGGCCATCGTGCGGAAGCGGGCGATGATGCCCTCGTTCATGTCGGTGGCGACGGACACGGCGGTGCCGACGACGGTGGAACCGATGGTCATCAGCAGGATGCCGGGCACGATGTAGGCGATGTAGGCGGAGCGGCCCGCGCCTCCGCTCATGGTGTCGCCGAAGATGTAGACGAACAGCAGCAGGAGCATCACGGGAGTCAGCAGCAGGTTCAAGGTGAGCGAGGGATAGCGCCGGGCGTGCAGCAGGTTGCGGCGCAGCATGGTGGAGGAGTCGCGCACGGCGAGGGAGATGGTGCTCATCGGAGGGTCTCCTTGGTCTGGTTGGGCCGGCTCGGCTCACTCGGGTGGTTCGGCTCACTCGGACTCGGCTGGCTCGGCACGGTGGTGGGGCCGGTGAGGGCGAAGAAGACGTCGTCGAGGTCGGGGGTGTGCACGGTCAGTTCGTCGGCCTCGACACCGGCCGCGTCCAAACGGTCGAGTACGGCGCGCAGTTCGCGCTGGCTGCCGTCGCTGGGGAGCTGCAGGGCGAGGGCTTCGTCGTCGCGGGAGGCGTCGCCCAGCGAGGTGGCGGCCGACTGGTAGGCGGTCGGGTCAGTGAAGCGCAGACGGACATGTCCGCCGGGGACGAGCCGCTTGAGTTCCTCCGCGGTGCCCTCGGCGACGATCCTGGCGTCGTTCAGGACCGCGATGCGGTCGGCGAGTTCGTCCGCCTCCTCCAGGTACTGGGTGGTGAGGAAGACGGTGGTGCCGCCGGTCACGAGTTCGCGGATGATCTGCCACATGTTGTGGCGCGAGCGGGGGTCGAGGCCGGTGGTCGGCTCGTCGAGGAAGATGATGCGGGGACTGCCGACCAGGGTCATGGCGATGTCCAGGCGGCGCTTCATGCCACCGGAGTAGGTGGAGGCCGGCTTCTGCGCGGCCTCGGTGAGGTCGAAGCGCTCCAGGAGTTCGGCACTGACACGTCGGCCCTCCTCCTTGGAGAGATGGTGCAGGTCGGCCATCAGGAGCATGTTCTCCTGACCCGTGATCAGGCCGTCGACGGCGGAGAACTGCCCGGTGACCCCGATCGCGGCACGCGCCGCCTGTGGCTCCTTGGCCAGGTCGTGACCGCCGACGCGGATCGGGCCGGAACCGGGGTCCGGGGAGATGAGCGTGGAGAGGATCTTGACGGCCGTGGTCTTGCCGGCGCCGTTCGGGCCGAGCAGGGAGAAGACCGTGCCTTCCGGGACGGCCAGGTCGATGCCGTCCAGGACGGTCTTGTCGCCGTAGGACTTGCGCAGTCCTTGTGCGGCGATGGCCGGGTCGGTCATGGGGGTGCTCCTTTGTCGGGCTGTGGGTCGACGAGGCTGTGGATCGACGAGACTGCGGATCGACGAGACTGTGGATCGACGAGACTGTGGATCAGAGACTGCGAGCGGTGATGTCGCCGTGAGCGGTGGTCGCGCGGATCGTCAGGCCAGGAGTGGCGTCGGCGTTCTTGAGCGTGTTGCTGATCCGGCCGTAGGTGGTGCCGGCGTCCAGGGCGGCGGAGACCCCGGGAGCGGCGCCGACGGTGATGTCACCCATCTGGGTGCTCAGCGTGATCTGCCCACGCGCGGCCTCGGTAATGTTCAGATCGCCCTTCTGCGTGCTGATCTCCGCCGGACCGTGCAGCCGGCCGACGGTGATGTCGGCGTCGAGGCCGGTCAGATGGGCGCTGTCGGCCTCGTCGATCTTGATCGAGCGGTGGCCGCCCTCGAAGGTGACCTCGCCAAGGCGTCCCACGCCGCGGAACTCGGCGGCGGCCGCCTTCGCCTCGACACGGGAGCCGGCCGGGAGCTGCACGGTCACCTCGACGGACCCGGACGGACCGAGGATCCGGTTCTTCGCCTCCGGGGCCTCGACGCGCAGGACGCCGTCGGCGTAGGCGACCCGGACCTGTCCGGCCGCCTTCACGTCGCGGCTCTTGGAGCGGTTGGCGGGCAGGACCTCGACGGTGGTGTCGGATCGGTCGGCGGCGATGACCTGGATGCGCCCCGCGGGGATGTCGAGGACGGCCGAGACGGGGGCGGGGGTGTCGAACTTCTGCATGATGCTCTCCTTCTCCGGCATCGCGCGCCCTGGTCGGCCCGCTGCTTTCCGATGACAGAAACGCTACGTTGCATTCACGCATCCGGCAACACGAATGTTGCGCAGGATTGCCATAGCAGCAGGCAGCGGCTCCAATTTCATTGCAACGGTCTTCCGCTTAACGCAACACAGCCTCACAGAATCCGTTGCAATGGATGCAGGTGAACGCTATGTCTCGCGTCGAGGGGGTGCGCAGTGGTGGAGCCGTCGGGGGCACCGGGCCGAGAGCCGTGACCTCCGTGACGTCTGCCGGGGCCCGCACCCGCCGCCGAACACGACAGCTCGGCGTGCGAGTTGCTCCGCACGAATTGCTCCGTACGGGTGAAGCCCGGGGTCCGCCGGTGGTCACAGGTGGCCGGTCGCGGGCCGGGTCGGCATCGTTGCCCCCGCCCGTTCGACCGACGCCCCCGGAGGACTCCTCATGCTCGGCACAGACTTCGCCCTCGGATCACCCAACTGGCTCGACCTCGGCAGCCCTGACATCGAGGCGGCCGCCGCGTTCTACGGCGCCGTCTTCGGCTGGCAGTTCGTCTCCGCCGGACCGGAGGCGGGCGGGTACGGGTTCTTCCAGATCGACGGGAAGACCGTCGCGGCCCTCGGACCGCTCACCCAGGAGGGCGCGACGTCGGCCTGGATGATCCACTTCAAGGCCGAGGACATCCAGGCCACGGTCTCGGCCGTGACGGCCGGTGGCGGCACCGTCCGGATGGAGCCGATGGACGTCATGGGCGAGGGCCACCTGGCACAGGCCACCGACCCGCAGGGCGCCGAGTTCGCGCTCTGGCAGCCCGGCAAGACCACCGGACTGGGGATCGCCTCCGCCCCGAACACGCTGCTCTGGGCAGAGCTGCACGTCCCCGACCCCCTCGCCGCCATCACCTTCTACGAGGGCCTGTTCGGCTGGCGCAGCCAGGACATGCAGGCGCCTGGCATGACGTACCGGGTGCTGAGCACCAAGGACGGAGACCAGCAGGACGCCTCCTTCGGCGGGGTCGCGCCGATGGGTGACGGCGAGGGCGAACGGCCGCGCTGGGTGCCGTACTTCTTCGCGGAGGACGCCGACGCCACGGCCGCGGCGACCACGGCGAACGGCGGGTCCGTCCTGATGCCGGCGGCGGACGTCCCGGAGGTCGGCCGGATCGCCTGGCTCGCGGACCCCTTCGGCGCGACGTTCGCCCTGCTGAAGCCCGACCCGCGGATGTGACGACGCGGCGGGATGCCGGGCGCTCCGCCCGGCATCCCGCCGCGTCGAGCCGGTCAGGCGGCGCGGCAGAGCGCCACCTGACCGGCCGGCGCCGGGACGCGGACCGTGGCCCCGGCTGCGGACGCCGGGCAGGCGGCGCGGACGGCGTCCGCGTCCGGCACGGGGGTGCGCTGGACAACGACCGAACCCGGCACAGTGGCGCGACGGACGGCGACCGAACCCGGCTCGGGGGCACGGCGGGCGGTGCCCGCCGCGTCCTGTGCGTGGCCGCGGGCGAAGACGACCAGACGCAACGCCACGAACCGGGCCACGCCGGCGAGCGCGGAAGCGGACAGATAGACGGCCTGCTCGACAGCGACACCGGGCGACGCCACCACGTGATGCAGGACGACCATCGCCACACAGGTCACCGCGTACGTGGCCGCGGCGGACCCGGCCGACTGCACGTGCTGACTCCAGGTGGCGCGCCCGCCCGCACCGAACGTGAAGCGGGCGTGCAGTTCGGTGGCCAGGAGAGTGGAGGCCGCCGTGATCAGGGCGTTGGCCAGGCTCCAGGGAATCCAGGAGGCGAGGGCCGCCACGGCGAAGCTGGAGGCGAGCCCCACTCCCCCACCGCAGAGCACGAAGCGAGCGAAGGCGGTGAAGGCACCCGGAGCGGCGGCCTGCCGCCGGCTCTGCGCAGTTTCCATGATCCCCACCCCTTTGTCCGTTCGCTCGACCGATCGACGAGGCCGACTCGCCATCGTTTCTGATATCGGAAACGCTACGTTGCGTTCATGGATCCAGCAACGGATTAATTGCGGTACAGCGCTATATTCGCAGGTGGTTGCCGATAAATTGTTGCAATGGCCATAGGTCTAACGCAACAGGCCAAGCCGCTGCCGTTGCATTGGAAGAGGCTGAACGCTACAGCGGGACGGCACGCGGGCCCGGAACCGAGCGGGTGGGCGACGAGTCCCGTACGGCTGGTTCGACCGGCTGTTAGCGTGCGCGGATGGAAGATCTTGGACCCGTCATATGGCCGCCCGAGCCGATCAGGACCGAGCGCCTCGTGCTCCGTGAGCCCGAGGGCCGGGACCGCGCGGCGTTCATCGAGTTGCTCGCCTCGCCGGAGGTGCACACCTACCTCGGCGGCCCCCGGCCGCGCGACGAGCTGGAGCGCGAGACGCCCGAGGTGCCGGAGCGGTGGCCCGGGAGCTTCGTCGTCGAGCTCGACGGGGCGATGATCGGCCAGATCCTGCTCAGGAGAGCGACCGGGCACCGACGCCCTGCCGCCGCGGGGAAAGTCGACCTCGGCTACCTGTTCCTGCCGCGGGCCTGGGGATCCGGGTACGCCGCCGAGGCATGTGCGGCCGCCCTCGACTGGCTCGCCGACGCGCTTCCCGGCGAGCCCGTGGTGCTCGCCACCCAGACCGCCAATGCGGGCTCGATGCGTCTCGCGGCGAAGCTCGGGTTCACGGAGCTGGAACGGTTCGAGGCCTGGGGCGCCGAGCAGTGGCTCGGCATGCGGCCCACGGTCCCGCCTGTCTCCACCGCTCAGTCACACGGGCACACGCCGTAGGTCGGGGCGGCCGCCCCGCGATCGTCCTTCTTCGGGGAGCCGCCCGGACCTCGAGCGTGTGGATCGAGAGCGTGGCGTACCGTCGTGCCCGTGCCGCCCAGGAGGCGCTCAGGGCTTGGTCAGGGCGCTCTCCAGCAGGGGAAGCAGGCGGTCCCAGTGGCGTCGCAGTGCGGCGGGGTCGAAGGCGTCGGTGTCGGCCATGGTGAAGCCGTGGACCGTTCCCGGGTAGATCTCGCAGCTGTGCTCCACGCCCGCGGCCTCCAAGGCCTGGTCCAGCTTGCCGACCACCTCGGGGGTCATGTCGCTCTCGGCGATGCCGAGATGGACCCGCGCGGTGAGCTCGGGGAAGAGGAGGTGCGGACTGTCGGGGGCGTCACTCAGCAGCGGGCTGGGATGGAACCCCGCGAGGGCGGCCACCTGGCCGGGGTGGGCGGCCGCGGTGCGGACGGCCACGTTGGCGCCCATGCAGTAGCCGATGACACCCACCGGTCCGGCGACGACCTCGGGCTGTGCGGTGAGGAACCGGAGGTAGGCGTCGGCATCGCTCAGGACGCGCTCGACGGTGTGCGCCTGGATCTGGGGCATCACCTGGGCGAAGACCGCGGGCCGGGCCTCCTGCGTGATGTGCTCGGGAAGGTCGAACACCGGGGCCGGGCTGTGCCGGTAGAAGATGTTGGGGACCAGGACGTAGTAGCCGTGTCCGGCCAGCTCACGGGCCATCTCCTCCAACACGGGCCGTACGCCGAAGGCGTCCATGTACAGCAGCACCCCCGGGTGCCGCTCGCCGTTGTCGGGGAAGGCGGCGAGGGCGTCGGCCCGGCCGTCCGGAGTGGGGATCTGCAGTGCCTTGACGACGGGAATGACGGATCTTCTTTCCTCGGACCGATGACCGGGGCGGAACCGTCCGCGCGCACACGGCCGCGGTCCGATGGATCCAGCACAGCGTGATCGTCGTACCGGTTCACGGCCGGCCGGCTCCAACACCCCGGACGCTGCTGTCGGTTCATCCTAGGTGCGCGCGGCCACGACCGGGCGAACTGAAGAGATCTTGAGCGGGTCACGTGCGTGTCGGTGGGGTCACGGACGCGGGCCCGAGCCGTCCCGGCGGGTCCGGAATCTCCTGGGGAGGCACGTCCGGTCGGTACGGGCGGTCCGGACCGCCCGTACGGACCGCCCGGAGTGTCAGTGGCGGGTTGTACGTTGCGGTCATGGGCGTCTATCTGGTCAGTGTCTGTGCGGAGGACTGGTTCACCGAGGGTGAGGACGGGTGGGGGGACGTGGCCTCGGCACTGAACGAGGAACTGCGGCAACGGGGGCTGCCGCCCTATGAATCGGTGCCCGAGGAGACGGACTTCGTCCGCGGTTCGGGGCAGGCCTTCGAGGAGAAACTGATCCCTTCGATGGACGGCTTCTGGGCGCTGTGCCAGGCCCGACTGTCCAAGGAGGACGCGGAGATCGTCTGCGACTGGACACTCCTCGTGCCGTTCTCGCTCGACGACACGATCACGCTGCCGGTCGAGTCCGGCTATTCGGACTCGACCGTCGTGCTTGGCGCGCCCCGGTTGCTGGCGATCGCGGAGAGACTGGCGGCGGCCATCGAGCTGCCGCCCGAGACACCGGAGATGTGCGACAACCTCGATCTGACCACCTGGTTCCGGGACGGAGCGGCGCAACGACTGGCCGCTGCCCGACCGGGCCCCTGGAGCGACGACCTGGACACGGCCTTCTACGTCGCACTGTCTCTGCGCGCCGCCCAGCACTCCATACGCCGTGGCTGCCCGATGGCCTACTCCTGAGCCCGGTGCGGAGACACGCCGGGCGCGCCTCCGGGACCGTCAGAGACGTCCGTACGACGAGCGATGCGGTACAGCACGTTCGGACCCAGGGGCCCTTCGGGCGCGCTGGGGTCGTCGAAGTCGTCGACCGGGTCCCGGGTCATACCGATCCGACGCATCACCGCCTGCGACCTCACGTTGGTGGCTGTCGTGACGGCGAGGATCTCAGGGAGCCCAAGGGTGTCGAAGCCGTGGGACAGGACGGTCAGCGCGGCCTCGGTGGCGTAGCCGTGGCCCCAGGCCGAGCGGGCGAGCCGCCAGCCGATCTCCACTCCGGTGAACGGCATCTCGTCGTCCACGTCGTCCAGGCCGGCGAAGCCGACGAACTCGCCCGTGGCCTCCACCTCGACCGCCCACCACCCGTAGCCCCGCTGGTCGAACTCGGCCTGGAACAACGCCACCGAGGCATCGCTCTGGTCGCGGGTCAGCAGGTCGCCCAAGTGCTCTCGCACCTCGGGATCGGCGTTCATGGCCGCCCACGGTTCAAGGTCGGACTCACGCCATCGGCGCAGGACAAGGCGGTCGGTACGCAGTTCAGCCATACCGCCCAGCCAACGCGAGCGCTGGTCCCGGGGCAATCTGTTTTTGCCCTGGGCCCGCGTCCGGATCAGCTCGAGGCCCAAATCCTTGTCCGGCCTGGCGCGCCTCACGTACTTCGTCTGTAACCCGGTCGTGGAGACGGGCATGCCGTAGTACTCCTGAAAATTCCCCAGTGTCGCACCCCTACTCGCTCGGAGTCGTCGATGACCGTTCGCCGTGTCGTGCCCAACGTTCAGTCGGAGGCAGTGCAGGAGAACCGGGAGTTCTATGGCCTGCTGGGCTTCGAGGAGGTCATGAACCACGGCTGGATCATGACGCTCGCCTCCCCGTCCCATCCGACGGCACAGGTCAGCTTCATGGCCAGGGACAAAACCGCGCCGGTCACGCCGGACATGAGTGTGGAGGTGGACGACGTCGACGCCGCCTACGCGGTCATGCGGGAGCAGGGCGCGGAGATCGTGCATCCGCTGCAGGACGAGGAGTGGGGAGTACGCCGCTTCTTCGTCCGCGACCCCAACGGCCGGGTGATCAACGTGCTGGGCCACCGTTGACCCGGCCCCGCTGCTCGTCGGGAGGGTGCTGATCACCACCGCTCACACGGCACGCGCCATGCAGACCAGTTGATCCCGTTCGTCCCATGACTCGGCGACGACGAAGCCGAACCGCTCGTACAGAGCGATGGCCCCGGTCCGCCATTCCCACACCGACAGACGAACGGTGCCCGCGCCGCTCTCCGCGGCATGGGCGAGCGCGGCACCGAGCAGGCTCGACGCGATGCCCCGGCCCCGGAATTCCGGATCTGTCCAGAGCCGTTTGATCTCCGACCACCCGTAGGCGGGGGCGGTCACCACCAGACAGCCCGCCGTGGCGCCTCCGCTCAGAGCCACCAGCACCGCATCGTCGGCGAACGCGGTCCGCGGGTCCGAGATCTCCGCCCGGTAGCGGTCCGGCAGTCCGTCCACCGTGGCGACGGGCTCACCCTTCTCAGCCTCCGTCCGCAGATGATAGGCCGCGAGCAGATCAGGCAGTCCGTCCTCGACGAAAGGAGTCCGGCCTGGCCAGCGGACGACGGAAACCTCGCCATGATCAGTCATGACGTCAGCATCACACGGGACGAACCGGGCCCAGTCCGTGTAGGCGGTGAGTGCTCGCCACACCAGGGAGGAGCCAGTGGGCGTGGCTAGCGAGGGCGCACTGCGTAGGTCAGGTGTGTCACCCGCGGCGACGGTTCCGAGCGGAGGGGCTCCAGGGCGATCCTGGAGGCGTCCACGCCGTCGAACAGGCGGGTGCCGGAGCCGAACAGCACGGGTGACAGCGTGATCGAGAACTCGTCGACCAGGCCGGCGTTCAGGTACTCCAGGATCGTCGCGCCGCCGCCTGCGATCCGGACGTCACGGTCGCCGGCGGCCTCGCGGGCCTGGTCGAGGGCGTGCTCGATGCCGTCGTCGACGAAGTGGAACGTCGTGCCACCCAGCCGTTCCCAGGGGTCGCGCTTGGTGTGCGTCACGACGAAGACCGGGGTGTGGAAGGGCGCGTCCTCCGGCCACGACTGCTCGCCGAGGTCGAACATGCGCCGGCCCATCACGCTCGCGCCAGTACGCTCGAACGTCTCCCGCGCGATGTCGTTGTCGCGCCCTTCCTCACCGCCCTCGCCGAGCTTCAGGTTCTCCCGGAAGAACCGCAACGGGAAGATCCACTGTTGCAGCTCCATCCACTGCGCCATCCAGCGCCGGACCCGCGGATCGTCCTGCTTGTCGGGCGCGAACAGCTCGCCCTCCACGGGCACGGACTCGGGCGCGATGAAGCCGTCCAGCGACATCGACACGCTGAAGAACACCTTCCCGGCCATCAGCCCTCAGCTCCCTTCCGCAGGGTCTCGGTGACGTAGGCCGCCAGGTTGCCCAGGGTCTGCCGGCCGCCCTCGATCGCGTGGTACTTCTCGATCGCCTCGTCGCGCATCTCCTTGGTGGGGAACACCGTCCGCATCTCGATCCGGGTCGCCGCTCCGTCCGGGGCGAACGCGATGACGGACTCGAAGGCGTTCGGGTCGTCCCGGACCTCACCGTGGAGCAGCGCGATCCGCTCCGGCGGGGCGATCCGCACCCAGCGGATCCACTCGGAGTAGTCGGTGCCGTCGGGCCCGTGCAGGACGAAGTCCCACTCCCCGCCCTCACGGAACTCGAAGGACTTCGTGGTGGTGGTGAACCCCTCCGGGCCCCACCACTTCGACAGGTGCCGGACCTCGGTGAACGCCTCGAACACCAGCTCCCGTGGGGCGTCGATGACCCGGGAGATCACGATCTCCCGGTCGGCCGTCGTCGACTCGGCCCGCGTCTCCTGCCTCGCTCCCGCCATCGGTCAGTCCTCCTGCCGTGCCTGCTTGAGGTCCTGGACGTAGGTGTCCAGCCGGTCGAAGCTCTCGTTCCAGAACCGCTCGAACCCGCCGGTCCACTCGTGCACCGGTCGCAGCCCGCGGGCATCGAGGCCGTAGAGGCGCTGCTTGCCCACCTTGCGGTCCCGCACCAGCCCGACCTCCCTGAGCACCCGCAGGTGCTTGGACGCCCCCGGCTGAGTCATCCCCAACTCCTGGGCCAGGTCGGTCACCGGCCGCTCCCCCGCCCGCAGCAGCGCCAGTATGTCCCGGCGCTGCGGCTCGGCGATCGCGTTGAAGACGTCCGATGTCGTCGCTGCTCGTGCCATGGCAGCCATCATATTCCCATATCGGCATGCGTCAAGCGGAGAGAAAGGGGCGGGTCGTGTCGTACGACGAGACCCAGCCCCCAGGAACGCCCGCTCACACGGACCCTAGGAACTCTCGCGCTCCGCGCAGCCGCGTGCGCAGTCGCTTCTGGGTGGCGCTGCTGTCGAGGCGGACGTCCAGGGCTCCGGGCACGAAGGAGTCGGCTCGGCGCCCGGTGGGCAGTCGGCTCGCGTCGAGTCCGTCGCGCCCGGCGATGAGAACGCCGAGCTCGTGACGGCTGAGGGCGTCCGGTCCGGCAAGGTGGAACGTCCCCGTGTGGTCGGACGCGGCAAGTTCGCACACAGCGGATGCGAGGTCGTCGACATGGACGGGGCAGCGGATGTCGTCGGTGAAGAGGACGCCGTCGCGGGCGCCCGCGACCAGGTCGTGGACCATGCGCTCGTGCGCGGATCGGCCATGCCCCACGATCAGCGATGTACGGACGATCGCGGCGTCCGGCGCCAGCAGCCGCACGGCGGTTTCAGCGGTGGCTTTCGCCGCACCGTAGGGGGTGAGGGGGTCAGGCAGGCAGGTCTCGTCGTAGTGGATCCGGGCGCCTGAGAACACGGCGTCGCTGGAGACGTGGACCAGCCGGCAACCGCGCTTCGCCGCGGCCGCCACCAGATGGAAGGCGGCGTCGGCGGTGACCGTCCAGTCGCTTCCTCCGCTCGTCGCGTTGACGACGACAAGGGGAGCAACCTCCGCCACTACGTCGTCGAGCCGCCCGGGGACACGAAGGTCGAGCTCGTACCACGCGACGCCGTGCACGGACCCCGGCCGGGAACAGGACGTCGCGGCCGTCTCCCAGCCCGCGGCAACTGTCTGACGTACGAGCTCCGTTCCCAGAAATCCGCTGCCGCCGATGATCAGGATCCTCATGGCTCCCGACGATAGGGCAGCGCTCAACCGCTCGCTCTGATCGGCCGTCGGCCGGTCGCCTTCGTAAAAGGGCGGCAACGCGAACGTCTGTGGCGCGAAGGCGAGTTCACGGTGTTGTCGCGTCCTCGGTGGTCATGGCCAGGAGGACCAGGGCGTCGTGTTCGGCCGTGCCGGGAGGGGCCTGGTAGAGCAGGATGCGTCGGCCGTCGCCGGCGGGGCTGAGCACCTCGTTGGCGAGGGTGACCGGGCCGATCACCGGATGCCGGAACGCGGTCTCGCCGGCGCGTTTGATCCACACCTCGTGCCGACGCCACAGGGCGGCGAACTCACCGCTGGCCGAGGTCAGTTCGGCGACCAGCGCGGCGGTCCGTTCCGGGGCGGTCAGTTCCGCGGTGTGCAGGTGCGCGACGCAGTTGCGGGCCACCCGGTCCCAGTCGGTGAACAGGGTCCGCGCGGCCGCGTGCAGGAAGGTGTACCGGATCGTGTTGCGCTGTCCGGCGGGCCAGTCGCCGAGCCCGGGCATGAGCGCGAAGCCCTCCGGGTTCGCCGCAAGAACGTCGTTGACCTCGTCGAGCACGTACGCCGGGCTGGGCCGGACCGACGCCAGCAGCAGGTGCAGGCCCGTGCCCGCCGGCCGCGGCTCGGACGGTCGGCGGCGCGGGGTCCGCCCGGCGACCTGGTCGGCGAGGCCGAGCAGATGGGCGTGCTCGTCGTCGGTCAGCCGCAGGGCCCGGGCCAGCGCGTCCAGTACGGCGTCGCTGGGCGCCCTCTCCCGGCCCTGCTCGATCCGGATGTAGTAGTCCACGCTCACGCCGGCCAGCACGGCCAACTCCTCGCGGCGCAGCCCTGGTGTACGCCGGACGCCCGGCCCGGTGGGCAGCCCGACGTCGGCCGGGCCGATCCGCCCGCGCCGGATCCGGAGGAACTCGGCCATCACGTTCACGGCGTGCAGTCTGCCATCGGCCGGTCTCCTCCAGGGTGGCCGTGTCACACCCAGGAACCACGCGGCCTTCTCGGGGAAGCTCCGGCGGCGCAGCCTCGGATCATGACTGACACGATCATCATCGGCGGCGGCTCCGGCATGGGCCTCGCCCTCGCGAGGACTCTGGTGGCCGAGGGAATGGATGTGGCGATCGTCGGCCGGTCCGCGGACCGGCTCGCGAAGGCAAAGGAGGAACTGGAGGATGCCGGGAACGGGCGGATCGACACGATCGCGGCCGACCTGGGGCGGGAGGAGGACATCGCCGAACTGTTCGACAAGGTGGGGCGCGTGGAGCACATGGTGGTCACCGCGGCGGACGCCACCGGCGTGTACGGGCGGACCACCGACGTTCCCACCGCGACCGCACGGACCGTCGTGGACACCAAGCTGCTCGGTGCCTGGCTGATCGGCAAGTACGCGGCCGGGCGGGTCACCGGCTCGATCACGTACACCTCGGGCATCAACGCGTACCGGCCCAACGGCTCCAACACCATCATGGCCGCGGCCAACGGCGCGCTCGCGTCACTGGCGTACGGGCTGGCGATCGAACTGGCGCCGGTGCGCGTGAACGTCGTCTCCCCCGGCTGGGTGGACACCCCCATCTGGGACCAGCTCGGGATGGACAAGCAGGCCGCCTTCACCGAGTTGGCGGCGAGGCTCCCGGCCCGCCGCATCGGTACCCCCGACGACATCGCGCAGGCGTTCCTCTCGGTGATGCGCAACGGATTCATCACCGGAACCGTGCTGCACGTCGACGGAGGACATCGCATCACCTGACCCGCACTTGGACGCCCGGTCCCGGTCCCGAGTCCTGGGTCCGGTGAGAGGCACCCCGCACCGGGCGCACTCGCACCCCGTGCGCCCGCGCCGGGACCCCGGCAATCGCGCAGCCCACAGGCCGGACGGCCGATCCCCTTAGGCGGTCGTCCGGCCCGCCCAGCCGTGCGTTAACCTGCGCAGCCATGAACAGAGATGAGGCCGGGTCAGCCGACATAGCGGCGCAGGACACAGCCCGGTTCGACTACACCCCCGACGCGGCGGACTACGACCGGGCGCTTCGGCGATTCTCGCTGGGGACCTGGCCGGGGCGCACCGGTTCCCTTCTGCTTCCCGTCGCGTTCGGGGGTGCGGCCTTCCTCGTTCGGGTCCTGGTCTGGCACCTCGACGAGATCCAGATCATCGCCGCGGGCGTGCTGTGCGTCATCGCGGTGTTCATGGTGCGCGGCCATTTCCGCAAGCAGCGGGTACGGCGCCAGTACGAGGACTGGGCGGCCTACGGTTCCTGTCACACCCTCCTCACCGAGACCGGGGTGACGACGACCGGCGAGAGAGGGAAGAGCGACAGCGCCGACTGGCACGCGTACCCGTGGTGGTTCGAGACGCCGGAGCTGTTCGTCCTCACCGGAAGCCTGGGGTACTTCTTCGTACTGCCCAAACAGGGTGCCGCCTCGGAGGACGACGTCGTCCGGGCGCGCGAACTGTTCGCACGGCACCTTCGACGTATCTGAGAGCGCCACCCGACCGCCGCCTGAGCGCCCCTCCCCGGCCCAGTCCCCCGCCCAGCCCGCGTGCCCGGCGCTGCGCCTACTCCTTGGCGGTGGCCACCGTCACCGCGCGCACCCGGAGTGCCGCACGTCCGGGCAGCGCGGTGGCGACCAGGGCGAGGAGGCCGGCGACCCCCACGACAGTGACGTACAGCAGGGGGACGACGGCCGGGGCGGGGCGGCCGGTCATCCCGACGCTGAACGCGGTCAGGACCGCGAGCGCGATTCCGCTGCCGAGCACGGTGGCCAGAAGCAGCACCGACAGGGCCTCGGTGCGCAGCATGCACAACACCTGCCGTCGGGTGGCCCCCGCGAGTCGGAGCAACGCGAACTCACGGACACGTTCGGAGACCGACATGGCGAGCGTGTTGACGACGGCGATGGCGGTGAAGATCAGGACCAGTCCCATGGCCACGTAGTTCACCTCCGCGTTCGACTGCTGCCGCTCGGCCTGGAGGTGGTCGGCGGTCCGCGGAGATACGACCCGGACGCCGGGCAGATCACGCAGCGCCGCCGCGATCTGCGGTCGGCTACGGGTCGTACGGACGAGGACGGATGCGGCGAGCGGGTTGTCCACGTGGCGTGCGACCAGGTCGTGGGCGAAGGTGAGGTCTCCGAAGCCGAGCCCCTTGGCGTAGACGGCGGCGACGGTCAGCTCGGCCGGTGTGCCGTCGCCGAGCGTGAGCTTCAGGGTGCTGCCGGGCTTCAAATGGAGCTGGTCTGCGGCCAGTTCGCTCACTGCCACGGTGCGATCGTTGAGCCGGGCGAGGGAGCCGGCGGTGACGCCCGGGTCCCAGGTGCGGGTGAGTCCGGCGGGAGTGACGCCCTGCGCCGCGTACTTGTCGAGGCCGACCCGGACGGTCGTACGTACCACTTCGGTCGCCACGTCACCGTGCGCCCGGAGTTCCCGTGCCGCTCCGGCAGGGACGCCCGGTCCGGCAGAGACCACGACCCAGTCCGCGCGCACTCCTTCACGGGCCTGGGTTCGGGCGGCGTTGCCGAGGGTGGGCGTGACGAACAGGACCGTGCAGGTCATGCCGACGAGGAGGGTGAGAGGGGTGACGACAGCGGCCATACGGGCGGCGTTGCCGCGCAGGTTGGCCGTGGCGAGCCGGCCGCCCGGCCCGGTGAGCCGCAGCGGGCCGCCGAGCAGCAGCATGGCCGCTCTGACCAGGAGGGGTCCCAGCAGGGCGACGGACGTGGACAGCACCACAACTGCCAGGAACGTGACCGGTGTTGACGCGGGCTCCGTGTGCAGGGAGGTGAGGACGAGGACGAGAGCCGTGCCTCCACCGAGCAGGAGGAGTCCCACGAGGACACGTCCCCAGGGGAGCCGCCCTGATTCGGTGCGGGATTCGGCGAGCGCCTCGGCCGGCCGGATCCGGACGATCCGGCGGGAGGCGACCCGGGCGGCGGCCCAGGCTCCGGCCAGCGTCGCGGCGACGCCCGCGACGACGGGGAAGACGCCGGCGGTGTGCTCAAGCGTCCCCGGGACGGCGCCCATGGCGACGAATCGGCTGTGCAGCGCACTGCCCAACGGCAGTCCGAGCAGGGCACCCGTGAGACCGGCGACCCCGCCGACGATCAACGCCTCACGGCCCAACAGGCCCCGGATCTGGCCCGGGCCGGCGGCGATGGCGCGCAGCAGGGCGAGTTCGCGGTGGCGTTGCTGCACGGTCAGGGCGAAGGTGCCGACGACCACGAGCACGGCCACCAGCAGCGAGGTGCCGCCCATGGCGCCGCCGAGGCTCACCAGCTTGGTGCGGGCCGAGGCGGCGTCCAGGAACTCGACGGCGCCACGGGCGTCCCCGCCGCTGACCTGCGCGGTGGTTCCGCGCAGTGCCTGCGCCACGGCCGAGTGCAGTCGCCCGATGTCCGTAACCGGGGCCGGGAACACACCGAACGCGGAGACGGACCCGGCATGTGCGGCCAGCCTGCGGGCTTCAGTGGTGGAGAAGAACAGCGACGTCTGATGCCGTACGTCCGCGGCCGGCGCGGCGATTCCGGAGACGCGGTAGGCGCGCGGCGCCTGGGTCGACTGGACGGTGAGCCGGTCGCCGACCGCCAAGCCGGCCCGCTGGGCGAGCCAGGAGTCGATGACGAGGTCGCTCGCCGCACTCGGGGCACGGCCCGTGGTCAGCCGGTACGGCGTCAGGGCGGCGGAGTCCCAGGCGTGCCCGTACGCAGTGCGACCGCCCGTGCCTCCCGGCGTCGACGGCTGGGCGAGGAAGGTCAGTTCCGGCACGACTCGGGCGACACCCGGCGCGTGTTCGAGGGTGCCTCGCAGACTCTGCGGAAGCCAGGCCCGCTCGGCGATCGGCTTCGCCTTGTGCTTGACCTTGGTCTTGCCCTTCTTGTGTTTGACGGTGGTCCGGTGAACGTTCTGGTCGGCCGAGACCACGACGGGGGTGGCGGCGTAGCGTTCGGTGCGGATCGTCCCGCGCAGTCCCGTCTCCAGGAGGGTGCCGCAGGCGGTGATGAGGGCGGCGGCGCACATCAGGGCGAGGAAGGCACCGAGGAACCCGCCCTTGCGGGCACGGACCGACTTCAGGGCGTAGCGCAGCATCATGAGTGCTCGGTCCTCTTCACGGTGGGCGGATTCGTGGAGTGCGCGGCACGGAGGTCCCACCCGCCGAGGTCGCCGTCGCCCTGCCGTCCGGTGGTTCCGGGTTCGCGTGCCATGCGTACACAGTCGTCTGTGCACAGGGCTCCGCGCACTGCGGTGGACCGGCGTCCGCGGCAGGGGGTTAGCCCTACCTGGTGGAAACAGGCTTCTCAGAGCGGCCAGCGGCACATTCTCCGTACGGGCCCGCCCCGTTGTCGTCAGGAGAAGTCCGGGCACTCCCCCGCGAAGCCCTCCGAGCCGACCGCTATTGCCTGATCCGTGCCGTCGTGGTCGGGACGGTTGAGTAATTGCCGCCCGCCGACCGCCGTCCGCCGAAGAGGACCGGGGTCTCTCCTCGACGGGCGGCGGCCCTGCGAAGCGGCCTGCCACCTGCCGTCCGCCGGCGACCGGGCGAGGTGACCTGTCACCTGGTGACGGCCCGACGGCCGGGGCTCAGGTCACGTGGCAGGTGGGCTCAGGTCAGGTGCCAGGTGGGCTCAGTTCAGGTGGCGGCTGAAGAAGCGGGCCGCGTCCTCCACCTCGAACCACGGGGTGCCGGCGTGGCCGCCCAGATTGGCGTGCAGGGTCTTCTCCTTGGCGCCGAAGGTGTCGAACAGGTCCAGGACCGGCTGCCGTTCCATCCCTTCGTCGTCCCACTGCATGAGGAACTGCAGCGGAACGGTGATCCGCCGGGCGTCCTCGCGCAGGGAGTCGGGTACGAAGGTCTGGCCGAAGAAGACGGCGGCCGAGACGCGCGGATCGAGCACCGCCAGCCGGATGCCGATGGCGACCATCCCCTCGTAGCCGACCGGGCCGCCGATCTCGGGCAGCGCGAGGAGGGCGTCCAGGGTGGTCCGCCATTCCGGGACCGCCCTCTCGACCAGCGGGACGATCATGGCGTCGAGGATCTCGTCGAGCGGCTCACCGGCCTGCGCGGCCCGGCGGAGGTCGGCGCGGTACTGCTCGTCGACGGCGGAACGGGGCCGGTCACCGCACCCGGGGGCGTCGATGGCGGCCACCGCGAAGCCGTACTGGGCACAGTAGTGACGGGCCCGGGCCACCAGCCGGGGAAGCCGCTTGTGGAAGCCACCGGGGTGGCCGATCAGGATGAGGGGGGCCGGCGCGGATCCGGACGTCCACAGGACACCGGGGATCTCGCCGAGGCTGAAGTCGCGCTCGAGGACGCCGTCGTCGAGGCGCTGTTCGGAAGTGAAGTGCATGGTCGTGCCTTTCGGGAGTGCTCTGGAACGGCGCTCCCGGGCGACCTATCGCCCGACCGTGGCCCCAGAGGGGAGCACCCATGTCGATACTGCGTTCACGGGTACCACCTCCTCGTTCTCTCGCACGGCCTCCCGGAAGGTAGCAGCGGTCGCCGTGACCAGCCAACGGGTTTTCGGTGGTCACGGCGCTCCCCCTCACATGGACTCGACCGCCCCAAGAAGACGCTCGACCGCCTCGTCGACCGTGGAGCGGGGGCACCCCAGGTTCACCCGCATGTAGCCGTGGCCCTCCCTGCCGAACTTCTGACCCTTGTCCAGCCACAGCCGTGCCCTGGTGAGCATGAACTTGTCCAGCGACTCGGCGTCCAGCCCCAGTCCCCGGCAGTCCATCCACGCCAGATACAGGGAGTCGGTCGGCAGGACCCGCACCTTGGAGGTGGCGGAGTTGACCGACTCCGCGAAGTGCGCGTGGTTGCCGCGCAGGTAGGTGAGCAACTCCTCCAGCCAGGGCTCTCCGTGCGTGTACGCCGCCTCGGCCGCGACCATACCCAGCAGGTTGACCAGCGGGAACATGTTCCGGTCGTACTGGCGCTCCAGTTCCGCCCGCACCCCGGGGTCGGGCACGAAGACGTTGGCGCTCTGCAGTCCGGGGAGGTTGAACGTCTTGCTGGGTGCGGTGCAGGTGATGCTGTTGCGTGCGAACTTCTCGCCGAGCGAGGCGAAGGGGATGTGCTCGCGCTCCGGGTTCAGGACGAGGTCCTGGTGGACCTCGTCGGAGACGACCAGGACGCCGTGCCGGGCGCAGATCTCGCCCATGGTCCGCAGTTCGTCCTCCGTCCACACGTTGCCGGTGGGATTGTGTGGGTGGCTGAGGATGAACACCTTGGTGTCGGGACGGATGGCGGCCTCGAAGGTGCGGGCGTCGAACTCGTAGCCGTCGTCGGTGCGGCGCAGCGGCGCGAAGGCGAGGTGGCGGCCGTTCAGCAGGACGTCCTCGTGGAAATGAACGTAGACCGGGGGCTGGATGAGGACCGAGTCGCCGGGCGCGGAGAACGCCTGCACGATGGTCTTGAGCGTGGTGATGATCCCGGCGGTCTGCAGCACCCACTCCCGGGGGACCTCCCAGCCGAACCGTTTGGCCTGCCAGCCGGTCACGGCGTCGACGTAACTGTCGGTCGCACCGCCGGGGTACCCGAAGACGCCGAAGTCCACGGCCTCGTGGAGCGCGTCGAGCACGGCCTGGGGCGCCCTGAAGTCGGTGTCGGCGACCCACATCGGCAGCGGATCGGCGGCGATCTCATCGACCGTCAGGAACTCCTGGGCACGGGCCCATTTCATGGAGTTGCTGTGCCTGCGGTCGACGACGACGTCGAAGATCGATCCGGTCCCGGTCCCGGGGGCGTTCCGTGCTGTCTGGCCGTGGGGGGCGGTGTCAGGTGCCATGGCTGGATGCTAGTCACGCAGGTGGACATGCGGTTTGCGGATTTCGCCCGTCATGAGGTCAGAGGGTGAGCAGCTCCTCGTGGAAGCCGCCGAACTCCCGCTCCCGGTCGATGAGATGGATCTCCAGAATCCAGTGGCAGACGCGGCCCGCCTTGTCGGTGCGGCGCAGGGGCGTGTCGTTGGCGGGGGCGATGTACGACTCCACGTCCGCGCCGTCGATCCACTCGTGCGGGAACTCGCCGACCAGGTGTCCGGCGTGCCAGCCGCCCAGCTCCCACCCGGCCTCGGTGGCCAGCCGCTCGACCTCGGCGTACAACTGCCTGCCGGTGATGCCCGGAGTGTCGGCGAAGTGCCGCTTGCCGGCGGCGAAGATCTGCGGAAGGTCGGCTCGCAGTCGGTGCTTGACCGGGTCGTCGCCGAGGACGAACGTACGCCCGAAGTCGGCCTCGTACTCCTCGAAGATGGGCCCGAAGTCGGCGAACACGATGTCGTCCGGGCCCAGCACCCGGTCCGGCGGGTTCTCCTTGTACGGCTTCAGGGTGTTCGGGCCCGAGCGCACGATCCGTTTGTGCCAGTGCCGGGTCGTGCCGAAGAGCTCGTTCGCCAGGTCGCGAACCCGGTCACTGACGGCCCGCTCACCCTGTCCCGGCGCCACGAGCCCGCGCTTCTCGATCTCCGCGAAGAGCCGCTCGGCCTTCGCCTGCGCGTCCAACAGCCGTGCCGCGCGCGTCTGTTCGTCATGAGCCATACCATGGACGGTAGATTGCACTGCACTTTGGAGTCAATCACATTGCACTCCAGGCTCGGTACAGCAGGCCCCGTCCGGCATGGCCCGGCGCGTCAGACACCCACGGCCACGATCAGCAGGACGACCACGAGCAGGCCGACGTACGCGGCGGAGTGGACGCGGTCCGAGACCCGGCCGGCGACCCGGCGCGCCACGGCGATGGTCGGCAGCGATCCGAGGAGCAGGGCGGCACCGGCGGCCAGATCGACGTAGCCGAGGCGGCCGGTGGCGGCGGTCGTGGTGGGGGTGAGGGCGTAGACGAGGGTCCCGGCCAGGGCGACGGGGATGCTGAGGGGGTTGGCCGTGGCGGTCGCGGCGGCCATGGGAAGGCCTCTGCGGCGCAGGAGCGGAACCGTCATGACACTGCCGCCCACGCCCAGCCCGGCGGCCACCAGACCGATGCCGAAGCCGCCTGCGGTGACGGTGCTTCGCCCCAAAGGCTTGAGGGGCGTCCGGGGTGCCGCGGCGAGAAAACCCTTCCGCAGCAGGCTGTCGGCGATCGTCACCAGGAGGTAGGCGGCGAACAGCAGGCGCAGCGCCGTACCGCCGATCAAGGTCGCCGCGAAGGAGCCGACGGCGGCACCGGCGGCGATGAATCCCGCCAGCGGCCAGACGTACCCACGAAGCAGCCGCCCCGCGCGCCACTGGACCAGCGCCGCCACCACAGCGTTGACCACCATGACCGCCGCCGAGGTGGCCACCGCGACGTGCATGGCGTCCGCGCCGGTCCCCGGACGCTCCGCGGCGGTCAGGACGCCGTAGACGACGGGAACGGTGACGAATCCGCCGCCGAAGCCGAAGAGCACCGTCGTGACGCCGGTCAGGCAGCCGAAGAGCAGGAGGAGGGAGAACGAGGTCGGCATGGATCCGACGCTAGAGATCACGCCGTATGGCGGGCAATCGATGAACCGCCGACTTCCTACGCGTAGCGGACACCACCCACGCACGATCCGCCGTAACCTCGCGGCATGCGCAACATCCCGGTCGCGGACGTGGACGACCTCGACCGTGCCGTGCTGGCCATCGGCACCGACTACCCCCAGGACCACCTGCTCGTCTGGCACGAGCATCGGCGTGCGCAGGTCCTGTACGCGGCCACGGGCGTCATGCGGGTGGAGACGGACGACGACGACTGGACGATCCCCACTGCGCGCGCCGTACTGATCCCGCCCATGACCCGGCATCAGGTCACCATGACGGGCGTCAGTACGCGCAGTCTCTACATCGAGCCCGCCGCCGCGCCGTGGTTCCCGCGCCGCTGCCAGGCCGTCGATGTCTCCGCCCTGCTCCGGGCGCTGATCCTGGAAGCGGTCGAGATGGAGCCGCGCTATACCGAGCACAGCCGCGACGCGGCGATCGCCACCCTCGTCCTGCACGAGCTCAAGAACCTCACGCCGCTGCCCCTCGACGTCCCGCTGCCGTCCCATCCAGGGTTGCGAGCCCTGTGCGAGGACTTCCTGCGGAAGCCAGCCATCCACGACGCGCCCGGGCGCTGGTGCGCGGTCCTCGACGTCAGCGAGCGCACCCTCGCCCGCCTGTTCCGGCGCGGCACCGGCCTGAGCTTCTCCCAGTGGCGGCAACGCGCCTGCATCCTGCAGTCCCTGCGGCACCTCTCCGCCGGCATGCCCGTCACCCGCGTCGCGGGTCTCCTGGGCTACGAGAACCCCGCCGCGTACACGGCCGCGTTCAAGAAACTCCTGGGCCGGCCCCCGACGGCGTACCGGAGCCCCGGCAGCACCTGAGCCGGCACCTGACCGGCGCGCGGCGAAGGCGGGGCGAAGGCGGTCGGGGTGCGGTCGGGCGAGGTCGGGACGAGGGCGCCGGAGTGAAGAACTCCCATGCCAGAGAGCCGATTACGGAAAGTCAGGCAATACCGCTTGCGCAATGGTCAAGAATCGTTGACCATTAGGCCATGCCTACCGACGATCTCCCTGAGACGTTCCACGTCACCACCGAGGACCAGCTACGCGCCGTCTCCAATCTCACGCGTCACCGGATCATGGCCATGCTCCGCTTCGAGCCCGCGACGATCACGCAGATCGCCGAGCGAGTGGGCCTCGCCAAGGGGAGTTCCAGCTACCACGTGCGCCTTCTCGAACGGGCCGGCCTGGTGAAGGTGGTCCGGACGCGCAAGGTCCGCGGGGTCACCGAGCGGTACTACGCCATGGCGGCGCGGTCGATCGAGCTGCCGGATCCGGGCGAGGGAGGCCCGGATGTGCTGATGCGGCATGCGGTGGCGGACCTGGAGGAGTCGCCGGCGGACAGCGAGCGGCACGTCGGGATGATGCATCTGCGGCTCACCGACGAGCAGTTCGCGGAGCTGGGGGCGCGGCTGCAGGCACTGGCGGCCGAGTACCGGGAGCTGTCCGATCCCTCACTGCCGGACACGTCACTCGTCTTCGCACTGTTCCACCCGTCATCGCCCAAGCAGGCCGAAGGGGACGCCAAGTGAGCTCAGACGTCAGAAAGTTGCCGACCGGGTTCGGACGGCTGTGGACCGCGCAGACGGTGTCCTCGCTCGGGGACGGCGTGACACATGCCGCGCTCCCGCTGATCGCGTTGACGTTGACGCGCGACCCGATGGCGCTGGCGGTCGTCACGGCCGCCGGAACGCTCCCGTGGCTGCTGTTCGGGGTGCTCGGCGGTGCGCTGGTGGACCGCTGGGACCGTCGGCGCACGATGTGGGTCACGGACGCGGCCCGTGCGGTGCTGCTCGCGATACCCGCGGCGGCGGCCGCGCTCGACCTGCTGAGCATTCCCCTGCTCGCGACCGTCGCCTTCCTGCTCGGCCTCGGCGGACTCTTCTTCGACACGGCCGCCACGGCCTATCTGCCGGACCTCCTCGGCCGTGACTCCGCGGTCCTGGAGCGCGCCAACGCCCGTCTGCGCGGCGCCCAGACCGCCGCGTCCGGCTTCGCGGGGCCGCCCGCGGGCAGCGCCCTGCTCGCGCTCGGGCGGGCGGTTCCGCTGCTCGCCGACGCGGTGTCGTTCGCGCTCTCCGCGCTGCTCGTACGGTCGTTGCCCGCCGTACTCCGGCCCGTGCCGCAGGCCCGCGAGTCGCTGCTGCGGCAGGCGCGGGACGGCGCCTCGTACGTGTTCCGGGATCGGTTGCTGCTCGGGCTCGCGCTGCGTCCGGCGGTCGGGAACATCGCCTTCATCGCCGTCGAGACCGTCCTCGCCCTCTTCGCGCAGGATCGTCTCGGCATCGGCACCTTCGGCTTCGGTCTGCTCCTCACGGCGGAGGCCACCGGCGGTCTCCTCGGCGCGGGCATCGCCTCCTTCCTCGGCCGGCGCCTCGGCACCGGCCTCGCGCTCACCTGCACCGCCGCCGTCGAGGGACTGGCCATCCTGGGCCTCGCCGTCGCCCCGAATCCGTACGTCGCCGGCCTCGCGCTCGCCGTCTGCGGCGCGGCCATGGGTGCCACGATGGTGCTCGGCCCCTCCCTCCGGCAGACGGTCGTCCCCGCCCACCTGATGGGCCGGGTCGCCTCCACCTCCCGCATGCTCGCCATGTGCGCCGCACCGTTCGGCGCCTTCCTCGGCGGCTGGCTGGCCACCACCTACGACGTACGCACTCCGCTCTACACCGCCGCGGGCCTCCTCCTCACCATGACCGCCGTCACGGCGACCATGACCAGCAACCGCCAGGTCGAGGCCGCGCTACGGGCCGCCGCCCGGGCCGATGCCCCCGATCACCCGGCATCCTCGGAGCCCGTTCAGGAAGGTGCCGTGTAGGGCTCCGCGAGGTAGTCGAGGACGAAGCCGACCGCGGGTGGTGGTGTCAGAACTGGCCCCGGCCGCATGGGGCCCTCCTCCCGAAGCTGCGCGCGGCGCGAACGTCCTGGACTTCTCCCGGGTGCGTTCCCGCCGCCTGCGGATCCGCTGCGAGATCCGCGACGACGTCCACGGAGCCTTCCTCACCCTGGCCGGCGCACCCATCGGCCGGCGCCGGTTCTCGACGGCTCAGCGCCGCCATTCGTAGGCGCCGGGAGAGGTCTCCACGACCTCCTGGGGCCAAGCGGCACGGACCCGCCGCAGGCGCTCGTGGTGCTCATCGACCCATCCGCCGGCCAGGCGCACCGGGACACGGACGGACGTCCCTGATGCTGCCGCGTCCTCCACCACGAACACGGCAAGCCCTTCCTGACGGGCCGGCTCGAAGCGGATCTCGGGGTCAGCGGAGTCGGCCCGCCGTCGCGGCTCGGGGCGTGGAATAGAGCGATCGCCAGTGCTCCAGAGGCTGTTCCTCGACTCGGCCCCGCCAGAGAAGAAGGCCGTGGCGCCGCTCCCAGAGCAGCACGGACAGGCCTCGGGCGACCCGCTCCGGCGCCACCAGGCCGTAGGCGAAGAGGACGGTCCAGAAGTTCCAGACCAAACCCATGACCAGAAACAGCAGTCCGAAGACGACGGCGGAGCTGCCATCGAAGCTGCGGCTCAGAGACCGTCGCGTGGAGGGGAGCACCGCCCCGGGGTCCAACAGGGGCACAGCGGCGTCGAAGTAGTGCCTTTCGCCGCCGAGGCAACGCACTCGTGTCAGGCCCGCCGGCAGGCCGAAGAAGGCGCTCAACCCCGCAACGCCGAGGACGGCGTAAGTCACGTCGCGCCCTTCGACGGACGACAGCCAGCGCACACCGAGGACCACCGGCGCCGCGACGGCCAGGGCGATGCTCGACTCGACGGCGGCCATCAACTGGAAGTGGGCGTAGCGCACCACGAGTTCCCCCCTCCGCCCGCGCTGTTCCCTGGACGCGCGCGACCTTCACTATGCCGCCGACATCTACGCCGACGCATCACGCACCTCCCCAACTCCCATACAGACATGCACTGTTGGCCGTCGATTGGTCCACCCGTGACGAATCCGCGGCCTCAGCGCCAGACCTTCCGGCCGTCCGGGCGACCGCCACGGGGCCCCTGCGAGCGCATGCAAATACCTTGCCCCCACGCACCCTTCTATTTATAGTCAGGGCGACTATTAAGGAGTGGGTCCGTGAACTGGAACCTCAGCTTGACCGAAGCGCTCGGCTTCGCCAGCGGCGCCGTCTGCGTCTGGCTGGTGGCGCGGCAGCACATCGCCAACTGGCCTGTGGGCATAGCCAACAACGTCTTCTTCATCGTGCTCTTCGTCCAGGCCGGCCTGTACGCCGACGCCGGTCTCCAGGTCGTCTTCATCGCGCTGGCCGCCTACGGCTGGTGGACGTGGGCCCGCGGTGCCGGACCGGCCACCGCCGGATCCCTGCCGGTGCGCCGCACCACAGGTGCCGAATGGACCTGGCTGGCCGCGGCCGGAGTGCTGGGCACGGTCGCCCTCACCCTGCTGCTGGACCGGGCCACCGACTCCACCGTCCCCTTCTGGGACGCGCTCACCACCGCCCTCTCCCTCGCGGCCACCTACGGCCAGTGCCGCAAACTGCTGGAGTCGTGGTGGCTGTGGATCGCCGCCGACCTGGTCTACATCCCGCTGTACGCCTACAAGGGCCTGTACTTGACCTCGCTGCTGTACGTCGGCTTCCTCGCCCTGTGCGTGGCCGGCCTCCTCGGCTGGCGGCGCACCCTCGTGGCGGCCGGCTCCCGTTCCGCGACGGTGGTGGCCGCGTGAACGCCGTCGCCCGCCCGTACCGACACGGCCTGGTCCTGGGCAAGTTCTATCCGCCGCACGCCGGCCACCACCACCTCGTCCGCACCGCCCTCGCGCGGTGCGACCGGCTGACCGTCCTCGTCTGCGCCGCCTCCGTGGAGTCGGTGCCGCTCGCCGACCGGGTGGCGTGGATGCGGGAGGCCCACCCGGAGGCCGAGGTCGTCGGCGCCGTCGACGACCACGCGGTCGACCTGCACGACCCCGCGGTGTGGGACGCCCACATGGCGGTCTTCCGCTCGGCCGTCCCGGATCCGGTGGACGCCGTGTTCACCTCCGAGTCGTACGGCACCGAGCTGGCCCGTCGGTTCGGGGCGGCGGAGGTCAGCGTGGACCTCGACCGGACCACGTACCCCGTCTCCGGCACGGCCGTACGCAAGGATCCGGTGGGCTGCTGGACGTTTCTCGGCCCGGGGGTACGCGCGGCGCTCACCCGGCGCGTGGTCGTCCTCGGCGCGGAGTCCACCGGAACCACCACCCTCTCGCGGGCGCTGGCCGCCCACTACCGTGCGCGCGGCGGTGTCTGGGCGGACACCGGCTGGGTGCCCGAGTACGGCCGCGCGTTCAGCGAGGAGAAGCTCGCCGCCCTGCGCGCCACCGATCCCGGTGCCGACTGGAGCGAAGTGGAGTTCACCTCAGAGGAGTTCCCCGTCATCGCCCGCCGCCAGGACGACGACGAGCAACGGGCGGCCCGCCGCGGCTCCCCGGTGCTCTTCTGCGACACCGACTCGTTCGCCACGGCGATCTGGCACGAGCGCTATCTGGGAGCGCCCTGCCCCGAGGTGGCAACCGTCGCCGAGCGTACCCGGCGCCACCTGTACCTGCTCACCGACCACGAGGGCGTGCCCTTCGAGGACGACGGCCTGCGTGACGGCCCGCACCTGCGTCCGTGGATGACGGGCCGGTTCCGGGAGGAACTGGAGCGCACCGGCCGCCGGTTCCTGCTGGTCACCGGCAGCCCCGAGGAGCGGCTGCGCACCGCGGTGGCGGCGGTGGACGACCTGCTCGCCGAGGGCTGGCACTTCTCCGACCCGCTTCCGGAGAACCGGTGACGACCGCACGGGTCTGACGCACAATCTGGGGATGCGCTTGGGGCAGCGGGAGGGTGGTCCTGGCGGGGTTGTCGCGATCACGGGGAGTTCGGGCCGGGTCGGGTCGGCTCTGGCCGCGGCTTTCGACGCGGCCGGCTGGGTGGTCCACGGCCTGGACCGGGTGCCGGGCCGTTGGACAACTGCTGTCGCGGATCTACGAGTTCGCCGCGCGCGGCGGAGCCTGTTGCGGTCGGCCGACGTCCTGGTCCATGCCGCCGCGCTCCACGCCCCGCACGTCGGGCGCGTGGCCGACGAAGAGTTCCGCGCCGTGAACGTCGGCGTGACGGCGGAACTCCTCGACGACGCGGCCCACTTCGGCGTCCGGCGTGTCCTCTACATCAGCAGTACCAGCGTCTACGGCCATGCCCTGGTGCCCACCGACCGTGCGGTCTGGGTGGACGAGCAACTCACCCCGCTCCCCCGGGACATCTACGACGAGACCAAGCTGGCCGCCGAGGACCTGATCGCCGCCGGCGGCGTCTCCTCGGTCACGCTCCGCATAGCGCGATGCTTTCCGGAGCCACTGCCCGTGCTGGCGGGGCACTTGCTGCACCGGGCCGTCGACGTGACCGACGTCGCGACAGCGGGTGTCCTGGCCGCGACGGACCCGTCCGTGACCGGCACGTTCAACATCTCCGGACCACACCCGTTCCGCCGAGAGGACTGCCTCTCCCTTCACCGTGACGCGACCGCCGTCCTCGCCCGTCGGGCTCCGGGCGTCGTCGAGGCGTTCCGTGACCGAGGATGGCCGGTGCCCGATCGCCTGGACCGGGTCTACGACTCGACCGCCGCCGCGAACGCCTTCGGCTACCGCCCTGTTCGCGGAGTCCGTGAACTTCTGCGCGACACGGCCGATGGTCAGAGCTCATGAGCGCGAGGGCCCCACGGCGGACGGCTGTAACTAGGCTTCGGACGATCGCATTGCTGACCCGTACGAACCGGAGGACATCCCCGTGACAGCCTCGCTGGCGTGCAGGAAGACCCGTTCCCTCGAAGCGGGAACCGTCTACGCCTGGGAATCCATAGAAGGCGCGACCGGGCACCTCCTGATCGACCCGGGGGAAACGCTCGCCCGCCCCTGCACACCGGAAGGCATCCCCCTCGGCGAGACCCGCCTCGACAAGAACGTCGGAACCGTCGAGAACCCCGATCCGAACCCGGAACTCCACCGGGCATTCCTGACCGCGGCAGCGGCGGTACTCCGAGAGACAGAGCGACAGGGTCACCTGCCCGACAGGGTCACCCGCACCTTCTGGTAGGCACCAAGTCCTCGTCCAGAGGCTCCAATTGATCGTCAAGCACCGGTGTGCACCGACTCGGCCTTTCCGTACTGCCTACTTGACGGTGTTCTGTCGCCCGCCGTAGGTACTGAGCGACAACGCCCGCACGCCGGGTGAGGGAGGCAGCGTGGATCGGGATGCCGCGAGCGGTTCCATGGAGGGACGCCCCTGTCGAATACGGACCCTGGAGCCGGGTCTACGACCTGTTCCGTCGGTGGCTGCGGAACGGTACTTGCGGGCGTGAGCGGGAAGACGGCAGCCTCGTACACGGTGATGCCCGAGACGACCGCGTCGGCCGGTCCCGCCTCCGTGCCCGTGCGCCGGGACCGGCCGGCACGATCCAGGTCAAGCCTGTTCGATCCCTCGTGCGCAGGGGTATGCCCTGCCTTGCCGACCGCACGTCAGGGCTCGGAGGATCTGGCTGATGGGGGAATCGTGCGCACTCGCGTGTCCGGACTGGGCCTCGGTCCGATCCGAAGGGACTACGCCCTCATGACCCCGTTGGCAGGCACCCTGCTGCAGATACTCCGGGGATTCCTGCTGATCGCCTGGGTCTTCATGGCCGGTTTCACCGTGTTCACCCCCGACCAGGTCGACGGGAACCTCGCCTGGACGACGGCGGTGGTGATCGCGGTCTACACCGTGACGTTCGGATGGCGTCTGCTGACCGCCCGGCTCGGCATGAACCGGTGCTACCTCCTGGCGGAAGGGGTGGCCATGACCAACCGCTTCGGCCGGGTGACCGATTCCGTGGCCTGGAGCGACGTGACCGGTATCCAGCAGACAACGGTCGTGGACCTCTACATGGCAGGGCACCGCATGGAGATCCACCGGAACCAGACCGCCAAACCCCTCACGTTCCTGGCACCGGGCGTGAAATCGCAACTGGTGGAAACGCTGCTCACCGAGGGCCGCCGCGCAGGAGCCCTGCAGTGAGGGGGCATCGAGGTCCCGGGCCGTGGCCACTTGCCATGGCAAGCGCGGATACATCTACCTCGGAACGGTCGCCCTCGCAGCCCTCATGATCTGGCCCGCATGAACGAGGACGCCTTCTGGCAACTCATCGAGGACTGCAGGCCCCCGGCATCCGACCCCGACTCCGAACTCCTTGCTGATGCACTGACCGCGAGGCTTGCCCGGTCTCCGTTGTACCGGGTCTGTGGTTTTGCCGAACAACTGTCGTGGGCGCTCTACCGGCTGGACCGCAGGGAGTACGGGCACGACCTGTCCGGTGACGCCTTCCTCTACACACGTGCCGGTGTCGTCGCCGGCCGCGCCGTGTTCGACTCCTACGAGTCGGGCTCGAACATCCAAGGTTGGGCTCGTTGAGCGTCGTCGGCTGTTCCGGCGGAGGGGCCTTGCCTCGCCGTCGGAGCGGGGCGGTTCCACCCGCCCCTGGCCCGCCGGAACCGCCCGCCCCCTGTGGTCGTCTTGTGCGCTGACTGTGTACGTGGCAGGGAAACGGGGGAAATCGTGACGCGGAACGTGACGAAGGCCGGGCTTGTGGTGGTGGCTCTGGCGGCGGTGTTCGGGGCCTCGGCCTGTGGTGGTGGAGCGGCGGACGGCAAGGGCTCGGGCGGGGACGTGGCGCCCTATGCGGGCAAGGCCTCGTCCGGATGGGCGCCGACGTCCGGCGGTGACTCGGGGACGTCGTCCAAGACCGCGCTGACCGCCGCGGCACCCACCACCCGGCATGTGCCGTGGAACCTCGACATCCTGGACCAGCGGTCGCGGCCCCTGAACGGGAAGCTCACCACCACCGCGACGGGCAAGGGCGTCCACGTCTACGTCATCGACACCGGGTTGGACATCGCCCACGCGGAGTTCGGCGGTCGCGCCCACCTCGGCGCCGACTTCGTCGGAGCGCGGGACTCCGGGGACTGCTTCAGCGAGGCGGGCACCGGTCACGGCACGTTCGTCGCGGGCATCATCGGCGGGAAGAAGTACGGGGTGGCGCCCAAGGCGGATCTCGTACGGGTCCAGGGCATCGTCTGCGAGAGCTCGGGCGGCGGCTCCGCGGCGGCGGCCGAGGCGGCCCTGGTGAAGTCGGTCAAGTGGGTCACCGCGCACGCGCAGAAGCCCGCGGTGGTGAACATGTCCCTCAACCTCGCCCACCGGTCGGCGACCCTGGAGTCCGCGGTGAAGAAGATGGTCGACGCGGGCATCCCGACGGTGGTGTCGGCCGGCAACTTCCACGACGACGCCTGCAAGCACTCCCCGGCCGGCGTCCCCGGGACCATCGTCGTGGCGGCCTCCACCCCGAACGACCGCCCCTGGACCGACAGCGGCTCCTACGGCTCCGGCTACGGGCGATGCGTGGACCTGTACGCGCCCGGCCAGAAGGTGACCGCGGCCCTCGCCGGCGGCGGTACGACCACGGAGAACGACGGGGCGACGTCCTGGGCCGCGCCCCACGCGACCGGCGTGATCGCGCTGTACCTGTCGGCGCACCCCCACGCCACGGCCCGCGAGGTCCACGTCTGGCTCGACCACACGGCCACCACCGGCGTCCTGCACGGGGTCCGCTCCGACACCCCCAACAGGCTGCTCAACACCGGCGGCCTCTGACCTGACCGAGCCGGACACTTCCGGAGGCGGTGCTTCGCAGGCCGAGCCTGACGGCGCGGAAGAGCGACCACTCCTCCAGGCGGCGGATCAGGAAGGGACGGTCGCCGGCGGCTTGGGCCATCGCCCGTACCCAAGCCTCGTAGGCGGGCCCGAGGTGAAGGTCCTCGGCTCGCCGGTCCACGTGCCGCACCACGGCGGACTGGGCCATCGTCCGGTCCGGGTCGCTGAGCACATGGCAGACCAGGTCGATCTCGTCCGCTTCGGCGACCTGATCCAGTTGGACGAGGTAGGCCGCGAACCGGATGTGCTCGTCCGGCTCCCGGTCCGCGCCATCGGACTCGCGGGGCTCGCCGGTCAACGAGCCGGGGCCGGGCGCCGCGTGGCCGCCGCACACCCGGGGCGTCCCGAGGTGTCGGGGAAGGCCGGGCCCCACAGCGGATCGTGGAAGAAGGCCGTGGTCGACATGGAGACGACGCCGTCAGTGGCCGTGGGAGTGGCGATCCTCGCGGGGGCCGGACGACGGGTTCGGGTCATCGCCGTACCGTAGCCGCGCGGGGCACCGGGTGCTCGGCCTATTCGCCGGCTTCGGAGGCCGGCTGCTTCAGTTCGATCTCGACGAAGGCCAGCGCGGCGGTGCCGGCGTTGACGACTTCGTGTTCCGCGCCGGCCGGACGCGTGTAGGACTCGCCCGCGCGCAGTTGCGCGGTGGTGACGGTGCCGTCGGGGGTGATCACGTCGGTGTGCCCGTCGGTGACGGGGACGACGAGGTAGTCGTACTCGTGCACGTGGCGGCCGGTGCTCTCCTGGGGCTCGAAATCCCAGCGGGTGACCCGTATCCGCTCGTCTTCGTGCTGCACGGTGGCGCGGGCGGTCGTCGTCATGGCTGATCTCCTCGTCGTCGGTTGCCGCACCCGTGCCGCGGACCGGTGAGGCAAGATCCCGATGTGCAGATTAGCCGCCGGACGCCACGGCGGCGGGGCGGGGCCGTCCTCGGCCGTGGGCGCCGCCCGCTCGGTCGGCAGGGCCTCTGACCTGCGTGCCGGCGAGAGCACCGCCGTCGCCGACGTGAGTGGCACAGGCAGCCTCCCCCTCGTAGCGTGGTGCGCAGGCACGCTGTGGGGTCACGGCGTGAGCTCGCCGACGGTCGAGACCGCGGGAGGCGTGCAGCCGTCCGTTCCGCGATCGTCCACCCCTGAGTGCGCCTGCAGAGCCGAAATCCTCGGCTCCTGTCGCGGAGGTCCCCCATGCCCCGAACCGTGTGGTCCGGCGCCATCTCTTTCGGCCTGGTCACCGTGCCGATCCACGTGGTCAACGCCCGGGAGGACCACAGCATCCACTTCCACCAGGTCCACCTGGAGGACATGGGGCGGGTGCGGAGCCGCAAGATCTGCGAGATCGAGAACCGCGAGGTCGCGCAGTCCGAGATCGGCAAGGGCTACCAGTGGGGCAAGGACACGATCATCCCGGTGCTCGACGAGGAGCTGCGGGAGATACCGCTGCCGACCGCGAAGGCCATCGAGATCGAGGCGTTCGTGCCGCTGGACTCCATCGACCCGATCCAGATCGGCGACGGCTACTACCTCCAGCCGGACGGCAACGTGGCCGTCAAGCCGTACACGCTCCTTCGGAAGGCCCTGGAGCGGTCGTCGAAGGTGGCCGTGGCGAAGTACGCCTGGAGCGGTCGTGAGCGGCTGGGTCTGCTCCGGGTCCGCGACAACGTCATCGTGCTGCACGCGATGCGCTGGTCCGACGAGATCCGCGACCCCGCGGAACTGAGGCCGGAGGAGATCGAACTCACCGACGCCGAGATCACCCAGGCGGAGCAGCTCATCGAGCGGCTGACCCGCGACGATCTGGAGGGCGAGGAGTTCACCGACCGGTACACCGAGGCGGTGGAGCAGCTCATCGACGCGAAGCGCGAGCACCGTGAACCGCCCACGGCCGAGGAGCCCGCGGAGGCGCCGGGGCAGATCGTCGATCTCATGGCGGCGCTCAAGGAGTCCGTGGCCAAGGCCCGCAAGTCCCGGGGCGACGACGCCACCGTCCACGACATGCCCAGGAAGAAGGCCGCGAGCAAGAAGACCGCGGGCACCGCGGGCAAGAAGAGCGCGGCGAAGAAGACGGCGACCGCGAGGACGGCGAAGAAGCAGCCTGCCGAGAAGCCGGCCAAGAAGACGGCGGCGCGCAAACCGCGGCGCAGCGCCTGAATCCGGGGTTCCGCGGGGGCCGGCCCCGCCGGCGCGGCGCCTCACACCGGGGTTCGGCACAGGCCTCTCCGACGCCACGACCCCGCGGGTGCCGAGCCTGCCGCCCGGCCCCCCTGTGGGACGACGCTTCCGCCCGGCGGTCCGGGCAGCACGTCACCCCGTGGAGCCGGGAACCGGCGGAATGTGAACGGTCATGATCAGGTGACAGGTCCGGTCACCCGATCCGCGGTAGGTGTGGGGGGTGTCGGCGTCGAAGGTGGCCGTCTGGCCGGTCTCCAGGGCGTGTTCCGTGCCGTCCACGACGAGCACCATCCGTCCGGCCGTGACGCTGACGGTCTCCACGACGCCCGCCTGATGCGGGTGACTGGGATATTCGTCGCCCGGTTCCAGCTTCCAGCGCCACACCTCGACCGGGGCGGGTCCCGAGGTGGTCAGCATCAGCCGCGCCTCGCTGCCCTTCTCCCCGGCCCACAGGGGCATGACGGCATCGGCGCTCACCACGCGGACACGGCCTTCGGTCGGTCCTTCCATGAGGGCGGACACCGAGATGCCGAGGGTGTCGGCGAGGCGGACCAGGGTGGCGAAGTTCGGGTTGCCCTGGGCCTTCTCCAGACCGACCAGGGCGCCCTTGCTGACCTTGGCGCGGCGGCCGAGCTCGTCCAGGGACAGCCCGGCGCGGGTGCGGGCGGCCCTGACGTTCTGCGCGAGCGTCCGCAGGGCCGCATCGGTCTCGGTCATCGGTCTCCCCTCCTGGCGGCGCGTTCATTTCACTGCACCACACGGTCGTTCGGTTGACACGAGTCGGTCGGTGCGTTGTACGGTGTAGTCGTTCCATTGATGTTAAGGGATGTACCCGTGATCGCTCTGCTGCTGGCCCTGGGCAGCTCCCTGGCCTACGGATGCGCCGACTTCCTCGGCGGCCTCGGCGCCCGCAAGGCCCACGTCCTGCGCACCGTGATGATCGCCGCCCCGGCCTCGCTCACCGTCGAACTGCTGCTGTGGCCCTTCCTCGGCGCCTCCTTCTCCCCCGCGACACTCGCCTGGGGCGCGGCGTCCGGTCTCGCGTCGGCCGCCGCGTTCGCCCTGCTGTACCGCACCCTGGCGATCGGCCCGATGAACGTCCTCTCGCCCCTCACCGCGCTGGTCTCGGCCCTGCTGCCGGCCGGGGTCGGGATGGTGCAGGGCGAGGACCTGGGCCCGGCCGGGCTGATCGGGCTGCCGCTGGCACTGGCAGCGGTCGTCCTGGTCAGCGCCGGAGGCGGCACCGGGACCACGCGGCCGTCGCGCACCGCGCTGCTGCTGGCCTTCGGCGCCGGGGCCGCGATCGCGCTGCAGCTCGTGTTCCTGCACCAGGCGCCCTCGGACAGCGGCGTCGGACCACTCGTCGTCGGACGCGCGGTCTCCTCCGCCGTCGTCCTCGCGGCGGCCGGACTGGCGCGTCGCCGGCTGGGCTCGGAGAAGCCCGCGTACGCGATGTCGATGACCGCCGGTGTGCTGGACTCGGTGGCGAATCTGCTGTTCCTGCTCGCCGCCCGCAGCGGCGACCTGGCCGTAGTCGCCGTGATCACCGCCCTGTACCCGGCGGGCACCGTCCTGCTCGCCCGCGGTGTGCTCGCCGAGCGGATCCATCGCGGACAGCTCGTCGGGCTCGGCACCGCCGCCGTGGCCGTCGGCCTACTCGCCCTCACCTGATCCCGTACGCGTCCGGAAGGACCCGCATGTTCATCCAGCCCTGGGACGCCGCCCTCGACGACGCCGAATGGCGGACCTGGATCGCCGACGGCCACGACTTCGGCATCCTCAGCGTCAACGGCCTCACCGGACAGGCACCCGCCGTCGTGCCCACGCACTTCGTCGTCGACGACACGTGCCTGCTCGTCCATCTCGCCCGCCCCAACCCCGTCTGGAAGGCGATCGAGGCCGATCCGAACGTCACGTTCTCCGTGAGCGGCGACTACGCCTTCGTCCCCGGACCCTGGCGCGCCCAGCCCGGCATCCCGCCCACCGACGGTGTCCCCACCAGCTACTACGCGGCCGTCCAGTTCACCTGCCGGGCGGCGATCGTCGACGAACCCGAGGCCAAGGCCGAACTGCTGCGCCGCCAGATGGCCCACTTCCAGCCCGAGGGGGACCACGCCCCCATCGAACCCGGCCGGCCTCCCTACGGACGGATGCTCACCGGCATCCGCGGCCTGCGCCTCGACGTCACCGCGGTGCGCGCGAAGTTCAAGTACGACGACCACAAGCCCGTCGAGCAGCGCACCGACACCGCCCGCCGGCTCACCGAACGCGGCACCGGCCTGGACGCACCCACCGCGACACAGCAGCTCCGCCGCCTGGACCGCATCGGGCCCTGGACACCCTGACCGCACCCCTCGGGCACCGCCACTTCCGTCGCGTCCATACCTTCCATCACTTCACTTCCATCGCGTCCATCGCGTCCATCACTTCCATCTCGGCCTCCACTCGGAACGGACCCCCGGATGACCATCTTCCGCATCAGCCCCGCCGTCGCCGCCGACTTCCCCGACTCGCTCATCGCCGTCGTCACCGCCACCGGCCTGCGCGGCGACGAACCGTGGCCCGCCACCAGCACCGCCGTCGAGGAGCTGGAGCGGCAGCTCGCCGACGCCTCCTGGGCTCCCGCCGACGAGAGCGATCCGCGCATCGAGGCATGGCACACCGCCTACCGCTCCTTCGGCACCAACCCGCGCCGCACCCGGCCCAGCGTCGACGCCCTCGGCCGCCGACTCGCCAAGAAGGGCGCGCTGCCACGTATCAACGCGGCCGTCGACTCGTACAACGTCGTCTCCGTCCGCCACGGGCTGCCCGCCGGGGCCTTCGACCTCGACCACGTCACCGGTGATGTCGAGATCCGCCATGCCGACGGCGGCGAGACCTTCACCCCGCTCGGCGAGCCCGACACCGTCGAGAACCCCCGCCCCGGCGAGGTCGTCTACGCCGACACCACCGGCGTCCTCACCCGGCACTGGAACCACCGCGACGCGCACCGCACCCGTGTCACCCACGACTCCACCCACGTCGCGTTCATCCTCGAGACGCTGCACGCCGGCCGCGACGGCCACCTCCTCACGACCTCGGCAGCCGAACTCCAGGAGCTGCTCGCCCCGCACGCGACGCGGACGACGGTCGACTACCTCGGCCCGGGCGCCGACGCCTGATCCACCGGCGCTCGCCCCTGCCGCGGAGTCGACCATGACGTCGAGGAGCGCGGGTAGGGTATGCCGGGCAAAAGGGGGCGGTCCGGTGAGGACGAGCCGTACGCGAGAGGACGTCACCGGACCGTTGAGGCCGAACAGTTGAACCGACCGAGCCTGAAGTCGCCCACGGTCCGCACCGAGGACCGGATCGGCGGTGAAGAGCCTCCGCTCGCGGCCCGGTCCCGCCGTCCTGACGACCTGCTGCGCCTCCTCATAGGCGTGCTCGGCATCGCCCTGCTTCTCATCGTGGCCTGGGGCGCGCACGCCACCACGTCCGGTGTCGAGCACGACGTCTCGCGCACCACGACCCACACGTCCCGCCTGTTGACCGGCTTCCTCGGCCCCCCCGCCAACCTGGCCCTGCTTCTCGTCCCGGTCGTGTTCGCCGTCGAACGGCTGATCCGGCGGGACGGCGCGCGCGTCCCTGACGGAGTGCTCGCCGCCGTCCTCGCGCACGCCGTCGCCCTCGGCACCGGCCTGTGGGTGACGACCCTCGCGCCCTTCGCCGTCCACGACGCGCTCACCCGGGCCGCACCCGACGGCGGCATCACCGACCCGGTGCACGGATACGCCGCCCCGGCCGTCGCCTTCATGACGGCGGTGGGCATGGCGCGGCGCCCCCGCTGGCGGGCGGTGCTGTGGGCGGTGCTCGTACTGAACGCCTTCGCGATGCTGGCCGGGGGATACGCCACGCTGTCCTCCGTGGTGCTCACTCTGCTGATCGGCTGGAGCGTCGGCTGCGGCACGGTCTACGTGGTCGGGTCACCGAACGTGCGACCCACCGCCCTCTCGCTGCCGGCGGCGCTGCGGCGGGCCGGCCTGACGGCGGTCACCGCCCGGCGGCTGGCCGACGGTCCCGAGTCCTCCCCCGCCGAGCGTGGCCGCCGGTACCGCGTCGAACGCGAGGACGGCCCGCCGCTCGACGTCACCGTCGTCGACCGGGAGCAGCAGGCCCAGGACTTCATGCACCGCGCCTGGCGTCACCTGGTGATGCGCCCGATCAGTGAGCGCGGCAGTCTGCAGTCCCTGCGCCAGACGATGGAGCAGGAGACGCTGCTGGCGTACGCGGCGGCCTCGGCGGGAGCGCGTACGCCGCGGCTGATCGGCGCCTACGAGCTCGGCCCCGACGCGGTGATGCTCGTCCACGAGCACATCGAGGCACGCCCCCTGGACCTGCTGGCCGACGAGGAGATCGACGACAGGGTCCTGGACGGGATCTGGGAGCAGGTCCGCACACTCCACGCGCGGCGCATCGCGCACCGGCGGCTGACCGGGGACGCGCTGCTGGTGGACGACTCCGGCGCCGTCCACGTCACCGAACTGGGCCGCGGCGAGATCGCCGCCGGGGACATCCTGCTGCGCCTGGACACGGCCCAGTTGCTCACGACGCTCGCCCTGCGGATCGGCCCCGAGCGCTCGGTCGCCTCCGCGACGCGGATCCTGGGCCCCGACGCCGTCGCCGGCAGCCTGCCGATGCTCCAGCCGATCGCGCTCAGCCGCTCCACCCGGGCCACGCTCCGCCGGCTCGCCAAGGAACGTACGGAACGAGAGCACGAGGAACTCTCACGGGCCGTCGATGCCGCGGACGAGAGCACGTCGGAGGACACCCACGAGGACGACGATCTCGCCCGGATCCGCCGGCAGGTGCTGCTCATCCGCCCGCAGGCCGCCGTCGCCCCGGCCCGGCTGGAGCGGATCAGGCCGCGCACACTGATCACCCTCGTCGGCGGTGTCACCGTCGCCGGCTATCTGCTCTCCCAACTGGTCACGCTCGACTTCGGCGCGCTCGTCGAACAGGCCAACTGGACCTGGGTCGTGGTCGCGCTGGCCTTCTCCGCCCTGACCTATGTGGCGGCGGCGATGAGCCTGCTCGGCTTCGTCCCGGAGAGGATCCCGTTCGGCCGGACCGTCCTGGCCCAGCTCGCCTCGTCGTTCGCGCTCGCTCCGGCGGCCGTCGGCGGTATCGCGCTCAACACCCGTTTCCTGCAACGCAACCGGGTGCGGCCCGGGTTCGCGGTGGCGAGCGTGGGCGCCTCCCAACTGGCGGGTGGCGTCGGCCATGTGGTGCTCCTGCTCGCCTTCGGTTATGCGACGGGCACTCAGGACACCACCCTGTTCTCCCCGTCGAGCGCGACCCTGGTGATCGGCGCGCTGCTCGCCGTCGCCGCGCTCGTGCTGGCGGTCGCCGCCGTTCCGCGGCTCCGCAGATTCGCCACCACGCGGGTACGAGCGCTGTTCTCGGGCGTCCTGCCGCGTCTGCTCGATCTGCTCCAGCGGCCCACCAAGCTGATCACCGGATTCGGCGGCATCCTGCTGCTCAATCTCTCCTACATCGCCTGCCTGGACGCCTCGGTACGGGCGTTCGGCCACTCGCTCGGCTTCGCACCCCTGGCCTTCGCCTATCTCGTGGGCAGCGCCGCGGGTTCGGCCATTCCGACGCCCGGCGGTATCGGGGGCGTCGAGACGGCTCTGGGCCAGCGCCCTCACCCTGGCGGGGCTGCCGGCGGCGACCGCGTTCTCGGCGGTGCTGCTGCACCGACTGCTCACCTTCTGGCTTCCGGTACTCCCGGGCTGGCTCGCCTTCAGCCACCTGGTCCGCAAGCAGTTGCTCTAGGAGCTGTCCTCGACGGGCCGTCGGAGCGCCCGGTGCGGGCGCCGAGGGGCGCGGGTCAGATCGCCGGCTCGGGGAGCTCCCCGGGCTCGACCACGACGACCTCGACACGGGTGCAGCCGACCGCCTCCAGCGCACGGCGGCGCCGCGTGGCGGAACGCTTGTCGTAGCGACCCGCGGAGGCCTGCGGCGCACCGTCCGGATCGGTCCACGTCAGGCTGTACCGACGCTTCGCAGTCGACATGCAGCCATCCTCTCTGCCCTCACCGGCACATACGGGGCGCACCCCGACCGACCGGTGGTTCATGGTTCATACGATCCAGCAGCTTCACATGCGCGAGGCCGCATCGGAAGGACAAACGGGTGTGGCGGAGGTCATCGCCGGACGGCCCGGGCGGAACGAACCCGGCTCGGCCGGCATGCTCCGGGCCCCGGCCGGAGGCTGGGTCCGCGCCGAGGAAGCGAGCGCCACGCGCCCTCACCAACTCCACGGCCCGCGACCGCCGCCCGCCCTTCCACCCCACCTCGCCCCCAGGGGCACGATCAAGCCATCTTTCCTTCACACGAACGGCACAACAGCACCTAGAGTGTGCGCGTGACCGAGCAGAATCCCGAACTCATCGCCGGCCGCTACGAGCTGGTCGAACGCGTCGGCCAGGGCGGTATGGGCCGGGTCTGGCGTGGCCTGGACCGGCAGCTCTTCGGACGCGAGGTCGCCGTCAAGGAGATCCTCTTCCCGCCGGGGATGGAGGAACGCGACCGCGCCACCCTGCTCGGGCGCTTCGCCGCCGAGGCCCGCGCCGCGGTGACTCTCAGCCATCCCGGAATCATCACGATCCATGACGTCGTGGAGCACCAGGGCGCCCCCGTGATCGTCATGGAGTTCATCCGCGGCGCGTCGCTGGCCGCCGCGATCCGCGGGCAGGGCCGGCTGCCCGCTCGGCGGGTGGCCGAGATCGGCGCCGCCATGCTCGACGCCCTCGCCGAGGCGCACGAGGCGCGGATCGTCCACCGCGACATCAAGCCGGACAACGTGCTCCTGACCAAGGACCGGGTCGTCCTCACCGACTTCGGCATCGCGCACCTCGCGGACGCCACGACCAAGCTGAGTCACAGCGGGATCGTCATCGGTACGCCGCAGTACATGGCGCCGGAGCAGTTGGAGGGCAAGCGTCCGACGCCCGCCAACGACCTGTGGGCGCTCGGCGCCACCCTCTACCACGCCGTCGAGGGGCAGCCGCCGTTCGAGGCGGAAGGGCTCCACGCCCTGGCCGTCGCCGTCTTCACGCGGCCGCACCGCCCGCCGGTCCACGCCGGCCCGCTGGCGCCCGTACTGGAGGCGCTGCTCACGAAGGATCCGGAGCAGCGGGTGGGCGCCGCCGAAGCCGCCGGGATGCTGGCGTCGGTGCTGCGTTCGTTGCCGGCGCGGGACGAGGTGGCCGTGGAGCGGGAGCCGGGGCCCGAGGCCGGCCCGGAAGCCGGGCGTGATTCCGTCGCGGACGCGGCTACGGAGCACGCGCCGCCTTCCGCGCCCCCGAAGCCCCGTAGGCCTCCCACGGCCGGAGGGCCTGGTGCGCCGGGAACGCCGCACGAGCCCACGGTGCTGGACTCCGGAGCGTCCCCGGCCGACCCCCGGATCCCCGTTCCGGACGTACCGGACCACCCGCCCGTCCCGGACGAGACCCCCGTCACGGACGAGACCCCCGTCACGGACGAGGCCCCGGTTCCGGACGAGGCCCATGTGCCGGACGAGACCCCTGTTCCGGACCGGCCGACCGATCCGCCGTCCGTCCCCGCGCCCGTGCCCCCGACCGAGGACGTGGTCACGCTGGGGACGACGGCCGGGATCGAGAAGGACGAGCGGACGCCCGTACGGGCGCGCGCCCTCACCCGACGCTCCGTGGTCCTGGGCGCGGCACTGGCCACGCTCGCGGCCGGCTCCGTCCTGACCTGGACCCTCTCGGGAGACGACAAGAAGTCCGGCGACGACGGGGCGCCCGGCGGCGGTGCCTCGGCGGCCGCCGTGACGGTGGTCATCGGAGTGGACGCTCCGATCACCGGAGGAATGTCCCCGATGGGCCTCGGCATCCGGAACTCCGCCGAACTCGCGGTCAAGACCGCGAATCAGAAGCGGCTCGTGCCCGGGGTGAAGTTCGAGATCAAGACCCTGGACGACGCGTCCGACCCCGTCAAGGGCGGGCAGAACGCGGCCGCTTTCGTGTCCGACGCGAAGGTGCTCGGTGTCGTCGGGCCGTTGAACTCCAGCGTGGCCCGGACGCTCGTGGCCCCTCTGGACCAGGCGGACCTGGTCAGCGTCTCACCGGGCAACACCGCTCCCGAGCTGACGCTGGGCACCGACTGGGCCGCCGGCACCAAGTCCCGCCCGTACGACACGTACTTCCGTACGGTGGCCACGGACGTGGACCAAGGCCCGTTCGCCGCCCGCTACCTCCACACCGAGGCCGGGAAGAGCAAGGTGTACGTCGTCGACGACAAGAGCGTGTACGGCACCGGTCTCGCCTCCGGGTTCACGGCCGAGTTCGAGAAGCTCGGCGGAACCGTGGTCGGCGCGGAGCAGGTCGATCCCGGCGGCACCGAGTTCTCCGACCTGGCCGCGAGCGTCCGGGGATCGGGCGCCGACGCCGTGTACTTCGGGGGCTACTACGACACCGCGGGGCCGCTCTCCCAGCAGCTCAAGGAGGCCGGAGCCGACATCCCCCTGATGGGCGGCGACGGCATCCTCACCGAGGGATACGTCACCTCCGGTCCGAAGACCGCGGGCGACCTCGCCGTCAACATCGGCGTGGCCGCCGAGGATCTGGCGGGCGGATCGGACTTCGTCACCCGGTACGACGAGGCCGGGTACGAGGACACGGCCAACTGGTACGGACCGTACGCCTACGACGCGACCTGGAGCCTCATCGAGGCCGTGAAGTCCCTCGTGAAGGACAACGGCGGCACTCTGCCCCAGGGCGCCCGGGCGAAGATGCGACAGGCCGTGTCCCGGCTCGACTTCGACGGTGTCACCGGCCGTGTCGCCTTCGACGAGTACGGCGACACCCGCAACCGGGGTCTGACGGTGTGCTCGGTGGCCGGGGGCCGCTGGTCCACCGTCACCAGCGGATCCGCACCTTCCTGACGCATCGTGATCCGGCTACGCGTCGAGATAGTGGTAATCACCGTCCGGGACGCCGATCACCAGGCCGCCGTCGCAGACGCGCCACTCGCTCATGCCGTCGACGTCGTGGCTGAGCAGAAACAGCCCCCGGGGCCTCTCGTCGTACTCCTCATCCGGGTCGGAAGCCGGGATCCGGGCGATCTGACGAAGCCTCTCCTCGAACCAGTCGAGGGCCACCGCGCGGATGTTACCTCCATAGAAGGCCCACTTCACGTAGTTGTACTGCCGAGGAGGGAACGCCCAGCCCCCGCTGTAGGTGCGCTCCGGATCGTCCGCTTCCACGATCTCCTTGATCTGGGCGAGCTGTTGGTCGTCACACTCCAGCCAACCCCTGACCGAGACCATGGTTCCCACGGCGGTTGCTCCTCGTTCGTGTGGCGCGCTGCCCGGTCGCACCGTCCCTGTTCCTCTGCGCTTGCACGCTAGGGGTGAACTGCTCGGTCACGCAAAGGAATTGACACCGGCATCAGCCGCTTCGGGCGTCGCGTGAAGGCATCCGCGGGGTGGGCGGCCGTGGACCAGCGCCGCGGTGAGTCCGACCAGGAGCAGTACCGTGCCGGTATGGCAAGGAACCGGAAGCCGTACTGGCGCACCCTCGGGACACCTACGCATCTCGTCCTGTACCGGACTCCGGACGGATGGCGGTACGCCGTCTACTTCACCGGACCAGTCGGCATCGCGGACGGCGCACTCGCCGATCCTCCGTCCTCGTCCGAGCCGGACCTCGCGCAGACGGCCCTCCTCCGGAAGGCGGAGGAATTCACCTGCCGCCGGCTTGAGGTCCTCTGGCAGGCATCCGATCAACCGGACTGGTGGACCGGCACCGTCGCGAAGGCCGGACCGCTTCCGCCTGCCTGACCCCCGCGAACACCGCGGACGGAGTCCCTACCGCTCGTCGTGCGCGGCGGGCCGTGCGGCGGCCTCGGCCCTGACCGTCTCGCGCAGTTCCTCCGGTGTGAAGCCGAGGGTGCGCAGGACCCGCCCGGCCGTGCTCTCCTCGGCGTGGATCAGGCCCAGCAGCATGTGTTCCGTGCCGACCCGGTCGTGGCCGAGGTCGGCCGACGCGTGGCGCGCCTGCTCGATGGCCTCCTTGCTCTCCGGTCGGAAGGCGATGTGACCTCGCAGCGCCTTCTCCCCCACCGGCGGCAGCGCCTCCTCGATCGCCTCGCGGACGCGCTGCTCGGACTCGGCTTTCGCCAGCAGCAACTCGTACGCCAGGCCTCGTGGTTCACCGAGCAGGCCGAGCAGGAGGTGTCCGGTGCCGATGAAGTCGTGCTTGTGCGTTCGGGCGGCTTCCTGCGCCAGCACGATGCCGTGCCGGTTCAGGTTGGTGAACCGCTCGAAGGGCGCGGGCGCGTGGCGTTGCTGGGCGGCCTGCTTGGAGACCCCGATGGCGTCGCCGATCTGGGTCCAGGACGCCCCGGTCCGCTTGGCCTTGCTGACGTAGTGGTCGATGAGCTGGTCTCCGAGGTCGGAGAGCGTCTGGGCGCGAAGACGCGCCTCGCTGATGCGGGCCAGTTCGTCGGCTTCGGGAAGTTCCTCGTCGAGTCGGGCGATCAGGTCGGCGAGGCTGATGTCGAGTGGACTCATGCGTCAATCTTAAGTTGACGATTGTCGATCGTCAACTTGAAATTGACGCATGTCTGGATTCCATACCCTCCGATCGAACCTGCCTGACCGTTACGGCAGTTAGGGTCGAACGGGTCGTGATCGAAGGGCTCGGGATCCGTGGCCGAATCGCTCGAAGCGCCGGCACAACGAGCGGCAACACGAGTGCCCGCGAGAGCCGATCCCGCTCGCCATCTCGTGGCGCGGGTCACATCGGCCTCATGTCACGAAAGGAAGGGGAGCTTGCGTCTGGTGGTCGTCCGCACGGCGAGAACGACCCATACGAAAGCGGTGGCAAGCGCGATGAACTCGACGACAGCGCAACGGCAAGAGGTTCTGGTCCTGGGTGCCGGCTACGCCGGACTCGCCGCCGCGATCCAGCTCGCGGCCCGCACCAGGAAGCGCGGGAACCTCCGGGTGACGCTGGTCAACCCCTACGACACCTTCACCGAGCGGCTTCGGCTGCACATGACCGCCACCGGCCAGGAGACGGCCGAGATGGACATCAGGGAGCTGCTGGACGGCACCGGCGCCGCCTTCGTCCGCGGTTGGGTCACCGCCGTGGACACCCGGGCGAAGACCGTCCGCGTCGACGACGACCGGGTCCTGCGCTACGACACCCTCGTCTACGGCCTGGGGAGCGTCGCGGACACCGTCGCGGTCCCCGGAGTGGACGACCACGCGTACACCCTCGACAGCCCGGAGAACGCCGCCCAGCTCGCCGGCCGGCTGGCCCGGCTGGGCGGCGGGACCGTCGTCGTCGGAGGCAGCGGACTCACCGGTGTCGAGGCCGCCGCGGAGATCGCCGAACGGCACCCCGAGCTCCAGGTGGTGCTGCTGGGACGGCACGAACCGGGCGCCGGCATGCACCCCAGGGCCAAGGCCCACCTGGACGCGGGCCTCGCCCGGCTCGGCGTCCGCGTGCACGCCGGTGTCGAGGTGTCCAAGGTCCTGCCGGACGGCGTCGAGCTCGCCGACGGCTCCGCGATCCCGGCGGACGCGGTGCTGTGGACCAGCGGAACCCGCGTCTCGCCCCTGGCGGCCGCCGCGGGCCTGACCGTGGACGAGCGCGGCCGTGTCGTCACCGACAGCGCTCTACGGTCGGTCTCCCACCCCGATGTCTACGCCGTCGGCGACGCGGCGGCGGTCCGCCAGGGCTACGGCGTGATGCACGGGACCTGCCAGGGCGGCATGCCCACCGGCGTGCACGCGGCCCTCTCGATCCTGCGGGTGGCGGCGGGCAGGGACCCCAGGCCCTTCCGGTTCGGCTTCTACCACACGCCCGTCAGCCTGGGCCGGAACGACGGCGTCGTGCAGTTCACCCGACCCGACACCCGTCCGCGCCGGATCGTCCTGACCGGCGAGCGGGCGGCGAGGTACAAGGAGACGGTCACCGCCGCGCCGTGGCCGACCTTCGCGCGTATGAAGAAGATGCCCGCCATGGGCGCGTTCTGGCCGCACGGCGGCCGCTACACCCGGATTCGGAGCGCCAAATGATCCAGCCGCACCAGGCCGGCCCCGACCAGCTCGCCTTCCAGCAGTACCGCACCCTGCTCTTCTCGGTCGCCTACCGCCTGCTCGGCAGCGCGGCCGACGCCGAGGACGTCGTACAGGACGCCTGGTTCAAGTGGTCGGCGGCCGACCGCTCCCAAGTCGCCGACCCCAAGGCCTATCTGACGCGGATCATCTCCAACCTGGCGATGGAGCGCCTGCGTTCGACCCGCCGTCAACGCGAGACATATGTCGGGCCCTGGCTTCCCGAGCCGATCCTCACCGGCCCGGACACCGCCGACGACGTCGCCTCGGCGGACTCCGTCTCCATGGCCCTGTTGGTCGTCCTGGAGACGCTCAGTCCCCTGGAGCGGGCGGTCTTCGTACTGAAGGAGGTCTTCGCCTTCAGCTACGGGGAGATCGCGGAGGCGGTCGAGCGCTCGGAGTCGGCGGTCCGCCAGGCCGCGCACCGCGCCCGCGAGCACGTCCAGGCGCGCAGACCCCGTTACCCCGCGGACCGCGCCCGCCGACGCGACGTCACCGAGCGCTTCCTCGCGGCGGCCACGGGCGGCGACCTCAACACCCTCATGGAGCTGCTCTCCCCGGGTGTGACGCTGTGGACCGACGGCGGCGGCAAGGTCCGCCAGGCACTCAAGCCGGTCGTCGGCCTGGAGACCGTCGCCCGCTGGTTCGCCGCGCTCGGCACGATGAGCTACCAGGGCGTCGAGCCCGGACAGATGCGGGCCGAGCTCACCTCGGTCAACGGAGGCCCAGGCGTGGTCTTCCGCGGCCCGGACCGCGTCATCGCCACGCTGACGTTCGACTTCGACCCGGAAGGACGCATCTCGGCCATCCACAACGTGGCCAACCCGGACAAGCTCCAGGCGATCACCGACGGGATCCGGTACGAACTCCGCTGAGCACCCCCGCTCGTGCCTCTGCCGGCTCCGGTCAGCGGCTCGGGAGGGAGCGGGGCAGCCCGAACCAGGGCAGCACGCTGTTGTCGAATCGGGTCAGGGCGCTGATCCGATCGCCGGTGAGCGTGAGGACGTAGAGGCCGACGCCGTGGCTGAGGCCGTCGGGGCCACGCAGGTAGGCCCCGAACGCCGGCTGGCCGTTGGCTCGCGACGGCACGAGGTCGAACCTGCGGCCCGCGTCGAACAGCGCGGCGCAGAAGCGGGCCACGGGATCCCGTCCCTGGTATTCGAACGGCATCGGCGGCATCGACATGAAGACGTCGTCGGTCAGGAGGTCCACCAGGGCGTCGACATCGGCGGACTCCCACGCGCGGACGAACCTCCCCACGACCGCTTCCTCGGCCGGTGAGCCCGCGGCCGGGGGCGGCGGGTCGGCGGCGGCCGACGGCCGGTCGCGTCGCAGGCCGGCGCGTGCTCGCTTGAGGGCGCTGTTGACCGAGTCGACGGTGGAATCGAGGATGTCGGCCACCTCGCTCGCCTTGAACCCCAGAACGTCACGCAGGACGAGGACGGCGACCTGGCGCGGTGGCAGGAGCTGCAAAGCGGTCACGAAGGCGAGGGAGACGGATTCGGTGCGCTCGTAACGGGCTTCCGGGCCGAGCGGCGCCCCGGCCGCGTCCTCCAGGAGGGCGCCGGGATAAGGCTGCAGCCATACGATCTCGCCGAGCCGGGTCGGCTCGGGCGGTTCGACTCCGGGCACGTTCCACTCCTTGGCCGGGCGCCGGGCGGCCGCGCGGCGCGCGTCGAGACACCGATGGGTCGCGATCCGGTAGAGCCAGGTGCGCAGCGAGGCGCGTCCCTCGAACCCGTCGAGGCTCTGCCAGGCGGTGAGCAGGGTGTTCTGGAGGGCGTCCTCGGCGTCCTCGAAGGATCCGAGCATGCGATAGCAGTGCACCTGAAGCTCTCGGAGGTGCGGCTCGGTCAGCTCCCTGAACGCGTCGCCGTCCCCGGCCCGCGCCCGCTCGATCAGATCGGCTGCCGCCATCGTCACCGTCTCCTTCTTGGGAGCCCCACCACATCCGGGCCCCGCCTCTTCCGAGTCCCGCGGATTCCGGGGCCCGCCACATCCGAGTCCCGCGGACTCCGGACCCTGCCGCTTCCGGGCCCCGCCGCGCTTCCATCCTGTACAGGCGCCGGCCGGGACGAGAACTGGGCGGTCGGGCGGCGCCCAGTTCCCGTCCCGGCGGACGCCTGCATCTACGTGGTCGTCGACAACGTAGACGCGAGGAGTGATCGGACATGGGAAAGATCGTGATGAGCGGGCCGCAGAACGTCTCGCTCGACGGAGTGGTCCAGGACCCGGACGGTGCGGAGGGCTTCGCGTTCGGAGGCTGGTTCCCCCGGTACGGGGGCGCGGATCTCGCCGAGTGGAGCAAGATCGCACTGGAGGAGGCCCTGGGCGCCGAGGCCTGGCTGCTGGGCCGCAAGAGTTACGAGTTCTTCGGGGAGCGGTGGCGGCCCCGGAGCGGCGAGCTGGCGGACCGCCTGAACAGCATGCCCAAGTACGTCGTGTCCTCGACGCTCGGAGAACCCGACTGGGACAACTCGACGGTCCTGCGGGGCGACGCCGTGGCCGAGGTCGCGCAACTCAAGCGCGAGCTGGACGGAGAGATCGTCGTCCCCGGCAGTCATCGGCTCGGTCGCACGCTGATCGAGGCCGGCCTCCTCGACGAGGTGCGGCTGGTCGTCTTCCCGGTCGTGCTCGGGGCCGGGGAGCGGTTCTTCGGCGAGGCCCCGAGCACGAGGCCGCTGCGCCTGGTGGAGGCCAGGACCATCGGCGACGGGCTGGCCTTCCTGACGTACGAGTTCGTCCAGAGTCCCTGAGGGGCCCGGGGGGGGGGGGGGGGGGGGGGGGGGGGGGGGGGGGGGGGGGGGGGGGGGGGGGGGGGGGGGGGGGGGGGGGGGGGGGGGGGGGGGGGGGGGG
>NZ_JBVHTL010000008.1:0-484837 GCF_055565895.1 Streptomyces sp. NPDC028298
CCCCCCCCCCCCCCCCCCCCCCCCCCCCCCCCCCCCCCCCCCCCCCCCCCCCCCCCCCCCCCCCCCCCCCCCCCCCCCCCCCCCCCCCCCCCCGGCCCGTCGTGGGGAGATCGGGAAGCGAGGAGCGGGCCTTGATCACCGTTGGCTAGGTTGGGGCCATGACTGGTGATTGGCGGACGGATCGGATCGGGGCCGCTCTTCGGGGTGAGAACCCGACGGTGCTGCGGCGGCTCGAGTCGGGGTTCGCGGTGATCGGCGACGTTCAGTTCCTGCCGGGTTACTCGGTTCTCCTCGCGGATGACCCTTGTGTCGAGCGGCTGTCCGATCTGCCGAAGGCGAGGCGTCTGTCGTTCCTGTCCGACATGGACCGGCTCGGCGAAGCCGTCGAGCGCGCCTGCCGACGCCTGGACCCGGGCTTCCGCCGGGTCAACCTGGAGATCCTGGGGAACTCCGACCCGTTCCTGCATGCCCACGTCTGGCCACGGTTCGCGTGGGAGCCGGCCGAGTTGGTGGGCAAACCTGTATGGCTGTATCCGGGCAACCGGTGGAGGGACGAGGAGTTCCGGCTGGGGCCGCAGCATGACGTGTTGCGGGACAGGATCGGCGACGAACTGGATCGGTTGGGCTCGATGGCCTGACGGCGTGGGCAACGCAAACGGCAGCGTCGCGACCGATTGCACGAAGGCCACGGGCGGTGCCAACACTGACCTGCTGGAGGCTATCCCGCTCATTGGGTCGGACGCCCTAGAAGGGCGGCCAGTCGGCACCGAGCGGCGGCACGGGGCGTATCCGTTCGCGCTTCTCGTCTCGGTCGTCGACAGGCCAGCGACCGTCGATGACGACGGCTGCCTCCCGGCACCCTGAGCAGGCCTCGTCCCAGTCGGGGAACCACGGATAGGGCGAGGGAACGATGCCCTCCTGCTCCATGCCGCACAAGGTCGTGCCGAAGTAGCCGTACGCATGAGAAACACCAACGGGCGGTCCCGGCATGTCGGCCCACTCCCACCGCATGTCCACGGTCTCGTACCACGACCGGCTGATCAGCCCGGGGGCAGTCCCCAGCTCGGTCCACGCGTAGCACCAGGTGCAGAACCACCGCTCCCTCACCCGCGATTCCGTCGTCGGCACCTGTCGCATCTCGCACCCGCACACATCACACGTCACGGACCGATCCTTCCACCCACCCCTGACGAGACCGCTACGGCGTCGCTGCAACCAGCCCCGAGAAGGCCCACGGACCGCACGCACGGGCAAGAGTGACGCCGCTTCGGCACGCCGTAACAGGTCAAGGAGGCACCGTCCCGGAGCAGCCGCTGGGCAAGGGGCAGGTGTTCTACTCCTCCAGCCGGCCGCCGCGCCGCCGGGAGGATCACGATCTCCGGGCGGAGTACCACTAGGCTGCCAACCGGCACCGGCCTCAACCCTGGAGTGGATGTCATGGTCGACCCCTTCGGGAAGCACCCGTACCCCGACGCGTTCCGCCCGGACGACAAGCCCGCGCCGCACGCGCTGCTCGCCCCGGTGATCGGACTCCTCGGCACCTGGGCCGGACAGGGCCGCGGCGGCTACCCGACGCTCGACGAGGAGTTCGTCTACGCGCAGGAGGTCACCTTCAGCCACGACGGTCGGCCCTTCCTCCACTACGAGGCGCGTGCCTGGCTGCTGGACCCGGACGGCTCTCCGCTGCGCCCGTCGGCCCGGGAGAGCGGCTGGTGGCGGATGCAGGCCGACGGACGCGTGGAGGCGTTGATCACGCAGCCCACGGGCATCGCGGAAATCCTGGTCGGGCGGGCCGCCGACGCTGCGGTGGATCTGACCACCGAGCAGGTGGCCCTCGCTCCCACGGCCAAGGAGGTCGTCGCCACGCGACGCCGATACACCTTGGCGGACGCGGACACGCTGGACTTCCTCCATGACCTGGAGGCGGTCGGTCAGCCGTTGCAGCACCATCTTTCCGCGCGGCTCCGGCGGTCCGGCGAGAGCTGAGGAGCGGGCGGAACCGCTCACCGGTGCGGCGGCTGCCCGATGCGGGTGCCCATCACCGGGGCGGCCCGAGGCCAGAACCGGTCACCGGGGCCGCCCGACGCCGGAGTCACTCACTGCGGCATTACCCCCGAGCCCGTCACCGGGGCCGCCTGACGCCGAACCGCTCACTGCGGCCTGAGCCCGTAGCCCGTCACCGGGGTAGCCCGAGGCCAGAACCGCCGACCGGGCGGCCCCAGGCCGGGATCGGCGCGGCGCCCGCCTCCCCGTACACGGTGTCCTCGTATCCGTACCCTGGATGCATGCGCATGCGCCCCACCCTGACCTGGATCCCCTCCGGGGATCTCCCGCCCGGCACCACCGACCTGGAGCCGGTCGCCGCCGCGCTGCGCACCGGCGGTGTGCTGGTGCTCAGCGGGGCGGGCATCTCCACGGAGTCGGGCATCCCCGACTACCGGGGCGAGGGCGGGAGCCTGCGCCGGCACACCCCGATGACCTACCAGGACTTCACCGCCACCGCTCAGGCCCGGCGGCGGTACTGGGCGCGCAGCCACCTCGGCTGGCGAACCTTCGGCCGCGCCCGCCCCAACGACGGACACCGGGCCGTGGCCGCGTTCGGACGGCACGGCCTGCTCTCCGGAGTGATCACACAGAACGTCGACGGACTGCACCAGGCCGTCGGCAGTCAGGGCGTCGTGGAACTCCACGGAAGCCTTGAGCGGGTCGTCTGCCTCTCCTGCGGCGCCCGCACCCCGCGCCGCGAGCTCGCCCGCCTGCTGGAGGAGGCCAATCCCGGCTTCGCGCCGGTGGCCGCCGCCGTCAACCCGGACGGGGACGCCGACCTCACCGACGAGCAGGTCGGGGACTTCCACGTGGTCCCGTGCACGGTCTGCGGCGGCGTCCTCAAGCCGGACGTGGTCTTCTTCGGCGAGTCCGTCCCGCCGTCGCGGGTCGAGGAGTGCCGTCGGCTGGTCCGTGAGGCGACCTCGCTGCTGGTCCTGGGCTCCTCCCTGACGGTCATGTCCGGACTGCGGTTCGTCCGCCAGGCGGCCGATGCCGGGAAGCCGGTGCTGATCGTCAACCGGGACGCGACCCGGGGCGACCAGCACGCCCTCACCAGGGTCGCGCTCCCCCTGGGCACGGCCCTGACCACCGTGGCCGACCGGCTCGGCATCCCCTTGGACGAGGCCGCGGCCTGATCCTGATGGGGTGACCGGCCGCCGCGGAGCCGCCGCACGGGAGCGTGGTTCAGGGATCGCCCCGGAAGCGAGCCGCCCAACGGACCACAGCCCTGCGAGAGCGGCGTACACGGGAGCGGGCCGCTGGCGTGCGGTGCGCTGAACGCGCGCTGCTCGTCCCGCCCGCGCCGGGCTGCCCGTGGCCGTCGGGCGACAGGAGCGGTGCCTTGCGTTGCCTGTGTGCCTGAATCTCGACGTGAGCCGCGTGCGAGGTCGCGCGAAAGGCTTCTTCGTACGAGGCCAGGGCCGCGTTCACCGCCCCGCCGGCGAGACCCCTGGCGCGGACGCGGGCGGCGAGCCAGACCAGGAAGCCCAGGACCGAGGCGAGGCCGCCGAACATGACGGCGAAAGGCACGAGCGCATCCATGGGGTGAGGCTACTGGCCGATCGGAATCGGCTGACAGCCGCACCGCCCGACCTCTCGACGACCACACTCACCGATGGGGTACGGCCCTCACCTCCGCGCGCTCACAGCGCGGGCCCGCCTGCGCAGCTCCAGCCTGGCCGCGGGCATCCGGCCCGGCCCCGTCCAGAACGGATGCCACCACAGCCGGGCCGACAGCACCAGCAGACGACGGCGCAACGCCGTGTTTCCGAGCGGGCGGGACCCGGCGAGGGCGTCATAGGTGCGACACCAGGCCACCTCCAGTTGGACCAGGTCATGAGGGAAGGACATGTGCGACACGGATTCCATCGCCCTATTAGTTCACATGTTCGATTTCGTGCTCAAGTCGACCCCCCACGCCCCAGACCCATCAAGTCGCCCGCTCGGATGAACAGCCGGATACTGGCTGTATGGCCCAGAAGACCGCGAAGGCACACGGGCCGTCCACCGTGACGGTCAAGGGGCGGGACTACCGGCTCCGCAGCATCGGCTTCTTCGTGCTGGCAGCCCTGACGATCTGGTTCATCGCAGCCAATACCGGTTCCGTGACCATCCGACTCTGGATCCCTCAGGTCACCCTCCCCCTGTGGATCGTCCTGACCGTCACGCTTCTCGTCGGCATCCTCCTGGGGCTGCTGATCGCCTACCGCCGGGCACGCCGGTAGCTCGAGTTCCACGTTCCGTCCTCGGTCTGGCCGCCCGGACCCGGGGCCTGCCCGACGGATCACGCCGGACAGGCCCACGCCGGCCACGAGAGGGCTCAGCGCTTGAGCGTGAAGGTGAAGTCGCCGGACACCTTGCCGCTCAGCCGTACCGCCGAGACGACCTTCCCCTCGTCCATCAGCCGCTCGACCTCGGCCCGCGACAGGCCGCAGCCGTCGGCGATCAGCCGGACCGGCCGGACGGGTATCCGCGCCGCGAAGCGGACCGCGACATCGATCACCTCGCGGCCCAGATGATCCGAACCGCCGGTGTCGAGACGCCAGGCACCGTCCCAGTCGAGAGCGACGCGACTGCGGCGGCGCACGACCGGGTCCTGCAGCAACTCCGCCGCGAGGCCGGGGTCGTTGTCGTGCATCCGGTCCAGCAGGTCCGGTCGGATCGAGCGCACGTGCGCCCGCTCCAGGATCGTGAGCTTCGCCGTGTCCCCGCAGCCGACGCAGAGCACGAGGAGCCAGGCGTCGAGGAGTTTGTGGTTCGCGTTGACACGGAACTTTCCGTCGGCCCGGAAACGCCCGGAGCCGCAGGCGTGGCATCGACGGAGAACGGTAGGCAGGCAGGTGGGCATGACCACCCAGCTATTGAGCACAGAAGTACACCGGTTTCAGTGAGAAGTCCGCAGCAAAAGGCAGCACGGCGCACGGATGCGACGCGCGACAGATCAGCGCTCGGGAGGTCTCACACGGTGTACAACGGGACGTCCTTGCCTAGACGAATGGGCCGGGCAGCACGCTAGCGGCGGACCACGCCACCACTCCACCGGTTTTTCGCACGCCCGCCCCGACCGTCCGGCCCGACACGACCACCCCCGCTGTGACGACCGCGACCGCCACCGGCCACCCCCACCCCCACCCCCGGCGGCCGATACCCGACGTACGCCACATAGTCGCGCGCGAGTTGGGCAACCTCCCCAGATGGTGACGTCCAACCGATGGCGTGCGCCCACACGCAGCAGTGCCCTCCCGACGAGACCCGCCCGCGACCCGCGGTCCAGCGCACGCAGCCACAACGCGTGGGGAGGCGCGGTGTGTTGAGGTTCTTCGGCAAGGTGCGGCTCGCGGAGCCGGAAGTGTCCGATGCGGAGCGCGAGTTGTTCGGCGGTCCGTTGCGCTACGACATGGGCTGGTCCCAACACGAGCACGCGCGCCTCGACTTGACCATGCTGTCGGCACTGCGGTCCATGCCGACCCTGGTCGGGGCGACCTTGCGGATGGCATGGGGCACCGACCGCCGGGCCCTCATCGCGGTCGGCGTGAGCGAGATCGGTCAGGGTGTCGCCGCCGCCGTCGGGCTGCTCGCCGTGAACGCGGTGATGCACGCCCTGCTCGGGGCCGGCACCGCGGTCGAGCGGCTGCACGCCGTGATGCCGGGTCTGCTGGCCGCCGCCGCGATCGCCGTCGTCAACTCCGTACTGGCGGGCTGGTCCACGTCCCGGGCGGGCAGGCTCGAACCGCTCGTGGAGCGGATCGCCACCACCCAGTATCTGGCGGCCGCGGCCTCCGTCGAGCTGGAGGCCATCGACGACCCGGACTTCCGGCGGCTGATCGACATCGCCCAGTACGGCCCGGCGTCCGCCCGCCAGATGATCAGCGCCTCCGTGGCCGCGCTGAACAGCACCATCTCCCTGGTGGCCACGGCGGGCGTGCTCACGGTGCTGCACCCGGCGCTGCTGCCGATGCTCGTGCTCATCGCCGCCCCGCGCGGCTGGGGCGCGATGCGCGTGGCCCAGGAACGGTACGTGTCGGTGATCAGCTGGGTCGAGCACCTGCGGGCGAGCCGGCTGATCGGCAACCTCCTCACGGAACGAACCGCCGCCCAGGAGGTTCGTATCCACGGGGTCGGTCCCTTCCTGCTCAGCCGCTACGAACGCATGGCACGCAGCGCCGAGGCCGAGCAGGAACGGCTGGCCGCCGGCAAGGCGGTCACCGAGTGGGTGGCCTCCGCACTGTCCGGACTGGCGATGGCCGGCACGTACGGAACCATGATCTGGCTGATCATGAGCGGGCACATGAGTCTGGCGGTGGCCGGCACGGCGGTGATCGCGGTCCGGTCCGGGTCGGCGAGCCTGGGCGCTCTGGTGATGAACGTCAACACCCTGCACGAGGAGTCCTTGTACGTCCGCGACCACGGGCGCTTCCTGACCGAGGCGGCCGGGTACGCCATCCCCGAGACGGGCGCCCCGGTTCCGGAGCAGGTCAAGCGGATCACGCTCGACGAGGTCTCGTACCGCTACCCAGACCGCGAGGCTCCGGCGCTCGACCGGGTCACGCTCACCATCCCCATGGGCTCGGTCACGGCCGTCGTCGGCGAGAACGGCTCAGGCAAGAGCACCCTCATGAAGGTCCTCTCCGGCCTGCTGCTCCCCCAGGGCGGGACGGTCCGCTGGGGTGAGCTGGACGTCACCGGGCTCAGACGCTCACAGGTCTTCGAGCGCGTCGCCCTGCTCACGCAGGACTTCCAGCGCTGGCCCGTGACGGCGGCGATGAACATCCGGATCGGCCGTCCCGAAGTCGAGGCGACGGACGACGACCTGTGGGAGTCCGTCGACTACGCGGGGGCGGGCCCGGTCGTCTCCCGGCTCCCGGACGGGCTGCGGAGTCTGCTGGCCCGCGTGTTCCGCGGGGCCATCGAACTGTCCGGCGGCGAGTGGCAGAAGGTCGGTCTGGCCCGCACGCACTGGCGCAGCTCCACCTCGCGGGCGGACAGCATCCTCATCGTGGACGAGCCGACGTCCGCGCTCGATCCGGAGGCCGAGATCGCGGCGTTCGACCGCATCCGCGGACTCGCCGCCCCGCACCGGGCCGTCGTCCTCGTCACCCACCGCATGTCCGGGGTCCGGCACTCCGACCGCATCTACGTCCTGCACCAGGGGCGGCTGGTCGAGGAGGGCGGCCACGACGAACTCATGGCGGCCCAGGGCCGCTACGCGTCGATGTTCGCGGCCCAGGCAGCCCAGTACGCCCCCACCCCCACCATCCCGCACCCCGCCACACCGCCATCACCCGACACATCCGCCCCACGCGACTCATCTGTCCCACCCGACTCATCCGACCCACCCGGCTCACCACCATCGCGCAGCTCATCCGACCCACCCAGCTCACCCGACTCTCCGGCCGTGGCGGACCCGGCCTGACTCCGCGAGAGGAAACGAGCGGACGGGCGGTCGTTCCCGTTCCGTTCCGACGGTGTTCCCGCGACCCTGGACGAGACACCGACCGGGGGTCCCGGTGTCGCGATATAGCGTTAGTCTTCTCCTCGCGTCGCGCCCGCGTCGCGCGGAGTCGTTCGACAGGATCAGGACGGAAGCATGTCGGGAGAGATCGCGCCCACCGGGAAGCCCGCCGGCCCCGGCTCGTCGCCCGAGCTGCGTGCCTCGCACGCGGACCGGGACCGGGTGGTGGACGTGCTGCGCATCGCGGCCGGGGACGGCCTGCTGACCGCGGACGAGCTGGACGAACGCCTGGAAGCCGCCCTGTCGGCGCGGACCTTGGGCGAACTGGCCGGGCTCACCGTCGACCTGCCGTCCGTCGGCGCCGCCGCGGCGGAAGCCAAGGACAGTGTCCGGATCGAGCAGGTCCACAGCGGCGCGGTCGAACGCGTGGGGCGCTGGGTCGTGCCGCGGAGGCTGCAGCTCGCGGTGACGTACTGCGAGGTGACGCTCGACTTCAGCGAGGCCGTGATCACGCACGACACGCTGCGCGTCGACGTCGGCATGGTGGGCAAGACCCTGACGCTGGTCACGCGGCCGGGGGTCGTGGTCGACACCGACGGTCTGAGGCTGGTGCACTGCAGGGTCAAACACCGTCCGGCTCCGGGACAGCCGGACACCCCGGTCGTCCTGCGGGTCGAGCTGGTCGGCGAGAAGGCTCACGGCCGCGTGGTGGTGCGTCCGCCGCGCCGCACATTCGGACAGTGGCTGCTGCGCAGGCCCGCGGACGCCGCCCGCCGGTAATTGCAGGTGACCTGCGGGGACGGCACTGCTTACCATCGGGCGCTGCAGTCCGTGTCCGCTGTCCCTGATCGGTCGTCTCGTGAAGTCTTTGGTTCCTGGTGTGCTGCGTGATGAACCGCAGTTCGCCCGCCTGTTCATCGGGCAGTCCCTGTCGGTGCTGGGCGACCGTGTGTCGTTCGTGGCCGTGCCCTTCGCCGTGCTCTCGGTGGGCGGGTCCGCCTCCGACGTCGGGCTGCTCGCGGCCGCGGGCCTCGCGCCCATGCTGCTGTTCGCCCTGGTGGGCGGGGTGTGGGCGGACCGCTTCCGGCGCCACCGCATCATGCTCGTCTCGGACCTGGTGCGCTTCGCCGTGCAGGGGCTCGCCGCCGTCCTGCTGCTGACCGGCGTCGCCGAGGTCCGGCATCTGGTGCTGCTGATGGTCGTGTTCGGCACGGCCGACGCGTTCTTCATGCCCGCGGCCACAGGACTGATACCCCTGGTCGTCGGCGCCGACCGGCTGCGGGAGGCGAACGCCCTGCGCGGTTTCGTCCAGTCGGCGAGTCTGGTGGCCGGTCCGGCCGTGGCAGGGATCCTGGTGGCGGCGGCGGGACCCGGCGGTGCCCTGGCGGTGGACGCGCTGACCTTCGCGGCCAGCGCCGCGTTCCTGGCCCGGCTGACCCCCCGCGCGATGACACCCGGGACGGCGCAGGCGGCCCCGGGCGGAAAGTTTCTCGGGGAGCTGCGTGCCGGCTGGACGCAGGTACGAAGCCGGGCGTGGGTGTGGTCCGGCATGGCGGCGATATCCGTCTACCACGTCGTCGTGCTGCCGTCGGTGTTCGTGCTGGGGCCCGTCCTCGCCGAGCGCGAGTGGGGCGGCGCGGCCGCCTGGTCGATCGTGACGGCCGGCTTCGGCATCGGCTCCATCGTCGGTGACGTCGTCGCCTACCGGGTCAAGGTCAGGCATCCGATGGCACTCGCCGCCGCGGCGCTGGCGGTGGGCTCCTGCCAGGCGGTCATCATCGGGTCCGGCGCGCCCGTCGCCGTGATAGCCGTCCTCGAAGCGGTCACCGGCGTCGGCGTCTCCCTCTACTTCGTCATCTGGGAGACCGCGCTGGGGACGCACATCCCTGAGGCCGCCTTGTCCCGGGTGAGTTCGTACGACTATCTGCTGTCGACAGGGCTCATGCCGCTGGGCCTCGTGCTCGCCGGCCCCATCTCCGACTCCTTCGGCGTGCGGCCCACGCTGTACGCGATGACGCTCGTCGCCGTCCCCGCGTCGCTCGCGCTGCTGTGTGTTCCCGCCGTACGACGTCTCCCCGCCCACGCCCCGGCCCCGACCGGCGACGGTGACGTCGTCCGCACCGCTCCGGAGGCCGGCGTCGCGTGAAGCGGGCGGCGGGGAGCGGTGGCCCGACGGCCGCCGGGCAGGGGCACGGGTGGCCGTGCCCCCTTGGCCCGTTCGGGGATGAAGACCGTTAGCCCATCCGTTTCCTGTGGTGAGACGGCCGTCGGCGCGCGTCCGCTTCGGGGACCTGCGCAAACGCTCCCGCGGGCGGCGGCAAGCCCGCTGCCCGGGTGACTCCTGGGCCGAATCCTCCTGTTGCGGAGCTGACGGAGCGTCGGTTTTCTCGTCGCAGGAGATCACAGGAGCGCCGAGCGGACAGGTCGGCCACTGCTTTGTCGGAGGATTCCCTTGCGAAACACACACGTTGGCGTCGGTGTCGGACTGCTCCTCGGCGTCCTGGCTCTGCAGAGCCCGGCCGCCGTGGCCGCCGGTGACACGGAACTCCGTATCGACCCGGGCAGCGCGGCGCCGGGCTCGACGGTCACGGTCACGACCACCGCCTGCGGCCCGGATGTGACGTACGGCAAGGGCGAGTCGGCGGTAGGGGGTCAGTTCCACATGTTCGGCGGCACCCGCAAGGGCGTGCTCGTCGGTGAGTTCACGATCCCGGCCGAGGGAGCGTCCGGCACCGACACCGTCACCGTGAAGTGCCCGCCCCGGATCAAGCTCACGGACACGTACGAGATCGCGGACCAGCAGCCGAACGGCGCCATCCACGCCGGGTTCGGAGACGCCCAGGACACCAACACCCAGGTCGCCATGGGCGGTGCGCTGATCACCGCGGCCGCGGCCGGGGCCCTGTACCGGATCCGCCGCCGCGCCCACGGCGCCCGGCCCTGACCCTCCGCTCCGGCCGCCCAGGCCCCCGACCCCGTTCCCCGCACGGTGGGAGCGGACCCCATCCGGCTCCCTCCAGGCAAGAGGCCCGACGTTGAAGGAATCCAGGGACAAGGCCGACGCGCCGACGCGCACGTTCGTCCCACCGGTCACGTTTCTGATCGTGGCCCTGGTGGCGGGCGTCCTGCTGGTGCTCGGCACGATGGTCGACAGGCGGCCCCCGCAGCCCTCGGCCGACCAGGCCTTCCCCACCCCGCCGGCGGGTCATGCCGCCCCGCCGGCACACATCGCCGCCCCGCCGCTGCCTCGCTCCGAGCCCGTGCGCATCCGTATCCCCGAGATCGGTGTGAACGCCTCCCTGGCACGGCTGGGCCTCGACCGGGCGGGGGCTCTGCGGCCCCCGCCCGACGGCGCGCCCGATGTCGCCGGCTGGTACGGCGGGGGCACCGCACCGGGCTCGCGCGGCACGGCCGTGACCACGGGACACGTGGACACCCGTGACGGAGACACCGGCGTGTTCTACCGGCTCGGCGCCCTCACCAAGGGCGAGACGATCGAGATCAACCGGGCGGACGGCCGCACCGCCGTCTTCACGGTGGACGCCGTGGAGGTCTACGACAAGGACCGGTTCCCCGACAAGAAGGTCTACGGCAGCACGGGCCGGCCCGAACTCCGTGTGATCACCTGCGGCGGCGGGGCCGGGGACGGCGGATACCGCGGCAATGTCGTGGTGTACGCGACCCTCACCGGCTCGCACCGGACCGAGGTCCACACCTGACGAGGTGCGCGCCACGCCGCCTGGCCCCGGTGAACAGCCGTCCTGGACGCTCTGGAACCCCTGCACGCCCAGGCCGAGAGCGACCGTCCGAGCAGTGGCCGGTCGACCGCTCCGCCCCCTGCGGGCACCCGACGGTTGATTTGCCCGCGTCAGCGGGGGAACTCGACGGGCGCTCGTCGGACGGTGTCCGTCGGAGGACAGGCAAGGCAGGAAGCGAGGTCGGCTCGTGGAGTACGAGTTGCGCGCGGAGTACGCGGAAGGCGCCCCGCCCGGGTCGGTCGGCTCCCGCATCGGGCTGTGGCACATGACAGCGGCGGGCGAACCCGTCTCGCTCTGCGGGCGGCGGCTCGATCCGGCCGCCTGGACCCAGCCGCCCACGGCCTGGGGCACCCCCGCGTCCGATCCCTTCTGCCCCGAGTGCGGGGTGAAGTATCTGCGCATGGGCGTGGGCTGATGCGTGTCTCGGCGGGCCCGGCCGGATCGGCCCGGGCGATACGGAGCGGCTTCGCTGGCGCCCCCGTGCGACGAACTCGAACGTCCGCGGCCTGCCGGTCCCCCCGTCGGCCGCGAGCTCGTGTCAACCGGCGACCGATGGGCACCCGGAGGCACCAGACGGACCATCCAGGAGCCGTCACCACGCCGGAGAGGTGGAGGACATGGGGCACGGTGGAAACGTCATCGACGAGCTGACGACCGATCATCGGGAGGTCGAGGAGATCTTCGGGCGCATCGACCGGTGCGCGCCCGGCGACAAGGACCGGAAGGTCTACGCGGACCAGGTGACGATGGAACTCGTACGTCACTCGGTGGCCGAGGAGGCCTACCTGTACCCGGCCGTGCGCCGGCACGTGCCGAACGGGGACGCCATGGCCGACCGCGAGACCGACGACCACTCCAAGGCCGAACAGATCATGAAGGACCTGGAGAGCTACGAGGCGGACGACCCCGAGTTCGACCGGCTCCTCGCGACCCTGATGATCGAGATCCGCGCTCACATCGCCGACGAGGAACAGAACCTCTTCCCGATGCTGCGCGCCGCGTGCCCTCCGGAAGCCCTGGACGATCTCGGGGACAAGGTGCGCCAGGCGAAGAAGGTGGCCCCCACCCGCCCGCACCCGTCGGCCCCCGACTCGCCGCCCGCCAACAAGCTCCTGGCACCGGGTATGGGCATGGTCGACCGGCTGCGCGACGCGCTGAGCGGCCGGGGCAAACTCGACTGAGAGCCGACACCGAGCCGGCACGACGAACCCAGGACGCCCTGGCCGCCCGTACGACGTCGCGTCGCGTACGGGGGTACGGGGCGTCCGTACATATCGGTGCCGCCCTTCAGGCGACGAGCGCGCGGCCCTGTCCCAGACGGCCGACGAGCTCCTCGTGATGGAGCGCCGCCACCGGGGCGAGCAGGTCGGGGTGGCGCAGCAGGGCCGCGGCTCGCCGGTCGCCGTCGTCCGGCGCCCTCAGACGCCCGAATGCCACGGGCGCGACCCTCACATGCTCCCCCTCGGCGAGCGCGGCGACCGCCAGATCGGCCAGCCGGGCGTCGGCGAGGAGGGACGCGGCCCAGCTCACCACGGCCTCGTCCACCCACGTACGCCAGGCGTCGTCGTCCGCTTCGCCGCCGTCCTGACCGGCCAGGTCCGAGCCGACGACCATGTCGAGGTTTCCTGCGCCTCCCGGGCCCGCCATCGCCACCAGCGCGGCGTCCATCGGCGTCGGATACCGCAGCCATGCGGCGACGGTCACGGCCTGACGGGCCTGGGCCTCGCAGAGCGCGGACGCGAACGGCCCGCCGCAGGCCGGGTAGGCGCGCGTCAGCCATTCCGTGGCGGCCGCGATGAGCGGGGAGAGATCTGCGAGCACTGCCGGCCCTCCGGGAGCTGCCGAGAAGAGTGAGTCACCTTCGACGCACGGTAGCTCCGGCCGGCGGCGACGCGATGTGGCGCAGCCCTCGGCGACGAGGTGGGATGCGACACAGGTTGCGCCACAGGTGTCTTTGTCGGCGAGCCGACCTTCCCCAGCATCTGGGCTCACCGGCCGGGCTGATCCGCGCGTCTCGATGTCCCGCGCCGAGCTTTCACCCGCCGTATCCGGGCATGCGGGCAAGGACATGGGCGAGCGGACAAGCCCGTACCGGAGACCAGACCGCGGAGGAAACGGTGGGTGGGGGCGACGAGGTGGACTCGACCTCTTCGACGTCGTCGGAGGCATGCGTCGCGGCGCGCCTGAAGGAGCTGGAGGGGGAGAACGTCCAGCTCCAGGAGGCGCTGCGGTCGCACGCCGTGGTGGATCAGGCGATCGGCGTCGTGCTGGCCCTGGGCGGGCTGACGCCGCACGAGGGGTGGGATGTGCTGCGGACGGTCTCGCAGCGGACGAACACGAAGCTGCGGAGCGTGGCGGAACTGCTCATCGAGTGGGTCAGGACCAAGGAACTGCGCGCCGACATCCGCACCGAGCTGGAGCGGCAGCTCGCACGGATCCCCGCCCACCGGCAGGCGGACACCCTGTGACCGCAGAGACCTGTGACCACCGCGGTCGGCCTCTCCACGGCTTCGCCCGCCCGGCCGGCGGAGGGCTCAGCGGTCGAGGCCGGACAGACCGTCCCCGAGGACGTTGGCGCCCAGGAGCAGCAGCACGATCACCGTGATGACGGTGCTGTTGGTGACCATGAACTCTCTGACGGTGTCCAGGAAGGACGCGGCGCGTCGCCCTCCGGCGAGTTGGAGGGCGACGGAGCCGAGGACCGTGCAGGAGGCGATGAGGACGTAGACGGCGACGGCCGCGACGAGACCGACGTCGTGCGCCCCGGCTTCGACGATCGCCGTGGTGGCCGACGCGGTCAGGACGAGGTTCTTCGGATTGGCTCCCGACAGCAGGGCGCCCAGCAGCAGCGCCCGCCCGGCGGTGGCGTCCTCGAGGGAGGCCATCCAGCGTGGCTCGTCCGCCTGCTCGCCGCCACGCGGGCGTCTCCACCACGTGCGCACGCCCAGCACGACAAGGGCTCCCCCGGCGACGACCCGCCCCCAGTCCGCGATCGCCGACGAGGTGCTGTCGGGGTCGTCGGCCCCGCCGAAGAGCAGCGCGACGAGCGTCGCCGCGATCGTGAGGCCCGTGATCCAGCCGACCGCGAACAGCAGGCCGTTGCGGCGGCCGTGCGTGCCGGACAGGATCAGGATGATCCCGATCAGCGGGAAGGGACTGAGCGCGACCGCCAGCGCGGCCGGGAGCATCGCCCCCATCGCCTGGCCGAGCACGGGCTCCCCTTCCACGTCGCGCGAATTCCACGTCGTACGACGTGCCACGTCGTACGACCGGGACGGCACCCTTCGTGGAAGTCATCCCGATGCTGCCCCAGCGAGGGCCCACGCGCCTTTCGAACGCGCCGACGTCACCCGTCTGCGGAACGGGCGCGGGAAGCGTGCGCGCTCCCGGCACCAGCGGCCCTCCGTGCCTCGCCGGCCTTCAGGAGCAGTACGGCGATGTCGTCGGTCGGCAGGCCGTGGGGCCAGGAGTGCTGGATGAGCTCGTCTATGAGCCGGGCGGGGCGTGACGGGCCCGCGAGGAGCTGCGCGAGCTCGCCGGTCAACCGGTCGAGGTCGGTGCCGGGCACCTCGACCAGTCCGTCGGTGTACAGGGCGAGGGTCGTGCCCGGGGGCATCGGAACCGTGGTGATCGGGTACGGGAGGTCGACGCCGATGCCGAGCAGCGGACCCGGCTCGATCTCCAGCACGACGGGGCGTTCGCCGGGCCGGTGGAGCAGGGGTGGAACGTGGCCGGCGCTGGCCAGGCTCATCCGCCCGTGAGCGAGGTCGATGTGCGCGTACAGACAGGACACGAGGAGATCGGGTTCCAGGTCGGCGAGGACGCGGTTGGTGCGGGAGAGTACTTCGTCGGGCCGCGCGCCCGCGGTGGCGTGGACGGCCGTACGGACCTGTCCCATGAGGGCGGCGGCCGCCATGTTGTGCCCCTGGACGTCGCCGATGACGGCAGCCGCGGTCGTGTGGTCGAGCCGGATGAGGTCGTAGAAGTCGCCGCCCACGTCCATGCCGTGGCCCGCGGGGAGATACCGCGCCGCCACCTCCAGTCCGCCGAGGGTGGGCAGGCTGCGCGGGAGGAGCGCCTGCTGGAGCGTGTGGGCCAGGTCGAGCTTGGCGTCGTAGAGGCGCGCCCGGTCGAGGGCCTGGGCGACGAGTCCGCCGAGCGACGTGAGGATGGCCCGGTCGTCGGCGGTGAAGGTGTGGGGGCGGGCGTAGGTGAGGATGCAGCAGCCGACGGGGCGGGCGTCGACGATGAGCGGCAGGAAGGCCCAGGCCTGCTTTCCGCTGATCCGTGGCGCGGCGGGATAGTCGCGTGCGAGTTCGTCGGGGTCGGAGAAGAAGAGGGGGATGCCCCTGAGCAGCGCCTCTCCCGCGGGCGTCAGGCTGGTGCCGACGGGAAGGCCGTCGAGGCGTTCGATGGTCTCCGCGTCGTAGCCGTGGTGGCCCATGATCCTCAGGCGTCCGGCGTCCGCCGCGGACAGGACCATGCCGTCGGCCCCGAACGCGGGCAGGATCTGGACGGCTATCAGGTCGACGACGTCCTGCACGCCGACCACGTCCGTGAGGGCCGCCGCGAGATGCACGAGCTGGTACAGACGGCCGACGGACGCACCGGCCGTTGCCGGAGAGGCCGTCCTCGGTGGATCGCCGGGCCCGGAACGGCGGGCGTCGAGGCGGACGCTGATGCCGCTGGCGTCGGGGTGGAGTTCGATGTCGAGCCAGGTGTCCGGCGGCCTCAGAACGGTGAAGCCGACGGGCTCGCGGCTGATGACCGCGGTGCGGTAGTGGTCCTCGACGAAGGCCTGGTCCATCCAGGGCAGGGACTGCCAGGGCCTGGTTCCCAGGAGGCGGCTGACGCGGCGGCCCAGGAGTGACGCGGCCCGGCCGGTGATGAAGGTGATCCTGCCCTGCAGGTCGAGGGCGAGGAAGCCCTCGGGCAGCCGTTCCAGGAGATCGGCGGGCGCGTCGGTGGACAGGGCGAAGCGCTCGGAGGCGCCGTCCCCGGGGATCATGAGGGGCTCGTCCGGTGGTACGAACGCTCTGCCGGCGTCCTCGATGACCCGGGCGACCCTTCGGCCGTGGGCGGCGAAGTTCCCTCTCTCCCTCGGCGAGGCCCGCCCGGAGTGGGCGGCCGGCCAGAACAGGAACAGCACGCCCCAGCTTCGGCTGCGGCCGGAGAGCGGCGCCGAGGCCAGTGCGTACTGGTAGGGCAGCGCCGCCGCGGTCTGCGGATAGGAGAGAGCCATCTCCCCCTGCGAGCCGACCCACACGACACGGTCGTCACGGAACGCCTCGGCGACCGGGACCGAGGCGGACACGGGCACCTGCCACCAGGAGTCGGCGACGTCGGCGGGGAGCCCGCAGCCCACCGTCAGTCGCAGATTCTGCCCGGTCCCGTCCACGAGGTAGACGCCTCCGCCGGACGCTCCCGTACGACGGACGGCCAGGGCCACCGACTCCGCCAGCGGCCCGATACCGCTCGCCGTTCCGGCGGGCCCCTCGCCCGCCGGGCTCGGCATCCCCGCACGACCAGGCATCCCCGCAGGGCCGGCCTTCCCGGCAGGGCTCGGCTCCGCGGCTTGGCTGGCCTTCCCAGGGCTGGCCTCCCCAGGGCTCGGCTCCGCGGCAGCGCTCGACGTGCCGGCCTCGGCAGGGCTCGACGTGCCCGTGCGGATCGTCTCCTCGGCGCGGCCGGGATTCACCCTTCTCGGGTCGGTCGACACAGCGGCGAACCTCCTCCGCAGCCACCCTCGACGGTCAGGTTCGCGTGCCCCGGCACGCTCACAGGGCTGCGGCACGCTCCTGTCGGCCTACCCGTCCGGCCACCAGGTGCGCGCGATGTCCTTTCGGACCTCGGGACGCGGACGTTGCTCGGCTTCCTCGTGCGCGCGGCGACCGGGCTCGGGCTTCCTGTCGGGCTTCTTCTGCACCATTTCTCGACGCATCTTCCTGCCTCCTCGGCCTCTCCCAAGTTCCGCGATGTGCCCGTTTTAGACATTTTTCGAACGTATTGCTCAGATGCGAGCCTTCACCTCTCCGCGCTCCCTGTCCACCCACAGGCCCCACATCCTCGGGACACATGCCGCGCACCGGCAGGTGGCACGAAGGCCGAAAAGCAGTGGTCGCCCCGGCGGGCGGCCGTGCCAGACTCCCGCGCATGCCCGTGCGATTCCCCAGCCCCTTGCGTCCCGGCGACCGTGTCGGCGTCACCTCTCCGTCCAGCGGAGTTCCCAAGGAGATGCGGGAGCGGCTGGACGTGGCCGTCCGCGAGGTCCGGGCACGGGGGTACGAGGTCGTGGTCGGCGCGTGCATGGACGGCTCCGGGCACGTGAGCGCCCCGGCCGCCGAGCGGGCGGACGAGCTGATGGCGATGCTGACCGACCCGACCGTCCGGGCGGTCGTCCCGCCGTGGGGCGGGGAGACCGCGATCGACCTGGTGTCGCTGCTCGACTGGGACGAGCTGCGCGCGGCGGAGCCGACCTGGCTCGTCGGGTTCTCCGACCTGTCGACCCTGATGACACCGCTGACCCTGCTCACCGGGACGGCGACCCTCCACGGCAACAACCTCATGGACACGCCGTACCGCGTCCCCGAGGGCCTGCTGTCGTGGCTCGACATCGTCGCCGCGCCCGCGGGCCACCGGTTCACGCAGCGTCCGCCCGGCCGTCATCGGACCACGGGCTTCGACGACTTCGTCGGCCATCCCGAAGTACGCGATTTCACGCTCGACACCCCCGGCACCTGGACCCGGCTGGACGGGACCGGGGACGTGGAGGCCGAGGGCAGGCTGATCGGAGGCTGTATCGAGGCCCTGTGCAACCTCGCGGGCACGGGCTACCTCGACACCTCGGCCTTCGCCCGCGCCGAATCCCCGGACGGACTCCTGGTGTACGTGGAGGACGCGGGCAGCGACGTCTTCACGGTCTGCCGAAGCCTGCACGGCATGCGGCTCGCCGGATTCTTCGACCACGCGAACGCGATCCTCGTCGGCCGGAGCAGGGCGCGGGACCACAGCTCGCTCAGCCACCGGGAAGCGGTCCTGGACGCGCTCGGCTCCCTGGACGTGCCCGTCATCGCCGACGTCGAGTGCGGCCACGTCCCGCCGTACATGCCGATCGTCAACGGGGCCCACGGCCGCATCGTCCACTCCGCGCTGCGCGGCGAGCTGACACAGAAGCTGGCCTGACGTGCGGGCCGGTCACCCCTGGCGCGCCTTCGATCTGTCCCCTGTCCGATGACGCGCCGCCTGTCACGGTCGTCCGCGGGCCGGGGTGATCTGTCCGTGACGATCGTGCACGCGTGTCTGCGCGGAGGCCGTGGCGGGAGTCCGACCGCGGTCGTCGCCGAGGGCCTCTCGACCTCGACCGACAGTCCGTTGACCGATGACGAGCGGCGCCGCGTGCCCGCCCTGGCCGGTACCTCTCATGCCGTCTTCCTCTCGAACGACCCCGCTCCGGCGGACGGTCCCGCGAACGTACGGCCCGTGGTCACGGCGCGCTTCTTCACCACCGAGGGGGCACTGCCCGCGTGCGGCCACGGCACCGTCGCCGCCCTGGCCTTCCTCGCGGCGCACGCGGGCCGCGAGGAGCACCGGGTCGAGGTACGGGTGTCGGAGCGGGTCATCACGGGGCGCGCGGTCCTCGGGGCGTCGGCCTCGTCCGTGGACGTCACCTTCGGGGCCGGCCCGATCGACCTGCGTGAGCCGACGCCGTACGAACTCGGTCTGCTTCTCCCCAATTTGGGGCTCCCCGCAGCGGCCGCGACCGGGGCCTGCATCGCGACCCTGGGTCGTCCGCGACTGCTCGTCCCGGTGCCCTCCCGGTCCGCTCTCGCGACACTGGCCCCGGACCTCGACCGGCTCACGGCCGTATGTACGCGCCTGGATCTGCTGGGCTGCTTCGTCCACTCCCCCGGTGGGGAGACGGGCCGGGTCGCGGCCCGCATGTTCGCCCCGTCGATCGGCGTACCCGAGGACATCGCCAACGTGAACAGCTCAGCCTGCCTGGCCGCCCACCTCCTGGCCCGCAACGGAACACCCCGGATCGAGCTCGACATGGGCGATGGATTGGGCTGTCCTGCCACCGTGACCGCCCGCCCACGCGGTGCTTCCCCGGGTGCGCTGGTCGACATCACCGGGGCCGCGCGGATCGGACAAGTACTGCGCTTCTCCGTGTAGTTACGCGGCCCCGGGTCGACGCCGCCGCACCCGCGATCAGCCTTCACAGCAGAGCCACTAGGGTGAGCGGATGGCCGAAAACAGTACGAGGGACACGCCGGTGGCGCTGCCCGCCCACAGCATCGAGGTCGGGACCGAGCCGCTGGAACGGCCCGAGCGGAACTCTGTCGGCGGCTGGCCCTTCCTGGACGACGCCGACGACTGGCCCGAGTGCTTCTGCGGCGAGCGGTTGGCCCTGTTCTTCCAGCTCGACATACCCATGGACCTACCGCACTTCGGCGGAGACCACCTGATGGTGTTCCACTGCCGTGCCCACAACGACGCCTCCGAACCGGAGTTGACCGACGGCCGCCTCGTCCCCCGGTACTGGGACGCGCCACAACCGCCCTACCCGCGTCCGTTCTGGCGCGTGCTGCTCCAGCGGAGCGCCGGCGTGCCCACGGCGGAAGCCGAACCGGCCGTCCGCGCACTGCCGTTGACGCTGAGCCCGTTCGTGGACACGCCCGGACCCCGCGGACTCGGAGCGCAGGACTTCAAGGTCGGAGGCACGCCGTCCTGGGCGCAGGACCCCGAGTACTACCGGTGCGCGTGCGGCTCCGACCTGGTGTACCTCTGCCAGGTGCCGGAGAGCATGGAGTTCGCCGTCCACCCCGGCCTGCCGGAGCAGCCGTACAGCGTCGGCGCCGACACCTACAACCTGTTCCTGGCCAACGAGGTCTACCTGCTCGCGTGCCCGGACCACTGCGACCCTGCGGCGGTGTGGCCGGTGAACCAGAACTGAGCTCTGCTTCACCGACCACATGCCTCCCCCGCGGGCGCGGGTGTCAGCTCTTGGGCATCAGGACCGTGTCGATGATGTACACGTTGGCGTTGGCGGTCTTCACGTTGCCGCAGACCACCTTGGCGGAGTCGTTGACCGTGTAGGACTCGCCCGAACCGGACGTCATGACCTTCGACTTCTCCAGCGTGGTGAAGGAGCCGTTCTCCAGGTCCTTCGGCGTCAGCTTCTGGCCGACGACGTGGTAGGTGAGGATCTTCGTGAGCTGGGCCTTGTCGTTGAGGACCTTGTCCAGCGTGGCCTTCGGGATCTTGGCGAACGCGTCGTTGGTCGGCGCGAACACGGTGATGTTCTGGGCGTTGTTGAGGGTGTCGACCAGGCCCGCCTTCTTCACCGCCGTCACCAGGGTGGAGAGCGCGGGGTTGTTGGAGGCGGCGGTCGCGACCGGGTCCTTGGCCATGCCGTCGAACGAGCCGGCGCCATCCTTCGGAACGGAGGAACAGGCCGGGCCGAAGGGCTGGTCCATGCTGCTCGCGCTGCTGCCGGAGTCGGCCATCTTGTCACCGCCGGTTGTCGCGGAAGCCGCCGCCGAACTGCCGGAATCGGACTTGCCCGAGTCGCTGCTGCCGTTGGAGCAGGCGGCCAGGGCCAGGGGCAGCACGGCCGCGGCGGCGAGAAGGCCGGAGGTACGACGGATACGAGTGTTCATCATGTTCTCCTGTTGGAAAGCGCAGCACGATGCGGCTGCGTCTGGGGTTGTGCGGACAGGTGGTTCGGGAGGGGGCGCGGGCCCTGTCGCGGTCCCGGCGCGGCTGGTCCCGAGGGGGCGGCGCGGCTGGTCGCCAGGGGCGGGCGCGGCTAGTCGACGGTGACGACGACGGAGTGCCGCCCGCTGGCGCCGTCGGGAATGGTGCGGGTGCGTTTTTCGGTCTGCACGGCACCGGTGCGGTCCGTCGCGCGGACAGTGAGGGTGTGGCCGCCTCGGGTGGCCTTCCAGGGCATCGACCACTGGCGCCAGGTGTCGCGGGTGTCCTCAGCGGCCAGGTGGGCCTTCTGCCAGGGGCCGTCGTCGATGCGGACTTCGACCTTCTCGATGCCCCGGTGCTGGGCCCAGGCGACGCCGGCGATCATCACCGTGCCGGATTTGGGCCGGGCGAAGGGCTTGGGGGTGTCGATGCGCGATTCGGTCTTGATCGGGGCCCGGCGGGCCCAGCCCCGCTTGACCCAGTACGGGTCGTAGGAATCGAAGGTGGTGAGCTCGATGTCCTCGATCCATTTGCAGGCCGAGACGAATCCGTACAGGCCCGGGACCACCATCCGTACCGGGAAACCGTGTTGGAAGGGCAGCGGCTCACCGTTCATGCCGAGGGCGAGCATCGCGTCGCGGCCGTCCATGAGTTCCTCGACCGGGGAGCCGATCGTCATGCCGTCCACCGACCGTGCCACCAACTGGTCCGCCGGACCTCCCCGGGACGGAGGCCTCACCCCGCACTCGGCCAGCAGATCGGCCAGACGTACGCCGGTCCAGCGGGCGTTGCCCACGTAGGGGCCGCCGACCTCGTTGGAGACGCAGGTCAGGGTGATGTTCCGCTCGATGAGCTCCCTGTGCAGGAGGTCGTCGAAGGAGTAGGTGGTCGGACGGCGTACCCCCTTGCCGTGGATGCGCAGCCGCCAGCCGGTGGCGTCCACCTTGGGCACCACGAGCGCGGTGTCCACCCGGTAGAAGTCGCCGTTCGGGGTGACGAAGGGGCTGATGCCGGGGACCCGGAGCCCGGCACCCCTGGGTACCGGTCGTGCCGGTGACCGAGGGGCCGGCAGCACGATCCTTTCGCGTGAGGTGACCGCTCCCCGGCCGCGCGAGGCGTTCAGTGACCGGCCGACCACGCCCACCGCGGCGGAGGCCGCGGCGGCCGACGCGGCCGCCAGCACGAATCCCCGTCGGTCCCAGTCCGCGCGCAGGGGTGAGTCCGCGCCCTCGGCGGCTGCCTCGGCCGGCGCCGGTGATGGCTTCACCGCGGTCAGGCGGCCCACGAGGACGTACAGAAGCAGGGCCCCGGCCATGGCCCCCACGACGGAGGGGAGCATGTCGGCGGGGCCGACCGAGTCGGGCCGGTTGACGGCTGCCGCCGCCCCCACGACCCCGAAGAGAAGGACTCCGGCGGTTCCGACCCGCCGGAACCGCACCGCCAGGACACCCAGCGCCAGCGCCGCGACAGCCAGCACGGCGAGGATGCCGAGCTCCAGCACGAGCTTGTCGTTCGTGCCGAAGTGGCGGATCGCCCAGTCCTTGACCGGAGCGGGAGTCGCGTCGATGGACGCGCCACCCACCGCGACGATCGGACTGGACTGCGGACGCACCACCGCGGCGACCAGTTCGGCCACCGCCAGCGCGGCGAACGCGGCCAAAGCCCCGCTCAGCGCACCGAGCGCCCAGCGCGACAGACCTGTCCGTGCTCGTTGATCCTTCTCTTCGTCCCTCACATGGGGAATCCGGTTCTGCGCCCCGGACGGATTGGTCGACCCACCTGATCGGGTGAAACGAGATGTTCCACCCATCCACGAGGCGTTCCGCAACGGATAAGACGCCCGCTTCGTGAAGCGGCCGGCTACCCGTTCACGGGCTCCGGCCCCGTCCCGATGCCCGTGTCGCCGCCCTGGCCGAGGGAGAAGAGCTGGTCGAGTCCGACGATCCGCAGGATGCGGAGCGTGTTGGCCGGTACGGCCTCCAGCGCTATGTCCGCCTGAGCGGTGTGGGCATGGTGGTGGGCCGCGATCAGGGCGCTGAGTCCGCTGGAGTCGCAGAATTCCATGCGGCCGAGGTCCAACGTGAGGCGCTGGCCCGGCCGGAGGGCGACGGTGGGGATCAACTCCCGTAGTTCGGAGGCGGTGTCGAAGTCAAGTTCCCCGGCGATCTCCAGAACGGGACCGGTGGCTGCATCTCGGGTGGTGATCTTCAGCGGGCTCATCAGGTGCTTTTCGTCAGGGTGTCGGTGGCCGGGACGCCGAGGGCGAGCAGGGCCGTGTCGTCGTCGAGCCCGTCTCCGAAGCCGTGCAGCAGGCCGGTGAGGGCCTGGATGACCGCCGGTGCGGGCTCGCCGGCGTGGTCGGCGGCGAAGGCGAGCAGGGCCTCGTCCCCGTACAGGCTCTTCCGGTCCTCGGTCGTACGGGCCTCGGTGATGCCGTCGGTGTAGAGCAGCAGGGTGTCCCCGGGGGCGAGCACGGTCCTGGCCGCGGTGAAGCGGGCGGAAGGGAGGATGCCGACGAGGAGACCACCGGGGGTGGGCAGGAAGTCGGCGGTGCCTTCGGCTCGTAGCACGATGACCGGCGGATGGCCGCCCGAGGCCAGGTGGACCGCGACCTGTCCGGTGGCGGGGTCGGGTTCGAGGGTGCCGAACACGGCGGTGCAGTACCGCGGGTCACCGCTGCCGCCCGCGTACCGCTCGTAGAGCACCTTGTTGAGGGTGCTCAGGGCGGAGACGGGATCGGGGTCGTGCAGGGCCGCGGCGCGCAGGGTGTAGCGGGTCAGGGAGGTGACCGCGGCGGCCTGGGGCCCCTTGCCGCACACGTCGCCGAGGAAGAACCCGAAGCGCTTGCCGTCGATGGGGAAGACGTCGTAGAAGTCGCCGCCGAGCCGGTCGGGATGGGCGGTGTGATAGCCGGCGGCCGTGTCCACCCCGGGGATCGGCGGCAGGGTGTCGGGCAGCAGTGACTGCTGGAGGACGGCGAGGGCGTCCTCCAGCCGGGCCCGGTCGGCCTCCGCCCGCTTGCGCGCCCCCTCCGCCTGTTCGCGTGCTTCCTCCGCCTGTTCGCGCGCCTCCTCCGCCGCCTTGCGGCCGCGCAGGAGTTCCTCCTCGTAGGCCCGGCGGTCCCGGGCGTCGAAGAGGGTGGTGCGGATCAGCAGGGGCTCGCCGGTGCTGCCGTGCTTGACCACGGAGGAGACCAGCACCGGCATCCGGCCCCCGGGCTGCTTGAGTTCCAGGGCGATGCCGTTGATCTCGCCCCGCATCCGCAGCAGCGGCGCGAAGTGCGTCTCGTGGTAGAGCTTTCCGCCCACGGTCAGCAGGTCGGTGAACCGCATGCGGCCCACCACCGCCTCACGTTCCAGGCCGATCCAGGTCAGCAACGTGGTGTTGATCTTCGCTATGGTGCCGTCCATCAGTGTCGACAGGTATCCGCACGGCGCGCTCTCGTAGAGGTCCTCGGCGCTGTCCTCCAGCAGTGAGGCGAACGCGGCGCCGGACTCCTTCTTGTCGTCGGCCTCGTGCGGATCGGAGTGCTGTCCGGCGCGGCACATCACCCTTGGCCCGACAGGAACGTACGGATGGCGTCATTGGTGGCCTCGGGCGCGGACAGGTGCGGGCAGTGGCCGTACGCGTCCAGGGTGACCAGCGTCGAACCGGGGATCGCCCGGTGGATGAACGCCCCGACCTCGCGGGGAGCGATCACGTCCTGGGTGCACTCGAGCACCAGGGTCGGCACCGTCACCGTCTTCAGGTCGTCCCGCGAGTCCGACAGGAACGTGGTGCGGGCGAAGACGCGCGCCATCTCCGGATCGGTGGCGCAGAAGCTGTTCTTCAGCTCGTCACCGAGCTCCGGCCGGTCCGCGTTCCCCATGATCACCGGTGCCATCGCCGCCGACCAGCCCAGATAGTTCGACTCCAGTGACGCCAGCAGCTCGTCGATGTCCTCGGCGCTGAAGCCGCCGCGATAACCGTCGTCGTCGATGTACCGCGCGGAGGGAGCCACCATGACGAGCGCCCCGATCCGCTCCGGGGCCGCGGCGGCCGCCAGTACGCCGATCATCGCGCTCACGGAATGGCCCACGAACACGGCGTCGTGCAGGTCGAGCGCCTCGCACACCTCCACCACGTCCTGGGCGTAGCCGCTCAGCGAGGCATAGCGATCCGCCGAGAACGCGGCCGCGTCCGAGCGGCCCGCGCCGACGTAGTCGAACAGCACCACCCTGTAGTCGTCGGCCAGGGCGGGCACGGTCAGCCGCCACATGTTCTGGTCGCAGCCGAACCCATGCGCCAGCACCACCGTGCGTCCCCGCGGGTTGCCGGTGACGGTGACATTGTTCCTACGAGCGACATCCATGCCCGGCAGTCTCTCAGGACCTGCCTGGTACCCCATTGCGACCATCCACCCCGTGTATCCCTTCCACCTCTCCCGCAAACCGATTCACCTCCGGAAAGGCGCGGCCTCCGGGAGGGCACGACGGCCGGAAGAGCACGACCGCCGCGAAGAGACGCCCCAGCTCTGCCGTGGTGCGCGGGCACGCCGCCGAGACGAGCGGAGTGCGGGCGGGACGATCCGGAGTCTGACCTCGCGAGTGCGCTCACCCGGTCCGGGTACTCGGCGCCCCTCCCCCGAGTGAGGTGATGAAAGTGGCATCGACTCCACGCCGGTCGGATCTGGCCGGCCTGTCCGCACTGGTGACAGGTGGGTCCAGGGGCCTCGGGCTTCTGCTGTCCGCGCGGCTGGCCCTGCGCGGCTGCCTGGTCACGATGGCGGCCCGCGACGAGGACGAACTGCGCCGGGGCGCCGAATGGGCCGAGGAGAAGACGGGCAAGAAGTTCTCCACCGCGGTGTGCGACGTCCGTGACCGCCGCGCCGTGGAGTCGGTGGTCCGGCAGGTGGATGCCCGGCACGGCGGGCTGGACGTCGTCGTCGCCAACGCCGGTGTCATCCAGGTGGCCCCGGTGGCGTCGCTCGACAGCCGGGCCTTCGAGGACGCCATGGAGACCATCTTCGGCGGCGCGGTGAACACGGCCATGGCGGCACTCCCCTCCCTGCGCGCGAGCGAGGCCGGAGGCCGCCTGTGCCTCATCGGCTCGGTCGGCGGGCTGCTCGCCGTGCCGCACCTGCTGCCGTACTCGTGCGCCAAGGCGGCCGTCGGAGCGCTGGGCGAAGGACTCCGGGCCGAGACGACCGGGGACGACCTCAGCGTCACGACCGTGCATCCCGGGCTGATGCGCACCGGCTCGCATCTTCAGGCCGAGTTCGGCGGACGCTCGTCCCAGGAGTTCGCCTGGTTCTCGGCTCTCTCCGGGGCACCCGTCGTCTCGATGGACGCCGACCGTGCGGCGGAACGCATCGTACGGGCACTGGAGAAACGCCGGACCCGCCTGGTGCTCACTCCCGCCGCGCGGGCCGCTTCGCTGGCGCACGGCGTGGCACCGGCCACGGTCACGCGGCTCAACGGGCTCGCCGCCCGGCTCCTGCCCCCGCCCCCGTCCGCGCCGCGCGACACCGGTACCGCGGGCCAGGGCATCGAGCAGGGCCACGGCATCGATCGGTCCGCTGCCACCTGGACGGAGAAGATCCGCAGGCTGGGCAGCAACCTCAACGACCGGGCCGCCCGCCGCTACAACCAGCGGATTCCCGGCCCGCCGACCAGTGCCTGACCCCCGGCACGAGTCGAACCCTGCGACAAGAAGGAGCTCTCATGCGCGCACTGACCTGGCACGGCAAGCGGGACGTCCGTGTGGAGACCGTGCCGGACCCGCGGATCGAGAAGCCCGACGACGTGATCGTACGGATCACGTCGAGCGGCATTTGTGGATCCGACCTTCATCTCTACGAGTTGTTCGGCCCCTATCTGGACCCCGGGGACATCCTGGGGCACGAACCCATGGGTGTGGTCGAGTACGTCGGGTCCGAGGTCCACGCCCTCGGACCGGGCGACCGCGTCGTGATCCCCTTCAACGTGTCGTGCCGCGACTGCCACATGTGCGACCGCGGACTGCACTCGCAATGCGAGACCACACAGGTCCGTGAACGCGGTACCGGTGCCTCGCTCTTCGGGTACACCAAGCTCTACGGTCAGGTCCCGGGCGGACAGGCCGAGCTGCTGCGGGTCCCGTTCGGCAACAGGCTGCCGATCAAGGTCCCGGACGGGCCGCCGGACGACCGCTACGTCTATCTGTCCGACGTCCTGCCGACGGCCTGGCAGGCGGTCGAGTACGCCGACATCCCCGACGGCGGCACCGTGACCGTCCTCGGGCTCGGCCCGATCGGTGACATGGCGACCCGCATCGCGCAACACCGCGGGGCCGGTCTGGTGATCGGGATCGACCCGGTCTCCGATCGGCTCTCGCGCGCCTCAGCCCACGGCGTCACGTGCTTCGACGCCCGACACGAGGGGACCGAACTCAGCGCATCCGTACAAGAGTTGACCGAGGGGCGGGGAACCGACGCGGTCATCGACGCCGTCGGGATGGAGGCGCACGGAGCGCCGTTCGCGAAGGCCGCCCAGTGGGTCACCACCCTGCTTCCGGACAGTGTCGCGCAGCCGCTCATGGAGCGGGCGGGCGTGGACCGGCTGACGGCCCTGCACACGGCGATCGAGCTGGTACGGCGCGGGGGCACGGTCTCCGTCTCCGGCGTGTACGGAGGGGCGGCGAGCCCGATGCCCCTGCTGACCATGTTCGACAAGCAGATCCAGCTCCGGATGGGCCAGGCGAACGTGTGGCGCTGGGTCGAGGACATCCTGCCGCTGCTGACCGACTCCGATCCGCTCGGCGTGGACTCCTTCAAGACCCACGACATGCCACTGGAGGACGCCCCGAAGGCCTACGCGATGTTCCAGGCCAAGGAGGACGCCATGGTCAAGACGCTCCTCCACCCCTGACCCCGGGATCCACGCTCGACCCTGATTCCACCCCACCCGGGACCGCAGAGGCATCGGCGCCGGGCCGGGGGCACGCCACCCGACCGGAGCGGGCACAGGATGTCGGGTGCGGCAGGCTTGGTCCTTCATACCTTGGTGCTCGAAAGGGAAGGAGGCCGGGCTTGCTGGATCGGTTGAACCAGGCCATGGAGTACATCGAGGGTCACCTCGACGAGCACATCGAGGTGGCCGAGCTGGCCCGGATCTCGGTCACGTCGGAGTACCACTTCCGGCGGCTGTTCTCCACGCTGGCGGGCATGCCGCTGTCGGAGTACATCCGGCGCCGCCGTCTCACCGTCGCGGGAGCCGAAGTCCTGGGCGGGGAGACGACGTTGCTGGAGACCGCGATCCGCTACGGCTACACGTCGGGGGAGGCTTTCGCCCGGGCGTTCCGCGCCGTGCACGGCGTCGGTCCCGGCGAGGCCAGGCGCACCGGCGCGGCGCTGAATTCGCAGGCCCGGCTGTCCTTCCGCCTCACCGTCGAAGGGAACAGCACCATGCGGTATCGCATCGTGGAGAAGAAGGCATTCCGGGTCGTCGGCAGGAAGGCGCGCGTGCCGCTGATCTACCACGGCGTCAACCCGCACATCGCCGAGCTCATCCGGAGCATCCCGGCGGAGACGATGGTCCGGATCGCCGGGCTCTCGGACGACGACCCCGAGGGTGTGGTGTCGGCGACCGTCCGTCTGTCGGACGGCTTCGAGGAGGGCAGCGAACTCGACTACTACCACGCGGTGGTGACCACGGCCGCCGAGGTGCCCGAGGACCTCGACGTCCTGGACTGCCCGGCGGGCACCTGGGCCGTGTTCGACAACACCGGGCCGTTCCCGGAGGCGCTGCAGCAGATGTGGGGCGACGTGGCCGCCCAGTGGATCCCGTCCAATCCGTACGAGTACCGACCGGGACCGGAGATCCTGCGGACCCGCCCGGCCCAGGACGACCCGACCCACTCCGAGGCACAGCTCTGGATTCCGGTGTCGCGGACCACGTCCTGATGCGGAGGGTGTGCCGGGTGCGGAGGATGCGCGGGTGAGCCAGTGCGCCGGGTGCGCCGGGTGCGCCGGGTGCGCCGGGTGCGCCGGGTGCGCCGGGTGCGCCGGGTGCGCCGGGTGCGCCGACAATCGTCGCGACGCCCGTCTCGGCCGTCGCGGTCAGTGCAAGGGGGCCTTCATCAAGGGGCCTTCATTACCCCCGATCCCCCACTCGAATCCGAGATTTCCCCAGTGAATTCCGCGCCTTCAGGATGCTGAGGCAAGATCCTCAAGAATCCGAGATTGCCAGGTATACGGATCGACCCGGCGGGCATCCGATGCTCCGGAGGTTGATAACTATGGTTCCCGTTCTTCTTGTTCTTCTGCTCGCACTGATCCTCTTCGGTGCCGGTTTCGCGCTCAAGGCGCTGTGGTGGATCGCGGTCATCGTGCTGATCGTGTGGGCTCTCGGCTTCGTGATCCGACCGACGGCGAGCGGTGGCAGGCGTGGCCGCTGGTACCGCTGGTGAGTCAGTCAGACCGGCTGTATCCACGGGTGGGCCCCGACACTTCGGTGTCGGGGCCCACCCGTTTGTCTCCCCCGCATCAAAACGCCCCGAGCATCAAAACGCCCCGAACGTGACCTGTCTCGACTTTCGGGTGCACTCGGAGAGGCCGGTGAGGCCACCGAATTCGGCGGCTCTCAAAAGAACTCCACGGTCGGGCGGTCGGACGTGGAGCGGAATGGAATCACGACAAGGGAACCGTTCCCTGTCGGCGACGGCCTCTGCGGCTACCGGGCGACCGTGCGGAACGAAACGCCTTCAGTTCCGTTCCTTCTGCGGAAACACGTACTCGTCGAGGACCAGACCGACGGCGACGGCCGCCGGGATGGCGACGAGGGCGCCGATGATGCCGAGGAGCGCACCACCGACCAGCACCGCGAGGACGGTGACCAGTGGGTGGACGTCGACCGCGAACTTCATGGCCCTCGGCACGATGAAGTAGTCCTCGGCGACCCGGAAGACGACGTAGAAGACCGCGGTCCCGATCGCGATCGGCAGGGACACGGACAGCGCGACGAGGCTGACGACGATGCCCGCGAGAGTGGAGCCGACGATCGGAATCAGGTCCATCAGCGCGGTGAAGATTCCCAGGGCGGCAGCGTAGGGAACGCCGGTGGCCACGCACCAGGCGAAGGTCGCCAGGCCGGCGATCCCCGAGGTGACGAGGTTGCCGAGCATGAACTTCCCGATGCGATTCATGATCTCTTCGGCCACGCCCTCGACGCGTTCGCGCCGGCTCGCGGCCACGAAGCGGTAGCAGAACTGCTTGATGGCCGGCAGGGCCGCCATGCAGTACAAGGTCACCGTGATCACGATCGCCGTGGACGTGAGGGTACTCAGGACCATCTGGCCCGCGCCGAGGACACCGCCCGCCAGGCCGGTCGCCCCGTCTCCCGAGCCGATCTGCTGCTTGGCCTTCTCGACGAGGTGGTAGCGGTCCTCCAGGCGGCCGAGCGTCGACTGGTGGTCGTGGATCTGCTGCAACCAGCCGGGCACCGCGTCGACCACGGAGGACATCTCCTTGGTCACCGGTGGAATGACCAGAGCCAGGAATCCGCCGAGGACCACGATGAACCCCGTCAGGACGATCGCGACGGCCCAGCCGCGCCGCAGACGCCGGTGCGTGAACCACACGACGAGCGGCTCCAGGCTGATGGCGATGAACACGGCCAGCAGCAGCAAGGTCAGCATCGAACTGACCCGCAGAACGGTCTGAACGGCGAGCCACGCCAGACTCGCGCCCAGGCCCAGACCGAATCCCACCGTCACCCACGACCGCCCGCGCCCGCGACGTGGATCTCGACGCGGCGGCTCCTGGGGTGGCTCTTGGGGTGCCTTCCGAGACGTCTCTACGGCGTCCTCCGGGCCGGAATCGGAGCCGTGTGCGCCCGCTTCCTCCAGCACACCGTGCACCTGCCGAACGGACTCGGGCCCGGACCCGGACTCCACAGACATCGCGACGCCTCTCCTCGACTGCCTCGAACGGGCGTGGGACGTGTCCCTCAGGCCGCTCCTGAGCGCTTCTTGCCCTCACCGCCCACGAGCACTTCGCCCGAGGCGCCTTGCGGCACAGACCCGGTTACCCAGGTACTGCGCTCGTACCGCGTCCGTGCCCGCCCGGCGCGTCGTGAGCCGACCGGGGTACCCGCATGGTGAACGCTTGGCCCGCATCCGATCTCCTGAGGCGGGAGCCGAACACCGTGACCGAACTCGACCCCTTCACCGACCTGCTCGACTACCCGATGTACGTCGTGACCGCGGAGGCCGACGGGGAAAAGGCCGCCTGTCTGGTCGGATTCGCATCGCAATGCTCGATCCAGCCCGCCCGGTTCATGGTGTGGCTGTCCAAAGCCAACCGGACGTACCGGGTGGCCGAGCGCGCCGAACGACTCGCGGTCCATCTGCTCCGCGGCGACCAGCACCGGCTGGCCCGGCTCTTCGGCGCCGAGACCGGCGACCGCACGGACAAGTTCGCCGACGTCCCGTGGCACTCGGGACCGGGTGGATCACTTCTCCTCGACGAGGCCCCCGCCTGGTTCGTCGGCCGCGTGGAGGAACGGATCGACGGCGGCGACCACGTCGGTTTCCTGCTCGCTCCGGAGGCGGCGGAAAATCCCGCGGGCGACCGCCCCCCTCTGCTGACGTTGAACGACACCCATGACATCACCCCGGGCCATCCGGCGAACTGACCAGCGGCTCTTCGCAGGTTGACGCAGCCCTGGGCCGTCCAAGGAATCCATAAGTTCCGAGGGAGTGTCGGACCCCACCCATGTCCCGTCCCGACGATCGCCCCGGCAGCACCGGGTGGCGGCGCACCGGCGCCTCGTCCCTCGGCCCTCGGCCCTCGGACCGAGACGTGTCAGATGTGAGCCCTGATCTGCCGCACCGGATGTCCGAGTGCGTCCCCGATGATGGTCAGGTCCTGGTCGCTGAACCAGGCGCGCTCGGGATTCCAGACGGCGATCTCGAATCGGGCGAAGCCACAGGGCCAGTCGTAGTCCAGTGCGTCCAGCGAGGTCGCGGTGCCGCAGCAGGGGACGATCACGGCGAGGGTGGCGAAGCCGTCGTCGCCATGGGCTCCGAGCATGTCGCCCCACCACTCGGTGTCGATCGACGCGCCGCAGTGGGGACAACCGATCCTCTCCAGGTTCTCGCCACAGTCGACCGCGGTGAGGTTGTCGTGCCAGGTGACGTCGATCTCCACATCGACGCCACCGGGGAGCCCGGGAGCCAGGTCCTCCACGATCGACGCAGTACGGTCAGCCGCGGCCTGCTCGGGCTGCCAGTTCGGGTCGGTCGGAATCACGGAGAGGACGTCGTCGCTCATGGGCTCACTCGATTCGTCGGGCTGGAACCTTGTCCAGGCGACGCGATACTACGGAACGCGTGTTCGGACTATTCAGGCTGGTCACGTGCCGTGGGCCAGGCCGCTGCATCCGGTCGGCGTCGCCACCGGGAAGAGCATGCAGGCAGGCCTCCCGAAGCCTGAAGTCAGCCGCTGCGGTCTCCGCGAAAGGGACGTTCCATGGTCGAAGTCGAGCGCACGCTCACCCTGCACCACCCTCTGCCGGACGTGGTGGCCTACCTGGCCGACTTCTCGCACGCGCAGGAATGGGACCCGGGCACGGTGAGCTGCCGTCCGGCCAGAGCCGACGCCCCCGTAGCCGAGGGTGCGGAGTGGCTCAACGTCTCGACGTTCCGCGGACGGCGCACCGAACTCCGCTACCGGTTGGTCCGGCTCGAGGACGAGCGGCTGACCTTTGTCGGACGCAACCGCACGGCCACCTCCACGGACGACATGACCTTCCGCGCGGAGAGCGGCGGCACCCTTCTCACGTACCGGGCCCACATCGACTTCCACGGCCTGGCCCGGCTGGCCTCTCCGTTCCTGCGCGGGGAGTTCGAGCGCCTCGGGGACGAGGTGACCCGCCGAATGCCACAAGCGGTGGACAGCCATCTCGGTTCCGGCGGAGCCTCGGCCCGCTGATCCCTCCGCCGCAGGAAGCCGGTGCAGCCACTTGGTAACTTCCGGCGGAGGAACGGGGCCGGCTCACCTTCCGCTGTCTCCGCGAGGGTGTGCGGCATGCGCGCCGGCGTGGCCGTACTCGCGCGGTGTGCGGCGGGCCCGTGGGTGAGGTTGTTTGCGGGTGGTGGGGACGGGAAGGCGGGGATTGTGCTTCGGACCGGAGGCGCAGCCAGGCGGAGACTACTCACGCGGCCGCAGCTTCCTTCGGCGCTCTGTGCGGCTCTCCGTGTGGCAAGTCCCGTCATTCGCGCACGGGTCTGCGTCCCCTGTCCCCACGGATCAGCGGACGCGCCCCCAGGAGGGATCCGCATGCTGACCGAGAGCCCCGACCGTCCCGACCGGAAGCACACCACCTGCACCACCGCCGAGCCCCGGCCTGTCCGTTCCGTCTCCACCGGCCGTGGTTACGACGACTCACCCGACACGAGCGCGGGCTTCACCCGGCTCGTGACACTGGACGACGGACCGGAGCGGGACGTCGTACGCGATGAACTGGTCACTGTCTGGCTTCCGATGGCCCACCGCATCGCCGGCCGGTTCCGCAACCGCGGCGAAGCCATCGAGGACCTCCGCCAGATCGCGGCCCTCGGCCTCGTCAAGGCCGTCGACCGGTTCGACCCCGCCCGAGGCGCCTTCGAGAGCTACGCTGTTCCGACCATCACCGGAGAGGTGAAGCGGCACTTCCGGGACCGGATGTGGGCCGTGCGCGTCCCGCGCCGCGTCCAGGACCTGCGCAACCGCGTACGCGTCGCCCGCAGGGAACTCAGCCAGAGGCCCGGCGCGGCCGAGCCGACTCCCGCTGACATCGCCGCCCACACCCGCCTCACGGAAGACGAGGTGAGCGCCGGGCTGGAGGCCATGGAGAGCTTCAGCGCCCTGTCACTGGACGCCGAAACAGGCACCGGAGCCGATGGATACAGTCTCGGCGACACCCTGGGAGGCACCGACTCCTCCTTCGACACCATCGTCGACCGGGAGGCGGCCAAGAAGGAACTGCGCCGGCTCCCCGAGCAACAGCGGGCCGTCCTCTACATGCGGTTCTTCGAAGACATGACGCAAAGCCGCATCGCCGAGAAGCTCGGCATCTCCCAGATGCAGGTCTCCCGCCTCATCACCCGGAGCTGCGCCCTCGTCCGCCAAGGGGCGCTGGCGCAGTGACCAGGCGAGCCAGGAGTCGAGGGGGCGAGCGCACGTGAGCCGGCGACCGGGTCTCGGACACGGCGAACGTTCTGCCGGCAACACCGAGATGCCGCACTCCGATCGGCCCCGGTCCGAGGGCGACGGGCAGGCCGTGGTCGAACGAGCGACGGGCGTGATGATGGCCCTGGGCCGACTGGACACGGACCAGGCCGGGCTCGCGCTGTCCGAGGTCTCCAGGCGCACGGGGATCGACTTGGGTCGTATCGCTGAACTGCTCACGGCCTGGACGTCCACGGGCGAACTCAATCTGGGCCTTCGGATCGCCCTGGAAGAGGCCATCCGGCACCAGCGCCCCGCTTCCTCGCGCCGGACGCCCTGAGAATCCGGCGCCGCGCGCCAGGACGGACGCCGCCTGCCCCGGATGCCGGATGCCGGATGCCGGATGCCGGATGCCGGAGACAAGCCTCCCATCGCATCGGTCCAGCCGTGAAGAGGACGCTCCGGCCCGCACCGGCGTCGACCCGGGCTCCTGTTCTCATGGTGGGTCCGAACAACCCTCGTCCGCTTCGCCCGGGTACGGGAACCGATCGTGAAGGTGCGAGAAATGGTTGAGCTGAGCCCGTTCACCCTTGCCGACGCCGGTGTTGTCGCGTCGTGGATATCCGGACCGGCCGAACTGGCGAATTGGGCCGGTCCCGGATTCACCTGGCCGCTGGACGATGTGCAACTCGCCGCGTATGTGGCGGAGCCGGGACGCCGGACTTGGACGGGAGTCGGAGCCGACGGCCGAATGGTGGGCCATGCCTCGCTACGGTTGGCTGCTGACGGCGTGTCCGCAAGGCTCGGGCGGGTCCTCGTCGCCCCGGACGCCCGAGGCCAGGGATACGGGAGCGCGTTGCTGACGCTCGTGCTGACCTTCGGCTTTGCCCGACTGGGCCTGGAGCGAGTGGAGCTGGGGGTCTTCAGCCACAACGACAGCGCGGTGCGGCTGTACGAGCGCCTCGGGTTTCGCCTGGCCAAGGTGCTTCCCGCCACGGACCAAGGGAACGGACAGTCCTCGTCCGCACTGGAGATGAGCCTCGCAAGGGCCGACTGGTTTCCTGAGACTCATCGAGTTGAACCCTGAACGGTGCACGTTCGATGTGAGGATCACGACCGGCGTTCGTGTCACCACCACTCAGCCTGCCGCCCAAGGCGCCTGCCACACGCCAGGACACCCGAACAGCACGAGACGAGCAGCCGCCCCGCATTGAGCCAAGGCCGCCGCCCCGGCCTGGCCGCCCCGTCTGCCGTGACAGTGCTGCCGTGAAGCGCGGGGCGGCGAACTCGCCCTTCAAGCCCTCGTCGACCGGATCAGCACCTGCGCCCGCCGCGCAGTTCCAGCCGCTCCCCCGGGAAGCGCTCGCGGAAGCCCCGGTCGTGCGAGACGGCGACCACCGCTCCCGGGTACACCGCGAGCGCCGCTTCCAGGTCCTCGACCAGGTCGAGTGCGACATGGTTCGTCGGCTCGTCGAGCACGAGAAGGTCAACGGGGTGGGTCACCAGCCTCGCGATCTGCAACCGGCGTTGCTGGCCCGCGGACAGCTCGGTGACCGGCGTATGCAGGTCCTCCTCACGGAACAGCCCCAGTGCCAGCAGTTGTCCGGCGTACTCCTGCGATGGTCCGGGCCGACCGGACGCGAAGGCGGCGAGCAGCGGGAGCCGTGTGGAGCGCGCGGGCAGTTCCTGCGCGAGATACCCGAGCCGAGCCGGGCGCCGCACCATGCCGGCCTCCGGTTCCAGATCGCCCGCCAGGACCCGTAGCAGCGTGGTCTTGCCCGCCCCGTTCTCCCCCGTGACCAGCAGTCGTTGCCCGGGGGCGATCGTCAACAGCCCTTCCAGTCGCAGCCGTTCGCCGACCGCCAGGTCGGCGAGCTCGGCGACCGGGCGGTCGAGGGGAGGCCCGCCGTCCACCGCACCCAGGGCGGCCGTGAACCGCAGCGGTTCCGGCGGCCGCGCGACGGGGTTGCGCCGTAGATGGCCGAGCCGCTCGCGGACCGCCCGCACCTGACCGCCGAGCTTCGCCTCGTGCGAGCGACGGTGCTTGCCGAAGCCCTGCCGCGGATCCCCTCCAGTGGTGGCCAGCCGCTTCCCGGCGGCCTCCAGCAGCTCCTCGGTGCGGGTGACCTCTTCAACCCAGTCCGTGTACCGCTGTTCGGCACGGCGTCGGGCCGTCGTCTTCGCGGAGCGGTAGCCGGCCCAGCCGTCGCCGTACCGGTGTACCGTGCGCGCGTCCCGGTCGACCTCGAGGATCGTGGTGGCGATCTTCTCCAGGAAGCCGCGGTCGTGGGTGACCGCGACGACGGTGCCGCGGTGCGCGCGCAGGCGCTCCTCGAGCCAACGCACGGCCACCGCGTCGAGGTGGTTGGTCGGCTCGTCGAGGAGCAGCAGTTCGGGGGCGGCGGCCAGCACACAGGCGAGCGCGAGGCGCGACTGCTCCCCGCCGGAGAGGGAGCCGAGCAGGCGGTCACGGGTGATGCCGGCGAGCCCGAGTCCGTACATCGCCGCATCCACGCGGGCGTCGGCCTCGTACCCGCCACGTTGCTCATATGCGATCAACAGCTCGCCGTACGCGCCGAGTTCGTCTTCCGATGCCTCGCCGAGGCGCTCCTCGGCCTCACGGAGTCGGCGTTCCATGGCGCGCAGTTCGGCCAGCGCGAGGTCGACCGCGTCCTGTACGGAGCGGTCCGGGTCGAGGTCGAGGGTCTGGGCCAAGTAGCCGGTGCCGCCTGGGAAGTTGGCGGTGATGTCCCCGGCATCCGGGACCTCGGACCCGGCCAGCAGTCGCAGCAAGGTGGACTTGCCTGAGCCGTTCTCCCCGATGACGGCCGCCTTCTCCCCCGGACGGACGGTGAAGCACACCTGGTCGAGAACGGTCCGGGTGCCGTAGGACTTGGTGACGTTCTTGAGAGACAACTGCGCCACGGCAGCGGGCACAGCGATATGGGCGCGTTCGCGCATGTGACTTTCCCTGATGATGCGAAGTGTCTACGGGCAGCAGAAGCGGCGGCGTCGGCCGCGCCCGGACTCAGAGAAAGTAGAAGAAACGCATAGCTGCATCCTACAGGATGATTCACATCCACCCCGCCCTCGACGGCCTGGCGAACGCGTCCCGCGCAGGTTCCACCGTTTGCCTCAGTTGGACGGGAACCCTGCACAGCCATGACGGCGCGTTTCTCCGTCACTGGCCTGCACCGACAGCCCAAGACCGAGCCGCCCTTCCGTAAGGCAACCCCCTAGGCCTTGATGGGTGCGGCCGACCTGGCGGCCAGCTCGATCTTCGCGCAGTAGGCCGCACGGGCTTCCTCGTCGATCTGCTGCTCGTGTTCGGGGCGCAACCCGGTCCGGCCGTCGAGGCCCTCGCGCAGGATGTCGGCGTGCCCGGCATGCCGGTTGGACTCGCCGAGGACGTGGACCATGACGGCGAACAGGTTCGTGTTGTGGTGAGGGTCCGGCCACCACGGCACGTGGCCGGGAGCATCGAGGGGAAGCCCGTTGATCGTCGCGTCCGCGTGTTCCCAGGTGCGCCGGTAGAACCCGATGATCTGCTCGCGGGTCTCGTCCTCGGTCGCCCACAGGTCGTCGCCCTTGTAGTCCTGCCACCGGGGCAGCGGTTCCGGGGAAGGGCGGTCGAAGACCTCGCCGAAGTACCTGGCCTCGACGGTGGCCACGTGCTTGACCAGGCCGAGGAGGTTGGTCCCGGTGGCTGTCAAAGGCCGACGGGCGTCGTACTCGGACAAGCCGTCGAGTTTCCAGAGCAGTGCCTTGCGGTCCCGCCGCAGTCTCCCGTGCAGGTTGTCCTTCGCGAAGTCATCGATCATGCGGCATGAGCCTGCCACGGGCTGGTCGTGGTCTCAAGGTCCCGAACACGTGGCCGCGAGAGCCCAGTGTGGCTATGTACGAACGAGCCTCGTTCAATCTCCTCCGCACCCGGAATCCCACCAGTCATGAGGGCAGCGGCTCACGCTCGCCTCAAGCGACGAATCTGGTGGCGAAGGCCGACATCAGGGTGTCCGCCCTCAGCAGTAGCTCAGGGTCGGAAGTTCCCTTCACGCGGACGGAAACCTCATCGCCACCCACGGCGTTGGCAAGATGCACCTCAAGGCGATGGGCCGATCCTACGAGTGGATAGCTGTACCAGCGGTCCGGGTGCTCATCGTCGGTGGCCTCGAGGCCGAGTTCGACGGTCTGCCAGTCGGTTTCATCGAAGTCGTAGCCGGCGTACTGCGCCAGGAGCGCCATGAAGAGCTGGACGTTCTCGTTCCAGATCCAGCCGCCTACCGCGCGTTCCCGGTCGCTCTCCGCCATGCGGCCAGAGTGCCATACGCGGCACGTGCGCTCCCTGCCATATCCGTACACGAAGCTGCGGACAGAGCCTCGAAAACGGCTCTGGCCGCGCCTACGTGATCGATCTTGAGTTGCGTCGCCGTGCCGGGAGATGCTGCAACTGTGAACAACGACCAGGGTGTTGGGTGGGCGGCGGTCGAGGGCGATCTGCGGTTCGTGCTGTCTCAGCCGCTGGAGCGGTTGATCGCCAGGGATCAGCAGGTGCTCATTCCGGAGGCCCAAGGCTGGGACATTCCCGAAAGCGACCGGAGGGCTCTGCGCGAGCTGGGCCTGCCGCGCCTGCCGCTCTTCACGTTCAGGCCGCAGTCCAGCCCAGATCCGGTACTGGCGCCCAACCTGGCGAGCACGTACGAGCGCCGTTTCATCGAAGGTGGCCGGCGACTCTACGACCTGGGGTTCTGGGGACCGAGCGAAGACAGCTTCGTGGTCGGCGTAGTTCCAGGCGATGGCTGTGTCCTGTGCCTTCTCCCCGAACCCCCATCACCGTCGAAGACATCCCGGAGTTCTCCGGCCCCACCACGCAGGTCTTCACACACCAGCGGACGTCCCTCAGAACTAGCCACGCAATCGCCCGCGAAAAACCCGGCGACGTCGGCGGTCGCGCCCGGGATACTGGGCGCCCATGGATGAGGTCGAAGTCGTCGTCGCCCATTCCGAGCGTGCGACCCTGCGCGTGGGTGACGTGTTCTTGAAGGTGGACGTCGATCAGGCGCGCGTCGACGTCGAGGTCGAGGCGATGTCCCTCGTGCCGGTCCCGACCCCGGAAGTCCTGTGGCGCAAGCCGCCGGTGCTCGCGATCGCCGCGGTCCCGGGGGCGACGCTGGGGAGCCTCGGCGGGCCCGCGACCGGATCGCCGTCGGCGTGGGCCGCGGCGGGCGCCGCCATCCGGAAGCTGCACGAGGCACCCCTGCCGCCCCGGACCGGCCGCGCCGGCCGCGGCATCGACGTACTGGCGGCCGAACTCGACGAAGAGTGCGCGTTGCTCGTGACGACTGGCCTTCTGCCCGCCGACCTGGTCACCCGCAATCGCGAGGTAGCCGAGGCCGCGCTCCGGCCGTGGACGCCCGCGTTCACACACGGCGACCTGCAGATCGCGCACGTCTTCCTCGACGGCGACGAGGTCACCGGCATCATCGACTGGTCCGAGGCGGGCCAGGGTGATCCCCTCTACGACCTCGCCACCTTCACACTCGGACACGAGGACCACCTCGACGACGTCATCGCCGGCTACGGCACGGACGTCGACCTCGATGTGATCCAGGCATGGTGGTCGATGCGCAGCCTGCTGGTGGTCCGCTGGCTGAGCGAACACAGCTTCGACCCCTTCACGCCCGGCTGTGAGGTCGACGTGCTGCGGTCCCGGATGTGACGTCGCAGGTGGCCGCCAAGCCCGCCGTACCGTCAGTTCGCGTGATCGGTCACCGGATACGGCACGAACGTGCTGGTGTTCTGGTCGATCTGTAGGGGACGGCCGAGCGGTGGTGCCGCGCGTTGGGGGCAGTCGAGGCGTTCGCAGACCCGGCAGCCCATGCCGATGGGGGTGGCGGCGGAGGCGTTGGTGAGGTCGAGGCCGTCGGAGTAGACGAGCCGGTGGGCGTGGCGGATCTCGCAGCCGAGGCCGAGGGCGAAGGTCTTGCCGGGTTCGCCCCAGCCGCCGCGGTGGCGGGTGATCGCCCGCGCGGTCCACAAGTACCGCTGTCCGTCCGGCATTTCGGCGATCTGGACGTGGATGCGACCGGGCGCGGCGAACGCCTCGTACACGTTCCACAGGGGGCACGTGCCGCCGGCGCGGGAGAAGTGGAAGCCGGTCGCCGACTGTCGTTTGGACATGTTGCCCGCCCGGTCCACGCGGACGAAGGAGAAGGGCACTCCGCGCAGGCGGGGGCGCTGGAGGGTGCTCAGACGGTGGCAGACGGTCTCGTAGCCGAGGCCGTAGCGGTCGGTGAGGCGTTCGATGTCGTAGCGGACCTCTTCGGCCGCCGTGTGGAAGGCGGTGTACGGGAGGATCAGCGCCGCGGCGAAGTAGTGGGCGATGCCGATGCGGGCCAGGGCGTGGGCGGACGAGCCCGCCGGGAAGTCCTCCGACGCCTGCTGGTCGAGCCCTTCGCCGTGTTCGAGCAGCGCGAGTTGGGTCGCGAGGCGGAACGCGCGCTGGCCGGGGCGCAGGCGAGCGGAGAGGTGCAGGGTGCGGGTCTGCTCGTCGTAGTGGTGCAGGCGCTCGCCGCTCCCGACGGCCGGCCGCACGCCGTGTCGTTCGGTGAGGCGCGCGGCGAGGGCCGGGACGACCTCGCCGGGGCGGATGCCGATCTCCTCGGCGAGATGTTCGGCGGCGAGGTCGGTGTCGTGGAGGTAGTTCTGGCGGCGGTAGAAGAAGTCGCGGATCTCCTCGTGCGGGGAACGGGGGCCCTCGTGCTCGGCGTCCCGCCCGTCGGCGGCGCCCGCGAGCCGTTCGGCCAGGAGCTGGTTGCGGCGGCCGAGGTCCAGCAGGACCTGAGCGACCGCGGGCAGGCGCGCGGCGAGGTCGGCCAGGTCGGACGCGGACACCCGGGCTCCCGCGATCTCGCCCGCCAGCGACTCCCGTAGATCGGCGACCAGCCGAGTCGTGTCGCGCTCGGAGAAGAAGGTCGGGTCGACGCCGAAGGTCTCGGTGAGCCTGAGCAGGACCGGCACGGTCAGCGGGCGGGAGTCGTGCTCCATCTGGTTCAGGTAGCTGGGCGAGATGGCGAGGACACGGGCCAGTTCGGCCTGGCTCATCCGCCGCTCCTCACGCAGCCGCCGCAGTCGTGCTCCCGCGTAGGTCTTGCTCACCGCGCTCCTCCCCTGGCCGGGACCGACGGTGGTCAGCGTAGGCGAAGAACGGTCTTGCCAACCCTTCGCAAACTTGGCAAAAGGCGCCGTGAAGATTCGCAGAAGTTGGCAGCCATCCACCGTTGTTGGCACCGAGTGCCAGTGCCAGAGTTCCAGTGCGGCCCGCCGGACCTTCGGCAGCAGGCGCGCAGAACCGGGCGCGATTCACGCCCTGACGTCGGAGATCCCGGCATCTGCGCTCTGCTGCGCGGCAGCATTGCTCACCCCGTTCAGCGACGGAACGGCGGGCCGCATCCCAGGCAGAGACACAGAGTGCCACTCCCTGTCTGCACAGCGGGGAGATTGGCAGATCGAACAACCGAGGAGACGGTGAAGACCATGGCAGAGTCGAGGACCACGGCGGCCGAGGAACTCGCGGGACGCTGGGCCACCGACCCCCGTTGGCGGGGAGTCGAGCGCACCTACGGCGCCGAGGACGTGATCCGGCTCTCGGGCAGCGTCCGTGAGGAGCACACGCTGGCCCGTCGCGGTGCCGAGCGCCTGTGGCGTCAGTTGCACGAGCGGGACTACATCCACGCGCTCGGCGCGCTCACCGGCGGGCAGGCGGTCCAGCAGGTCAGGGCGGGCCTTCAGGCCATCTATCTGTCCGGCTGGCAGGTCGCCGCCGACGCCAACCAGGCCGGCCACACCTACCCCGACCAGAGCCTGTACCCGGTCAACTCGGTGCCACAGGTGGTCCGCCGGATCAACAACGCCCTGCTGCGCGCCGACCAGATCGCCACCGCCGAGGGCGGCACGGACACCACCGACTGGCTCGCCCCCATCGTCGCCGACGCGGAGGCCGGTTTCGGCGGCCCGCTCAACGCGTTCGAACTGACCAAGGCGATGATCGCGGCCGGCGCGGCCGGCATCCACTACGAGGACCAGCTCGCCTCCGAGAAGAAGTGCGGCCACCTCGGCGGCAAGGTCCTCGTCCCGACCTCGCAGCACATCCGTACCCTCAACGCGGCTCGTCTGGCCGCCGACATCGCCGACGTACCGACCGTCATCGTCGCCCGCACCGACGCCCTCGCCGCCAATCTGCTGACCAGCGACGTCGACGAGCGCGACGCCCGGTTCGTCACCGGCGAGCGCACCGCCGAGGGCTTCTACCGCGTCAGGAACGGCATGGAGCCCGTGATCGCCCGCGGCCTCGCCTATGCCCCGTACGCCGACCTGATCTGGGTCGAGACCGGCACCCCCGACCTCGCCCAGGCCCGGGAGTTCGCCGAGGCCGTCCACGCCGAGCACCCGGACCAGATGCTGGCCTACAACTGCTCGCCGTCCTTCAACTGGAAGGCCGCTCTGGACGACGACCAGATCGCCAAGTTCCAGCGGGAGCTCGGGGCCATGGGCTATCGCTTCCAGTTCATCACCCTGGCCGGCTTCCACTCCCTCAACCACGGCATGTTCGACCTCGCGCGTGGCTACGCCGAGCACGGGATGACTGCTTACGTCGACCTCCAGGAAAGGGAGTTCGCCGCCCAGGAGCACGGGTTCACCGCCGTCAGGCACCAACGCGAAGTCGGTACCGGCTACTTCGACCTGGTCTCCACCGCCGTCAACCCGGCGTCCTCCACCACCGCTCTGGCCGGGTCCACGGAGGAAGAGCAGTTCCACTAGAACGTGTGGCCTCCCCCGCCCGCTCCCGACCGAGTGGGGATCGTACGGCCCCCCGTCCGCTCCCCACTCCCTCCTTCCGTCTGGAGAACCCGATGTCCACCACCACCCTGACCCACCGCGTCCGCGTGCTCGCGGCGCCGGGCGACCGGCACGACGAGATCCTCACGCCCGCCGCCCTGGACTTCGTCGGCAGCCTCGCCGCCGCGTTCGGCGAGCGCAGGCGGGAGTTGCTGAAGGAACGCAGGCGCCAGTCCCTGCGCATCGCGGCCGGCTCCCCGCTCGACTTCCCCATCGTCACCTCGGGCGTCCGTGCCGACCCCTCCTGGCGCGTGGCGCCCGCGGCACCTGGCCTGACCGACCGCCGGGTCGAGATCACCGGACCGCCGGAACGTCGTATGGCGGTCAACGCCCTCAACTCCGGTGCCCGGGTGTGGATGGCGGACTTCGAGGACGCCACCGCCCCCACCTGGGCGAACATCATCGGCGGCCAGCTCACCCTGCTCGACGCGATCGAGCGCCGCATCGACTTCACCGCCGAGGACGGCAGGGAGTACCGACTGGCCGACCGGGAAAGGCTCGCCACCATCGTCGTCCGGCCGCGCGGCTGGCATCTCACCGAGGACCACCTGGAGTTCGACGGCGGACCGGTCCCCGCAGCCCTCGTCGACTTCGGGCTCTACTTCTTCCACTGCGCGCGGCGTCAGATCGACGCCGGGCACGGACCCTACTTCTACCTGCCAAAGCTGGAGAACCGGTACGAGGCACGGCTGTGGAACGACGTCTTCCTCACCGCGCAGGAACTGCTGGGCATCCCCCGGGGCACGATCCGGGCCACGGTCCTCATCGAGACGATCACCGCGGCCTTCGAGATGGAGGAGATCCTCTACGAGCTGCGCGAGCACAGCTCCGGCCTCAACGCGGGACGTTGGGACTACCTGTTCAGCCTGATCAAGACCCTCGGGCATCGCACCGACTTCCTCCTCCCCGACCGGGCGAAGGTCACCATGACCGCGCCTTTCCTGCGGGCGTACACCGAACTGCTCGTGCGCACCTGTCACAAGCGCGGCGCCCACGCCATCGGCGGCATGGCGGCCCAGGTGCCGAGCAAGGACCCGGCCACCCACGAGGCGGCGCTCGCCACGGTACGGCTGGACAAGGAGCGCGAGGCGGAGGACGGGTTCGACGGGTCCTGGGTCGCCCATCCCGGGCTCGTCCCGGTGTGCCGTGAGGTGTTCGACGGTGTCCTGGGGGACCGGCCCGACCAGACCGACCGGACGCGGGACGACGTGGACGTCCGGGCCGCGGACCTGCTGTCGGTGCGCCGGATCACCGGACCGCCCACGCCGGAGGGCGTGCGCACCAACATCGCTGTCGCGTTGCGGTACTTCGCCGCCTGGATGCGCGGTCAGGGAGCGGTCGCCCTGTACGGCCTCATGGAGGACGCGGCGACCGCCGAGATCGCCCGCGTGCAGATCTGGCAGTGGCTGCGACACCGGGTGATCGACCGGCTGGGCGTGCTCGACATCCTCGACGAGGAACTCGTCGCGCTCGGATCCGAGTACCCGTGGGCGGACCTCGACGCGGTGCGCGGACTCTTCGAACGCACCGCTCTCAGCGGCGAGTTGCCTCTCTTCTTCACCCCGGACGCCTACTCCGGGCACCTCGTGCGGCACGCGGAGCTCCGATCGTGAGCGCCGGCTTCCGGCGCGTGGGCGTGGTCGGGGGCGGCCGGATGGGCGCGGGCATCGCCGAGGTCTGCGCGCGGGCCGGACTGGACACGGTGGTCTGCGAAGCCGACGCGACAGCCGCCCGCGCAGCCCGCGAACGAGTGGCCACCTCCCTCGAACGGGCCGTACGCCGAGGCAAGTTGGAGCCACAGGCAGCGCGGGACGCCCTCGCCCGCATCGTCTTCACGGGCACTCTGGACGACCTGGCCGACCGGCAGCTCGTCGTCGAGGCGGTCATCGAGAACGCCGACGCCAAGACCGAGGTGTTCGCCGCCCTCGACAAGACCGTCGAGGATCCGGGTGCGGTGTTCGCGACGAACACCTCCTCCTTGCCGGTGATGCGGCTCGGGATGGCCACGAGCCGTGCCGACCGCGTGGTGGGACTGCACTTCTTCAACCCGGTGCCGGTGCTGCCGCTGATGGAGATCGTGGCCTCGCTGCACACCTCGCCGGAGACCGTGACCGCGGTGGAGGACTTCGCCACGGGCACGCTCGGCAAGACGGTGATCCGCTCACGGGACCGGGCCGGCTTCGTCGTCAACGCCCTGCTGATCCCGTACGTACTGGCGGCCGTCCGGATGGCGGAGTCGGGCTTCGCCACCGCGGCCGACATCGACACCGGCATGGAGCTGGGCTGCGCCCACCCGATGGGCCCGCTCAGGCTCGCGGACCTGATCGGCCTGGACACCGTCGCCTCGATCGCGGAATCGCTCTACGACGAGTTCAGGGAACCCCTCTACGCCCCGCCCCCGCTGCTCCAGCGCATGGTCGAGGCGGGACTGCTGGGCCGGAAGACCGGACGGGGATTCCACACCTACGGCCAGGCGACAGCCTGAACATCCTGCCGCGACCCGGCCGAGGGCCGGACCGCACTGCCGACAGAGGGAGTCGGCGGACGCCTCACGGGGGGGGGGAGGGCGACGGGAAGCGTGGGGGCGGCGCTTCCCGTCGTCACCGCGCCCGTGTCCCCGTCACCATCCGAATGCCGGACGGGGTCGGCCGCGCGGGCGGATTGCCCTAGGGTGGGCGGTGCAGCTGGTTCGCCCCGTCCGCCAGGCGGGATGCGTCGTAAGAGGGAACCCGGTGGGAATCCGGGACTGCCCCGCAGCGGTGAGCGGGAACGACCGCCGTCATACGCACTGGGTCCGACGAACCGGGCCTGGGAAGCGACGGCCAGTAGGTGTCTCGTATCGCTCGTACGAAGGGTGTACGAGGAGACGTGCCCGTGAGTCCGAAGACCTGCCCGTTGCCCGCGCGCGAAAGGACTCGTGCGCGGATGTCCCGGTGACCTCGTGGGCGGGTCGGCGTACATGTCGGACGGAAGATCGCGCCGTGCCGCGCGAGGTCGGTTCCGCCCGGTCCGTCACCCCTTCGCGCTCACGTCCCGTCACCGGGATCCCAGGGAGATATCTCGCGAAGGAGATTTCCGTGACAGCGAAGTCCGCGACCGCGGCAGCACGGGCCACCGTGTACGGCTACCCCCGCCAGGGACCCGACCGGGAACTGAAGAAGGCGATCGAGGGCTACTGGAAGGGCCGCTTCACCGCCGACGCCCTCCACCGCGCCGCCGCCGACCTCCGCGCCGCGAACTGGCGCCGGCTCACCGAAACCGGTGTCGCCGAGGTCCCGACCGGCGACTTCTCGTACTACGACCACGTCCTCGACACCACCGTCATGGTCGGCGCGATCCCCGCCCGCCACCGGGCCGCCCTGGAGGCGGACGCCCTGGAGGGCTACTTCGCCATGGCGCGCGGTACGCAGGATGTCGCACCGCTGGAGATGACCAAGTGGTTCGACACCAACTACCACTATCTGGTGCCCGAGTTGGGCCCTGACACGGTCTTCACGGCCGACTCCACCCGGCAGGTCGCCCACCTGAAGGAAGCGCTCGCCCTCGGACTGGACGCCCGTCCGATCCTGGTCGGGCCGGTCACCTACCTGCTGCTCGCCAAACCCGCCCCGGGCGTGCCCGCGGACTTCGAACCGCTCACGCTGCTGGACCGCCTGCTGCCTGTGTACGCCGAGGTCCTCGCCGACCTGCGCGCCGCCGGAGCCGAGTGGGTCCAGTTGGACGAGCCCGCCCTCGTCCAGGACCGCACCCGGGCCGAACTGGACGCCGCCGCCCACGCCTACCGCGCGCTCGGCAGCCTGACCGACCGGCCCAAACTCCTGGTCGCCTCATACTTCGACCGGCTCGGCGAGGCCCTGCCGGTGCTGGCCAAGGCCCCCGTCGACGGGCTGGCCCTGGACTTCACCGACGCCGCGGCGGCCAACCTCGAGGCCCTCGCGGCCGTGGGCGGTCTGCCCGGCAAGCGACTCATCGCGGGTGTCGTGAACGGCCGCAACATCTGGATCAACGACCTGGCCAAGTCCCTCGCCACCCTCGGCACCCTGCTGGGTCTCGCCGACCAGGTCGACGTGTCGGCGTCGTGTTCCCTCCTCCATGTCCCGCTCGACACGACCGCCGAGCAGGACATCGACCCCCAGATCCTGCGCTGGCTCGCCTTCGCCCGCCAGAAGACCACCGAGATCGCCACCCTCGCCCAGGGCCTGCGCCTCGGCACCGACGCGATCGCGGGCGAACTCGCCGCGAACCGCGCCGACTTGGCCTCGCGCGTGAACTCACCGATCACACACGACCCCGCCGTCCGGGCCCGCATCAGGGCCGTCACGGACGCCGACGGCCGCCGCTCACAGCCCTATGCCCGGCGGGCACCGGCTCAGCGAGCCCGTCTCGGCCTTCCCCTGCTGCCGACCACCACGATCGGATCCTTCCCGCAGACCGGCGAACTGCGCACCGCCCGCGCCGACCTGCGGACGGGACGCATCGACGCGGCAGGCTACGAGGAGCGCATCCGGGCAGAGATCCAGGAGGTCATCGCCTTCCAGGAGAAGACCGGCCTGGACGTCCTGGTGCACGGCGAGCCCGAACGCAACGACATGGTCCAGTACTTCGCCGAGCAGATGACGGGATACCTGGCCACGCGGCACGGTTGGGTGCAGTCCTACGGAACGCGCTACGTCCGTCCGCCGATCCTGGCCGGGGACATCTCCCGCCCCGGACCGATGACCGTGCGCTGGACGACGTACGCCCAGTCGCTCACCTCCCGGCCGGTGAAGGGCATGCTCACCGGCCCGGTCACCATGCTCGCCTGGTCCTTCGTCCGCGACGACCAGCCCCTCGGCGACACCGCCCGGCAGGTCGCCCTCGCCCTGCGGGACGAGGTCGACGACCTGGAGACGGCCGGGACTTCGGTGATCCAGGTGGACGAGCCCGCCCTGCGCGAGACGCTGCCCTTGCGGGCCGCCGACCGCCCGGCGTACCTCGCGTGGGCGACCGAGGCGTTCCGGCTGACCACCGGAGGCGTACGGCCGGACACCCAGATCCACACCCACATGTGCTACGCCGAGTTCGGGGACATCGTCCAGGCCATCGACGACCTCGACGCCGACGTCATCAGCCTCGAAGCCGCCCGCTCGCACATGCAGGTCGCGCGCGAGCTCGCCGCGCACGGCTATCCGCGTGAGGCCGGGCCCGGCGTGTACGACATCCACTCGCCGCGCGTACCCAGTGCCCAGGAGGCCGCCGCGCTCCTGCGGACCGGCCTCGAGGCCATTCCCGCCGAGCGGTTGTGGGTCAACCCCGACTGCGGCCTGAAGACCCGCGGTTGGCCGGAGACCCGCGCCTCTCTGGAGAACCTGGTCGCCGCCGCCCGCGAGGTTCGCGAGGAACTCTCCGCCCGCTAGCCAGAGGCCCCATCGGCCGGGGGAGGAAGCAGCCACACCGCCTCCTCCCCCGGCCCCGGGTCGAGACCGCGCCGGCTCTCACCAAGTCACCTGGTGTCCGACCGTGCGCCCAGCACCGACCGATGCCATGGATACGACAGGACTCACCCCCTCACGTGCCGCTCCGTAACGCCAATCGCTTGCACTTGCACGTAATATGCAACAAGCTGTCGGAGTCCTTACCGCCTGTTCGCGACAGGGAGCCCCGCCATGCCCCGTCTACTGCCGAGCACCGGACCACAACGCGTCCTCGCCGCCTCGAACTTCGTCTACACCGTCGGCAGCGGCCTGTACCTGACCGCCGGGGTTCTGTACTTCACGGAGGCGGTTCGTCTCCCGGCCGGTCAGGTGGGACTCGGACTCGGCGCGGCCGGACTTGCCGCCCTCGCCCTGGGTGTCGCGGTCGGTCATCTGGCGGACCGATACGGAGCACGCGGCGTCTACATCGCCACCCTGGTGGTGCAGGCACTGGCCACGGCCGGCTTCGTGCTGGTGGACGGCTTCTGGTCGTTCCTTCTCGCGATCACCACGGCCGCCGGAGCCAAAGCGGCCGGGAAAGCCGCCCACGGTCCCCTCATCAGGCACTACGGAGGGAACCGGCCGCAGGAGTTCCGCGCCTATCTCCGCGCCGTGACGAACGTCGGCGTCTCCCTCGGTGCCGTGGGAGCGGGGCTGGCCGTCCAGGCCGCCACGCTCACGGCCTATCAGCTCATGGTCATCGGCAACGCGATCGCCTTCGCGGTCTCCGCGGCGCTGCTCGTCGCGCTGCCGCCGGTCACCCCCCTCGCCGCCACCGGCGGTCCCCGCTGGATCGCCCTCAGAGACCACCCCTACCTGCTGCTCACCGCACTCGACGGCATCATGGCCGTCCAGTTCAAAGTCCTCACCGTGGCCATCCCTCTCTGGCTGGTCGGCGCCACCACAGCCCCGCACTGGCTCATCTCGGGGACCATGCTCACCGGCACCCTCATGGTCGTGGCGCTCCAGGTGCGCGCCAGCCGCAACGTCGACTCCCCCACCGCCGGCGGACACGCCTACCGCCGTGCGGGCGTCGCCTTCCTCGTCTCCTGCTCACTGATCTCCCTGTCCGCCGGCATCCCGGGGTGGGCCGCCGCGAGCGTGCTCCTCACCGCAGTGGTGATCCACACCGTCGGCGAACTCTGGCATTCCGCCGCCGCCTTCGAGGTGTCCTTCGCCCTCGCCCCGCGGCACGCCACCGGCCAGTACCTGGGCGTGTTCGGTCTGGGCATGGGCCTGGCCGAGGGTCTTGGGCCGGCGTTGCTCATCTCGCTGTGCATCACCTGGGGGCGCCCCGGCTGGTACGTCGTGGGAGCCATGTTCGCGCTGACAGGTCTGGCAGCACCGCCCGCGGTTCGCTGGGCGCTACGCCGTCAGCGTGCCGGGCAGACGACGACCGGCTCCCCGAAGCGGGAGGCACAAGCGGCCTAGGGGTCGACTCCGTCAATCCGTCGAGGGTGCTTGTGGAGCTTCACGGCATTCGATAGCCAACACCCGGCCGTTCAGGCTCCCTTGTCAGCTCACTTGGCCGCCCTTCGGCCCGATGCCGTTGATCCTGGCCGGAGTTCCGTCCGGGGCGAACGGGTGGTGGAAGGTGAAGGCATGCGGCACGGAGCCGTGGTCGTGGAGGTGCTCCAGCCTGGACACCCCGTCCCGCCAGGTGGGTGTCACGTCGTCGGCGGTCCACCAGCACACGTAGTTCGGGAATCCCGTCCTCTCGAACCAGTCGTAGCGCCGGTTCAGCGCCTCACGATGCAGACCGGTGTACACGGCCTCGAAGGCGGAGCCCAGGTCGGTCCAGAGGGAGAGCGTCGCGGCCACGGCGGTGGTCTCCACCGTACGGCCCTTGTCGTACCAGGCCGGTACGGCGAACTCGCCCCACGCACCCCAGTCCGCCTCGAAGAGCATGCCCCGGTCACCGCCCGCCGCCTCTGCGCGCGCGAGGTACCCGGGGTGCCGGCCGATCTTCCGGTAGACGGCCTCACCGACGTCGTAGAACTCGCGGGTGAGAGGTGCGGGATCGGCGAGAGGCGACTTCAGGACGCCGAAGGTGTACAGCGCGAGTCGGGGCATGCGTGTCTCCCTGGTCGGGGGGCTGGCGTGGGGCCGGTTCGGCGGCTTGCGCACGGGGGCGAGGGCTCGTAGGGGCGTGACCACTCGCCCCGTCGCGGGGTGGCCCAGCCTGAAGGAACTCCTGCGCGACCGTGGGCGATCGCCGAGGACCAGGTGAAGGTAGCTGCCGCTGCGGGCCCTGTCGAAGTTGCGCTTTCCGCGCCCGAGTGGCCTCTCGCACCGGTCATCGCGCGAACTGGACGCGGAGCGCTCCGGACCGTCAGCAGAAGGGCTCCCGCATGTCAACGTCCATGCGGGAGCCCTCGGTTGTACCGCCTGCGGGTGATGGTCGAGAAGACGATCACGAGCAGGACGTCTGTGCGGACGTGGACGTGGGGACGCTCACCGCGTCACGACCCGCCCGCCGCGCTCACGGCGCGAGCAGCAGGCTGTCGCCTCGCTCCTTGGCGGCGGCGTAACGCCGTGCCACGTCCTGCCAGTTGACGACGGCCCACATCGCGTCGATGAAGTCGACCTTCTGGTTCTTGTACTGGAGGTAGAAGGCGTGCTCCCAGGCGTCGAAGACGAGGATCGGCGTCGAGCCCTGGCCGACGTTGCCCTGGTGGTCGTAGACCTGCTCGACGATCAGGCGGCCGCTGAGCGGCTCGTACGCGAGGACGCCCCAGCCCGAACCCTGCGTGGTCGCGGAGGCCTTGGTGAGCTGGGTCTTGAAGCCCGCGAAGGAGCCGAAGGACTCGGTGATGGCGTCCGCGAGGTCACCGACTCCGTCCGCCGCGAGGGGCTCGCCGCCGCCGTCGCCGGTCATGTTGTGCCAGTAGATGCTGTGCAGGATGTGCCCGGAGAGGTGGAAGGCCAGGTTCTTCTCCAGGCCGTTGATCGAGCCCCACTGCTCCTTGTCGCGGGCCTCCGCGAGCTGTTCCAGGGTGTCGTTCGCGCCCTTGACGTACGCGGCGTGGTGCTTGTCGTGGTGCAGCTCGACGATCTGCGGGTTGATGACCGGTTCGAGCGCCGCGTAGTCGTACGGAAGCTCCGGGAGCGTGTAAACCGCCATGTCCAACGTCCTCCGACGTTATTGCGAATGATATGCAGGTGCACCATAACAGCAAGAGCAAACTGGGCCCTTACGGCACGTCATCCGGCTGCCACGGCCTGGCTGTCGGCTTCGAGCAGCAGGCGTTCCAGCGTGGCCCGGGCCCGGCACACCCGGGAGCGGACGGTGCCGATGGGGCAGCCGATGAAGCGGGCCGCGTCTTCGTAGGGCAGCCCGACGATCTGGGTCAGCACGAACGCCTCACGGCGTTCGTCGGGCAGCGCCTCCAGCAGGTCCAGGAGCGCGACGCCGTCGTCGAAGCCCGGCAGGCCGCGGGACTGAGTGCCCTCCAGGGCCGACTGCCAGTCGTGGGTGTGGGCCACCCGGGGACGGGCCGCGGCCCGTCGGAAGCTGTCGGCCACCGTTCGGCGGGCGATCGTCATCAGCCAGGTGCGCGCCGACGCACGCCCCTCGAAGCGCGGCAGGCTGTCCAGGGCTCGTACGAAGGTGTCCTGCGTCAGGTCCTGTGCGGTCTGGGGATCTCCGCTGAGGTGGGCGACGTAACGCAGGACGTCGCCGTGCAACGCGCGGACGAAACGCTCGGCCGCGTAGGCGTCGCCGTTGCGGGCCGCCAGCGCCCAAGCGGTGGCGGAAGCGTCTGCGACGGCGCGGCGCTCCGCGCGGGGAGAGGGCATGACAGAAGTGATCACGCGATGTCCTTCTCGAGGTCATCCGGGGCCACGTCTCATCAGAGAACGGGCTCTCCGGCACATGGGGGTGCGCCGTCCACGGTGGGTACGGCGATGCACGGAGCCCACGGCCCGCTCGTCCGTTCGCACGCGGTGGTGTGCGGCTTCGGAGTGGTCCGCCGCGCGGGATCGCGGCGGTCGGGAGCGGGTGGGCCCCGGTGGATCCGGCTGCCTCAGACGGCAGCGGCACCCACGGGCGGACCTCGAGACGTGACGGAGTAGCAGAGAAGGAGGCGGGCGAGTGCCGTCCGGCGCTCAGGGCGACGCCGCCGCCGGACGGGGCGGCCGCTCGGTGCGGGCAGCGCCAGCAGCATCCGCAGCGGAGCGGCCAGCCGGGCCGCCGCGGCCCGCAGGAGACTGAAGACGGCGCGCTCGCCGTACGCCAGCCAGATTCCGCACAGAACGGCCGCGAGGACGTGGGCGGCGAGCATGCCGAAGGTGGCGCCCGCTCCCATGTGGGCCATGCTGTCGGCGGTCGTCGCGCCACTCATGTCGGACGCCATGTGGCTCATGGCGCCCATGTCCATGGAGTCCATGTTCATCGCGGCCGTGTCGGCCGCGTCCGCCGACCGGAGGCCCGGGCCGGACTCCGGCCCGGGCATCACTGTCTGCGCCAGGGAGAACGTCTCGTGGAGCAGCGCCTGTGCGGCGACCACGACCGTGACGATCAGCGCGCGCCCGCGCTCACGGCCGGCCAGGAACCAGCCGGCCGCCCCCGTACCCGCGGCACCGGCCGCCATGCTCCAGCCCGGGACGTCGGAGCCGGACATCGTCACGTGCCCGAGGGCAGCCAACAGCACGCAGGCGACGGCGAATACACCGGCCCGCAGTGTGCGGCACCACCCTCCGACAGTCATGACGCGCCCATCCTCGCACCCGGAATCCGATCGTCGTCAGGGGGTACGGGGGCGCATCGGAGCGCACCTCACGGGACTGACGGTGACTCATCTCATATCAGCACCGGCACCCGCAGCAACACCAGCACCAGCACCAGCACCAGCACCAGAGTCAGGGTCAGGGTCAGGGTCAGTTGCCGGACGGTGTGGGTGCGGTCGGCGTGGCGCGGCGGCGGACCGTTCCGATGACGAGGTCGGCGACGAGGAACCCGGCCAGGGGGATGCCGAACAGGGGCAGCGCCCAGCCGACAGCGACCACCACCACGACGCCGACGGCGAGCGCCCAGATGGGCATTCCGCGCCAGGCGCCACGGGCCGGCGGAGCGCCGAGGGGAGCCCTGCGGTCGGCGCGGGTGGGGCGGCGCTGCCACCACATGCGGTAGCCCCAGAGGATGACGCAGGTCAGGCCGACGGCCAGGACAGCCAGCAGGATCTGGTTGACGAGGCCGAACAGGGTGCCCATGTGCGCGTTGATGCCCCAGCGGGTCAGCTTGGACAGCACCGGCCAGTCGGCGAAGTCCACCCGGTCGACCACCTTGTCGGTGGAGGCGTCGACGGCGACGCTGTCGCGTCCGACCGGCCACAGGTTGCGGGTCTGTGAAACCGTCCACGCGGTGGTGGTGTCCTGCGGGACGCCGATCTCCACCGGGCCGTCCAGGCCGTCGCGTCGGGCCGTTTCGAGGACTCCGTCGACGGCTTCCGGATCGACCGTCTCGGCCGTGTGGGAGCCGAGATGGCCGGCGTGGTGACCGCCGGCCGCGCCCGCGGACGTGCCGGACAGCGTCGTGGACACACCGGGCGTGCCGGAGCGCAGCGCGTCCAGGGCCTCACCGAAGTGGGCGCCGGCGAAACGGGACCAGGTCAGACCGGTCGCAGAGAGGACCAGCAGACCGAGCGCGAGCCACAGTCCCGTGGTGGCATGCCAACTGCGCGTGCGCCGGACCCCCTTCTTCGCGGCCCGGTCGGGCAGCAGCAGCAGCCGCGCGGTCCGGTTCCCGCGCTGTCGCCGCCACCACAGGACGAGACCGCCGAGGACGAGGACCCACAGCCAACTGGCGGCGATCTCCGAGTAGTACCGTCCGGTCGTACCCAGGTGGAGGTTGCGGTGCAGATCGTCCAGCCAGGTCTTGAGCGGGGTGCTTCCGTACCAGGTGGTCAACTGGCCGGTGACCTTGCCCGTGTACGGGTCCACGTAGACCGTATGGGCCTTCTCGCCGAGCTCCGGCAGCGCGAAGTCCACCTGGGTCGTCTCGTCGCCGGTTCCCGGGCGGACCGCGGTCAGCGTGCCTTTCGGGTGGGCGGTACGGGCGGCGGCGACCTGGTCGGCCAGCGGCCGGGCGCTGTCGGCGGTGTGCGCGACCGTGAGTTCCTTGCCGTAGACGAGCGAGTCGAACTGCGGCGTGAACGTGTAGAGCAGTCCGGTCACCGCCGCGACGAGCAGGAACGGGGCCACCAGGACACCGGCGTAGAAGTGCAGCCGTACCAGCAGCGCGCCGAAGCCCGTCTGCCGCCGCGCCGGCGTGGCCGTGCGGCCCGCGGCTTCGGGTCTCTCGGTGCCTGCCTCGGGCAGATCGGGTATCTCGGAACTGACGGACATGGCCGGTCCTCGCTCTGTGTCGACGGCGCTGTGCGCCGTCATCCGTGCTGGGCGGGGCGTCGAGCGGCCGATGACCGGCCGTGACGCCACCGCACACCGGCCGGTTTCAAGGCCGCTGTCCCCAAACAGTCGGACGGCGAGCCCGTGGAGTTCCCGAGCGGCTCCACGTTTTTTTGGATCGGCTGCGCGACCTGCCCAGCCCCGCGCCCCGGGCTACCCCGGGAACCGACGAAAGAAGACCGGCGGCGTCTGCGCGAGTGCCGGGAGCAGGAGCGCGCGGGTATGCCCCGGCCGGTGGCCGGGGCATATGGGCGTCACGCGCCGCGTGGCTCGGTGAGGCGCCGGCTCAGCCGGGCAGTTTCCAGTTCTGGGCGGCCGAGCCGTTGCAGGTGTAGAGCTGGAGTTGGGTGCCGGTGGTCGTCGTGGAGTTGGGGTCGTCCAGGCACAGCTTGGACTGGGGGTTGATCAGCGAGCCGTTGGCGCCCGCGGTCCATTGCTGGGCGCCGGTCCCGTTGCACGTCCAGAGCTGGATCAGGGTGCCGTTGGTGGTCCCGCTGTGGTCGACGTCCAGGCATTTGCCGAGACTGCGGACAGTTCCGTCGCCGGCGACGATCCAGTCCTGGGCGTAGGTGTTGTTGCAGGTCCAGATCTGGACGTGGTTGCCGTCGGTGGTGGAGGAACTCGCGTCGTCCACGCACAGGTTGGAGGCCACCGCCGAGGTGATGGCTCCGATGCGGGGTGAGGCCGGGGCGGTGGTGTCCCCGGTGTAGGAGGGCGGAGCGGCGGAGGCGGCCGTCGCCCAGGAGGTGTTGGCGCTCGTGCCGAGCGTGTAGGTCAGGGTGCCGCCGGCGGTGATCGCCGACGTGGGGGCGTAGACGTTGTTCCAGGCGGAGCCGTTCCACGTCGCGGACTGGACGTAGGGGGCGTTGTCGGCGGCCCCGTTCCCGTTGATCGTCAGCGTCTTGCCCGACGGAAGGGTGATCACGGCCTGGGTGAACAGGGGCGAGCCCAGGGCGAGGTCGGCGGTCCCGGGAGTCTCGGGGAACATGCCGAGCGCGGACCACACGTACCACGCGCTCATCGCGCCGAGGTCGTCGTTGCCGTCGGCCAGCCCGCCCGGGGTGTTCGCCCAGATCTGCTGCTGGATCGACCGTACGGTGCTCTGCGTCCTGTAGGGCTGACCGATGTAGTCGTACTCCCACGGCAGTTCGATGCTGGGTTCGTTGCCGACCCACGCGTACCCCTTGTCGCCCGTGTAGCTGCGCAGCACGGTGTCGAGGTAGTGGCTCATCGCCGTGTTGCCGCCCTTGGCGCGCGCGAGGCCGCCGATGTTGAACGGGATCATCCCGGTGTAGATCCAGGAGTCGGCCTCGACCATGTCGGTGCCGCTGGTGGGGTCGAAGCCGCCGGTCCAGGAACCGCTCGCGTTGCGCGGCTCGACGAAGCCGGAGGCCGGGTTGAGCACGTTGCGCCAGCCCTGGGCCCGGTTCGCGTACGTCTTCTGGTTGCCGGTGTCGCCGAGCGCCCCGGCCATCGCGGAGAGCGCGAAGTCGGCGGTGTTGTACTCCAGTGTGGTGGCCACGGGACCGTAGAAGTTGCAGCAGCCGTAGCTGCCGTCGTGCGGCATGTATCCGGGCGAGTTCAGGTAGTTGAGACCCGGCCGGTCGTTGTTGGTCGTGCTCGCCTGCTTCACCATGTCGGCGAGGGCGGTCGTGGTGTCGAAGTCCCGGGCGCCGAAGGCGTAGTAGTCGGCGATGATGGCGTCCGCCGGGTCCCCCACCATCACGTACGACTCGCCGTTGTTCTCCGACCACTTGGGGAAGATCCCGGTCTGGGCGTAGTCGTCCACCATCGACTGGGCCGTGTCCGAGGCGACTTGGGGGGCCACCAGTGCTTCGAGCTGAGCCTGCGAACGGTAGATGTCCCAGCCGGAGTAGTTGGCGTAGGCCGCCTTGTGGCCGGCGTCCACGGTGTGGGTCCTGCCGTCGAAGCCGTAGTACTGGCCGTTGGTGTCACTGATGACGTTCGGGTGCAGCAGCGAGTGGTAGAGCGCGGTGTAGAAGGTCTGCTGCTGCGCGGCCGTTCCGCCCGCGATCTGTATCTTGCCCAGTGCGCTGTTCCAGGCGTCCTGGGCGGCGGTGCGGGTCGCGTTGAAGTCCCACCCCGTGTTCTCCGCCGCCCGGTTGGCCGCCGCGTTGGCCACCGAGACGTACGAGACGCCGACCTTGGCCTGCACCACCGGGTTGGCGGTGGTGTTGAAGGTGACGTATCCGTTCGAGGCGGCGGCTTCCGGCGCGGCGCTGTCCTTGGCGGTCTTCGGGGCCGCCGCGGTGGGCATCTTGCCGTGGAGCACGGGCTTGTTGGGCTTCTCGGCCGCGTTCTTGGACGCCGTACGGGGTTTCGCGGGGGTGGCGTCCGAGGTCTTGGCGACCGAGCTTCCCTGCGAGGCGAACGGCTGGTCGAAGACCATGTCGAAGTACACGGTGTACGTGTTCCCGGCCCCGCAGAAGCGACCGCTGGTGACCTGTCCGCTCACCTCGGTGTTCGAGACCTTGGTGAACTGCGTCGCCGAGGCGCCGTTCTGACTGCCCGTGAGCTTGAAGATCAGGTTGGCCTGGCTGGTCGAGGGGAACGTGAAGCGCGCCATCCCGCTGCGGGTCGTGGTGGTCAGCTCGGTGGTCACCTGGTTGTTGAGCGCGACCTTGTACGAACCGGCGCTCGCCGACTCGTTGGCGTGCGAGAACGCGTCCGTGGCGCCGGTGTTGACCGTGCCGACCGTCGGCAGCACGGGTACGTCCCCCGCGGCGCCGCAGCCCGGCCCGGCGATGTGGGTGAGGCTGAAGCCGGTGATGGACGAGTCGTTGTACTCGTAGCCGCCGCCGGGGGGCCGTGACGTCGTGTCGGGGCTCCACTGCACCATGCCGAACGGAACGTCGGCCCCGGGGAAGTCGTTGGCCTCGTTCGACGTGCCGATGAACGGGTTGACCACGGTGGCCGGCGAGGCGACGAGCGCGGCCTTCCCGGCCGCCGACGCGGGTGCGCACAGCCCGGCCACGGCCAGTGCGGTGGCCGCGAGTAAACCGATCGCGGCCGTTCCGGGGGGTCTCGACAGTCGTGTCACGGGGTTTCTCCTCTACTCGGGAGCGGGAGCTGAAGACTGACAACGTTGTCTTCCTGCGAGGTGCGGCATGTGGGCAGCAGTCGAGTTGGACAACGTTGTCGCATCGTCGAGACGGGGCCTGGCGATGCGAACGCACGGACGGGACCCCTGGGCCGCGAGCACCTGGGGGCACGGACGGGAAACTGTCCGTGAAGCTAGCTACAGGGCAGGGTCATGTCAACGATTCGCGCAGGGGCGACCCCGACGTCCGCCACGAAGATGCGGCGCCGATCCATCGGACGGACCGTTGATATATGACGCATCCACTCGTACCCCCGGGCGAGACCCCTCCCGTCGAGGGCTCCATCGCCGAAGCGCACCAGGAACAGCCCGACGGCGGGATATGGGAACACCCCTACCTCTGGCTCGGTTTCATCGTCGTCGGCTCAGTGATCGTGGCCGGGTACTTCGTGGCCCGGATCAGCGGGTACTGAGCCGGACGGCCAGGTGACAGAAGAGAACCGGAGGCACGGACCGGTGGAACGCCGCAAGCGGGCAGACCCGTTGAGCGCCGGGAGGACCGGGCGCGGAAGGTGATGTCAGTGCCCTGTGACAGGGTGAGTCCCGGAAGCAAGATTCGTCCGGGACGGATCCCGAAGAGCCAGGGAGCAGCACGTGACCAGCCCCGACACCGCCCCGCCCGGGCAGCGTACGACGCGGCGACACTCGGATCTCGGCACGATCAAGGCCTGGTGGCGGGATCTCGGAGGGGACGGGTTCCTCGTGCTGCCGCCGCCGAACCGGGCCCGCTACACCCAGTCCGAGGGCCACGGTGACGCGGCGGAACTCATCGAGGCGAGGGGACTGGGCGGCCCCGTCTCCTTCGCGTACTGGCACTGGCAGTCCCACCGGCACGCCTTCGACCGCTCCGGTTCCCTGACGGGCGAGCTGCTGCTGCACTGGGGCGGCGATCACGCCGCCGTCGCCGCCGGACTCGGCGAGGGGCCGGCCGGATTCCGGGTCGTCGACGGCGGTCCGAAGAGCGCCTTCCGGCTGGACCGCATCACCGCCCGGGACGAGGCGGGCCTGCCCGACCCCGAAGACCCCGACGGCGTGCGCCAGTTCCTCGCGGCGCTCGACGAACCACTGGACCGCAGCGCTCTCTCGGTCCGGTACCGGCCGCTGTCACCGGCCGAGGCCGCATGGCTCCACGAACGGCTGAGCGACTCCCTGGACCTCTCCGCCGCGATGCGCTTCGTGGTCGCCCTGGAGCGGCGGGACGCACTCACGATCGAGGAGGCGGAGCGGCTGCTGGCCGCCTGGCGACTGGAGCGTGAGCGACCGCTGACGGAGTGGAGCGCCTGGCGGGAACTGCTCCACGCGCTGCTGCGCCACGACCGCGAGGAGGCGTGGGAGATGGTCACCGGCCTCGGCGCCGGGGCGTCCGGTGTCCTGCGGCGGGTGCCGTCGGAACGTGCCTTGGCCGCCGTGCGGGCGTTCGCGCTCGCGGGCGACCGTGCTTCGGTCCACGCCTGGCTGGCGTTGCACCGGTCCATCCGCGAGCCGGACGCGGTGCTGGCCGCGGCCGACCTCGCGGCGGAACTCGCCACGTCCGCCGCCCCGGAGAATTCCCTGCGCGGGTTGTACGACGCGCTGGTCGGGGCCGTCACGGCCGACTGGCGCCGGGAGACGGGGGCGGATCACCGCGCCGGCCTTTCGTACGCGGCGCTCGCGGCCGTCCGCTTCGGCACGGACGAACGGCTGCCTCACGCCCTGCGCGTCCTCGCGGCGAGTGCTGCCCGCGACCAGGCGGATCTCGTACGGGAGGAGGCGCTTCGGCCCGGCGGCTCCGTTCTCGTCGGCACCGACTCCGCCGAGGTGCTGGCCGCCGTGGAGCGCTACGAGGCCGTCCGGGACGGGCTCCTGTCCGGTACCGGCACGGATCTCACCGCCTCCGAGGGGGCGCTGACCCGCCTGTGGCACCGGTATCGGACGCTCACCGACACCGATGTGCGCTGGTTGCGGGAGCGGGTCGCCGACCCGGCCACCGGTCTGCAGGGGCTCGGCTTCTGCCTCGAACTCCTCCTCGCCCACGGCAAGGCCACCGAGGCCGATGTCGAGGCGCTGCTGCCGGGCCGGTTCAAGGACCTCACCAAGACGTACCGGACCACGTACACCGAGTGGCGCCACCCGCTCGTCACCTTGACCTGCCTGGCCCTCGACCTGGGCCATCCGGCCGCGGGGAAGCTGGTCTCCTGGTGGAACGGAGCCCGGCCGGTGTGGAAGGACAAGGTGCGGCTCCTGACCCACCTCGGCGCTCCCGACGAGGCCAAGGCCGCCGAACTGTGGGACTTCGTCACCAGACCCTCCCACGACGTCGGCCAGTTGATGACCTGGGTGCTGGTCAGGGCCCGCCTCGACGGGGAACATCCCCTGTTCGTGGCCGACCGGCTGCTCGGCACCCCGGGCGTCAACGGTCACGTCCTGCGCCGGGTGCTGATCGGTGTGGCCGACCCCGAACAGCCGCTGTGGCACTACTCCGTCAGCCCGTACAGCCGGAGCTGGTGGCAGCGAGCCGTGGAGGTCGCCGATCACCCCGGCCTGTCGCCGGAGGCCCGCGCCATCGGACTGCACGTCGCCCGCGAACACCTCCTGATACGCAACCCGGACCAGTTGGACCCGAAGCCGACCCAGGCCGAACGCGAGGCGGCTCGGGCGTGGCTCGACGGTCACGTCGACGACCAGGCCTGGGCCACGACGTCGCGTTGACGGGATGCCTGCCCTCCAGGGGGCGCGACCGCGAGCAAGGCCTGAACGAACCTGTGCTGAACCGGCTTGCGCGGCCTTCCTTGTGGTCCAGAGGCCGGGAGGCGGCTCCCATCGGTGCCACGACGTGTCGCGGTGGGTCCACACGAGGCGCCACGGACCACCGCGGGAGGTCAATGGTTCCGCAGCCACCACGTGATCCCGGCGACCAGCGCCGAACCGGTCGCGGTGGCGATCCCGCGCACCAGGCCGAGCAGGGCCGTGCGGCCGAGGCGCAGTGCGGTGGGGCTGGCGCCCTGGCCGCGGCCCTTACCGGATTCGGCGGCCCCGTTCGCCTGGTCGTTCATTCCGTGGTTCATATTGACCCCTTTGTTTGCGGCGGCTGCCGGTCGCTGTGAAGCAACCGGCGAAAGGGAGCACGCGAAGCCCCTTTTGTGGCGAACCGAGATGCCTGAGCGGGTCCAGCGCATACGCTCCTGACGGCATCACGTGAGCGGCGGGAGGCAGAGCGTGGCTGTTGGCATTCCGTTCCACCGAACACCCGTGAACGCTCGCCGGAGTTCGGCTGGACTCAGGCTGCACCGGGGCGTGGAAGGCCGGCCCAGGTTGCGGTCGAGGCCGGAATCACCGGGTGAAGGCACAGGCGGAAGGCAGTTTCGGCGCGATCGCTCCGGAGTTCGCCGGAGCTCCGGCCGCCGGAGGAGCGCATGACGCCGCGCCCAGGCGGGAGTGACGAGGTGAGCACGCGGCGCGCCCTGCTGGGGCGGCGTCTGCGTGACCTGCGTGTCGAGGCGGGTCTGACCCAGGAGGCTGTGGCCCGCCGGAGCGACTGCGCCGGTTCGACCATCTCGGACCTCGAGAACGGCCGAGGCACCAGGGTTCCGGACCGCGCCCTGTTCGACGCGTACGTGAGCACGTGCTTGGCCCGATTGAAGATCGATCGATGGGAGAGGCAGAGCCGCGCGGAAAACCTGCTCGGCGACTATCTGGCGTTGAAGAGCCTGCTGGCCGGCCCAACCGGTTCCGAGCGTGGATCCGGCGGTACCCGAGGTCGTGCGGCCGAACGATGCCCCTATCCGGGACTGCACTCCTTCACCGAAGACACCGCCGCCTGGTTCTTCGGCCGCACCGCTCAGGTCGAGGAACTTCTCAGACTCTTGAAGAGCCGCCTCGACGGTGGACCGCCGCTCTTCGTCACCGGAGCGTCGGGGGCCGGTAAATCCTCCCTCCTGGGTGCCGGCCTGGTACCGGCGCTGCGCCGAGGGGCGCTGTCCCCACACAGCGCCGACACCTCGACAGCGCTGCTTGTCACCCCCGGCCCGCACCCGCTCGAGGCGCTGCGGCGGCTGGACGAGCTCGATCGGCCGCTGGACGACGAGAACGGTCGGACCAGTCGACCGGTGCTGATCGTCGACCAGTTCGAGGAGATCTTCACCCAGTGCGCCGACCAGGACGAACGTTGTCGCTTCGTGGCCCGGCTCATCGAGCGAGCCGCCGGCCGGGCGGACGGCCGCGGACCGGCTCCGGTGGTGGTGGCCGTGCGCGCGGACTACTTGCACCGATGCATCGCCGTACCCGGACTGGCGGGAGTGGTCGGCTCGGGCAGTCTCGTCCTGGGACCGATGAGCGAACCGGATCTGCGCGAAGCGGTCGTGGGCCCGGCGCGCACCGCGGGACTGGAACTCGAACCGGGGCTCTTGGAAACCCTGTTGCGCGACCTGGGCGTCCAGGGCGGCGGTCACGATGCCGGATCCCTGCCGCTGCTGGCGCACGCGCTGCGGGCGACCTGGGCACAGGGCGACGGCCGCCGCATGACCCTGACCGGCTACCGGGCGTCCGGCGGCATCCGGCACGCTGTGGCCAACACGGCCCAGGGGACGTACGACGCCCTCGACCCGGAGCAGCGGCGGGCGGCCCGGAGACTGCTGCTCCGGCTGGTCACGGTCGACGACGGCGGTGAGGCGCTGCGCCGCAGGGTACGCGAGGACGAGTTGGCCCACGAGGGCGGTCCGGCTCGGGTCGCTCTGGAACGCCTGGTGGACAAACGCCTGGTGACCGCTGACGACGGGGTCGTCCAGATCACGCACGAGGCTCTGGTACGGGCCTGGGATCTGCTGCGGGGCTGGCTCGCCGAGGACCGTGACTGGCTGCGGACGCACCGCGACCTCACGGCCGCCGCCGAGTCCTGGCAGGCTCTCGGACGCGATCCGGGGAGCCTGTACCGCGGCCACCGGCTCATCCGTGCCGCGGACATGGCTCAGGGGCGGGGTGCCGACCTCAATCCGCTGGAGAGCACGTTCCTGGCGGAGAGTGAGGCGGCAGCGCGAGCCGAGATCGAGGCCGCGACGGCGCGGGCCGAAGCGGCGCTGCACAGCAATCGGCGATTACGACGTCTCACATCCGTCCTGGCACTGTTGGTCGTCTCCGCCCTGACCGCCACGCTGCTGGCGGGCTGGCAGTGGCGCACCGCCGAGACGGAACGCAGGACGGCCGAGGGCGAGCGCAGGACAGCCGACGAGCAGAGTCGCACCGCCAGAGCCAGCAGCCTCGCGGCGGACTCCCGCGCGGCACTCGCGACCCGGCCCGAGCTGGCGGGCCTCCTGGCCTTGGCCGGCCTGGGTTTCCGGTCGAACGCCACGACCACCGGGAGCGCGCAGGACGCCCTGGCGGCACCGGTGCACCCTGTACGGCCGCTGATCGGCCACGCGGGCGCGGTCACCGCGGTGGCGTACAGCCCCGACGGCCACACGGTGGCCACCGGCGGCAAGGACCACACCGTCCGGCTGTGGCGTGCCGACCACGGCTGGAAGGCGACCGTTCTCGCCGGGCACTCCGGCGAGGTCACCGACGTGGCCTTCAGCCCCGACGGGAAGACCTTGGCAACGGGCTCCCTCGACGGTTCCGCCCGCCTCTGGGACATACGCACAGGTGAGAGCGTCATCCGGTTGAAGCAGCACACGGGTCCGGTCACGTCCGTCACGTTCGGCCCCGACGGGAGGACCCTGGCCACCGGCTCTGCAAGCGGTACCACGCAACTGTGGGAATCCCGTACGGGCCGAGCGCTCGCCACCCTGGCCGGACACACCGGCAGAGTGGGCTCGGTGGCGTTTAGTCCCGACGGCAACACGCTGGCAACAGGCAGTTGGGACGACACCGCCCGACTGTGGGACCTACGGAGCGGAAGGAGCATCGCTGTCCTGAAGGGGCACGGGAGGGAGGTGTTCTCTGTGGCGTTCAGTCCCGACGGCAGGACGCTGGCGATGGGCTCCGCCGACGGCGACGCCCGCCTCTGGGACGTACGCAGCAGGCGTCCCTCTGCGACGCTGCACGGGCATACACGTGTGGTGACCTCGGTGGCATTCAGCCCCGACGGTCGCACGCTGACGACCGGTAGCCGGGACGGCACCGCCCGGCTGTGGGACTTGCGCACCCGGAAGAGCTCCGTCCTGGAGGGTCATACGGACGCCGTCAACGCGGTGGCCTTCGGTGCGGACGGGGAGGCCGTCGCGACGGCCTCCTCCGACGGCACCGCCAGGGTATGGGGCATCTCGCTCCGCCGCGCGGCCAGGGAACTGACCGGTCACAGCGGCTATCTCGATGCCGTGGCGTTCGCCCCCGGCGGCGGCACACTGGCGACCGGGAGCAGGGACGGCACCGCCAGGCTGTGGGACACGGACAGCGGCCGTACGACAGCCGTGCTTCCTCATGGGCCGCATGTGCTCGCGGTGGGCTTCAGTCCCCGCGACCCCGTGCTGGCGACCGGGGACGAAGAGGGCCGTACGCGTCTCTGGGACACCCGCACCCGCCGTGCCCTCGCCACCCTGAGGGGGCACATCGCCGCCGTGGACTCGGTGGCCTTCAGCCCCGACGGGAGGACCCTGGCGACCGCGTCCACCGACGGCACGGCTCGGTTGTGGGACACCCGCACCCACCGCTGCCTCGGCATCCTCTACGGCCACGACGGCTGGGTGGACGCCGTGCGGTTCAGCCCCGACGGGAGGACCCTGGCGACCGCGTCCACCGACGGCACGGCCCGCCTGTGGGACCTGCGGACTCACCGCACGACCGCGCGCTTCGATGCCGGCGCCATCGTCAACGCGGCAGCGTACAGCCCTGACGGCAAGACCCTGGCCACGGCCGCAAGCGACGGCACCACACGCATGTGGGACATCGAGACCCACTCCGTCCTGCGTACCCTCGCGAAGCAGAACGACCCGGTGACAGCGGTGGCGTTCAGCCCGGACGGCGGCACGATCGCGATCGGAAGCCGGGACGGTGCGGCGCCCGCACGCCTCTTCGACACCCGGGACGGACACCTCTTGACCACCCTCGGCGCCACGGCCGGCTGGGTCACCTCGGTGGCGTTCAGCCCGGACGGCAGGCTCCTGGCCACGGCATCCTGGGACAGGGCCGCGAGGATCGTCCCCGTACCCGGGCGATGGGCCGGCGAACTGTGCCTCAGGGCGGGCCGCAACCTCACGCACCAGGAATGGAAACGACACGTCGGAGACACACCGTACCGGCGCCTGTGCCCGCAGTACCCGCCCGGACGCACCAAGATCCGGTGACCACTCCGGGCTCAACGAGCTTTCGCGACACCGACTTTGGGCCAACGGCCCTCAGCGACGGTCTCCCGCCTGCCCCTGTCGACCCGCCGGGTCCTGGCCCGCGCGGAGCAGCAGCTCGGCGGCCTGCAGGGTCCCGGCTGCCTCCGCCGGGTTGAACCTGCTGTCGATGAGGCCGGCCACGGACGCCGCGGCGGTGGCGTAGTCGCCGGTGCCTCGCCGCAGCGTGCTCAAGGCGATGTTCAGCCTCTCGTTGAGGGCGGCGATCCGGAAGCCGCCGCCCAGCTTCCAGGGTTCGGCCAGGGCCATCGCGGCCAGGTCGGCCACGTACGACGCGTCGAACTCGGCGCGGCACTCGTCGACGGTTTCGAGGAGGCGCGGGATGCCCCAGACGACGAAGGTGAAGTCCTGGGTCCCCGTGTGCACGGTGATCTGGCGTGTGGCCGCGAACGAGGAGTCGCGGACCTCCTCGACGCACGGCAGGAAGATGCTGAACGAGCCACGCACTCGGTTGAAGCGGTGGGAGGTGAAGACCAGGCGGTAGTTGGTCAGGTAGAGCCGACCGCCGATGGCTTCCTTGTTCCGCATCCCGACGAGCCACATGAGGTCGTCGAAGGCGAAACGGGACAGGCCGGCCTGCCGGACGTCGATGACCGCGTTGGCGTTCTTGCGAAGGATGATCCCCTCGCCGGGCAGCAGGTCCTCGGGCTTGAACGGCGCTATCGCCACGACTCCCCCTTCATGTCGGTTGCGCAGCGGAGAGGGCATCGTAGGTGTACCGGCCACCGGCCCGTGCACCCGGGGGCCCCATGACGGCTGACCGCGGACGCCTGAGCCGCTCAACGCAGCACGGCCGCCAGCAGGTCGGCTCCCAGCGCCGTCAGATCGGGCAGGTTGAGGGTGTAGCGGACGTAGCGCCCCTGGCGTCGGGACGTCAGCAGACCGGCGCGCCGGAGGACGGCCAGGTGCCGGGAGACCTCGGGGGGTGTGAGTTCCCAGGCGTGGGCCAACTCGCGGGTGGTGTGCGGGCCACGGGCCAGGGTGCGCAGCAGCCGGAGCCGCACGGGATGACCGAGTGCCTCCAGTCGCAGGGTGACCGTTTCCAGCGAGACCGGCTCCGACGGACGTGGTTCGGCGACCGGATACTGCACCACGGGCTGCCAGCCGGGCGCGTGAACCACCGCAAGGTGCGGGCTGCCGAACACGCTGGGGATGAAGGTGACTCCGGTGTCGTGGGCGGAGGTCGCCTTGTCCTGGACCTTGTCCACCACGATGCACCGGCCGTCCGGCGCCAAGGTGATCGCGCCGGAGACCGACGCGAGCGTCGACTCGAGGCCCTGGCGCCTCAACAGGTCGTGTTTCAGGCGCAGATCGGTGGCGAGCCGTACGGCGACGTCCGACCAGGCCGTGTCGAAGAACGCCTCGGCGCACTGTTCGAGCGTGTCGCGCACCCGTGCCCGCACCGCGGCGGGATCCGCGAGCAGCCGTTCCGCGAAGGCCTCTTGCCGGACACCGCGGGCCTGGGCCACGTCCAGCGCCCGCTCCCGCGCGCTCGCGTCGGTCAGCGGTGAAGGCGTGCCGAAGTAGAGCCGGTTGCTGCCGCACGTGGTGACGAGCGCGGCGGTCACATAGGTCTCGTCGTCGATTCCGTCCACGTCGTCCAGTTCCTCGGCGAGGGTGGGCCGGGGCCGGGCGGGAAGCAGGAAGTCGGCCTGCGAGGAGCGCCACAGGAAGTCGGCCTCCCGCAGCCGCTCGGCCAGTTCCGGCCGCATCGCGGCCCAGACCTGGCCGGCCCAGTCGGCCAGGTGTGGATGGTGTCCGGGCTCGGCCAGTACGTGCAGCATCGCGGTCAGCTCGGCCAGCGGGGACGCGGCGAAGCGCAGGCGCTCGTACGGCAGTCCGCCGATGTCGATCCTCAACGTCACGTCCTCAGGATCCCCGACGAGGAGGCCGGCGGCCCCGCCGGTTGACGATCTCCGTCAACTCACGTGCCCAACCTTCCCGACCGGCCCTCCTCTTGACGTCATGGCAATCACCGGCAAGACCCGTTACCGGGCGTTCGTCCGCGCCTCGGGAGGCCCCCGCTATGTCGTCGCCCTGACGGTGGACGCCCTGGGCACCGGCCTGTTGCGCCCCTTTCTGCTGCTGTACGGGGTGACGGTGTCGAAGTTGTCGGCACCGGTCACCGGCACGGCCATGACGGTCGGTGTCGTCGCGGGTCTGCTGTGCATGCCCGCGGTGGGCCGGTGGCTGGACCGGGGAGCACGCAGCACGGTCGTCGCGGCGTCGATGCTCGTGCGCGTGCTCGGTGTCGTCCTGCTGCTGGCCGACTCGGCCGGGCACGCATGGCTGTTCGCGACGGCGGCCCTCTTCCTCGGCATCGGCAATCAGGCCTGGCCGGCCGCGCACGCGGCTCTCGTGGCCACGGTCGCCGACGGCCGGGAACGGGACGCGGCACTGGCCGCGGGCCGCGCCCTGCGCAACGCCGGACTGGGCGCGGGCGCGCTCGTCGCCACCGCGTGCCTGACGGGCGGCGTCGAGGCGTTGCGGGTGCTGGCGGTCGTCACCGGACTCGCCTATCTCGTGGCCGCGGCGCTGGCCTGGTCGGTTCACGTTCACGCACGTCAGGCACCTGCTCCGGCCGAGGTCGGGAGGCGCGAGTCCGTGCCCCGGATGGGCGCGCTGCTGGCCGCGAACGTCGTCTACGTCTTCTGCCTCAACGTCCCCGAGATCGCGCTCCCGCTGATCCTGGTGACGCAGTTGCACGCGTCCCCCGTATGGTCGGCAGCCGTCTTCGTGGCCAACACGGTGCTGGTCGTCACCCTGCAGATTCCGGTCACCGTGTTCCTGTCCCGTTTCCCGAGGAGATCGGTTCTGGGGCTCGGCGGGGTGGTGCTGACCGTGTCGTACCTCGGCTTCCTCACGGCCGCTTCCCTGGGGGCCGGATGGGGTGCCCCGGCGGTCGCGGCGGTGTCCGTGGTCTGCACCGTCGGCGAGATCGTCTACGCGGGCAGCGCGACCGCGCTCGTCACCGCTCTCGCCCCGGACCGGGTCCTGGGACGCGTCCTCGCCCGCTTCCAGCTCTCCACGGGGTTCGGCCTCGCCGTCTCCCCCGCGGCCATCACGGCGCTCGCGCCGCACGGTCCCGCCGCCCTCTGGGGCAGCCTCTCCGCCGCGACGCTCCTCGCCGCCGGCGCCGTGGTCACCGAGAAGGGCCCGGTGAAGCCGCCGTCGGCCGGCGTGTCCGCCGCGAAAGCGGGCTCCGTCCCGAGCGGAGGCTCCGTCGCGGCCTCGCGCGGGGGAACGCGCTCCTCGATCAAGGACTGCTCCGAGTGGAGCCCATGAGTGGTGGACGTCTGTCCACGCACCGAGGCTGACCCACGTGGTGCCCGCCCGCAGCAGGCAGTGGCGGGCGGAGCCCTGCCTTGCGCCGCGACATCGGCGTGGTCGGGGACGTCAGAGAAACGGGATCTCATGAGGGAACAGCGCATCAGAACGGGCTGTCCGCCGACCGTTCGCGGGAGCGGTGACGGCGGGAGCGCACGGAACGGCAGCGGTGGCGGACGCGGTGGCGGTGGCGGTGGCGTTGGCGTTGGCGGGGAGAACCGCAGTAGCCGGCACGGCGGCCCCGGGCACGGCGACGGCGGTGACCGTCGCAAGGGGGATGACGACGGCCGTCGAAGCGGCGATGGCGGCGGCCCTGGCGAGGGTGGAGGACACCGCGGCGGCTCCGCATTCGACCCCGGGCGGACGCCGCCGTACCCCTCCACCCGCCGACGCTCCCGCCAGGCCCGTACCAGGGTGGCCGTCGCCGCGGCGGGCCTGGCCTTCGTCGGGGTCCTCGCCCCGACACCCGGCCACGCCGCGACGGCCCCCGCGAGCGGGCCACGGCCCGGAGCGCACTCACGGTTCGTGCCCGGCCCGTGCCCCGCGACGCCCGAACCGGTCCCGGGACGGTGCGGGTTCCTGGAGGTTCCCGAGAACCGTGCCCGCCCCGGCGGCCGGACGATCCGGCTGGCCGTCGCGATCATCCCGGCCGTCACGCCGAAGCCGGGCGCGGATCCGGTCGTGTTCATGGCCGGTGGTCCCGGGGGTGACGCGTTCGGCGACATGCCGTTCGTCATCGGCGCGGGCGTGAACCAGGACCGCGATCTGATCGTCATGACCCAGCGCGGGACGCTCTACGCGGAGCCGAACCTCGCCTGCCCGGAGATCGACCGCTTCAGCGCGGAATCCGTCGGACTGCGTTACGACGCACCGTCGACCGGACGGCGCCTGGTGCGCGCGACCGGACAGTGCCGGGACCGTCTCGCGGGCGAGGGCGTCGACCTGAGCGCCTACAACACCACCGAGAACGCAGCCGACTTCGCCGACCTGCGCACCGCGCTCGGCATCCACCGGTGGAACGTGTACGGGTACTCCTACGGCACGGACCTGGGCCTCACCTACCTCCGCCGCCACCCCCAGGGCGTCCGCTCGCTGGCGATCGACTCGGTCGTACCGCCGCAGATCGTCAGTCTGCCGTGGACCTGGGACAGCGCCCAGGAGGGCATCGACACCATCTTCGCCGCCTGCGCGGCCCAGCCTGCGTGCAGGAACCGCTACCCGAACCTCTCGCGCACGCTGACCCAGCAGGTGCGACGGCTCGAAGCACACCCTCTGACGGTGATGACACCGCCTCCGGCGGGAGGTGCGCCGGTCAGGGTCGTGCTCGACGGGGGCGCGCTCGTCAATCTGCTCGTCGGCAACGCCGTCCCGGCCGTCGACGTGCCCGCGGCGCTCGACGAACTCGCCCACGGCAACCCCGAGCGCTTCGCGCGGGCCCGCGCCGCCGGCGCCACACCCGTCATCGGCGAGTTCGCGCACGGTCTCACCCAGTCCGTGGCCTGCAGCGAGTGGGTGCCGGGCTATTCGCAGGCCGACCTGCTGGCGGCCGGCCGCCGGGCCTTCCCCGGGTGGCCCGACTCGGTGCTCGCCCAGGCACCCCAGCTCCCCTTCCAGCACGAGGCGTGCCGCGTCTGGAACGTCCCGGACCGCACTCGGGCGCAGCGGGTGACGACGGTGAGCAACGTGCCGGCGCTCGTGCTCTCGGGAACCTTCGACGCCAAGACGGGGGCCCGCTGGGGGGCGTACGCGGCCCGCACGCTGTTCCGCTCGACGACGGTGCTCATCCCCGGAATCGGCCACTGGGTGGTCCCGCAGTCACCGTGCGCGGCAAGCGTCCTGACCTCGTTCCTCACGCGTCCCACGGCGCCGGACACCCGCTGCGGCGCGGGCCTGGCACCGAAACCGTTCACCATCGTCCCCGCCCTGGAGAAGTCATGATGTCCATCCGTCCGCCGCGCCACCGCGCCGCCACGCGACGGCTCCCCGCCGCACTGGCGGGGGCCACGGCCGGCCTCCTGGTCGCCGGTCTCGCCGCGGCCCCCGCCGAGGCCGAGCCCGGCGCCTCGACGACTCCGGGCACGATCGCCCGGACCGCCGGCCACTCCCGCTTCGTACCGGGCCCCTGTCCACGGACCGCGGACCCCGTCCCCGCTCTGGACGGGGCGAACTGCGGCACGCTCACCGTGCCCGAGAACCGCTCCCGGCCCCGGGGACGGAAGATCACCCTCTCCGTCGCCATCGTGCCGGCCGCCACCCGCAGGCACCCGTCCGACCCGATCGTGTGGTTCGCCGGCGGGCCCGGCGACGACGCCGTCTCCGAGGCCCAACTGGCGGTCGACGGCGGCCTGAACCGCGACCGGGACGTCATCTTCATGTCCCAGCGGGGGACCTACTCCGCCGATCCTGTGCTCACCTGCCCGAACATCGACGAGTTCAACGCCCGCGTCGTCGGCCTGGTCTACGACGCCCCCTCCACCGGACGTCTGCACGTCCAGGCGACGCGGGCCTGCCGCGACCAACTGGTGCGGCGCACCTCCGACCTCGGCGCGTACAACACCACCGAGAGCGCCGCCGACTACGCCGACTTGCGCGTCGCGCTGGGCATCAAGCGCTGGAACGTGTTCGGCATCTCGTACGGTACGGACCTGGCCCTGACCTATATGCGTACGCACCCGCAGGGCGTGCGGTCCGTCGGCATCGACGGAGTGCTGCCGCCGTCCCTGGCCGGGGGCGCCGTCACCTGGAAGGCCGCTCGGGAGGGCTTCGACGGCCTGTTCGCGGCCTGCGCCCAGGAGCCCACGTGCAACCAGCGCTATCCGCATCTGTCGCGGACCTTCCAGGGTCTGGTGAGCAAGCTCGAGGCCCATCCGGTCACCACTCATGTCACCGTCCCCGGTCAGCCCGGACCGGTGAAGGTCGTCATCGACGGCGGCACGCTGGTGACCTGGCTGACCTCCGCCACCCACCTGGCGTCCGGAGTGCCACGCTCCATCGACGAGTTGGCGCACGGCAACCCGCAGCGGATCGCCGAGCAGTGGGCCGGGGGAAAGCTGAGCCCGCAGGCCATCGGCCGGGTCGCGCACGGGCTCGCCTTCGGCGTCTTCTGCGGCGAGTGGACTCCGTACGAGAGCCAGGCCGAGGTGCTCCGGGCGGGACGGCGCGTGTTCCCCACGTTCCCCCGCTCCGTCCTCGCCAACGCCCCGCAGCTCCCGTTCCTCCACGACGACTGCCGTGCCTGGAACGTGCCCGCGCAACCGCGTGCCGTCCGCAGCGTGGTGCGCAGTGACATCCCCACCCTGGTCATGTCGGCCGGGTTCGACGCGCAGACCGCGCCGAGCAACGGACCCTACGTGGCCCGCACCCTGCCTCGTGCCACGACTGTGACCGTCCCGTACGTCGCCCACGTGGCCTTCGCCGAATCGCCCTGCGCGCAGTCGATCACCCAGTCGTTCTTCGACACGCCGACGGCGGCGGACACGTCCTGCCTCGCCGGCCTCCAGCCCCCGCGGTTCGAGATCGCGCCGTAAGGACAGGCCCAGCACGCCGCCCGTCGCACCCGGGGCGGGCGAGCAGCCGACGGACCCGGCGCTCGCCCGCCCCTCGCGCGAGCGGCCGAGGGTTCGCACGCAGCGGTCGTGATGAGGCCGCCCAGCCCACCGAAAGGAGGAACCCGATGGCTCTGTCCCGTCAGGCCCTCGAGTTCGCCGCCGAGATCTTCAACCACGACTGGTCGGACGCCCCCTTCAAGGCGGACCAGGCGGGACACCGGCGGAGCACCGACCGCGCCGGCGAGGTCCTCACCCGGGAGGAGACGAGCCACGTACGGGCGAACGTGATGCTCGTCGTCGCCCAGGTCCTCGGGCACCAGGACCCCAACTTCGACCCGCTCGAGTTCGCCGAGGCCTGCGGCGTGGAGGACTTCACCGAGGACTCGATCCGGACTGGCCTGCGGATCAGCCTCGCGGGCCAGTACGCCACCCCGGGCACCTGGGACCACATGTAGGTGCGGCGGGGGTGCTCCCGTACCGGACATCGTCCGGATCCGGGCGGCGTTGTCCGTCACGGAGCGGGCGCCGGCGGTCCTGCCGAAGCACCCTCGCCGAGACCTCGGGCCCGGCCCGCCGAGGTCAGACGGGGCGCGTCGCCGGGGCGGTGCGGGTGGCTCGGGTCTGGGTGAAATGGGCGGCCGCCACGACCTCGGGCCGGCGCACGTACCCGCCGACACTCTCGACGCGCACGACGAGAGCCAGCGGTGACGTCGTGTCGTACGCCTTGGCCAGGGCGCGGATCTCGCCGCGGGCGAAGAGCTGGGTCGCCCCCGAGGTGGCCAGGAGGGCGCAGCCCGCGATCATGATCAGGCGGCTCCCCGCCGCGAAGGGATTGTGCGCCAGTACGACGATGGCGTGGTCGACGAGGGTCGCCGTGTCCACGTCCGACTCGCCGTACTCCTCGCCGCTGTCCACGGCGACGATGCGGTACTCCTCGGGGAACTGCCGGAACACATAAGGCGGTTGGAGCCGGTCCGTCAGCAGGGTCCACATGCCGTTGTGCACCGGCCCGCCGATCACGACCAGGTTCTCCTCGGCGTCCGACGCCATCGCGAAGGCCCTGGCCCGGACGGTCGCCGCCTCGTGCAGGCCCAGGTCCTGAGAGAGGAACTGCCGCAGGTTCATGGCCGCGAGGGCGTCGGTCTCCGGGATCTTCGGGTACGCGGAGGTCGGCCCGCCCGACTCCCCCACGACCATGACCACTCGCCGGTCGCGATCGAGCCGCCACACACGCGCCGCCGGCATCCTCGTCCGATAGGAGTGGAGAAGCGTACGGCCGAGCCAGCCCACGCCGAACGCCAGCAGCGAGGCCACGAGGTTGAGCACCAGATCCTGCCGCACGACCGGCTCCCCCCGCCCTCGCGTCCACGTCAACGAGCAGTCTGCACGACGGAGTTGACCCACGAGAAGAAGACGGCGGGACGCGGCGGGACGCGCGGAGGGCGGGGTGCCGGGACTCACCGCCGACGAGCAGAGCGTGAACCTCGGCGAGCCCGGACCACGACCACGGCGAGCCCGGACCTCGGCTCGAGGTCCGGGCTCGCCGTGCGAGTCGGCCGTCAGCCGCAGCGGTTGGTGTGGCTGAAGTCCACGACCACACGCTCGGGGCTGTGCAGCTTGAGCACCTTGTACGAGGGCTTGGTCTGGAACGCGGTGCCGAAGGAGACGACTCCTTCGAAGTCACCGGTCAGGGCCAGTCCCTTCAGCTTGTACAACGGGATCTTCACCAGTCGGGGCCCCCGGTACACGGAGTTGCCCGCGCTGTTGTGCGCGACCGCGGGCGAGAGCCTGATGTTCAGGAAGTACTTCCCCGCGAGCGGGACCTTCCTGCCGGAAGGGTCGTAACGGAGGGTGCTGACCCGGCTCACGGCGACGGACGGGGTGCCGCCCTGGATGTCGATGACGAGCCGGTCGTAGGTGCAGTGCCCGGCCCAGCGGGCGTTGACGACACGGGCGGGCGAGGTAGGCGTGGCGGCGGCCGTCGGCTGGGCGGCCGCGGAGGCGGGGATCGTGGCGCCGACGGCGGCGAGAATCGTGCCGGCGACTATGGCTGCGCGGGATGGGTGATGGTGCATGACGCCCCCAGTTGCTCCTGGTGAAGGGGACACACTATTTCACTAGCGTAGACATCCTGAGGGGCCGAACGGTTGCACTGCCGGAGACTTGTCGTGGCCGCCCGCCCGCCGCCCGGCGGCCCGGATCACGCCCCGGCGGCGGCCGAGCGCACGGCCGCGTGCACGGCCCTCGCGAGGCGGGCACCCCACAGCGAGCGGGGCCCGGCGAATGCGTGCACTTCTTCGCCGGGACGCGGGGTACGGGCCGCGACGCACACGGCGTCGGTGGGCGTGCCGGAGCAGTCGTACCCGGCGTCGAGCAGCGCCTGCACCTTGGCCTCCGTGACCGTGCTCACCGCGTTGACCAGTGCGGCGTCACCGAGTGCCACGGGAAGCGCGGCCACGATGTTGATCGTGCCGGGCGCGGCGGGACGGCGTACGGACTCGGCGGGGGCCGCGGCCCAGCCCCGTACCCCCAGACCTGCCGTCACGACGGCCTCCGCACCCCCGTCGTGGGCGTCGGCGTACCGGCTGACGTCGGCGGCCGTCATCAGTCCCACCCCCGGCCCGTGCGCGCCGACGGCTCGGGCCAGTTCGGCGAGGTGCCGGGCCGGATCGGTGCGCCGGTAGCCGTGGGAGACCTGGGCGTTCAGGACCCACCCGTGTTCCGCGATGCCGCCGCCGAGGACCGCGCTGCTGACCATCCGCCATCCGGCGCCCGCCCGCCAGAACAGCGCGTTCAACTCCTCACCGTCCTCGACGCGGGTGAGCCGCTCCACGCGGATCAGACCGGCGACGGGTCGCGGCGGCGGGACGAGGGCGGTCACCGGGCAGAACTCCTTGCGAGGGGGAACGGGCCGATCGTACGCGCGACCCCACTCCGACGCCGCCGCCACCCTGCCCGACCGGGAGTCCCCCCCTTCGCGAGTCCCCCGATCACAGCGCCCAGCACGCCAACACCTCGCCCCACGCGGCCACCGGCCGATGACCGTGGCTTCGACCGCGGTACGCGGCCACGGACCCAGCGGCTGCGGGGGCGTTGGGGGTGTCTCAGGAGATGACGACGATGACGTTGAACCACGGGGTGCCGAGGGATCCCAGAGGCGAGGTCAGCTTCTGCATTTCGAGCCGGTAGGTGCCGGCGGGCAGCATTCCTCCGCCCGGCAGGGGTCCCAGCGGCAGGAAGCGGCCGTTGGCGACACCGGCGCGGTTGTACGTCCACAGTCCGGCGCCGGTGTGCATGACCGTGTACGGGCCGCTGAGCAGCGAGGGGTTCACCGCGGACCGGTGATTGCGGTCGAGGCCGAAGGCCGCGCCGGCGTACGAGGGGCGGCGCGCCGGACGCGTGAGCGTGAAGCTGAAGAAGCGCCTGGTGTAGAACGCACCGGAGGTCAGCGGCGGGCAGTTGACGGCGATCACCGTCCGGCCGGTGACGTTGCCGAGGGCGAGAGGACGACTGTAGGAACCGTCCCCGAGGAGTCGGCGGCAGTCGTACTGGTACGTCGCCGCGGAGGCCGGAGGAGCCAGCGCCACCGCCGAGACGATCGCCGTGGCGAGGGCGGTGGCCAGCAGCCCCGTGCGCCGCGCCAACCGGGCGATGGATCTATGGATGAGTCTCACAGGCATTCTCCCCCTTCGCGGGCCCGGACACCCGGGCCTCGGTGAACGCGGGCATGCGGCGGCACACCCGTCCGCCGGCCGCGGTCGGGTCAGGTGAGCCACGGCCGGCGGATCACTGTCGACCGTAGGAGGGCAACGGACCGCTCGTCAGGCGGTGATCGATCCACTCCGGGAAAGGATCAGTGATGACCACGACGGGAGAGAACCCGCACAGCACCTGACCAGGAAGTTCGCCACTCGTCCCGGAGGAACCGCGGCCCGCGGAGTCCGCCTAACGTGCCCGAACCAGCGCGCGCCGTCGGGCTCGGATGCCTCGCTGCCGAGCGCGTCACGGCTAGGGTGCATCTCTGACGTACCGTCACGAAAGGATCTTCCGTGGGCTCTCGTCTCAATCCCTACATCAGCTTCTCCGGTGACGCCCGGCAGGCCCTGACCTTCTATCAGGAGGTCTTCGGCGGCGAACTGGCGCTCAACGAGTTCGGCGCCTTCGGTTCCGAGGCGCCTCCCGGATTCGCCGACAAGATCATGCACGGCATGCTGGAGGCCCCCAACGGCTTCACCATCATGGCCGCCGACGTCCCGCCGGGGATGGAACGCAAGGCGGGCAACAACTTCGCCGTGAGTCTCAGCGGCGACGACGACGCCGACCTGCGGGGTTACTGGGCCAAGCTGTCCGCCGACGGCAAGGTGTCGGTCCCGCTGGAGAAGCAGATGTGGGGCGACACGTTCGGGATGTGTACCGACCGGTTCGGCATCGAGTGGATGGTCAACATCACCGGGGCTCCCTCGGCCTGACCCGTCCCGGCACCACCTGATCGGCCCGGCACCACCTGACCCGTCCCGGCCGTGCCGACCATCCCGCCCGGCCCGTCCCGGTCGCCGCCCTGCCCGACCCGTCCGGTCCCACAGCGGGTGCCGGGTGCGGCACTCGACCGCCGCACCCAGCACCCAGCACCCAGCACCCAGCACGCAAGTGCTCTCACCCGGAGTGCAGCACTCGGAATCGATCGGGGTCGGCCGGATCTCGTTCCACGACCTGAACCGGCGCCCACGACCACTGCCAGACGCCGATGCCCGGCACACGCGAGAACCGGATCCGCCCGCGGGTCCCCTCGACGTCGACGCCCGGCCACGCCGCGGCGATACGTGCCCGGTCCGCGCCCTGCGTGCGCAGGACGTCGGCGAGGACGGTCACCGTGTCGTAGCCCTCCAAGGCGACGAAGGAGGGCTCCCGGCCCAGCCCGTCCCGCAAAGCCCTCTCGACCCGCGCGCCCAGGGGACTCGGACGCTCCGGCAGGTAGCGCAGGAACGGGACGCCGGCTCCGTCGGCGCCCGACCGCGTGACCCATTCGGTGAACTCCGGCTGCCCGGCCGGGGCGCCGATCAAGATCTCGGACAACCGCCGGTCGCGGCGGACCGCTTCGACGATCGACACGGCGGGCTCCGGAAACCCGACGAGGAGGAGCAGCGCCGTCGCGCCATGACCGACGAGTTCGTCGCACACGGCCGCGGGAGTGAGCGCACGCATGTCGAGTTCGAGGACCGAACCGCCGTGTGGGGCGAGGCGGTCGCGCAGGATGCCGGCCCCGGACGCCCAGTAGACGCTCGGTTCGGCCGCCACGGCGATACGGCTGTGGCCCGCGCCGAGGAGGAAGTCGGCGTAGATCCTCCAGCCGTGGGACTGCGCCGGGGCGAGCCGTGCGACCCATGACGTCGGCTGCTCGGTCAGCGTGTCGAGAACCGCCGACGAACAGAGGAACGGCACACCGAGGACATCGGCTCTCGCGGCGACGGCCCGCGCGACGACGCTGTGGTACTCCCCCGCCAGGGCGGCCACACCCAGCCCGGCGAGTTCGTCCACGGCCGCGGCGGCTTTGCCTGGGTCGGCCGCGGTGTCCCGGACGACCAGTTCGAGAGGTCTCCCGGCGATCCCGCCGGCGCCGTTGACCTCACCGACGGCCAGTTCGAGTCCGGCGAGCAGATGACGGCCCGCCTCGGCCCAGCCGGGTCTGGTCAGCGGGACGAGCGCGCCGATGCGTACGGACGATCCTTCGGTCGGTGTCCCGGCGGACGTCGACTCCGACGGGGAGACGGGCTGTGGCGGTGGCGGCTGCATGGGTCGGTGTCTCCCTGGGACCTTGTACTGCGCTCCATGGGCGCCAGGTCGGGCCGTCGGGGACGGCCGGCCGCGGAGCGGTGTGGTGCGAGGCGGTGTGCTGCCGCTCCGCGGCCGGACCTGGGTCGCTCCAGGAGGTTACTTGCCCTCCCTACTGGTAGGTGACGGTGATCGGGGCGCGCACGTTGTGGCGGGGCAGTGTGATCGTCAGCAGCTTGGAGGCGGCATCCCAGTGGTACGCACTCGGCGACAGGTTCACGCCGGTCGCCGAGACCTTCGTCGGTGCGTGCGCCGCCATGAGGGCGATCGTCCACCGGCGGTTCTGGACCTGACCGGGGAAGGAGCCCCGTGCCGGACCGATCGACACCGTGTGACGCTCCCCCTTCTGCCGGTACAGGATCGTCGTCGTGGCGCTCCGGCCCTTGTGGCTGCCGACTCCGTCGTCCTCGTACAGGCTGAACGATCCTGCCCGGCCGGCGGCGACGGTGAGCGTGACGTCGGTGAGCGGGTTCTTGTCGTTGCCGCTCACGTCGTGGGTGCGGGTGGCGAGGATGCCGCCCGCCCTGACGAAGACCGGCATCGAGTCCAGGCCGGTGGTGATGTCCCGGGTGCCGCCACCGGTGTAGGTCTCACCGGTGAAATAGTTCGTCCACTGGCCGGGCGGGAGCCAGACCGAGGTGGTGGCGGAGGTTCCCGGCGTGGTCACCGGCGCGACGAGGATGTCGGAGCCGTAGAAGTACTCGCTGCCGGCAGTGGCGTAGGCCTGGGGTTCGTCGGGGTACTCCAGGTAGGTGGGCCGGACGATGGGCACGCCGGTGCGGTTCGCCTCCTCGGCGAGCGTGTACGTGTAAGGCACCAGGTTCTCGCGGAGGTTGAGGAACGTGTCGGCCGACTGCCGTGCCGCGGGCCCGTACTGCCAGGGCAGCCGGTCGCTGTGGTTGCTGTGCAACCGGTCGACGGGCTGGAACGTGCCGAACTGGACCCAGCGTGCGTACAGGTCGTCGGGGAGTTTGCGCGTGGTGCGGGTCTGCCCGCCCTCGGTGTACTTCTCCGAACCGGTCAGCCCTGTCGTGTCGTTGTGGCCGCCGATGTCGTGGGTGATGGACGCCATGCCGGTCGCGGCGGACTCCCCGGGCGTGTAGCCGACCTCGAACTTCAACGCGCCCCAGGTCGAGGAGGTGTCACCGGTGAAGTGGACGGTGCTGCGTTTGTCGGCCCAGGGCCCGGTGGGCAGCCCCTGCTGGCCGCTGTACCCGGCCGCCTGCAAGGAGCCGTAGGCACGGGAGAGGACGAAGCCGCGGCCGAGACCGGCGGAACTGGCGGTGGCGTACTGCTGGTTGATCCACGCGTCGGGTGTGACGCCCCGCAGGGACGACTGCGAGGCGTCGCAGCACCAGTCGAGCCACCAGAAGTCGTTGCCCTGCTGATCCATGGTCCGGTGCAGGTCCATGTACGCCTTGAGCTGGTCCGGGTCGCCGAAGTCGAAGGTGTAGCAGTTGTCCTCGACGGCGGCACCCGAGGCACAACCCCCCCTGGTCAGCCTGCCCTTGGCCGTGGCCTGCGTCTGGGCGAACTGGGGGTCGGAGGCGAGGATGCTGGGGTGCACGTTGAGTGTGTTGTGCAGTCCTTGCGCGGCGGACCAGTCGAAGAAGCCCTTGGGGTCGGGGAACTTCGCCGGGTCCATCTCCCAACCGCTCCAGGTGTTCACGGCCTTGAAGTCCGTGTCGGTCACCAGGACGTCCAGCGGGGTTCCTTCGGCGCGGAACGCCGGGAGGATGGCGTTCTCGTAGTCCGCCGCGGTGCGGTCGATGTACTCCGAGTACCAGACGCCGTAGGCCCATTGCGGCAGGAGCGCGGGCGGGCCGGTCAGCGTGGCGAGGTCGGTGAGTCCCCGCTTGTAGTCGTGTCCGTAGCCGAAGACGTAGCCGTCCTGGTAGGGCGTGCCGCCGTGGTCGGGGCGGGGTGTCGCCCGGTGGGCCGTGGCGTCGTACACCGCTGAGGACGTGTCGTCGAGGAGGTACCAGCCGTCCCGGTTGAGCAGTCCGGGCGTGGTGGGTACGGACTTCTCGTTGCCGGTCACGCCGTCGAGGCCGCGGCGGTATCCGCCGAGCGCGAGGTGCGGCTGGGGTGCGGCCGTCCCGGCGGCGGTCACCGAGACGGTGTCCGCGTTGATGTGACAGCTCGCCGTGTCGGGGCAGTTGAGTGTGATGTCGTCGGTGCCGGCGGTGAGGGTGACGGGCAGCGAGGCCGTCTGCCAGTCGTCCCAGTCCTTCGTCGTCGGCAACGAGAGGGTGGTGTTCGTGCCGGCGGCGGACACGGTGGCGGTGCGCTGCTGGTGGAGGCCGTCGCCGCCGACGCCGTTGGCGTACCGGACCCGGAGGGTGTAGACGCCGTCGGCGGGCACGCCGACCAGGTGGGTCGTCAGACTCGATCCCTGGTGGAGGTCGCCGACGAAGCCGCTGCCGGCGTATCCCTGGTGGTCGGTGGCGGCGACGGCCGTACCGCCGACGCGGCCGGCTTCCGCCTCGCAGCTCGTGCCGTACGCGCAGTCCAGGATCGCGGTGCTGGAGACGGGCGGATAGGGGTCGCCGGGGCGGACGAGGGCGACGCTGTCGACGTTGACGTCACCGGAGTCCGCGGCAGTCCGGGTCAGCGCGAGGGTGTGGTGACCCGCGCCCAGTCGCACGCTCGCCGACGTGGTGTTCCAGGTGTCCCAGTTCGCCGTGACCGGTAGGGAGATCGTCTGCGGCGCGCCGCCGTCCACGGTGAGGGTGAGCGTACGGGTGCGGGTCTGGCCGTCTCCGCCGCGGGAGTTGGCGTAGCGCAGGTCGAACTGATAGGTCCCGGCGTCCTTGACATCGATGTCAGAGGATGCCGAGCTGCCGGTGCCCTCGAATCCGGCGGCGAAGCCGCTTCCGGTGTGGCCGACGTGGTCCGAGGCGACGGAAGCCCCGTCGAGACGCAGGCTCTCGGCCTCGCACAGGGCGCCGAGCGCGCACGTCAGGCGCTGCCAGGGGGCCGCGGTCACGGGGGTGCCGCCCGCCACCGACCGCGTCGAGAGGTTCTGTGCGTCGAAGGGACCCGAGCCGACCTTGTAGCGCAGGCTCATCGCGCTCGTCCTGATGGTGAGCCAGCCGTCGGAGGTCGTCGCGCTGTACGCGGCCGGCTCGAACCCGTCGCGGCCGATCGCGTTGAACGTCGGTGCGTCGGTGAACTTCCGATCCCCGGCGTACTCGGTACGGATCAGCGTGGGTGAGAGGATCTCGAATCGGGCGTTCCCCGAGGTGACGGTCGGGACGCGCAGGGTGTGCGGGTCAGCGGCGGCCGGTAAGCCGGCGCCGGTCAGTGTCATGGTGGCCGACACGGCGAGGACCGCGGCGAGGCTCGCCTGCCGTCGCACCAGTCTCAGCCGTCGTCGTTTCGACGCCCTCGACGCCCTCGACGCCCTTGCCGTTCGTGCGGTCTCTGATGTCCTTGACGCGGTCGTCATACGCGCATCCGTTCTGCTCTCAGCAGGGAGGCTCGCCCCCTGTGCCGGTCGAGACCCGGAGATGCCGTGCCGCTCGCGAGCGGGGTCGGGCTGCGGCATCGTCCGGCGGTACGGCAGTGCGGCGGTACGGGAGTGCAGCAGTGCGGCGGTGGTGGAGTGCGGCGGTACTGCGGTGCGGGACGGCACGGGCGTCGGCCCGCGCCCGAGGAGATCAACCCGGGAATCAGAGCATGTCCGCTCCGGCGGTGTCCATAGAGCCCACGACGGAGATGTCGGCCGAAACAAGCCGCTCACGGCGTTGGCATAAGCGTCGGCGCAAGCCTCCGCGTCAGGGATGTCGCGTGTTCGTCGGGTCCGGGTAGCGGCGGGCGCGGGACCAGGCGAGTTGTTCGGCCGCGCTGTTCAGCAGTGTGTCCAGGACGACGGGGTAGGCGCTGTGGGTCATCCGGCCGGCCAGGAGCCGCGCGGTGGCCGCGATGTGCGGGTGGGTCTCCGCGGGCAGTTCGGCGTACGTGGACTGCCACATCTCCTCGTCCGCCACGCGGGCCTCGTCCGTCAGCGCCAGCGACCCGGCGTCCAGGGCCGCGAAGGCCAGGGTGAGGTCGATGAACGCGTGGTAGACGACGACCGCGTCCACGTCCGGGAAGCCCGCGCCGCGCAGGATGCCCAGGATCGTCTCGTCCACCGCGATCTCCCGCGGCCGGCCGGTGACGCGGCTGGCGGTCAGCACGGCGGCCTGGGGATGGGCGAGGTAGGAGGCGTGAATGGCCTGGCCGAGCGCCCGCAGGTCGGCCCGCCAGTCCCCGGTGGCCGTCCAGGTGTCCAGCGCCCGTCCCGTCAGCTCCTCGCCGATGGCCCTGGTCAGGTCGTCGAGTCCGGCGAAGTAGCGGTAGAGGGTGCTCGGGTCGGCACCGAGTGCCGTACCGAGTCTGCGTGCCGTCAGTCCGGTGCTGCCGTGCTCCCGCAGCATCCGCAACGCCGTCTCCACGATCAGTTTCTCGGACAGCACCGTGCCCTGCCGGGTCGGCCGCCGCCTGCGCCGCTCCGTCTCCGGCACCACCTGTTTCGCCATGCCGACCCTTCCGGCTCACCGCGCGCCGACACCCCTTATGCCAACATGATTGACCTTAACCGAGGACATCCCGTTGCATCTGTCCAGGCCGGTGACGTTCGTTTCCGGCGACGAAAGGTGTGTGACATGCGAGTACTTCTCGTGGGCGCGGGCGGCGTGGGCACAGCCGTCACTCGGATCGCGGCCCGTCGCGACTTCCTGACCCACATGGTCGTCGCGGACTACGACCTCGCCCGCGCCGAGGCGGCCGTGGCGGCCCTCAAGGAGCACGGGGACCGGTTCAGCGCGATGCGCCTGGACGCCACCGACGAGGACGCCGTGCGCCGTGCGCTCACCGAGGAGAGGTGCGACGCACTGCTGAACGCGACCGATCCCCGGTTCGTGATGCCGCTGTTCGACGCGGCCCGCGCCGCGGGAACCCACTACCTCGACATGGCGATGTCCCTGTCCGCGCCGCATGCCACGGACCCGTACGAGCAGTGCGGTGTCAAGCTCGGCGACGCCCAGTTCGAGCAGGCCGACGCCTGGGAGGACTCCGGTCGGCTGGCGCTGGTCGGGATGGGCGTGGAGCCGGGTCTGTCGGACGTCTTCGCCCGGTACGCGGCCGACGAACTCTTCGATGAGATCGAGGAGATCGGGGTGCGCGACGGCGCGAACCTTACGGTCGAGGGATACGACTTCGCCCCGTCCTTCAGCATCTGGACGACGATCGAGGAGTGCCTCAATCCCCCGGTGGTCTACGAGAAGGACCGCGGCTGGTTCACCACGGCCCCCTTCAGCGAGCCGGAGGTCTTCGACTTCCCCGAGGGCATCGGCCCGGTGGAGTGCGTGAACGTCGAGCACGAGGAGGTCCTGCTCATCCCCCGCTGGGTCGACGCCCGCCGGGTGACGTTCAAGTACGGCCTCGGCGACGACTTCATCGCCAAGCTGAAGACCCTCCACGAGCTGGGTCTGGACTCCACCAGGAAGGTCACGGTCCCCTCGGCGAACGGGCCTGTGGAGGTCTCGCCGCGGGATGTGGTCGCCGCCTGTCTGCCCGACCCGGCCACGCTGGGCGACCGCATGAGCGGCAAGACCTGTGCCGGCACGTGGGTCAAGGGGACCAAGGACGGCTCGGCTCGCGAGGTGTACCTCTACCACGTGGTCGACAACCAGTGGTCGATGCGGGAGTACGGATCGCAGGCCGTGGTGTGGCAGACCGCCATCAATCCCGTCATCGCCCTCGAACTCGTCGCGACCGGAGCCTGGTCGGGAACCGGCGTCCTCGGCCCAGAGGCCCTGCCGCCCCGCCCCTTCCTCGACCTGCTCAACGAGTACGGCTCGCCGTGGGGCCTGCGCGAGGAGGGCTGACACCCGGGCGTGGTCCATGGCACACGGCGGGGGCGTCGTCACCGGTGGAGGGTGCGGTATGAAGTCTGGTGTGCATGATCAGACTCCGCCCGCGACCGTCCGCGTGTTCATCGCCCTCGCCCCGCCCGACCACGCGAAGGAGGAACTGGCCCGGGAGCTGCGTCCCGCCTACGGCACCCATCCGCAGATGCGGTGGAACCGCATCGAGGACTGGCACATCACCCTGGCGTTCCTGGGCGAACTGCCGGTCGAGACCGTTCCGCTCCTGCGGCCGCCTCTCGCCGGCCTCGCCGCGGCGCGTCGGCCGCCGTCCCTGGCCCTGCGCGGGAGCGGCGACTTCGACGACCGTGTGCTGTGGAGCGGAATCGACGGAGACCTCGACGAACTGCACGCGCTCGCCATGGATGTGCGGACGACCGTGAAGGACTGCGGAGTCGTCTTCGAGGAACGGCCCTTCCGTCCCCATCTGACGCTGGCCCGCGCCCGCAGGGGAGACCGGACCTCCACGGGCGAGATCGCTCACGGGCTCGCCGGGTTCACCGGCCGCGAGTGGCCCGCCGAACGCCTGCACCTGGTCGGCAGCAACGCCGGCCGCAGCAGCGGGCCGATCCACTATCGCGACATCGAGTCGTGGCCCCTCGGCGACGGGAACTCCCCCGGCTCCTGAGCGGCGGGTCCCCTCACTCGTCGGAGTCCGGCTTGTCGCGCGCCGCCGCGTAGGCCTGGGCCGGAGTCATGGGGACGCCGTTGAGGCTGACCGTCTTGTAGGGGCTGACCGCGGCGCAGGTCTTGGCCTCGTCGGCGGTGGAGGCGTGGGCGTCGGCGACCGCACCCTTGCCGTCGTCGGTGCCGGACGACGATCCGCCGGGGTAGGTGGTGCCGCTGGGCCAGTCACTGCCGACCACCAGGACCAGACCGGGGCTCGTGCCCTGCTTCAGATGTGAGGCGGACAGTCCGAGGGCCTTGGCGGCGGTCTGGGCCGCGCCCTTCTGACCGGTGCCGTAGGTGAGGGTCGTGGTGGTCGCCGAGACCGGGGCGTTGGTCGTGGTCGTCGCCGGGCTGAAGCCCTTCCCGGTGAGGGCGGCCGCGACGACGGAGGCGCGGCCGGTGATCCCCGTACCGTTCTCCACGGTCACGGCGACCCGTGAGGCGGGCACGGCCGAGGCGCCGGGCTTCTTCGTCGCGGAGGCCGCCGCGGACTTCTTGCCCGACGCGGTGGTCAGCGACTTGTCGTCCGCGATCGTCGCGAACAGGCTCTTCGCGCCGGCCCCCACCACGACACGGTTCTTGTCGGCCGGGTCGGGAGCCGTCTGCATCGTGGTGAACGTCATCCGCTTCGTCGGCACCTTGTCCAGGTCCGAGGCGAGCCCGATCAGCTTCTTCACGGAGCCCAGGCCCTCGTCCACGGTCAGCGCCTTGGTGGCGGCGTCCGCGAGGTGGTAGACGGCACCGGGGTCGGTGAGGGTGCCCGCGCTCTTGAAGTTGCGGATCATCGCGCTGAGGAAGATGTGCTGGGAGACCGTACGGCCCAGATCGCTGCCGTCGCCGAACCCGTGCCGGGAGCGGACGAACTGCAGGGCCGCGACGCCCTGGAGCGTGTGGCTGCCCTTGGACAGTTTCAGGTGCGAGTACGTGTCGTAGACGTCGTCACTGACGCACACGGAGACGCCGCCGACGGCGTCGGACATCTTGACCACGCCGGAGAAGTCGAGTTTCACGAAGTGGCTGATCGGGATGCCGGTGAGCTGGTGGACCGTGGCCACCTGGCAGGCCGGGCCGTACTGGAGCGCGCTGTTGATCTGACCGTAGTAGCCGGCCGTCGACTTCCCGGTCTCACCGTCCTTGCAGGCCGGGACGCGGGTCATGGTGTCGCGCGGGATGCTCATCACCGTCGCGTTGGAGCGGTCGGCGGACACGTGCACCACCATCTGCACGTCGGCGTTGCTGCCCGTCTGCACCCCGGTCCGGGCGCAGCCGCCGCCGAGCTTGCAGTCCGCCTTGCTCGTCCGGCCGTCCGAGCCCATCACCAGGATGTCGATGGGGGTGCGGCCGAAGGCGTCCGCCTTCTCCGTGCCGCCCTTGCCGTCCAGGGGGACGGTGTCGAGGTTGCCGTTCAGGTGATCGTAGAACCACCATCCGACGCCCGCCGTGCCCAGCACCAGGAGCGCGACGCATATCCCTGCGGTCCTCAGCACCCGCCTGCCGCGGCCCGACCTGTGCGCCCGCTTGCCGCCGTGTGAGTGGGCGCCGCCTCGGGACGTGAACCGGTCGCCCGGGAGTCCGGCTCCGTCAGGTCGCGTCGTGCGTTGTCCGGGCACCTGGGACCTGCGGTTGCGTGTCGCCTGGCCGCCCGAGCCGTCCCACGGGTCGCTCATCTCCCACTCCCATGAACAGTCGGGCCCGTCAGCCCCGTCCCTCGGAGGTACGGCGGCATGTCCTGCGGTCTACGGGCGAGTGAAGCGGGCGTCTTTCCGGCTTGCGTAGTTGCGCAATCTAACAAAGTGATGGCCCGGTCGGCAGGAGCCCCCCGGCGTTTCCCGGGTGAGGCATCTCATGTCACGCGTGGGGCCCTTGATGGAACCGTCTCGTGAAGGGAGACGTCGGATCGGGCCTTCCCGTTCCGCGGCCGTCCGGAATCCGGCCACGCGGGCCTCGGTGGCCCCGCGCCTTCACCGCGAGCGCGCGGTGAGCTGCCGGATCATCACCCGGACCACGGTGACGATGTCGGGGTCGTCCACGTAGTAGACCTGCCGCCGTCCCTCGCGGCGGGACCGCACGAGGCCGGCGAGCTTCAGTTTGGCCAGATGCTGGCTGACCGCAGGCAGCGCGCCGCCGACCCGGTCGGCGAGATGCGTGACGTCGCATTCACCCTGCGACAGCGCCCACATCAGATGCAGCCGGGCCGGGGAGGCGAGCAGCCCGAACGCGGCGGCCGCGTCGGCGAGAACCTCGGCGGACGGATCCTCGACACCACCGGCGTTCCCGGTCACAGCCTTCACCCGCTCACTTCACGGCCTCACTCGTGCGCCGCCCCAGTCTAGGACCGGGGACCCGGCGAGCTCCGGAAGGTTCGCCAGCGCGGTGCCTCGTCGTCGGGCACGTCCGGGGAAGCGAAGTGGAACGGCACCCCGAGCAGGTCCGCCAGCGCCCGGCCCGCCTCCGCGGCGGCGGTGCCCGGCCGGGGCCCGCCGCGCCGCTGGAGGACGGTCGCCAGGTGTCCGTCACCGGCCGGGTCGTCCAGGACCGCGACGAGCACCACGAACCAGTCGTGCACGGTGTCGCCGTCCCACAGTGCCTCGATCGCGGCGATCCGGCCCGGAAGCTCCTCGGCGCGGGCCGCGAGGGAGGGGGGGTCGAGGGGATCGGGCGGTCGGTACCGTACGCGGTCACCGAGGGCCTCGTAGCGCGCGTGCACCACTTGTTCCGCCTGGTGCAGGCCCAGCCCGAGGGGGCGCAGCGCCACCCATACGTCCCGCACCGCCGCGATCCGGTGATCACGCAGCACGTTCGCGTCGACGTCCTGGCGGGTCCGCTCCTCCAGGTAGGCCCACCAGCCGCTCATGGGCGCTCGGGACGGGGCGGGGCGGGGTGCGTCCGGTAGGTCATGGCCCGAATGTACGGCAGGACGCCGCGGCGGAATCCGCGAGCACTCGCCCCCGCCGGGACACCGCGAGGGAAGCCCCTCGCCGGCGAAATCGCCTGGCGATCCGTCAGGCGTTCAGGCAGGGTCGAGTCGATGAGCGATGAGCACGAGATGGTCTACGCCCGCATCGAGTCCTTGGAGGGCCTGCTGCAACGGGGGCGCGGCCTCGGCGCGGTACGGGCGCTCCGGGACCCGCAGGAAGCCGCCGCGTTCGTGTACGACGGGATCCGCCGTGACTGGCGCTGGGACTCGACCGACGACCGCTGTCTGTATCTGGCCCGGCTCGTCCGCGATCTGGACCTGTCCCTCACCCCGGTCCTGCGTCGGCTCGCGGGGGACGAGGAGACCTGTCTGCGGGCGTGCGACGTCCTGGAACTGCTGGCCCTCTCGGGCTCGGAAGCGGCCAGGGATGCGCTGCGTACGTACATCCGCGAGGGCGCGCACTGGGCGAGGGTCCTTGAGTCGGTCTCGATCGGCTGGCCGACCGAGTGGTGGGACGACCTCGGTGACGTCGCGCGCGCCCGGATCGGCGAGGAACCGGAACTCCCCCGGCAGCCCGAGCCGTGGAGCCGGTTCGGGATCGAGGTGCGCAACCGCCCGCCCGTACCCAGGCCGTCCCTGGACGGGCTCGGCACCGGCGAACTGCTCATCCTGCTCCGCGACGAACGCACCGTGGAAGAGGACAAGTTCGACGCGCTGCGTGCGCTGAACCGCAGGGAGCCCGACGAGGGGCTGCTCCCGCTCGTCCCCTCTTTGGGCACCTCGGACGGCCGGCGGCCCCTGCCGCTGCTCAGGCGGGCGGTCGAACGCCTCGACGCCCTCGCCGTACCGGCGGCGCGCGGCTGGGCGGAGGATCGGCGTCCGTGGCTGGCCGAGCTCGGAGCGGACGTGCTGGCCGACCATCCCTCCGCCGAGGACCTGCCGGGGCTCGTACGAGAACTGGCGGGGCAGTGGTCGGCGCGCGCCTGGTGCGGTCCCGACCGGACGGCGCGGCGTCTGGCCCGGCTCGGTCCCGATGCCGCCGAGGCGTTGCCCTACCTGCGGCGCTTCTGGCTCCACACCCCGCACTCGTACGAGCGGACCGCGTATCTGGAGGCCTTGGCGGCCATCGACCGGAGCGGCCTGGAGCACGTCTACGCCGAATCGCTGTGGGACTGCGAGGAGACGGCACGGCTGGCCGCGATCGCGTCGGTGCCGGCCGCCCGGGAGGCGCTGGAGCGGATCGCGGCCTTGCGGGACGATCCGATGGAGACGCCCGAGGTACGGGCCGCGGCGCGAGAACGTCTGGCATCCACCGAGTCCACGGACGGCACCGGCACCCGTACGGGCACTGGCATAGGTACGGGCATGAGCGCGGGTACGGGTACGGGCTGACCCGGCCGTCGGTCCGGCTGACGGTCCCGTCGACCTGACGGCATGTCACTGTCCCATGAGGCAAGGCGAGTCGTCGTGGCGGAAACGCCCACCGGTGGCCCAACTGGGCGCCGACGCCGAGGGCGGGAGGTATCCCTGGGGACGTCGATCCACCGGACGAAACGGACCCATCATGCCGACCCGGCTCCCCCGCTCCCTCGTCCGCCCCCGGCGCGCCTCCGCGCCGACCCGGCGGCGTTCCCGGCTCACCGTCCTGCTCTCCGCCGCCGTGCTGGCCCTGACCCCCGTCGCACCGGCGCTGGCCACACCCACCGCCGTCGGCGACGTCCACCACCCGAAGGCGGGTGCGCCGCCCTTCGCCAAGAGCCTGACGCCCGATCTGATCGCCCTGATGCAGCGCCTGCGCATCCCCGGAGCGGTGGTGTCGATCCGCACTCCGCAGTGGGGCACCTGGACCAAGACGCTCGGCACCGAGTCCCTCAAGACGGGCAAGCCGATCGCGGCCGACGAGCACTTCCGGATCGGCAGCATCACCAAGACGTTCACCGCCACGGTGATCCTGGAACTCGTCGACGAGGGCCGGATCAAGCTGGACGCCCCGGTGTCGCGCTATCTGCGCGGTGTACCGAACGGGCGCAACATCACCGTCCGCCAACTGCTCCAGATGACCAGCGGCCTCTACAACTACAGCGAGGACCTGCGCTTCAACCAGGTGCTCGACGACCGCCCCGAGACCCAGTGGAGGCCCGAGGAACTCCTGGCGATCGCGTTCCGCCACCAGCCGTACTTCCCGCCGGGACAGGGGTGGCACTACTCCAACACCAACTACATCCTGCTCGGGCTGATCGCCGAGAAGCTCACCCACCGGCCGCTCACGTCCTTGCTGCGTGACCGTGTCTTCCGCCCGGTCGGCATGCCGCACACCAACCTGGCCACCGACACGGCCTTCCCCGCCCCGCACCCGCGCGGCTACCAGTTCATCAGCAACGTGGACAGTCTCACCGCTCCGGTGCTCACCGGGAAGGACGCCGCCTGGGCCGACTGGTCGGCGGGCAACCCGATGGACGTCACCGACGTGAACCCCTCGTGGGCCTGGGCGGCCGGCGGCGGCATCTCCACGCTGTCCGACCTGCTGCGCTGGGCCCCCGCACTGGCCGACGGAAAGCTCCTCAGCCCGCAGACGCAGCGCCAGCGGCTGCGTTTCGTCCCCACCTCGGACGTGCCGGGCACGCCCACGTACGGTCTGGGGATCGTCGACTTCTCCGGCTTCCTCGGCCACGACGGTCAGATCCCCGGCTACAACAGCTTCGTGGGGTACGACCCGAAGCGGAAGGCGACCGTCGTCGTCCTGGTGAACCTCAACCAGTCACCCGACGGCACCGCTCCCTCAGACGAGTTGACGAAGTTGATCCTCTCGGAGGTGTTCGGCGTATCGCCGTCCTGAGCGGCGGCGTGTGACCACGCGAGGCCGGGCCGCGTCGGCGGCCCGGCCTCGTACGTCTCCGCAGCCCGGTCACTGAGCCCCCATCAGGCCCCATCAGGCCACGAGTTGGTAGATGCTCCGGGCCATGAGGTACAGACCGAGGAGCAGTGAGAGCGTGACGATCAACTGCTCCTGGTGCTGCTCCAGCCAGCCGCGCAGCGCGTTCAACCGGGCGTTGGCGGCCGTGGGCGCCCAGACCGTGTACATCTCCATGACGATGAGGCTGAGCGTGGCCAGCAGGCAGTAGCCGGTCAGCGCGAGCCAGTCGGTGAGGGTGGAGAGGTCCGCGTCGACGGCGGTCGCGGCTCCGGCGCCGACCATGGCCCAGGGCTGCAGCAGCCAGGCCAGGCCCGCTGCCGTGGCCGGGGAGGCGTTGTCGATCCGGGCGGTCCAGCGTGGAGGGCCGTGCGGTTGGGGCGGTCGGCGGCGCCGGTGCGCGCTGTAGAGCACCAGCCCGACGCCGATGGCGAGTTTCGCGGCGATCGTCGCGGTGGAGGGCACGGTGTGACGGGCGGGAGGCTGACCGCCCGTCAGCAGCACCACGCAGACAATCACCACGATCAGGTTGGCCAGCCACGACAGCAGGAACGCCAGGCCCTGGCGAACGCCGCGCCGCGAGGAGAGCAGCAGGATGAAGGCGCTGTTGTGCAAGGGCCCCAGGGTGATGGCCAAACCGATCACGAGCAGGTCGAGGACCATCGGATGCGTCGCTCCTGAGGATCAGGACCGTCTACCACCTGGGACGGGCGGGTCGGTCGGCCGGGTCGGGCGGCGCCCTCACGGCGCCGCATCCCGACCCTGCAGGGGGGCGACCCGGCCGGTCAAGCAGACCACGCCCACGTCCTCGTATGCACCAGGCCCGGAACTCGACCGCCACGGCCCGGACTCCCGCTTTCCGCTGCGTCGCTCCCTCGAGGAGGGCCGACGTTCATCGTGGACCGCGCGGAGAACGGGCGTGGATCAGCGGCGGCGCAGCATCATGACGACGGCGACGACCACGATGATGAGGACGACGGTACCCAGGCCTATGTACACGGGTTTCTCTTTCCTTCGAGGGAGAGGCGCCGACCGGCGCCGCAGGAGCCGAGTGCCCCCACCGGCGACTTTCAGACCCCTCTGGAAGGTCCTGTTGCCTGGGGGTGGTCCAGGCGATGGCCGACGGAGTCGGAATCCCTCCGTCTCCTCATCCCCCCGTCTCCTCCATGCCGTGCACGCCATCCACGGCGGCCAGCAACCGCGGCCATGTGGCGGCGAATCCGGGGTGCAGGCGCAGCGAGTCGATCTCGGCGGGGGCGCACCACCGGTAGGCGGACCCTTCTCCGTCCCCACGGAGCGGGGAGAACGGCCCGGTGACCTCCGCGACGACGGTGTGGTAGGCCCATCCACCGTGATCGTCGACGAAGGTGTGGATCCTGCGGAGTTCCGGAACACCGCCCAGTTCCTCCGCGAACTCCCGGCGGGCCCCGTCCCACGGACTCTCGCCGGCGTGCAGCGCCCCACCAGGAGTGCTCCAGGTGCGGCCGTGATGGACCCGCCAGGAACGGCGCTGGAGCAGGAACCGGCCGTCCTGGCGCAGGAGCAGTCCCGCCGCGCCGTGCGGGCCCCAATGGCGGCACCCACGGCTGTCCCTGACGTATCCGCGACCGGTGTCGGCCATACTTTCTCCCTCGCTGCGCAGGACGCGACGCGTCCTTCATCGTCGGTGGGCCCGTGTTTAGGTCGCACGAGGCGGGAACCCGGCAGGAGAAGGGGACGCCCGCAGACTACGTCCCGCCACCGGAGGACGCCATGATCATCCTCGGAGTCATCCTGCTTGTCATCGGCCTCATCGCCGGTATCGGAATTCTTTGGACCATCGGGATCATCCTGGTCGCGATCGGCGTCGTGCTGTGGATCCTCGGAGCGGTGGGCCGCGAGGTCGGCGGACGACGTCACTACTACTAGGCGGGACCACTGACCACTGGGCGGGCGCGCGACCGGCGGCTCAGCGCGCCACTCGGGGCCCGGCATCTGCCGGGCCCCGGGCGTGCCACCGAAGCGATCGGGACCGTCAGTCGCCGATCAACTCCGCGTACTCGGCGGCTGAAAGCAGATCCCCTGCGGAGTCGCCCTCTCCCGGCTTGATCTTGAACAGCCAGCAGCCGTAGGGGTCGTCGTTGACTTCCTCGGGCTGCTCGAGGACGTCGTTGTTCGCCCCGGTCAACTCGCCGCCGACCGGAGCGAAGATCTCCGTGGCGGCCTTGACCGACTCGATGGTGCCGACGGGTTCACCGGCGTCGACCTTCTTGCCCAGCATGGGCAGATCCACGAACACGACATCGCCGAGCTGCTTCTGCGCGTGGTCGGTGATGCCGACCGTCACCGTCCCGTCGGCTTCGAAGCGCGCCCACTCGTGGTCGTCCGTGTACTTGAGGTCCTTCGGGATGGTTGACATGACAGCCCCTTTCGGAACACGAAGTGATCACCGAGTGGCAGATTGTCACGCCGTGACGCGTGCGAACGGCTTCCACGCGGACCGGCCGCCGAAGGATGGTTTCGCCAGGTCCGGCCGCGCCCGTGTCCGTTCGGGGCCGGTCCCCGCCACCCCGTACTCGGATGCGGACACGCCCCTGGAATGATCCGGTGACATGACCGCGAGACCCTCCGACGACCTGGCCGCCGCCTTCGCCCGTCTGGGCGGTGAGGACGACGGACAGGTCTGGATCGAACTGTGGGACGACCTGTGCCATCAGGGCAGCGTCTACGCCGACAGCTTCCTGGCCCTCCCCCACCTGGCCGCCGTCGCGGACGGCCGCGCCCCCGGCGAACCGCACGAAGCCGTCGAGCTGGCGGGCCTCATCGCGTCGGCGGCCGACGAAGAGCACAGCGCGCGTTACGCCGGAGAACTCGCCGTCCTCCTCCCCGTGGCCGACCGCCTGCTCGACGCGGCAGGCGAGGACGCCGTGGTGTTCGTGGACCTTCTCCAGTGCCTCCTGGCCTTCGAGGGGGAACGCGTCTGGAGCGCCGGGCTGCTGGAGGGCCTGTACCAGCAGGAGTACGAGATCGAGTGCCCGGAGTGCGCTTCGGAGCTGTTCATCGCCTTCGGCGACCGAGGGACGTTCGCCTCCGCCGGCGACTACGTGACGACCGACCCGCCCACGGCGCCCTTGCTGCCCGCCGACCCGGCCGACCTCGCTCCCCTGCCCGCGCGGCTGCACCGTACGGCGGCACAGGCGGGTCACGGGGACGTCGCACGCGGAATCCTGCACCTCTTCGGCCGGGCCACCTGCCCGGACTGCGACGACGTCTTCCCGGTCTCGGAGCAGGTGGAGGCGGCCCGGATATGAACGAACGAGACTCGGGCGAGCGGGACTTGAGCAGGCGGACCCCGGGCGAGCCGGACACGAACGAACGGGACTTGAACGAACGAAGGTTGGGCGAGCGGGACTTGAGCGTTGCGTCCACGTCGATCGAAGCCGTGGACTGGGCGGCCCTCAAGCACGCCTACGGAACCGCCGACGACGTACCCGCCATGCTGCGGAACCTTCGGCACCCGGAGAAGGCCGCCGACGCGGCCGAGGACCTGCTGACGCACGTCCACCATCAGGGCGGTGGAGTCTATTCCTCGGCGCCCCCAGCCCTGCCCCACGTCATCGCGGCCGCCGCGGACCCTGCCGTGGCAGCGGAGGTCAGGGGCGAACTCCTCTACCTCGTACGGTCCCTGGCGCACTCGGGAAACACCGCACAGCCCCGCTTCGTCACCCGCGGCTGGGCCGGCGCCTGGAACCTGGCGGTCCCGGACCTGCTGCCCCTCCTCGACGCCCCCGTGGCGGAGCACCGTACGGCGGTCGCGCACTGTCTGGCCGAGGCCCACGGCCGGGCCGACGAGGTCATCGCCGCACTGCGGGCCCGCTGGGAGGTCGAGACCGCGCCACGGACCCGGCTCCAGCTCGTCGATTCGGTCGGCGCGCTGACCGCCCACGCGCGTGAGCAGCGCGGCGCCTCCCTCGACTGGCTGCGCGCCGAGATGAACGACGCCGCGCCCTCCGTACGACTGACCGCCGCGCAGGCCTTGCGTCGCGCGCTGCCGGGGCAGGACGCCGTCGACGGCGTGCGGGCGGTGTCCGACGTGCTGTCCGGCAGCGAACCGGACACATGGCGCCCGGAAGGCATCACCACGGGGACCGTCGTCTGGGCGGTCGGCCTCCTCGGAGACGCCCCGGACGCCGTGGCCGGCGCGACCCGCGAGCTGCTCGGACACCGGGACCCCACCGTACGCGCGGGAGCGCTGCGGGTCGCCGCCCAGGCGCTCAGCCGCCGACGGTCCGCGGTCGCCGACCTGCTGCCGGACGTGGCTCGTTCGCTCGGCGATCCCGAAGCCGACAACCGGCTCTTCGCCACCCGGGTCCTCGGGATGTGCGGGCACGCGGCCCACCCCTGGGCGGACGCCCTGGCGGCCATGAGCACGGAGGCCGACGAGGCGGATCCGCGGGTCCGGGCCCACGCGCTCTGGGCACTGTCGCGGCTCGGCGATCCGCGCTGCGTCCCGCCCCTGGCGCGCCGCCTGGCCGACGCGGACCCCGGCTTCGCCCTCCACTCGTCCCACGCCGACGGCTGGTGGACGTACGAGCTGAGCCTGAACGACGTCGCCGCGGATCTCGGCGCCCACGCCGAGGTGCTGCTGCCCCCGCTGCGGGCCCGTCTCGCCACCGCCGCCGGCCTCGACGAACGCCGGGCGCTCTGCCAGTTGCTGACCGCGTGGGGTGACGCCTCCGCCCCCGCGATCCCGGAGCTGCTCGCCCTCCTGGACACCGATGCCGTGGTCTGGGCGCTGGACGCCCTCGCGGCGATCGGGCCGGCCGCGGCGCGGGCCGTCCCGCGTGAGCGGCTGCGCGCCTTGCTCGAAGCCCCGCCCGCGAACCAGTCGTTCGCACCGCGCAGTCTCGCGGTCGCCTACGGACGACTGACCGGCGACCGCGAGCCCGCGCTCACGCTGCTCCTTCCCGAGCTGGAGGGGCGCTACGGCCAGGAGGGCGCCGCCGTGCTGCTGGGCGAACTGGGTCCGGCGGCAGCCCCGTACGTCGGGCGGCTGCGCGAACTGCTGCCCCGTCATCCGCACGGCTGGCTGCCTTTGCGCGTCGGCGAGGCGCTGTGGCGGATCACCGGGCGGACCGACGAGGTGGTCCCGGCCCTCGTCTCGGCGATCGCCCCGTTCGCCGAGGAGGGTGGCGCCTATCCGGCCGTCATCGACACGGTGGAGCTGCTGGCGCGGATGGGCGCGGACGCCGCTCCCGCACGGCCGGTCCTGAGGGCGTTCCTCGACGCCGACGTACGCCCCGTGCGCCACGGCACCTGGCGTTCCGTCCCTGAGGACGACGCACTGTGCGCCGCCGCACACGCCGCACTGCTCGCCATCTCCGTGGCGGGTGCTGCCGACTGACCTCATCGGCGCGGGCCCCGATGCCGGGGCCCGCCGCGGGGATTCGGCTGCCCCGGACGACAAGAAACCCCGTCCCGCACATCGCGGGACAGGGTTTCGTCAGAGCGCCGGGCAGGCCTTGCACCTGCATTTCCCCGCAGGAAGCGGGGCGTCTTTCCTTGGACCACCAACGCATCACCCATCAGAGTGACTTCCTCCGACCGGCTCTGAACAAATAGTAGCGCACAGGTGTACGGGCGATGTCCCCCGCACCGTACGGCGGCTCCGAACCCGGGCTCGCGGCGGAGTCGGACCGATGCGTGGGGGCGGATGTTCACCTCTCTTGCCGGTACGACTAATCCATCATCACGAAGCCGTCGGCAAGCCCGGGTCATACTCCGACTCGCCCCGCACCCGGCATATGCCGTTTTAACCATGCCTTCAGGGCCCAATTGCGCGACACGGCCGATCCGGCCCGCTCCCGCGAAACACCCTGTTCACAAACCCGGAGGGGCCGCGCCACACCTGGCCGGGCGCGCGGCGGCGCGGCGCACCGGGCCGGGCCGGTGATCCGGTGTACGCCTCGGCGCTGTCGACGATCTGCGGTCTCATCATCACGCCGGGGGCGAATATCTTCGGAAAAGACTTCTTTCGCGCCGTTGTGGTCGAACTATCGCTTTCCCAATACTTCGAGTGGCCGGGGACCTCCCGAGGGATCCGGCCGGCACCGAAGCCGCGCAGCCCGCTCCCGCTCCCCGGGCCGGCGCACCTCCCCGCTCCCCGCTCCCCGCTTCTCGTTCCTCGCGCTTCGCTCCCCGCTGCTTGCTCCTTGCTCCCCGCTGCTCGCCGCTTCCTCTCCGCTCGCCAGGCCGGTCGGATCCCAGCTCCCCCTGGGCCCGACCGCCGGCACACGTCCCTGCCCTGAGGAGAAGTCCGATGGACAACCGCTACGAGGCCTACGCCTACGCAGACCCGATCTTCTACGACTCGCCCCGACGCTGGGGCGCTCAGGAGGAGTTCGCGGCCGTCACCCGGCCGCTGCCCGCGGGCTGGGAGCTCGGCGACCTGGAGATCTGGGCGGTGGTACGCCCCCAGGACGTCCAACTGCCCTCACAGGGCTGGAAGATCCACGTGTCCTCGTGCGCCGAGGACGCCGAGGCGGTACTGGAAGCGGTCTACGACTACTGCCTGCGTGAGCACATCACGTTCAAGTTCCTGCGCGGCCTGCCCATCCTGCAGATGCAGAACTCGAAGTACTCGCCCCGCGGTTCGAGCGGGAAGTTCTGCACGATCTACCCGGTGGGCGACGCCGAGCTGCGGCGCTGCCTCGAGGGACTCGGACCGCTGCTCGCGGGCCGCCGGGGCCCGTACATCCTCAGCGATCTGCGCTGGGGCGAGGGACCGCTGTATCTGCGCTACGGGGGATTCGCCGAGCGCCACTGCCACAACGACGCCGGTCAGCGGGTGCTGGCGCTCGAAGACCCGGACGGCCGACTGGTCCCCGACGTCCGCGGCGCCGGCTTCTCGGTGCCCGACTGGGCGCCCGTGCCGGACTTCGTGGAAGAGGCCATCGCCGAACGCAACGCCCCGCAGGCACCCGCCCTGCCCTACAGCGTCGAGCGGGTCCTCCACTTCTCCAACGCCGGTGGCGTCTACCTCGGCCGGAAGGACCCGGACAGCCCTCAAGTGGTGCTGAAGGAGGCCCGGCCGCACGCGGGCCTCGACCAGCGCGGCGTCGACGCCGTCACCCGGTTGCAACAGGAACACGACATGATGGTCCGTCTGGCGGGACTGCCCGGAGTCCCCGCCATGCACGAGCTGCTGACCGTGTGGGAACACCGTTTCCTGGTGCAGGAGTTCGTCCAGGGGCAGTCACTGAGCGAGTGGCTGACCGCGAAGTATCCGCTCATCCATCCGGACGCCGACGACACCACGGTCGCCGAGTACACCCGCGAGGCGATCGCGATCGTGGACCGGATCGAGCACATCCTGAAGGGCATGCACGACCGCGGGGTCGTGTTCGGAGACCTCCATCCCCGCAACCTGATCATCCGGCCGGGCGGCGACATCTGCTTCATCGACTTCGAACTCGCCAGCACCGTCCAGGCGTTCGTGCGGCCAGCCCTGGGAGCCGCGGGCTTCACCGCTCCGAGGGGATACACGGGCCCGGAGATCGACCTGTACGGACTGGCCGCGATCCGGCTCTGGTTGTTCCTCCCGCTCGCCCAACTGCCCACCCTGGACGCGGGCAAGAGCACCGAGCTCGCCGATGTCATCGAGCGCCGGTTCCCCGTACCGCCCGGATACACCGACGAGATCCGCCGCATGCTCGCCCCCTCCCCCGAGGACGGCCGCACCCCCAGGCCCGAACTGGGCCTGCGCAGGGCCGAGACCCAAGCCCTGCTCAGCGGGCCGCGGGCCGACTGGCGGGCCATCCGGGACTCACTCGCCGCCGGCATCCGGGCCATGGCCACCCCCCACCGCGGCGACCGGCTCTTCCCGGGCGACATCGCCCAGTTCACCCAGGGCAGCCTGGGCCTGGCCCATGGAGCGGCCGGCGTCCTGTACGCCCTCCACGCCACGGGCGCCGGAACCGACGCCGAACACGTCCAGTGGCTCATCGAGGCCGCCCGCACCCGCCCGGCACTGCCGGGTCTCTACACCGGCGGACACGGCGTCGCCCACACCCTCGACCTCCTCGGCGAACGGGACGCCGCGCTCGACCTGCTGGAGCGGCTCACCCGCACCCCTTCGGACAGCCCCCCGGGCCCCGACCTGTCGTCGGGCCGCGCAGGCATCGCCCTGACCCTGTCGCACTTCGCCTCGGCCACCGGCGACGACCGGCTGCTGGACAGCGCCCTCACCCACGCGCAGACCGCGGCCGACGAGCTGGAGAAGGAGGGGCCGTCGAGCGGGCGCCGCAAGGCCGGCCTGATGAACGGGGCGTCCGGCGCGGCCCTCGCCCTGATCCGCCTCTACGAGCACACCGGCGATCACGCTCTCCTCGAACGGGCCCAGACCCTGCTGGAACTGGACCTCGAACGCTGTGTGACCGCGGCGGACGGCACCGTCCAAGTCCTCGACGAATACCGGGTACTTCCCTACATCGAGACCGGCAGCACCGGCATCGGACTGGCTCTGGAGGCCCTCCTCCGCCATCACCCCGACAGTCCGACAGCCCGTTTCCGTACGCCGATCAGCCGGGCCGCCGAACCCGAATTCATCATCCAGCCCGGCCTGTTCAACGGCCGCGCGGGGCTCATCGGCTACCTCGCCCTCACCCGGCCCCAGCCGCACGCCCCCGGCCCGTGGCACTCCCCGCGCCCGCGCACCCCGGACGACGCGGAAGCGGCCGCCGATCGCCAGACCGCGCTGGACCGCCACCGCAGGCTCCTGACCCTCCACCAGATCTCGTACCAGGGTCACCTCGCCTTCCCCGGCGACCAACTCCTGCGGCTCTCCGCGGACCTGGCGACCGGCTCCGCGGGCGTGCTCCTGGCCCTGGGCACGGCCCTGGCCGGCACGCCTTTCCTCCCCTGGACCGGCGGACCCGGATCGGCCCAGGAGAGCCCGAGCCTCCCCCCGGCCGCGGCCGGCCGGCGCCAGACCTCCGCCGGGCACACGGCCGGCCGTCCCTGACCACGTCACCACAAGTCGCGACCGGATCAGCCGAGTCGCGCCCCAAAGACTCCCGGCCACCCGGCCGGGTGATCCACCCGTCAGTGAATGAAGGAGAACAGCCATGATGATCCTCGACCTGCAGACGATGGACCTGCCCGAGACCGAGGCCACCCCGATCGACGACACCCTCGCGAGCACCAGCTCCCTGAGCGTGCTCAACTGCGGCACCAGCACGGTGAGCACGATCCTCTGCGTGTAACGGGCACCGCCCTGTAGGGGGCGCACGCAGCACAGCCGGCCGGGCCGCCACCAGCGGCCCGGCCGGTCGCCCATCAGCTCCCAGCAGCCCCTCCCTCCGCCCGCCAGGTGCGTGCCCCCGCGCGACGCCCCCTCGCAACCAGAGAGGTTCCCCGTGGCCGACGAGTCCGCCCCCCGCGCTCACCCGAACAAGGGCCCCCTGCGGCTGCGCCGTGAACTGACCGCCGAACCCGGCCCGCTCACCGCCGCACTGTTCCTCGCACTCGCCGCCACCGCCGCCACCCTCGCCCTCCCCCTCTTCCTCCAGGACGTCATCACCGACTTCTCCAGCCACCGTCCGCTCACCGACCACATCGCCCTGATGTGCGCCGCCGCGGCGGCCGGCGCCCTCACCCAGGCCTGCTCCGGCTTCCTGCTCGCCCGCATCGGCGAACGCATGGCGTACAGGCTGCGCATCACGCTGATGGAACACGCGCTGCGGCTGCCGCTGCCCGTCGTACGGACCCAGGGCACCGGCGAACTCGCCGCCCGGATCACCTCCGACGCCCTGTTGCTGCGTCAGATCGTGGACGTGGCGAGCCAGTTGCCGCTCGCCACCGTCACCATCGCCGCGACCCTCGGCGTGATGGTGTGGATCGACTGGGTCCTGACCGTGGTCACCCTGATCGCCCTGTCCGCCCTGACCCTGATGGTGATGCTGGTCCTTCGCCGCATGCGGGCCAACGTGAGCGGCCAGCAGGACGCCGTCGGACACATCGCCCAGCGCTTCACCGCGAACCTGGAGGCACTGACCACGATCAAGGCCAACCGGGCCGAACCGCTGGCCACCCGCGCCCTCGCCGAGGACGCGGAACGGCTGCGCTCCATCTCCCTGGAGGGCGCCCGGCTGGGCACGCTGATCCCCGCCGTGCTCACCCTGGGCAACCAGCTCGCCATGATCGCCGTCATCCTCACCGGAGGCGCCCGCCTGGCCGCGGGCGACATCACGGCGGCCGCGTTCGCCGCGTTCCTCCTCTACCTGCTCCAGGCGATCCCGTCCGTCAACACACTGGCCACCGGCCTCGGCCGGCTGCAGTCGGGGCTCGCCGCCCGCGACCGCTGCAACGACCTGCTGCTCCTGCCGCCCGAGGACGACACGACCGAGGACGGCCGGGGCGCTCCCACCCCGCTGCCCGACGCACCCGCCGTCGCCTTCGACTCCGTCTCCTACACCCACGCCGGAGCCGGCCGGCCCACCCTGCAGGGCATCTCCTTCCGTACCGCCCGCACCGGGCTCACCGCCGTGGTCGGCGCGTCGGGGGCCGGGAAGACCACCACGCTGTCCCTCATCGACCGGTTCATCCGGCCCTCCTCGGGCACCATCACGGTCCTCGGTCACGACATGCGGCACTGGCCCCTGGACGCCCTGCGCACCCGTATCACGTACGTCGACCAGGCCTTCACCCTGCTGGAGGCCACCGCCCGCGAGAACCTCCAGCTCGGCCGCACCACCCCCGCCACCGACGAAGAGCTCGCCACCGCCCTCGACGCCGTCGGACTCGCCGACGACATCACCCGCCTCCCCCAGGGACTCGACACCCTGCTGGGCCGCGAGACCGACCTGTCCGGCGGCCAGCGGCAGCGCATGGCGCTCGCCCGTGCCCTGCTGTCCGACGCCGACATCGTGCTGCTCGACGAACCCACCAGCCAGCTCGACGGCCTCAACGAACAACGCTTCCGGACCGTCATCGAAAAGCTGGCGACGACTCGCGCGGTCATCGTCGTCGCCCACCGGCTCACCACCGTGCAGCACGCCGAGCACGTGATCATGCTTGACCAGGGAACCGTCACCGACACCGGCAACCACCCCTCGCTCCTGGCTCGCTGCGCCCCGTACCAACAGCTCATCGCCAGCCAGGCGATCACCGGATCGTGATCGGGCAGATCCCCGCCGCAGGGCGAGGACCCCGTCAAGGCCGACCGCCTCGCGCCCGATCACGTCGAGCGGGACGGCATCGAGCGGGGCGGCATCGAGCGGGACCGCATCGAGCAGGATCGGAGAAGCCATCGCCGGCCGGCCGCGGCTAGCGTGATCCGCATGACTTCCATCGCATCCATCACCCTCGAAGTGGACGACCCGACCGCCGCCGAGCAGTTCTACGCCGGCGCCTTCGGACTCGGCGCGGGGCTGCGCCTGCGCGCCTCCGAGGCACCCTCGACCGGCTTCCGTGGGTTCACGCTGGCGCTCACCGTGTCCCAGCCGGCCGACGTCGTGAGCCTCATCGACGGCGCCATCGCGGCCGGCGCCACATCGCTCAAGCCCGTGTCGAAGTCCCTGTGGGGCTACGGAGGCGTCGTCCAGGCCCCGGACGGGACGATCTGGAAGGTCGCCACCTCGGCGAAGAAGGACACCGGTCCGGCCACGGGCACCATCGACGAGCGTGTGCTGCTGCTGGGCGTCGCCGACGTCAAGGCGACCAAGCGGTTCTACGTCGAGCAGGGGATGACCGTCGCGAAGAGCTTCGGCGGCAAGTACGCCGAGTTCACCGCGGACGGGCCGGAGCAGTTCAAGCTGGCGCTGTACAAGCGCGCCGGGCTGGCCAAGGACCTCGGCGTCACCGACGACGGCAGCGGATCGCACAGGCTCGCGCTCACCGGCACCGCGACGGCGTTCACCGACCCGGACGGCTTCACCTGGGAAGCCTCGTCGCCGGCACACACGAAGTCCTGACCGCAGAACCGGGCACTCCGCCCGTCAGGCAGGCACCGCTCGCGCCGGTACACCGCGGAACCGGGCCGTAGTCTGTCGTCGTGGCCCGTCACACACCACCGCGCCCCGTGGACGTGGAGAAGCTGTTTCCCGAGCTGGCCCCCCTCCGCAGAGTGACCGTAAGGCTCCACCCGCGGGCGGGTGAACCGACCTGCCGGGACAGCTCGGTGGGCGGCCCGCTGCTCTGGCCTGCCGAGGAGGCGTGGCCGCTGTGTCCCGAGCACGAGGGTTCGCCGATGGTGCCGGTCGTCCAGATCTACCGCGCCGCTGTTCCCGACATCGTCCCGTTCCCCGAAGGGTGCGATCTGCTCCAGGTCCTGTGGTGCCCGCGCAAGCACGGCGGTGGCCGCTGGGTCGTCCCTGAGGTGCGCTGGCGCGAGGCCGGCGCGGTCGGCGAGGTGCTGTCGGCGCCGCCGAGCCCGGCCGAGTACTGGGAGAACTACGTCCCGCGTCCGTGCGTCGTGCATCCGGAGCGGGTGACGGAGTATCCCCACTGGGATCTGGACGACGACCTCTGGGACGAACTGGAGTTCAGGTTCCTGGACTTGGACCAGGAGACGGGCTGGGACCACCAGAGCCACCTCTCCACGGCGCCGGGCACGAAGCTGGTCGGATATCCCGGCTGGAGCCAGGACCCGAGGTGGCCGGACTGCGCGGTCTGCGGGAGGCGCATGGAACACCTCCTGACCGTGGAGAGCACCGAGGGCGACGCGCTGTCCCGGCGCACCTGGACACCGGTCGAGGACATCGACGTACGGTACGAAGGACCGGGTCTGGTGCTCGGCGACCTCGGTGGCGTGTATCTCTTCGAGTGCCACACCTGTCCCGGGCGCCCCTTCGCCCACCGCTTCGACTGCCCTTAGCAGTAGAGGGCTTGGCACCCGGAGCACGCGAGCGCCGTCGAGTCCTCCGTGTCGAGACCTGCCGGCGGGCAGTCGCGGAACCCTGTCCTCGAACGGCTGGGGAGGTCGTCGCGGACCGGGCACTCGTGCTGCTCTCCCCGACGCCGGTCAGGCGACGCGTTCCAGGCCCGCCTTCACCGACTGCCGGGTGCCGTCCCGCTTGGTCGACTCGTAGGCGAAGTCCACCGTGTCGCCCGGGCGCAGTGTCAGGGTGATGCGGCCGTTCGTGACGCAGTTGCCGGACTGGATGCTCTCCCCGAGGATCACCTGCTCCGTGCCGCCGACCGCGGTCAGGCTCACGGTGCCGTAGCAGTCGGAGGACTCCATCGCGTAGTGGACGCTGCCGACCCGCTCGCGCAGGGTGCCCTGGTCGAGCTCCACGGTGACGCGGTAGTGGTCGGTACTGGAGGCGTCGACCTCCTCGGCGTAGCCCTGCCAGCGTCCGAGGAACTTCTCCGGCACGCCGACGGGCGTCGGAGCGGTGGGGGTCGGGACGACCCCGGCCCCGTCGGCTTCACCGGGCGCTCCAGACCCTCCGGACGCCACGGACGTGCTCGGCGGAACCGAGGGAGCGACGGACGTCTCGGGCGTGCCGGGAGCCTCCGATACGGACGACGCGCCGCCGGGCGACGGACCCGAGGCGCGTTGCTCCACATCGCCGCTCAGTTGCACGAACAGTCCGATCAGAGCGGCGACGATCGTGGCCGCGGCACCGATCAGGGCGACGACGAGCGCGCTCCGGTGGGAGTCGCCGGAGGCTCGAGGGACCGGGCGCTGCGGCCTCGCGTAGGGATCCGGCGGGGACTGCGGTCTGGTCATGGCGCGGCCTCTGATGCGTGGTTCAGGGAAGATCAGGCCATATTGCCGTCTAGGCACCGCACTTGTGCGACTTTCAGGCAAATCGACCGAATAGATCATGCCAAATCGATTCGCCACACCCGCTGTTCCTGCGCGACGCACATGGGTTGCTCGGCGACAGCCCCATCCGCTCCCAGCCCTCCGAAACTCGCTGGTGGGTCCCGGCCGGATGCCCGATGCTGTCGGGATGATCACCCGTGTGTCCGCCGTCTCCCGAGTCGAGACGGAGTTGGAGCGTGCGTACCTCGAGGAGCTCGCGACCTACGGCCGATCCGTCCCTGCGCAGGTGACCCTGGTCCGTGAGCACGCCCTGGGCTGGATCGTCTCCTGGGACGCGGAGGACTACGTCCGCACGGGCGACCCACGCCGCTCACTGCTGGGCAACGGCCCCTATCTGGTGGACAAACAGGATGGCGGTCTCCACCAGATCCCGGTCGTGGACGTGGTCACGGGAGCCTGGGAGAACGACTATCTGACGCGGGTGAAGGGGCGGGAACCGCCCGGCCCGGTCGACGCGCTGCACGACGAGCTGCGGTCGACCGCCGAGACTCAAGGCAGGGCCCAGGCCCTGCGTCTCATCCGACGGCGGGTCTCCGCTCTCGGCATCCGCGCCGCGACGGCCTACGTGGACGCGTTGATTGCCGGGGAAAGCCCGCCGGCCGACCTCCTCGCGTTGACTGCCGAAGCACTCCCCCGCCCCAAGGAGCCCGTCGCGCTCGGCGTGCGAACCATCACCGAACCCCGTACCCCCATGGCAACGCCCAATCCGCCGTACGAGCCGTCGGGCACCGCACCACATCGCCGCAGGCAGACCCCTGAACGGTGCTCGACCAGATACCTCGGTGACTACCGCGAACTGTCGCCCGATCAGGCCGACGCACCGAGCATCCATGACTCCATCGCCACCGAAGTCCGCCCTCACGAAGCGGAACTGATCGCCTATCTGCGTTCCGGCACGCGGTTGGCCGTATGCGGCACGGGCTCCTACGACGAGCTGCGTGGCGACAAGACGTACATCGGAGAGAACTCGACGCGGACCGACGGAACTTGGTTCTGGAACGCGCATCTCGCCTACTACGTCGAGACCTACCACCTCGCGCTCGACGACCGCTTCGTCGCCCATGCCGCCAACTCCGGCTGGAGACCGCGCCACCTCGACGACACCGAAGTGCTCGCCCTCAGTGATCGCCTCTACGACGCCGACGACCCGTGGGCATGGTGACAGCTCCGAATCGCCAGGGTCATCGCGTGGCATCCTCGGTCCGGCACCCTGACGGTCACGCCTTGACCGGGCCGCTTCCCGGCTCCTTCACGATGCGATCGCCGACCGCGATCGACTTCCACAGCCTACGGTCGACGCGCACCTTGACGGACTGGCCGTCCGCACGCCTCACCTTGACGAAGTGGTACATGTTCGCGCCGTCGAGCATGCCCCGCGACTTGTCCTCGACGGTGCCTTCCCAGGCGTCGTCCGGTCCCGATTTGTGAGATGTGAACATGCCCCAAGCCTACGAAGGCCGACGCGCGTAGTGCAGGGTCAAGAGCCACACATACCGCGGTACAGGTGTCGTGCGGGAAGCCGTACAAATGTCCCGAGCAGCGCCATGACGACAGTCCCCGGGAACCGAACGGGCGGACGCGCCGTGTACCGGCAGGCGCTGCTGGCAGTGGCGGCTGCGAGGATGCGCCCATGGAGCAGACATTGAGTCGGCAGGAAGCATCGACGGCGGTCCAGGACCACGGGTGGCGCTTCTTGCTGGGCACCTTGCGCACGTCGGTCCGGGTCGGATCGTTGGCTCAGGCGGTGGGCTTGGCGGCGGACGCCGTCGGCGCGTGCGGCGACGACGCCGACCGGCACCTTCAGGTCGACGTGCGCCCCGATCGGGTCGTCTTCACCCTGCAGTCGGCGGACCGAGCGGCGGTCACCACCCGGGATGTCGAACTCGCGCGTCAGATCTCCGCCACCGCCGACAGGTCCGGGCTTCTGACAGAGCCCGAGATCGGAGCGGAGGCACAGCGATCGGTCCAGGTCCTGGAGATCGCGATCGACGCGCTGGACATCGCCGGGATCCGGCCGTTCTGGAAGGCGGTGCTGGGCTATACGGACGAGGCGGGCGCCGCGGGACCGGAGGACGCGCTCGTGGACCCGGTCGGGCAGGGCCCGGCGATCTGGTTCCAGCAGATGGACCAGCCACGCCCCCAGCGCAATCGCATCCACTTCGACGTCTGCGTTCCGCACGACGAGGCATCTCAGCGGATCGAGAACGCGCTGGCGGCCGGAGGCCACCTGGTGTCCGCGACCCGCGCCCCCGCCTTCTGGGTCCTCGCCGACGCGGAGGGCAACGAAGCGTGCGTGACCACATGGCAGGGTCGGGACGGCTGAGATCGTATGACGAGTCTCAGGAGACTTCCGTGAGCGTGCGGGGCCGGTGCTACAGATACGTCGGACCCGCCGAGCTGAAAGCCGCGGTCCTGCCAGGGAGCCGCGGATTCCGCGTCAGCTCGGCGGCCGACTTCGACAGGTGGATCGCTGAGCGACCGAGGCCGGAGCAGGCCGAACCCTTCACCTTCGTGGTCGACATGGACGGTGCGCTGCGACTGGCGCCGCGACGAAGCGAGCACGTGGCCTGTGCCGGCGGAGACAGGGTTCTGGGCGCCGGCGAGATCGGATTCGTGCGCGAGGCTGACAGGTGGGCCGTGAGCGAGGTCAGCAACCAGTCCACCGGGTACTGCCCGGACATCAGCTCCTGGCAGGCGGTCGCCCGCGCTCTGGACGACCTAGGACTCGGGCGGCCTTCCGGCTTCACCCACGAAGTGGTGTTCCGGCGCTGTCCCGGCTGCCAGGAGCACAACATCGTGCGCGAGGACGACTTCGTCTGTGTCTTCTGCGGCGGTGATCTGCCCGCGACCTGGAACGTGGATCCCACGGCGTGACGCTCGCGGAGGTCGGCCCAGAGGCGTCGGCCCCCGCGCCACGGGCTCGTCCGGCGATACGGCGACCGGGACCCGTTCCATAGCGGAGAAGCAGTCGTGCGAAGATTCGGCGCCAGTATCCGACCCACCGGGCCGACCAGGCCGAACACAGCGCGACCAGCAGTCCGCGCGCCGAGAAAGTGCACATGCGTACGAACACGATCAGCGCCACCCACACGGCCCTCGTCGCCGTGGTGGCGATTCTCGCCACCGGATGCGGCGCGGGCGCCGGAGCTGCCGCCTCTGCGGCAAGTACCACCCCCGCCCCTTCCGCATCGGCGCCCTTCGGCCAGAAGGACGTTCGCAGGGACCTGCGAGCGGCCATCGCGGCAGCCGGGCTGACGGGCGGCAAGGTGGAGGCCGGGCAGGGCGCATCCAAGGGGGCCGATACCCCCACCAACGCCGAACAGGGAGACAAGGCCGCCGCTCTCGCCGACCGGCTGACCCCTTGCGTGGTCTCCTGGTCGTCCACCGAGAAGGGCGACCGCTCCACGAACCCTGCCGATCCGGCCGGCGCGCGGCGGCAGATGAAGGCCATGGCCTCCGGCCTCGTGGCGCGAGGCTGGAAGCAGAGCACGCCGCCACAGGACGCACCGGTCGGAGGCGACGCGACCTACTTCATGGCTTCGTACAAGAAGAAGGGGTGGGTCCTCTACGCCCGGCATCTGGCAGCACCCACGCTCGGCCACATGACGGTCATGGCCACGGACGTGGCCTGCTTCAACCGACTCACCACCCCTGAAGAGCGAGCACTCATCGAGAAGCGAGGGCTGTAACACCAAGCCGAGTCCCCCGAGGTCGGAGCGGATGACTGGAACGCCCGCTCGTCATGTGAGGGCGACCGTCTTCGGGGGCGTCGGCGAGGACGAACCCGCCGCAGGACCGGACGCGGTCAGCGGGCCTCGCCCGCGGACCCGGCCGCCAGGCGGGCCTCGAACCCGTCGAGCAGGGACCGGAGTCCGAACGTGAAGGAATGGTCGGGGGCCCCGGCGTACTCCGTGGCGGCCGTGGTGTCCAGGCGTTGCCGTAGGTGCGGGAATTGCCTGGCGGTGTCGGTGGCGCGCCTCATGGCGTCGGCCATCAACTCCTCGGCGTTCTCGCCGCTCTTGTTCAGCCTGCGGTTCAGCGACACCTGCGCGGCGGGGCCGAGGGTGCTGCCGAGCACGAACGCGAGGGCCGCGGCGGCCGCCCGGTCCGCGTCCGCGGCGGCGAAGCCGGCCTTCTCGTAGACGGCCAGGCTGAAGTCGTTGTGCCGGGCCTGGGCCGATCCGTAGAGGAGATGACTGCCGAACGCCTGGACGAGCCAGGGGTGGCGGTTCAGCATCGCGTACACGCCCGTGGCATGGGCGGTCGCGGCCGTGCGCCAGTCCAGGGCGTCCAGGTCGGGCACCTCGACCTCGCCCCAGACCGCGTCGCTGGCGAGCCGGACCAGGTCGTCCTTGTTCTTGATGTGCCAGTAGACGGCCGTGGCGGCCGAGCCGAGCCGTTGCGCGAGGCTGCGCATGTTGAGGCCGTCCAGCCCCTCGTCGTCGAGCAGCTCGATGGCGGCACGAACGATCCGGTCTGCGGTCAGCGTGTCTCGCGGCATGACGGCCACCTTACTTGAACTTAGTTCATGGGATCCCTTGCACTTTGTTCAAGTCTTCTTCTACGCTCCTGCTTGTACTTAGTTCAAGAGTCGAGGGGGAGACATGTCGCAGGAGAAACTGTCGGAGTTCGTCGCGTCGCGGGCCACGGAGCTCGGCATCCCCGGTGCCGCCGTCGGGGTCCTCTTCGGGGGCCGGGAGACGTACGTCTCGCACGGTGTGACCAGCCTCGCGGACCCGTCGCCGGTGGACGAGAATACGCTGTTCCCCGTTGCCTCGGTCTCCAAGACCTTCACCGCGACCGCATTGATGCGTCTGGTCGCCGAGGGAAGGGTGGACCTGGACGCACCGGTGCGGCACTACATCCCCGAACTGCGGCTCGCCGACGAGCAGGCGGCGGCGCGGATCACCGTCCTCAACCTGCTGAACCACACCGCGGGCCTGGACTGGAACCTGATCGACGACGGCAAGGGCGACCGCTCACTGGCCGGCCTGGTGGCGAAGCTTCCCGGCCTCCCGATGATCGCGCCGCCCGGCACCCGGGCCTCGTACAGCCAGGCCGGTTACAACCTGGCGGGCCGGATCGTTGAGAAGGTCACGGGGCAGCCGTTCGAGCAGGCCATGGCCTCGCTCGTCCTGGAGCCCGTGGGCCTGACGGACACCGTGTACGGGCTGGCCGAGGCGATGGTCCGCAAGTTCGCCGTGGGCTACAACCGTGCCGAGGACGGCGAACTGCGCGCCGCCCGGCCCTGGAACGCGTTCAAGGAGGGCGCCCGCGGCGACAACCCCGGCGGCGGGCTCGCCTCCTCGGTGGGCGACCTGCTGCGCTGGGCCCGCTTCCAGCTCGGCGACGGCGCGGGTGTGCTGCCCGCCGCCGACCTGCACCGCATGCGGGAGCGGACGGTGGAACTCCGCGGCAGCACCCTCGGCGACGGCTTCGGCATCTGCTGGTTCCTCCACGACCTCGACGGTCTCCGCGGGATCGGCCACGGCGGTTCGGGCAACGGGCAGTTCGCCGAACTGCTCATCGTGCCCGAGCGCGATTTCGCGGTGGTCTCGCTGGCCAACCTCGGTCCGGACGGCCACCCGTTCAACCAGTCCGTCGTACGGTGGGCCCTCGAGCACCACCTCGGCGTCACCGAGAAGGCGGCGCGACCGCTCCCGTACGACGAGGGAAGGGCCCAACAGGTCGTCGGCCGCTACGAGATCGACGCCATGAACCTCGACATCGCCGTCGACGGCGCCCGGCTCACCCTGGCGGTGGGGATCAAACCGGAGATCCGCGCGGCATCCGACGAGGAGATGCCCCCGGACCACCCGGCCGCGGTCATCGGCTTCCTCCCCGGAGACGGCGACGAGTACGTCGTCACCGAGGGCGGCCTCGAAGGCCAGCGCGGCTACTTCTCCCGCGACGCCCACGGAGCGGTCACCGGCATCGACATCGCGGGCCGGCTGTTCAACCGGGCCACGGTGGCCTCCTAGGACGCGAGGGGCAGATCCCGCCGGAAGACGGCCATGGGGCGACCCGGGCCGTTGTAGTCCTCGGCGATGCTCACGTCGAAGCCGACGCTGCGGTGGAAGGCGATCGAGCCGGTGTTCGCCACCGACGTGATCGCCTTCAACCGCCGCGCGCCCTGGAGTTCGGCCGCTTCGGCGAACGCCGCGTACAGACGGCGCCCGAGACCGCTGCCGCGGGTGTCGTCCCGGGTGGCGATGAGATGCGCGTAACCGGTGCCGTCGGGCGTGACGAAGCCGAAGGCGTAGCCACGGATCCCGTCCTCGGCACGTGCGACCAGGCAGGTGGCCCCGAACTCCTGCACCAACGCCAGAAGATGCAGCGAGCGAAGGTCCCGCTCACCCCAGTAGCGGGCGTGATCGGCCAGGATCCGGTGGAAGTCGGCCACGCCGGCGGGAGTTATGTCGATCTCCATGAACGACGATCCTGGCACACGCTCCGCGCCGGTCACCAAAAGGAGTCGACGCCGGTCGACGCGGCAGTCGATCATCGGTGCATGTCACTGAGAGACACCCTGGCGCGCGTCGACGCGGACCTGGCCGCGGGCCGGGTCCCCGTCGCGCGCCAGCGCCTGCGCGGGCTCGTGTCGTCGTTCCCGAACGACCTGACGCTGCGACGCCGTCTTGCCGAGACCTACCGGCTGTACGGAGAGCCCGCGGAGGCGGGCCGCTGGATGTATCTCGAATCGGATCGCGACACGGCCGAGACGGCGGCCTTCGAGGCCAGGTACGACACCCCTGAGCGGCGCATGCGCGCGCTCGCCTGGAGAGGTTCCGAGTCGCTCGCCCCAACGGCCTTCGCCAGAGGGCAGTTGGAGGCCGTGCGCGTGGCGTGCTCCGACTCCATGGGGCATCCCGTCGCATGGGACACCGTGCCGGACGGCAAGAAGGCCGAGAGTGCGAACCATCCCTTCACCGACTTCCTGGCGGGAGCCGGATGTCTGCTGGCGGTCGTCGCGTTCCTCGCGATCTGGGTGAACGGCCTGGTGGCCCTCTTCGACTGAACCCAACGGCCGTTGACCCGCGCGGCGTGCGCGGCGTGGGCCGGATCGGCGGCGGGCCGGACAGAGCGTCGCCGATCCGCCGCCGGGCCGGGCTCAGGCACTCACAGGAAGCGCCACAGGTGGTCGGCCGTGCCGTTGTCGTCGTACTGGACCACCTGGGCGCTGTTGGCGGTGGACATGCGGTCGACGCCCAGGACCTTTCCGCTGTTCTTGTTCCGGATGCGGTACCAGCCGTCGCCGTTGTCGACGAGCGTCCACAGGTGGTCGTCCGTTCCGTTGTCCTCGAACTGCACGACGATCGCGCTGTTGTCCATCGACATGTGGTCGACGCCGAGGACCTTGCCGCTGTTGCCGTTGCGGATCAGATGCCATCCGTCGCCCCGGTCGACGAGCTGCCAGGCGTGGTCGCCCGTGCCGGTGTTGTCGAACTGCACGACGCGTGCGCTGTTCTCGGTCGACATGCCGTCGACGGCCAGGACCTTGCCGCTGTTCTTGTTGGCGAGTCGGCGGAAGGGTGGTTCCGGGGTCCAGGGCCGGCCGTCCGGAGCCGCCGTGGGGAAGGACGTGATGCGAAGGCGCGCGGCCCCCATCGGGATGAGGGTGACCGTCTCGACCGGCGCGTCGCTGCGGGCCGGGGAATCCTGCAGCGGCGCCACGACATGCTCGTCGTCGGCGATCCACTCCGGGATCCTCCGGGCCTGCGCCGAGAGGGACACCGGCGTGGTGCCGGGTGTGAAGGGCTGGTCCGGGACGACGGTGCCGGTCCCCGCCGGAGTCAGTGAGGTCCCCGGCAGGAGGCCGTAGTTCCATCCCGTGGTCGCGTGGACCTCGTACGCGGGGAACGCGTCGTCTCCCGCGTAGCGGTCGTAGCGTTCGCCGATCTTCAACGAGTAGGTGAGGGGGCCTCGTTCGACGCTGACCGCGCCGTGCTGCCCCGGCCATGAACGCAGTCGGGCCTGCTGGGGCAACCGCAGGCGCACGGTGTCGCCGTCGCGCCAGGTGCGGTCGATCCGTGCCCAGGACGGGCCGTCCGAGGCGGTGACCGCCGTTCCGTTGACCTGCAGTTGGGGCCCTGTGCACCAGCCGGGCACGCGCAGTTGCAGGGGGAAGCGCACCGGACGGGGTGTGGAGAGCGTGAGGGTGATCGTGTCCTGGAAGGGGTATCCCGTCTCCTCGGTGACGGTGACCGTCGTTCCGCCGGCGACCGTGGCCTTGACCCGGCTCGGGGCGTAGAGCGCGGCGACCAGGCCGCCGTCGGCACCGGCGAGCCAGAGCTCCTCGGTGAAGTAGGGCCAGCCCATGCCGTAGTTGTGGGGGCAGCAGCGGTACTGGTCGACGCCGGCCTGGAAGGCCTGCATGGCGAAGCCGTTCTGGAACTGCCCCTGGGTCTTGGGCCGGTTGTCGAGGTCGACGCTGTTGGCGCTGGTGATGTAGTGGACGGACCTGCCGTCGGGATCGAGGGAGGCCGGGAGCATGTTGAAGGCCAGGTCCTCACAGCGGTCCGCCCAGACCGGGTCCCCGGTGATCCTGGTCAACAGCTCGTGGCTGGCCATGAATTCGACGATGCCGCAGGTCTCGAAGCCCTGCCGCGGGTCGGCGAATCCGGGCCGGTAGTTCTCGTCCCCGGCCAACCCGCCGCCGGGGAACCGCCCGTAGGCACCCATCACGGTGTCGTAGGCCCGGTACGTGGCCCCTACGAGGTCGGCGGAGCCGGTCAGATGCCCGTACTGGGCGGGCTCCCGGAAGCCCTGGGCGATGTTCACGTTGTGCCGGCTCGGGGTGGCGCCGGTCCAGTCGGCGCCGTGACCGTGCATCTTCGCGGCGAGATCGAGCAGGAAGGCCTCGCCGGTCCGGCGGTGGAGCCATACGGCGATGTCGAGGCCGTCGCCCCAACGGTAGGACACCCAGCTCGTGTTGAAGGCGCCCGGACCCTGGGCGTTCATGTAGCGGAGGAAACGGACGAGGAACGGCACGATCCGCTGGTCGTGGGTGTACTCCTCGTGCGTCCGCAGCGCTTGCAGGAGCGGCAGGAAGGGCCAGAAGTCGGGCCCTCCGTTCAGTGACGTACGTAAGCCGCGGGGCCCGAAGAAGCCGTCGCTCTGCTGGGTCGCGAGGATCCCGTCCACCCACTGGCGTGATCGCGCCAGCGCGTTCTGGTCGCCGGTGGCGATGGCCAGCGGGATGTAGCCGCGCAGCCAGTACGGCACCTCCTCCCAGGCGTCGCGCTCGGGATGCACCCAGCCGGTCGCGGAGAAGTCGAGGAAGTGCGAGCCGTTCTCGTACGTGCCGCACAAACCGGCGAGCTGCAGCCGGAGTTGGCCGGCGAGCCACCCGCGGGCGACCACGCTTCCGGGCGGCAGCTTCTGGAACGCGTCGGCCGGCGCCGTCCCCGCCGCCGGCCGGGTCGCCGCGGCAGCGGCCCCCGTGTACGTGCCGCCGAGCGCCGCGGCGCCCAGTGCGCCGGAGCCCAGGGCGAGGATTCTCCGTCTGCTCACTGACATGCAGGTGACCTGCCTTCCGAAAGGGGTCCGCTCGCAGTGCGACAACGTTGTCCGACTTCTACAACGTTGGAAATTGCGCCGCGGACATGACAGCACGCCGGGGTCCGGCTGTCCAGGCGTCGTCACGGACGATCCCGGACCGCTCGACCGAAGGCCCCGCCAGAGGCCGTCGGGGTCCGTCAGGCTCCGTCAGGCTCCGTCAGGCTCCGTCAGGCTCCGTCAGGCTCCGTCAGGCTCCGTCAGGCTCCGTCAGGCTCCGACGGCCGATTCCCGGGGATGCGCCTTCATGGCCCGATGGTGGGCGGCGAGCCGGGACTGGGGCACCTCGGAGTCGTACACGGCCACCTTGCCGATCGCACCCTTGAAGTAGGACTTGGTGCCGGCGGTGCCGATCCGCATCGGGGCGTCGGTGTTGCTCGGGGTGATGTCGTACTCGTCGAGGGCGTCCTGGTCGCGGAGCACCCCGTCCTTGTAGACCTTGACGTATCCCGTCGGGTAGGCGCGGCTCTTCTCACGGGTGTTGACGACCAGCGCGTAGTGGATCCACCGGCCGGGGCTGACCCGGTCCTCGAAGTACGAGCCGGCGCCGAGTCCGCCGCCCCGGTTGAAGACGTATCCACTGATGCGGTTGGCACGGGCTTCGGTGTTGTCCCGCGAGTACATACGGGCCAGCCACTCGGTCCGGGCATCCGAACTCGACACCTTGCCGAGCCAGTTGACGTACCCGGCGCCCGCCGTCCTGGTGAACGTCAGCGTGTCGGGCCGGATCCAGGCCTCCACGGTCAGTTCACCGGTCGTGGTGACGGAGAGCCGGTCGTCGTCCGGGATCTCCACGTACTGGGAGGTTCCGTCGAACAGGGAGGCCCTGTCTCCGTTGGGCATGGAGGTGACGCCGGGCGCGTGGTGGTACGCGGGCTCGAGGGCGGCTCCGGACTCGCGGGCCCCTTTCCCGGCGCCGAGCGACAGATAGAAGGCCGGGGAGTCGGCTCGTACCGCGTCGTCGTACGAAGCGGGCGGACGGGTGGACGGGGTTCCGGCGCCGCACGCCGTCTGGGTCGTCGCGGCGACGGCGACCAGGCCTGTCAGCAGGCACGCCGTGCGTCGTCTTCGCGTCATCACGGATGGGTCCGTCGCTCGACGGAAGAATGCCGCAACACCATCTCTGCGAAAGCGAGTTGGCGGCGAGGTACTGCCCTTGGGCCACAAGTCATGGGGATTTCCTGCTTGTTCCGCGTTCACAGCCGGCCCGGACGGCGGGCACGGCACTTCGCGAGGGTGAAGACCACTCGCCTGATCCGGCGCCCGGTCGCCGTTCACCGGCGCTGCGCCTCATCCACGGAATACGGCTCCGCGAATACCGCCATTCTTCCACATATCGCCTCGCCGACCGAGAGCGAAAATCCTGGCATTCCCGACGAGAGGCCGAAGACCGCGCATAAGCGGCAAAGTGACGCACGCCACTCCCTGCGGTGGTGAAACTGACTGCTACATCACACCGACCCGCCCGTGAAACGACTCCACCGAACCTCAAAGTCGAGGTAAAGCGCCTGCTCGGAGGGTGGATAACAATTCCGTAAGAGCCGCGAGATAGCACATCTAGTAACTTTTCCAGCGTTTGACCAGAATATGGACAATTGGGATGGTTGAAGCGTCACAGAACATTGGCCGAGCAGGACTACAGGTCCCCGCCGCGGCACTACGTGCGCGCCAGTCGGTGTGCATCCCCGAGAGTCACCTCTGGAGCGTTCACCATGCCCACGAACACCCTCCCCACCCCTCAAGGACTGCACCTCGGCGCCGCTTTCGAGACCCTCAGCGGTCACGCCGCCCTGGACGCACCGGAGGTGGGGGCCGTGGCGGTCGTGGGCCTCGGCTACGTCGGTCTGCCGACGGCGCTCGGCCTGCTGGCCGCGGGCACCGAGGTGATCGGCATCGACGCGAGCACCGAACGGCTGGAGGCCATCCGGGGCGTCGACGTCGACCTCCTGCCCAGCGACCTGGAGCGCCTGAAGGAGTTCAACGGCGACCCGCGCTTCACCCTCACCGACGACCCCGCGGCACTCGCCGACGCCCGCACCGTCCTGGTGTGCGTACCGACCCCGGTGGACCGGCACCTCGCCCCCGACCTGCGCGCACTGACCGCCGCCGCGGCCACCGTCGTCGAGCACGCCGTCCCCGGCCAGTTGCTGATGCTGACCTCGACCACCTACGTCGGCACCACCCGTGACCTGCTCACCGAGCCGCTGACCGAGCGCGGCTTCACCGTCGGCGAGGACATCTTCGTGGCCTTCTCGCCGGAGCGGATCGACCCCGGCAACGCCCATCACACCCAGGACACCACCCCGCGCGTGGTCGGCGGCGCCGGCGAGGAGACCATCGACCGGGCCATCTCCGTACTCTCGCGCACGGCTTCCTCCGTGTACGTGCTGCCCTCGCCCGAGGCGGCCGAGATGACCAAGCTGTGGGAGAACACGTTCCGCGCGGTCAACATCGCGCTCGCGAACGAGTTCGCCGACAACTGCCGTGTCCTCGGCCTGGACCCGATCCCCGTCATCGAGGCCGCCGCGACCAAGCCGTTCGGGTTCATGCCCTTCTACCCCGGCCCCGGGGTCGGCGGGCACTGCATCCCGTGCGACCCGCACTACCTGCTCTGGCAGCTCCGCGCCGAGCGCAGCACCTCCCCGCTGGTCGAAGCCGCCATGAACGCGATCGCCGGCCGGCCGCGCCAGGTCGTGCGCCGGGTGCGCGAGGCACTGGGTGAGCGCGGCAAGCCGCTCACCGGCGCCCGGATCCTGATCGTCGGCATGGCGTACAAGCCGGGTGTCGAGGACCTGCGGGAATCGCCCGCGCTGGAGATCTTCGACGAGCTGGTCCACGAGGGCGCCCAGGTCCGCTTCACCGACTCGATGGTGCGTGCCGCGCGGGTGGCCGGCGGGATACAGGAGAGCGTTCTCGTGCCCGAGGACCACGCGTGGGACCTGGTGCTGGTGCACACCGTGCACCCGGGCGCCGACCTCGCCTGGCTGAACGACCGGAACGACGTCCTGGACGCGACGTACCGGCTGGACTCCGTGGACGCCCGGGAAACCCTGTGAGCGACCTGCACCCGCCGGGAGCCGAGGACGCGGCCCTCGCCGCGCCCGGGGCCGCGCTGCCCGGGGCGCCGCGAGGCCGCGTGCCAGATCAGGCGACCGCGGCCGAGTCCCGTGACATGTCGGTCGGCCCCGAGGGCGCGACCCTTCCCGTGGCCACCGCCTCGTGCGGACTGATCCTGCCGAACCCGCGTCCCCGGGCTTCCGTGCCGCTGCCGCAGGTCCGCTCGTCCGCCGTCGTGGGCAGGCCGCCGGGCCCGCTGACCCGCTGGACGAACCGGATGCAGACCGATGTGCGCTTCGCCGTGCGCCGGGTGCTGGCGATGTTCTGCCTGCTGCCGCTGGGGCTGATCCTGGCCCGCGAGTTCCCGCTCGTGCCGGAGAAGCCGCTCGTCATCGGCTACGGCATCACGGTGCTGGTCGGCACCATCGCCATGCTGCAGATCGCGTACAGCCGCTACGACGACCCGTCGGTCCGTACGCTCCGCAGGCGCCCCAAGGACCTCGCGTCGTTCCCGTCCCTGCCGGCCGTGCCGAAGGTGTCCTTCCTCCTCGCGGTCAAGGACGAGTTCGAGTACATCGAGAGCTGTGTGCGCTCGATGGCGGCCGGCGACTATCCCGACCTGGAGATCATCGTGATCGACGATCTCTCCGAGGACGGGACACGGGAGATCCTCGACGGGCTCGCGGAGGAGCTGGGCATCACCCTGCTCAAGCTGGAGAAGAACCTGGGCAAGAAGCACGCCCTGGTCCGGGGCGCGAGCATCGCGACCGGCGACGTGCTGGCGTTCACGGACTCCGACTGCGTCCTGGCGCCCGACGCCCTGCGCAAGTGTGTCCAGGCGCTGGTCGACCACCCCGAACTGGGCGCGGTCAGCGGCCACTGCCGGGCGCTGAACGTCGACGAGACGCTCTTCACCCGGGCTCAGGACGTCTGGTACGAGGGCCAGTTCCGGGTGGCCAAGGCGGCGGAGTCGGTCTTCGGATCGGTCACGTGCGTCTCCGGTCCGCTGGCGGTCTTCCGCCGGGACGCGGTGTACAACTACTTCCCCGCCTGGGCGGGCGACCGCTTCCTGGGCGCCCCCTTCCGGTTCGCGACCGACCGTCAGCTCACCGGCTACGTGCTGGGGCAACTGTGGGTCGGCAAGAAGCTGAAGAAGCAGTACGCCGACTCCCCGTTCGTCACCGCGCAGGACTATCCCGAGCGCAAGTGGCGTATCGGCTACGTCCAGTCGGCCAAGGTGTGGACCAACGTGCCCGAGCATTTCCGGCCGTTCATGAAGCAGCAGATCCGCTGGAAGAAGAGCTTCATCCGCAACACCTGCTTCACCGGCACCTTCATGTGGCGGCGCGGTGTCGGCCCGTCCTGTCTGTACTACGGACATGTGCTGTGGGTGATGGCCGCGCCGTTCATGGCGGTCCGCCACATGATCCTGTCCCCCCTGCAGGGCGGGATCTTCGTGAGCGTGCTCTATCTGTGCGGCGTCGTGCTCAAGGGCAGCATCTGGGGTCTGGCCTTCAAGATCGACAACCCCGGTGACGCCCGCTGGCGCTACCGGCCGCTGATGAGTCTGCTGTCGGCGCTGCTGCTGTCCTGGCTGCTGCCCTACTCCCTCGCGACCATCCGTCGCGGTGTCTGGTCGAGGACTCGGTGATGAGGAACTTCCTGCGGCGCAAGTCCGTCCGCGTCATCACCGATGTCGTCGCCATCGTGGTCGTCACCGGCATCTATCTGATCGTCCTGTCGCGAGGGAGCGTGCTCTGATGGCTCCGTGGCGCGAGCCCGCCACCGTCGTCGTGCACGACCACGGCAACGGTCCGGAACCCTGCTTCCGTGGTCACTACGCCGACACGGCGGCCCACGACCGCGGTCGTGGCCGCCGTCACGGGTGGGGCCGGGGCTGGACGCAGTGGCCCGTCCGCGTCCTGCTCGGAGCCCTCACGCTCTCCGTGGTGGTGGCGTCGGGTGCCGCGGGCATCGAGCGCTACCTCAGCCGCAAGTACATGTCGCCTCAGGCCCCGCTGACCCAGGCATCCGTCACGACCGCGGACAAGGCCGGCTGGACGCGACAGGGCGGAGGCCTGCCGGACCACGCTCCGCCCGTCGTATTGACGTTCCACGACGTCAACAAGACCAGCAAGAGCCCGTACGCCCTCACCCCGAAGGCGTTCGACGCCCAGCTCACCGCCCTGGAGAAGGCCGGCTACCGCACGCTGACCGCGAAGCAGTTCACCGCCTACATGAACGGTGGTCCGGTGCCCCGGCGTTCGGTGCTGCTGACCTTCGACGACGGCACCGACGGACTGTGGAAGTACGCCGACCGCATCCTGGCCAGGCACAAGATGCACGGCACGATCTTCCTGATCACCGGGTCGATGGACAAGCACCGCCCCTACTACCTCACCTGGCGCGAGATCGAGCGGATGAACCGGTCGGGCCGATGGGACTTCCAGAGCCACACTCGGGCCATGCACAGCGTCAAGCAGGTGGACGGCGCAGGCAACACCGGCGCACCGCTGATGAACCGCCTGTGGCTGGAGGCCGAGGGACGGCGGGAGAACACGGCCGAGTACCGCGCCCGGGTGCTCCACGATCTCGCCGGCTCCGTCAAGGACATCGTCGGCCACGGCATGCCGACGCCGACGATGTTCGCCGTCCCCTTCTCCGACGGACCCGGTCAGCAGGACGCCGACTCGACGGACTCTCAGGCCAGGCATCTGCTCAAGGAACTGTTCCCGCTCGTGATGACGGACCATTCGAGCGTTCCGCTCACGGCCAGCCGACGGTCCGCGACGGCGGGGCTCGTCCAGCGTGTCGAGGTCTACGCCCGGACCACTCCCGACCAGATGCTCACGGACGTCGCGAAGAACGTCCAGGTCCCGGCCGACGCGCACCGGCCGCTGGCCGAGCCGGAGAACTGGGGAGGACGCCAGACCCGTACGAGCTTCGACGTCTTCCTCGGCAAGGCGCCCGCGTCGGCGCGGACGCCCCGGTACGCCAAGGCGGACTACCGGCCGAACAGCAGCGTGGACTGGACGGACTACAGCGCCACCGCGCTGCTCGGGTCGCTGGGCAACGGCACCAACCAGGCCGCGCTGGGGGTCCGGACCAACAGCAAGGAGCCGGTGACCGTGGTGATCACCAGGAACCGGGCGACCCTGCTGGTCAACGGCTACAAGGTGGCATCAGGACCGCTGGACCCGAAGTCCGATCACACCGTGACGGTCAAGGTCGGGCGCAACACCACCACGGCGTACGTCGACGGCGGGGTGAAACTGAGCCATGTGTCGGACCAGCCGTCCGATCAGCTCTCCGGCGGCGTCACCATCCGGTCCGGTATCAACCGGGCCGGGAACCAGTGGCCGGTCTTCAAGTCGCTCGACGTCTCACCGCTCGAGGGCGCGTCGCGCCACGGATGACCCGGCGGCCGTACGGCACTTGGTGGGTTCGTCGCGTTCCGGTGTGACCGGGACGGACGATCCCACCCCGTGTCGGGTGCCCTCTCAGGTGCCGCTGTTGATCGTGGCGTCGGTCACCACGCCCTCGCTGACGTTCCACCTCTTCAGGACCTCCATGTAGGAGCCGTCCCGGATGGCGGCGTCGAGGGCGGCCTGGATCGCGTCCCGCAGCCGGGTGTTCGAGCTGAGCACCGCGATGCCGTACGGGCCGGCGCCGATCTGTTCGCCGGCCATCTCGAAGTCCTTGCCGCCGCCCGCCGTCTTCACCGCGTAGGCGACCACCGGGAAGTCGGCGACGTCGGCCGCCACGGCGCCGCTCTTGAGGCGGGCCTGTGCCTCGTCATGGGTGTCGTAGGCCTCGATGTCCATCGGTTCGTCGCACCTCTGGGACTGGAGCAGGTCGTACGTGGTGCTGCCGCTCTGGACGGCCACCTTCTTGCCGCAGAGATCGGCCAGTGTCTTGACGTCCTCGGGGTTGCCCTTCTTCACCATGATCGACGAACCGGCCTCGAAGTAGTCGACGAAGTCGATGTCCTCGCCGATCTTCTCCCCGGTGGCGGGGTCCAGCCCCTCCTGACGGTCCTTGGTGTCGGTCATCGCGGACATGACCACGTCGTAGTGCCTGGCCCGCAGGCCGGTGAGCAGGGTGTCGAGCGCGCCGTTGACGAACTGGAACCGCACGCCCAGTTGCCTTCCCAGGACGGCGGCCAGGTCGGGATCGACGCCGGTCGGCCGGCCGTTCCGCACGAACTCCATCGGTGGATAGAGCATGTCCGAGCCGACCCTGACGACCCCGGACCGCTTCACCGACTCCGGAAGTTCGTCGTGCAACGGCGCCTCGGCCGTGCCGGACGCGGAGGGCGAGGCCTTCTTCGGGGCGTCGTCGCCGCAACCGGTCAGGGCCAGGGCGGCGACGGTCATCGCCCCGAGCGCGGCGAGGCGTTTCCTCATCCGGACAGCTCCTCTCGGGCGCCCTGCCGGGCCGCGAACCGGCACGTCACACCCGTAAGTGATCATCACCTCTCATTAGGTCATTTCGTCACTTTTCATGTCAACGTCCTGAGGTCGTTCCGGGGTGTCGTTCACGCATGCGGCCGTGGCTCTCCGATCATCGACATGAGCAGGCGGTGGGTCCCGGCGTCGGCGGCCACCACGAGTCCCCGGCCCGACGGCCCGATCGGGCCACCGTCGATCCCAGTGACGACGCAGCCCGCCGCCCTGCACAGGGCGATGCCGGCCGCGAAGTGCACGCTCCCGGACAGATCGCCGCCGTCCGTCACGTACGCGGCGCGCTTGCCGGCGGCGACCCAGGCCAGGGCCAGCGTGGTGGATCCGACCCGGGGCCGGAAGCGTTCCACGAACTCGGGCCGGGCCAGCAGGTCCACGGCGCGGAATCCGGGCGCGCCCGGGAACGGCGGGTCCAGGTTGACGTCCACGAGCCCGGTGGCGGACGAGGGCACCAGCCGGGCATCGGCACCGTCGCGGCGCACGCACGCGGTCTCACCGTCGGTGAAGTAGATCTCGCCGCCGAACGGGTCGGCCACCGCCGCGGCACCGCCGCGCAGCGCCACGTTGACGGCCACCAGCAGGGTGCCGACCGCGTAGTTCAGCGTGCCGCACAGCGGGTCCACCAGCCACTGGCGCTCGGCTCCCGCGGCACCCTGCGGCCCGCTCTCCTCACCGAGCACGGCGTCATCGGGCCGGGCCTCCCGAAGAATGTCGAGGATCCTCTTCTCGGCCTCCACATCGGCGGTGGTCGCGAAGTCTCCGCCGCCCTTGTCGATGCGCGTGAGACGCCGCCCGTACAGGGCCCGCACCACGTCCGCCCCGGCGCCGGCCGCGACGGTCGCGACCGCGGCATCGTCAAGTCCCGCATACGAGTCGCTCACCTCCGGCACGATATCGGCGGGGGGCGCGGGTCGGGTGCGGCCGCCGGGATCTGTGGGCCCGCGGGGCCGATTGTCAGTGGCCGACGCTAGCGTTCGCTGCATAGTCGCACTCCGCCCGGGACGCACTGACCTGGGTGAACTGTGCTCTGATCCGGTGTTCTTGACGCGGAAGGCTGTGGCTCGTGGGGTGGGTGTCAGCGGGTGACGGGTATGAAGTCGCCCTTGTGGAGGGGCGGGTGGCGGCGCGTGCCACCTCGGGCCGGTCGGCGGGGCGGCAGCTCAAATCGCTCCCGCGCGCGCTGAAGGACCACCCGGAGGTGGACCGGCTGCGGCGCTTCGCCGAGTGGCTGGACCGCCACGCCACGGCGTGTGGGGCACAGGTCGACGCCTGGATGGTGTCGTCGCTGCCCGTGCCCACCGGCCTGCTGGCCCGGGTGTGGCCGGACGAGGCCTGGCAGTCCGCGCTGCGCGATCTGGTGGTGGTCGGCGACGACCCCGACGACGTGGGCTTCCTGCGCGGCGCCACCGACGCCGGCGAACTGATGCTGGTGAACCTGGACGGCGAGACTGTCCGGATGGCCCCGCGCACGGTCACCCTGCCGCACCCCGTGCTCCTCCCGGACCTTGACGATCTGCGCGAGTTCGCGGCCGAACTCGGCATCGTCCAGCGCGTCGAGCAGATCCACCGGGCCACCTGGCGGCAGCCCGGGGACCTGCGCGCCAAGGCCACCGAGGTGAGGGACTTCGCCGGGGGCTCGTTCCGCTCCCGCTTCGCGCTCGCCGCCCGGGCGAGTTCGCTCGGCTACCGCGTGTCCGGCGGATACGCGACCGCCCGCGTGCGGGACGGCGGACGCGGCCTCGAATCCTCGGTCTGGATCGGGGAGCCGTACTGGGACAGCGAGGTCGAGACCGGGGCGCTCACCTGGCGGGACCAGGACGGCCGCGCCCTGCCGCTGGGCGAGGTGGGACCGGTCGCCTGGTCGGAGGGGATGCGCATGGCCGCGGCGCTGTACGCGGGCCGCGTCATCGAGGAGGGCAAGAACGCATGAGCGGGGGGACGCAGGTGTCGTACGAGGAACTGCTGACGGCGGGCGCGGTGCTGCCGCCCGGCACGGAGGGGGCCGGCGAACTGGGGGTGCCGCTGACGGCGCGGACGTACCGTCACCCAGGCCTGGACGACCGGGTGGTGGTCCGGCTGGTCGCGGGCGAACTGGGCGCCGCGGAGGACCTGGCCGCCGGGTTCCTCGGCCTGGAGCAGGACGCCGAACCCGTCGTCGTCGGATTCGGGCCGCGCCAGTCGCTGGGCTTTCCCGAATGGGTGCTGGTGCACCACCCGAAGGACGGTCACCACGCGCTGCGTGTGGTGCCGGACCTGGAGCGGGCCGGACGCCAGGCCAAGTCCCGTCCGAAGGCCGCACTGGACGCCTTCGTGGAACTCGGGGAGCGGCTGGCCGCGTCGGTGCCGCACTTCCTGCCGACCTTCTACGAACAGGCCGGACGCGTGTTCCTCGCGGAGGAGAACGCGACCTACGCGGCCCAGCTCTTCACCCGGGCCCGCAAGGCCGAGGCGGAGCACGGTCTGACGGTGCAGGAGGAGCGGCTGGACGCCGTGTTCCTGGAGTTCGCGCTCGCCGGGGCCCTCCCGGTCAAGGTCCTGTCGGCCTACGCGAGGGAGCTGGCGGCGCGTGTGCCGGCCGAGGACGCGCTGCGGCGCTTCACCCGGCTGTGCCTGCGCCGGACGGCGGGCGGGCTGCCGCCGTCGGCGCAGATGGCCAACGACCTGCGCAAGCTGGCCCGCGCGGCCGGCCGGGACGCGAACCTCGCCGAGCAGGAGTACGTGTCCGAGCTCCTCACCCTGCCGGCGACGCTGCGCGCGGCGGCCGGCTGGTGGAAGGGACACCGCACGGCGCTGGTCGCCCTGGCCGCGCGCGAGCCGCGGGCGCGGGGCACCCTGCTCGATCTGATGCCCGCCGCTCACGACAGCGACATGCCCGCGATGTGGCTGGAGCTGCTGGAGGCCTCCGGAGCCACCGCCGGACTGTGGGACGCCTCCCTGCCCGACGAGCAGCGGCCGCAGGACGGTGCCGCGGGCTGGCTGGAGCGGTTCTTGAACTACCGCCGGCGGGCCCGGTCCTGGCGCGACTCCAGTCGCATGGCCGAGCTGTATCCGCTGGTGGAACGGACGGCGGACCGGCTGCGGGCCGAACTCGCGGCCTCCGGCGCCTCGTTGAGGGTCGTCCACGATCTCGATCTGATCGACCTGCTGCTGTCGCTGGACGTCCCGGTGGCCGCTCCGCGGAAGGGCGACGCGCTGCTGCTGACGCAGTGGTCCCTGGGCGAGGGCCGCCGCGACCTGCTGTCGGTGGCCGCGGACAACCGCTTCCACGGGGCCTTCCGGCGGGGCGCGGACCGGTTCGGCAACGACGACCAGTCACTGCGGGCGATCGCCCTCCTCGCGTCCTCTCCGGGCGGCGGTCCCCTGCTCGCGGACTGGGTGCGTACGGTCGTACGGCGCTTCACCGCGGTCGGCCTGCCGCAACTGCCCGATGCGCTGGCCCGGCTGAAGTGGCTGCCCGCCGAGGCGCTGGCCCTGGCCGAGGACGAGGTGCGGGCCGCCGCCGGCACCGACCTCGCGCCGGTGCTGGCGCGCACCCTGCGGGCGGGGCTCTTCGACGAACTCGGCTGGCCCGCCTGGGAGGACGCGGTCGCGTCTCTCGTCCCCAAGGCCGACGTGGAGGACGTGGTCGTCGCCGACGCCTGGCCGCACCTCGTCGTGGCCGGGGCCGCCCAGGCGCGGGTCATCGGCGCCGAGGGCACGCTGCTCACCCACGACCTTCGGATCCCGGCGAACGACACCTGGGGCGATCCGGGCTTCCACCACGTGGACGGAGAGCTTCTCGTCTACTGGAACGACCGCACCGAGGGCCTGCGCGGCTACTGGCACCCGCGCCCCGACCGCCTCGTGTCGCTGGAGGGCGCCCGGAACACCCGCGGCACCCGGATGGACTGGTACCAGGGCCACGGGCCGATCACCCTGCCGTTGGCCGACGGCGGCCGCACGACCGGCGGCGGCGTCCTGCACGCCGGGGACACCACCCTGCCCGAGGAGCGGCAACTGCTCTGCGACGGCGTCTCGTACTGGGTGTGGTGCGCGGACGGCGGCGCGCACGACTGGCACGAGTACGACCCGGCGACGGGTGAGCACGGCCGCGCGAGCAGGCCCGCCTTCTTCACCGACTCCCTGCGGGACGCCCCCGAGGGCAGCACGTTCGCAGGGGGCCGGCTGAGCCCGTCACCGACCGCCGGCACCCGGCCCGCCTCCGCGCCCGTGGACGGTCTGGTCGGCCTGCGCGTGGTGACGCTGCCCGACGGCTCCGTGCGTGCCCAGGATCTGGCCGGGCGCACGGTCACCCTGCCCGCGGACGTCGGCCGGCCCTCGACGCTGGTGGTCTTCCCCGGCTCGCAGGAGGCACGGGCGATCGTCCGCGAGAGCTGGAGCCTCGCCATCGTGGACGCGGACGGCGTCGTCACCTCCGTGGCCAAGACCGACCGCGCGCCCGGAGCGTTCGGCGAGGGCTCGCTGCTGCTGCCGCCGGTGCAGTACTGGGAGTGCCTGACGGCGCGCGACCCCGAGGGCTCCGCGGCACTGCGGAACGTTGACCGCGACACGGCGGCGGCCCTGCTGTCCGCCGCGGGGGACGAGGACAAGGACGTCCTCCTCCAAGCGATCCGCTCCCGCCTCCCCGTCACCCACGACGCGCTGGTCGCGGGGATCGCCGGGGTCGTCCGGCACGCGGGCGGTCAGCAGGCCGTCCTGGACGCGGTGGCGGCCCGCCTCACCCGCGCCCTCGACGGCGGCCCGCAGGAGGAAGGCCCGGCCGGACCGCCGGACACCGTGCTCCTCGACGCCGCGAACGGCCTGTGCGGAACGACCCGCTCCTGGTGGAACCGGGACGACGAGGCCGACACCGTCTTCCGCGCCCTGCGCGAGATGAAGCGGGCGGCCGGGCTCTCCGGCACTCCCGCCACCGAGGCACCGGCGGGGCTCCTCCACCTCGACGGACGACGGATCCCCGTCGGCCAGCCGCATCTGGAGACCCTGCTCGACCGCGTGCCCGCCCTCGCCTTCCGCACGGCGGCCCTCACCACCCCCGACGACCACCGTGCGGCCCTGCGGGCGCTGCTCGCCGAGGTCGACGCCCTGGACCTGGCCACGACCGCCGAGTCCTCGCACTGGCGGGCCGTGGAACTGCGCCTGGGGGCGGGCGTGCTGCGCACCCCGTCGGGCGAGTGGCGCGAGGGCGCCTGGAACGGACTGCTGCCGCTCGGCGGCGGTTCCTTCATCGCCGTGGTGGGACGTGTGTCGCAGGGCGAGGACGGCTGCGTCTTCACCGGCTTCTTCCACGATCCCGCCGGCCGCTTCGAGACTCCGGAGCCCTACGAGCTCCACAAGTCGGCCCCGCTGGGCGTGGACCCGTACGCGGGCCGCCTCGGCGCGTTCCTCGCGGAGCTGTCCGCGCGGGGTCCGGCGCCCTGGTTCCCGCGGGCGGCCGAGGAGTTCGCGCGGCTGACGGGCGTCACCGACACCATGGCCCGGCTGATCGTGGCCGGTCTGCCCCAGGTCGACGTCTACGAACGGTCGTTCCTGACCGCGCAGGCGTGCGCGGCCATCGGGGTGAAGGCCGCCGCGGCGGCCGTCGCCAAGGAGGAGCTGCACCAGGTGGATCCGGTGATCCGTGCCGCGGTCGTGGCCGCGCTGCTGCCCGCCGAGCCGGCCCGCCTGTGGACCGAGGGCCCGGACTGGGCCGCCGCGGCCGAGGTCTGGAACGCCAGGGTGGGCCGACGGGCCGCCGTGCCCGAGGAGTTGCTCGCTGACGCGATCCGCGCCTTCAAGCACGGCCAGTGGAACGTCCGCCAGGCACTGCCCGCGCTGCTGGACCCGGCCGGTGAGCCCCGGCTCACCCGTGACCTGGAGTGGGCGGTCGACGGTGACCGGGTCAAGTGCGTCGACCAGGACGGGGCCGGATTCGGCGGGCCGGTACTGACGGGCTTCGTCGGACTCGCCGCCTGGCTCGCCCACCGGCTGCCCGCCGGCGATCCGATCCGCGCCGCGCTGCCCGCCGCGCTCGACGTCGTCCGCGACCGGCTGTCCCACCCCGGGCTGATGCTCGACCTCAACCAGTACGTCAGCCTCACCGCCTTCCGGAAGACGGCGGGCGCACCGACCGAGGTCGGCAAGGGTTACGAGCGCTACGGCGCCGTCGTCCTCGCCACGCACGATGACCAGCCCTCCCCCGCCCTGCGGGTCTCCCTGCTCGACGAGGCGGGCCAGGACCCGTACCTGCCCGCGCTGCGCGTCGACGGCCAGCGCCCGTACCAGGTGGAGGTGGCCCTCCGCCTCGCCCGCTCGGCCGGCTTCGAGGCACTGCTCGCCGATCCCGGCGACCCGCAGGCTGGCGAGCATTCCGCGGACGGCACCTGGTGGCCCCAGGACCCGACCCGATCGGTGCCGGATCTGGTGACCGAGACCGCCAAGGAGTACGACCTCGGTGAGGACGCCGCCGCGCTATACCTGATGCTGCTCGCCCTGCCCGACCCGACGGACCGGATGACGGCCCGCTGGACGGGGTGGAAGCCCGCCCGGCTCAAGGCGGCCCGCGCCGAACTGGCCGCCACCGACCTGGTGGTGGAGGCCAGTCGCACCCGGGCCGGACGCTCGCTGTTCCTTCCCGGCGGCTGGGTGGTGCCGAAGGCTCCACGCGTTCCGCTGGAGCAGTGGAAGCGGCCGCTGTACAACGACCTGCTGTGGCAGGAGGAGGCCCTGCTCGCCGTGATCGTGCCGACCGAACCCGTCGCGGACCTGTACCGAAGGGCCTGGCAGCGGGTCCGGGAGGGCGACGGGCCCCGCTTCGAGGAGTTCGCGCTGCGGACGGGCCGCCGCCGCTGACCCACCGCCGGGGCCCTGGCCGCACCGACCCGCCCCCTGGGCCCCGGCGGGGCCGACCCGACACCGGGGCCCGGGCAGGGCCGGCACGGGGCGGGGCTCCGGCGGCCTCAGGCACGGGCCCCGCCACCATCCGGCGCCCGCGACGCACCCGGCCGTCGAACGCCCCGTACACCTCCGCACCTCACGACCCGCCTGATCACCGCACGCCCCGGACACCATCCGCAACTCACCCCACACGTACCCGTCGAGCAAGGAACACGCATGACCCCGACCGACACGGCGACCGCCCTTCCGGCACGGCAGACCCTGCCCGCCGAGGAACGCCACGCCACCGAACTCGCCTTCCTCGCCGCCCACGACACGGGCCCCCGCCCGCCCGGCTGGCGGCTGACGCCGCGCGCCGTCATCACCTTCGTGTGCGGCAGCGGTGGCGAGCCCCTCGTCCTGCCCGAGCGCCACGACACGCTGCCCGACAAACTCGTCATCGCCCCCAAGTTCGTCGGCGAACGCGCCCTGGTGGAACGGTGTGTCGTCACCCTCGCCGGGGAGCGTGGTCTCCTGCTGGTCGGTGAGCCGGGCACGGCCAAGTCGATGCTCTCCGAGCTGCTGTCCGCCGCCGTCTCCGGCACCAGCGCGCTGACCGTCCAGGGCACCGCGGGCACCACCGAGGACGCCCTGCGCTACGGGTGGAACTACGCCCTGCTGCTCGCCCAGGGCCCGACGCCGCAGGCACTGGTCGACTCGCCGGTGCTGGCCGCCATGCGCGCCGGGCGGGTGGCCCGCGTCGAGGAGATCACCCGCTGTCTGCCCGAGGTGCAGGACGCGCTGGTGTCGATCCTGTCCGACCGGCGGATGAGCGTGCCCGAACTGGCCGGCACCGACGACGCCCAGGTCGCGGCGGCCCCCGGGTTCACCGTCATCGCCACCGCCAACCTGCGCGACCGCGGTGTCTCGGAGATGTCGGCCGCGCTCAAGCGCCGCTTCAACTTCGAGACCGTGCACCCGATCGCCGACGTCGACGCCGAGACCGCGCTGGTGCGGCGGCAGGCCGTCGCGGCCGTGGAGCGGGCGGGCGCCGCCTTCGGCGTCGACGACGCCGTCCTGGACGTGCTCGTCACCGTGTTCCGCGACCTCCGCGCCGGCCGGTCGGCCGAGGGCTGGGACGTGGAGCGGCCCGGCACGGTCATGTCGACGGCCGAGGCGGTGCAGGTCGCGGTCTCCCTCGGCGTGGCCGCCGCGTACCTTCCCGGCGCCGACTCCCTCGACCTGGTCCCCGGTCACCTGCTGGGCGTCGTCCGCAAGGACGACCCCGCCGACCACGCACGCCTGCTCGGCTACTGGGACGGCCCGGTGCGCCGCCGCGCCGAGGACGGCTCCGCGCTGTGGCGCAGGCTCTGGGACCTGCGGGAGAACCTCCGGTGACGTACACCCAGGAACCACGGGCGGCCGTCGCCGCCCTCGCCGACTCGGTGGCGCCGTACCTGCTGGGGGTACGGCACCACAGTCCGGCGCTCGCCTCGGCGGTGCCCGCCCTGCTCGACGCCTGCGCGGCCGAGGTCGTGTGCGTGGAACTGCCGGCCGACTTCCAGGCGTGGCTGCCTCATCTGGCCGCGCCGGGCACCCTCGCGCCGGTCGCGCTCGCCGGGGCCGGTGAGAACGGCAGGCTCGGCTTCTATCCGTTCGCCGACTTCTCCCCGGAGCTGGCCGCGGTCCGCTGGGCGCGGGACCGGGGAGCGGACGTGGTGTGCTGCGATCTGCCGATGTCCGATCCGCGGTGGAACGCGGACGGTCCCTACCCGCCGGGTGACACGCCGCCGGCCCCTGCCGGCGACACGCGCTCCGCCCTCGCTGGTGACACGCGGTCCGCCCCTTCGCGTGGCACGCGGTCCGCCCCTTCGCATGGCACGCGGTCCGAGGTGGCCGAGGAGGTTGCCGTCACCCCTGCCGTCTCCTTCGGGAACGCGCTCGCCGCGTCCGGGACCGGCCGTGACGGTGACGATCTGTGGGACCGATGTGTGGAGGTCCTCGCCCCGGGATCCACTCCCGAGGCGATCCGCCGGGCCGCGCTCGGCGTCGGCTGGGCGCTGCGCAGCGACGCCGAGGCCTCGGGCGGCGCTCCGGCGCTCGACCTGGCCCGTGAGGCGTACATGCGCGAGACCATCGCCCGCACGGCGGTCGGCGGGCGCCGGGTCGCCGCCGTCGTCGGCGCGTTCCACGCCCCGGCGCTGACGGCGATCGCGCCGGTGGCGGACGTGGGGCCGGGCGCCGATCCGATGCCGGGTTCAAGCTCAGGTTCAGGTTCGACCTCGGGCTCAGGTTCAGGTTCAAGCTCAGGTTCAGGTTCGACCTCGGGCCCAGGTTCAGGTTCAGGTTCGAGCTCAGGTTCAGCTTCCGGTTCCGGTGACGCCGACGGGGTCTCGACGCAACCCGGACTCGGCGCTCGGACGAATGCCACAGAGGTCGCCCGTCTCCGCACGAACGCCGCGGAGGTCGTCACCTCGCTCGTCCCCTACGCCTTCGATCTGCTGGACTCCCGCTCCGGTTATCCGGCGGGCATCCGGGACCCTCGCTGGCAGCAGGCCGTGTTCAGGGCCGGCGGCGACCCCGAGCGGGTGCGGGAGGCGGCCGCGCGTGCGGTCACCGACGTGTGCCGGGAACTGCGTGCGGCCGGGCACCCGGCCGGTACGGGCGAGGCCGCCGAGACCCTGCGGATGGCGGACGACCTCGCGCGCGTCCGCGGACTCGCCGCACCCGGACGGGGCGAGGTCCTCGAAGCGCTGACGAGCGTGATGGGCCAGGGCGAACCACTGGGCCGCGGCCGTGCTCTCGCGCGGGCGCTCGAAGTGGTCCTGGTCGGCACCGAGCGGGGCCGCGTCGCACCGGGCACGCCCCGCTCGGGGCTCGGCCCGTGCGTGGAGGCGGAGGTCGCCTCCCTCCGCCTGCCAGGACCCGACGACCCCGCGGCGCGTGAGCTGCGGCTCGATCCGATCCGCTCCGCTCTCGACGGCCGCCGCGAAGTCCTCCTCCAGCGTCTCGCCGTGTGCGGCGCGGGCTATGGGGAGACCGTGGCGGTGGCCGGTACGGGCGACGGGTCCGCCCTCACCACGCGCTGGCGGGTGTCATGGACGCCGGCCGTCCCCGTACGTCTGGATCTGGCCGGGATGCGGGGTGTGACCCCGGCCCTGGCCGCCGAGGGCACCCTGCGGGAGACCTTCCGCCGGGAGTCCGCGGACGGCGGGCCCACCTGCGCCCTCGTCCTCGCGTCCCTGGGCGCCGCCGCCCGCTGCGATCTGCCCGCGCTCGTGTCGGAGCGGCTCGCCGATGCCGCCGAGCTGTTCCCGGCCGCGGCCACGCTTCCCGAACTCCTCACCGCGCTCGACCTGTTGGAGGCCCTGTGCCGCGGCCATCTGCCCGGCACCGATCCGGACACCCGGCAGGCCGCCGCCGAACTGGCCACGGATCTGCTGGAGTCGGCGGTACGCACCCTGCCCGGACTGGCGGGCAGTGACCGTCCGGAGGACACGGCCGCGCTGATCGAACTGGCCTCGCGGGCCGGTGAACACCGCCTCGGACTCCGGATGGACGACGCGCTCGGCACCCTCGCCCGCACCGGCTCCCCACTCGTCCAGGGCGCCGCGCTGGCCGCCCGGGTGCTGCTCGACCTCGACGACGCCACCGTCCTCGGCGCCCGGACCGCGGGCTGGATCGACACGGCCACCGGCCCGGAGTCACGGCAAGCGCTGGGCCGCCGTCTCGGCGGGCTGCTCAGCGGCGCGGCCGCCCTGCTCCAGTCGGCGCCGACGGCGCTCGACCCGCTCCTCGACCGCGTGGACACGCTCGGCGACCAGGACTTCCTGGACCGGCTTCCCGCCCTGCGCGGAGGCTTCGACACGCTGACCCCGGCGGGGCGCGACCGTCTCCTGCACACCGTGACCGAGCGGCTCGGTGACCGTCCCGACCTGTCGCTCACCGCCGCACCGCACCTCCTGGCGCTGTGGACGGCCGCGGACGCGGCGGGACGCGCGGCCCTCCGCGCGCTGGGTCTGGCCGCCGACACGGACCTCGCCGCAGCGGGCGACTCCGGGATCGGCGCGATCCCCGGCCCGCCCGAGGCCGGGCCGGCCGCGTCCGAACCCATCGCATCGCCGCTCGCCGCGCCCGCCGCACCGTCGCGCGCCGCGATCGCCGCAGCCCCGCGCTCGGCAACCACAGCGGCCTCCACAGCGCCGTCCGCCGATGTCCGGATCACGCCCGCCGACCGCTGGCGGCTGCTTCTCGGCCGCGAGACCGACAAGCTCCCGAAGAACGCCCGCCGGTACGCGCACGCGCTCGACGAGCTGTACGGGACCGGGCGCGGTGAGGGCTCCTACGACCTCGGCCGGGAAGGCGGCGCCTCCGGACAGGGCGGCGGCCGGGAGGCGTCCTTCCCGACGGCCCGCGAATGGGCCGCGGAGCTGGAGGCCCTGTTCGGGGCACAGGTCAGGGAAGAGGTGCTGGCCCGCGCCGCCGACCAGGGCCGCAGCGACGTACTGACCGAACTCGACCCGGCCTCGGTCCGCCCCTCGGTCGACCTGCTGACCTCCGTGCTGTCGCTCGCGGGCGGAATGCCGGAGAAACAACTGGCCCGGCTGCGCCCGCTGGTGCGGCGTCTGGTCGACGAACTGGCCAAGGAGCTCGCCACCCGGATGCGCCCCGCCCTCACCGGGCTCGCCACACCTCGCCCCACGAGGCGGCCTGGTGGCCGGCTCGACCTGCCGCGCACCCTTCGGGCCAACCTCGCCCACACCCACCGCACGGCCGACGGACGAACCGTGGTGGTGCCCGAGCGGCCGGTGTTCAGCACCCGCTCGCGCAAGGAGGCGGACTGGCGCCTGATCCTCGTGGTCGACGTGTCCGGGTCGATGGAGGCCTCCGTCATCTGGTCGGCGCTGACGGCGGCCGTCCTGGGGGGCGTGCCCACTCTGTCGACGCACTTCCTCGCGTTCTCGACGGACGTGATCGACCTGACGGACCGGGTCGACGACCCGCTGTCGCTGCTCCTGGAGGTACGGGTCGGCGGCGGCACCCACATCGCGGCCGGGCTGCGTCACGCCCGCTCCCTGGTCACCGTGCCCAGCCGGACCCTCGTGGTCGTGGTGAGCGACTTCGAGGAGGGCTACCCGCTGGGTGGACTCCTCGGCGAGGTCCAGGCCCTGGCGACCTCCGGGGTGCATCTGATGGGCTGCGCCGCTCTGGACGACACCGGCACCCCACGCTACTCGGTGCCCGTCGCGCAGCAACTCGTCGCGGCCGGCATGCCCGTCGCCGCGCTCAGTCCCCTCGCCCTCGCCCGCTGGGTGGGCGACCGTCTCCGCGGAGAAGCCCGTTGAACCCCGAACTGCCCCCGGTGGCACCCGATGTGGTCGCCTCCGCCGTGGAGGGCCTGACCAGCAGGCTGCGCAAGAAGCTGGACGCCACGATCACTTCGTACGCGGCCCTGCCGGTCGTCGCGGACGGCGTGGTCCGGCGCGTTCGGTGCGGTGAGGACGCGGAGGTCGCCCTCACGCCCGGCGCGTCCGGCTCGGTCACGGACGCGGGTCAGGTGGTGTGCAGTTGCCTGCTCGCACCCCGGTGCCTGCACCGGGCCGCCGTCCTCGGCGCCTGCCCGCTGGCCGACCCGGAAGCCGAAGCGGAGACCGCGGGCGGCGGGGAATCGGTGGGTTCGGAGACGGTGGCCGACGGGGCCTCCGACGCCGCGCCCACTGCTGCTCCCGTAGCCGCTCCGACCGCTCCTCCCGGCGCCCCTCCGTCCGCGCTTCCCGTCGCTTCTCCGGCCGCCCCTCTCGGTGTCTCCGCGGCCGGCGCTCCCGGCGGCTCGCGCACCGCCGCTCCCACCGCGTCGCCCGCCGGGGGATCCGCCGGGGGATCCGCCGGGCAGCCCATCGCCGGAACCGGCATCGAGGCCGAGGAGGTTGTCTCCCTCACCGAGGCCCAGCGGGCCGCCGCGTCCGAACTCTGGTCGGCGGCCGCGGCGTTGCTCGCCGCCGGGGTGCCCGCCGCGGGCGCGGTCCCCCAGGCCGAGTTGCTGCGGGCCGCGCACACGGCCCGGCTCGCCGGACTGCACCGCGCCGAGGCGGCCGCGCTGCGGGTCGTACGCGGGCTGCGTGGCGCGCGTGCCCGCCAGGACGGCCACCGGCTGGCCGACCTCGTCGCACAGGTACGGGAACTGCTCCTCACCACGGCCCTGTTGGGCTCGCAAGCCCCGGGGTCCGCACTGATCGGCACCGCCCGTCGCGCCTACCGGCCGGGCGGCAGCCTGCGCATCCACGGGGTGTGCAGTGAGCCGGTCATCGCCGCGACCGGCTACAGCGGCGTGGTCACCCATGTCGTCGCCGAGGACGGCCGCTGGTACTCGGTCGCCGACGTCAAGCCGGGCGGACCCGCTCGTGCCCAGGGCGCGGTCACCGCGACCGTGGCGCTCGGTTCGGGGAACCTCGATCACGCCCAGCTCTCCCGCGGCGGGCTGCTGATCTCCGGTGCCACGGTGTCCGCGGACGGCCGGCTCGGCTCCGGAAAGGGGGTGCGGGCGACTCCGCTCGCGGGCGGGTCGTGGTCCTCGGGGCCGCTCGCCGCCCTGTTCGGGCGTCCGCTCGCCGCGACCGTCGCCGAACGGCTGGGCGCGGCGCCGGACGCCGACCCGGAGCGCGCCGAGCAGGCGGCCCGGGAGCTGGTCGGCTGCGATCTCGTCATCGTCGGAGCGGCCGGGGACCACCTGATCGCCCGGGAGCTGCCCGCCGGACGGCCGGACAGTGAGGGCATCCTGATGCGGCTGGCCCCGGCCGCCGACCACCCGGGGCTCACCCACACGGCCAACTTCCGCCGGCTCGCTTCCCGGCCGGGGCTGCGATTGCGGGTCGTCGGCCGCCTGGACCCGGACCGCGCCGCCACGCTCCGACCGCTGGCCGTCGCGCCGCTGCCGGGAACGGAGGCGACGCTGCGGCTGCCCGCGGAATGGCAAGGGCACGCAGACCTGGGCTACAACCGGCTGGAGGGCTCCCACTTCCCGCCACAGGATGTCGTAGAGGCCGCCGCGGTGTCCGCAGTGGACGGGGCGGCCCACGAAACGCCGGATCCGCTGGCGCAGGCCCCGCTGTGGCGGCTGCGGCGACTGGTCGAGGTCGCCGTGTCGGGCGGCCGCAGAGCGGTGGCGGAGCCCGCGCGCGACGGCGACCTGCGCGGGGACGGGCCGGCCTTGCGGCGCGGTGGTTTCCCGACGGCCGCGGATCTGGCGGCGGGCCTCACCGAGGAGGCCGACCGGCGCACGCGTGACGTCTTCGGCCGCGCCGGCGGGGCCGATCCGGACCGCTACGCCCGTGCCTGGCTCGCCGCGGCCGTCTATCTCGCGGGCGTCGAACGAGCCTTGGTCCAGGCGACCTGGCAGCCGGCGGCCGCCGGTTCCTGATCAGCCGTTCTGGCGTGGCAGGCGCACCACCTGCACGAAGAAGTCGTCGATCTGGCGGACGGCCGCGATGAACTGGTCCAGGTCGACGGGCTTGGTGACGTAGGCGTTGGCGTGCAGTCTGTAGCTGCGCAGGATGTCCTCCTCCGCGGCCGAGGTGGTGAGGACGACGACCGGGATGTGGGAGAGGGCAGGGTCCGACTTGATCTGCTCCAGGACCTGACGGCCGTCGTACTTGGGCAGGTTGAGGTCGAGGAGGATCAGGTCGGGCCGGGGCGCGTCGGCGTGGGCGCCGCGCCGGTAGAGGAAGTCGAGTGCCTCCTCGCCGTCGCGCACCACGTGGAGCGTGTTGCCGATCTTGTTGTCCTCGAACGCCTCCCGGGTCATCAGCTCGTCGCCCGGGTCGTCCTCGACGAGGAGGACGTCGATGGGGGTGCCGGCGGGAGTTGTCATATCAGGGCCTTGTCCTCGGTGCCGTCGTGAAGGGTGTCCGCCGTGTCGGCGGACGGGAGGGTGAAGCAGAAACGTGTGCCGTCGGTGTGGGTGGTGTCGATCCAGATGCGGCCGCCGTGGTATTCGACGATCTTCTTGCACAGCGCGAGGCCGATGCCCGTCCCACCGTAGGCATCGCGGGCGTGCAGCCGCTGGAAGATGACGAAGACCTTCTCCTCGAACTCGCCGGGGATCCCGATGCCGTTGTCGGTGACGCAGAAGCGCCAGGCGCCGGAGTCCTCCGGGTCGCGCGCGCAGGTGATGTTGATGTGCGGGGTGCGGTCGGGGTGACGGAACTTGACGGCGTTGCCGATCAGGTTCTGCCAGAGCATCGTGGCCAGGGTCGGATCCCCGACGACCTGGGGGAGTTCGTCCGGCCGGTCGATGCGTGCGCCGCTGTCGGTGACCGAACTGTCCAGGTTGGCCAGTGCCTTGTTGAGGGCCTGGTCGAGATCGATCGGCAGGCGGGCGTCGTTGACCCGGCCGACGCGGGAGAAGGTGAGCAGGTCGTTGATGAGGATCTGCATGCGCTTGGCGCCGTCGACGGCGAAGCCGATGTACTGCCCCGCGCGGTCGTCCAGTTGGTCGCCGTAGCGCTTCTCCAGCAGTTGGCAGAACGAGGCGACCTTCCGCAGGGGTTCCTGCAGGTCGTGGGAGGCCACGTAGGCGAACTGTTCGAGTTCGGCGTTGGAGCGGCGGAGCTCGACGGCCTGCGCGTCCAGGTCGGCGGTCTGCCGGGTGAGGATCTCCCGCTGCTCGCGGGACGCGCCCAGTTCGGCGACGATGCGCTGACGCATGTTCTCGACGTCCCCCGCCACGGCGGTGAGATCGACGGGCCCGCCGCCGGCGATGACATGGTCGAAGTCGCCCTGCGCCACCCGCCGGGTGGCGATGCGCAGGTCGTCCAGCGGACGTGTCACCAGGGCGCGGATCAGGAACGTCAGCACGACACCGGTCAGCAGGAACACCACCACCATGGCGGTGAGCACCGCGTCGCGGATCTTCCGTGAGGACTCCAACTGGTCCTGGCCGTCTTCGACCGCCGCCGCCAGTCCGGCGATCTGCTCGGCCGAGGCGCCACGGATACGGTCGAAGGACTTCTTGCCGCGTTCGGCGGTCGACGAGTCGATCGTGCGCGGCTTGCCCGGTGTGATGCTGCCGACGAGGGGTTCGGCGTAGGTCCGCCGCCAGTCGGCCGCCCGCTTCTCGACCCTCTGCAGATCGCCGAGCAGTTCGGAACGGTCGCCGATGAGGGCACGCAACCGGGCGACGGCGTGTGCCTCGTCCTGCTGTCCCTGTTCGTAGGGGGCAAGGAACTGTCGGTCCGCCGCGATGGCGTAGCCACGGATGCCCGTCTCCTGGTTCACCAGGGCCGCCTGCAGCCGGTACGCCTCCGTCTGCGCGGGCTTGACGTCCAGGAGCAGATGGTCGGTGACCGAGGCCGTCCGCTGGAGCAGCGCGCCCCCGATCACGGCGCCCACGATCACCACCAGGGACATGAGCGCCAGTACCAGCCTGATCCAGCCCTGTACCGTCAGCCGACGTCCGGCCCATCGTGCGCCGGTCATGTTCCGTGTCCCGTCCTCGAAGTCAGTTTTCTCACGCTCGCCGTTCACCGGTGTCAGCGCCAGCGCAGATAGAGCACGGCGACGTCGTCGGCCAGCCCGCCCTGCGCCTCGGCCAGGGTCTCGGCCCGGTCGATGAGTCCGTCGACGAACGCCTCCGGAGGCCGACCGGCCAGCTCACGGGCCATCGTCAGCAGTCCTTCCTCGCCCAGCCGCTCCGTGCCGCGGCCCACGCGCCCCTCGAAGAGGCCGTCGGTGAACAGCACCATCGCGGTGCCCTCCGGGAGCGGCACCTCCTCCACGGGCCAGCGCGCCCCGCCCGGAACGATGCCGAGCGCGGGGCCGCCCGGGACCTCCACCCACTCGACCCCTCCGGTCCCGCACAGCAGGACGCCGTGATGACCCGCGCGCACCATCCGGGCGCTCCGCCGGCCGGGGCCGACACTGAGGATGACCAGGGTGGCGAAGACCCCGCTCTTGGCCCGCTCGGCCAGCAGGATCTCCTCGAGCCGACCCACCTGGTCGGCGCCGGTGACACCGCTGAGCACGAGCGTACGCCAGGCTATGCGCAACGCGACCCCGAGGGCCGCCTCGTCCGGACCGTGCCCGGAGACGTCACCGATCAGGGCGTGCACGGTGCCGTCGGCGGTCTGCACGATGTCGTAGAAGTCACCGCCAAGGAGCGCGTGTGCCCGGCCGGGGCGGTAGCGGGTCACGACCTCGACGCCGTCCCCGCGCAGCAGCGGGCGCGGCAGCAGGCCGCGTTCCAGACGGGCGTTCTCCCGAGCCTGCATCTGGCTGGCCTGCAGGGCCACGGCGTCCCGCTCGGCCTGCTTGCGCTGGATCGCGTAGCGGACCGCCCGTCCGAACAACTCGGGCTCGACCCGGCCCTTGACCAGGTAGTCCTGCGCTCCCGCGGCCACCGCCGCCAGACCGGTCCCCTCCTCGGCGAGTCCGGTGAGGACCACGACGGCGACGTGCTCGGCGCGCTCGCGCACTCTCGACACCGCTTCCAGGCCCTGCGCGTCCGGGAGGTGCAGGTCGAGCAGTACGCAGTCGGGGACCTCGGACGCGAGCACGTCACAGGCCTCGGCCATCGACCGTACCCAGCGCAGGCGCATGCCGAGCGCGCTGTCGGCGACCATCTCCTCCACGAGCAGCGCGTCGCCCGGGTCGTCCTCGATCAGCAGCACTGACGGCTCTTCCGTCCCCCAGGCCGCGGCGCGCTCCAGCTCGGGCGAAGCCACGCCGGCAGCCCCGGGCTGCGACGTCATCATTGAATGAACCCCCACACCCGCCACCACTCCGCCGCTTCATGACGGACAACTCCGCGAGCATACTCACGCCCGCACGAACGTACGCGGGGAGGACTTCGAGGAGGACTTCATGGTCGGGGCGCCGCCGCCGGAAATTCGATACCCCGCCGGGCGGGAAGGGCTCAGACTCGGCGCATGACCGACATGGGGACGTTCCGGGAGACGGTGACCACCTGGGCGGCCGGCGGCACCGGGGACCTCGCGCGCGAGTCGGCGGCCGCTTTGTCCGTGAAGACGGTCGTGCTGCTCGAAGGGCCGAGCGATCTCGCGGCGGTCGAGGCACTCGCCGAGAGCCGCGGCCGGGACCTGGAGGCCGAGGGAATCTGCGTCCTGGCGATGAACGGCGCCATGAGCGTCGGCCGCTTCGCCCGCATCCTCGGCCCGACGGGCCTGGGCCTGCGTCTCACGGGACTGTGCGACGAGGCGGAACGGGGTTACTACGCCCGGGCCCTGGAAGAGAACCCACCAGAGCGGGAACAGAACGCCGCGAAACGGGATCAACATGCCGTGGCACGGGATCAGCATGCCGTGGAACGGGAACGAAACACCATGGAACGGGCACGGAACGCCGTGGAAGGCGACGGGTCACGGCGAAGCGCGTTCTTCGTCTGCTCGGCCGATCTGGAGGACGAACTCATCCGTGCGCTGGGAGTGCCCCGGGTGGAGGAGTTGATCCAGGCGGAGGGCGATCTACGGGCCCTGCGGACCTTCGTCCGCCAGCCCGCCCAGCACGGCCGCTCCCCCCAACGGCAGTTGAGGCGTTTCCTCGGCACGAAGAAGGGCCGCAAGATCCACTACGGCCGCGTCCTCGTCGAGGCCCTCCCACCCGACCGTGTACCGGCCCCGCTCGACGCGTTGCTCGCCGACGTGTGACCGCTCCGTTCGGCGCGCGCACGCGTGAGGACCGACCGGCCCGCGTCCATGCTCGCCCCGTCCTCGACGGGCCCGGGACGAGAGCTGGTGATCCCTCCGGTGATCCCTGGCGCCAGGAGCCCGGCTTCTAGAGTGAGGTGTCAGGGCTGAGCGGCAGGGCGGGGAGGACGCGTGACGGAGATCGAGGTTCCTGGGCCGGAGCCGGACTGGGAGAGCGCGCCGTCGTACCAGGGTGGGAAACGAAACCCCGCGTTGCAGGCCGGCATGTGGGAGTACGCGGCGAGCTCGTTCCGGCTGGTCGCCGGCCTGTCGCCGTCCCTGGAGGTCCTGGCCGCGCGGCTGCGCTTGGACATCGAACAGAGCTGGGAGGATCTGGGCCGGGTGGAGGCGGCCATGTTCAGAGTCAAGAGGATCGATTTCGCGCTCAGCCGTCTGGAGGGCAACCCCTACCCCGATGTCTTCGTCTGGGTCCACCGCGCTCAGTCCGATGTCGATGCGGCGCTCGGCATCCTGCTCGACGCTCTCGGTATCGGCGAGGAAGCCGTCACCTTCCGGGACGACGGCGTGGGCGGATTCGTCGACCCGCGGAGCGCTCCCCGGCCCTGACGCCTGGAGGCCGCCGTCCTCGCGGCTTCGCGAATGCCGGGACCCGATTCTGGCGGCAGGTCCCGCAAGCACATGATGGCGGCCGAGAAGGGGATGATTGCCGTCATGGCCCTGTCGACCGCGTTCACGGCGTTGTTCGGTGTCGAGCATCCGATCGCCCTGGCTCCCATGGGTGGATCGGCCGGCGGTGAGCTGGCCGCGGCCGTCTCGCGTGGGGGCGGACTCGGTCTGCTGGGTGCCGGAGGGGGTGATCCGGACTGGCTCGCGCGTGAGCTGCCGATCGTCGCCGGGGCCGGGAAGCCGTGGGGTGTCGGGTTCCAGACCTGGGCGGTCCGCCCGGCCGTGATCGAGCAGGCCCTGGAGTTCGGTCCGGCGGCCGTGATGTTCTCGTTCGGCGATCCCGGCCCGTACACCGAACGGGCCCGTGAGGCCGGTGCGGCCGTGATCGTCCAGGTCACCGATCTCGACGAAGCCAGACGGGCATTGGACGTCGGGGCGGATGTCGTCGTGGCGCAGGGCACGGAGAGCGGCGGGCACGGCGCCCGGCACGGACGGTCCACCCTTCCGTTCGTACCCGTCGTCGTGGACCTGGCCGGGGGCGTACCGGTGCTGGCGGCGGGCGGGATCGCGGACGGCCGGGGTGTCGCGGCGGTTCTGGCTCTGGGCGCCGCCGGGGCGGTCATCGGCACCCGTTTCCAGGCCACCGCCGAGGCCCTCGTCGATCCGTCGACCGCGAAGGCGCTCCTGGACGGGCGCGGTCAGGACACGGAGCGCAATCGGATCCTGGACATCGCCCGGAGCTCCCGATGGCCGTCGAAGTACACGGCTCGCACACTGGGTCACCCGTACCTCGACCGTTGGCGGGGCCGGGAGACGGAACTCGCGGCGGATCCCGAGGCGGCACGCCTGGCGTATGAGGCCGACGTGGCGAGCGGGGACGTGCCCGCGCAGCCGGTCTGGGCGGGCGAGGGCGTCGACCTCGTCACCGACCTGCGGCCCGCGGCCGAGCTCGTCGCCACCCTCGCGTCCGAGGCCGGTCAGGCACTGGCCCGCGCGGGACGCAGCACGTGACCGAGGCGGTCAGGCACTGGCCCGCGCGGGACGCTGCACCTGACCGGGGCGGCGCTTGGGCGCCGGAGCAGCCGCCACCGCTGACGGGAACCCCACTTCCCTCCTAGCGCACCACGCCAGGTGCGACTTGACGAAAGACGGGAAGTCGTACTGACGGAATGTCACCATTGCCGCGAGAAACCGTCCGAGTCCGCCCCTCAGCCCCCGGGGAGAGCCACCGTCGGCCTCCGCCCTGGTTGGCCCCTACTCCTTTGACCGCTGCCCCCTTGACCGCAAGCCCCCTTGACCTCTGCCGCCTCGACCGCCGGCACAGTGCCACCGCTCGCCCCAGCTCGCCCTCTGCTCGCTCCCCCATCGCCGGAACAGGAGCACGCCCATGCGCCTTTACGCCCAGACCCCAGCGCGTCGGAGCCGTCAGGTGGTCGCCGACCTGATCGCCGTGGCACTCATCGCGGCCGCGGTGAAGTTCGCCCTGGTGGTCCACCACGCGATCATGCTGCTGGCCGAGCCGGGGCGAGAGGCCCAGAGCGCGGGCAACAGTCTCTCCAACGGTCTCGACGACGCCGGTGACGCGGCTTCGAAGGTGCCGCTCGTCGGCGACACCCTGAAGAAGCCGCTCCGGTCCGCCGCCGACGCGGCCACCGGCCTGTCCGACGCCGGGCAGTCGCTGGAGGACCTGGTGGGGCGCGTAGCCCTGCTCGCCGCGATCGCCCTGATCGTGCTGTCGGTGGCGTTCGTCCTGGTGCTGTGGCTTCCGCCGCGCGTTCGCTGGATCCGGCGCAGTGCCACCACCCGTCGCCTCCTGGACGCTCCCGGAGGCGCGGACCTGCTCGCGCTGCGCGCCCTGACCGGACCACAGCGCGCCCTCACAGCAGTCCCCACCCCACCGGGCGGCCTGGCCGACGCCTGGCGCCGCGGCGACCAGCGGGTGATCGCGGACCTGTCCAGGCTGTCCCTCAGGCAAGCAGGCCTGCGACCGTGACGACGGCGCCGGCGCCGGCGCCGGCGACAGCGACAGCGACAGCGACAGCGACAGCGACAGCGGTGCGGAACGCCAACCTTGGAAATCGGTCGCGGACCGCCTCGTCCGCCGCTAGACAGGGACGATGACAGGCAACGACTCCAGCACCAGTCAAGTAGCCCAGTCCGGACTGGTGGTGACGGTTCCCGAGGCGGAGGCCGCTGTACGAGCGTGGCGGGACCGGCTGGATCCGTCCGTCCCTTCCGGCATGCCGGCCCATGTCACGGTGCTCTTCCCCTTCCTCCCCGAGAGTCGCTTCGACGGCGACACCTTGGCCGCCATCGCCGACGTGATCGGGCGGCACAAGGCCTTCGAGGCGCGGTTCGAGGGGTGCGGTCGCTTCCCGGGGGTTCTGTATCTCGCCCCGGAGCCGGCCGCCCCGTTCCGCGCGCTCACCGAGGCCGTCGTGGACCGGTGGCCCGAAACCCCGCCGTTCGGCGGCCAGTTCGCCGAGATCGTGCCGCATCTGACCATCGCCCAGGGGCAGGACGACACCATCCTGGACGAGGCGGAAGCCGGGCTTCGAGACGGACTCCCCATCGTCACCCGCGTGGCGTCGGTCGATCTGATGGTCCATGACGGATCACGCTGGCGGCAGCGGGCGTCATTCGCGCTGGGGTGATCCGGGAAGAGGAGGGACCGGCCAGTTCCACGCGCGATCAAGGACCCTCGACCGCTTTCACCTTACTTTTCCCTTCACCTTCTTCGTCGCCTTCTCGGCCTGGCCGGGCGGCCGGCGAGCTTCTGACTTCGCAGCGCCGTGAGCTGCTGCGCCGGGCAGACCTGCTTTGCTCGATCTTGCGGGTACCGAGGCCGCGGACGAGTCTGGCGCTGCGCCGACGCCAGATGCGTGCATCGAACCGTCGGAAGCGTGTCCGTCACTTCGCCCCGGCACACCGTCAGCGGGGCGGCCGGTGCCGGTGCGTTCGGAGGGAACCTTCCCGGCAGGGGCCGTGGTCTGCTTCTTCCGCCCGGCGTCGGGGACGCCGGTGATCCCGGTCCCGCTTCGATCATCGCCGTGTGATGTGGAATTGCCGGAGACGCCAAGAGCAGTCACCAGGGCTGCGGCCAGAGCGACGCCGACACCGACGGCCAAGGGGCCCTTCCGCACCGCCCTGGTGCGCGCAGCCACCTGTTCCCTGCCGCCGGGCAGCGGGTTGCCGTGTGTGCGGCCCCCTGCGCGAGACCGCGTGTGGCTGATCACGGAACTCTCCGCGTGGTGCAAGGGGTTGACCGCGAGTTGCCCTGTTTCCGTCGACTCGGCCAGTGCGCGGGCGCAGTCGTCGGCTGTCGGGCGGTCGTTTTCGTCCAGGGCTGTCATGGCCCGCACGAGGTCGGCGAGTTGTGGTGGAAGATGGCGGGGCAACGCGGGTTGCCGGTGCAGGCGCGCGATCGCCGCTTCCAGCGGGGCGCCGTCGTACTCGAGCCGGCCGGTGAGGCATTCGAGCAGTACCAGACCAAGGGCGTAGATGTCGGCGGGCCGGCCGACGGGCTGTCCGAGGACCTGCTCGGGTGCGAGGTAGGCGGCCGTGCCGATCAGTGTCCCAGTGGCGGTCTGCGTGGTGGCGTCCAGCAGTCGGGAGATGCCGAAGTCGGTCAGGTAGGGCCGGTGAGAAGCATCGAGAAGGATGTTGGACGGTTTGACGTCTCGATGGACGACGCTCTCCTCGTGGGCGTGAGCCAGCGCGTGGGCGACACCGGAGCCCAGTGCGGCGGTGTCCTCGAAGGTCAGCGGACCTGCGGTGATGCGGCGCCTCAGCGTGGTGCCTTCGACGAGTTGCATGACCAGGAAGACACGACCGTCGTGCTGTCCGGCGTCGAAGGCGGTGACGAGTCCTGGGTGGTGCAGGCGGGCCAGGATCGCGGCTTCGCCCTGAGAGGTCTCCTCCGTGTCGAAACCGGTTTCGGGCCGGAAGACCTTGACTGCCACAGACCGCCTCAGCCGCAGATCGAAGCCGCGGTGGACATCCGCGGCACCACCCGAGCCAAGAAGGCCGTCCAGACGGTACCTGCCGTTGAGTATGTCGGCCGAGCATCGGGACGCCACGGCCCGAGCCGATTCACGAAGCCTCATTTCCCTCTCCCACCGCATCGAGGGGCGGATACCCCTGGCGAGCCGTGGCCGACGCGCCGCCGCAAGCAGGTACCCGCAAGGAGCTGGATTACCCGTCACGGTCGTGCGAGTCGGTGCATAGGCCATCGTTCGCGGACGCTCAACCGACCGGACCACCAGGTAGCTCGGCATCGTCCTCCGCAGCTACTGCGCCGACCGGACGCGTGGCCGCCCAGCCGGGCAGCGGCTGCTTGCGGGCGCGACCGGCACGCGCGAGGGCCAGGCGAGCCTGTTCGGCGCCGTCCTTGGCGATCCGGTAGAAGCGACGACGCGGTCGGCCGGCTTCCTCGTGGACGGTCGGGTCCTCCCAGATGCTGTCCACCCAGCCGACCTGTTCCAGCCGGGCCAGGATCGGATGGCCGTACACGCGTGCCCCGCGGGTCGATGTGACGCGGGTCGCATCCGTTCGTGTCACAGGTGGGCGGGCTGCCTCGTCTCGGGGATGTAGCCACCGCCGAACACGAGGAGTCCACGATGGAAGCGCGACTGAACTACTTCGCCGACCCGACCGCCGGCAAGGCCCTCAAGCACCTGATGGCGGCCGGGAAGGCGCTGAAGGACTCGGCGTTGCCGGCCGCGACGCAGGAGCTGGTGTCGCTGCGGGTGAGCCAGATCAACGGATGCGCCGTCTGCATCGACATGCACACCAAGGAGGCCGCGGCCGCCGGTGAGACCTCGGTGCGGCTGAACCTGGTCGCGGCCTGGCGGGAGGCCACGGTCTTCACGGAGGCCGAGCGCGCCGCGCTGGAGCTCGCGGAGGAAGGCACCCGGGTCGCGGACGCGGCCCAAGGGGTCGGCGACGAGGTGTGGGCGCGTGCCGTCAAGCACTACGACGAGGGACAGCTCACGGCCCTGGTCATGCTGGTCTCCTTCATGAACACGGCGAACCGGCTGAACATCATCGCCCGGCAGCCGGCCGGCGACTACGAGCCGGGACAGTTCCACTGATCGGCGACCGGGGCAGGGCAGGAGCGAGGGAAAGGGGAACAGGCATGAACAAGGCCGAGGAGTTCGAGGAGCTGCGGGCGCTGCTGTTCTCGATCGCCTACCGGATCCTGGGCAGCGTCAGCGAGGCCGAGGACGCGGTGCAGGAGACCTGGCTCCGCTTCGACCGCTCCACGACCCTGCCCACCTCGGCGAAGGCCTTTCTGTCGGCCACGGTGACGCGGGTGTCGATCGACGTACTGCGCTCGGCGCGCGTACGGCGGGAGGAGTACGCGGGAACGTGGCTGCCCGAGCCGCTGCTGAGTGATCCGTACGAGGATCCGGAGCGCTCGGCGGAACTGGCCGACTCCGTGTCGATGGCGGCGCTGCTCCTGCTGGAACGGCTCAGCCCGCTGGAGCGGTCGGTGTTCGTGCTGCGGGAGGTGTTCGCCTTCGGGTTCGACGAGATCGCGACGGCGGTGGGGCGTTCGGAGGCGGCGTGCCGGCAATTGCTGGTGCGGGCGCGCCGCCACATGAAGGCCGGCCGGCCGCGGTTCGAAGCGGACCGCAAGGAGCGCCAGGAACTGGCGGAGCGCTTCTTCGACGCACTGAGGGACGGAGACGTGGGCGCCCTGCGCAGTCTGCTGGCGGCCGACGTACAGATGGTCGGGGACGGCGGGGGCAACGCCCCGGCTCTGGCCCGGACCGTCGTCGGCGCGGAGAACGTGGCCCGGCTCCTGGCCGCCGCCTTCCCGGTGCTGGCCCGGGTCGACGTCACCTTCGAGCCGCACGAGGTCAACGGGCAGCCCGGGGCGGTCTTCCGAACCTCGGACGGCAAGATCCTGCACACGCTGGCGCTCGATGTGCTCGACGGTCGGATCCAGGCCATCCGCTCGGTGCTCAACCCGGACAAGCTCGGCCACCTGGGCCCGGTCGCCGACGCCTGGGCCGTCCACCGCGAGGTGAAACAGGCGCGCCGCCGGACGGACTGACGCCCCGGTCCGCCGGCGGCGCGGCATACCTCGCGTTCGGTCCGGGCCGAGGACGGTGGCGGTTGAGCCGAAAACGATTCGCCCCGGCCGGAGGGTGGCGGTTACCCTGCGCGACGTGAACGACCCCCGCGTGACCCACCGTCCCTCATGAGCCTGACCCGAACCTTGATCGACGTCCGCCCATTGCGTACGTCCCCGGCCTTCCGGCGTCTGCTGATCGGCCGGACCGTTTCCGTACTCGGCAGCTTCATGACCATGGTCACCGTCATGTACCAGGTCTGGGACATGACGCACAGCACGGTCTGGACCGGCGCGGTGGGGCTGGCGCAGGCGCTGCCGATGGTCGTGTTCGGACTGTTCGCCGGTTCCTGGGCGGACCGCGGCGACCGTCGGCGGATCTACCTGTCCGCGAACGTCGGTCAGGCGGCCGTCTCGCTGCTGCTGGCGGTACAGGGCTTCACCGGGCATGTTCCGGTGGCGGGCGTACTCGCCCTGGTCGCCGCGCAGTCGTTCTGCTCGGCCGTCGGTGCCCCGGCGGCGGGCGTGTTCGTGCCGAGGCTGCTGCCGAAGGAGCAGGTGGCGGCCGGGCTGGCGCTCCAGCAGATCAGCGGTCAGGCCATGATGCTCGTCGGTCCGGCCCTCGGCGGCATCCTGCTCGGCTGGGCCGGCATCGGACCGTGCTACCTCGTCGACGCCCTGTCCTTCGGGCTCTCGTTCTACGGAGCGTTCGGGCTGCCCGCTCTGCCGCCCGAGGGCGAACCGTCCCGGGCCGGGCTGCACGGGGTGCTGGACGGACTGCGCTTCCTGGCCGGGCACCGTGCGGTGCGCGGTGCGCTGATCACCGACCTGGCCGCCACCGTGCTCTCGATGCCGACCAGCCTGTTCCCGCTGGTCAACGCCGAACGGTTCGGCGGCAGTCCGCGCACCCTCGGTCTGTTCCTGTCCGTGCTCGCCGTCGGCGGCATCGCCGCGTCCGCGCTGTCCGGGACGATCACGCGGCTGGGGCGTCCCGGGCCGGTGATGCTGTGCGGGGCCGGGCTGTGGGGTGCGGCCCTGGCGGCCTTCGGCCTGGTGCGCGACCCGTGGGCCGGACTCGCGCTCCTGGTCGTGGCGGGCGCTGCCGACGCCCTCTCCGTGATCGCCCGCAGCACGATCGTCCAGACGCACACGCCGGACGCCCTGCTGGGCCGGGTGACAGCGGCCGAGACGATCGTCGGCCAGGCTGGACCGAACTTCGGCAACCTGCGCGGCGGCGTCGTGGCGGGCTGGACCTCGGGGGCCACCGCCCTGGTCAGCGGCGGCCTCCTGTGCCTGTTCGCGGTTCTCTGGGTCGGCGCGAAGACCCCGGAACTGCGTGGCAGACCCATGCCCGAGGCCGACGCCGGCGACACCCCGCTCAAGCCCGTGGACATCCCCGTGGCGGAGGGATCATGACCGGCGGGGCCGCTTGTCGGTCGGCGGGAACGCGAGACCGGTCGGGGTGTTGAGCCCGGAGGCGGGGAGCGTGACCTGACGGCCGCCGGTCTCGCCGACTCGTACCACCCGGTTGTTGAACCCGTCGGCCACGTACAGGCCGCCGCGGCCGTCCAGGGCGAGGCCCAGCGGATCGCTCAGTCCGGTGATCGGCACCGTGCTCTGCGCACCGCCGGCCGCGGACACCTTGACGACACGGTTGTTGCCGCTGTCCGCGATGTAGAGGTCGCCGGCGGCGTTCAGGACGAGGCCGGTCGGCTGGGACAGGCCGACCGTGGGGACCGTGGTCTGGCCGCTGCCGTCCGCGGCGATCCTGACCACGCGGTCGTTGACGAAATCGGAGATGTACAGGTCGCCGCCGGTGCCCAGGGCCAGGCCCCAGGGGTGGAGCAGTCCCGTGGTGGGGACGGTGGTCTGCCCGCTGCCGTCGGAGGGGACCTTCACGACGCGGTCGTTGAAACTGTCGGCGATGTACAGCGTGCCGTGGGCGTCGACGGCGAGACCCAGCGGGCGGGAGAGGCCGACGGTCGGGACGGTGGACTGCGCGCCGCCCTTCTCCTCCAGCTTCAGCACCCTGTTGTTGCCCGTGTCGGAGACGTAGAGATCGCGGGCCGCGTCCCACGCCAGACCGGTCGGGCGTACGACACCGTCGATGGGCACCGTCGTCTGCCCGTCGCCCATCGCCGCGAGCCGCACCACACGGTTGTTGCCGTAGTCGGAGACGAACAGCGGGGGCCTGGCGGGTGAGGGCCCGCTCTCCTGGGACGCGCCCGCAGGTCCTGTGGGCAGTGCGCAGAGCACGAGGACTCCCGTGACGGCGGCGAGCCGACGGGCCCACCCCGCACGGCCGTCGGCCGGTGCGGACCTGCGTGTTCGTGCTTGCGTCGCCCTGTTCCTCACGGTTCGCCCATCTGTTCTCGACGGCCGGCGCGTCGCCCGGCCGTCCGCGGACAAGATGATCGATGCCTTCCCCCGACGCGCGGCGCATCCCACCGCCGTCGCCCGCTCGGCCGACCGCCAGGTGCGAGGAACCGACGGCTCTGGGGTGCGTGGAGCCGCAGACGGCAGGGAGCCCGAGGAAGAGCAGACCGCCGGGGGTGCGCGGAGTCGCGGACCGCCGGGGCGCGGGGAACCGCAGACCACCGGGGTGCGAAGAACTACCGTGCGCCTGCGCGACGGGTGCCGTGCGAGACGCTTGAATACCGGAGCGTGACTACCGAATCTCAGCGTTTCACCGTCCTGCTGGTACCCGAGTACGTCGAGCACACGGACGCCACCTCCGTCCAGGAGGCTGCCGTGCGGTCGGCCGACGTCGAGGCGACCGGAGAGACGGGCGAGACGGGCTACCCGCGCTACGCGGGCGAGGGCGTCGTGGCCGACATCGACCCCCGGACGCGCACGGTCGAGGCGGTTCTCGTCGACGGCTCGGAGCTGGACTACGGACTCAGCGCCATCGTCTCCCCCTGATCCGGCCACCGGGGCGCGTGATCCGACGAGAGAGCGGCCGCGGCGATGAATTCGGGGCGGCCGAGGAGTCGTTGTCAGGAAGAGGAAGGGAGTTCCGTCATGCCGACACAGGAACCCGTGCAGCAGCCCGCCACCGAGCTCGACGCCCGCTACAGCTCCGCGCTCTCTCCCCGCCCGGGAGCGGCGGACGTCACGGCCACCGAATGGGCCGAGGCCCTGCGCACGATGGAGGCCGCCGAGATCTTCTGGGTGTCGACCGTCCGGCCCGACGGCCGGTTGCACGTCACCCCCGTGATCGCCGCGTGGCACGAAGGAGTGTTGTACTTCTCGACCGGCCCGGGCGAGCAGAAGGCGAAGAACCTCGCTCACAACCGTCACTGCGCGCTGACCACCGGCGCGAACTCGCTCACCGAAGGCCTCGACGTCGTGATCGAGGGCGAGGCCTCACCGGTCTCCGATCCGGCCGTCGTGGAAGAGGTGATCACCGCGTACGAAAGGAAGTACGGGCCGCACATCACCTCCCCGGAGGGAACCTTCCACGGGATCGGGGACGCGTTCCGCAAGGGAAACGCGGTGGTGTACGCGGTCGCTCCGGCCACCGGTTACGGCTTCGGCCGGGACGACGGGGTCTACACCCATACGCGGTGGGCGTTCTGAGCCGCCTCCTCGACCTTCCCGCTCGGGTCGCTCACGTCACGATCCATACCTCGTGCGACGACTCGAGCAACCCGACACGGACAGCGCCGTCACCGACCTCCTCGACCTCGAGGTCGGTCAGCCGCATGTCGTCCGGCACGGTCAGGTGCGGCAGACGCAGCCGGTGGAGCAGCTTTCCGCTGTGGACGTCCAGGACGAGCAGGTCGGCCTGGAGGTCCCGGTCCTCGTACTCTTCGAGGACCGTCGAGTTCTCCACGACGTAGACCCGTCCGTCGGCGATCCTGGCCCAGCCGAACGAGAGGCCCGCCGCGGCCCGGCGTTCCCAGGCGCGCTCGCCGATCCCCGTGTCGTAGGCCGTCAGGACGGTGCTGTGAGCACTGTCCGGCGGTACGTCCTCGCCTGCGGAGATGACGACCCCCTCCCGCGCGTCCATGGGAAACCACTCGTCGCTGGTGAATTCGGCCCGCGGTTCGGCACCGTGCCGGCCGACGTCCAGGAGTTGGACGCGGGCCGCTTCGCCCACGTTCCCGGAATCCGTCGGGGAGTCCGCGACCAGGGTGTGGTCGTCGGCCTGGTGGACCTCTTGCCGCACCGCACGGGTCCACAGGGTGGCGCCGGTGCGGTTGTCGACACCGATCACGACACCGGCCATGTCACCCGAGGTCGTGCAGCTCAGTTCCACGACGGTCAGGTGCTCCGGAAAGTCGTACGCGTTCCAGGGCCCGGGGTCCTCGCAGGACCGGGGTTGTCTCAGCCGCCACAGTTCGTCTCCGTCGCGCTCGGAGAAGGCGGCGACACCGCCGGGGGTCTGCGCGACGACCTGGCCCGCGCCGATGTGAAGGTCCTGGAAGCCGTTCCGCGAGAAGTCGGTGCGCCACCGTACGCGCCCGGTGCGCAGGTCGATGCCCACCAGCTTCCCGTCCTCGAACCAGGCCACCACCGTGTCGGCCGACACCTCGACCGACGCGAGGTCGCCGTGGTGGTCGCGGCGCTCGTAACGCCAGTACTCCTCGCCCGTACGCACGTTCAGTGCCATGACGGCGGAGTGGGTGGAGTCGACGGCCAGTCCGTGGACCAGTGCTTCGGGGCGGTAGGACCGGTGCGCGGCATGTGTCGGTGCGGCCGGTGCCTCCGACCCCAACTGCGCTGGAAACGGCCCCTGGTTGCCGGTCACCAGATCCCGTTCCATGTACCAGTCGATGAAGGAGTGCCAGGCCATGGCGATCAGGAGGAGCACCGCGAGCATCATGGCGCGCCGCTGCGCCGTCGGGTCCGGTTGCCCCAGCAGACGTATCTCTCCCGCCACCGCTCTCCCCCACCGTCAACCGGCGGAACCCCATGGTCCGTCGGTCCCGTGATCTTCGCGTCCCACTTCCGGAGAACACAAGGGACGGAACCGGGGGGATGCCAGGCTCAGCCCGCCCGGGCGACCTCGTCGTCCAGTGCGGAGCACAGCCAGTCGTGGATGGCGCCGGGGGTCGGTTCGGGTGAGGCGGTGATCTCGGCGGTGAGGTTCCAGTAGTGGTCGATACGGGGGTCGGCGGCGAGTTGCCCGCTGAGCCCGCGGCGGAATGCGGGCGTGTCCCGTGCGTCTCGGGAGCGGGCGTAGGCGGAGACGAAGCAGTCGAGTGCGTCGCCCGCTCGCGGTGTCCGGTGCGCGCGCAACTGGGGCGAGGCCAGCGCGTACGCCTCGACGAGACCGTCGTAGAGCACGGCCGGACGGCCGCCGTCGGGCTGATGCGCCGCGGGCTGGCCGTTGTCGGTGCCGGGGCACGGGGCGGTGACGAAGGCGTGCAGCCGGGTGAAGGCCAGCACCTGGGCCGGTGTCGGGCCTTCGGGGAGTTGCGGGACGGAGTGTTCCACGATCGCGGAGACGAGCCGGGCCGGGAGCCGCGGCGGCAGCCAGCGCCGCCAGAAGCGGGCCAGTGGCGCGGTGCTGGGCGGTACGGACACGGCGCCGATCAGCCGCAGACGAGCGGCGCGTTCCTCGGGGGCGCAGTCCCGGAGCAGTTGGAGGGCCGCTTCCTGCCAGCGCAGGGCGGTGAGCCGCGAGCCGATCTGCCGCAGCTGCCCCGCGACGACGTCCTCCAGGGTGTCGTCCTGGTCGAGGATCCGCTCCACTTCGGGCACCGGCAGGTCGAGGGTGCGCAGCGAACGGATCAGGTGCAGGCGGTCGAGCGCCTCGGGGCCGTAGCGGCGGTGACCGCCCGAGCTGCGGGCGCCTTCGGGCAGCAGGCCACGGTCCGAGTAGAAGCGGACGGTCTTGACGGTGACTCCGGCGCGCTCGGCGAGCTCTCCGATGCTCCACATGGTGTCGGGGGACACGGACTTGAACCTCCCTCAGGGGGAGTTCCTACCGTACCGGCGAGCGCGGAGCGCCGGTACGCCCGGCCCGTGGAACCCGGTACGAGGAGACAGCGATGACGACCTTCATCCTGGTGGCAGGCGCCCACACCGGCGGCTGGATCTGGCGGGAAGTGGCCGCAGGGTTACGGGAGTCGGGGGCGCAGGTCCATCCGGTGACTCTCAGCGGCATGGGCGACCCCGGGCGTCCGGCCGGACCGGGCACGGACCTCGAGACGCACATCGACGAACTGCTTCTGCTGATCGACGAGTTGGATGCGCCGGAGGTGGTTCTGGTGGGTCACTGTTACGGCATCCACCCGGTGCTCGGCGCCGCCGACCGACGTCCTGAGCGGGTCGCCCGGATCGTCCATCTGGACGCCGGCATGCCACAACACGGGGACCAGGCGCTGGCCTTGGTGCCGGACGAGACGGTACGCGCCCGGTTGCTGCACCGGTCCGGTGCGGGCGGGGACGACTGGCTGATCCCTCCGCCGCCGTCGCCGGAGGCGTGGCAACGCTGGGGCAGCGTCGCCGGCATCCCGTCGGCCGCGCTCGCCCGGCTGGCGGAGAGCGCCGAACCGCAGCCGGCGGGCACGCTCATCCAGCCGCTGCGCCTGACGGGGGCGGTCTCCGCGCTGCCGGCGACCGGCGTCCTGTGCACCGGGAACGGTTCGAGCATCGCGATGGTCGAGGGCTTGGTGGGGTTGGGGGACCCCCGGTTCCTGGCACTCACCGAGCCTCGTGTGACCTTCTTCGAACTCGACACCGGACACTGGCCGATGCTCTCCCGTGCGCAGGAGGTGGCCGCGATACTCCTCCGGGCCGCCGCGGGCGAAGGCCATCGGGTGAGGGCCGCGGTGAGCGAACGGCCCGCGCACCTCGGGCCGTTCCTGCTCGACGTACCGGAACGGCGCCGTGAGCGGATCGGGCGGGTCGATCTCCACCTCCCTGGTGACGTCGCCGGCGAGCCCTCGGGAGCCGAAGGTCCGTGGCCGGCGGTCGTGTTCGTGCACGGTGGTCCCGTTCACCCCGGTGTGCGGCCGACTCCGCGCGACTGGCCGGGCTTCGTCGGCTACGCGCGCCTCGTGGCGGACCTGGGGGCGGTCGGCGTGACGCTGGACCATCGGCTGCAGGATCTGGCCGACTTCGGGCGGGCCGCCGAGGACATCGCCGAGGCGGTGGACCTCGTACGGGCCGATCCGCGGGTCGATTCCGACCGTGTGGCCCTGTGGTTCTTCTCCGTCGGCGGCCTGCTCTCGGCGGACTGGCTCGCGGCGCCTCCTCCATGGCTGCGGTGCGTGGCGGCCACGTATCCGGTCCTCGCTCCCATGCCGAACTGGGGGCTCGTCGATGCCCGGTTCCGCCCGGCGGTCGCCGTTCGAGGGGCGGAGGGGCTGCCGTTCGTGTTGACCCGGGTCGAGTCGGAGCGCACCGAGATCGCGGAGACGGTCGAGGAGTTCCTGACCGCCGCCAAGGAGTGCGACACCGCGGTCGAGGTGATCGACGTGCCCCTGGGCCGGCACGGCTTCGAGACGACCGATCGTTCCGAGGGGGCCCGCGATGCCGTGGAGCGCGCGGCGCGGTCCGTCCTCGGCCACCTGCGCGGTTGATCGCTCGCCGCTTCCGCCCGGGCAGTTAAGGCCGAGGCCGCGGTTCGAGGCTGCCCGGCATCCAAGCACCGGCGAAGAGGGGCTGGTTGCCGAGGAATCAGTGGTCGGGTGTCGCGGGATCCGGCTTCCCGCGGAGCCGCGCCTTGCGCGTGAGGCTGACGAGAGCACCCGTGACGCCCACCAGTGCCGTCAGGACGGCGACGGGCCCGGCCGCGCTGTCGTCGACGGAGGCCACCGCGACGGTCAGTGCCCACAGGGCGACGCCGCCGAGTACCCAGGGCCGGGCGGCGAGTTCGCCTCGTACGCGCCACTGGTGGAAGAGGAGACCGAAGCCGCCCATGCCGAGCAGCATCACCGTGACGAAGCCCCGTTCCGGCCAACTGTGCAGGCGCAGCGCGACGGATACGACGATGGACCCTACGCCGATGACTCCCCCGATGATCTGGCGCATCCGTGCACCACGCATCCCGGCCCCCCGTCCGCCTTCGCCGTTTCAGCGCCGAAGCGTAATCCTCAGGTCGCCGCGTGGAAAGATCCGCGTCCGCCCCTGAACCGCCTCCCCGCCTCCGGGCTCACTTCCGCGTCCGCTCCGGGACCCTTCGGGTGAAGGGGGTGACGGGGCGTTCCAGGGCTTCGCCGTCGACGGTGATGTCGACCGCCTCGTTGTAGAAGGACAGGAGGTCCTTGATCGGGCCCACCGCCGGCAGCGGGTCCGGGTAGCTCCAGACGATGTTCGTGGCGTGGGCGGCTCCGTTCCGGAACGACCAGTAGCCTGCCGTGCCCTTGTAGGGGCAGCCGGTGTGGTGGCCGGTGGGGACGAACAGGTCCATGCGGATGTCCTCGCGCGGGATGTAGAAGCGCGTCGGCAGTGCCGTCTCGAAGAGCAGGACCGGGCGGACGGTGTCGGCGACGAGCGTGCCGTCGATCTCGACCCGCACATGCCGGGTGCTGGCCATGGCGTCCACCCGTTTGTGCGGGTCGCGCGGGTGGATGAAGATCTCTTCCTCCTCCTCGTACCAGTGGTCGAGGCCCCGGCCGACGCGGCCGAACCATTCGAAGGCGATGTGTCCGGCCAGGTCGGCGCCGGGGAACGTCCAGGCCGCGTTCTCCTGGAGCTCTCCGCCGATCTCGAGGTCGTAGAAGATCCGTGATCCGGTGTGCGTGCCGGTCGCGGGGTTCTTCGCGGGGCGGAGCAGGTCCTCGCGGACCTCCGCGCGCGGGAAGGCGTACAGCGGGACCGGTACGGTCGGCTCCCACACGAGGACGGGGTGCCTGCTGTCGACGACGGTCACCTCGCCGCGCACGCCGCGCACCCAGCGGTCGCTGGGTTCCCACAGAAGTCCCTCGGGGGTGGTCCGGACGGCTCGCTCGGTGGGGAATGGGGTCATGACCGGTTCTCCTTCGGATCTTCCGGGCGGTGACTCGGCACATCGGGCACGGTCGTCCTCGTCCCTCGCGAGCCGTCCAGGGGGGCCGGAGACCCGCGGGGCGCGCCCGTCCGCCGCGGCCGCCGGAGCCGTTCGGGCCACCTGGACGACGGCTATATCCAGTCATCCGGCCCAGCGCTCACGGGTCTGCTTTTATCGGACTTGTTCAGCATCATATGCCCCATCGCGATGTCGCCTTCGGATGCTCGCCCGTGCACGGCAAGCGCGGGTTTGGCATATTGCGTACGGAGGCCGACCGTGCCGTCGTCCCGGATCGGCGCCGACCTGTACAGAGCGAAGAACGCTGACACGAAGCCGCAGGCTTCTCGCACTTCCTGGGGAGAACAGTGCGCAAGGTAAGGGTCATGCGTCGTCTGGTCGACGAGCTGGTCACCGGTGTGGAACTGCCGGTCCCCTCCGAGCCCGACGCCCTGTTCGACGCCTTGATCCGCCTGGTCGGCGCGAAGACCGGTCGCGAACTCGTCGTCCTGCGCAAGGAGTTCCCGCATCGGACGGCCAGTGGTCTCTGGCTCGATCTGCCCGACCGCGACATCATCGTGATCGACGAGCGTGCGACACCGCTCCATCAACTGGCGATCTTCTTCCACGAGGTCTGGCATCTGCTCGACGGCGCGTGCGGCAACCACGCCGTCGGGCACTCCGTGGCCACCCGGATGCTGGCCACCCGCCCGGATCTGCCCGAGCTGGACGAGACCGTGCGCCGGGTGGCCGCGCGCACCGAGTTCAAGCACAGCGAGGAGCGGGCCGCCGAGACGTTCGGCCTGCTGGCGGCCACGCGGTTCCGCGTATGGCTGGAGAGCGAGCCGGGCGGTGCGGCGACGGGTCGCGACGACATCGCCGGACGCATCAACGCGTCGCTGGGAAACCGTCGTCGGCAGGTCTGAACCCGTGGACTCCTTCGACTACTACATACCCGCCGCCGCTCTGTGGATCTGCCTCGGCGTGAAGATTCCGGATCTGTGGAGAGCCTGGCGGGACCCGCTCGTCCGGTCGGTCTGCGTCGTCATCGCCGTGGGGGGCGCGGGATTCTTCTTCGCGGCGCCCCCGACGATCGCCGCCGTGAACAGGATCAGCGGGGTCCCGAACGCGTCGAGTCTGCTGGTGTACATCATCATCAGCGGGTTCAGCGCCTCCTGCCTGCTGCTGATCGTCCACTGGCGCGGTGGCTCGCCCGAGCACGTACGGCGGGTCTCGCGACACTGGCTCCTCGGATACACACTGGTCGTCGCCGCGCTGGTCGCGCTGTTCGGCCTGGGTCACGCTCCGGTGGAACGTCGAACCGATTTCGACACGTACTACGCGTCGACGCCCTACATCGGCGAGATGATCATGCTGTACCTGCTGGCGCACATGACCGCCGCTCTCGTCACCACGATGATGTGCTGGCGCTGGGCTCTCCAGGTCCACGGCTGGCTGCGTGCCGGCCTGTGGATCCTGTGCGTCGGCTGGCTGCTGAATCTCTCCTTCAGCAGCCTGAAGCTGGTCGCGGTGGCCGCTCACAGGACCGGCCGGGACTGGGACGTTCTCAGCACCACCTTCTCCCCACTCGTCTCGGCCATGGCCGCTCCCTTCGCCATCGTCGGATTCCTGCTGCCCCTGGTGGGCCCCTGGGCGGTCGGCATCGGACGGACCCTTGTCGCCTTCGTACGGCTCGGGCCGCTGTGGAACGAACTCAGTGGCGCCAGCCCCGGCACCTCCCTGGCCGCGCCCATCCGCTGGTACGCCTCGCCCCAGGTGCACCTGACCCGACGCGAGGCGGGCATCCAGGACGGGCTGAGCCTCGTACGTCCGCAGCTCGACGACGACGTCCGGGCACACGCGCAGTCGGCCGCCGAAGCCGCCGGCAGCAGCGGCCCTGAAGCCGTTCTCGTCGGTCAGGCGGCGATGATCCGCGCGGCCGCGCAGGCCACCCGCCAGGGCCGCACCCGCGCACCGCACGCTCCCGGGGACTCGGCCGTCCCGACCGCGCGAGCCGCTCTCTTGGGGGTGTCCCGTGCCCTGCGCAGCTCACCCGTCGCGGCCGCCGTCCGCACGGATTCGGCGGCGCCGCCCCGTCCTGCTGTCGAACACGTCGAGGATGGCGAGAAATCATCCACATGAGCCCATCCGCAGCGCCCGCCCCGGGTCCCGACCGGGCCGCCGCGAGCCCGCGCCCGGTCCGCACCCGGAAGGGCCGTGATCGATGAACGGCAGCGGCTTGGTCTTCTACATCCCCGGCGCCATCCTGCTCATCGCCCTCGCGATCAAAGTCCCCTCGCTGAGGGAGACATGGCGCGACCCCGCGATCATGCCCAGCAGCGCGATCCTGCTGATCGGCTCCGCCGTGTGCCTGTTCTCCGCGCCCCCGACGATCACCGCGGTCAACGCGTTCACCGGGATATCCAACTTCTCCGGACCGCTCGTGTACTGCGGCATGTCCGCGCTGAGCGCCGCCTACATCGTCCTGATGATCGTGTGGCGGGGCGGGCCCCTCCCGGAGGTCAAGCGGCGGATGCTCCTGGTGGTGGCCCTCTACACGGTGGTGATCATCGGGATCGTCGTGCTGTTCGCACTGGCCGACGCGCCCGTCGAGCGGACACGGGACCTGGACACCTACTACGCCAACACCCCGTACATGCGCGAAATGATCCTGCTGTATCTGGCGTTTCACACCCTCGCCACCGTCATTCTGACGGGCATGTGTCTCGGCTGGCTCCGGATGGTCACCGGAATCACCCACACGGGCCTGACCCTGATCGTGATCGGCAGTTGCTTCGACCTGTCCTACCAAGCGGCGAAGTACGCCTCCCTGGCGGCCCGTTGGACCGGCCGTGACTGGGACTTCCTCAGCACCGACGTGTCACCGCCGCTGGTCGCGCTCGCCGGCGTCCTGGTCGCCACCGGCTTCGCGCTGCCCCGCCTCGGCCCGCCTCTGGCGGACAACGCGCGCGCCTGGAACCGCTACCGGCTCCAGAAGCCGCTCTGGGCGGAGCTGCGCGACCTGCGGGGTTCGGCGACGGCGGAGTTCCGCTGGTGGACCTCGCCCGTGGTACGCCTGACCCAGCAGGAGATCACGATCCTGGACGGTGTCCTGGCCTGTGGGCCCTACCTGGACCTGGAGATCCGTGACGCCGCCTACGCCGAGGCACTTCGGCAGTCGGCCGCACCGGCGGAGTCCGGCCGGGCGCGGCAGACGGTGCTGGAGGACGCGCGGGTGGTGGCGGACGCCGCCATGCTGGCCGCGGCACGCATTCATGTGACGGAGCGTCACAGTGCTTACCGCACAACCGAGGTGAGCCTGCTCGAAACCGTGGAACGCCCCCACACCAGGGTCCGGCTCGCCCGGGCCATCGGGTCCTCGCCCATCGTCGCGGCGGCCCGTCGGCGCGCGGCCCTGCGCGACGTGCGGCAGGAGGGATCCCAACCGCCGCGGTCGTGAAGGTACGTTGTCTCCCCGCAGTTCGAACTTCGGTGCTCCTGGCGGCAACTGCCTGACAGGAGCCGTCACGGCCGGACGGCCGCCAGAAAGGGTGCTTCCGCCAATGCCCGAGAGAACGTCCGGTCGCCGGCCTGCCGCTCTCGTGATCGGAGGAGGGATGACCGGCATGCTCACGGCGGCCGTACTCTCCGGCCACGCGGACGTCACGGTCATCGAGTCCGACGTCCTGCCCCGACTGCCCGCCCCTCGCAAGGGACTGCCTCAGGCCCGCCACGCGCACCTGTTGTGGTCGGGTGGGGTGCTGGCTCTGGAAGAACTGCTGCCCGGCATCACGGATCAGCTCGTCGCTCGCGGCGCCCGCCGCGTGCCGATCATGTCGGGCATGGTCAGCAAGGCTCCCTCCGGACAGTGGTTCAGGCGGTTCGAGAACGCCCACCACGTCAACCTCGTGTGCAGCCGCGACCTGCTCGACTCGACGATCCGCGCCGAGGTCCTCCGGGGGTCCGGTGTGACCGTGCGCGAGCGGACCGAACTCCTCGCCCTCGAAGGCGGCTCCGGCCACGTGACGGGGGTGCGCATACGCGGCGCCGAGGGAGCGGAGACCCTGTCGGCCGACCTGGTCATCGACGCTACGGGGCGGGCGAGCCGCGCACCGGTCTGGCTGGCCGGCCTCGGGCTGCCGCCGGTCCAGGAGAAGGTCGTCGACGCCGGTGTCGGCTATGCGAGCCGGATCTACCGCGCCCCCGCCTCCACGGGCGAGGACTTCCCCATCGTCAACGTGCAGGCGGATCCCTCGCGGCCGCCGGGCCGGGGCGGCATCATCCTCCCCATCGAGGAGGGCCGCTGGCTCGTCACGCTCTCCGGCAGCAGGGGAGGCCAGCCCAGCCGCGAGAACGACGAGTTCGTGCCCTTCGCCCGTTCCCTCGCCCATCCCGTCATCGGCGACCTTCTCGCCAAGGCCGAACCACTCACCGATGTCGTCACGACTCGCAGTACGGCCAACAAGCGGCGCTACTTCGAGAAGGTGCCCGGGTGGCCGTCCGGCTTCGCCGTTCTGGGGGACGCCATCGCCGGATACAACCCGGTGTACGGACATGGCCTGACCGCTGCCGCGCAGAGCGTCCTGGAGCTCAGGAACGTGCTCGCGAGGCAGGACATCGGCTCCCCGGAGACGGCCCGGCTCATCCAGCGTCGCGCGGCACGCCCCGTCGGGCAGGCCTGGGATCTCGCCGTGGGCCAGGACGCCCTCTACCCGGGTGCCACGGACGAGGCGCCGAGCGGACTGGAACGCGCTGCCGCCAGGTTCATCGACCGCGCCGTCGACGCCGGGGCGCGCAACCCCCACGCCTTGCGGGTCCTCCTGGACGTCATGAGCATGGAACGGCCCCCCGCCCGGCTCCTCGCCCCCGACATGCTCTTTCGTGTCTTCCTCGGCCGGAAGAAGCCCCTGCTGGACGGCCCTCCGTTGACGGAGGACGAACGCAAGGCCGCGGGTCTCTGATCCATCCCGCGCGATAGTCTGATGATCATGGTTGATTGGGATCTTCGTCCGGCGTCGCTTCGGGACGTCGATGCGGTGGTCGAGTTGCGTGCCGTGGTGATGCGGCCGGATCTGGAGCGGCTCGGGCGCTATGACCCGCAGCGCGTGCGTCAACGACTGCGGGACGCGTTCGACCCGTCCCACACCTGGGTGATCGAGGTCGGCGGCAAGTTCGCCGGCTCCGTGGCCCTGCGTCCGGCGGAGGACGCCCGGTGGTTCGAGCACTTCTACCTGGCGCCGCATCTCCAGGGGTGCGGGATCGGCTCGGGCGTGCTGAGCGAGTTGCTGGAGCGGTGCGACCGCACCGGTGCCCGGGTCCGGCTGAACGTATTGCAGGGCAGTCCGGCCCGGAGGCTGTACGAGCGGCACGGGTTCGTGGTCGAGGCGGAGGATCCGGTGGACGTGTTCATGGTGCGGGAACCTCTGCCGGTGGGCTAGCGGGGGTGGCCGGGCCCGTGCCTATGGGCGGGACCCTGCCCGTGGGCGAGCCTCTGGCTGGGGGCAAGCCCGGGTAGGTGGCCGAGCCCGGGCTGGTGAGCGAGCCTCTGTTCGTGGCCAGGCCCGGGCTGGTGGGCGGGCCCGTCCGACGGGCAGGCCTGTAGGACGGGCGAGCCCAGGCCGGTGGGCGGGCCTGTAGAGGGGGCGAGGCCTGCCGACGGGCGAACCTGGGTGGGCGAGCCCGGGTGACTGGGGCGGGAGCCCGTTCTCGGGTCGTTCGGGCTCGGGCAGGCCCTTCGGCTCCCCCTCAGTAGGGCCGACCGGCCCTATTCGGTCCCGGTGCGGGCAGGGACGATGGCTGGATGTCCCAGGAAGACACGATTCACGAACTCGACCGGCAGGAGTGCCTCCGCCTCCTGGCGAAGGTCCCGGTCGGCCGCGTGGTGTACACCCGGCAGGCCCTGCCCGCGGTCCTCCCGGTCAACTTCTGCCTGGACACGGACGGCTCCGTTCTGTTGTGCACCTCGTCGGACTCGGAACTCGCCCGTGCGATCGACCGTGTGGTGGTCGCCTTCGAGGCGGACGAGTTCGACGCCGAGACCCGGTCCGGGTGGAGCGTCGTCGTCACCGGCCGCGCCACCCTCGTGACCGACCGCGCGGAGCACGAACGGCTGGCGCAGGTCGGCCCGACCTCCTGGATGCCACTGCGGAACGCGGTGTTCGTACGGATCGAATCCGAGATGGTCACCGGCCGGGAACTGAGGGGACCCGCCTGACCCGGTAGCCGTCGCGCAGACCTCACACCCCCGGCCCGTGGCTTCCGGCGCCGGCCAGTCCCTCCCCCGACCGTCTCCGCGTCCCGGCCCGGTGCTCCGGACGTCAGGTGATCATGTGCGGTGGAACCGCGAGTTCCTCCGTGGCCGACAGGCCCGCCAGCGTGGCCGGAACTCCGGCGGCGCATGCCTCGGCCACCTTGTCGATGAGCAGGTCGTAATCGGGGCCCGTCGTGCCCTCGTAGGCCTCGGTCATCCGGCCCCACTCGTCCCAGGGCAGCATTTCCAGCTTGCGGAGCGCGGCGAGGTCGCGGACCGCGTTGCCGCTGATCTCGGCGGGGCCCCAGGCGTGGTCGGTGCCGAGCACTCCGAACCGGGCCGGATCGATGAGGCCCTCGCGGTGCCGTGTCCACGCTTCGCCGCCCGTGAGGAACTCGCCCGGCGCGAGGTCGTCCGGGCGCTCGACGAAACCGTGGCCCAGGTGCTCGGTGTCGACACGTACCCAGCGCTGTTCGGCTGCGTGCCAGTACTCGGTGATCCAGTGGTCGAGTCCGCGCCCCTCCTGGAAGCACATGCCGAAGCCGCACCTGGCCCGGGAGGGGATGCCCCGTGCCCGCAGGAACGCGCAGGCGAGGGTGGCGAAGTGGCGGCATGTCCCCACCACCCGCGTCTCCGGTGTCCGGGCACGGTGGAGCGGAGCGGGATCCAACTCCGTCAAGGTGGCGACCAGTGCGCTCACCGGCCGGATGTTCTTCTCCGCGAGCCGCTCCTCGGGAACACCGAGGGCGGCGGCGTCGGTCGGCTGAACGACGAGGCCCTGTACGGCGGCGCACACCCCCACCGGGTCGTCCGGCAGGCCCCTGATGAGGCCGAGCTGGTCGGGGGTGAAGAGGGTGAGCGGACCAGGCCGGGCGTAGTCGAGCATGTCATCGGTCATGACGGGGGATCGTAGAACGCTGGTGTGACACCAGGAGGGAATCGCGTCCCGAACGGGAGGAGCCGGGATCCCTGCACGTCTACGCCAGCCGCGGCCCCTACCTCTGCATCCCGCCCGCGCACAGCCGCATGCCAGGCGGCCGGGCCTGGCGGATGGTCTCGACGGACCGGGCAGAGGTAACCCCGATCCATCTGCTCCCGCCCGACGCGGACGGGAGATGGTACGCAACTCCCGATGCACTGCGTGCATCGGATGCCATCATCGACGCCGGCGGCCGCATGACAGCCCTTCGCCCGCGTCTACGTACCTATCCCACACCCGGTACCACGTTGGAGGTCTACTTCCTGCCCGCCGCCGCGACCGACCCCGAGCGTGTACGGCGCCGCTGGTGGCGCAGACCGCGGCTGCCCCGTATCGAGGGAGGTGTGTTCCATCTGGACCACCGGGTGGACCAAGTGGTGGCCGCAGAAGACTCCGAGCCCGGCCGCTTCTATGCCGTCAGCGGCAGCCTGCTGACGGGATTCTCCCTGGAGTGGAAGGAAGAGTCCACGCAGGAGCCATCCGACAAGCCCGGCGACCGCGGCGCTAGCTCGGCGCCGCCGGAACTCGCTGCCGTACTGCACGAGGACAGCGAGAGCTATGACGCCGGCGCACGCATCCGGCATGTACTGCCCTGCCCGGGCGCAGGGATTGCCCTGTTCACAGATGACGGCGTCACCTTCATCACAGCTGGGTCCCGCTGAGAGCTGGGACCGGTGCCCTCCGTGCTCCGTCGCAACGCAGTTCCCGCTGCTCGCGCACGACACGTTGATCGGGTCATGTCGTCGCTCAACGGGAAGCCGGAGATCGGGGCGCGGCACCAATCCTGACATCCTTGATCGAGCTTCTGCGTGGCACGGTGGCAAGCCCCCGGAAACTCCCGGCTGTCCATGGGAGTCCGTGCGGCATCATCAGCTCTCCTCTTGGGCCGCAACCCTTTCTGCGGCGCGTAGTCCCTGCAGAATCGCGACATCCATGTTGATGTACGAGTAGGTGGCCAACCGGCCGGCCGTGTGAATGGGATTCCGGGACTGGCCGAGGAGTCGGTGTTCCAGCTCCCGCTGCGTCCGCTGGTTCTCGCCGACCGCGTCCAGAACCGGATAGTGTTTGGCCTCCGCGCCGGGGTACTCCCTCAGTACGAGAGTGCCGAGTCGGTCGTGCAGTTCGGGGAGTGCCCACTTAGTCTCAATGGACCGTGTCCACGCAAGGTTTGCAGAGGGTTCGTTGACGACCATCGCAGGTTGAGCGAGGGCGGTCTCCGGCAGGTACACGGGTTGCAACCGCACCCCTCTCCATTGAAGGGCACCGGGCTCACCGAGGAAGTCGTCCAGCGCGGACGTCACGATCACCGGCCGACCCGCTTGCGATACTTCCGGCAGATCCTTGAGTGTGATCCGGCATCCGAGGTGAACGACCGCTCGGCGGAGGAGTGCCTCGACGAGGCCCCCGTAACCTCGGCGGGGCCACCCCTGGTAGGCATCCCGGAAGAAGTCATGGCAACCGTCGTTCCGAAGCTCCACACGGCCCCTGGCAACGGCTGCCGAAAGGGTGCGCGGATGTCGCCCCCACTGCTTTTCCGTGTATCCGCGAACGCTCTCGCCGTACAACGTCGGCCCGAGCACGGAGACGCAGTACGACTCGAAGTCGGAATCGTCCACAGCTCCGGGCCGGTCTGCCAGCTCCAGCGCGATGTCAGTGAAGTCCGCCAACGCACACAACTCGGCCCTCTGCGGCGGCCACGAGACCAGACGGCCCCGAAGCCGCGTGAGGACGCGATGTCGATACGGAACGAATTCGACCGTACTCGAAACCAAGTCCCAGACAGAGCGGTGATCAGTGTGGAAGATATGGGCTCCATGAGGCTCGTAAGGGATGCCCCGGAACCACTCCGTACGTACATGACCGCCCACCACGTGCGCCTGTTCGTAGACCTCGACCGAGAACCCGCGTCGGGTCAGAAGCCAGGCCGCGGCCGCGCCAGCCAGGCCAGCGCCCACGATAGTTGCCGTGCCGCCCATCGCCGATAGTCAGCTGTTGAAGGTGTTTACCTGCACATTGCCGCCCTGGTGGTTCACCTGGAGGCCTGACGAATTGTCGATGCTGATCGTGTATTGCCCCTGCCCGGGGCCTGTCGGATCGAGAAGAGTCATGAGGTGCTGCGCCGCTTCCATAACTGCTGGGTCGTTCAGCGCTCCGCTCTCCTGCAGGGCGGCCGCGAGCGTCGTGCGCCCCCTCTCCGGGCTCTCGATGCACTCGTCGATCACGGCCTCCGCCCTACTGTCCCCCTTGAACCATCCCACAATCAGGCCACGCAGTCGGGCGTAAGCGTCTTGCACCGCCGCACTCGCCGTGTCTTGCAGCCCTTGCGCACCCCCGGCCACAAGGGCTCCTATCACCACTGATGCCGCCTCAATTTCCATGTGTGTTTCCCCCGTTGCCGCGAAGCCTTCGGTTCTGCCCGCAATGCTAGCGAGGCTCAGGCGACGAGGTACCCGGAGTGGAAGCTATCGCCGTGCGCTCCTGACGCGCTCTTGTGAGCCGCGCGCACCACCGATTAGCGTTGCCGCTACCGTGCGCGCCAGATACCTGGCAGCGTGCCAACGGCTACCAAGTGTCGAAGGCTCGACGAGCATGACGTCTGGAACGAGTAGGGCCCGCCCGGATTCTTCCGACGATGGCTACAAGGCGTCGTCCGTCAGTCCTGCCCCGCAGCCTCTTCCTTCCTCGGTACCTGTCTTCTCCGCGGACAACGCCCAGGGTGCCCAGGTCAATGGCTCGGGCGGCAACACACAGATCAACATCCACGGGGTTGCTTCGCGTTCGGATCTCTGGCCCGTCGTCATCGGCCCACTCCCTGCTCTTGCTTCGGCGTTTCAGCCACGCTCGCGGTTGCGGGACAGGCTGGCCACCAGGCCCTTCCCGGTCCCAGGCGTGGTGCCGACGCAGGTACTGGTTGGAGGTGGCGGTGCCGGCAAGTCTCAGCTCGCAGCATCGTTCGCCTATCGAGCGCTCGATCCGCAAGGCGACAGGAGAGACTTGGTCATCTGGGCGACCGCGGTATCGCGTGAGAGCGTCCAGTTGACCTATGCGGAAGCGGCACGTCGCCTCGCCATACCTGGCACCACGGGGGACGATGTAGTGCACGACGCTCAAGTCCTGCTGGCCTGGCTGACTGGCGGAACCAGATCATGGCTGGTCGTTCTCGACGACATTGCCGATATGCGCGACGTGGACGGCCTCTGGCCGCGCGGGCCTGGCGAAAGGGGCCATGTCGTCGCCACGACCCGGCGAAAGGAGCCCGCACTGAGCGGTGGAGCCAGGAGCGTAGTCGATGTGAGGACGTTTCGGCCGGATGAATCGGTAGCCTACGTGCGTCAGCGATTGTCTTCATCCGGGTTCGGCCACTTGTTGGACGCCTCGGTCGAAGACCTCGCCGAGGCACTGGGGCACCTGCCGCTGGCGCTCTCGCACGCGGCCGCCTACTTGATCCGCAAGCAGCGCTTCACCTGTGCCGACTACCTCCAGCGCTATGTCGAGGAGTCGGCGTCACTGGCAGAGCTATTGCCCGGGTGGGCGGATACCGAGGCTTACGGGCGTCCCGTCGCCGTAACCTTGACACTCGGTCTGGAGGCGGCTGACGCCACACCCCCTGCGGGCGCCGCCCGAAAGGTGCTGCAGATGGCCGCATTGCTCGATCCGGCGGGGCACCCGATGCGCCTGTGGGACACGCGCGCGGCAGCAGCGCACGCGGCACGAACCGATTCTTCCGGTGACGCCCTCTCCGAGCATTCTCCAGAGGACGTCTGGGAGACATGCCTTGCGCTGCATTCCTATGGCCTGCTCCATATTGACTCGGCCAGCGGTCCTCGCGCCGTGGGCGTCCACGCGGTGACAGCCCGCGCGGTGCGGGAGTCCGCGGATCCGGACGATCTCGGACAGGCTGCGCGGGCGGTGGCAGACGGGCTCACGGAGATCTGGCCAGCCCACACCTATGTCGATGCCGACCTGGTGGCGGTACTGCGAGCCAACGCCGAGGCGCTGTCGCGGGTCGCGGGGGATCATCTGTGGACGTCAGATCGGTTTGGGCTGCTTTACCGTGCTGGTGACAGCCTGTTCGACGCCGGCTTGCAGGCGGCGGCGATCGGGTACTGGACAAAAATGGCTGAAGCGGCCTCGTGCTTTCTCGGTCCCAACCGCCCCGAGGTGCTGGCAGCTCGAGGCAGGATCGGTCGAGCTCAGGGGCACGTTGGAGATCCCGCAGCCGCCGTGCGCACACTGCAGCAGGTAGCGGTGGAACAGTCCCAGCTACTCGGCCCGGAGCACCCCAGTACCTTAGCGAGCCTGCAGGATCTGGCCCGATGGCGAGGCCACGCTGGCGATGCGGGTGGGGCGCTGGCCGCGACGCAGGAGGTTCTCGCCACCCGGCAGAGGGTGCTGGGCCTCCTGCACCCCGATACCCTGGCGAGCCGGGCGACACTCGCCCGCTGGCGAGGTGAGACAGGTGACGCCACCGCCGCGGCGAAAGGTCTCGAAGAGGTCTTCGAAGACATGCTCGGCACGCTGGGCGCGGATCACCCCGCCACTCTCAAGGCTCGCAATGACCTTGGTTACTGGCGCGGGGAAGCTGGCGACGCGGCCGGGGCCGCCCGAGCGCTGGAAGCATTGCTCGAAGATCGCCTCAGGGTCCTCGGGCCGGACCATCCCGATACGCTCGACACGCGCAACAACGTGGGCTACTGGCGCGGAGAAGCCGGCGACAGTGCGGGCGCGGCACGTGCTCTCGAACAACTGCTGGTCGATCGGATGCGGATACTAGGCGCCGACCATCCGCACACCCTTGCCACCCGCAGCAATCTCGCGTACTGGCGGGGCAAGGCCGGGGATGCCGCCGGCGCCGTCGAGGCGTTCAGGGACCTGCTACGCGACCGGATCAAGGTTCTGGGGCCCGATCACCCGGACGTGCTCGACACCCGGGCGAATCTGGCCCGGTGGAGTGGTGAGGCTCACGGACCGACAGATGCTCCTGCCGCGTTCAAGGCACTGCTCGTCGACCGGCTGCGGGTCCTCGGTCCGGACCATCCGGACACCCTCACCACGAGGCACGAGGTTGCTCGCTGGAGCGGGCACGTGGGCGATCACGAGACCGCAGTGCGGGGCCTCGAAGGCGTGTTGCCTGACCGAGTCCGCGTCCTCGGCGCCGAGCACCCCGACACGCTGGCCACCCGGCACGAACTCGCCCGATGGCAGGCGGAGGCCGGTGACCTGGAGGCAGCTCTGACAGGACTGACGGCCGTGCTCGCGGACCGGCTGCGTGTACTAGGTGCCGAGCATCCGCACACGCTCGTCAGCTACGCCGAGCTGGGCCGGTGGCAGGCGGCGGTGGGCGACCTCGAGGTGGCTGCCTCCGCGCTGCGGAACGCTCTGGATGGCCGGTTGAGAATACTGGGTGAAAATCATCCGGAGACCCAGGCGACTCGGGCCGCACTGGACCGACTGCGCCAAGGCGGTGACCGTTCCTAGGCGAGCTGTGTGAACAGCTTGTCGAACAGTGAGATGCCGCAGAGGTACAGGGCCGTCGTCTCCTCCTGCGCTGAAGCGTGATGGGGCAGCATGGCTGTGAAGTGCAACGCGGCGTAGTACAAGGACTGGAGATACTGCAGCTCGTCGCAACTCGCCGCCAGCAGCTCCGCGACGCTGGAGTAACCCGGCACCACCTCCGGAACGAACTCGTACGCTGTCCCGTCCGTCCGGCGCAGCACGTACCTCCCGGCCATGACCGCCCCGTACCCGCCATCGACCGACTGGATGAGCTTTCCGTAGTCGTAGGTGATCGGCAGGAGGGGGCCGCCTCGGGGGTCGACCACGTCGGTAGCCCCTTCATGAACGAGGATGTTTCCGCAGTGCAGATCGCCAAATGTCATCCCGACCCGGTCGGGCGTCAGATAGGACACCAGGCGTGGATCACCGAAGACGCGGCTCAGGCAGCGTGACGCGCCCGGCAGCCCGATTCCGTTGATCGTGACGACATCCGCATCCATCAGCGTACGCAAGTAGGGGAACCTCCCGGCCTGCGAGCGGCGCAGTGCAAGACGCCGCTCGGTCAGCCGGTGTACGTGGGCTTGGCCGACGTGGAGCTGTGTGCGGCGAAATAACTCCATGTCGCTGTCTACGGCGCTCGCGATATGGCGTCCAAGCTGGCCAGTCGATTCACCGGCGAGTGCGAGGTCGTCCACGGTGGAGCCGTCGCCGAAGCGCTTCAGTAGAAGGAACGACAAGCCGGGTCCGGAGTGGCCGGTGATGAACAGACGTCTAGGCAGACCCCTTTGGGCCGCATTCTTGTACCACCGGATCTCGTCCCGCAGCGTGGGTGCACGCCCGAACTCCACCTTCACGACATACGTCTCGCCATCGGCATGGACGTAGTACAGCGTGGATGGTGTGTTGTGTGACCGCAACACTGACACGAGCCGGTCACCTAGCATCCCAATCAGGGCGGACTCTCCTCCGAAGGCGGGGCGCTGTGCCTGCTCCCGCAGCCTCGAGGACACAGCGGACAGTTCTCCGCGAGAGCGCAGCATGACGAATACCCCGTTTCCCCCGTGGACCATCGGCCCGACTACTGACTGCAGCTACTCGCGGCCCTACCGTCCGGCGCCCCGTACGAGTTCGACCAGATCAACGCGCCTCCGGGACGCCGACAGTCCCTCCGCCAGATCAGCTGCTGCGGCCCGGCGGCCGGGCTCCTCCAGAATCCGCCGCACACAACGTGAGAGCCCTTGCGCGGAGATGGGCAGGGACCAATGCCCGGCTAGAGGTGTAGACGGATGGACGGCGTCGTCGACCCGCCATTCGAGTGGGCGGCGGTACGCGGGGTAGAGCATCCCCGCGCCGTGCTCCTCGGCACGTACCGCCCACGCGGCCTCCGATGACGTCCAGGGTAGGCACAGCACCGGAACTGACCGCTCCAGCGCGTGCACCAAAGTGGTACCCCCATGGGTGATCACCAGGTCCGCCTCATCCAGCAGATCCAGATACCGTTGCGCTGGCACCATGCCCAGGAACGTCTCGCCGGTACGGAAGTAGCGGGCGTACCGTGCACCCCCCATCACGGCAAACTCCAGGTTGCGCTCGGCCCTCACCAGAGCTGCGAGAGCCCGTGGATAGGCGGAATCAGGCCGGTTGTTCCCCTCCGCCAGGTAGGAGACTACGAGCGGTCTGCGACGCGGTCGGCGTCGGGGTGGCGCCGGCGGCGTCATGACGGGACCGACGTACACGTCGTTTGCACGCTGCTGCACCGGGTCTAGTTCGGGACAGCTCGGGATGAGATTGAGGTCTCCCTCGAATGTCTCGCGTTCGTCCGTGTACGGAGCAAGGTTCCACTGTGCACGCGTGTGGTTAAAACTTCGTAGGCACTCCGGAAGCGGGCGGTCAGCGAGTTCCTGTACCTTCCACGCGCCGAGCGTGGGCCCAGAGCGTAGACCGTGAGCCATGGCAAGGGAGACCACTGGCACTCCAGCCGCCTCGGCTGCGATCCGGAGGGTGTCGTGGTAGTCATTGACGGCCACGTGGGGTCGGAACGCACGGAGGACCTCAAGCACTCGACCGGTGTTTGCCGTCACGAAATCTTGGTCGTTGAAGCCCAACGCAAGGCGCCGCTGTGCGTGCCGAAAGGCATGCGAGTACTGCGGTAGCCGCTTGGCCGGAAGCCGGCTCTGCGGACGGGTATCGACCTCGGCGATCTCCACCTCGGGAGTGAGCGCGCGTACCCGGGCGGCCTTCGCGCTACTCGAGATGATCAAACAACGGTCGCCGCGCTCTCGCAGGAGCGCGACCAGATGGGCCACCCGCGCCAGATGGCCTTCCCCGCCGTCCCAGAAGGACAGCAATATTCGCAAGGCTCACTCCCCCTATGCCGGTCGCCGGCTGACCGCTCACAGGATTCTGCCCGGATGTCACTGCCGTGTATTCATCAGCCGTGTTGGCGCTCGTGCCGCGCCAGGCCGCCTCCGGCGTGCTGGCTACGCCTGGGTATGCCGCGACGATCTACTCTGCGGCGAATGCGGTGTATACCGGCCGGTCTACGGCGCGAACGGTGAACTCCTGCTTGACGGCACCATCTTCTGACCGGACGGCACAGAAGGTCCGCCGCCAGGAGCAGGGCCACCGCCTCGTCAGAAGTCCTGCCGCCGGCGGCTTGCGAAACCAAGATATTCTATCCAGTATCGAACTATCACTTCCGGCGGCACCACAGCCGCCAGAAGCGACCAGCAGATCACGCGCCGAAAGGAGGCACTCATCATGCCAGCCGACGGCCCCCTCGAGACACGCTCACCGGCAACTACGGCCGGCACCGATGAGCATGCGTCCCCCGCTTCCAGGAACCACAGCTCAGACACCCTGTCGACACGCACTACGCCTCCAGGAGGAAGACGATGAGCGGCACCGATGAGAACGAACTCCTGGATGCTCAGCAGATCCATGCCGAGTTCGCACTCAGCCCTTCGCGCCTGAGCGAGCTGTACCGGGACCGCGACACGACCGGCTTCCCCGAGCCGGACGACGTCCAGGGCCGGCGGCGCTTGTGGAAGCGGCGCACCATCGGCCCTTTCCTCGTGGACTACCGCCAGGCGAAAGCCGGCCAGTCCACCGTGCGCCACAGCCTCCTCGATGGACCCCGGGACGAGTTGCTCTCGACGTCCGACGTGGCCAAGGCCCTCGGTCACAAGAGGACCGTCACCGTGCTGGCCTGGCTGAGGGACAAGCCCGGGTACTTCCCCGAGCCCGACGTCGCGGAGACGACCGAAGGCGGCCGGCTGCGCCGTCAGTGGTACCGGGGGACCATCCTCGACTGGGTCGGTCAGCGGCCGGGTCCGGGCAACACCCAGAACAAGGGCCGCTCCCCGGCGGCCGCGCCGGTGGAGGAGGGGAATCCCGAGGAGTTGCTGGACACCAAGCAGGCTGCGCCGATGCTCGGCTACAGCAGTCACCTGGAACTCAACCGTGCCATCGTCCGCGGCATGCTGCCGGAGCTTGCCGAGCCCGACGAGGTGGTGCGCAACGAGCGGGGCCTCACCAGCAACCGCTATGCCCGCCGGCGTGTGGCCGCCCTGGCGCGAGCCCGCCGTGAGGCGCCGTCCAGCCCCCAGCTGACGGAGCAGCGGCTGACCGCTGCGCGTGCGGCGTTCCGTGAGACCAGCGACCCGGACCGGGTCACCGTCGATGCGCTGGCTCAGGCGCACCCCGGTCACGGCAGCGCCACCACGTGGCAGAAGACGATCGATGAGGTCCGCCGCGAGGTCGGCCTGGCGGGCTGAGGAAGGAAGCCGCGGGAAGCGTCTCTGAGGAGGCTATTCTGGCGGTGTACGGCACCTGGCTGTGGGCTCTCTTCGTGTAGCCCCGGCGGGCCGGTGTGTCGGCCGATGGCCGGAGGAGGCTGTCAACCTCCTACCGGGGCCTCCGGGACCCGGGCCGGCCATCGCTTCAGCAGGTCCAGTACGGGCGAGAGGAAGCCGCCCGACAGCTGAACTAGCTGCGGCGCATGGAGCACAAAACGCAGTTCATGGACCTGGTCGCAGCCTGCACACAGTTCATCGTCACTGCGGGGAAGAATCGTGCCGAACATGCGCGGCGCCTTGCGACGACGCCGACCACGAGACGACCCCGCGGGCCTCGTACAGGTGCGGACATATTGGCGGACTGGTTCAAGGGCTCAGGCGAGTAGCGATGGAGCGGAGCGTTCCCGCTCACGTCCACGCCGAAGCCGTCCCGTCCGACCCGATGGAGGCCCGTCCCGCCAGTCTGACGATCCTCGGCTGCCTTTTGTGCGCCTGGGGCCCACGCAGACCACTCGGGCAGAGTCGAAAACCAGCCATATTTTGTCTGACGGCCGCTAACACACTCCACCTCCGGGGCACATGAAGCACGCAGGAAATCCATGCGGCGCCGGGCCGCCAGGCCCCCGCCCGGGGACCGTTGGGGCGGCACGAGGTTCCACGCCAACACCTCACGAGCGCATCGAATCTTTGTGCTGGTCTGTGTGTCCTGCATAAGGTGGAGCCGCGCATGACGTGGAACCTGACCAGTTTCGTGTTCGCGCATGTCATTCGGCGGCCGGGGGAACACCGTCGCTCACGGGGATGGGTTTATTTGCCATGCCGTCATACGGCTTGGCGCATGTATCGATGCGGTTGGTTCAGCGTGCTTCTGAGCAACCCTCAGGATCGGAATCATCGCTCCCCTTTCGTTCGACCGTTCCTCGGGCTCGTACCCCCCAGAGAACGCAGAAAGGGATGCCTTCTTGCACCCCAGACCATGGTTCCGGCTACCCGCGGCGCGAAGATCGCGGAAGCGCACCTCCGCCGTCACCTCAGCGGCTGCGCTGGCCGTTCTGGCCGCTCTCGCGGTGCAGCCCGGCTCGATCAGGCCCAACAGCGAGCCGGTAGCCGACTCCTATCCCTGGTACGACGACACCACTGCCGAGCAACTGCGCCAAGACCAGTGCCTGATGGCCGACGTGCTGCGTCTCGGTGGCCCGTCGATGGCCGCGACCGCCCAGGACGGCCTCAACCAGGCGCCCGACAAGCTCCACGTCCTGGCCGACCGCAAGAACTGGGAACGGACACCGCTGGCCGTCGCGTACAACAACGACCGCAACGCGGCGGGCAAGGAGATGGACGCCCTTTCCTCTCAGCGCGACGGGTGGAAGAAGCCTCTGGACGGTCTCGCGACTCCAGGCGGATTCACCGACACCGACTTCCACCAGCCGCCCGACGGCGACAAAAGCTTCTACTCCCAGACCGGCCTGTCCGCCTGGGTCGCCGACCGGTTCTGGAAGACCGACTCCGACTTCTACGACGACGCCACCCCGAAAGCTGACGACACGACCCTCAGGGCCGTCGACCAGATAGGCAACCCCCTCTACGGGAAGGACCCCAACCCCACCGGAACGACGCAGGCGGAGTGGAACCGCGCGCTCGCCGAGCGCAGCGCTTTTCAGTGGATGCACGGGGGTCCCGCGGCGAACGCCGGCACGGACGACGCCCGTCTCTTTCTGTCCTCCGGTGGTTTCCCGCACAGTGCGCCGCAGCCGGGCACGGCGGAGTACCGCATAGCCGTCGAGGACGTGAAGTCCCGCTTCGCCGCGTGTGGCTGGCGGGATCCGCTCGACCCGGACGGCGTGCTGGGCGACATCACCTCCACAGCGGCCGGCGAGTGGCAGCAGGAGGTCACTTCGCAGGCCGCGCAGCGCAACCAGATCCTGGGCGCGAACAAGGACGCGGTCAACGCCCTTTCCAAGGGTGCGAAGGCCTTGAGCGACATGCTGGGCCAGTCCTGGAGCGCCGACCGTCTCACCCGGTGGCAGGACTACTGGATGCCGGGCGGTCTGGGCTGGGTGGGCGACAGCCCCACCGTCATCGAAGTGCACGCCGCGAAGGACAAGTGCCTCGACGTCCAGGGCGGTAAGAAGGACAACGGCACGCCGGTCCAGGTCTACACCTGCAACGGCTCGGCAGCGCAGAAGTGGGTGCTCCTGGGCAGCGAGGACAAGCTGCACCTGCAGAACGTCAACTCGCTCAAGTGCCTGGACGTGGCCGGAAACGACACGGCGAACGGGACGAAAATCCAGATCTCGTCGTGCAAGGAGTCCACGTCGCAGACCTGGGCGTCCGAACTGCGCGGCGCCACCAGCCTGAAGAGTGTCGGCACGGGCAAGTGCCTGGACCTGCACACCTTCGACAACGGCAACGACGCCAAGCTCTACACCTGCAACGACAGCGCCGCGCAGCAGTTCGACATCAAGCCGTCCGGCCACAACGGCACCGGACAGCTGGACTACCCGGACAAGGCGCAGTTCGACAAGGCGAAGGCCGGTGTCGCCGCGGCGCAGGCCGGTGCGAAGAAGCAGCTCGCTGTCCTGAAGGCCCAGCTGGCCGCCGTGCAGAAGGCTTCGGCCACCTCGGACACGGCTGTCCAGGACGCCTACAGTATTGCTGACGCCAATGGTGCGCCGCGTGGGCGTGGTCTGCTGGTCGGGCAGCAGAAGGACCAGGTCACCAAGGGGGCCGCTGCCGCTCTCGCAGCGCTGGTGAAGGCGGGTGAGACGGCCGAGGCTGCCACCCGTGCCTCCGCCGAGGACAGTGCGACGCTCGCGCAGCGGGCGCTGGCACAGGCCGCCCAGTCGAAGGCGGAGTTCCGCAAGAAGGCCGCCGAGACGGCCGAGCTTCAGGCGAAGGCCGCAGCCGACGCCGCCAAGGTTCACCGGGACAACGCCAAGAAGGACAAGGAGACCGCGCAGGCCAGGCTCGCCGACGCACTGAAGGCCGAGGGGGACGCCAAGGCGGCGGCCGCCGACGCGCACGCCAAGCGGCTTGCGGCGGAGGCCGAGGAGAAGACGGCCAAGGCGGAGAAGGAGACGGCCGCCGTCAAGCGGGCCGAAGCCGCCAAGCACAGGAAGAACGCCGAGTCCGAGGCAACGAAGGCGAAGGACGCCAAGGACAAGGCGGAGACCGCGGAGAAGACCGCCGGGGACCGGCGCGACGACGCGGTCAAGGCGAAGGACCACGCCAAGTCCATGCGCGACGACGCCTGGGACGCCGAGCAGAAAGCCGACGCCGCCCGCGCCAAGGCCGACGCCAAGGACGCCTACGCCGACTCCCTGGATTCCGGTGACGCGGCGACCGCGGCCCGGGCTGCTGCGAACGACGCGGACGCGGCGGCCGACGACGCCGAAACTGCCGCGGGCAAGGCTCGCTCCGAGGCTAACGACGCCACCAAGGCGGCAGCCGACGCGGATTCTGCGGCCACCCGCGCCGAGGCCGCTGCCAAACGCGCTCGCTCCGACTCTGATGCCGCCCAGGCTGACAAGCTGAAGGCCGACGCGGCCGTCAAGACCTCCACCAGCGCGGTCGCCGATGCCATCAAGGCCTCCAAGGATGCCTCTGGCGAGGCCAAGGCCGCGGTCAAGCTCGCCGATGAAGCCGAACAGCACGCCAAGGATGCCAAGACCCAGGCCAAGGGTGCCAGCGCGGAGGCCGTCAAAGCAGTCGCAGCCTCGGCGAAGGCCGCCGGCTACGCCTACGTCACCGCCCAGGCCGCCATCGACGCCGGCGCAGCCGCCAAACGGGTCGCCGACCCGGCCAACGACGCCATCCAGCTCGGCTCCGCCTACGTCGACACCGACTCCGCCGCGGGCCTGGTCGTCCTGACCGGACAGGGCTCGAAGTCGATCGCCGACCAGCAGCAGGCGGTCGCCGAGGCGCACGCCACGAACGCTGCTGCCGAGGCCCAGGCCGCCAAGAACCTCGCCGACCAGGCCAAGGGCGACTCCAAGGAGGCGTACCAGCACGCGGCCGGCGCCGCCGGATACGCGGCGGACGCCCGCACCTACTCCAAGGACGCCCTCGGCTACGCAGCAGGCGCAGCCAAGGCCGCCTCATCCGCCGCGGCCTCACTGGCCCGCACCATCGACTACGACACGCAGGCGACCACCGACGCAGACGCCGCCGACACGGCAGCCGGCAATGCCGAGGGCTATGCCAAGGACGCCCGCGACAGCGCCGACGCAGCCGAACTCGACGCCTCCGCCGCCCGCTCAGCGGCCGCCCAGGCCGAAGAGGACGCCAAGGACGCCCGAGCAGCCGCCACTCGCGCCGACACAGCCGCGACCGAAGCCGAACAGGCGGCCAAGGACGCCAACAAATACGCCGAGGAAGCCCAAGAAGCGGCCGACAGGGCCGAAAAGGCGGAGAAGGCGAAGCAGATCAACGACGGAACCGTCCCCGACGAGAACGGCCACTCGATCGGCAACGTCTTCCACGTCATCGACCACATCGAGAAGATCGGCAATCCGGAGGTCATCAGCAAGAGCGGCGGCTGCGACCACTGGTGGGACCACCTCGCCTACAGGGGCAACTGCACGATCACCTCGAAGATCAAGTACAAGGCCGTTGTCGACCTGTACCTGTGCAGTGCCGAGGGCATCGACCCGCAGAAGCTCATGTGCCCGACCGAGGCCACAACGTATCTCGGCGAAATCACAACCGACGAACAGTCCCAGGAGGTCACGCACACCATCACGATCGCCGAGTGGCAGGACGGCGTCGATCCCATCGACATCCTCTTCGGCAGCTGGATCAAGTGCGCCCAGAAGTTCACCTCCGGGTTTCAGAGCGGCAGCTGGACCGGATGCGCCTGGGCATCCCTGGACGTCGCAAGCCTGTTCATCGGCAAGCTCATCGCACCCATCGCGAAAGCAGTGCGCGCCGTGGACGCCGCGTTCGTCACCGGCATCGGCGTCCGGGAAGCGTTCAATGCGCTCAAGGCCATCGAGGGCATAGACACGGCGGCAGTCGCGGCGATCGAGAGGGAGGTCGACCTCTACGAGGAGCTTGTGACCTCGTGCTCGCGCAACAGTTTCCCGGGCAGCACGCAGGTGCTGATGGCCGACAGGACACGCAGACCGATCGAAGACGTCCGCGTCGGGGACCTGGTGCTGGCCAGCGACCCTGGCTCCGGCAAGACACGACCGGAGCCGGTTACCGACACCTTTCGGCATGACACGAACCGTCTGGTCGACATCACCCTCGCCGGCGATAACACGCTGACGAGCACGACCGGACACCGTGTCTACGTGGCTGACCGTGGCTGGGTCCACGTGTCCGACCTGCGCGTCGGGGAAAGGCTGCGGGCAGCCGACGGCTCCCTGCGGACCGTGACCGTCCTGAACGACCGGCTCGGCATGGCCTCTGAGCGGGTCTATGACCTGACCGTCGAGGATCTGCACACGTTCTACGTGCGCTCCGAGGGTCCGCACGCGGCGGATCTGCTGGTCCACAACTGTGTGAGTCTGAGCGATGAAAAGCTCTTCCCGGAATCGGGTGCCCACACCCTTTCGAGGCACGTTGAGCGCTCCCCGGCAGGGGCTGTCGAAGACGCCGAGGAGAACCTGCGCAAGGGGCTGGCCCCGATCAGCACACTGTGGACCAACGCCGACATTGCACAGCAGGCCGTGGACCGGACCCTCGCCCAGTACTTCTTCCCCAACGGCAAAAAGAACACCGCCCGACGCGCGGCCTTGGACAACTTCTTGGCCAAGCGGGGACAGTGGGCCCAAAAGACCGAGTTCGTGATCACCGGCAAGTGGACCAAGTATGAATCGCTGGGCACCGTGTACAAGGCAAATGGCCCCGCTGAGGCCGCAGGGAACGGGGTGCGAGTGGTCCTAAAGAGGCTTCCGGGCAAGAACGGCCACGACGGCTTCATCGTGTTCGATTCGTATCCGTTGCCCAAGTAAAGGCACCCAACGCCCCAACAGGCACACGGTGTGAACGGCTTGAATCCACCACGGGTGGGTCCGTCCCGCAAAGGGACGGACCCACCCGCCAACGTCACTCGAAGGCAGGACACAGCACCATGGCGAGACAGCGTGAGCAGTACGGCATTCTCTACGAAGGCGACTTCGGCCTCAGCGCACTCGCCGAAAAGCTGTCCGAGACGACTGGATCGCCCGACGAGGCACAGAGACTGCACCTCGCGTCCGTAGTCGCGACTGCCGCCGAGGGCGAGGGTGCGGTCGAGTTGGGCATCGACGTGCACTGTCTCCTGGACTCCGCGTTGCCGGACGACATCATCCGCACCGCGTGGCTCGCTGCCACGCGCGGGCGCTTCGATCCGGCGGCGTGCGAGTCGGGCGTCCGAGGCTGGCTGGGCCGTCTCGCCGAGCGCTGGCCGCAGATCGAGCGCAGGAACGCACCCGGACACAGCGATGCCCGGCCGGACATCAAGGAGGAGGAACTACGTACGGCAGTCATCGCGGAGATCCGCGCATCGGCAATGGCGATCGACTCAAGCGCTGCCAGCAGCGACCAGGCCGCACTGCCGGCCAGCTCGGTCGCCGAGTCGCTGGAGGCCATCGCCCGACACGGCGACGGGGACCTCGGACTCCGGCTGTTCCTGCGCGTGTTGAAGGCCTACGACGTACCGGTCGGCAAGGAGCAGTACGACCGTCTCATGGCCTTGGACACCGTCCTCGGCTTTCCCGGACCGCTGGTGTACGACGGCCTGAACGTGCTCTGGCCCCCCATCGATACGGCGCGCAGCGATGCCTCGGGCGACTTCGGGCTCTCCGCTCTCACGTCGTGGTTCGAAGGAGACTGGCAGGAGAGCACCGCACACGAACGTGTCCGCCATGCCGCAGCCGCCGACGACAGTGCACAGACCCCGGGCTCGGCAGCGGCACTGCTGCTCACGGACGCACGCCGCCTGCGCCATTCCGCTCTGCGCACCGAGACGATCAAGGTGCTGTGGCTGTCCGCCACGGGCCGCGGCTACAACATCGACCACCTCGGTATCAACGCGCGGGACTGGCTCCGGATGATCGAAGGCATCTGTGAAGAGCGCCTGAGAAAGATCGCCTCCCAGTACCGCCCCGCCGAGCCACTTGACCGGAGCGACCTGCGGAGCGCCGTGCTACAAGCCGTCCGGGAGGCTGCACCGCTCCTGAAGGATGCGGTCATCAGCCCACACTGGGAACCGATTCCCGGCGCGAACGCGCTGGCCGCCGTCGAGGAGGTCGTCACCGACACGGATGCCGACCTCGGATTCAGGCTATTGCTGCGGTTGCTCGACCAGGTGTCCCCGTCTCTCACTCTGGAGCAGTACAGCCACTACCAGGCACTCGGCAGGCGGTTCGGCTACGGCGAGGACCACGTCACCGAGAAACTGGAACACCTCGTTCAGCAAGGCTGACCACCGGGCGGCGAGAGCGGGCATGTCCGCCCCACCCACTCGGTCAGCGGCTGTCCCGGCCCGCAGGCATCCTCTGCTGCCGTCTCTGCACGCCGGCTGGACTGACGCTGAAGATCCAGCAGTTCCGGGACGGGCAGTTTCAGGGCGGCCCCCAGCCCGGCCACCGTCCTGGCCGTCGGAACAGGGGCACCGTCCTTCAACGCTGCAAACACCGTGGTACGGGCGATGCCGACCCGCGCGACCAACTGCGCCTTGTCCAGACGCGCTTCGGCCAGACCATCCTGCAGACGGCGCCTCAATTCCGCCAACGCCTCATCCGGGCCCATGTATCCGTGCACCCCGCAGTCCCCCAACACCTCAGTGTCCGCAATCGTTCATCATCGTCCGATCCGAACCCCGACGTACTCCAAAACCGGCACAACGGTCGTGTCAACATCCCGCTCGCCCATGGGAGCCTGCCATGACCATCGTCCTCGTCCTCCTCATCACCACCCTTGTGATCACCCTGGCGCTGCTGGCCGCGATGACGACCGGGATTCTCGCCCGCATCGACGGCGCCACCTACCCGGCCGCCTTCATGCGGGGTGCCGCAACGTTCACCACCGTCCTCACACTGGCCAGCGCCGTCACCGCCGCACTAGCCGCGGCGACCCACTGAGCTGGCTCTGGCGAACCATCCCGGCGCATGCGGGTAGCAGATGAGCCGGTGGAGAAACAGACGGATGCGGGGAGGACCATCCCCGCGGGTGCGGGAAGTAGCGCTGGCAGGACCTGCAGACGTGGGCGCAGCCGGGACCATCCACGCGGGTGCGGGGAGCAGCTGGGGGCCCAACTCGCCTACAAACCACCGGGTGGGGCCATCCCCGCGCGTGCGGGGAGCAGGCTGAATGACCTGCAGCTTTACCCGAGCCGTAGTCGATTTCTGGGCACTTTCATTGATTCCGACATAAAGCTCGATTCGCGCGATCTGCCTGCCTCCGTAGAAGCCTCAGTAGCTCGAAGCCCCGCTCCACAGACGATAGTCCGCCCCTAGAAGCCAGGACGGCGCGGTGGCAACGCTGTTGGGAAAACAGGGGAACGAGCGCTGTCGGCCCTGCCGACTACCTGGACACCTCCGTCGCCGAGCAAGCCGTTGCCGCAGCGGCCCCTGGTGGTCGCGCAGCACCCTGACGGCGAGCCCGGGTGCTCAACGAACTACGGCCCACCGGAGCCGCTGCCGGAGATGCCCGCAGACCTTCGAACGCTCGCCGTCGACGCCCTGAATCGAGTAGTCGCTGAGCTTTCTGAACTCGTCGAGCTGTGGGGTGAGACCGCGGATGGGCCGAAATGGCGTCAAGGCATCACCCGCCTCCGCGATGTCCTCGACCCTCCGGTCCCACCACAAGAGGAAGTCCTCTTCGAGATCTAACTGGTGACCTGCAGTCACGGGCCGCAGAAGTTGAGTCAGGAGCCATGCTCGTGAGCGACGCCAGCCGGGTCGGAGCGAGAGAGGGAGGTCTGTCGGTGAAGGAGTCGCGTCCGATGGGGTTGACCTTCGCGAGGGGGCGGACGTCGCCTTCCGCTGGGGACTCATGATCGTAAATGCGGTCGGCTCGCTGATAAGCAGGCTCTGGTCGTTCCTCGGCGTCCGGGTGTCACTGCGGCCGGTGTTCCGCGTGTGCCTTGGTCCACTACGGTTCCCTGGCGGGACTGCCGAGGGGGCGGTCGTCGATCAGGAGTCGTCATGCTGCCGCAAGTCGGTCTGTACTACCCGTTCATCCACTTCCGCGACGAGCGATGGCTGTAGATGGCCGCTCTGTACTGGCGAGAACTGGCGCGAGTTGTGCCGGACGGCTACCGGTTGTCGGACTCGCGGACCGCCCGCGTCCTGAGTGAAGAACTCGGTTTCATCCAGCCAGTGAATCCAGCGGAACCCGCTCGGCAGGTGGCGCCCATGTTCCTCGAAGTCCTCACCCGTCATGCAGAGGCCTTACACGCTGCGGGCTACGGTGTGTCGCTGGCGTGGGACGACTGGGACCACCGTGCGAGGAATCCTTTCGATCCGGCCTCTCCGCCCTCGTTCGGGCACGGGTCGAGGCGCACCCACGGCGCGGGACCGGCACGCCCAGGCGTCGCAGCCGCCTACTGGGAGGAGTTCACCCCCGAACTGCGAGAGGCGCTCGTGGACTCCGGGTTGGCAACCGATGTGCGGCGCAGTCCGGGGCTTCAGGATCGGCGTTCCCTCGCGGACGGTCGCTGGATGGCGATGGATGCGGGGCTCGCCTGGGTCTACAAGTGTGCGTTCATCGAAGTACTCGCCCGCCAGGGCCGGTACACGCCCACGACGGACCAACCCGACGCGCACCTGGCGTCGGCCGGCTGGGATGCCGACCGGGTTGCCCAGACCTTGCTCGGCACCACGGCACCGGCAGTGACTGCCCGGCCGGACGACTTCGCCGACGCGGTCGGCCTGTTGGCCGTCCGCCTGGCCGTGCCGGCCGGACTGGACAACGTACCAGTCGAGAAGATCGTCAAGCTGCGGGAGAATCACCGCGACGAGTTCGCCGCATTCAACGCCGCCCTGTCGCAGACCGTGGACGAACTGCGCCAGGAACTCGCCGGGGTGACGCTGGCGGTGGCGCGTGAGCGCTACCTGCGGATGGCAATAGAGGACCGTTTCCATGCTCCCTTGAGGACCTTGCGCGACGCAATGAAAGCACAAGGCCTCAGCACGGCGTACGGTCTGGCCAACGTCAAATTCGAAATGCCTTCCGTGGTGGGCGCCTTGGGTTCTGCGGTCGCTGGCGGCTTGCTCGGCCAGCCTGCGGTGGGTACAACGATCGGTGCGGCGCTCGCCGTCGTGAACGCCCGCCACACGCACAAACAGCAGGTCAAAGAACTGAAAGCCGGGAATCCCGCCGCCTACCTGCTCTCGGTGCAACGGGGCCTCCAGCCACGGTCCCTCCTACGGAGGATCACCCGGCTCGCCTGACCGGGCACACCGACCAAACCTCCGCCACCCTCAGTCTTCCGCGTTCCGGCGGAAGCTGTGGATGTACAACATGGCTCACCACACCATCTGGACCAGCAACGGCACGCGCACCCTTCTCCATCAACCGCCCGGAGTCTCCTGGCCTTACGCCTCCACTAAGGAAGAACTGCGCTTCCTGCCCGCACGTGACCGCTGGCAAGCCACGCTCAGCTCGCGGCTCCAGAGCATCTCACCGAGGGAGCGCACCCAGGTCAAGGTCCAGACCAGGATCCTCGCCAGCGCGCTCACATCGGGAACCGTCGACCTCGCCTCGCTGGCCTTCGCTTGCGCCTTGAATCGCGTGCGCACGCACAGCCTCGCTTCCTTCCCCTACGACAGCTCCGACCTCGACCACAGGTACGACCTCATTCGCGTGTTGACCCTTGCCAGCGGCCTCGCCCGCACAATCGGCCTTTCGCACGCCCCCAACCACGGCCTCGCCCTTGACGTCAACCTCGACCTCGACCGCCCCGGCGCTCATGCCCGCGCCAGCAACCTCTCCAACGCACGTGCCCTCAAACTCGCCCACGACCTCGCCCGAGTCTTCGACTTCCATCTCGGTACACCCCTCGACCTCGCCGGCAACGGCACCCAGCCCGGCGCCCGCGACCGCGCCGTCGCACTCGCCCGCGCCCTCGAGCGCAACCTCGATCTCGTCAATGCCCGCGACCTCGCCCTCACTCCTAACCTCGCCCGCGACCTCGACCTCGTCCACGCTCGACACCTCGACCGTGAACTCAACCGAGCGCTCGCCCCATCGCACAACCACGACCTCTACCGCGTGCTCGCCGAATCCCTCAACCTCGACCGTGACCTCGACCGAGCGCTCGCCAAGTCCCTCGACCGAGCCTCCAGCAACGGGCGGGGCTCCGATCTCGACCTGGACCCGGGCTCCGATCTCGACCTGGACCCGGGCTCCGATCTCGACCTGGACCCGGGCTCCGATCTCGACTTGGACCCGGGCTCCGATCTCGACTTGGCCTTCGCTCTCGATCTTGGCCTCGACCTCGCCATCGACCTGACGCACGCCCTTGGCTCCGACACAGAGCGGCGCAACGCCGGAGGGACGGAGATATTGTTGGCGGCCTTCCGTATCTTGTTCAGCGTTGGGAAGCCGCGTTCACCCCAAGGCCAAGCATCCGTGCTCAATGGATTCGACGTTCTCCTGACCACCGAAGGAGCCAATTCCGTCCTTTTGGCGCAGCGGGAATCAGAAGATCCGGCCAGCCTTCTGCGCCAAGCCCTCTTTCGTCTTCCCCCATCACACAACGGTGGCCCCCATCAGGGATTGCTCGAGGCAGTACACGAGCTCGTGAACGGTTCCCTCGATCATCTGACTGCGCTACGTAATCGAACGAGTCCCGCGAACTCCCAAACGCTGGCCTGTACCCGTACGGCTCTGCTGATCGCCACCGCCGTTCTGCGCAGGACGGGCCACGAGCACCATGCAGCGACTCGGCTTCTGCATCTGACCTGGCTAAGCCTGACTACATACTCTCAGTCCAATCCTGACCGACCGTCTTCCAATCAGATCCTCCTGATCGCTCGTCGTTCCCAGCCCTGACAACCAGAGTTACTTCGGCACGGGAGCAGTTGACGTGCTGCCGGCGCGCCTATGAACGCCCGACGACCATCCCCCGGAGGCGCGGAAAGCAGAAGCTGACCAAGGAAATCCCCGCAGGCGCGAAGCAGAGTTGCGGTCAGTCATCGGTCCCGGGACCATCCGCGCGGGCGCGGGGAGTGAGGTGATCTTGCCGGCCTATCCCATGAGGTACGGACCATCCCCGCGGGTGCGGGGCGCAGGAAGTGTCGGTTGCACACCGACAGACACCGGCACCCGGACCAGCCCCTGGCGCCCCCACCATGTGGCGCTGGCAGGCATCGTCTACGCGCTACCTAGAAGGGGTGTGGTCTGGCGAGCGCTCTCGCCCCGGAGGGTGGCTGCACGGGCGTGATCGCATGGCGCCGCCTGTGCTAGTCACGACGGTCGTACTGCCTGACGAATCTGGGAGTCAACCGTCAGATCGTCAGCGAGGTGGCGGAAGTGAGCCGCTGACCTGGGGTGCTCGCGGAGAACTGCTGCAACGGCGGCTGCAGCCTCGTGTTGGAGGCTGGCCAGCCAGGAGCCGATCGGCCTTTGTGCGTTCCATTGATCCCACACGCCGTCCCAAGTGCACATCGCTTGCGTGGCCTCTTCGAGGAGGTCCCACTGTCGTTCAGAGGCTGAATAGGCGGCGATCTCATAGAGCCAGACCGTCACACGGGATGCCTCTCCGAATTGGACCCAGCGTCCAGTGGCGCCGTCTACATGCGCGCTCAGTGCCCCGAGGACCTCCTGCGCCTGGGCATCGTTCCGGGTGAGCGCTGGTCCGGCTTCGCGAGGGGTGAGCGCGGTGAGCGATCCAGTGTAGAGGTCGTAGTTGCCCGTGTGATCTGTGAGCAGCGTGAGGAAGGTGTCCGTAGCACCGGTAGCGCCGGCCTTGGCCTGAGCCAGAAGCGCAGCGGCTCGTTCGAGGGGATCCATCGGAACCGCTTCGTGTTCCCGGTTGATGAGATTCACAAGCTCGATGACGCTCTGAGGGCGTTGCACGGGATTCTCCTGTGATGCCGCTCTGACAATGTTGCGCCACGGGCCGGGGTCAGAAGCAGTTGTTTGTTCGGCAGTGGCATGTGGCCGGTCAGCGCCCAGGCAATCACTCTGCCGATGCTGTAGATGTCGCCGAATGCCTCGGGACGTTCCTGGCCGGCAAGTACCTCGGGCGCTGAGAAGCCTTCGGTGCCGATACCGACCGCAGTTCGGTCGACTTTGGTGGTCTGGCCACGAGGGCGTCGGACGGCTCCCCAGTCTGCTAGGACCCATCTGCCGCCCAGGCGGGGGATAGTTCGGCGGCTTGATGTCCCGATGGATCCATCCGTACTGGTGGGCCGCGTGCAGCACTGATGTCAGGGCGTCGACCAGGATGCGAAGCCCCTCGGGCTCTTTGAGGAGTTCCTTGTGCTCCTCAGCTGTGCCATCGGCCCAGGGCATCACGAACCATGTGTGATCGGCACCATGGTCCAGGATGGGCATGGCGTGCGGGTGTCCCTTGAGGGCAGTCCCCGCCTCGATTTCCCGCCTCATGCGGGCGATCTTCTGCTCCCGTGGGTACTTCTCGTGCAGCTGCTTGACCGCCACGGTGATTTCAGTGGTTTTGTGCATCGCCTTGAAGACGTCGGCCTGATTGCTGTCGGGCAGAGGGTAGGTGTCCCGCCGGTAGGCCTTGGGGCCACCGCACGCCTGGCTGCGCACTTGCTCGTATCCGTCCGGCTTGGCATTGGAGCTCCGGGTGCCAGTATCGGTCATCTCGTACGGGGCACCGCCCCGACCCTGTCGGTGGCCCGTAGGGTGAAGAGGTGAGCTGCCGGTTGTGGCGGTGGCGTCCACGCCCTGGCCGCCGGGCGTCTTCTGCTCCCGATGCCGGGTACCCGCACTGTCCACGTGCACGTCAGTTCGGTCCTGTACACGATCTCCCGAGAGGACATGCCTGATGCCTTCGCGGGATATCGCGACTACGGAATAGTCGGCATCCCTACGTTCGATGAGACTGCGTTCTTCCAGGTAGACGAGAGACTGGAGTTGTTCGCGCGATCGCATTGATCGAGTTGATCGCGCGATCGCCTTGACCACGTCCCCCGTCCTGGTGCGCACGTCTGTCCTTCAGGCGTGTCGCCCGCGGGCTCAACGGCCCCGTCGTTCGGGGATCTTCGGAAGGACCTTCTTGGCGATGTCGAGGAGAGCGGTGTCGTTCGGGAGGGCTCCGGACTCGCTCCACACGGTGATCTCGCAGTAGCCGCCGCGGTCACCACGGTCGAGGGCCACGGACAGCGTCCTCTCCAGGGGACCTTGTTCGACCGGTCCACCGGATCCGCCGCTGCCCCCGAGATTGAACTCGAGCTTCATGGTGTGGTCCGTCGAGAAGACCGCGGACCGGCCGTGAACCTTGAGCTTCTTGACGTCGGTCTCCTCCCCGTACTTCATCAGCTTCACGTACTGGTCGATCGACAGATCGTTGTACGTGGCCGAGACGTTCACGGTGTACGTGTCGAAGGCGACCTGGGCTTCCGGTCGGGCCACCTTCCCGTCCGTCAGCGGCGCGGTGTTGTCGCTGCCGGAAGCGGTGGTCGCCTTCTCGCCAGGGGTTCCGAGGAGCTCGGCCAGGTCCGGCCCGTTGAGCACCTCGCACAGCTCCTCACCGGTCACGGGCCGGGGCTTCTGCTTGAAGGCCTTCGGCAGTGCCTCGTGGGTCTCGTCCGAACACGAGGCGGGCGGCGTGGCGCTGACGTCGTCGGACGGCATGAAGCGCGGGCCCAGCCACAGCACCGCGCCGAGTACCCCGAAGAGGGCCACGGCGCCGACGGCCTGGGCCCACGGGTTGTGGTCCTTCTTGGGGGCGCCCGCGCCGGGACGCGGCCCGGTTCCGGCCAGGGCCTGCGCCTGCGCCTCCGCCTGAGACGGGGCCTGAGGCTGAGCCTGGGCCTGTGACATCGCAGGCTGAGGCCGATCCTGGGCCGGGGTGGCCGCATCGGCGGTCGCCCCGCCCGCGGCCGCCGCCGGGTTCGTGTTCCGACGCGCACGCAGCGCCTGGACCACCCCGTGGACACGTATCGCGGTGAACACGAGGAACACCAGACCGAACCCCGCCGCGACCAGACCGTGACCGGTCGCGGCGAGATACATGAGGCGTACGCCGAGAACGGAGCCGATCACGATGAGGAGGGGTTCGCGAACCCAGAACGGCAGGAGACGGATGAGGAAACCGAGCATCCGGAGATCTCATCAGACCATGATCGGATTCGCCATGACGGAAGCCACAATTCCGGGCATGTACAGGACCAAACAAGCGAGAAATGCCGAGCCGACGATCCCGAGGGGCGGGCTGGGCATCTGATCCGATCAGCGGGTGCGCGGACCGGCGCGGCCGTCGTCACGGTCGGTCCCGCGCCACCGCGTATCGAGTCGTTAGGCTGGGAGACATGACTGTTCTGCGGATGGACAACGTCGCCATCGTCGTCGACGACCTGGACGCGGCTGTCGCCTTCTTCACCGAGCTCGGCATGGAGCTGGAAGGCAAGGCGCAGATCGAGGGCCTCTACGCGGACCGCACCGTCGGACTCGACGGCGTCCGGAGCGACATCGCGGTCGTGCGGACCCCGGACGGTCACAGCAAGCTGGAGCTGACCAAGTACAACGCTCCGGCGTTGTCCGACGCCGGGCCGCGGAACCCGCCGCCCAACACCCTGGGCCTGCATCGCGTCATGTTCGCCGTCGACGACATCGACGCCACCATCGCCCGCCTGCGCGCCCACGGCGCCGAACTCCTCGGCGAGGTGGCCCAGTACGAGAACATCTTCCGGCTCTGCTACCTCCGCGGCCCCGCGGGGATCATCGTCGCCCTGGCCGAACAGATCGGCTGAGGCGGGCCCGTCGCGCGGAGGGTGTCGGCGGTCAGGACCGCTGCGACGCATGCGCGACAGAGGCAGTACGGAATGCTGTACGAGCCCGGGGTTCCGTCGGTGGACCGTTGCCGCGCAGGGTTCGTACGGTCTGCCGGTCGGATGCTGGGATCATCGGGCACGTGGCGGCCGACCGGTCCGGCCCGTAGCCCCCGAAGGAGACACCACGCCGTGGACGGCAACGTCTGGGACACCATCGAGCAACTCGCCCGCCGCTTCGAGGAACACGACACCGCGCTCGGCCTGGACCAGGCGGAGCAGTGGAGCCTGCAAGTGCTCAAGATCGCCGAGGAGACCGGGGAGGCGTCCCAAGCCGTCATCGGAGCCCGTGGCACCAACCCCCGCAAGGAGACCACGCCCTGGGCCGACGCCCACGCCGAGGTCGCGGACGTGGTCATCACGGCCCTGGTCGCCCTGGCGCGCATGCGCCCGGACGACGCCCCCGAGTACCTGGCCCGGCATCTGGCCGCCAAGTCGGCCAAGTTCCTCTCCCCGGGCCCCGTGGCGGTGCCGGCTCCGACGGACTCGGCATGACGGACGGACTGGCGAACGGAGGCGACGATGCCGCCGCCACGTCGCTCGCAGGACCAGGCGGCCACGTCATGACGACCGATTGGATCGCGGAAGCCCGACGCGTCGCTCGCGGAAGGCGCTTCGAGGAGCTCGGTTCTCCACCCGCGCGGCGGGATCCCGCTCCGCCGCCCCTGTCCGAAGCGGAGATCCGTGCCGCGGAGGCGGAGTTGGGCGTCACGTTCCCCGACCAGTACCGCGATCATCTGCTCCGGCACAGCGCCGGCGGTGCCGTGAACCGCCTCCGCCGATCCGCGGCGGGCTGGGGCTGGCAGGGGGATTCGACCACCAACTACGCCTTGCTCACGTCCGACTTTCCCCATCCCGACTCCTACCGCGCCTACGAGGACGAGCTGGACGAACGCGAGCCGCAGGCTCAAGACTTCGCGGATCCCGCCTGCCACCAGACGGCCTGGGACCAGTGGGACGCCGAGTACGAGGTGTTCCAGGAGCTCAAGACGTCCGGCGCCGTCTTCATCCAGGAGAACGGCTGCGGCTTCTCGACCCTGCTCGTCGTCACCGGTCCGCACCGGGGCTCACTCTGGTTCGACGGCCGGGCGACCTGCGACCGGATCCTTCCCATGAAGCTGGACGGCCGGCCCGTGTCGTTCACGGACTGGCTCCCGCGTCAGTGGCCGGACCTGGTCCAGTGGTGAACACGTCCGGCCCGGCACCGCGTTGAGCCGGACCGGCCGTCGGCTCACGGCAGGCCGGCCCGTGCACCGCGTACGGCGGCTGCTGGGACTCGGCGTCAGCCCGCGGCGGCGGTGAGTGCTCCGAGGGCGCTCGCCTGGGTCCGCCAGTCGGTCTGGTTGGGGAGGGTGCCGGCCCAGCGTTCACCGAGGGCGTTGAGGGAGGTGCGGTCCTGCGCCCACAGGGTGTCCGCCTGCTTCTGGACGTAAGCCTGGTAGGTGCTGGAACCGGTGGCCTTCGCGAGGTCGGCGAGGTTGCGCATGAAGATGCCCTTGAACTGCTTCTGGTTGTCGTCGCAGGAGGCCGAACCGAGGTCGCAGGACTCGGTGAGCACGCCGTCCCGGGTGAGCGCGGGGTTGCCGATGGCGGCATCGGCCAGGGTCCGCGCGGTGGCCAGCAGTGAACTGTCCCCGGTCGACTTCCACAGCTCGGTGAAGGCGCCGATGGCCAGTCCCTGGTTGTAACTCCACACGGTCCCACCGTTGTTGGCGCAGGCGGAGGTCAGCCCGTCGTTCACCAGCCCGGATGAATCGATCATCCCGCTGGACCTGTACCAGGCGGCGGCGGTCCTTGCTCGCTGGAGCCAGACCGTGTCGCCCGGGATGCGCTGGTGCAGCGCGGTGGTCAGCCAGAGGTACTGGCCGTTCGTGACGGCGTTCTTGTAGGTGCGTTCCCGGTCCCACCACACGCCGCCTCCGCAGGTGCCGGTGTCCCAGTACTGCTGGACGTACCCGGCGATGGTCACGGCCTCGTCGAGATAGCGGGAGTCGCCCGTGTGGTCGTACGCGTCGATCCAGGCGATGGCCCACCAGCCCGAGTCGTCGATGGAACGGCTGATGAAGTGGCCCTCGATCGTGTCCGAACTGCGCACGCCGGCGGCGAAGTTGCCCTTGTTCTGGTCGAAGGTGCGCGCGACGGCCCAGTCGTAGTCGTGTGTGCCGGTCGTCCTGGCGAAGTCGACGAGCGCGGTGAGCGTGGCGGCGGAGTTCCACCAACTGCTGGGCCACCAGCCGTTGTAGGGGTCGTACGAGGACATGAGCGCGTCCGCCGCGGCGCGGGCCCGGGTCGGCGCGGGCCTGACCCACGCGGTGCAACTTCCCTCCTGATGGCCGGCCTCGCGGCCGCACGCGCGGACCGCTCCGCCGTAGAGGAGGCCGCGTGGATCCCGGGTGGCGTACATCGTCGTACGGATGCCGGTGGCGCCCTGCGGCACGGCGGTGCGGCCGAGGGAGGAGCCGTCCGGCCAGGTCGAGCCGCCGTTCCAGGATCGGTCCAGCCAGATCTCGTCGCCGCCGGCACCGGATTCGATGCTCGCCCAGGCCATGGAGTTCTTCTGGTCGACGTGCAGGCGGATCGTACGGCCGTAGAGGGTGGCGGACGGCACGGGTTGGCCGTCGCCGGCCGCCTGGCCCGCGTCGGTGCGGTCGCAGAGCGTGTCGCATACGGTGGGGTAGACCCAGTCGGTGCAGCCGACGGCGGCGGCGTCGCCGCAGGCCCGCACCAGTCCGCGTCGGTGGTTGCGGGGATCGGTGATGTTGTACATCAACGTCCTGGTGCCGGTCCACGTACCGGGTATGGCGGCCTTGCCGAGCAGTCCGTCCCAAGTGGCACCGCCGTCCCAGGAACGGTCGAGCCACACCGAGTCGCCGGTCACGCCGCCGTCGATGCTGGCCCACGCCATGTCGTCCGCGTCGGAGACGTGCAGTTCGAGGCGGCGGCCGTTGAGGTTCTTGGCCGGGACCGGAAAGCTCTCCTGCCGCGCCTGCGAGGGGTCCAGGGTGTCGCAGGCCAGTACGCACACCTGGGTGGCGGCGGCCGCGGGAGACGCGGCCGGGAGGAGCACCGCACACGCGAGAACGGCCGCCAGGAGGAAACTGAGGAACCGCGATCCGACAACGATGTCGGCGCTGCGCAAGGTCACCGGAACTCGCCTCGATTTCACGATGGGGGATGCCGGGCGGCGGGCTCGCCCGAGGCCGACGGCGGCGTGGCGAGCCGTGCGGGCGGCGGTCGAACCTGGTCCGTACCTTCTTCAAGGAAGTGAATCCAGTTGGCGCGTTCCTGTCAATGTCACCAACAAGGCTTTCCCGTAAGGGAGTTCATGATGTCGGCGACCTCGACTCACGACCCACGGCCGGAGAACCGGGAGCCCGCGATCGGCGAAACGCCTACCATCACCTCCCATGCTCACCATGATCGTCACTGTCGGGCTGGCATTCCTCGGCTACCTCGCGACGTACGCCAACGGCCTGCGCCTCACTCAACGGCAGGCCCGACTGGACCGGGTCAACGCGCAGTTGAACAACTTCTACGGCCCTCTGTTCGCGCTGATGGAGTCCAACAGCCGCGTCTACGACACCTTTTCGGCGATGTACGCCCGCGAGGACGGCCGGGACCCGTTCGACCACGACATACCGCCGACCGAGGAGGAGCTCGTCCAGTGGCGCACCTGGGCCACGAGCGTGTTCATCCCCAACATCCGGGCGATGCGGGACGTCGTGGTCACCAGGGCGGACCTGCTCATCGAGGAGGAGATGCCCGAGGCGCTGCTGGACCTCTGCGCGCACGTGTCCGGCTACGAGATCACCGCCGCGCGCTGGGCACAGGGCGACTTCAGGGAGCATCTGTCGGTGGTGACCTTCCCCGGCCGCGGGCTGCGGGAGTACACCCGCGATCGCTTCACGCGGTTGAAGAGTGAGCAGGCCAGGCTGTTGGGGAACACCGCCCGTCGGCCGCGTCGGTGACCACGGGGGTGTGCGCTCCTGCCGCCCGGAGCAGCCGGATCGCCGCGATCCGCTGGTGGCGCGGACGATCCTCGGTCAGTCGTGCGCGGAGCAGTTCCAGCGGTACGCGGTCGGCCCACGGAAGCAGAGCCGCGGTCGCCTGCCTGACCACGACCGCCGACGGGTCGTCCAGCAGCGGCCGTACGTCGTCGATACGCACGGCGTCGAGCGCTCGAAGTCCCGCCACGGCGGAGGCACGCACCCCGGGTGCCGGGTGCGTGAGCAGCGGCCGGATCAGCTCCGCGTCCTCCCGGACCCCGCACTCGCCGAGTCCCGCCGCGGCGGCGGGACGGTTCGCCGGGTCGGCGCAGAGGGCGCGGTACAACGGTGCCGGGTCGGTGCCTTCTTGCCGCAGCACCCACCGGGCGCACGCCCGGACCACGGCGGACCGGTCGGTGAGATACGGCTCGGCGTCGGGGTGCCGCCCGGTGCGGCGCAGCGCCGTCACCCCCGCCGACCTGACCCGGGGCTGCCGGGACTCCAGCAGCGGCGCGACGACCTCGGCGGACCCCTCGGAGGTGCCTTCACCGAGGGTGGCCACGGCGGCTTCGGCGCACAGGGTCTGCACCACGACGTCAGGGTGGTGGGCGGCGGTCCGAGCGAGCCGCGGCGCGGGGAGCAACCGTCGCTCGACGGCGACCCGGTGCGCGAGGCGGGAAGTGGCCCGGTCGCGGCTGTCGAACAGCGCCTCGGTTCGAGCGGCCGGGCCCCCGCGCAGTGCGTCGGTCAGGAGTTCCTGGGCGAAGCCGCCCCTGGAGCGCCGACCGACGCGCAGGATCAGCGGGGCGTGCGCGGCCAGCCGGTCCGGGGGTGTCTCGGCCAGGATCCCGCGAGCCCGTTCGCGTACCGGTCCCACCCAGTCCGCGCAGCGGATGACGATCAGCGAGAGCAGGGCGGGCCGCCCCTCTGCACGGCTCAGCGCGGCGTCCCGGATGAGGCCGCTGGGGTGGCAGAGGGCGATGGCGATCTCGGCGTCGCCCGGCTTCCGGGACCACGTGACGGTGGGCGCGGACGACTCCGGGTCCCAGTACATCCGCCGTCCGGAGGGCGACGCGTTCGAGTGGAACAGCTCCGGCCGCCGCCGGGCCAGTCCGCGGACCTCGACGTCGAGATCGATCCAGGAGTCCGGCTCCGTCGCATCGAGCACCTGGTCCAGAGCAACCCCGGCAGCCAGTCGCCTGGCGCTCTCGTACGACTCGACGTCACTGGTCAGCATGGCCGAAGCCTAGACACCATCCAGTTGATCATGGTGGGGAGTGTGCCGGGGCACACTACGCTCCTGCCTGCTGCCAGGTCGATACGCTCCTGCTGCCAGGTCGATCGCCAGCCGGCCGGCTTCGTGAACGACCACAGGAGCATCATCGTGCCGCCCTTCGCCTACCGGATCACCAAGTACGATCCCGCCGACCGCGACGAGCAAGGCAGCTACGTCGGCGCCGAGGACACGATCAGTGACCACGGTCCGGTCGAAGCGGCCTATCTGCAGGCGGTCGCGGCCTTTGCCGAGGACACGGGGGTCGACCGGCTGCACATCCGTGAGCCCGGGGTCGTCGGCCTTGCGCACTTCGGGCGGGAGCCCGTCGTCGACGGCCACGGCCTCGCGGGGCTCTTTCCCTCCGATCTCCGTGGGTATCACGACGGCGCCGAGGTGTCGCTCTCCGTCAGTCTCGAGCTGGTCCGGGGCATGCTCCGGGACAACGGCGCCTGGTGCCGTCTGGAGGCCGAGGACAGGTTCGCCGTGCACGTCGGATGGGATCAGTACCTCTACGTCACCAGCGAGAATCCCTGCGAGGGCGCCCTCGTCCGCACCCGGGCGCTCGGACTCTTCCCGGAGCGGCTGGCGGTCTCTCCCTACGCTGCGGATCTCGACGAACCGGGCGTGCAGCAACCCGCCGACGAGGTCTTCTGGGCCCGGCTGCGCCGGTCCGTCGCCACGCGAGGGGCGGCCATCCTGGAGGAGGGACACGTCTTCAACGCATCCCGCTGGCACCGTCTCACCGAGGACAACCTCGACGCGGTACGCGGCACACTCGCCCCTCGCGCCCGACTGACCGTCTGGCCGGACCTGTCCGACGACGTCGACGCGGTCCTCGCCGCGCTGCCGGACGACGAGACGGTGGAGTTCGTCTGGGAGGACGAGGACGGGGTGATCTCCAGCGTCGTCGCCGACGAGACCGAGCATCGGGAACTGACCGCCCGGGTCGCCGGAGCCCGGGCCGCCGCGGCGCTGTCCCTGTACGTCGACGAACGCCACCCTCTGTTCACCGCGGTCCTGCCCGACAGCGACGGCGTCCTGCGTGCCCGATGGAGGACCGAGCCGACGCCGAGCGACCTGAACTGGGCGTTCCTGAAGACGCTCCGCCCTGGTGACACCTGCACCGGAACCGTCACGAGGATCGCCCCCTTCGGCGTCTTCGTGGACATCGGGGGCTTCACCGCGCTGATCAACATTCCCGAGCTGTCCCGGCGGCCCGTCCAACACCCCTCCGAGGTCGTCGGCCTCGGTCAGCGGATCTCGGCCGTCATCCTCGGCGTCGACCTGGTGACGGAGCGGGTGACACTGTCCCTCAAGGCGCTGGAGCGCTGACACGGCTCAGGATGCACTCCGCCCCGCCGGTGCCGGGGAGTCACGCCGCTGGCCCACGTACCGCGTTGTCGTCCGTCACCTCGTACACCTCGATCCGCAGCACCTCACGGACGTGTCCCGGAACCTCCTGCCAGGGGCCTCCGGCATCGTGGAATCCAGCGACGTGCTGCCGGTCGCACTAGGGTCGTGGCCCATGACCGTGCTGCGTGGCGCCTCCGTCGTTCTCCGGCCCACCGTCCCCGAGGACATCCCCGCCCTGGCCGCCATCCGGGCGACTCCGGAAGTACGTGCGCGATGGCGGGGCGGGGACGATCTCGAGGCGGAGCTCGCGACCGATCTGCAGGACCCGGACACCCATTGCCTGACGGTGGAGCACGACCGGCGGATCGTCGGCATGATCCAGTGGTACGCCGAGGAGGAGCCGGACTACCGGCACGCCGGCATCGACCTCTTCCTCGATCCCGCGGTGCACGGCAGGGGCCTGGGCACCGACGCCGTACGAACCCTGGCCTGCCATCTCGTCGATGTCCAAGGCCACCACCGGCTCATCATCGACCCGGCGGCCGACAACGACGCCGCGATCCGCTGCTACGCCAAGGTCGGCTTTCGCCCGGTCGGCATCATGCGGCGCTACGAGCGTGGCCTGGACGGCAGTTGGCACGACGGCCTGCTGATGGACCTTCTGGCCGACGAGGTGGTGCGCTGATCGCCGTCGGCCGTCGGCCGGGCTGTACAGGCGCCCGGGGACCGCGATAGCGTCGCACTGACGAGAATTCTCGTCAGTGCGACGCTATCTGTTGCGCGGTGTTACTTGTTTCGAGGGGGAGCCATGACACAGGCACTGCTCGCCGGGCGGTACCGGCTCAAGGACGTGCTGGGGCGCGGCGGCATGGGGGTCGTCTGGCGCGCGGAGGACGAGCGGATCGGCCGGACGGTCGCGCTGAAGGTGCTGCCGTCCGCGTACGGCGTGCCGGCCGCGCAGGAACGGCTCGCCTCGGAGGCCAGAGCGCTCGGGCGGATATGGGATCCGCGGGTGGTGGCGGTGCTCGACTACGGGCAGGACGCGGACGGCACGGTGTTCGTGGTCATGGAGCTGGTCGCCGGTCACACCCTGGACCGGGCCGCCGCCGGTGCGCCGGTGCCCTTGATCCTGGACTGGGCCGGGCAGATCTGCCGGGCCCTGGAGGTCACGCACGCCGCCGGACTGCTGCACCGTGACATCAAGCCCGGCAATGTGATGGTCACCCCCACGGGGACCGTCAAGCTCCTGGACTTCGGCATCGCCCGGTTCGTCCGGGAGCCGGACCAGGCGCACCCGCTCACCCTCGCCGGTCAGGCCGTCGGAACACCCGCCTACATGGCACCCGAACAGCTCGGCGCGCCCGGAACCACCGACGGCAGGGCCGATCTGTACGCCCTGGGCTGCGTGTTGTACGAACTGCTGACCGGCGCCCGCCCCGAATGTGGCGGCCTCTACGAGAGGAAGCTGCCGTCCCCGCCCTCCCTGCACTCCCGCGAGCCGCTGCCTCCCGAGGTGGACGGACTCGTCCTCGCGCTGCTCGCCCCGGAGCGGGCGGACCGGCCCGCCGACGCGGGAACGGCGTGCGCCATGGTCGGGGCCGCGATGGACGCGTGGAGCAGGACGCACGGACCGGCCGGCCTCGGGTCCGACGCCCCCACGCCGCCCGGCGGGGGCGCCGGTGGCCCTGGGGACACGCCCGGCACCCCGTCCCCGTACGACTCGACCGTCCTGCTGGACGGCGTGGCGCCCTCCCCCGTGCGGGGCGGCGCGGTGGCCCGGACACGGGTCATGCCGATGTCACTGTCCGGCCTCGACCGTGTCCGCGAACTGGCCGACTGGCAGCGCGGGCACCGGGAGGCGTGCCGCGACCCGCGTACACCCGCCGTCAAGGAACTGCGCCACCTCGTCGAGGACCTGGTCTACCTCCCGGAAGGCCTGCTGGCCCACATCGACCTGTCCGGCCTGAACCTCGACAGCGCCGTCCTCATCCAAGGGAGGCTGGCCGGAGCGCGCCTGACGGGCACTCAACTCTCTTTCGCCCTCATGCCGTTCGCCGATCTGCGGGAGGCCCACCTCGCCGGTGCGGACCTCGCGGGCACCTACCTCGGCTCGGCGAACCTGGTGGGCGCCGACCTGTCGAACGCCCAGCTCTACACGACCCACCTCACGGAGGCGAACCTGGCGGGGGCCCGTCTGACGGAGGCCAACCTCGTGTCCGCGGTGCTGTCCGACGCCGACCTGAAGGGCGCCGACCTGCGCGGCGCGATCCTGCACGGCGCCTCACTCCGCGACGCCCGACTGAGGGGAGCCGATCTGTCGGGCGCCGACCTGCGGGGCACCGACCTCGCGGGCGCGGACCTGAGCGGTGTGCACTGGTCCGTCGAGACCTGCTGGCCGTTCCCGTCGACCGCCCTGCGGAAGCTGTCGTACTCCTCGCAGGCCCCGGGCGGATTCGTCCTGCCCGACCCGGGCACGTCGTGGAAGCTTCGGCGACTGCTGGACGGGGACGACGGGCCGTAGCGCGCGGTGGCGCCCCGACCGCCGCCGGCCCCCTCGGCTGCCGCCCCGGCCTCAAACCGGTGTGAGCCGGCGGCGGCCGTCTGCCATTCTGCGGGGCATGCCCGCGCGCGATCGAAGACTGCCCCGCCACCGTTCCTGGCCCTTGAGCACCACCGACGTCGAGGAATGCCTCGGCCCGTACATGAGCCGCGTGTCGGACCTGCGTTTCCTCACGGGGCAGGGCGGTGAGCCCATCGTCCTGGGCGTGGCATGGGTCGCTCCGCTCTCGCGCAACCACGGCCGCGGCATCCATCCGGACACGGTCGGCTTCCGTATAGACGTCCACCCGGTCGATGCCACGGAACGCGCCGCCACGCGCGCCCTCCTGAAGGCCCGTGCGCTCCCCCAACTCCACGCATGGATCGCGCGGGCCAGCGCCGCCGACGAGACCTGGCGACTGACGCCGCACGAGCACCACTGGCGCCTTGCCGACGGGCGTCTCACCCGGCACGACGAGGAGTGACGTCCGGCTCGGCCCGGGACGCGCGGCGCTGCGTCCGCGTCCCCACTCCCCCGGTTCGGCGTCCACCGCCATGCCGAACGTTCGAACCCTGACGTGCGGGTGGGCGTCGGGCAGGGAACCTACGCGTAGCGCTCCAACAGAGCGGCGATGTAGGCCTCGAGCCTGGAGGTCAGCAGGGCCGGGGTCAGATCGGTGCGGCCGAGTTCGCGCCAGGGGACGGCGACCTTCTCCGCGTCCGGGGCGAAGGCCAGGGCGTCGAGGAGCCGCCAGTACAGATGCGCGTCGTGCCGTTCGGCAAGTCGCCCTCCCACGGCGAGGTACCGGTCCGCGAAGCTCATCCCCAGGGGAACACCGTGCAGCAGGGCCAGGGCAGTCGAGCAGTGGGCCACGTCGAGATCGGCCGGGCCCCATGAGGTCTCCACCCAGTCGACCACACCGCTGAGGCGTACGTCGTTCCCCTCGCCTTCGAACAGGACGTTGCCCGGGTGGAAGTCACGGTGCAGGAAGCACGGTTGGTGATGCGGAGGATCCTGCCGGATGACGTCGACGGCCCGCTGCCACAACTCCGGCCGCACCGTGGCCTCAGGGAGCGTCACCCGCTCCGGTGAGGTCCAGGCCTGCCAAGTCCGCGGTCTCGACTCCGCGGAGACTTCGATCCGATGGATGCGCAGCAGTTGCGCGGCCAGCAGATCGGCCCGGCGCTCGGCGCCCCGGTCGTCCAGACGGACGGCCCCGGGCAGCGACGACATCAGCAAGGACGGGTGATCGCAGTACGTGCCGGCCGCGTCCACGTCCACGAGCTCGGCCGCGGGGACGGACGTGGTTCCGAGCAGGCGCAGCATCGCGGCTTCGCGGGAGAGCAGACCGTTCGCGTGCCGTACGAAGAAGGGCTTCTCGAAGGAGCGCAGGACCAGGTCCCGTCGGCCGTCCGGCCCGGAAACGCGGAGCCTGCGCATGTGCGAGGTCCAGCCGCCGCGCAGGCGCTCGGCACCTTCCATCCGCTCGCCGGGGGCTAGTCGCTTCTCCACCCACGCTCGTGTCGCACCCCACCCGTCCGCCTCGTTTCGGTCACCGTCGCCGTCGCAGTCTCCGTCTCGAGCGCTGTCCTCACTCCTGATCACACAGGCGAGGCTATCGGCACCGTGGGAGGCCGATCCTCCGCACGGGGGCCGTCACGACAAGGTGATGGAGTCCGTCCTTCACGAATGTTCAGCGGTGCGAACGGCCGTCAGTGGCCGTCGGGGCCGTGCGGTTCGTCGGACAGCAGGTCGGCGGCGTGGCCGTCGAGTGCCTGCTGCATGTCGGCGGAGCGGGGCAGCATGGTCTTCTCGTAGGCCAGGACGGCGTCGCCGATGGTCTCGTGGTGGGCGAGCGCGAGGGCGAGTTCGCAGGCGTCGAGCATGGCGAGGTTGACGCCGACGCCCAGCGGGGGCATCAGGTGGGCGGCGTCCCCGAGCAGGGTGACGGTGGGGTCGTGCTCCCAGCTGTGCGGGACGGGAAGCGCGTACAGCGGACGGTCGACGTAGAGCCCGTTGTTGTGACTGAGCATCCGCCGCAGGCGGGGCGACCAGCGGCGGTAGCGGTCAAGGAGGAGGTTCCGGATGCCGTCGGTGTCCTCTGCGGTGAGGCCGGCGGCGGTGATCCAGTCGGCGGGGACGCGCTGGATGACGTAGACGCGGATGTGGTCGCCACTGCTGCGCTGGGCGAAGAGCCCGCGCTCGCCGTCGGCCGCCGCGGCGCTGCCCTGGCCGACGAGTGCGGCGATGTCGGGGTGCCGGTCGTCGACGTCGTGGAACCACGCTTCGAGGAAGCTGATTCCGGTGTACTGGGGGGTCGCATCGGAGAGGACGCGGCGCACCTTGGACCAGGCGCCGTCGGCGCCGATGACGAGGTCGGCCTCGACGGTCGTGCCGTCGGTGAAGCGCAGCAGCCGGGGTCCCTCAGAGGGGCCGTCGACGGAACGCAGGGTGTGGCCCCAGCGCACGGTGCCGGGCTGGAGGGAGTTCAGGAGAAGGTCGCGCAGTTGCCCGCGGTCGATCTCCGGCTTGAACCGCTCGCCCGCCTCGGGGACGTGGTGGAAGCCGATCGTGCCGGCCGCGTGGTCCAGTTGCCGCATCTCCTGCCCTTCGGGGCGGGCCATACGGAAGAAGTCGTCCAGCAGCCCGGCCTCGCGCAGCGCGATCTGGCCGTTGTCCTCGTGCAGGTCGAGCGTGCCGCCCTGGTTGCGGGCCTCCGGGCCGGTCTCGTGGTCGTAGACCGTGGCGCCGATGCCGTACCGCTGGAGGATGCGGGCGCAGGTCAGACCGCCGGGACCGGCTCCGACGATGGCGATGCGGGGGGTGCGTTCGGTGTTCATGGTGGTGCTCCGTTCATGAGAGAGGGGATCCGCCGCGGGCGGGACTGATCGCTCCGTTCGCACAGCGGGAAACGCGGTGCGGGTGTCGGGGCCGGGCACTGCCTCACGGCCACCACAACAGAAAAGCACACCGAGTCCATAAGTGCAACGACTCAACTTTTTGAGCGAGGCAACCAATGATGCTAGATTTGCTCCATGCCTGAAGCCACCCGCCCGAGCGATGGCGCTGCTGCCCCCGTGGGGCGTCGCGAGCGCAAGAAGGCGGCCACCCGCCAGGCCATCGCCGATGCCGCCCTGCGCCTGTTCCTCGACCGCGGGTACGACGACGTCGGCATCCGTGAGATCGCCGACGCCGCGGACGTGTCGACCACCACGCTGTTCAAGCACTTCCCCGTCAAGGAGGCGCTGGTCTTCGACGAGGAGGCCGATCAGGAGGCCGACCTCCTCGCCGCCGTACGCGAGCGGACCGCCGGTCAGTCCATCCCGAACGCCCTGCGCGAGCACGCGCTGCACCACCGCAGAGCGGGCGCCGACAGCGATCCCCGCTTCACGACCTTCCTCGCTCTGGTGAACAGCACACCGGCGCTGCGCGACTACCACCAGGCCATGTGGCTCCGCCACACCACCGCGCTCGCCGAGGTGATCGCCGAAGAGAGCGGCCTCCCCGCGGGCGATCCGGCCTGTACCGCCCTGGCCCACTTCGCCCTCGAAGCACCACACGCCGCCCGCTCCCATGACGACCCTCAGCAGGTCATCACGAGAGCCTTCGACCTGCTCGACAGCGGCTGGCGGGAACTCACCTGAGACCGCGATCTCACCGGAGGTGAGGCGCCGACCGCGTCAGCCCCATTTGATGCGGTCCTTCGGGAAGTTCTCGGCGCCACGGACACCGGGGTGGTTCCGTGGCGTGCCGACGCATTGGATCCGCAGGTCCGGCATGCGCTCGAGCCCCGTCAGATCGGCCTCCCAGCCGAGGCCCGTGACCCCGAGCGTGAGTCGGCGCAGGGCCGGAAACACGGTCGGCAGGTGGGTCAGGTCGATCTCCTTGAGCCCGTGATCCGCGTGCACCATGAGCCCGAGGTGGTTCACTCCGCCGTGGCCGAGACCCGAGGGCAGGCTGAACTCCCGGGCCTCGCAGGAGACGGACAACTGTGTGAGGGCGGGCAGTGCCTCGAGCATGCCGATCCCTTCGACCGCGGAGCCGGTGAGCCAGACCTGGCTCAGACTCGTCCACTCGGTCACGTGGGCCTGCCAGTCGAGCGGCATGGACGTGAGCGCCAGATCCCGTACCCCGGGCAGCGCGGGCAGGGTGAACCGGAGCTTCTCGTACTCCCGATGGGGTCTGAGGATCATGGAGGCGAGGAACAGCGGGTCACTCGTGGTCGGGGCGATGCCGAGAAGGAGGCTGGTCAGCCCCCGTACCTCGCCGAGAAGATCGAAGGACTTGGTGTACCTGAGGGCCGTGGGCGTCCAGTTCAGCAAGGTGGTCCGATGACGGTTGGCGAAGTCGACGACCTCTTCGAGCGGCACGGCCACACGTACGGTCAGACCCTCGACCGAACCCAGGACGCGGGCCTGGCCGAGCTGCGCGGTCGAGTCGGCCACCAGCCGGGAGACGTCCAGACCGGCGAGCACGGCATCGGCGTATTCCTGACCCGGACAGTTCTCCCAGATGCCGACGAGGACCGAGGCGAGCTTCTTCCGCTGCTCGAACGGCATCTGGGACAGAAAGGCGAGGGCCTCGGAACCACCCAGTCTGCCGGCCAACTGGGCGGCGCTCCGGCAGAGGTCCATGTCCTGCCAGTCGAAGTCGCGTTGCAGAGCGGAGAGCAGGTCGGGGCCGACCGAGGCGTACCGGTCGGTCTTGTGCGGGAGCCCCTCGTCCGCGGACCCCGTGGGTTGTGACGGAGTCTTCTCCGGCCCCGCTGTGAGTGCCATGCTCTCCTCCTTCGCCGCGGCCCGGAAGGCCTTGGCGACGCCCGCGATCAGGGCCCCGCGGTCCTCCTCCTCCATCTGCACCGCGTAGGGAATGCACGACGCCGCGGCCAGCCGCATGCGGGCACGCTGATCCCGGTTCGTCACCAGTCGTGCCTTGCGCCGCAACTGGGCGACGAACTCGCGGGTGTCGGCGAGGTTGCACTGGCTCATGGCGAAGCGCAGTACGTCGTCCCACATCTCCTCCCCGGCGTGACCGGCGAGTTGACCGAAGGATCGCTGGGCGACCAGATCCGTGGCCGCGAGATAGTCCTGGAAGGTGCGGTGGCTGAAGCGCAGCGTGTCCTCGGCCGGGGCGACGAGAAGCCCGCTCCGCTCGTGCAGGGCCTTGCGGATCTCGCCGGGCGTGTGGGCGCCGGGCTCCCGTCCCAGACTCGGCAGCCGGCTCCGCACCTTCTCGTCGAAGCGCGACAGGGTGATCTCCCGTTCGCCCTCCGCCGTCAGGTAGCCGGCGATCCAGGAGAGAACCGCCCTGCGTTGATCGATGTCCAGGCCCGGCAGCGGCTCGGGCACCTCGCGGTCCGCGTCGCGCAGCCCGAGCATCATGTCCACGGTCCGCGCGTACAGCTCCTGCCGGAACCGCGGGAGCCGGGTGCCGTGGACCTCGTGCAGTTTGCACAGCACGGCGCAGAGCAGCGGGGTCGCGGCGAGCGCGGAGAGATCCGACGACGCGTTGATGTGACGGGTCAGGGAGATCTCGTACCGGGACAGACGGTCGATGCGCCGGTCTCGCTCCTCGTCCGTGAGCCGCGAGGCGCTGACCCCGAGGATGGCCGCCCGGTGCCATTTGTGGATGAGCTCCGCCCGTTGGTCGGCGTCGAGTTCGACGAGCTTCAGCTCCACGAAACCGAGGCTGGCGGGCGGGTACCAGTTCTCCAGCGCCTCGGGGCGTCCCGTCACGATGACATGCAGGGCGGGGAACTCGCGCAGGAGATCGCCGATCCAGCGCAGCACGCCGTCCCGGTGCCCCTCCAGCACCTCGTCGAGGCCGTCCACGAGCAGGAGCGCCCGCTCCTGGCCGAGCATCCGGCGAATCCACCCGTCCGGCGGGGCGACGTCACTCGCCATCCCGCTGAACTCGAGGAACTGCCCGATCCTCGGTGGAACCCCGTCGCGTCCCTCGACCCGTTTCCATCGCGGCGCGTACATGTCCCGCAGGCGCAGCAGGAAGGGAATGCGGTCGTTGAACGGCGCGAGTTCGCCCTTGCACGAACCGCGCGCCATCGAGACGGCGAGCCACTCGAGGAGGGTGGACTTCCCCGCTCCCGGGCTGCCTCTCAGCAGCAGCCTCGAGTTCTTCGCGATCAGGGGCTCGACCGGTCTGGTCTGCTCGGCGTTCGACGACAGGCGGAGCGACGGAACGCCCGCGCGCAGGCTCACGTACGCGTGGTCGATGCCGATGTCGTCCTCGAGGTGGCCCTGGAGGCCGAGCCCGAACAGCTCGATGTGCCCGTAGCGGCGGATCGTGTCGCTGCGGTACGTGTCGAGGAACGCGGCGTCGCGTGCGTCCGACTCCGTGAGCGGCGGTGAGGGCCGGACCCGGAACAGTGCGTCGGCGAGCGGCGCTCCCTGGAACAGGGCGCTGATGGGGCTCGCCTCCAGCCGGGAGTGGTTCCAGCCCGTCGAGTCCCGCACGACCACGCCGATCAGCCAGCGGCCCGCGTGGAACACCGGCGCGCCTGACATCCCCCTCCAGGGTTCCTGGCCCGTCGGCGCGTGTCCGTCGAGTTCCAGGGAGAGGTAGCCGTGGTTGTCCCCGCTGTTGGGCGCCACCTTGAACGCCGCCTCGAGCGGGGCGACTCCGGCGGTCGCGCGCGTCATGACGGCCGGCAGACCGAGGGCCGAGCAGGAGTCGAAGTGCGCGTCCGCCGCCAGCTCGCGCAGCGGCACGGCGGTCAGTTCGTCCGGTGCGGCGAGATCCTCCGCCGTGAGGAGTACGGCGATGTCCTTCTCGATCCTGACCACTTCCGCGGTCGTCACGCGCAGGGTGTGCAGCCGGCACACGCGGAGGTCCTCGGCCGGAATGTCGTCCACCACGTGGCCGGCCGTCAGGACCACACGGCTGTTGAGGAGGTATCCGCTGCCGCGCACCTGGTCGTCTCCCGTCATCAGGGCGACCAGGTGGAGGCGGCTGGGGTGCCGGACGGCGGCCGTCATCGGACGATGCGGTGGACGGAGTCGGTGTTGCGGATCTCGGGGCTCTCGCCGGTGGCGGCGGACACCGGCGTGAGGTTGAGCGTCACCCGATGAGTGTGCGCCGCGGACCGCTTGCGCTCCGCGTCGGCGGAGACGACCCACGCCCTGACCCCGCCCTTGGCGGTCCGGTCACGGGTCAGCGTGACGGTGAACTCGAGTTGGATGGGGCCCACTTGGAATCGGACGTCCGAGTCGGGGTCGGACGCGGCCGCCTCCGTGATCTGCGTACGCAGCGCCTCCACGGCGGCCACCAGCTCGACGGAAGTCCCGGCGGGACCGTCGTCCGGTCTGCCACGAGAGAACCACATCTCGCCAACTCCTCCCCCGGACACAGCATTTGGGACACATCATGATGAGCCCCGAGGCGTGGCCGAGCAAGACCGTCTTCCCCGGCGCCCCCACCACTCCCGGTGCTGCCCCGGTGCTCTCCGTCCGGCCCGGTGACGGTTCGGAGGCCGATCTCGGCGCTCAGCCTTCGTACAGGCCGACGCCCTGTCCGATCGCCGCCCGCGTCAGTACGTCCGCCAGTTCCTCCGGGGTGGAGAGCATCGGGTAGTGGCCGGTGGGCAGTTCGAAGAAGGTGACTCCGGGCTCGGCGAGTTTGGCGAACCGTGGCAGGCCGGTGCCGTGCAGGGTGCGGGCGAGCTCCAGGCTGAGGCCGTTCGCGAGGCAGAAGACCCCGGTGGTCGGGAGCTTGAGCCAGGCGCCGGTCAGCTCGATCGGCTCCGTGACGGTCCGGACCGGCTGCGGGGTGGCCAGACGGTGGTAGCGCTCCCGCTCCGCCGGCGGGACGGCGTGCAGCGCCGGGATCTCCTCGGGCACCGGGACGACGCCGCCGAGGGCGCGGTCGAGCAGGCCGAGCTGCGGCATCTGTGCGACCACCGACTCACCCGGCTCCGGGAAGCCGGTGTCCACGAACACCACCCGGGCGACCTGTCCGGGGTACCGGTCGGCCGCCGCGAGGGCGGGAAAGATGCCGTAGCTGTGCGCCACCAGCACGATCCCCGGGCCCTCGGCGTCCAACAGCGCCGCCACGGCGTCGGCGTGCTCGCCGAGTCCGACGCCCGCGGGGTCCTCCTCCCCCGCCCGCTCAGCCATGCCGGGCAGGGTGACCGGAAGCGCCCGGTGCCCTCGCGCGGTCAGCTCGGCGGCCACGGCCTCCCAGGCCCAGCCACCCATGAAAAGCCCCGGCACCAGCAGAAACGTCGTCATGACAGACCTCTTTCGAAACGTCTTGTGTGGTCGGTCAGGACCGTAGGACCTCCCCTGGGGGGAGATTCCAGCCGTTGCCGGCGCGGCGCGGGGCGCCTGTCGAGACGGTCGGTGCCCGGCAGGCACGCGGCCTTCGCACCCGGGCGTACGGAACGGGATGGCCGGGCCGTGCCCTCGACCGTGCGGACGGAGGGAAATGAGTGGCGTCGGTGACGCCCTGTTGTTTGGATGCCCGGCGTGACTTCTGCTGAATTCGACGATCATCCCGAGCGGGCCTCGCTGGACCGGCTCGAGGGGTACTACGACGCGGTCCCACGCCACGGCGCCCGCGCCGAGGACTTCGGGCCGCTCACCTTGTTCGTACGGGAGGGAGAGGGCTGGCCGTTCTACGCACGACCCGCACGGGGATGGTCCGGACCCGTGGAGACCGCCGACGTGCGAAGGGTCCGTGCCCGGCAGCGGGAGCTGGGGATCCCGGAGAGTTTCGAATGGGTCGCCGAGACCACGCCCACCCTGCGGCCGGCAGTCGAGGAGTCGGGCCTCGTGGTCCACGAGCATCCGCTGATGGTGCTCGATCCCTTCACACCGGCAGCCCCGGTGGAGAGGTCGTCCGGTACCGCGTCGGTACGGATCGTGGGCGCGGACGATCCGACGCTGCCCAGCGCCCTGGCCGTTCCTCACCTCGCTTTCGCCGAGCCCGGAACCCGCGTCGGTCTCGCCGGAACAGCGCAGTTGGCGGAAGCGGTCGAGGCCTGCGCCGCCGACGGAACGGTGGAACGAGCGATACGGCGTGTCGAGGCAGGTCTGACCGTGGTCGCCGCGGCCGTCGAGCAAGGGGTCGCGCTGTGCGCGGGACAGCACCAGCCGCTCGCGGGAATCAGCGAGGTCGTCGGCGTCGGAACGCTTCCCTCGGCCCGCCGCCGCGGGCTCGCCCACGAGGTCACCGCGGCCCTGGTGACCGACGCCCGGTCGCGGGGCGTGGACACCGTCTTCCTGTCGGCCGGTGACGACGACGTCGCGCGAATCTACGCCCGACTCGGCTTCCGCAGGATCGGTACGGCACTGATCGCCGAACCCGCCTCATAGGTCCGCTCCGGCAACTCCCGCTCGGGCGCGGCCCCTCGATCGCGGAACTCTCTGACGTGGGGGCGGTGAGAAGCAGGACCGCCGGACGTCAGAGAGCCGCGAGCCAGGCGGCGGTCTCGTCCGGGTGGGCGAAGCGCAGAGTCGTGAGCGGGGAGAAACGCGGGTCACGGGTTCGGCGTTCGAGCTCCTGGCGGCGGGTGGCGTACTGCGACCAGGACCACCAGACCGGGTGCTCCCGGCTCAGCCACCCCCGCCAGGTCTCCCGGTTGCCACCGAACAGGGTCTCCCGACGGGCGGAGCGGCGCAGCGAGCGGCGCACCACGCGGGGCGCGACCACGTGCCTCGGATAGTCGAGCCAGACCACCGTGTCCGCCCTGCCCCACAGGAGATCGCGCACCTCCGGGTGGCCGAGGGAGTCCACCACCCAGCGGGGCTCCGCGCTCAGCCGCGCCACGTCCTCGGCGAACGTGCCGTTCACGGACCAGCCGGGGCCGTCGTAGTAGAGCGCGTCCATCTCGTGGTACACCAGCCCCAGCCGCTCGCCGAGCGCACGCGCGAGCGTGGACTTCCCCGCGCCCGTGACCCCCACCACCAAGATCCGCTCCACGACGGCAGCCTATCCGGCACCTCCTGGTGTCCTAGAGGGTGCGTCGGCGGCTGTGTTCGGCCGACAGGTCCGCGGCGGCGCGGGCGGCGTGTTCGGCGAGATGGGCCGATCCCCAGGCGCGCGCCGTGCGCTCGGCCAGGGCGTAGGCGTCCGCCGCCCGTCGGTGTTCGCCGAGGAAGCGGTGGAGGTCGGCGAGGGCGTGCGCCAGGGGTCGGCTCGCGTAGGCGACGCCGACCGCACCCGCGAGCTGGTTCCGCAGTGGCTCCAGGTGAGCGGTGAGCGCCACCGCGCCCTCGTGGTCGCCGAGGAGCACGGCGAGCTGGGCACGGAAGTCCAGTTCGAGACCGTAGAGGTGGTCGCGCATCGGGTCCGGGGGCACGGGTACGGCTCGCGCCTCGTCGAGCCGGCCGAGGCGGGCCAGGACCAGGGCCCGCGCCACCGAGACCGAGCTCCCGGCCGACTCGTACACGGCGTCCACCAACGGCTCGATGTCGGCCGCGCGGTCCTGGAGGAGTCGCATGCTGATCAGGCCGAGCGTGCGCAGCCCGGCCGCGTGATGGGCTCCGACCCGCTGGAGCAGGGTGTCGGCCTCCGCGTAGGCGGCCTCCGCCGCGTCGAAACGGCCGGTGACGGCGGCCAGCATCGCGGAGGCGGCGGCGTTCAGCCCCTGCGCCCACACCAGACGGTAGCGGCGGGCGAGCACCAGCCCCTCGGCGGTGTGGCGGCGCACCGCGGCGGGGTCGTTGCGGGCGGCGGCGGTCATCGCGTCGAGGTGCTCGCAGACCCAGCGGTAGGCCGGCAGGTCATGGGCGTGCGCGAGGCCGCGCAGCTCCTCGGTGAGCGGGGGCCGGACCTCGGCGTGGGCCTCGTGCGGCAGCAGCCTCGCCGACGTCATCAACGCGGCCGCCATCAGCCGTGGTTCACCGTCCGTGCGGGCCAGGGCGAGCTGGTCGCGGGCCGCCTCCCGAGCGCGGGGAGCGTCCTCGCCCGCGACCGCGTCGACGAGTACCTGGAGGACCCGGGCTCGCGTGGGCCCGTCCAACTCCTCGTCGCGCGCGAGGCGTTCGAGGCGGGCCAGGGTCGTCCGGTCGTAGGGTCCGTCCAACCGGCTGCGCCAGGGAGTGGGTTCGGTCCAGGCGCCGTAGACGGCCGCCACCAGGTCACCCCGGTCGGCCTGCTCGGCGAGTTCGACCGCACGCCGCCGGGTACGGCGGGCGGCGTCCGTGGCGCCGGTACGGACCTGGGCGCCGAGGAGGCGGACCAGCAGCTCGATCAGCCGGTCCGGCGGAGTGCCTTCGCCCGCCGCCGTCGTGTGGGTGTCGATGGCCTGCTGGATCAGGGTGACGGCGACGTCGTGGGCGTACCGGCGTTCGGCGGCCTCGGCGGCCCGCAGCGCGTAGTCGACGGCGAGCGGGGCGTCCTCCGCCCTGCCCGAGTGCGCGAAGTGATGAGCCAGGGCGGCGAGTTCACCGGGGCGGTGCCGGCGCAGCAGCCGTGCGACGCGGGCGTGCAGCCGCGCTCGTCGTACGCCGGACAGGTCCGCGTAGACGGTGTCCCGCACGAGGGCGTGGACGAACCGGACACGGCCGGGGCGCGGTTCGGCCAGCAGTCCGGCAGCGAGTGCCGCGTCCAGTCCGTCCAGGACCTCGTCCTCCTCCCCGTCGGAGGCGTCGACGAGCAGACCGGCCTCGGCCTCCAGGCCCAGCACGGCGGCGAGTTGTACGACCGTCCGGGCCGCGCCGGGCAGCAGCGCGAGGCGCCTGCGCAGCACGTCCCGTACGCCCTGGGGCACCTCGGAGACGGCGACCAGAGCCCCTTCGTCGGCCAGGAGGCGCGCGCTCTCCCGGACGTAGAAGGGGTTCCCCCCGGTGCGTTCGGCGAGCGCGGCCATGGTCGGCTGGTCAACCGGTCCTCCGCAGACCGCTTCCACCAGGGTCGCGGTGTCCTGCGGGGCCAGACCTCCGAGCGCGATCCGGTGCGGGGCGGCGGGGGCCAACTGGGCCAGGGTCTTGAGGAGATGGTCGCCGCCGTCCGAAGGGCGGTAGGCGGCGACGGTGAGCAGCGGGACGCCCGTGACCGCCGCGGCGGCCTCGACGAGGGCCAGCGTCTCGGCGTCGGCGCGGTGCACGTCCTCCAGCAGGACGGCGAGCGGCGTCCCGCCGGCCGCCTGGCGCAGCCAGGCGGTGAAGGCCCGGTGCATGCGGAATCGGCCGGCCGCCGCCTCGTCCCCGGGGACGGCCGGGCCGTCCCCCGACTCCCGCAACAGGACCGCGAGTTCGTCCGGTGCGGCCGGGGGCACCTCCCGGGCGAGCGCGCCGAGCGCCTCGACCCAGGCCCAGGCGGGCGGGGCGCCCTCGTACTCGGGACAGCGCCCGATCACGACGCGCCAGCCGGACCGCCGCAGCCGGGCGGCCGCCTGGTCGAGGAACGCGGACTTGCCCGCACCGGCCTCACCGGTGACCAGCACGATGCCACCGCGCTGCCACGCGGCCCGGGCCGCGGCGTCCAGGGCACGCAACTCCGCGCCCCGGCCGACGAACAGGCCGGGTCCGGCGGACGGTGGGGCGATACGGGCGGGCGGCCGCACCGCGGGTGCGGCGGCGCGTGCGGGCGGCACGACGGCGGGCGCCGGCAGCCCGCCAACGGATCCGGGCGGCAAGGCGCCCGCTACGGACGGAGCGGCAGCGGTCATGAGCTTCAGAGCGGCCGGTGCGAGAGGCAGAGCGGCCGGTGCAGGCGGCTGGGCCGTCGGTTCGAGCGGCAGAGTGGCCGGGACGGGCGGCTGGACGGTCGGTCCAGGCGGCTGGACGGCCCGTACGGGATGCTGGAGGTTCGGCGCGAGCGGTAGAGCGGCCGGTACGAACGGTGGATCGGCCGGCGCGAGCAGCGGGACACCCGGTACGGGCGGCTGGACGGTCGGCGCGAGCGTTGGAGCGGCCGGTACGAACGGCGGATCGGCCGGCGCGAGTCGCAGGACACCTGGTACGAGCGGCTGGACGGTCGGCGCGTGCGGCTGGGCGGCTTCCGGGGTCGCCGCGCGCAGGAGGTCGAACCGTCCGGTGAGGACGGCGCGTTCCAACTCCCGCAGGGCGGGGCCGGGATCGCAGCCGATCTCGTCGCGCAGCACGGCGGTGGCACGGCGCAGCGAGGCCAGGGCGTCGGCCTGTCTGCCGCAGGCCCACTGCGCCAGGGCCAGCAGCCGCCAGCCCTCCTCGCGCAGCGGACTCTCCTCGACGAGCCCCTCCGCGTCGCACGCGGCCTGCGCGGCCCGGCCGGTGGCGAGCTCGGCGGCGACGGCGAGTTCGCGTGCCTCGGCGCGCAGTCCGTCGAGCCGGGCGACCTCTGTGGCGGCCCAGGGTTCGTCCGCGTGCCCCGCGAAGGCCGGCCCCCGCCACCAGCCGAGCGCCTCGGCCAGCCGTACCCGCGCCTCCTCGGCCGGAGCGTCGCGGGCCCGGCCGACCCAGGTCTCGAACCGCCACGCGTCCACCGCGTCCGCGGGCAGTGTGAGGGCGTACCCGGGCGAGGCCGTGACCAGGGCGGTGGCCGGGGTGCGGGGCGGCCGTCCCGGCTCCAGGCAGCGCCACAGGTTCGACAGATAGGCGTGCAGGGACACCAGCGCCTTGGCCGGCGGTTCGCCCCGCCACAGCGCGTCCGTCATACGGTCCACGGGTACGACGCTGCCCCGGGCGGCGATCAGCAGCGCCAGGACGGCGCGCTGTCGTGGAGCACCCAAGGCGACCGGTTTCCCGGCGACTTCGGCGCCCAGCGGACCCAGGACTCGCAAGCGCAGCACGCCCGCCGAATTTACCCGAGACCTGCGTGTCTTCCGTCAACGGACGATAAACGCCCGCCGCTTCGGATGCCTGTCAGGCCCGGCCCCGGGCGGCAGAAGTGCGCGGAGGCGGACCGCCAAGACCGGCGCCAAGTGAACGCCAAGCGGAGCAAGTGACGCTGGGGCGGCCTTCGTACCCATCCGATCGTTGGAGCAAGTGAGCATGTCCGTCAACAGCAGCCACGGCGCGTCGTCCACCGCCGAGCGTCCTCATACCCACGAAATGGTCGTGGTGCACCGGGTGTTCCGCCGCGAGTCGGCCACGCTGCCACGGCTGGTGCGGGCCGTGCCGGACGGGGACACGGCCCGTGCGACGCGGATCGCCGGGGCGCTGCGGGACTACACCATGGGCCTGCACCACCATCACCACGCCGAGGACGAGCTGATCTGGCCGCTGTTGCGGACCCGTGGTCCGCACGACGAGGAACTCGTGGGCCGGATGCGGCTCCAGCACGAGGAGATCGACCGCACGCTCGCGGTGGTCGCCGAGTGGCTCCCCGTGTGGGAGCGGTCCGCCGACCGGATCTCCGGGGAGGAGCTGGCCCTGGCCCTGGACGCGCACCGGGCGGCCCTGCTGGTCCACCTGGACGAGGAGGAGCGGTCGGTCCTGCCGCTCGTCGCCGAGCATCTGACCGTCGCCCAGTGGGACCTGGTCGGTGAGCGGGGCATGGACGGCATACCGAAGAACAAGCGGATGCTGGCGTTGGGCGCCATCCTGGAGGAGGCGACGGCCGAGGAACAGGCCTACTTCCTGATCCGGGTTCCGCTGATCGGCAGGCTGCTGTGGCGGGCCCTGGGACGGCGTCAGTACGCCGCCTACCGCACCGCCATGCGCGCCCCGCTGGCCGGGGAGTAGCGCGATGTCACTCCTCGACTCCGCACCGCTCGACGTCCTGGACGCCTACCGGACCTGCGAGTTCGCCACTCTGGGCCGGGACGGCACCCCGCTCGCGTGGCCGACGGCCGTACGCCGCCGCCCGGACGGGACGCTGCTGCTGAGCACGTCCCTCGCGTTCGCCCAGAAGGCGCTGAACATCCGCCGGGACGGCCGTGTCGCGCTGCTCTTCTCCGAACCGACCGGCAGCGGGCTGAAGGAGCCCCGGCAGATCTTCGTCGGAGGGCGCGCCGAGTGTCCCGACGAGATCATGACGGGTCCCCAGGGCGCCGAGGACTACTGGCGGATGCTGTTCGAACGGCAGCCGCACAGCAGGTCGTACGTCCTTGCTCCGCTGAACCTGCTGATGGACTGGTACTACCTGCGGTTGCTGATCACGGTTACCCCCGACCAGGTCGTGGTGCGGCCGCCGCTGCCGGCCGCGGCACAGTCGCCGGACCGGGAGGACGGTCCGCTGCCCGGCGCCGGGCTGCTCGCGCGCTACCCGACGGCGGTCCTCGCCGCCCGTGACGCCACCGGCGCGCCGGTGCTGGCGCGCACCCGGCCCGTGCCCGCCGACGGCGGCTTCGCCGTGGACGTGCCGGCCGACTGCGCGGCCGTGCCGGGCCCCGCCTCCCTGCTGGTGCACCGGCACGACGAGCGTCTCAACAACATGCACAACGCGCTCGTACGGGGCGAACTGCGTGTCACGCAGGGCGGGTTGCTGCTGGTTCCGGCCGGCGTGGTGGAGCCGATGGGCTCGGGCCGCGCGAGCGAGGCGGTGTCCGTGCTGCGCACGACCCGCCGGGCCACGGCCCGCTATCTGCGCCGCCGCGGGCTCGAACGGCCCCAGGTGCGCTGGGAGGAGTTCCGGGCCCTCGCCCGCCAGGCACGCCGCGGCGACGGCGGCTGACCCGCGCGCCCGCCGCGCCCCGAACCTCCCTCAAGCTCCCTCTGGCGGAGTGGTCGCGGGTGATCGTGTCGTTCCGCCCGGGGCGCGGCGGGCCCGCGTGATGCCCCATCCCACCAGCGCCGCGGTCAGGAGCGTGAGGGCGAGGCCCGCCCAGGTGATCGCGTCGCGGAACTGTGCGGTCTGGTGAGTGCTCCAGTGCGATGTGGCGATGTCGCCGGTGAAGAGCGCCGCCAGGATGGTCCCGCCGACCGCGATGCCGATGCCGGTGGTGACCTCACCGGCGGTGTCGACCAGCGCCGAGCCGATGGTGGTGCGGTCGGCCGGGAGTCCGCGCATCACGTTGGTCCCGGCGACGACACCCACGACGCGCATCCCGGCGGCGACGAGCATGAGGGCGAGCGCGATCCACCCGTAGCCGAAGCGGCCCAGGAGCCCGTAGACGGCGAGCCCGCAGACGACGGCTCCCGCGCTCAGCCAGGCGGCCTTGTCGAGCCCGACGCGCGTGACCAGCGGACCGATGAGCGCACCGCCCGCGACGAGCACCACGACCTGCGGCAGCATGCCCAGGGCCGCCTGGGCCGGTGTCCAGCCCAGGTCGAGCTGGAGTTGCAGGGTCACGAGGTAGCCGAGACCGGCCGTCGCGAGACTTGCGGCCGCCTTGAACGCCAGGCCGCTCGACACGAGGGGACGGGCGACGAGTTCGAGGTCGAGCAGCGGATGGCGGGCGGACCGCTGGCGGACGACGAACAGCACGGCCGTCACGACGGCCGCCGCCGTCGTCAGCCACGGGAGCGGCGACGCGGCACCCGCGTCGAGGAACAGCGTGGGCGTCACGAGCGTCAGGACGATCGTGGCCGTGCCGAGCAGGGCACCGGCACCGTCGATCGGGGCTCGGTGCAACTCGTCCGCCGTGTCGGCGGGGATGCCGCGCCGGATGCCGACGAAGGCGAGTGCGGCGATCGGCACGTTCACCAGCAGCAGCATCTGCCAGGGAGCGAACGCGAGCACGAAGCCACCGGCCGTGGGTCCGACGGCGAGTCCGACCAGGCCGACGGTCGAGATCAGCGTGGTCGCGCGGACGCGGAGCCCGTCCTCGTCGAAGAGGCGGAACGCCAGCGCGAGGGAACCCGGTGTGGTCATCGCTGCCGCGACGCCCATCGCCGCGCGGACGGCGATGAGTTGGCCCGCGGTCGTGACGAACGCGGTCGCCAGGCTCGCCCCGCCCAGCAGCACCAGCCCGACCAGCATGACCTTGCGGCGGCCGACCCGGTCGGCCAGCGCGCCGAGGGCCAGCATCAGTCCGCCGAAGACGACGGCGTACACGCCCGTGACCCACTGCAGAACGGTCGTCGACGCCGACAGCTCACGACCGATGGTCGGCAACGCGACGTTGAGGATCGAGTTGTCGAGCATCTCGAACAGGAACACCGCCGACAGGCCGGCGAGGGCTACCGCGGCGTCACGGAGGGAACGTGGTGAACCCGCGCGGAGGGGGCGTGGTGAGCGGGAGGTGTCGGGGGGAGCAGCGGCCTTCTCGGCGGCTCCGGGACGACGGGTATGCACGGCGCACTCCTTCGATGTGAAGAAGTGGCGGCCCGTCCGGTACCGCGTATGCGCGTGTGTCCTCGGCTCGGTCGACCTGCGTCGACGGCCGGAAGCGAACACACGTTTCTACTTCCAGTGCTCCGACAGTACACCCGGCCCGGAGGTCACGTCACCGCGCTCCTCGGACCGGCAGGCTCATCCGCGTGCGCTTGTCACCCCCCGATTTCTGGGGGATTCACGCGGTTTTCCGTCCAGGGCATCGTCCTGGGTGTGCTCCGGACCACGGTGCACGAGCCCGGCACCACAGTGCCGAGGAACGATCAGGGGGAAGCACATGATGAAAAGGGTCCTGCCGCGTCGTGGCGCCGTCGTCGCGGCGCTGAGCGCCGGCGTGTTGTTCCTGGGAGTCGGCAGCGCGTCCGCCGCGAACGCGCTGATCCACGTGGGTGACAGCGCGGGCGTCTTCAAGACCCCGCACACCCGCAACGGCAAGGTGGGCGTGCCGGACCTGCGGTCCGGAGACGCCATCGTCGCCGACTGCTGGGACCGCGGTGACAACATCAGCAACCGCGGGAACGTCTGGTACCACACGGTGTCCGAGCGGTACACCGCCACCACGGGCCAGGAACTCTTCGTCACGGGGTGGACCTTCGGGGCGTACGTGGACGGCAACGAGGCATTCCACGACGGGGCGATTCCGGAGTGCTGACGGAATGATCCCGGTCGCCCGGTCCGCGGTCGTGCGGACCGGGCGGCCGCGCCGAAAGGGCGGGAACGGAAACCTCCAATTCCGATGTCCGATGAATTTGGCGTATACGCGCCAAGGAGTGTCACCTCTCGGCCAACGTGGGGCGAATCCATGCTCGTCGAGCGACCCAGATCCACACTCCTTCCATGAATTCGGACGTGGAACAGGCGGCCCGTTCCCTGGCGCCCGCGGTGGCGGAAGCGACGACAATCCCTGAACTGGGTGCCGTGATCTCGCGGCAGATCGCGCCCCTCGTACCGCACGACGGATACATGCTGAGGGGAGTCGATCCGATCACGGGCGCGGCATGTTTTCTTACGAAAGAACATGGTTATGCGGCGGCCTTCTACCGTGAACTGGAATCGGCGGAAATCCTCGGCCACGGGAAGCACACCTTGACGGCGTTGGTCGAAAACGGCCGGCCTGTCGCGGTCCTTGAATCCGACCCGCCGAGTGGGCGGCACCGTGTCCGGCACCAGGAGATCATGAGCACGACCGACGTCGGCAGCGAGCTGCGGGTGGCGCTGGCCCTCAAGGGGCTGACCTGGGGCTTGCTGGTACTGCTGCGGGCGAGAGCCGGCAGACCCTTCTCGAAGACCGACGCGGTGAACGCCGGCCGACTGGCCGCCCCGCTGGCGGAGGCGCTGAAGCGGTATGTCGCCGGTCGTTTCCTGCGTCCCGTTCGCAGCGCACCCCCGCCCGGAATTGTGGTGATCGACAGCAGCGACCGGATCAGGGCGGTGACGCGGACCGGCCATGAATGGGTGAGTAAACTCGTCCAGGACGCCGAGACGGCCGACGAGAGCGAGATATTCGCGCATGTCTGGAACATCGCCCTCATGGCACGGCAGCCGGGCCGTCAAGCACTGAGCCGTATTCCCGGCCCCGACGGGTGGATCGTGCTGGAGGCCCAGCGGCTCGACGACGCGGATCTCGGCGGTGTCGCGGTGACCATCCAGTCCGCCTCGTCCGAGGTACTGCTGCCCGCCGCGGCCGTTCTGTACGGGATCACCTCGCGGGAACAGGAGGTGATCCGGCGGGCTCTCGACGGTCTCGCCGTCAAGCAGATCGCGCGCAGTCTGAACCTTTCCCCGCACACCGTCAACGATCATTTCAAAGCGATCTACCGAAAGACGGGGGTCAACAGCCGCGAGGAACTCCTGTCGAGCCTTTCGCTGTGATCCGGCCGTCCCGTGTCGCCCTCTCCGGTCAGCCGCGGGGCAGGAGGAGGCGGGACAGCGCGGCGGTGGCGGTGAGCAGGGCGGCGACGGCGAGCAGGCCGGTCCGCATGCCCGGCAGCGAGAAGTCCGCGCCGGATCCGGCGAGCAGCCCGCCGAAGAGGGCGACGGCGAGCGCACCGCCGGTCTGCCGGAAGGAGTTGAGCAGGCCCGACGCCGTCCCCGCCCGCTCTCCCGGGACCGCGTCCATCAGCAGTGCGGTCAGCGCGGGCACCACGAGCGCACCGCCGACGCTCAGCGGCAGCAGCAGGAGAAGGACCAGCGGGACGGGGGTGTGCGCGGCAAGCGGCAGCATGGCCAGCATCGCTCCGGTGAAGATCACCTGTCCGGCGACGATCACCGGCCGCCGTCCGATGCGCTCCGCGAGTCGCGGTGAGACGAGGTTGGTCGCCGTGACCACCGCGGACATCGGGACGAACATCAGCCCCGCCTCGATCGCGGACATTCCGCGCAACTGCTGGTAGTACAGGCCGAGGAGGAAGATCCCGCCGTAGAACGCGGCGTTGACGGCGAAGCCGACCGCCAGCGGGACGGCCACCCGGCGGTCCGTCAGCATGCCCAGCGGGACCATGGGCGAACGGTGCCGCGCCTCCACGACGACGAAGGCGCACCCCGAGGCGCCGGCGAGCGCGGCGGCCGCCGCGACGGGACCACTGGTCCAGCCCAGGTGGCCGCCCTCGATCACCGCGAAGGCCAGCCCGGCCAGGGCCAGTACGGCGGTGAGCTGTCCGCCGGCGTCGACCGCGGCGGGCCGGCGCGCGGAGCGCGGCACCCGGACCAGCAGGCCCAGGATCACCGCGCCCACCGGGAGGTTGAGGAGGAAGACCGCCCGCCAGCCGGCCGAGTCGGTGAGCAGGCCGCCCAGTACCGGACCCGCGGCCATCGCCACCGAGCCGCCGACGGTCCACAGCGCGATGGCGCGGGCGCGGGCCCGGGCGTCGTCGTACGCCTGCCGGATCAACGCCAGCGAGGCCGGCATCACGATCGCGGCGGCGCCGCCCTGCGCGACGCGCGCGGCGACCAGCGCGCCGATGCCGGGCGCCAGTGCGCAGCCGAGGGAGGCGAGGGTGAACAGGGCCACGCCCCAGCCGTAGGCGCGACGGGCGCCGGCCCGGTCGGCGAGGGCGCCGGCGGAGATCATCAGGGCCGCGAACATCAGGGTGTACGCGTCCACCACCCATTGCAGTCCGGTCATGCCGCCGCTGAGGGACGTGCCGATGGCGGGCAGGGCGATGTTGACGGCCGAGACGTCGATGGTGATCACCGTGAAGCCGAGCAGGGCCGCGATCAGGGCGACGCGCCCACGCGGCGGCTCGGTGGCCGCGTCGGCGGCCGGGTTCGCTGGTCGGGACCCGTGCGGACGTTCTCGCCTCAGCGTGGACGCCGACGACCGCGGGTCGCGTCCGCGGGCGGTCGCGGCGGCCGCTGAAGGGACGGAGGCCGAAGAAGGAACGGAGGCCGCTGAAGGGGCAGGGGTGCGCATGATGAACTCCTCGGCAGGCAGCGGGAATCGGTCGTGGTCGGGGAGGGTCGGCGGGCGGCTCCGGACCGCCGGGGCCGCGGTCCTGTGCCTCGCACACCCTGGGCCTCGGCGGTCGGGCCGCCCGCTTCGAGTTCAACTCTCCGCCTCCGCGCGGCGGTCCGGCAGACCGGCCTGTTCCCGGGGTGCGGCGTTCCAGGGTCTGACAGGGCCCCCCACGTTCCCGGCCGGCCTGCCAGAATGGGCCGAATGGCAGCGACGGACGCGCGGGGAACCGAACTCGGCAGATATCTGAAGGCCCGCAGGGCACAGGTCCGGCCGGAGGACGTCGGCCTGCCGGTCGGCGCGGGTCTGCGCCGCACCCCCGGGCTGCGCCGGGAGGAGCTGGCCGCGCTGGCGGGAGTGAGCGTCGACTACTACATCCGTCTGGAGCGCGGCCGGGAGACCAATCCCTCCCCCGCCGTCGTGGACGGGCTCGGCCGGGCCCTGCGGCTGCGCGGCGACGGCTACGAACGCCTGCACGAGCTCGTGGAGTTGGCCTCCGGGCGGGCCGGCGAGCTGCCCGCCTCCGCCGATCACACGGTGCGTGAGTCGGTGTCGCGGATGCTGGAGTCGATGCGTCCGCTCCCCGCCTACGTGGTGAGCCGCTACAACCGCGTACTGGCCGCGAATCCACCCGGCCGGCGGCTGCTGCCGGGACTCTGGGACTGGCCCGAGGAGCAGCGCAATCTGACCCGCTACCTCTTCCTCCACCCGGTCGGCCGGACGCTGTACGAGCCGTGGGAGGAGACGGTCGCGCTCTCGGTGGCGCATCTGCGGGCGGTCGCCGGAGCGGACCCGGACGACCCCGAGCTGACCACGCTCGTCGGTGAACTGGTGCTGAAGTCACCGGAGTTCGCCGGGCTCTGGGAGCGGTACGACGTCTGCGAACGCGGGGGCGGGCAGAAGTCCTTCCGGCATCCGAGGGTCGGAGCGATGACGCTGACGTACGAGGTCATGCGGCTGGCCCGGACGGGCGGTCAGCGGATGGTGGTCTACCAGGCCGCACCCGGCACCCCGGACGAGGCGGCCATGCTCCGCCTGGACCCCGCGGAGACGCGACCGCGGTCGGCCCGCTCGGACCATCCGGAGCCGGCCGACGATCCGTATCTCACCGACACCCCGGCCCCGGCCCCCGCCTCGGCCGGCTGAGCCCCCGCCCCCGCACTCTGGCCGGGCTGGGGCCGCGGCTCTACGATGCGTTCGTGGACGGGGCCACCCTTTTGAATCTGCTGGCCATTTCGATCTCTGTGATAGCCGTCGTCGCCTCGATGTGGTTCGGGGCTCGGCAGGTGCAGATCGCCCGGCAGGCCAACTACATACCCGCGCTGATGGATCTGCTCGCCGAGTTCCGCTCCGCGGAGCTGCACGAGCAGTACGCCTACGTCCTCCGCGATCTCAACCGTGAGCATGCGCCGGACGGCGGACTCCGAGGACTGTCACCCGCCGCCAAGACGGCGGTGTACAGCGTCGCCTACTTCTTCCAGACGCTCGCCGGTCTCTACGCGCTGGGCGTCATCGACGAGACCGCCGCCATCGTCATGGCGCGGGCCCGGATCACGAAGGTGTGGGAAGCGATCGCACCGTTCGTGGAGCGAGAACGCCAGTTTCCGGACGTCGACCCGAACCTCCTGAGTCTCCTGCAGGCCTACGCGGGCGTCTCGCAGCGGTTCAACGGTCCCTCCAACGAGGAACTCATCTGGGCACGGTGGCACGAGAGGCGCTCCCCGTTGCGGCATCGCCTGTTCGGGCGTCGCGGACCCTGGCCGAGGTGAGACGACACCGCCGCTTTCCGAGGCCTCCGCGAGCCGCCAGGGCCGGTCCCGTCGGGGCCGGCCCTGGCGGCGGGGGTCAGGAACCGTCCGCGTGGACCGCGTACACGTAGCGCTTGTTGACGTACTCGCCCACGTTCCAGATCACGGACTCGCCGAACGACCAGTTGGACGCTCCGCTGCTGTGGTAGCTGAGGTCCTCGCAGCCGATGACGAGGTCGCACACCGCGCTCGCCGTCGAGCCTCCGGAGGTGAAGGTGCGCAGTGTCCCCTTGGTGGAGGGCCCGTCGCTGGCGGAGAGGTAGTGCTTGGTCTTGCGGGACACGACGCCCTGGATCTTCTGCTGGCCGACGGTGACGGCCTCCGTCGCGGTGAGCGAGGCGAGCTGCCGGTCGGTGTAGTCGAGGTCCCAGCGGACCACCTTGGGCGTGGTGGTGCTCACCCCGGTGCCGTTGAAGGTGCCGTCCGTGTAACTGACCGTGCCGGACAGGGAGTACTCGCTGATCACCAGGCTGTCGGGGGTGCTGGCGCGGTCGAGACCGATGGCCGTGTAGCGCAGGTACTTCCCCGCGTTGTCGTAGGCGTGGCTCTGCGGCAGGACGTACTGGTACCCGTACCCGTAGTACTGCCCGTCGGTGTGCAGACCGCACACGTCCTTCTCGGTCAGCGGCACCTTGAAGAGGGTGTTGAGGTCGAACACCCTCAGGCCCTTGTAGGTGTCCACCACGTAGAGCAGGTTGCCGTACCACATGATGCCGCCCGCGTGCTTGCGGATCGGGTTGAACGAGAACTCCCCGGCCGCGGTCTTCACGGGCTCGACCAGCAGCACGTGCCGGTACTTCGGCGCCGACTCGTTGTTGTAGTTCACGAACGTGAGGCGCAGGCCCTTGTCGAGCGCGTACTTGGGCTTCGGGGTCCCGTCGGGGTTGGTGTCGCCGTCGGGGTTGTCCTCGAAGTACCAGGAGGCGAGGACGACGCGGTCGGTGCCGCCGTCGGGGTAGGTGCCGTCGCCGTAGGCGTCCGCGCTGGTGGTGACACCCTGCGGAATCCAGTAGTCGACCGCCTGGTCGTCGGAGTCCCAGGCGAAGCCCGTCTGGAAGGCCTCGGACGTGCTGGGGGCGCTGGTCAGGTGGGTGGCGCTGCGGTTCATGTCGGCTATGACGGTGGTCGCGTCCACCGTGGGCAGCTTGGTCGCCAGACCCGCGCTCAGCTCGGCGAACTCGCCGTAGCCGTTGGAGGTCCGGGCGGTGAGGCTGAACTGGCCGGCGTCGATGGTGGCCGCCTGGGCCGGGGAGGCGGAGAGAACGCTGCCCGCGGCTCCGACGAACGGGGCGGCGGCGAGTCCCTTGATGATCGCTCTGCGTGTCATGGTCACAGCAGGGGAAACTAGGGGTTTCTTGATCATCAACGCAAGCGGTCCGACGGGCGAACACCGGGGCCGCCGCGCCGCCGGGCATCGGGGCCCCGGGCATCAGACCCGCGATCGGGGGTACCCCGGCAGAGAAGCCCCGTATCGGAGGAGCAAGATGTTCGAGGCAGGCGACATCCGAGAATGGCGTGGTCACGACGTGGTGGACCCCGATGGTCACAAGATCGGCACCCTGGAGTCCGTCTACGTCGACACCGCCACCGACGCCCCATCGTTCGCCACCGTGACCGTGGGCCTGCCCACGCGCCGTCGCCTGGTGTTCGTACCCCTGGACCACGCGACCGTCGGTCCCGGTTACCTGCGCGTGGCCCATGACCGGAACCTCGTGAAGAGCGCCCCCTCCATCGACACGGACGGCGTCCTGCCCGCCACGGACGAACCGGACGTCTTCGCGCACTACGAGCTCAAGTACACGCCGGGGCTCCAGGGCGAGCGTCGTCTCGCCCGTCGCTGATCCGCGCCGCCGAAGCCCCGGGAGAACCGATGAGCCTGTTCCTGTTCCTGATCCTCGTGGCCGTCGTGCTGGGCATCATCGGAGTCGCCGCCCACGGCCTGTTCTACCTGCTGGTCATCGGCGTCGTCGTCCTTCTCGCCGCTCTCGCCTACGGCATCCTGCGGCTGCGCCACGGCGGCCGGAAGCAGCGCGTCGCGCGCTGAGCGCGGCACCCGCCCCGGCCGGCGCGGACCGTTCACCGTGGTGAGACGGTCCCCCGCGTCGCCCCGGAGCGGCTGGTCACCGGCGTCGCCGCGGCGCGGCGGTCACCCGCCCAGGTACGGGCTGTAGAGCGCGGACAGGAAGCGGGTGACGATGACCTCGCGCGTCGTCGCCGGGAGGGCGTCCAGAAGACGGTTGACCGGGGCCATCCGGGCCGCGTCGTCGCCGCTCAGGTCGACGCCCGCGGCAGGGAGCAGTGCCGCGAAGGAGGCGTTGTCGAGTTCGGTCAGGTCCACCTGCCCGAGCAGGTCGACGATGTCCGCGGGCGGTGCCGGGGGTCCGAGCGGCCGGACGACGTCGACGCACTCCCGCAGGACGGCGAGCAGGTCCTCGACCCCTCGCTCGCTGACTCCGGTGAGCGTCAGATGCAGGTTGGCCGGCAGGCCGTCGAGACTGAGCTGCGGCTGGAGGAAGAAGCCCCGGGCACGGGTCTCGTCGGCGAGGGCGAAGAGGTCGAGCGGGGTCCCGGCCGCCGGGTCGGTGCCGATCGCGACGAGGGTGGCCTCGGGCGTACCGAGGACGGTGAGGCCGTCGATCTCCTCGACTCCGCCGATCAGTCTGCGGGTCGCGGACAGGGCGGCGCGGCCCAGTTCGCGGTAGCCGTCGGCGCCGAGTGCCTGCAGGGTGGCCCAGGCCCCGGCGAGCGGCCCGGCCCCCTTGCTGCTCTGGATCGTGGAGTTGACGACGCTGTAGCCGGGCCAGGTGGCGCAGGCGTAGTAGGCGTCGAGGCGCAGGGCCTCGTCACGGAACAGCAGGACGGAGGCGCCCTTGGGGGCGTAGCCGAACTTGTGCAGGTCGCAGGAGAGGGAGGTGACGCCGGGGACGGAGAGGTCGAAGGGCGGGACGGGCGCGCCCGCCTCGGCGAGCCAGGGCAGCAGCCAGCCCCCGACGCACGCGTCGACGTGGCAGGGGATGCCGCGGGCGGCGGCGTCGGCGGCTATCTCGGCGACGGGGTCGATGACACCGTGGGCGTAGGACGGCGCGGAGGCGACGACGAGGACCGTGTTCTCGTTGCAGAGTTCGGCCATCGCGGCGGGGTCGGCGCGGTAGGTCACGGGGTCGACGGGCGCGCTGCGCACGGTGACCCGCAGATAGCTGCCGGCCTTGTGGAAGGCGGCGTGGGCGGTGACGGGGACGACGATCTCCGGGGCGAGGACGTCCGGGCGGGCGTCCCGGGCGGCCTTCACCGCGAGGATGATCGACTCGGTGCCGCCGCTGGTGAAGATGCCGGGCGTGGCGTCGTCTCCGCCGAGGCGGGTGGCGGTCGCGCCGACGACCTGGCGTTCGAGGGTGACGATGCTGGGGAACGCGGTCGGGTCCAGACCGTTGACCTCCATCATCGTCAGGTACGCCTGTTCGGCGGCCTCGCGTACCTCGGGGCGCCCGCTGTCGTAGACGTAGGCGGTGGTGTTGCCGCCCCGCGTGGGCAGGTCGGCGGCGGTGAGGACGGCGAGTTCGGCGAGGAGGTCGGCGCCGGAGCGGCCGGTCTCGGGCAGGCCCGGGTGGGCGGCCGGAGCACCTGTGGTGGTCTGCTGAGGAGTCGTCATCGAGGAGTTTCCGTTTCTCGTACGGCACGGCGGCGGCCGTAGGCGCGCAGGGCCGGCAGGGAGAGCAGCATGAGCAGGGCGGGCACGAGGCTGAAGCCGAGGAGGATTCCGGTGCGCGCGGTGGCGGTCTGGGCGACCGGGTGGTCCAGGGTCGAGGAGACGAAGCCGGTGGCGGCCAGGGCGATCGAGTAGGCGCCGGGTCCGGCCGCGAGGCCGACGGTCTCCCCTGCCGTCCACAGTCCGGTGAACGCGCCCGACTGGACCTGTCCGGTCCGTGCCGTGTCGGCGTGCACCGTGTCGGGCAGCAGGGCGAGCGGCAGGACCTGCAGGGCCGCGTAACAGACGCCGAGCAGCCCGCAGAGCGCGAGGGTCGCGGCGACCGCCGCGGTTCGGCTGCCGCTTCCGGCGGCCGGGAGCAGGGCGGCGGCGCCGAGGGCGTAGCCGCAGGTGGCCACGGTGAGGCAGCGCAGTCGTCCCCACCGTCCGGCGGCCTTGGCCCACAGCGGGACGGCGACGGCGCTCGGTGCGACCAGGCAGACGAAGAGCATCGAGGTCAGTCCGTAGCCGCCGAGGCGGTAGGTGGCGACGTACGGCGCGGCGGCGAGCATGATCGCGACGGCGGCGGCCTGGAGCACGAAGGCGAGGAGCAGCGCGAAGAAGGAGCGGTTGCCGCGTGCGGTGCGGAAGGCGGCGACGAGTCCGAGGGGTTCGGGTCCGGGCCGTGAACGCACCCAGCGGGTACCGAGCGCGGGCACGAGCAGGACCACCGCGATGACGAGGCCGACGGTCAGGCCCATCGTCGCGTACCCCTTGCGGCCCCCGCCCGCGGCGTCGACGACGAGGGGTGCCGCGCCGCCGGCGACGAGGATGCCCAGGGTCAGGAAGACGATCCGCCAGACCATGATCCGGGTGCGGACGGACGGCACGGAGGACATCTCGGCGGGCAGGGCGACGTACGGCACCTGGAACAGCGAGAAGGCGCTGGCGGCCAGGACGAAGGTGACCGTCACCCACACCGCGGCGCCCGTGCCGGTCATCGGGGACAGGAACATCGCGGCGAACGCGGCGGGCAGGGCGAGGCCGCCGGCGACGAGCAGCCGGGTCCGCCGGCCGGTGCGGACGGCCTCGCGGTCGCTCGCGGCCCCGACCACCGGGTTGAACACGGCGTCCCAGGCCTTGGGCAGGGCGACGACGAGCCCGGCGATGCCGGCGGGGACGCCGAGCGCGTCGGTCATGAAGTAGAGGAGGAGCAGGCCGGGGACGGTCGAGAAGAGACCGGTGCCGACCGAGCCGAGTCCGTAGACGAACAGGCGGCGCCGGGTGAGTCCGCCGACGGCGGCCGGGGGGACGAGGGCGGTCGTCATCGGCGCTCCTGGTCGCGCGATGCGGGGACCCCGAGCCCGAGGTCACGCAGGACCAGGGCGCGCAGATGGGCGCGGAAGCGCGGGACCTGGGCACGGATGCCGGAGCGGCAGAAGCCGTGGGTGTTCCACAGGACCGTGTGGACGGTCATCTCGACGTCCGCGGATTCGGTGGACCGTCCGGCGGGGACGACCTCGCGGACGGTGTCGCGCACCGACTCGATGAGCGGCCGTGCGTAGGCGGCCTCCAGGTCGGCGAACTCGGCGGCGTCCGAGAGCCAGCGGCGCATCCACAGGGCCGGGATGTGCGGCTGGTCGAGACAGAAGTCGAGGTACCGGTCGACCAGGCCGGTGACGGCCGCGACCGGATCGGTGGGCGCGAGTTCCCGGAAGGCGGCCAGCGCGTCCGTCAGCACCCGCTGTTCGGCGAGGTGGGCGCGGAGCATGACCTCCCGGTAGAGGTCCGGCTTCCCGCCCACGTGGTAGGCGACGGTGGCCATGTTCAGCCCGGCCTCGGCGGCGATCCGCCGGGTGCTCGTGCCGTCGTAGCCGTGGTCGGCGAAGAGGGTGGTGGCGGCGGCGATGATGCGTTCACGGCTGGCGTCGGCGGGCGGTGGGGCCGGGGCCGGTGGGTCGGGCGGAGAGTCGGGCATGGCCGGGAGACTATGCCGCCGGACCGCGTCTATCAATCGATTGATGGAGACGATTTCCCGCGTGTCGGGGGGAGCATGTTCTCCGGCTGCGCCGGGCCTTCGCCCTGTGCGTCGACTGTGATGCACGACACATGAAAACGGTCAGTTTTTACCCTGCGGAATGATCAATGGGGCCGTGGCGTCCGTACCCCTGGTGACATCTGATCGATACGGCAGGAGGCATCATGCCCGTCTCACGCAACTTGGCAGGAACGGTCTTCGTGGGCGGCGCGGTGACCCTGACTCTCGCCGCTCTGGCATACCCGACCATGCTCGGCTACCAGACCACGTCCAGCGCCCAGACCCGCGTCATCGCGGACACCCAGTGGGGTCCGCTCACCGAAGGGGACCGCGACTTCGTCGTGAAGGTGCGCGCCGCCGGACTGTGGGAGTACCCGCTGGGCGAGATCGCGCTGAAGAAGGGGTCGACTCCGGCGATGCGGGAGGCCGGCAAGCACCTGATCGTGGGGCACGCCCGCCTCGACGAACTGGACCGCAAGGTCGCCATCCAGCTCAACATCACCCTGCCCAACCAGGCGTCTCCGCAGCAGCAGCAGTTCGTGGCGACCTCCGCCGCCCTGAGCGGCAAGGACTTCGACAAGACCGCCGCCAACATCCTGCGCGTCACGCACGGTTCGATCTTCTCGGTGATCGCCAAGGTGCGCGCGACGACCAACAACTCCCTTGTACGGGAGCTCGCGAACCTCGCGAACGACACGGTGCTCGACCACATCACGATGATGGAGAAGACCGGCACCATCGACTTCGACCAGGTCCTCGCCCAGCAGAGCGCCCCGCCGACGCTCCCCAAGGACCAGCTCACGCCGCCCGCCCCGCAGCCCGGTGCCCCGATCGTCGTCCTGACAGCGCGCCCGGACCTGAACGTGCACACGGACACCCCGAGCCCCAGCCCGACGGTCGGCTGAACCCCGCACCGAACCCCGGTGCGGAGCAAAGGCCTTCGGCCGCCTCTCCGCGCCGGGCGACGAGGAACGCCGCGATGGTCACGCCCTCGGCGGCGCGAAGTTCCCTTTCGTGAGTCACCCGTTGACGCTCGCACGTTCTACGGGGTCGTCCGGGCCCGGTTAGTTGACCGGTTCCCCGGCGCGCGCTACCTCTGACGACAGTCGCGGATGCGCGGTCGCGGAAGGGAGGCACATGATCCTGCTGGGGTGGGTCGTCGCCGTGACGGCCCTGGGCGTGTGGTGGGTGCTCTGGCGGCTCGTCCGGTACCCGGGGGGTTGGACGTACGCGTTCCACGAGGAGCACCGGGAGGCGCGGCGTGCTCTGGAGGGTGCCCGGGGTGCCGTACGCGCGCTGCGCAGAGCGGCTCGGCGGGAGAAGTGGCGGGCCCATGGTGCGGTGAAGCGGGCCGAGTGGGCGTACCGGCGCCGGGTTCGCCGGGCGGAGTCCGAGCTGGAGCGGCTCGGCACGACGCGCCGCGGGGCACGCGTCGAGCAGTTGGGCGAGATCACCTTGCACGAGCATGCGGTGGTCGTCGGCAACGACGAGGTCGCGCTGGCCGGCCTGAAGGTCCGGCTCGAACCGGGTCGCTTGAAGGCCACGTCGTACGTGTATCTCACGCAGCCCGACGGACGTGAGCGTATGGAGCGTTACGCCGGTGCGGACTACGCCGAGGACGCGGTGCGCCGCTTCGTCGTCCGGATCCAGAACGCCGTCGCGGCGGCGGACCGGCTGGAGGAGGAGCGGGTCGGCAGCATCCGTGCGGTCAAGGCCGAACTGCGGGAGGCACGGTCGGCGACGGATCAGGTGGAGGCGGCGAAGGAGCGGCTGGAGGAGACCCGGGCCCGCCATGACGCGGACGTCAGGCTCCCGAAGGCACGCATGGCTCTGGACGACGCCCGGAGCACCTGGCACGGGCTCACGGGCCGCCGTCCTCGCTGACCCACGACCCAGCGGCACTGTTCGGCTTCTCGGGTCAGTGCGGGTGGGCGGGTCGCCAGTGGTTGTGGTGCAGGACCTGCTCCAGGGGTTGTCTCGGGCCCGGGCGGAACGTGGTGCGCAGGGGGTGGGCCGTCGGCAGCAGGGCGCCCTGGCGGACCGTCGGCGGCAGGCCCAGCAGATCGGCGACCTCCCGTTCCCGGTCCAGGTGCACGGTCGTCCAGGCGGTGACCAGGCCGCGGCTGCGGGCGGCCAGCGCGTAGCTCCAGGCGGCCGGCAGCAGCGAACCCCACACCCCGGCCTGGTTGCCCGGGGGCAGTCGTCCGCCGGGCAGTTCGAGACACGGGATGACCAGGGCCGGTACCCGGTGCATCCGGTCGGCCAGCACCCGCGCGCCGGTGAGGACCGAGCGCGAACCCTCGGGCAGCTCCCTCAGCCGGTCGAGGCCGGCCGCGTTGCGTTCGTAGAACGCGGTCCGGTACACCTCGGCGACGTCCGCCCGGACGCGCGGGTCGGTGAGCAGGATCCAGCGCCAGTTCTGCCGGTTGTTGCCGTTCGGCGCCTGCAGGGCGATGCGCAGACAGTCCTCGACCAGAGCCGGCTCCACCGCCCGGTCCAGGTCGAGGCCGTACCGGACCGACCGTGTGGTGGTCAGCAACTCCTCGCAGGTGAGGGAGAGTCGGCCGGTCACGGCAGCAGCACCGCCAGGACGGCCGACGCGAGGTAGGTGGCCACGACGAAGGCGATCGCGGTGGGCAGCGGCCACCCGCCGCGCCCGGCGGCCAGGAACCGCCGGGTGCCGTGGGCGGGAAGGAGGGCCGCCAGGCAGGGCAGCAGCGCGAGCGGACCGCGCGGGGCGAAGAGCAGGACCTCGCAGACGACGGCACCGGCCGCGAAGCCGGCCGTCACCGCCGCGGCGCGTCCCGGACCGAGCCCGGCCGAGTACAGCCGGGCGCCTGGGGGTGCCTCCCAGGCGGTCTTGCGGGCGAACTCGAAGTGCAGGACGACACAGGCGCACAGGGCGAGCAGCGCGGCGCCGCGCCAGTCGGCGGTGACGGTCCCGGCGGCGACGAGCGACCCGTAGACGTAGACGCCGAGCAGGAGTTGGACCGGGTAGGCGACCGCCAGGCCGAGCAGCGGCCGGTCGCCCACCGCGGGGAACCGCCGCTCCAGCGGGGCGAGGAGCAGTCCGTATCCGAGGGCGGCGAGGATCAGCAGGACGTCGGTCACCGAGCGGACCGCGTTCAGACCGGTCACCCCCACGGTGATCACCGCCATCGCGCCGCGCAGTTCGCCCGCGGTGATCGCGCCGGTGACGAGCGGCCGGTCCGGGTGGTGGACACGGTCGTGGTCGAGGTCCTTCTGTTCGTCCAGCATCCGCAGGAACAGCAGGGCCAGGACGACGCTGACGACCCGGATCGCGGTGGCGCCGGAGGGACGCCAGGCCGCACCGGTCGCGGTCACCGCCACGCCCTCCAGGGCGAGGACCCACAGGAGTCCGTACGTGACGTAGATCTGCGGCCGGAACATGCGCAGCACGAACCGGCCCAGCCGGGCGGGGACGTGGGGCGCGGCGACGGTGGTCACTCCGGAGACCTTCCGGTCGGGTGCGGATCGGTTCGGTGGCGGGAACTCATGCGGCCCTGTGGGTGGTTCGCGCCGCGAAGCCGCGCGCCGGTCCGGCGTCCGCGTCGGCGAGCCGGATACGGGCCTCCGCGGCCAGGGTGCCGGGCTGGCGCAGGGTGCACTCGATGTCGGCGCCGGGCCGGGCCGGAGCGGTGCGGCACTCCAGCGGCAGGTCCATCTCGGCGAAGCGGCGGAACCGCGCGGCCAGGGCGACCGGCAGCGGACTGGGCGTGCGGACGGTCCCGGCGGACACGCAGGCGCGTACGGCGAGTTGGCGGAAGGCCTCCAGCTCCAGCATGCCCGGAACGTGGTCGACCCAGTGGTCGTAGAGGGTGGGGTGGTCGGTCTCGGCGAGCAGACGTGCCGTGTGGGTGCCGTCCTCCTCGGCGCGCGGCGGGGAGATCACCGTGTTGGCCCGGGCGCGGCGGCCGACGAGCGCGGGCTCGGCGTGGGGTCCGCGCAGTGCGACGGGCACGGCGGGCAGACCGAGCGCGCCGCGCTGTCCGGCCCGCAGCCTCGTCCACTCCTCGGGAGGCATCCAGGAATAGTCGATACGGGCCAGCAGGGCCTGGCGGCCGCCGATGGCGAGGGCGAAGCGGAGCCGCAGACCCCGCACTCCGGCCGGGGTCCGGAACCGCCGCTCGATCCGGGTGGCGACGACCGCCTCGGTGTGCCTCTCGCCCCGGGTGAGGGCGGCCGGGTCCGGCACCTCGAACCCGACCTCCCGGAGCAGGAATTTGTGGCCCGGCCGGACGCCGAGGTGCCGGTGGGCCACCACGAAGATGCCCTGCCGGCACGCCTCCAGGAGGAGGAAGGGGTCGAGCCGGTCGCCGGGGCCGAGCGTGTCGTCGTAGAAGGCGTGCCGGCGCGGGAAGCGGGCCGCCAGCAGCATCTCGTCCTCGCCGCGGCGCTCCGTGTCGGTCAGGAAGACCTCCGCGACGGCGGAGCGGTGCACGAGATCCTTGGGGAGTGTCCGGGTGAACTGCATGGGCCGCTCCTCACTTCGCGGTGGCGCGGACGGTGTCCAGGTGGCGGCGCCAGGTGTCGGCGTCGGCTCCGTCCAGCACGGGCGCTCGGCCCGGCTGGCGCATGGGGAGCACCTTCGAGCCGACGATGACGGCGTCCCACGGGTCGAGGTCGACGCCCAGGCGCCAGGCGGTCTCCAGCAGGGTGCGCGGGCCGGCGGAGGGATCGGCGCCCCCGTGCCGGGCCACGGTGTCGCGCAGGCGCGCGACGGCGGGATCGAAGGCGAGGTCCCGGGGTTCGGTGGCGGCGTACAGCAGACCGGTCAACTCGCTTGCGTGCGCGGCCCGGTCCTCGTCGGCGAGGGCCGAGCGGAACAGCCGGTCGCGCTCGGTCTCGTCGAAGTGGACGGCCAACTCGCGCAGGACGTCGGCGGGTTCGTCGGGGGTGTGCACGAGGTTCAGCAAGTAGCTGTAGCGGCCCAGGAGATGACGGAGCTGGCCGGGCCGGCGGGCGTCCGGGTCCGTGGGGCCCTTGAGCCGGGTGAGTTCGACCGAGGCGGGTACGTCCAGGTCGTGGAGAGGCCGCACCAGGAGCACGAGGGCGTCGGCGTCCTCCAGGAAGAGCGCGGCCAGCCGCCTGCGGTAGGGGGTGGCGAGGTTCCACTGGAAGTACCAGAGGGAGCGGATCATGGTGCGGGTCAGGCGGGTGACGGCCGCGCCGACGATCCTGAAGCCCTGCCCGGCCAGCCAGTCCGCGGCCGCCTCCAGCCGGCGTGCCACGACGGCGTCGGGCTTGAGCAGCAGCAGCGCGTGCCGGTGGGCGAAGCCGGTGATGTCGCCGGTGAGCTGGGCGAGTTGGCCGTGGCTCTCCTGGTAGTAGGTGTCGGCGCCGTACAGCCGCTGTTTGTCGGGGTGACACGTCAGCAAGGGTGGGACGGGTATGCCGTACGAGGGTTGGGCCAGGTGGGCGGTGGTCATCGGTTCGCGCTCCCGTCGGGTCGGGCGGCCGGCTCCCTGGGCGGGGGCGGGCCGAGATAGCCGGTGGCGAGGCAGTGGTCGAGGAGGCGGCGCAGATAGGCGCGCGCGCCCGTCGCGGGCGGGCGGTGGCCGAAGGCCTCGGCGTGGGTGGTGTCGAAGCGGACGCGGCGCCGGAAGTAGGGGGCGTACAGGGAGACGACGCGGTCGTAGTACGGGCGTTCGCGGCCGGGCAGGGCCGTGGCCGAGAACGCGGACGGGGGGACGAACCGCGGCACGTGGAGGGACGGGTACTCCGCGAGGACGTCGGACATGTCCCGCAGGGTCAGCTCGTGGCCGACGGCGTGCAGGGTGCGCCCCTCGGCGTCCGGGAAGCGGGTGGCGGCCTCGGTCACCAGGTCGGCGACCCGGTCGACCGGGACCAGGTCGAGGACGGCGTCCAGGTGGCCGGGCACCGTGCGCACCAGTCCCCTGGTCAGTACCCGGAGCACGGGGTAGATGGTCTTGAGGTCGCGGACCCGGCCGGTGCGGTCGGCGCCGGTGACGATGCTCGGCCGGACCACGGTGACGGGCAGGCCGTCCGCCGCGGCCTTGCGGACCAGGGTCTCGGCGGCCAGCTTGCTCTTCTCGTAGTCGTTGCCGGGGCGTTGGCCGAGGTCGAGTTCGTCCTCGTACGCGGTGCCGTCGCGTTCGCCGCACACGTAGGCGGTGCCGACGTGGACCAGGGGGGTGCGGGTTGCGAGGGCCTGGCCCAGGACGTGCCGGGTGCCCTCGACGTTGACGCGCTCGTACCGGCCCGGTGCCAGTCCGAAGTCGGTGACGGCGGCGCAGTGGACGATCCGGTCGGCGGTGGCGGCGAGCCGCAGGTCGGCACCGCTCAGCCCGAGGCCGGGGCGGGTGATGTCGCCGGTCATCCGGGTCACGGCGCCCGGCCCCGGGTCGAGCTTTCTGCCGTTGTTGCGGACGAGGTCGCCGTTGCGGTGCAGGACGGCCAGCACGGTGTGGCCTGCGGCGGTGAGCCGGGCGGTCACCTCGGCACCCACGAACCCGCTGGCGCCGGTCACCAGCACGGTCATCGGATCGGACACCGGAGCACCTGCCGACCTGGCACGAGACGCCTCGGGACCTGGGTTCTTCGGTTCGGACATCGGTGGATCCTCCGCACGGGACGTCGGGTGGGATGCTCGGGCGCTCGGCGCCGTCACCGGGCCTGGTGGGGCTGGGCCCCGTTGCCGGCCAGCAGGTCGCGGGCCTCCTCGATGGGCAGCTCCGCGCCGAGGTGGGCGCCCATGCGCAGCCAGTCGTGGCCGAGCTGAAGGGTGGCCCGCCAGGTGTACGCGGAGTCGAACGACAGCGGGAAGGAGTCGGCGCCCACGGCAGCGCGTACCCGGGCGATGAAGCGGCGCAGTTCCGCGCGCAGCGCGTCGCCGTCCTCCGCCGAGTCCACGCCGTGCCCCAGCAGCTCCACGGCGTGCGCGCCGATCGGCAGGGTGGCGGCGGGCAGCAGGTCCATACGGCGTACGAGGTCGGCGTCCGCGGGCAGCGGGTTGACCCCGTGGGCGCTGAACAGTCCGCGCAGCGCCGCGTGCACGGCGCGGCGCGCGGTGATTTCGGCCACCCTGTGCTGGCCGCGCCGCAGTGCTCCGGTCAGGTCCTCGACGGCGTTCTCGACCACGACGTTGGACCACACCAGGGCCATGGCCGCGGCGGCGAACCGGTCGGCGGGCAGGGGCATCAGGTCGACCGAGCGGGGTCCGCCGACGGCGGCGCCGCGCACCGACAGCAGCGGCTGGGCGGTGGAGGTGGGCGGGGTCAGGGGGCCGGGCGGGGCGGCGAGCGGAAGTGCGGGGGTGACGGCTCCGCCGCCCTTCCAGGCGAGGCGCACCAGCCCGTAGCGCAGGAACGCGGCGAGCAGCGGGCCGGGTTCGTTCACGCCGGTGGCGGCGCCGTCGGCCAGTACGCGGGGCAGCGGCCTGCCCAGGACGAGGGAGCGCCAGACGGCTCCGGCGTCGGCGCCGAGAGCGAAGACGTCGCGTCGGCCGCGTACGACGTGGATCCGTTCGCCGGTCTGCCAGGTGGTCACCTGGGCGACGCGTTCGACGGTGAGCCGCTCGGGCCGCCGGGGGACCTTCGCGAGTCCGAGGTCCTCGGCGAAGTCGAGGCAGGCGGTCAGGTGGGCCTGTGCCGCCTCGGCGTCGCCGGGCCGGACGACGGCGGATTCCAGCTCCCAGTAGCGGTCGCGCACGTCCGCCCGTCCCGCCCGGTCGAGCTGCAGGGACAGCCACTTGGGTTCCAGATAGGTCTCGCCCCGGCCGGCCGCCCAGGACTTGACGCTCTGCACGAGGGCGGCGCGGGTCCAGTCGACCGCCTCGTCGCTCTCGCCGAGGCACTGGAGGGCCGTCGCGTGCCGGAGGGACTGCCGGGCCCGGTGGGCCCACCAGTCGGCGGCGATCCGGCGGAACCGCTCGACCGGCAGCAGCGCCTTCACCTCCTCGATGAGGGCGTGGCCGCGCAGCGGGTGGCTGTGCAGGATCCGCTGGCAGCGGTTGAGGAGGTCCTCGGAGAGCCGGCCCGGCCGTCCGGCTCCCTGCTCCACCGCCGTGAACTGGTCGGCGAGTTGGCGAACCGAGCGGGTGCGGATCTCCACCCGCCTGCCGTCCACGAACAGCAGGGACGGCATGGTCGGCGGCTCGTCGTCGGAGCGGCTCACGAGCAGGAAGTCGATGTCGGAGGAGGGGTTGCCGAACCCCTCGGCTATGGAGCCTTCCAGGGTCACGGCCCATTCGGTGTCCGGGGGGAGTTCGGCGAGGGACTTGTCGAGCAGGTCCTGCAGCCGTTCCTCGGTGAGAATCACGGGTGCCTCTCCGTTCGCGGGCCGTCCGGGGCGGTGGCCATGCCGTCGGGGGCCGGGTCGGCCAGGACGACGGCCGATCCTTCGGGGGCCGGGTCGGCGAGGACGGCGGCCGAGTCGTCGCGGGCCGGGTCGGCGAGAGGGGTGACCGTGCCGTCGGAGGGCGGGTCGGCGAGGACCGTGACCGTCCCGGCGGCCCCGTCGACGCGCAGCCGGGCGCCGGTGCGGATCTCGGTGGTGGCGCCCTTGACCTGGACCACGGTCGGGATGCCCAACTCCCGTGCCACGACGGCCACATGGGTGAGGGGACTGCCCCGTTCGATGACGAGTGCGGCGGCCGAGGACAGCGCGGTCACCCATCCCGGGTCGGTGCGGTAGGTGAGCAGGACGCCGCCGCCGACGTCACGCGGGGTGTCGGTGACGACGGCGGGTCCTTCGGCGACACCGGGGCAGCAGGGGACTCCGCTCAGTTCCCGGGCTCCGCTGGGGGCGGCCGGACCACCGCTCCAGCCGGCCCTTTCGAGGTTCCCCCACCAGTAGGGCGCGCCGCGGGTGGTGAAGCGGGAGGGGGCGTGCAGTTCGGCGTCGGCCGCCTGTCGCCGGCGGCGCAGCCCGACGAGGTCCCGCAGTTCGGTGTGGACGATCGTGCCTTCGTAGGCGCCCTGGATCTCTTCGAGGCGCAGGTAGAAGACGTCGTCCCAGGTGTCGACGGCGCCGGCCCGTGCGAGATCGCGGCCGAGGGCGCGCAGCATGCGCTTGGCCGCTCCGAAGGCGCGGGTGCGGCAGAACCTGAGCCGTTCCCGGTCGGTGAGCGCGGTGCGGGCCTTGCTCCTCACCCGTTCGTACACAAGGCGCCGCGGCCGGCTGAGGTGCTCGTCGAGGTAGGCGTCGGCCTCGCCGCCGCGATCGGACGCGCCCGGGCCCCCGCCGTCGCCGGTGTCCGGCAGGACCTCGCGCAGCAGCGTGAAGACGCCCGCCGGGTTCTCGCGCAGGTCGGGGACCTCCAGCTTGAGTTCGTCGGGGCTGCGGTAGCCGTAGTCGGCGATGTACGCGTCGACGGACCGCAGGAATCCGGTGTACCCGGCGTCGAGCAGGGCCTGGCGGGCCTCGGGGTCGGGGGTGCGTTCCAGCAGCGCCAGGATCCCGGCGTCGGCGCGCGCCTGGACCGCCAGCTCGCGCAGGGCCCATACCGGCTCGGCGGACTCGATCGCGCCGCCCGGGGCCGCCGCGGCCCAGGTGAACCACTCCGGCGCCTCGGGCAGCCATCTGCGGGTGAGCAGGGCGAGGAGTCCCACGGAAAGCAGGATCGTCGCGTCGAGGGTCTGCATCGGGCCCCATTTCTCGATGAGTTCCCGCTGGAGCCGCCGGAATCGGCGGTAGGTCTCGTCCCCCGGCAATGCGTCGTAGTCGACGTTGTTGAATACCGTGTACGCGCGATAGAAATCTCGATGAAACCTGTCCACGGATTTTCGGATGGTGAGAAATCTTCCGGCAAAGATGACCGTACGTGTCAGCCGCGCGGCTCGGTCGCGCAGTCCGGACCGGGGTGTGAACGGATGGAGCGTGTCGGCGAGTTCGTCGGAAATACTCTCGGCGACCCCCAGGGATTTCTCCAGGACGCGCCGGTTCAGCGGGTACAGCGGCGCGAGACGCACCATGCGGTACCAGTGGAAGAGGTTGTAGTAGACACGTCCGTGGACATGACCGAGGAGGTACGGGGTCCACTCCCGCACCTCGCGCAGCCGCTCCCCGCGGACGCCCAGGGCGCGGGCGTAGCTGTCGTATACCTTCGCGTAGGTGTCGGCGGCGAAGCTGAAGGTGAGCGGGGAGACGACACCGCTGAAGCTCTCGATGATGTTGGAGTTGTCCCAGAGCCGCAGGTTCCGTTCGGGCTCCGCAGTGGAGCCCGCGGCCGGGCCGAGGGTGGTGACGGGCCGGCTCTGGAGGATCCACAGGGCGTCGTCGTCGATGGCCCACTCGATGTCCTGAGGGGCGCCGTACACGGCGGTGACGCGCGCCCCGGCCGCGTGCAGCCGGGCCAGATGGGCGGCCGTCAGCGCGGGTCGGCCGCGGTCCTCGTCGGCGACGGGTGACACCTGGCAGCCGGGGCCGGATCCGGCGTCGTAGCGCTCCCGCTTGTCACCGACGACCGTGGTCAGCGGCTCGCCGGTGGCGGCGTCCAGGACGACGGTGTCGGCGTCGACGGCGCCCGAGACCAGCCCCTCCCCCAGTCCGTGGACGGCGCTGACGACATGCCGGTCCGTCCGTCCGCTCGCCGGGTCGGCGGTGAACAGGACACCGCTGAGCTCGGCGGCCACCATGCGCTGCACGATGACGGCGACGCCGCTCGTGTCGATCGCCAGCCCGTGCCGCGCTCGGTAGCGCAGGGAGCGCTCACAGAAGGCGGAGGCCCAGCAGCGGCGGACGTGGGCGACGACCTCGTCGAGGCCCCGGACGTTGAGGAAGCTGTCGAACTGGCCGGCGAACGAGTGGCGCGCGCCGTCCTCCTGCACGCCGGACGACCGCACGGCCACCGCGCCGCCACCGGCCAGACCGTAGGCCAGTCCGATGGCGTCCATGAGGTGGTCGGCGAGCGGCGCGGCCTCGACGAGGCCGGCGATCTCGGCGGCGATCCGGCCCGCCTTCGGCTCCCAGCCGTCGGCGAGCAGCCGCTTCAGGTGCCCGTCGAGGCCGCTGCCGCGGCTGAATTCGGCGAATACGTCCAGGCCGATGATCGACCAGCGCGGTACCTGAAATCCGGACGCGGTCAGCGTGTAGAGGTTCTTCCCTTTTCCGCCGGCCCATTCGGTGATAAGGGATGCGTCGCTGGACGGTGTGAGGACGTGCGGGGACCGGCGTTCGGATCCCGTGGTGGGCGACAATGCGTTTCCCCTCCGAGGGTGGTGCTCGACCTCGCTCGAATGTTGCACAGCAGGGCCGGTCGAAAAAACTCCGGCGGCCCGTCACCGGCGTTTTTCGGTCGTTGTATCCCTTTCAAATTCCGATCGCCCGCCGCTGTTCAGGAGGAACACCGGCGGCCGGGACGGAAACGGGATGATCCAGCCGAAGTAGGTCCGCCCGGCCCCCGCGACGGGTCGCCCCACGGCGGCGATACGCGCCAGTAGCACCGCGTACGTCCTCCTCGCCCCCCACGCCGACGGCGGGAGGAGGCCGGGCCGTCGCGGACCGGAGCGGGGGCCGTCATGGACCAACAGGGGCCGCAAAGCCACACGTTCGGACACCGGACGAGGGTCGAGCAGAAAGGAAAGCAACAAATATTGACGCAATCAACCAGCGCTTGTAACTTCCGTCTCAGTCGCCAGGCAGCCCTGATCTCGGCTGTCCCGAGGGCGAGTTGTAGCTCCACCCTCCACTCCGGGAGCACACATGCGCAGAAGAAGATCTGCCTCCTCGCGTCTCTTCCCCTCCCCCACGGCCGGGGCGTTACCCCGGCTGCGCCGCGCCCTGCTGTCCGTCGGGGCCGTCCTCGGCCTCCTGGTGACCGTCCTCGTCGGCATGCCCGGCATCGCCCAGGCCGCCGGTTCCCAGCCCTGCGACATCTACGCCGCGGCCGGCACCCCGTGCGTGGCCGCCCACAGTTCGACCCGTGCGCTGTTCTCGGCGTACAACGGCCCGCTGTACCAGGTCACCCGCGTCTCCGACGGCGCGACCGCCGACATCGGGCTGCTGGCGGCCGGCGGCTACGCGAACGCCGCCCAGCAGGACAGCTTCTGCGCGAACACGACGTGCAGCATCTCGAAGGTGTACGACCAGACGTCCCGCCACAACGACCTGTTCCCCGGTCCCGCGGGCACGGCCGGCATGGGTGCCGACCGGGGCGCGGACGCCGGTGAACTGTCCGTCACGGCGGGCGGCCACAAGGTGTACGGCATCTGGATCTCCCCCGGCGTCGGCTACCGCTCGCACGGCGCCGCGTCCGGAACCGCGGTCAACGGCCAGGCGGAAGGCGCCTACATGGTCGCCAGCGGCACCCACGTCGGCTCCGCCTGCTGCTTCGACTACGGCAACGCCGAGGCCACACCGGCCGACACCGGCAACGGCCACATGGACGCCGTCTCCATCGCCACCACCTGCTACTTCGCGCCGTGCAGCGGATCCGGGCCCTGGATCGAGGCCGACCTGGAGAACGGCATGTTCCAGGGCGACAACGGCTCCAACACCGCGAACAAGGGCAACAGCAGCACGTACGTGACCGCCGTCCTCAAGAACAACGGGCAGACCACCTACGCGCTGAAGGGAGGCAACTCTCAGTCAGGGGGCCTGACCACCTGGTGGGACGGAGCACTGCCCTCACGGGGCGGCTACCGGCCCATGCAGCAGGAGGGCGGCATCATCCTGGGCACGGGCGGCGACAACAGCAACTGGAACATGGGCACGTTCTTCGAGGGTGTCATGGTGTCCGGCTATCCGACCGACGCGGCCGAGAACGCCGTCCAGGCGAACATCGTCTCCGTGGGCTACTCGGGCCAGACCAACGTCCCCAACGGTCCGCAGGGCACCATCGGCGGCCCCGGCAACCAGTGCGTCGACGTCGCCGCGGACGACACCGGGGTGAACGGCGCCGCCGTACAGCTCTGGAACTGCCAGTCGTACGCCGAGGACCAGTTCTGGACCCACAACGCCAACGGATCGCTCGGCACCATCGGGCGCTGCCTGGACATCGTCGGCAACGGCACCGCCAACGGCGCCCAGGTCGAGCTGTGGGACTGCAACGGGGTCGGTGGCCAGAAGTGGGTGCAGCGCGCCGACGGTTCGCTGTTCAACCCCCAGTCGGGCCGCTGCCTCGACTCCCCCAACGGCGCCACGGCCAACGGCACCCGTCTGCGGATCTGGGACTGCAACGGCTCCGCGGCCCAGAGGTTCGCGGTCAACGCGGGCGCGCCCGTCATCGGGCCCGGCACCACCTGCGCCGACGTGGCCGGTGACGACAACGGCTCCAACGCGACCGCCGTACAGCTCTGGAGCTGCCAGTCGTACGCGGTCGACCAGCACTGGTTCCACAGCTCGGACGGCCGGCTGCACACGCTGGCCCGCTGCCTCGACATCGTCGGCAACGGCACCGCCAACGGCACCCAGGTCGAACTGTGGGACTGCAACGGTGCGGGGGGCCAGGTCTGGCAGCAACAGGCCGACGGCTCGCTGCTCAACCCGCAGTCCGGCCGCTGCCTCGACTCGCCCAACGGCGCCACGGCCAACGGCACCCGGCTGCAGATCTGGGACTGCAACGGAGCCGCCGCCCAGAAGTTCGCACTGGGCTGACCCCGCCGCTCCGCCCGTCGGCCCGGCCGGACCTCGAGTCCGGCCGGGTCCGCGTGTCCCGGGCTCGCGCGTCTCGGGCCCGGCCCGTGACCGTTACCGTGACCGTGACCGTGCGCGTCGCGTCGCGTCGCGTCTGCCGAGGCTGACGGTGTGTCGGCCGCCCCTGACGCTGTCTGCTCCGCGACCGTCTGTGGTAATCGATCTGTATGCCGAAAAATACCCCGCCGGACGCGGACGACCACGACCGGACCTCCGCGCGGGTACGGCTGTCCGCGGCGCTGCGCGACTCCTCGGTCGGCCGGGGATGGCGGCACAGCAAGGACATCGAACTGGGCCAGAGGTCGCTGGGCTTCGCGGCCCTCGGTTTCCTCACGCTGGTGCCCCTCCTGATCGTCGTCTCCGCGGCCGATCCGGCCCACGGGCGTGGCTTCGCGCAGTGGCTGGGGGACGGCCTCGGGGTGTCCCGAGCCGCCAGGGACGAGGTCGCGCGGCTGTTCGCCGGGCCCGCGCAGGTGCGGCAGACGACGACGGCCTTCGGTCTCGCCGCGCTCGCCGTCTTCGGTCTGAGCTTCGGCGCGGCGGTGCAGACCGGTTACGAGAAGGTGTGGGAGCTGCCCGCGGCCCGCTGGCACGCGCGATGGCGCCACGTCCTCTGGCTCGCCGTGCTCATCGGCACCATCTACGTGACGGCGACGACCACGCTGTGGCGCCACTCGGTCGCCGGAACGGTGACCGCGACGCTGAGCGCCATCCTGTTCTTCTGGTGGTCGCAGTGGATGCTGCTCGGCGGCAGGATCGCCGCCTGGTCCCTGCTGCCCGGCGCCGTGTTCACCGCTCTCGGCCTGCTCGGGCTGCGGTTCTTCTCGCGTCTGGTCTTCTCTCCCCTGATCGCCTCCAGCACCGTCAACTACGGCCCTTTCGGCACCGTCCTCGTCGTCCAGTCCTGGCTGGTCGGTGTCGGCGTCGTCGTCTTCGGCGGCGCGCTGCTGGGGCGGCTGGCGCACGAGGAGATCAACACCGCGACGGAGACCATGCTGCGGCGGGCCCGGCAGCGCGGGCGGTGAGTCCGGGCGGACTCCCCCTCGAACTCCGCCTCTCGTCAGGTCAGTTGGGTGCGCCGAGCGGAGGGGTGACCTCCTTGCCCGGCGTGGGTGCGGCGGACGGCTCCCGGTCCCAGCGCAGGACGAGGATCGTGGCCGGGACCGCGATGAGGGCCCAGATGACCACGGTCATGACCACGGCCGTCCAGGTGTCCCAGAAATGCCCGGCGCAGATGGCCGCGACGAAGGGCAAGGCCACCACCCCCACAGGCGTCGCCTTGGCGAACGGGACCCGGGGTACGACGGGCCGGCCGGTGGCGAGGCGGCGGGCCCGGCGGGCGCTGCCGAACGCGGCGACGAAGGCCAGGGCCGCCGACCCGACGACGACCAGGGCGGCCCCGACGAAGGTGATGGGGCCATCGTCCGGCAGTCCCGCGAGCCGCTCGCGCACCCCGCCCCGGCTGACGGAGACCACGTCGTTCCGCCAGGTGGTGACGTCCACCCGCCCGCCCGGCCGGACGAGTTCGGAGAGGTCGCCGTTCCTGTCGAGGTCGATGAACTGATCGGCGGGGGCGGGAACGGGCGGCCGCAGCCGTATGCGGAAGACCTTGGTCCTGCCGCTCTTGACGGTCTGGGCGGAGAGGACCGTACCTGTGATCGTGCGCAGGCAGCTCATACCCTGATCGCCGGCCCCGGCTCCCCCGGTGCACGGCCGGGCGTCGTGGAAGGCCGCCTCCGTGGCGACCTTTCCGGGGACGTAGAGACTCGGTCCCACCGCCACCGTCGACAGGGCCAGCCCGAGCAGCGTCCACGCCACCGCGCGCCACCACTCCTGCCGGATCCGTGCCGAGAGCCACCGGTCCGCCGAGAGCCCCCGGTCCGTCGTCTGCGCAGCCACCGCTGTGCCTCCTTCGTTCCCGAGCATTAGGTCATACGTGTCCGGCCTGCCGACACGGCAGGTTCCGGAAGCGTCGGCCCCGGGCTGAGCTGCCGGATTCCGGCAAGATCGGAGAAACTCGGGGCCGGACCCGAGCGGCGGTGGCCATGGCCCGAGCGGCGTCCCGGTTAGCCGGAGTTGTAGCCCCAGCGGGCGCGGCCGTCCCGGCCCATGAAGCACTTCGCCGGGCGTCCGTCGGCCGTCGTCGCGGTGGCACCGACGGGCGAGCAGTACTGCCCGAACCCGATGCCGGACCCGCCGCCCGTGCTTCCCGTGCTTCCGCCCGAGGTGCCGGAGGAGCCACCGGAGGAACCGCCCGTGGAACCACCGCCGCCACTGCCTCCTGACGTGCCGCCCGTCGTGGTGGAGCCACTCGTGCCCCCGGCGCGCGGCTTGGGCTTCGGCTTGGGCTTGGGCTCGGGCTTGGGCTTGGGCTTCGGCTTCGGGCTGGGCTTGGCGCACGAGTCGTCCGGACCGATCAGCCACAGGTCCGCCCGCGTCGACGGCGTGACCTCACGGTCGGGTTCCGGCCGCTGCCGGCACACCCGCCAGTCCTCCAGGTCCCCGGTCCCGCCGCCGAGGCGCTCGCCGGTGTGCGCGTGCCAGGCGGCGGTGTACGTGAACCCCAGGTCGTCGAGGGTGCCCGAGGCCGCGCGGTAGCTCTCGCCCGGAGGTCCGGCATGACCACCCGTCGGGGGGCGAGGAGGCTCGTGGGGCACGCCTCCTTCTCGGGGACGGCGTAGAGCGTCAGCGCGCGGACGGCCGGGCGGACCTTCTCCTGCGCGGAGGGTGTCTGGAAGCAGACCTTCCAGCCGGGCCGCGTGTCCGTCACGGGCCGGAAGGACGAGGTGGCGTCGGCCGTCGTCACCGACATCCAGGACTGGCGTCGTGCGTCCGCGACGGCCGTGGTGAGGGCCGTCCCCTTGAAGTCCCGCACCGCCACGGAGCGGTCGGCGCCGGCGCGGGCCGACGAGTCGTGTCCCACTCCCCAGGCGGTGGCGAGCACGGTGGCCGCGAGCATGCAGGCGAGGACGGGGTGCCGGTGGGCCCACTCCAACACGCGTGCTCCGCCGCGCGGATCGGCCGAGGAGCCGGCGGGCACGGGTTCACCGCGCGCCGCGAGGAGTTCTCCCCCGGGATCGATCCGCGATCCCCAGACGGTGATCCGTCGTCCGTCCACGGCCAGGTCCACGCGTGACGCGGCCCCGTAGGCGCGGCGCAGGACCACCGGGGGCCGCGCGATCCGCGAAGGCTCCTCACCGCTCAGCAGGATGAGCGCGCGATCGGTGAGAGCGGCGTACCCCAGCCCCTGGTGATAGAGGGCCAGCACGTGTTCTCCGGACCGGAGGGTACGGAGCAGCGCCTTGGCCTTGGGGAGCGGAAGGGCGACCTCGCGGGCGCCCACTTCGGCGGTGCGCGGGTCGTCACGCAGCAGACGCTGCGCAGCGGTTGGGGACATACGCGGAGATTAGCCGCTGTCGATCTTCGACTGAAACCCTGCCCCCGAACCGATGCACGGCTGTGACCTGCGCAAATGATGCCACCGGCATCACGTCCCGCGTCAGTCCCCGGCCGAACGGCTCCGTCCCGCCCCCGCGACGGTGAGGTCAGCCGATCAGTTCCGGCGCGAGCCGGTGATACCGCGCCAGGAGCACGTTGAGCGCCGCGATGACCAGGACCGCGGCGGCGATGGCGAGCAACGCGCGGCCCGTGCCCCAGGGGGTGATGAGCGTGCCGAGGGCGCCGCCCACGAAGATGCCGAGGACGGTGGCGACGAGCCGGGGACGGATCGTGTGCCGCTCGGGGGTCGCGGGGACGGCCCCGGTGAGACCGTGGATGAGACGGACCAGCGACACCTGGACGAGCAGGGTGGGCATACCGGGAACGGCCGCGCGCAGTGCGGTGTCGGCACGCAGTCCCATGGCGAAGCCGACGATGGCGATGACCAGGCTGTCCGGGTGCTCGGTGAGCGAGCCGGAACCGTGCCGCCACAGCGCGGTCGCGCCCGCGAGCGCCAGCAGGACGCCCTCCACCGCCAGCGCGGCCGCGAACCAGTGCCGGTGGTGTGCGACGAGACCCTTGGTGGTCAGGGCACCGGCCAGGGCACCGAGGACGAAGGCCATCAGGGCGATCGCGGGGCGGGCCACCGGCACCTGTCCCTCACCGGCGACGGCGAAGGACAGGAAGAGCACGTTGCCCGTGGCCAGCGCGGTGAAGACGTGCCCCATGGTCAGGAAGCTGACCGCGTCCGCGGCGCCCGCCAGGACGGTGAGGGTCGCCATGACGACCGTCCGTTGGCGTTCGCGTCGTTCGGCGTCCGGGCGCGGTACGGATTCTTCACTCATCCGGTCAGTCTCGGCAACGGCGGCCCGGCAACCGCGGTGTCCGGGCCGACACGCGCCGGCCGTGCCGCCAATGGACGCCGCGCCGGGGCCCGCGGCCGCCCCGGACAGCCGGGGATCAGACCGCCAGGCGACGGATGGCGACGACGGCCGCGTCGTCGCCGAGATGGCCGTGGACGTGGAGCAGCAGGTCGGTCTGGAGGCGGCGCAGGAGTTCGTCGGGGTCGTCCTTCGTCCACTGGGGCGCCCGTTCGGAGAAGGGGTAGAAGGCTCCGTCGGTGTCGCGGGCCTCGATGACGCCGTCCGTGTAGAGCAGCAGGAGGTCGCCGACCTCGAAGGGGAAGGTCTGGACGTCGTACGTGGCGATGCCGAAGGCCCCGCCGAATCCGATCGGCAGGTGGCTCGCGTCGGCCGTGAGGGGGGTGAGGTCGTTCCCGCGCAGGAGGAGCGGCGGCGGGTGGCCGCAGGTGATGAGGTGGACGACCGGATCGTGGTCGGGGATGTCGAGCAGCGTCACGGTCGCGAAGTCCTCGTTGGTGTCCTGCTCCGCCGGTGCCCGCCACTGGCTGGTGTCCCAGCGGAACGCGGCGTCCAGGTGGACGGCGAGGCGAGGAAGGGTGGCCTGCCGGTGGGCGGCCGCGCGGAAGGCCCCGAGGAGCAGGGCGGCGTTGTTGATCGCGGCCAGACCGCTGCCGCGTACGTCGCCGATGAGGAGCCGGGTGCTGTGGTGGACGGTGCGCGCGGCCGCGTACAGGTCTCCGCCCAGATCGGCCTCCTCCTCGGCGGGGATGTACAGGCCGGCGATCCGCAGCGGACCGGCCTGCGTCGGCAGCGGCCGCAGCAGCACGCTCTGTGCCGCCACGGCCACCGAACGCACCCGGTGCAACTGCCTCTCGTTGCGGTCCCGCACCACGCAGACGGTGACGCAGACGACGGAGACGATGATCAGGGCCGCGATCTGGGCCTGGATGTTGGCGGTGGCCAGGACGCCTCGGATCGCGCCGATCAGTACTTGGGCCGCCACCGCCAGAACGCCCATCAGCGCCGTGACCCGGGCCCCGGCGAACGCCACCGTGATCGCGGGCGCGGCCACCAGGAGCGGACCGAGGTGGATGTGCGGCGGAGCCAGCACGTCCACGACACAGACCGTGACGATCAGCGCCAGGGGGATCACGACCAGTGCGGGCGCGTGACCCGGCCGCCAGGAACTCCGCAAGTCCAGCCATGGTCGAAGAGCCATGCCGCAAGCCTTCCACTTCCTTCCGCGGACGGGGATGTCCGCCGCTCCCGTGACCGGGAGCCGGATCCGGCGATCCGCGAGGACCGGGACGACCTCCTTCGTACGGTTGCCCGCGGTTTGTCGCTGGCAAGTCCTTGCCATGGCGAGGACTTGCCGTCGCTGTGCCTTCTCGTCGGCCGGGACCGGCCGATAGACCCAGGGGCATGGTCTCTTCCTCCCACTCCGCCGCCTCCTGGCGCAGGCGGCGGCATCTGATATCGGCTGCCGCCGTGGCCTCGTTGCTGGCGTCGGGGCTCGCGGTTCTGCACGAGCCCGCACATGCCGCCCCGCGCAAGCCCATCGTTCCCGCCACGTCCACGGCGACCCACAAGGTCACTCTGGTCACCGGCGACGTCGTCACGGTCACCACATCGGCCGACGGCGAGCAGACGGCCGACGTCGACCGGCCCGACAGCGCCGTCGGCGGCGTGAAGATGCAGACGGTCCACGGCGATCTGTTCGTCATCCCCGACGAGGCGGTGCCGCTGCTGGGAGCGGGCAAGCTGGACCGTCGGCTGTTCGACGTCACCGACCTGATCGAGATGGGGTACGACGACGCGAAGACGTCCTCCATGCCGCTGATCGCGACGTACGCCGCGTCGAAGTCCCGCGCGGCCGTCGAGCCGGCGGCTCCCCGGGGCAGCAGGCTGACCCGCACCCTCAAGGGCATTCGCGGTGCCGTGCTCAGCGCGCAGAAGCGGCGGGCCCGCACCTTCTGGAACACCGTCGTGCCGCGGGGCGGCAAGGCGATGGGCGCGGGAGTGGCGAAGCTGTGGCTCGACGGCCGGGTGAAGGCCGACCTGAAGGAGAGCGTGCCGTTGATCGGCGCGCCCGAGGCGTGGGCGGCCGGATACACCGGAAAGGGCGTCAAGGTCGCGGTGCTCGACACCGGCATCGACGTCAACCACCCCGACTTCGCCGGTGTGATCGACGGCACGGCCAGTTTCGTACCGGGTGAGGCCATCACCGACCTCAACGGGCACGGCACCCACGTGGCGTCCACCATCGTCGGTTCCGGAGCCGCCTCGGGCGGTGACTACAAGGGTGTGGCTCCCGGCGCCGACCTGTACGTCGGCAAGGTGCTCGGTGGCGCGGAGGGCTCCGGCCAGGACTCCTGGGTCATGGCCGGTATGCAGTGGGCCGCCGAGTCCGGTGCGGACGTCGTGAACATGAGCCTCGGCGACTCCTACCCGACCGACGGCAGCGACCCGATGTCGCAGACGGTCGACGCGCTGTCGGCGAAGTACGGCACGCTGTTCGTCATCGCCGCCGGCAACGCGGGTCCGGAGAGCATCTCCGCCCCGGGGGCGGCCGCCTCGGCGCTGACCGTGGCCGCCACGGACAAGCAGGATCAGCTCGCGTCGTTCTCCAGCACCGGTCCGCTGGCCTCCTCCGGCGCCCTGAAGCCGGACATCGCGGCCCCGGGCGTCGACATCACCGCGGCCCGCTCGCAGGAGATGACCGACGGCGGGACGGGCATGTACCGCACGCTCAGCGGTACCTCCATGGCCACTCCGCACGTGGTCGGGGCGGCGGCGATCCTGGCCCAGCGGCATCCGGACTGGACCGGCGCCCAGCTCAAGGAACAGCTCATGAGCACGGCTAAGGGCCTGGACGCTGGGTATTCGCCGTACGAGGTCGGCACCGGCCGCGTCGACGTGGCCGGTGCGGTGCGCACCACGGTCCGCGCCACCGGATCGCTGTTCTTCGGCAACCACACGTGGCCGTACGACCCGAACGGCACGGCCGTCACCAAGGACCTGACCTTCACCAACAGCGGACCCTCCGACGCGACGCTCGACCTGGGTCTGACCGACGACGGCGGCCCGTTCACCCTGGGAGCGAGCAGGGTGACCGTCCCGGCGGGCGGCACCGCGACCGTCCCGGTCACCGGCGACCCGCGAGCCGTCCCGGCGGGCCGGCACGTCGGTTACGTGACGGCGACCGACGCGGCCACCGGGAAGCCGGTGACCCGCACGTCCGTGGCGCTGCTCAAGGAGGACGAGCGCTACGACCTGAACATCAAGCTGGTCGGCCGGGACGGCAAGCCGGCCGCCGGCTGGGTCGGCATCAACCTGGCCGGCGACGTCTGGCCGTGGAACGTCTACGTCGACGGCTCGACCACCCTGCGCATGGCGCCCGGCACGTACACCGTCGCGGGCTACGTCGACGTGGCCGGTGAGAAGGCGGATCGCTCCGGTCTGGCCGTGCTGGTCGCCCCGGAGACCGTGCTCAAGGGCGGCTCCAAGGACGTGGTGCTGGACGCGAGCAAGGCGCGGCTGCTGAGGACCCGGGCGCCGCAGCGCACCGAGGACCGCCAGCGCAAGGTCGACTTCAACGTCCACTACGAGGGCCAGGACCCGTACACGGACTATCGCAGCGCGTACGTGCTGCCGCCGACGTACGACGACGTCTACGTCTCGCCGACGAAGCCGATGAAGCACGGCGAGTTCGTCCTGACGACCCGCTGGCGCAAGGGCGAGCCCCGGCTCGCTCTGAGCACGCCGGGCGGCCGGCTGCGCTTCGACACGCTGGTGCAGGCGGGCAGCGCCCTGGGCACCGCCACGCAGACCCTGGGCGCCGTCTACGCGGGCGACGGCTCGGCCGCCGCGTACGCGAAGGTCAGGGCCAAGGGCAAGGTCGTCGTCGTCGAGCGCGGTGACGGGGTCTCGCCGCAGGAGCGTGCCGAAGCCGCGGCGGCGGCCGGCGCGAAGGCGCTGATCGTGGTCAACGACGGCGTCGGTTCCCTGATGGAGTACGTCGGCGAGTCGGCCCTCCCGGTCGCCACCGTCCACCGCGACGCGGGCAGGGCCCTCGTCTCGATGGCCAAGGCCGGCGTCTTCAAGCTGACCGTGAAGCAGACCGAGTACACGCCGTTCGTCTACGACCTGACGCGGAACTACCCCGGCCGGGTGCCGGACCGGCCCCTGGTCTACCAGCCGGCCCGGCGTGACCTCGCCCGGATCGACGCCCGCTACTACTCGGCCACGGACGGCAAGGCGGCGGAAGGCTACCGGTCCGACTTCACTCTCAGCCCGTCGTTCAACCTCCCCGAGGCCGAGTGGCATCCGGGCACCCGCACCGAATGGGTGACGCCGGGCCAGGTCTGGAGGGAGTTCCACGCGCAGGGTGTCGACGGAACCCTGCCCTGGGTGATGGTGTCGGGCGACAACACGTACGCCAAGGGCAGCACCACCCGTCTGGACTGGTTCGCTCCGGCGACCCGCCCCGGCCAGAGCGAGTCCTTCGGCGTGTACAACTCCCGCTGGCAGAACTACATGACCTGGAACGTGCAGGCGTGGGCCTCCGCCAGCCGGAACATGCGGCTGGGCGGCTACCTGCCGTGGGGCGAGACACCGTCCCACCTGCAGATCTTCCAGGGCGACACACGGATCTACGACAACCCGGTCAGTGGGGACATGCAGTGGCAGGAGGTACCGGCGGGCAACCTGCCCTACCGCGCCGTCCTCGACGTGGAGCGGCCCGGTGACGACTTCCGGCTGTCGACCCGCACCCACAGCGAGTGGACGTTCATGTCCGACACCGTCGACTCGGACTCCTTCGAGCCCTTCTCGGTGCTGAACCTGGACTACGAACTGGCGTCGGACCTGCACGGTGACGTGAAGGCGGACGCGACCCAGCGGATCGCCCTCAGGCCCGTGTCGATGGACCTCGGCACCGTACCGGGCAAGGTCACCACGGTGAAGCTCGACGTCTCGTACGACGACGGCGCCACCTGGCGGAAGGTGACCTTGACCAAGGGCGCCGGCGGCTACTGGAAGGGCTCGTTCAGGACGGCCAGGAAGCCCGGCGGCTTCCTCTCGGTCCGCGCGAGCGCCGAGACGAGCAGCGGCTTCGGCGTCAAGAACGACATCATCCGGGCGTACGGCCTGCGATGAACCACGCAGATCGGCCCCGGGGAGGCAACTCCCCGGGGCCTGCCGCGGCACACGCGCTTCCACCAGGGACTATTCGGAGTCTGCCACCATGGCGCATACTCTCCCCGCTGCGACGAGCGGAGGAGAGTCGGTCGCCGATGCTGGATGTCCTGGGCCTGGAACCGGATGATGAGCGCGTCTACCGGGCACTCCTCGGACGGCCGAGCTCCACCGCGGTGACCCTGTCGGAGCTGCTCTCCCTGACGCGGGATCAGGCCGACAACGCCCTGTCCCGTCTGGTCACATGGGGACTGGTGACCGGATCGGCGGACGACCGGTTCACCGCCGCCCCGCCCGCCATGGCGCTCGGCGCCCTGATCACCCAGCGCCGGGACGGGCTGCGCGCTGCCGAGCACGCGCTGGTCGCCCTGGCCGAGGAACACCGGGCGGCCACCACCGCGACCGGCATCGGCGATCTGATCGAGGTCGTCACCGGCGTCGACGCGATCCGCCATCGCTACCTCCAGGTACAGCAGGCGGCCCGCACGCAGGTCCGCACCTTCATCACCGCACCGTTCGTCGCCCTGCCTCCGGGCGAGAACACGGCCGAACCGCTGGCTCTCGGTCGTGGCGTGAGGTTCCGGGCGGTACTGGACCGGGCCGTCCTGGAGGAACCGGGCATCATCCACGACGCGATCGACTCCCTGCGCAACGGGGTGCAGTTGCGGGTCGCCGACCAACTGCCCATGAAACTCATGCTGGCCGACACCGAACTCGGCCTCGTCCCGCTCGCCACCACGCCGGCCGGTGAGCCCGGAGCGGTGCTGCTGCACCGCAGCGGCCTGCTGGACGCGATGGACACGCTGTTCGAGACGGTGTGGCGCACCGCCCACCCGCTGGCACTGCCCGTCGACGAGGACGGACCCGAATCCACCGTCGAACTGGAGCCGGAGGGCCCGACGGCCCTCGATCAACGGATCCTCGCGCTTCTGCTGGCAGGTGCCACCGACCTGACGGTGGCGACACAACTCGGCCTGTCACCGCGCACGATGCACCGACGACTGCGCCGCCTCATGGACCTGGCCGGAGTACGCACCCGGATGCAACTCGGCGGCCACGCCGTCCGGCACGGCTGGGTGGAGGCGTCGCCGACGAGGCAGCCGTGAGGACGTTCGCCGCATGGCTCGACGGCGGTCGGTCCCGAGGTGTTCCGGCAGCGGGCACGGCAGCCGGACCACCGCATGGTGCGCGAGGCGACTCGCCGGCGGCACAGCACAGTCGGCGAGAGGCTGCCGGCGGCCTTCTCGCGGCTGCCTGACGGTCCGGGGCCTTCCGCGCCACGCGGGGGGTCACCCGACGCCGAGGGCTGCTTCGGCCTTTTGGACGTGGTGTTCGACCGGCCCGAACGAGATCAGACCGCTCCCGGCACCGGCCCGCTCTCCCGCGGCGGCCGAGAGTTCGTCGCGGGCCCGGCGCAGGACCGGCCGGTGCCCGGCGGTCGCCGCCGCGCGGGCCAGTACACACCACAGCGCCTCCTGCAGGAGGTCGTGCGGAGGCCGGGGTACTTCCGTGAGCGCCTGCCGGGCCTGTTCCACGGCACCGGACTCGGCCAGCAGGAGAGGGTCGAGCCACGGCCGGTAGGGACCGGCGTCGAGGTGGGCGAAGTCCTGGGGGTCGAGCGGGGTGTCACCCCGCATCACCGGGACCAGCGCCACGAGGACGGCGGCGCCCTGGACGAGGCCGGGCATGCCGCAGTCGGCGGTCTCCGCCAGGACAGCTGCGTAGGGGGAGCGGGCGGCGGGCCAGCCCTCGGTCTCGCAGGTCCGCAGGGCGCGGTACCAGGCGGTGAACACTCCGGCCAGCGGCCGTTCGTTGCGGTGCGCGAGCCGGTCGATCTCCTCGGCCTCGGCGTCCGCCGCCGCGAGGTCACCGAGGCCGGCGAGAGCCTGGAGACGGACGATGCGGCCCAGAACTTCATGGCCGGGCATCTGGTGCTCGACGGCCAGCCGGGTCAGCTCATCGCCGAGGGCGTCTCTGGTCGCGGCCGACCCGCAGTCGGCGAACGACTGCATGAAGGCGCCGTTGAGCGCGAACGCGAGGAGCGCGGGGTCGCCCAGACGGCGGGCGATCCGGACGGCCTCCTCCGCGGCGCGTTCGGCGCGCCGGCGCCACGGTTCGGTGGCGCGGGCGTCGCCGGCCCGGGACAGCGGCGCGTCGGCGGCGGCGTCGCCACGTGACTCGACCGCCACGACGGACAGCAGCCGGGCGCGCAGCGCGGCCGGCCCGTCGGAGCCGAACCGGGCGGCGGCACGGGCGGCGGCCCGGGACAGCTCGCCGGCGTCGTCGGGGTCGTCGGCGCGGGTCCACACCGCCGGGACGTCGTAGGAGCCGATGATCCTGGCGGCCAGCTCCGTGTCGCCGGTCGTCTCGGCCGCCGCGACCAGATCCCGTCGGTGCCGACGGGCCTCCTCGAGGCCGTCGGGGCCGGTCACCGCGAGGTCGCGGAGCAGACCTGCGGTCGCGTGCAGCCGGGCCTTGGAGCGAGCGGGCACCGTGCGGTCCCACGAGGCCGCCGCCCGGTCCCAGACACTGTCGGCCGTCCCGGCCGGTTCGGCCGCGGAGCCTGCCGTACCGCTGAGGATGCGCGCCTCGGTCCGTGCCAGGGCACCCCCGGAGACAGGCCCACCTCCCCCGCCGGCGAGAGCGTCGCGGGCCCGGTTCAGCGCCTCCAGCGCCTCACCCCGCCGCCCGGCACGATCGAGCGCCGTAGCCAGCAGGACCCAGCCGTCCTCCCGGCCGGGGTGGGCGGCGACGTGGGCGCGCAGGTCGGCGACGGCGTCGCGGGCGGCGCCGGTGGCCAGCAGGGCATCGGCGCGCCGCTCGACCGCGTCCAGGCGGAGCGCCTCCAGCCGCACCTGTTCGGCGGCGGCCCACGCGGCGGCGGGGAAGTCGGCCAGCACCGGCCCCCGCCAGCGAGCGAGCGCCTCGTCCCACAGGGCGACGGCGGCGTGGGGCGGTGCCCCGGCGGCGCGCGCGGCGGCGTCCTCGAACCGCCAGGCGTCCACCGCCCCGCGGCCGGCACGCAGGACGTAACCGGGGCCGTCGGTGACCAGCAGGCGCGAGGGCTGCCGGGGAGGTCGCGCGGGTTCCAGGGCGCGGCGCAGTGCCGCGACGAAGGTGCGGACCGCGCCCACCGCACCCGCCGGAGACTCGTCCTCCCACAGGTCCGCGACGAGCCGGCCGACCGGCACGACCCGGCCCCGGGCGATCAGCAGGCGCCCGAGCACCTCGCGGTGGCGGGGCGCTCCGAGGGGGAGGGCCGAGCCGTCGGCGGCCCAGGCGGCCACCGGTCCCAGCAGTCCGAACTCCACGCCCACGGCAGGGTCCTTTCGCGGGCGGTGCCGTCTCCGGGCATACCGCGTGTGCACTCATCGATCGCTGATCCGGGGCCCGCAACCTGGGTGACGTCCCCGGACGACACGGACCGCCGAGTCCGGAACGTCCACTCTGCCACGAACCACAGGAGTCGCTGTGACACCCCCGAGCATCACCGGTTTCACCGACCACCGCGTGCGCGTCGACGACGGCGTCACCCTGAACGCCGCCGTCGGCGGCACGGGCGCGCCGGTCGTCCTGCTGCACGGCTTTCCGCAGACCCACCTGATGTGGCGGCACGTCGCCGCCGACCTCGCCTCCGACCACACCGTGATCTGTCCCGACCTGCGCGGCTACGGTGCCAGCGACAAGCCGGCCGAGACCGGTCCCGGCGTCTACTCCAAGCGGACCATGGCCCAGGACGTGGTGCGCCTGGCCGCCGACCTGGGACACGACCGGTTCGTCCTGGCCGGTCACGACCGCGGCGCCCTGGTCGCCTTCCGCGCCGCGATGGACCACCCGGACACCGTCTCCCGCGCCCTCTTCCTCGACGTCCTGCCCACCCTGGACATGTGGGACGCCCTGCACGGGGTCTCCGCCGCGGTCGGCTTCCACCTGTACCTGATGGCACAGGCCCCTGGGCTGCCGGAGGAGATGATCCAGGCGAGCGCCGACCCCTTCTTCGCCTACTTCCTCGATGCCTGGACCAAGGACCCTGAAGCCATCCCCGCCGACGTCCGCGCGCACTACCTCGCCGCGTCCGCGGCGGCCGTGCCCTCCATCGTCGCCGACTACCGCGCCTCGGCCGGTGTGGACGTGGACCACGACACCGCCGACAAGGAGGCGGGCAACCGGCTCGCCATGCCGGTGACCGTCCTCCAGCAGGACTGGGGCGCCGCCCTCGGCTACCACGCCCAGGGCCTGTGGAGCGCCTGGGCCGACGACCTGCGCCACCGCACGGTGTCCTGCGGCCACTTCATGGCCGAGGAGGACCCGAACCTGATCGCCGACGAGATCCGTGCCCTGACCGACCGCTGATCGAGACCCGCTGATGCCCCGGCGGCGACTGGCCTTGAACGGACGGCCCGCTTAGCCGGCCCGGGAGCTCCACGACCGTCCGGTACAACAGCCCTTGATTCAGAGGGAGTTGGGCCGTGATGCGACGGCGGGGATCCGGCACGCCGATCCGTTCACGGTCGGCCGGCGGCGCGCCGGGGCGCCATCCGCTCGGTGCGGTTCCCGGCCCGTGTCAGGCGGGCCGGGCTGCGGCCTCGTCGAGGGCCTCTCGGGCGGCCGTCTCGGCGGCCGCCCGGTCCTCGGGGATCAGGCCGATGCGGGTGCGGCGGTCCAGGAGGTCGGCCTCGTCCAGGGCGCCCTCGTGCAGCACGGCCCACAGCAGCGCGGCCCGGGTGACCGGGTGTCCGGGCACCACGGCCTCACCGAGCCGGGGGTCCCGGGCGGCGAGGGCGTGGACGGCGGGAGCCTCGGCGCCGTACCGGCGGATCAGATGGCCGGGGGCGGCCAGTGATCCGAGCCGGTGCGGGGCCGCCGCGCCGACCAGCGGCAGGGAGGCGGTCGTCGAGGGACCCGCGCGCAGTCCCCGGGCCACGACCGCCGCGTCCACGGCGTCCTGGGCCATGCGCCGGTAGGTGGTGAGCTTGCCGCCGACCACGGTGGTCACCCCGTCGTCGGAGGTGAGGACGGCGTGACGACGCGAGATGTCGGAGGTGCGGGCGGCCGCTCCCGAGCGTCCGGGCGCGGTGTCGAGCAGGGGGCGCAGCCCCGCGAAGGCGCCGACGACGTCGTCGCGCCGCACCGGGACGTCCAGGGCGGAGCCGACGACGTCGAGCAGGAAGCCGACGTCCGACTCCGGCACCTCGGGCACGTCCGGGAGGTCCCCGTCGACGGGTTCGTCGGTGAGCCCGACGTACACGCGGCCGTCGTCCTGCGGCAGGACGAGGACGAACCGGTTGCTCTCACCTGGGATGGGGATGTGCATCCCAGCGGGCAGCGGTCCGAACAGGTCGGCGCGCAGCACCAGATGGGTTCCGCGCGAGGGGCGGATCCGGATGCCGTCGACGAGGTCGCCCGCCCAGACGCCGGAGGCGTTGACGACCGCGCGGGCCCTGATCTCGCCCTCCTCCCCCGTCAGTTCGTCGCGGACGCGGGCGACGGTCCCGCCGGTCCCCAGAACCCTGACGCGGGTGAGGATCCTGGCGCCGTGGGCGGCGGCGGTGCGGGCGAGCGCCGTGACGAGCCGGGCGTCGTCGGTCACCTTGCCGTCCCAGGACAGCAGCCCGCCGCGCAGCCCCGCGGGTCGCACCGACGGCGCCAGATGACGGGCCTCCACCGCGGAGAGGCGGCGCGGGGCGGGCAGGGTGGCGCGGGAGGTGCGGGCCGCGAGGCGCAGGGTGTCACCGGCCCGGAACCCGGCCCAGGCGAGGGAGGCCTGACCGCGTGACACCAACGGGGTCAGGGGCAGGACGAAGGGCTGGGCGCGTACGAGGTGGGGGGCGGTGCGCTCCATGAGGACGCCACGTTCGACCGCGCTCTCGTGGGCGACGTCGAGCTGGCCGGAGGCCAGGTAGCGCAGTCCGCCGTGGATGAGCTTGGAGCTCCAGCGCGAGGTGCCGAAGGCGAGGTCGTGGGCGTCGACGGCGACGACGCTGAGTCCGCGCGCGGCAGCGTCCAGGGCGACTCCGGCGCCGGTGGCGCCGAGTCCGATCACCAGGACGTCCACGGTGGCGCCGCCCACGGCCTCGGCGAGTTCACGGCGGCGGCGGGCGGCGGAGAGCGACGATCCGGCCGCCGGGGCCGCCGGGCCGGACGGACTGCTTGTGGGACTCATGGCGTGAGGGTCCTCTCCAGAAGGGTGCGCAGTTCGTCGAGGAAGGCCGTGCTGGTCAGTTCGGGGTCGTCCTCGTCGGTCATGGTCCGCAGCGACAGGGTGAAGGACTGGACCACGAGCAGTACGGCACGGGCCTGTCTTCTCGTGGGGGCGATCCGCACCGAGCCGTCGGCGTGCCCCTCCGCCAGGGCGTCGGCGAGCAGTTCCAGGAGGGCTTCCTGGCTGGCTCCGCGGCGGTCCAGTACGTAGGGGAGCAGGAGTTCGGGATCGACGTCGATGATCTTGCGGAAGAGCGGGTGGGCCCGGAAGCCCTCCACGCCGGCCACGAGACCGTCCACGATCCGGGTCCGCGTCGGCTCGTCCGGGTGGGGCTCGGGCATCGCGCCGGTCGCCACGTCGATCCACTCACGGGTCATCAGGTCGCCGACCAGCGAGCGCACGTCGGGCCAGCGGCGGTAGAGCGTCATGCGCGAGACGCCGGCGCGGCGTGCCACGTCGGTGAGGGTCGTACGCCGGACTCCGACCGCCAGGACGCAGTCGCGTACGGCGTCGAGGACGGGGTCGCCGTCCGAGTGCTTGTGACGAATAGGCGCCATGTGTCACAGTGTAACGCCCCGTGCGGCTGTGCGGGAGACGGCACGTCGCCACCGACCGATGAGGACTAGTTCATGGACATGCTGTGGAGCGGCTGGGGCGACCCGGCCAAGGCGGCGCCTTTGCCCGACTCGGTGACCGGCCTGCTGCGGGACCTGCTCGGCGTCAAGCCGCGGGACACCGCCGCGCACGCCCTCGATGAGATCGCCGTTCCCGAGCCCCTGCCGGACCCGGCCCTGGACGCGCTGGCGGAGGCCGTCGGCGGCGCGGAGCACGTGCGCGCCGACGCCGAGTCGCGGATCAGGCACACCCGCGGGAAGTCCACGCCCGACCTGCTCAAGCTCCGCGCGGGCGACGCGGGGGACGCTCCCGGGGCCGTCGTCCTGCCCTCCACCCACGACGAGGTACTCGCGGTCCTGCGCGTGTGCGCCGAACACGGCCTCGCCGTCGTGCCGTTCGGCGGTGGCACCTCCGTCGTCGGCGGCCTGGCCCCGGAGCGGAGCGCCTTCGTCGCCCTCGACCTGCGCCGTATGAACGCGATGCTCGGCATCGACCCGGTGTCGCGGACCGCCACGCTCCAGCCGGGCCTGCGCGCACCGGACGCGGAGGCACTCCTGGCCGAGTACGGCTTCACCCTCGGGCACTTCCCCCAGTCCTACGAGTGGGCGACCATCGGCGGGTTCGCCGCCGCCCGGTCCAGCGGCCAGGCCTCGGCCGGTTACGGCCGCTTCGACGAGATGGTCCTCGGGCTCACCCTCGCCACCCCGGAGGGCACCCTGGACACGGGCCGCGCCCCGCGTTCGGCGGCCGGCCCCGATCTGCGCCAGCTCGTCCTCGGCTCGGAGGGCGCCTTCGGGGTCATCACCTCCGTCACCGTACGGATCAGGCCGCTGCCGCAGACACGCGTGTACGAGGGCTGGCGGTTCGCCTCGTTCGAGGAGGGCGCCACCGCGCTGCGCCGGCTCGCCCAGGACGGACCGCGCCCCACGGTGCTGCGGCTGTCCGACGAGACCGAGACCTTCGTCGGACTCGCCCAGCCCGACGCCATCGGTTCGGCCGACGCGGCCACGAGCGCGGGCTGCACCGCGATCGCCGGATACGAGGGGACCGAGGAGGAGACCGCGCGCCGCCGCGAGGAGGCCGCTGCGGTCCTGCGCGCCGCCGGAGGCACCTACCTCGGCGCCGAACCCGGCGACCGCTGGGCGCACGGCCGCTACTCGGCGCCGTATCTGCGCGATGCGCTGCTCGACGCCGGGGCCTTCGCCGAGACCCTGGAGACCGCGACCTTCTGGTCGCGCGTCCCCGAGCTCTACGCCGCCGTCCGCACCGCCCTGACCGAGACGCTGACCGCCGCGGGCACCCCGCCCCTGGTCATGTGCCACATCTCGCACGTGTACGAGAACGGCGCCTCGCTCTACTTCACGGTGGTCTCCGCGCAGGGCGAGGACGCCGTCGCCCACTGGACGCCGGCCAAGGAGGCCGCCAACGAGGCCGTGCTGAACGCGGGCGGAACCATCAGCCACCACCACGGGGTGGGGACGGACCACCGCGACTGGTACCTCCGGGAGGCGGGACCGCTGGGCGTCGAGGCCCTGCGGGCCGTCAAGGAGCGGCTGGACCCCGACGGCGTGCTCAACCCCGGGATCCTGCTGCCCGTGGACTGACGCCCGCCGCGATGATCCGGCGGCGGCCGGGGGCCGCCGCCGGATCATCCGCACCCGCACGCCTGCCCGCCCGGCGCCGTGCACGCTTCACCCCCTGCCCGCTCCGTCCCACCGTCACTGCCCGGAGGCACACCGATGCGACAGTTCACCGCCGTCGTCAATCCCACCGCGGGCGGCTCCACCGGGGCGGCGGCGCTGCTCCCGGTCGCCCGCCTGCTGCGGGAGGCCGGAGCCGGCCTGGAGACCGAGTACAGCCGCAGCCTCGCCCACGCGCAGGAGCTCGCGCTGCGCGCAGGGGAACAGGGCCGGGTCGTGCTGGCCGTGGGCGGCGACGGGATCGCGGGTGGGATCGGCGGCGCGCTGAGCGGGACGGACACCGTGCTGGGCCTGGTCCCGGCCGGGCGTGGCAACGACTTCGCCCGCGCGCTGCGCCTGCCCACCGCCGCCGAGGACCTGGCGCGCGTCCTGCTGCACGGCGAGCCCCGGCGCGTCGACACCATCGAGGTGGAGTCCGCGGTGCATGCGCGCACCGTGGTTCTCGGCAGTGTGTACGCGGGCGTCGACGCGCTGGCCAATCAGCACGCCAACCAGGCGCGCGTGCTGCGCGGGGCCGCCTCGTACTACGCCGGCGGGCTGCGCGCGGTCACCGGGTGGCGTCCGGTGTCGTACCGCGTCACCGTCGACGGGGAGGAACACTTCCACCGCGGCTACACCGTCGTGGCCGCCAACTCGGCCTACTACGGCTCCGGGCGCATCATCGCCCCGGCGGCGCTGACGGACGACGGCCTGCTGGACATCGTCATGATCCGCCAGGCGCCGCGGCGGTTGTTCTTCACCCTCATGAACGAACTCAAGACCGGCGCGCACACCGCGCGGCCGGAGGTGGTGATCCTGCGGGGCCGGGAGATCCGTATAGAGGCCGACCGGCCCGTTCCCTACGGAGCCGACGGGGAGGTCGAGGCCACCCTCCCCGTCACGGCCCGGGTGCGGCCGGGTGATCTGGCGATGCTCTTCTGATCACCCGGCCCGTGCACGCCGTTCGGCGTCAGCCCGCGGTGGTCTCCCCGGCCGCGCTGCCCGCCAGCCACTGGTCCCAGCTCAAGTTGAACGAGGCGTAGCCGTTGTCGGCCGGGGCCTTGGCGCGCGGGGAGCCGGTGACGGACACCGGGTCGCCCTGCTTGACCTGGCCGTAGAACCACTTGGCGTCCGTGATCGACAGGTGGACGCAGCCGTGCGAGCCCCGGGCGCTGCCGCTGCCCGGGTTCGGGTCACCGGTCGAATAGTGGACGTAGGTCCCGGACTGGGTCAGGTGGACGTCCCAGGGAAGGGTCAGGTCGTAGTAGTTCGCGTCGCCCTTGTTGCAGCTGATGCCGACGCTGCACGAGGTCATGTGGACCTTCTCCTGCTTGTCGATCACCGCCATCACGCCGTTCCACGTGGGGTATTCGGCGCTGCCCGCGTTGATGGAGAGGGTCCGCACCGGCGCGCCGTTCTTGGTGACCTTCATCGTGTGACCGGTGACCGACACGTCCGCGCGGACGTCGTCGCCGACCGTGAAGTCATGGACGTAGGAACGCGTGCCGTAGCGGCCGTTGCCGTTCGCGACACCCTTCAGGTCGGCGGTGACCTTCACCTTCGTACCGCTCGCCCAGTACGACTTGGGCCGCCAGTCGGCGCGCCGGTCACCGAACCAGTGCCACGCGCCGGTCATCGGCTGCGAGCTGGTGACCTTCATGTGCTTCTCGATGCCGGCGCGGGCCTTCTGGGCCACCGGATTGGTGAAGATGACCGAGATCGGCATCGCGACACCGACCGTGGCACCGGTCTGCGGCGTGATCGTCTCCAGCAGCATCGGCGGCCCGGCGGGCTTCGATGGAGACGGCTTCGCGCTGGCCGTCGGCTTCTTCGCCCCGGCCTTTCCGTCGTCTGAACTCGCCTTCGGCGTACCCCCGCCGCAGGCACTGGCCCCCGCCAGCACCGCAACCATGACGAGTGCCGTCGTTATCCCGCTACGTCGCTTCACTTTTACCCCGGCTCACAATCGTGCCTGCCTCACTTCTCTCTTGGACTGCGGGCACGCGTCCACGGTTGCAGTTGATGTGTAAAGCGCGATTCAAAACCCGACTCGGGAGGCTCACACCCGCACGGATCGGACGCGAGGCGTGAACGGTTGCTGAGCGTTCGTCACAGTGCGGGAGCGGCCCCCGGTCACCACCGGAGGGTGAACTCCTGGCGGTCGGCGAAGTTCTCGTAGCCTGCCCGTTCGAAAGCCGTGATCATGGCGGTGTTGGCCGCGTCGCAGTCACCGCGGATCTCCTCGGCGCCCGCTTCGACGAGCAGCCGCGTGCCGCGGGCCACCACCGCCGTCGCATAGCCGTTGCCGCGGCAGGCGGGAGACACCGCCACCAGGCCGATCACCGCGACCGAGGGGTTTCGGGCGGGGAGGCTGAGGGCGGCCGGCGTGCCGTCCGGAGCGAAGCCCAGTTCCCACCACGAGGGCTCGTACGAGAACTCCTCCATGTCCGCGAAGAGGCCTTCCGCGGCACGCCGGGCGCCATGCCGGGCGACCTTGGCGGCGAGTTGGGCGTCGGCGCTGGTCGGCAGCGCCTCGGCGAGGAGGGCGATGAACGGCTCACGGCCCAGAGCGGGCAGGGACTGCCAGGTCAATCGGTCATCATGCGAGGTGAGTTCAACCCCGGGGCGACGGCGGAAGCGGCGACCGTCACGGGCCCGCTCGAAGCCCGCCAGGCGGAGAAGCTCGGCCCGCCGTTCCGGCTCCGCCTGGTACTGCGGCGGCTGCGTGGGCGAGTCGGTGACGTGCTCCAGCTCGGTGGCGCCGAGTTGGGCGGCCAGGGCGACGGCCTCGGCCAGCAGCGCCCGGCCGGTGGCCAGGCCGGGTTCGTCCCACGGCGCCTCAAGGAGCACCAGGGCCATCGGGACGTCGTTCCCGGGGAGGGTCCACAGCGCGGTGGCCGCCGTGAGCCGACCGGCCTCGTCCTCCGCGACCAGGCACCACTCCGGCCGGGTGCACTTCTTGGCCAGCAGGTCGGTGAGGTAGGCGGCCGTCCCGGCGTTGCGCTCGGGCTGGTCGGAGTACTGGACGAGGGCGGGTAGTTCCTCTGGGCGCGCGATACGTACGGGCATGTACGGGGATCATCCTGTCTCTCGATGACGTGGCCGGCTTCGCTCGAAAGCGCCGGATCGCGTCGGCCGGTCTCCGGCTCGGGGTGCGTGCCCTTGCCGACGCCGGAGCGGCGGGCCGGTTCCATGGCTTTCCGCCCCTGGCGTGCCGGTGACGCATGTGCCGTGACCCGATCAGCGTTCCATAAACAGAACGTTCTGTAAACGGAACGTTCGTGTCGGCGCACACGCACCGCGGTTCGAGCGGGGCTCGGACTGCCTCCTCTAGGAGCGTGATCGCGGGGCCGCGTCGACTCCTTCCGGTGCCGCCGCCGGCGCTTTCGCGGGCGGCGCGGTGCCGGATCTGACGAGGGGGACCAGCACCGCCGCGCCGGCCACGGAGAGCAGGGCGACCACGCGCAGCACCCCGTCGATCGCCGAGCCGTCGGAGGCCGCGCCGCCGGTGGAACCGCTGACCTCCTCCAGTACGGTCGCGGCCACGGTCACGGCCACCGCGCCCCACAGCACCAGCGAGGTGAGCACCAGACCCGACGCGGCGGCGAGCCGTCCGGCGGACACGTACGACTGGGTCGCCGCGTTGGTGAGCGCCCAGCCGAGTCCGACGCCCGCTCCGACGACGGCGAACACGGCGGCGTAGAGCGGCAGCGGACGGGCCCAGGTCAGCGCGCCGAGCGCCACCCCGCTGAGCAGCAGCCCCACCGCCATCAGCACCTCCGCCCGCCACCGCCGCGCCAGATGCCCGGACCAGTAGCTCGCCGCGCCGACTCCCGCGGACAGCGCCAGGAACACCACTCCCGACTCCAGCGGCGACAGTCCCCGTGCCTGCTGGAGATACAGCGCGGCCAGTACCGCGACGAGGCAGTACACGATGTTCGACACCGTCCCGGCCGCCGTCACGGTCACGAAGGGCCGGTTGTGCAGCAGCGACAGGTCGATCAGCGGTTCCGCCGACCGCCGCTCGACGACGACGAACAGGGCCAGCAACGCCGCGCCCCCGGCGAAGCACACCAGGGTGGCCGCCGAGGCCCAGCCCCAGTTCGAGCCCTGGTCGACGCCGAGCATGACGGCGGTCAGGCCGGCGGCCAGCGTGACGGCGCCCGGCAGGTCCATCCCCCCTGCTGCTCCCTCGTCCCGCGACTCCGTCACGTAGCGCAGCATGAGCAGCACCGCCAGCGCACAGAACGGCACGTTCAGCAGGAACACCGCGCGCCAGCTCACGAGTTCGGCGAAGGAGCCCCCGACGAAGGGGCCGAGGGCCGTGCCGACCGCGCTGAAGGCGAGCACGGTCCCTACGGCCCGGCCCTGACGGGCGTCACGAAAGTGCGCCGTCACCACCGCCACCGCGATCGGCAGGACCAGTGCCGCCGTCATCCCCTGGACCACGCGTCCCGCGGTCAGCCACGCCGCGTTCTGCGCGGCACTGCACACGACCGACATCACGGCGAAGCCCGTCAGCCCGAGGACGATGATCCGTCTGCGGCCGTAGAGGTCGGCCGCCCGCCCGCCGACGATCATGAGTGCCCCGAGGGTCAGCATGTAGCCGCTCACGAGCCACTGCAGGTTCGTGGCCGGTGTCCCGAAGTCGCGGGCGATCACGGGCAGCATGAGGTTCAGCGCGAACCAGTCCAGCTCCACCAGCAGCATCGCGATCGAGGCTGCGGCGATGACGGCGCGGTCCTGGCGCGAGAACAGCCGCGTCGTCCGGCCTGCGGATCCGCTCACGACGACCATCCCCTGGCGCGGGTCACCCCTCCAGCCAGCGTGCGGGCGCGCGCGGGGCACCGCAACCGGAGCCCGGACCGGCCGGCCGCGCCGCCCCGGGTCCTCTCCGTACCCGCGCCGCGCCCGGCGCGTGCCGTGCGGGCGTCTCCTCGCTCTCTCAACTCCCGTACCGTGCCGACCACATGACCGCTCCGAGTAGGATGATCGAACATTTGGCCTGCCGCGTTTCCGTGGTGCGATGGGAGCTAGCATGACGATCGACCGACAGTCGTTTCCGCCGCTCGACACCAGCAAGGCGCATCCCGCGCGGGTCTACGACTGGCTGTTGGGCGGCAAGGACAACTACCCGGTCGACGAGGCGGTGGGAGAGAAGCTTCCGCCCGAGGCGAGGGACGCCGCCCGGCAGAACCGCGAGTTCATGCACCGGGCGTCCGCCTGGCTCGCCGGGCAGGGCATCGACCAGTTCCTGGACATCGGCACCGGCATCCCCACCCAGCCGAACCTGCACCAGATAGTCCAGAACATCACGCCGTCGGCGAAGGTCGTCTACACCGACAACGACCCCATCGTGCTGCGTCACGCCGAGGCGCTCCTGGTCAGCCGCCCCGAGGGCGTCACCGACTACATACAGGCCGACGTGCGGCGGCCGGAGGACATCGTCCAACACGCCCGCCACGTCCTGGACTTCAGCCGGCCGATCGCGCTGTCGCTGATCGCGCTGATGCACTTCATCCCCGACGAGCAGGACGCGCACTCCATCGTGCGCAACCTGGTCCACACGCTGCCGTCGGGCAGTTACCTGGTGCTGTCGCACGCCTCCTCCGACGTGTTCCCCGAGCTGTCCGCCCAGGTCACCGCCGAGTACGCCAAGGGCGGCATCCAGCTCGGCTTCCGTACCCGGTCCGAGGTGGAGCGCTTCTTCGACGGCCTCGACCTCGTCTCCCCCGGCCTGGTGACGGCGACGCAGTGGGTCCAGTCGGGCGAGGTACCGGCGCCGGCGCCGGAGGACAGCGGCATCTACACGGCCGTGGCCCGCGTGCGCTGAGCGGTACGGGGACGGCGAACGGCGGATCGCCGAGCGGCACCGGGGACGGTCGACGTGCCGTGCCCCGGTGATCCGTGCGGCGCGGACCGGTATCGCGTCCATGCGGGTGGCGTATGGGGCGGCGGCGAGCCCCCGGCGGCATGACCGGCGTTGTGCAGGATGCCAACTCACGCTCCGTCAGAGAGGACGTCCTGTGCGTCGAACCATGCTGTTTTCTGTCTGTGCTCTCGTCGCCGCCGCTGCCACCGGGTTCTTCACCACCAGCGCCATCCGCAACCGCTGACCGCGAGAGGCCCCGCGCGGCTCCGGGCGGCGCGCGATCGGACGGCGCGCGACCCGGCGGCCGCCGGGTGGGACGGCTCCCGCGGCCGTCCCACCCGGGGCATGTGCCGGGACAGCCCGTTCAGTCCGCGGCACCGTCGTCGGGGCCGGCCCCTGAATCCGAGTCGTCGGCCGCGTGGCGCCCCAGGCGGATCCGGAGAACCACGGGGATGACGAGCCACCACAGGATGTACAGCGCCGCCACGCCCGCGACGATCCAGGGCACGTACCCGTCGTCGTGGGTGGCCGTGCGCAGCACCAGCAGCAGAGCGGCGGTCATCGTGAGCAGCAGGAGCAGCAGGCCGAGCAGCGTCAGCCTGGACGCCCACACGACGGCCTCCGGCTTGATGAAGCGGCCCGTCACGATGCGGTGGAACGCCACCGGGGCGACCAGCGCGCCCACGGCCGTGGCGCCGAGGACGATCGTCACCATGTAGAGCGTCTGATCCGCGTCGGACAACCGCCGGTAGGACGGCTGGAACACCACGGTCAGCAGGAAGCCGAACAGGATCTGCACGCCCGTCTGGGCCACGCGGATCTCCTGGAGCAGGTCGACCCACTTGCGGTCGGCCCGCTCCTCGGGCGACTCGTCGCGGCCGTCCTTCCGGACGTCAGCCTGCATCGGCGGTCCCTCTCCTGGTCGTGCGGCGCCGGTGCGCGCCCCTCAGCGGCCCAGCGCGTTCTTGAGCTGCTGCTTGCTCATGGACGAGCGCCCGTGGACGCCGCGTTTCCTGGCCTCTTCGTACAACTGGTCCTTGGTCGGGCCCCGCGCGCCGGAGTGCGAGCGTTCGCCGCCCCGCTGCGACGCCGATTTGGGGTCGCGCAAGGACGTCTCGCTCGCCGTCTTCGACTCGCCCGCCCTGGCCCGTTCCTTGTTCACCGTGCGGGCCGCTATCTCCTCGGCGCGCTTCGTGGACTCCCCGCGTTCCTGTGCGCTCTCCTTGATGTGCTCGTACTGCCGCTCGCGCTTCCTGTTCGATCCTGCGGGCATGGTGCACCTTCTTCCTGGACGCGGCCTGTCCGGTGCGCGCGTGCCGCCTCGCGCCCGTTCGTGGCTCGTGAGCCCGGGTCCCCGGTGAGGGGGCGGCCGAACGCGACCCGTCGGCGCCGCGCGGGCTCCGGCCGTTCACCCCTTCCGGTGGCGGACTGTCAGCCATACGAGGACGGCGGCGCTCGCCCCGGCCAGGATCAGCATCCGGTTCTCGCGTGCCAGCCGCGCTCCCTGGGCCGTCTGCTGCCGCAGCGCTTCGGGGGCCTTCTCCTGCCACACGCCGCCGGCCTTCGCGGCCGTGTCCCGCACCTGGTCGGCGGCCTGGGCCGCCCGGTCCTTGACGGGGTCGGGCACCCTGTCCTGGACCGCGTGCGCGGCCTTCGACGCCTTGTCCCTCAGCTCGCCCGCCTTGGCGGCGGCCTGCCCGGCGACCTCCGCGGTCTTCTCCTTCGCCTGCCCGGCGACCTCCGCGGTCTTCTCCCTCGCCTGCCCGGCGACCTCCACGGTCCTCTCCTTGACCTCGGCGCCCTTGTCCTTCGCACGGGCCTTGACGTCGGCCTTGTCGGCCAGCGCCTGGACCGTCTCCCCCAGCTCGGCACGGGTCCGCTCGACCTGTTCACGCACCTCGTCGGGTGTCGTGGCCGTCTGCTTGCCGTCGGACTGTTCGTTCATCGGTGCGCACTCCTCTTGATCTCGGCCACGTCGGCCTTCACGTTCTCGATCGCCTGCTCCGGCTTGGGCGGTGCCGCCCGGCCGGCCTGCTTCTTCCCGGTCAGTGCCATGGCGGTGGCGACGGCGCCCAGGAGGGCGGTGACGATCAGTGCCCCCGCCCACACCGGCAGGGTCACGGCGAGCGCGGCGATGGCGGTGGCCACCAGGGCCTGAAGTGTCAGGAAGCCGACCACTCCGGCGCCCCCGAACAGGCCGCCGCTCTTCCCGTACCGCCTGCCCTTCTCCTTCATCTCCGCCTGCGCCAGACGGAGTTCGCCCCGCACCAGTTCGGTGAGTTGCTGCGAGGCCCGCTGGACCAGCTCACCCACCTGATCCGATCCGTTCCCGCGTATCGGCTCGGCTGTTCCGTCGGTCGTCGCCCGTACATCCGACACGGTGATCACCTCCTGTCCGCTTCTTCGATCCGGGCCGGGCACTTCGGCGTGCTCCGGCCGTCGCTGACGCACCGGGTACCCCGAACCAGGCGGTCCAGGGCAGGTGCGTTCATTCCCGGCCGGACGAGTCCGGGCCGGGCGGTTCGGGGTCGACGGCGGTGTCCGGGGTGCTTCGGCCCGGCTGCCGTTTGGCCCCGAGCCGCAGGTCGACCTCCTTCTCCTGGTCCCCCGACGCGGTGCCCCGCTCCTGCACGGCGAAGGCGCCGTTCAGCGCCTCGCGCAGGAGGTCCACGGCGAGGTAGCCGCCCTGCAGCGTCGCGCTGACCGGGCCTTCCAGCGGGGCCGGACCGGTCGGGATGCGGTCGTCGGCGGGCGCGAACTCCGCGGTCCACACGGCGGGACGGGATCCGGGCGGATCCTCGGGGACGGTCGAGGACCGGTCGGTGGGGAAGGCCGTTCGCAGCACGTCGAAGACGGTGGCTGCGTCCTCCCTGGACGTTCCGGTGAGGGACACGGTGACCACAGGCCACTCTCCTTTCGCTGGGGTGCGACGGTGCGTCACCCGCCCGAGCGCCCGCGGACGTCAGGCGGACGGCTCGTCCGGCACCGGCTGCTCGGGGCGGGAGCTGCCGGAGCGCGGGGCGCCCCTGGGGCCGGTGCCCGCCTCGTCCGTGTCGGGGACCTCCGTGCCGGACTTCTCCGCGTCGTCGGCCTCGCCGTCCGGACCGCGGCGCTCCGCCCCGGTGCGGCGGCTCCCGGTCGATGGCCTGGGTACGCCGACCACGTCCAAGGGGTCCTCGTCGGGTGCCGCCTGCTGATCGGGCAGATCCCTCGGTACGGGCTTCGGCATCGGCCCGTCACCGGTCCCGGGGCCTTGCGGGCGGGGCTCGCTCACGACGTCCTCTTTTCCTCGCGCGGGTGGGGTGTGACGCGTCGCAAGTACCCCTCTCGGTCGTGATGAAGCAGGTGGCCGCCGGAACGCCGGACCGCTCCGCGTCAGGTCCGGCGCGGGGCGCGAAGCCCCAGCGTGTCGGCCTCGGGCGCGGGAAGGCGCGAGCGGCGGCGGGGTCCGCGTGGGCCCGGCCGCCCCCGGACGCCGGATCCCGAACCGCGGGTCCGGGCGCTCCGGCGTGCTACTGGAGCGCGCGGACGGCGGCGGTGAAGAGCGGGGGGAGGCGGGACGCCGCAGGGACGACCAGGCGGGCCGTGCCGGGGCGGCGGCTGGCGGCCAGCAGGGCGCCGGTCAGCAGGCGGTGCCGCCGGGTGAGCAGGGCCCACGCCCGCTCGTACTCCCCCACCCGACCTGCGGCGACACAGCGTACGGCGGCACCGGCCGTCGCGAGGCCGAGGGCGATCCCCTCGCCCGTGAGGGCGTCGACATAGCCCGCGGCGTCGCCGACCAGCAGGACGCGTCCGGCGACCCTGCGGCGCACCCGCTGGAGCAGCGGCCCTGCACCGCGGACGCCGGTGGCTCCTTCCCCGGCCGGAGCACCGGCCGCGCGCAGCGAAGCGGTGAGGTCGGGGAAGTCGCGCAGGTGCTCGTCGTACCCGCGCCGGACCCGGCTGAGGACCGCGACGCCGACCAGGTCGTCGGCGACGGGGGTCACATAGGCCTCGCCCCGGCCGGACCAGTGGACCTCGACGAAGTCGGTCCAGGGCTCGACGCGGTAGTGCCGGCGCAGCCCGTAGCGCCGGTGCGTGCCGCCGGGAAGGTCCAGGCCCAGGCCGCGGCGGACGGTGGAGTGCAGTCCGTCGGCGGCGATCAGCCAGCGCGCCGTGAGACCCACGGCGCTGACCGAGTCCGCGCTCTGACGCACCTCCCCCACCCTGCCCGGCACGATCCGTACGCCGAGGCCTAGCGCGCGTTCGTGCAGCGCGCGGTGCAGCTCGGTACGGCGGATGCCCAGGCCGCCGGGCCCGAGGAAGCACGCCTCGGCGCGGGCGCTGCCGGCCACGTACCGGATTCCGCGCAGTTCCCTCCCCGCGGGCTCGACGCCCAGCACCCGCAGCCCGGCGACTCCGCTCGGCATGACGCCCTCCCCGCAGGCCTTGTCCACCGGGGCGGTCCGCGGCTCAACGACCACCGCCTCCAGGCCGGCCAGCGCGCTGTGGATCGCGGCGGCCAGACCGGCGGGGCCGCCACCGGCGACCAGGACGTCGATCACGCCGGAACGGACCCGATCGAGGGAGCACCGGCCACACCGGCCAGGGCCCGGTTCTCGCATCGGATGCGTACCGTGAGCACGACGGCGTTGACCAGCGTGAACAGCACCGCCGTGACCCAGGCGGTGTGCACCAGCGGGAGGGCGACCCCCTCCGCGACGACCGCCACGTAGTTCGGATGACGCAGCAACCGGTAGGGGCCACGCGCCACGAGCGGCAGACCGGGTACGACGATCACCCGGGTGTTCCAGCGGAACCCCAGGGTGGCGATGCACCACCAGCGCAGGGCCTGGGCGCCCATGAGGACGGCCAGCATGGACCAGCCGAGCGCCGGGACGAAGGGCCGGTCGGCCAGCCACACCTCGGCGGGGCAGCCGAGCAGCAGGGCGGTGTGCAGGGCGACCATCGCCGGGTAGTGGCCCCGGCCCGCCTCGATCGCGCCGCGCGCTCTGCTCCAGCGTTCGTTGCGACGGGCGACGACGAGTTCGCCGACCCGTTCGGCGGCGACGGCGGCCACCAGCAGTGCGTACCAGTCCATGTGTCCGTGTCCCACCGTTCCATGTCGTGCGCCGGGCGGCCTACCAGCGCAGGAGCACCATCTCGCAGGCGAAGCCCGGTCCCATCGCCAGCAGCAGACCCGGAGTGCCGGGGGGCGGGCGGCGGGTGGCCAGGGTGTCGCGCAGGACGTGCAGGACGGACGACGAGGAGAGGTTGCCCACGTCGGCCAGATGACGCCACGTCACATCCAGCGCTCCGTCCGGCAGTTCGAGCGCCTCGGCGACGGCGTCCAGGATCTGGGGGCCGCCGGGGTGGCACACCCACGCGCTCACGTCCTTCGTCTTCAGACCGTGGTCGCCCAGGAACCCCTGGACGTCGTCGGCGAGATGACGGCGCACCACGTCGGGGATGTCGGCGTCCAGAACGACCCGGAAGCCCGAGTCCTCGACCTCCCAGCCCAGGATGCGGCTGGTGTCGGGATACAGCCGGCTGCGCGTGTCCACGATCGTGGGCCCCTCGGCTTCGCCCGTACGACCGGAACCGCACACCACCACCGCGGCGGCGCCGTCACCGAACAGGCCGGTGGCGACCAGGTTGGCCAGGGAGGCGTCGTCACGCTGGAAGGTCAGCGAGCACAGCTCCACCGACAGCAGCACCGCCACGTGTCCGGGCCGTCCCAGCAGACAGTCGTGGATCCGCGACAGGCCCGCGGCGCCCCCGGCGCACCCCAGGCCGAACATCGGCACGCGCCGGACGTCCGGCCTCATTCCGAGGCGGCCCGCCACCCGGGCGTCGACGGAGGGCGCGGCGACGCCCGTGACGGAGGTGAAGACCAGCAGGTCGACGTCGGTCGCGGACAGACCGGCCAGACGCAGCGCCTCCCGGACCGCCTTGGCGCCCATGTCCGTGGCGGCCTGGATGTAGACGTCGTTCGCGGCGCCGAACCCGTCCAGTGCCTCGTACGCCTCGAGCGGGAGCGTCATGTGGCGGCCGCGGACCTTCGCGGCGCGGTGCAGCCGGTCGAGCGCGTGGCGGTCGGCGCCCTCGCGCAGACACCTGCGGGCCACCATGTCGGTGATCTCCGACTGGTCGTAGCGGTGCGGCGCGAGGCTTCCGTGAACAGCGGCGATCCGCGTCATAGGGCTCCCGTCCGAACCGGCTGGGGTGGGCTGCCCAACAGGCCTTCCCCGGACCGGCGCCGCGCCACCAGGGATCGCCCGTCCGGCCGTTCGCCCCGTGGCGCGCCCCGGCCGCGTGGACGCGGCCTCCTACCATCGCCGGGTGGGTACTCCCGAGCACATGACGGCCGGTGACGGCGCGGGGCGCGGGAGCGGCCTGCCGGCCGGTCTGGCCCGGGCGTGCCACCCGGGCGCCGTCCTGGCCGTCACCTCGCTGACGGCGGCGCTGGCCGTGATCAGCGGCCGCGGACCCGCGGGTTGCGTGCTGGTGTGGGCCGCCGTGCTCGCGGGGCAGTTGTCCGTCGGCTGGTGCAACGACGCGTTCGACGCGCGGCGGGACATCGCGGCCGGCCGCCGCGGCAAGCCCGTCGTGGCCGGCGCGATCGGCGCGGGCCGGGTGTGGACCGCCGCCTACGCGGCGCTGGCGCTGTGCGTACCCCTCTCGCTGCTCTGCGGCCTCGGGGCGGGCGCCGTGCACCTGGCCGCGGTCGGTGCGGCGTGGGCGTACAACCTGCGGCTCAAGACCACCCGTTGGTCCTGGGCGCCCTACGCCCTGGGGTTCGCCGCGCTGCCCGCCTTCGTGCGCCTCGGGCTGCCCGGCCATCCGTGGCCGCCCTGGTGGGTGCTCGGCGCCGGGGCGCTGCTGGGGATCGGAGCGCACCTGGGTGATGTGCTTCCGGACATCCGCGGCGATCTGGCGACGGGGGTACGGGGGTGGCCGCAGCGTCTGGGACCCGACCGGGCCCGGCTGCTGCTGCCGGTGCCGCTGGTGATCGCGTCCGCGCTGCTCGCCCTGGGACCGGCGGGACCGCCCGGCCGACGCGAGGTGACGGCGCTGGTCCTGGTCCTCCTGGTGGCGGTGACGGGGACGGTGCTGGGACGGCGCCGGGAGCGGCTGGCGTTCGTGACGGCGGTCGTCGTGGCGGCGGTGGATGTGATCCTGCTGCTCGGCGGCACCGGGATGGGGCCCACCTGAGACACCCGGCCCCCCGGACACCCGGGCACCTGGCCCCCGGACACGCGGACACGCGGAAGACCCGCACCGTGCGGTGCGGGTCTTCCTCAGCGATTCCGTCCGGCGAGCCGAGCGATCACGGGGTCTGGCGGCGTCCGGCACCCGGCCGGTCGTCCTCCATCACCCGGCCCCGAACGGGGGTGCCGTCAGGGGTCGTTCAGCGACCGTCGTGACCACGGTGGTCGTCGCGGTCGTGGCCACGGTGGTCGTCGCGACCGTGGCCGCGGTTGTCGTCACGGCCGTGACCGCGGTGGTCGTCACGACCGTGGTTGCGGTCGTGGTGCCGGCCCCAGGAGACGCTGTCGACGAAGCGGCCGCGGTCGGTGCGCAGCGTGGCCTCGTCGGAGCGGTTGTCCCACACCTCGTTGCGGCGGTCCTGGTAGACGTCGCGGCTGGTGTCACGGCCGTAGCCGGTGTGGACCCGGACGGTGGCACGGCCGCCCAGGGTGAAGTGCCGGAACGTGTACCGGTTGCCGTCCTCGTCCGACAGCGTCCAGCCGTTCAGGTTCACCCCGTGGCGACCCGAGTTGGTGATTTCCACCCACTCCGCGTTCAGGGAACGGGCGGAGCGGTCGTCAAAGCCCGGCGCGTCGCTCTGGACCCTGCTGATGTCGACGTGGGTCCGCTCGAAACGCGGCTCGGCGGCCGAGGCGGAGACGGACGCGGAGCCGACCAGGGCGCCGGCCGCGAGAGCGGCGGCGACGAGGCGGCGGACAGTGACAGACGTGGAAACGGACATGAAAGCTCCTCAAGGTTCGAGAGCCGGCACACCCCGTGCGGGCGCCCCTTTCGGGGAACCCGCACGGTGCGACCCTGTGCGAGTCCCGGCCCGGTGGCCGAGGACTCATAACTTGCTGCACATCCGCGCCCTGGACGTGCGACACCCGACCGCTGTTACGAATTACGGACATGTCGGTTACAGATGCTTGTATCAGCCCTTTAACCGCCGAAAGCCGATGAGTGATGGCTCGTCATCGCCAACTCCCGTACTCCTACAGCATGTAGGCCGTAGCCGGACATCCCTCACGTCAACATGGCAAACCGGGCGCTCACCCTAAAGTGAGTAACGTCGTTCCGGTCCGGATCGGCGTGTGCAACGGGTCCGAGAAGCACGGCGGAAGGCCGGGGACGGGATCCGAGCGGCGATTCTCGGGACACGGGACCGGGATCCGGGATCGGCAGGACCGGGATCCGGGATCCGCGGGACCGGGTGACAGGTGCCGGCGAAACAGGAACACCGTCGAGCTGGTGGGGGAATCATCGCCGCGACGAGCGGGCGTCGGCGGGACCGTCGTCGAGCGACGGGCCGCGAGAGTTCGTGCGCCTCGGCACGACCTGCGCGAGGTGGTGGGGCGCTGACGAGGGAGGACGGCGCCGCGAGGGGGCCGTCGGAGCATCGGCGCCGGTGGCGCCGGAAGGGGCGGGTTCGTCCCCGCGCGCGGGCGTGTCGCACGCTGCCGCGGTGTCCGTGCACGGACCGGCCGCCCCTCTTGGGAGGACGGGGGCCCGGGTGGTCCGCCGACCGCACGGCGCCTCGATCGCGGATGTGCGACGAGGCGCCGTGCCGGCGTGACGCGGGATCAGGCGGGGGTGATGTTCTCCGCCTGCGGGCCCTTCTGGCCCTGGGTGATGTCGAACGTCACGGCCTGGCCTTCCTGGAGCTCACGGAAGCCAGTGGCGTTGATGTTGGAGTAGTGGGCGAAGACGTCGGGGCCGCCGCCGTCCTGCGCGATGAAGCCGAAACCCTTTTCGGCGTTGAACCACTTGACAGTTCCGCTGGCCATGCCAGTGCCTCTCACTCGATGACGGGTCCGCACCGCGCGGACCCGGAGGTAGTCGTCCTGGTCCTCGGGCACTGCACAGCAAAACGCCCGCACCACGGCGCGGGCAGGTACTGCGAACCACGACATCTGGCGGCGACGTTACACGGCGAGAGCGCCTCTCACCAGAGAGCGAGGGCCGTCAGGTGGAGCGCCACTGCAGCCACACACACCCCACCATGGCCGGATGTCCGCATTCGGCCGCGGTCGTCGAGGGACGTCGCGACGCGGTCGGCCCATGTCCCGGGGTCACGAACCACCCGTCAGGTCGGCGCCGAAAGGGAGCACCGGCCGGGTCCGTCGCACGCGACGCAGGACATGGCATGAAGGCCCGATCGGCCACGGCGGCATCGGTCGGCGCGGTGCGGGGCGGGCGGCGCGACGCGCGGGGCCGCTGTCGGCCGGTGTGGTGAGTGGGTCGTACAGGCTGGATGCGGGCTCTGTCGCCGGTCGCTGACTGTCCGTACGCTGACAAGTCAGGTAGCTTCAGGCGTGATCGACGGGGGGAACCGTCATGTCCTGGGATCATCAAGGTGCTCGTGACGGCTTTGTCGTGCCGCCGATGCCGACCGCGCCACCGCCCGGTCCGGCGCATCCGTGGCGGGCCGTCGCGGTGGCGCTGCTGAACCTCAGCGGGCTCGGGCTCGGATACGCCGTGTTGCGCCGCTGGGTGCTCATGGCCGTGTGCTGGGTCGCGACCGGGCTCCTGCTGCTGGTGGCCCTGCCCGCGGACCCCGACGGGGTCCCCGGTACGGCGGTCGTGCTCTATCTGGCCTTCCTCGTGCTGGCCGCCGCGCACGGCGCGTCCGTGGGCCTGCGGAGCCGGCTCGCGCTGCTGCCGAGCGCCCTGATCGCGGCCGTGCTCGGCGTCGTCCTGCTGGCCGTGCCCGCCACCGGCGTCGTCCTGTACGACGGGGCGCGTGACGAGGCGACGGAGCAGATGCTCCTCGACCGGCTCGACCGGGCCGACGAGCTGGTCGTCCGCTCCGGGAAGTCGGACTTCGCGAACGGCGAGGCCGGCTATCGCCGTGCCCTGTCCGCGTACAACGCGCTGCGCGAGGACCACCCGGACTCCCGCGCGGCCTCGCGTGTGCCCGGGCGGCTCAAGACGTACTACGCCACCGTCGGCGCCCCGTACACGCGCAAGGACTACTGCGCCGCCGTCCAGCCCCTGAAGTACCTCCGTACGGTGCCGAGCACGATGGACAAGAAGGCGGTGGGAGACCTCGCCGACTGGCCCGACGACCGGCTGGCGACGTCGCTCTACGAGTGCGCGGCCGCGTCGCTGAGCGGCGGGAACGAGGGCTGGACCGCGCAGTTCGGCGAGCTTCTGTCGACCTTCCCCAGGTCCGCGCAGGCCGGGAAGGTCGAACCCGCCGTGAAGAGCGCGGTCGACAAGGCGGTCGGCTCGGTGGGCGGCGACGACCCGTGCGACGCCGTGAAGCAGCTCGACGGCCTCGCCACCCAGGTCCGGGGACTGCCCGGGGACGAGGCCGGTCTGTCCGACGCCCTCGGCAAGGACGCCGACCGCGCCTCGCGGAGCGCGAGCACGGGCGGATACGCCTGCGGCCTGGACCAGTACAAGGACAAGAACTTCGGTGACGCCGTCACCACCATGAACGACTTCGCCAAGAACAACCCGCACCACAAGAACCGGGCCCGCGCCCAGAAGATCGCCATCGCCGCGGAGGTCGCGCAGACCGTGCCGGCGGCCGGCAAGCGTCTGCCGACCACCGCGTCGGGTGGCAGCATCGCCGTCACGGTCAAGAACGACAGCCCCGACGAGATCACCGTCCTGTACACGGGACCCGTGACGGGGAGCTTCAACCTCAAGGCCTGCAAGGGCTGCACCTCGTACTCGCTGGGCAGCACGCTGGGGATCGGCTTCAAGCCGTGCAGCGACAGCGGCAAGCACTACCCGCAGCGGACCATCCGGCTGCCCGTCGGCACCACCTACTTCGTGCACAAGTCCCGCAGCGCCACGGGCAAGTCCCCCGCCTCGGACACCGCCAAGCTGTCGCCGGGCTACATCTACACGGAGTGCGCGTACACCACGTCGAGCTTCGGCTACTGACGCGACGGCGGGGCGTCCGGCACCGGACCGGGCGTCCCGCCGTCGGCGCAGGCCACACCCACGGACACCACCTCACAGGGCTCGCGGTGGCGGTGTGTGGGGCGCGTAACCGGTGGTGATCGAGTCGCGTGACAACCGCGTAATGGGATCTTCGTAGCGTCGGTGGAGACAGGTGCCGATCACACGGAGGGCCGCTCGTGACCACGACCACCCAGCAGGTGCGGACGGTCTGCTCGTACTGCGGTGTCGGCTGCGGGATGGTCCTCGACGTCGCGATGGGTCCCGACGGACGGCGTACCGTCCTGAAGGCGTCCGGAGACAAGGCGCACCCCGCCAACTTCGGGCGGCTGTGCACCAAGGGAGCCACGACGGCCGACATGCTCGCCGCCCCCGGACGGCTGGCCTCGGCGCTGGTGCGGACCGAGCGGGGAGCGGAGGCCGGGCCCGCCCCGCTGGACGCCGCGATCGCCGAGACGGCCCGCCGGTTCAGGGCGGTGATCGACGAGCACGGCCCCGACGCCTTCGCCCTCTACGTGTCCGGACAGATGAGCCTGGAGGCCCAGTACCTGGCGAACAAGCTGGCCAAGGGGTTCGTCGGGACCAACCAGATCGAGTCGAACTCCCGGCTGTGCATGGCCAGCGCGGGCACCGGATACAAGCTGTCGCTGGGCGCGGACGGCCCGCCCGGCTCGTACCAGGACTTCGAGCACGCCGACGTCCTCCTGGTGATCGGCTCCAACATGGCCGACTGCCATCCGATCCTGTTCCTGCGCATGATGGAACGGGTCAAGTCGGGCGCCAAACTGATCGTCGTCGACCCCCGGCGCACCGCGACCGCCGACAAGGCCCACCTGTTCCTGCCGGTGCGGCCCGGAACGGACCTGGCGCTCCTCAACGGTCTGCTGCACCTGCTGTACGAGAACGGGCACACCGACCCCGCGTTCATCGCCGCGCACACCGAGGGGTGGGAGGCGATGCCGGAGTTCCTGGCCGACTACCCGCCCGCCGCCGTCGCCGCGATCACGGGCGTGCCGGAGGACGACATCCGCGAGGCGGCCCGGCTCATCGGCCAGGCCGGGGAATGGACGAGCTGCTGGACCATGGGCCTCAACCAGTCCACGCACGGCACCTGGAACACCAACGCGCTGGTGAATCTGCACCTGGCGACCGGCGCGATCTGCCGGCCCGGCAGCGGCCCCTTCTCGCTGACCGGCCAGCCGAACGCCATGGGCGGCCGGGAGATGGGGTACATGGGTCCGGGACTGCCCGGCCAGCGGTCGGTCCTGGTCGCGGAGGACCGATCCTTCGTCGAGGAGCTGTGGGAGCTGGCCCCCGGCACGCTCCGCGAGGACGGGGCGGGCCAGGGCACGGTCGACATGTTCCGGAGAATGGCCGACGGGGAGATCAAGGCCTGCTGGATCATCTGCACCAACCCGGTCGCCTCCGTGGCCAACCGCAGGACCGTGATCGAGGGCCTGGAGCGGGCGGAGTTCGTCGTGGCCCAGGACGTCTTCGCCGAGACGGAGACCAACGCGTACGCGGACGTCGTCCTGCCGGGAGCGCTGTGGACCGAGACCGAGGGCGTCCTCGTGAACAGCGAACGCAATGTGACCCTCGCCCGGCCCGCGGCCGATCCCCCCGGGGAGGCGACGGCGGACTGGCGGATCATCGCCGCCGTCGCCCGCGCGATGGGCTACGAGCGGGGTTTCACGTACGACAGCGCGGAAGAGGTCTTCGAGGAGATCAAGCGCGCCCACAACCCCAAGACCGGCTACGACCTGCGCGGCGTGAGCTACGAGCGGCTGCGGTCCACGTCCGTGCAGTGGCCCGCCGCGCGGGAGGACGGCCCCGACCGCAACCCCGTCCGCTACGTGGACGGGCAGGGCGGCGGTCCGGTCTTCCCGACGGCGAGCGGCCGTGCGGTGTTCCACGCCCGCCCGCATCTGCCGCCCGCCGAGATGCCGGACGACGACTACCCGTACGTCCTGAACACCGGCCGGGTGCAGCACCAGTGGCACACCCTCACCAAGACCGGCAGGGTGGCCAAGCTCAACAAGCTCAACCCCGGGCCCTTCGTGGAGCTGCACCCGGAGGACGCCACCGCGCTCGGTGTCGCAGACGGCGACTCGGTGGAGGTCGCGTCGCGGCGCGGCCGGGCGGTGCTGCCCGCGGTGGTGACCGACCGGGTGCGGCCCGGCTGCTGTTTCGCGCCCTTCCACTGGAACGACCTGTTCGGTGAGTACCTGAGTCTCAACGCCGTCACCAGCGACGCCGTGGACCCGCTGTCCTTCCAGCCGGAGTTCAAGGTGTGCGCGGTGTCGCTGGCCAAGGTGGCGACTGCGGTGTCGGTCGTCGCGCCGCACACCGCCGGGGTCGCGGCGACGGGCACGGCCGCCGGGGCCGGTACGGCGGTGAACGGGGCCGGTGTCGAGGCGCGTCCGGCCGGCACTCCGGGCGCCGCGTCCGCAGGGACTGCCGTTCCGGCCGCCCTGGCCACCGGTCACGCCGGTCCGGCCGGTCACGCCGATCACTCCGGTGCCTTCGGGCTGGCGCCCGCCCCGCCTCCGGTCCTCGCCGAGCACGAGCGGCAGTACCTGATCGGCTTCCTCGCCGGTCTCGAATCGGGCGCCCCCGGCGTGCCGGTGCTGCCTCCGGGCGCGCCGTTCAGCGCCGAGCACGCGCTGTGGGTGAACGGCGTGCTCGCCGGCATGTACTCGCGGACGGCTCCCGCGACACCGAACCCGGCCCCGACCCTCGCGACCGCCGGCCCCGTCCGGGAGGTCGTCGTCCTGTGGGCCTCGCAGACCGGCAACGCCGAGGAGTTCGCCACGGCCACCGCCGACCGGCTCACCACCACGGGGCACAAGGCCACGCTGGTCGGCATGCACGACGCCCACCCGGGCGAACTGCCCGCCGGTGCCGACGTCCTGCTGATCACCAGCACCTTCGGGGACGGCGACGCGCCCGACAACGGCTCGGGGTTCTGGGACGCGCTGGCCGCACCCGACACACCCCGCCTGGACGGCCTGCGCTACGCCGTCCTCGCGTTCGGCGACTCCTCCTACGACGACTTCTGCGGGCACGGCCGCCGCCTCGACCAGCGCCTCGACGAACTCGGGGCCGTACGCCTCGCCCCGCGCACGGACTGCGAACCCGACTACGGGCCCTCGGCCACGGCCTGGCTCGACCAGGTCCTCGCCTCCCTGACCGACGCCACCGAGGCGACCTCTCCAGGGACGCCGAGGGCACCGGCTCCCCCGGCCCCTCCGTCCCCCGCACCGCCGTCTCCCGCACCCCCGTCCGCCGTGCCGATGAAGCGGCCGGACCCCGTCACGGCCCGGCTCACCGGAAATCAGCTCCTCAGTCTGCCGGGCGCGGGCAAGGAGGTCCGGCGCTTCACCTTCGACACCCGCGACAGCGAGAGCCCGCTCCTCTACCGGGCGGGCGACGCCCTCGGCGTACGCCCCGTCAACTCCCCCGGTCTCGTCACGGAATGGCTGGCCACCACCGGGCTCGCGCCGGACGGCACCGTGCGTCTGGAAGACACCGGGGAGCTCCCCTTCTTCGACGCGCTGCACCGGCACCTGGACATCACCCGGATCACTCCCGGGCTGCTGCGCTTCGTCGCCGAACGCACCCACGACCGGGTCCTGAAGAAGCTGCTGCGCCCCGACAACAAGGACGAACTGGCCCGGTGGTCCTGGGGCCGTCAGGCGGTCGACCTCGTCGCCGAGCACCCGGTCCGGGCCGACGCCCAGGAGTGGGCCGACGTGCTGAGGCCGCTCCAGCCCCGGCTGTACTCCATATCGTCCAGCCCACTGACCGACCCCCACCTCGTCTCGCTGACGGTCTCCGTCGTCCGCTACGAGACCCCGGGCGGGCGGCCGCGCCAGGGCGTCTGCTCCCCCTTCCTCGCCGACGCGCCCCTCGGCACACCGGTGCCGGTCTTCGTGCAGTCCTCTCCGAGGTTCACGCCGCCGGCCGACCCCGACACCGCCATGGTGATGGTGGGCCCCGGCACCGGGATCGCGCCGTTCATGGGCTTTCTGGACGAGCGGCGCGCGCTCGGCCACCGCGCGCCCAACTGGCTGTTCTTCGGCGAGCAGCACCGGGCCACCGACTTCTACTACGAGGACGAGCTGGACGCGTTCCTCGCCGACGGCACGCTCAGCCGGCTGGACACGGCGTTCTCCCGCGACCAGCGGGCCAAGGTGTACGTCCAGGACCGGATGCGCGAACGCGGTCCCCAGCTGTGGTCCTGGCTCCGCGACGGGGCGCACCTGTACGTGTGCGGCGACGCCTCCCGCATGGCCAAGGACGTCGACCAGGCCCTGCGGGACATCGCGGTCGCGCACGGCGGGCTCGGCCAGGACGGCGCCGCCGCGTACGTCAAGCAGCTCACGGCGGAGAAGCGGTACGTGCGCGACGTGTACTGACGCGTGAGCGACGTGACCTCACGACACGGGTAATTTGGGACACCTCAGAGCAAAGGAGGGCCTCCGTGGGCAAGGTGGTCATGTACAGCTCGGTGTCGGTGGACGGCTTCGTCGCGGACGAGGACGACCAGCCCGGGCCGCTGTTCGACTGGCTGTCCAGCGGTGACGTCCCGTTGGACGACAGCGGCGCGGTGAAGGTGTCGCAGACGTCCTACGACTACACCCGGCCGTACTGGGACCGGATCGGGGTGACGATCGTCGGCCGCCACGTCTTCGACCTGACGGACGGCTGGGAGGGCAAGCCTCCGGGCGGGATCGACCACGTGGTCGTCGTGACGCACCGGCCGGAGCCCGCGGGCTGGGACCCCGAGGCGCCGTTCCACTTCGTCGACGGCGTCGAGGCGGCCATGGCCGCGGCGCAGGAGCTCGCGGGTGACCGCATCGTGGAGGTCGCCGCCGGCGACGTCGGTGGCCAGGTGCTCGCCGCGGGGCTGATCGACGAGGTGCGCATGGACGTCGTACCCGTCGTGTTCGGGTCCGGCAAGCGCTACTTCGGGTCGGTCCAGGCGCAGCACCTGTTGGAGGATCCTGACGTGGTGATTCAGGGCGACCGGGTGCTTCACCTGCGCTACCGGGTGCGCCGTTGACCGATCCGAGCCGACATGGGGCCCGACACCATCGGACGGCTCAACCGCGCGTCACCGGAGGTCGACGGGTGTCGTGGGCGGGCCGTCGCGTCGTACGGCGGCGAGCAGTTCCGGCAGCCGGGGCGGCCACAGCGGCTCGCCGGCGCCCGAGAGCTCGCGCGGCGACCACCATCTGCCCCCGAGAATGCCCTCCGCCGCCTGCCTCGGTGTCCGCGTCCGTTCACCCTCGCAGAGCGGGAACCGGCTGTCGATCGGGCCGCGCGGGGGCGGGAGCAGGGGGTCCCTCGGGGGCGGGAGCAGGGGGTCCCGCGGGGGCGGGTGACCCCGCGGAGAGGGTGCCCGGTGTGATGGTGTGACGGCCGGTTCCGGCGGGCCGCGGGCCTCCGCCGGACGGCTGAGATCTGGATCACCGACAGCAAGAGGTCAAGGTCACAGCCTGGGCCTCTGCTGTCGCCCTAGTGCTCTGACCTAGCATCCGAGCATGACAGTCCTGCCCAACGACGGGCTCGCGCTGGCCGCCGAGTTCCCTTCCGCGACCCATGACCAGTGGCAGCTCCTGGTAGAAGGTGTGCTGCGCAAATCGGGCAAGGAGGTCTCGGGCGCGGCCGCCGAGAACGCACTGTCCACCTCCCTCGAGGACGGGCTCACCACCAGGCCCCTGTACACCGCGCGTGACACGGCGGCGGACGCCGGCTTCCCCGGCTTCGCCCCCTTCGTCCGGGGCGGCAGGCCCGAGGGCAACACCGTGGCCGGCTGGGACGTACGGCAGCGGCACACGGCGGCGGACAACTCCCTAGTCCTCGGCGACCTGGAGAACGGCGTCACCTCGCTGTGGCTCACGGTGGGCGAGGGCGGCGTTCCTGTCTCCTCGCTCGAAGCGGTCCTCGACGGCGTCTACCTCGACCTGGCGCCCGTCGTCCTCGACGCGGGACGTGACGTCGAGGCCGCGGCCCAGGAGTTGCTGCGGCTGTACGCGGCGCGCGGCGTCGCACCGGGTGCCGCGCGCGGCAACCTCGGCGCCGACCCGCTCGGGCACGAGGCCCGTACGGGCACGGCGATGGACTTCGCCCCGGTCGTCCCGCTCGCCCTGCGGTGCGCCGACGCGTACCCGGGACTGCGCGCGCTGACCGTCGACGCGCTCCCGTACCACGAGGCGGGCGGCTCGGCCGCGCAGGAGCTCGGCGCCTCGCTGGCCACCGGTGTCGCCTATCTGCGCGAGCTGACCGAGGCGGGCCTGACCGTCGAACAGGCCTGTGCGCAACTGGAGTTCCGGTACGCGGCGACCGCCGACCAGTTCCTGACGATCGCCAAGCTGCGGGCGGCGCGCAGGCTGTGGGCGCGGGTCGCCGAGGTGTGCGGCGCTCCGGCCGCGGGTGCGCAGGTGCAGCACGCCGTGACCTCACCGGTGATGATGTCGCGCCGCGACCCCTGGGTGAACATGCTGCGCGCGACGGTCGCGACGCTCGCGGCCGGTGTCGGCGGCGCCGACTCCGTCACCGTCCTCCCCTTCGACCACGCCCTCGGCCTGCCGGACGCGTTCGCGCGGCGCATCGCCCGCAACACCTCGACGATCCTCATCGAGGAGTCGCACCTGTCCCGGGTGATCGACCCGGCGGGCGGCTCCTGGTACGTGGAGAAGCTGACCGACGAACTCGCCCACGCGGGCTGGGAGTTCTTCCAGGGCATCGAGGCGGACGGCGGCCAGGCCGCGGTCCTGCGCTCGGGCCGGCTGGGGCGCGACCTGGCACAGACCTGGGCGGCCCGCTCGGTGAAGCTCGCCAAGCGGCGCGAACCGATCACCGGCGTCAGCGAGTTCCCGCACCTGGCCGAGCGCCCGGTGGAGCGCGAGCCCGCTCCCGAGGCACCCTCCGGGGGCCTGCCGCGGGTGCGGCGCGACGAGGCGTACGAGGCGCTGCGGGCCCGCTCCGACGCGCATCTGGCCGCCACCGGGGCCCGCCCCCGCATCTACCTCGCCACGATCGGCCCCGCCGCCGCGCACACCGCGCGGAGCACCTTCGTCGCGAACCTGTTCCAGGCCGGCGGCATCGAGCCGGTCACCGACGGCTCGTTCGAGGACAGCGGCGCCACCGAGGCGGTCCTGTGCTCCAGCGACGCGCTGTACGAGGAGCAGGCGGCGAGCACGGCCGAGGCCCTCGCCGCCGCCGGTGCCCGGCACGTCTTCCTGGCCGGCCGCCCCGCGGACCACGCCGGGGTCGACTCCTACGTCTTCGCGGGCTGCGACGCCGTCGCCGTCCTCTCCGCCACCCTCGACCGCATGGGAGTGTCCTCCTGATGGGAATCCCCGACTTCTCCGGGATCGACCTGGGGACCCCCACCACCGACGGCGGCGCCGACGAGTGGAAGGCCGCCGCGGGCAAGGCCACGGGGGCCGGTGACGCGTTCTGGGAGACCCCGGAGGGCATCGCGGTCAAGCCGCTGTACACCGGGCGTGACGTGGAGGGCCTGGACTTCCTGGAGACCTACCCGGGCATGGCGCCGTATCTGCGCGGCCCGTACCCGACGATGTACGTCAACCAGCCCTGGACGATCCGCCAGTACGCGGGCTTCTCCACGGCCGAGGAGTCCAACGCCTTCTACCGCCGCAACCTCGCCGCGGGCCAGAAGGGCCTGTCGATCGCCTTCGACCTGCCCACGCACCGCGGTTACGACAGCGACCACCCCCGGGTGACCGGCGATGTCGGCATGGCGGGCGTGGCAATCGACTCCATCTACGACATGCGGCAGCTCTTCGACGGCATCCCGCTGGACAAGATGACCGTGTCGATGACGATGAACGGCGCCGTGCTGCCCGTGCTCGCGCTGTACATCGTGGCGGCGGAGGAGCAGGGCGTACCGCCCGAGAAGCTGGCCGGAACCATTCAGAACGACATTCTGAAGGAGTTCATGGTCCGCAACACCTACATCTATCCGCCGAAGCCGTCGATGCGGATCATCTCCGACATCTTCGCGTACACCTCGCAGCGGATGCCGCGCTACAACTCCATCTCCATCTCCGGCTATCACATCCAGGAGGCGGGCGCGACGGCCGACCTGGAGCTGGCGTACACCCTCGCGGACGGTGTGGAGTACATCCGGGCGGGCCGCGAGGCGGGCCTGGACGTGGACGCGTTCGCGCCGCGGCTCTCGTTCTTCTGGGCGATCGGCATGAACTTCTTCATGGAGATCGCCAAGATGCGGGCCGCGCGCCTGCTGTGGGCCAAGATGGTCCGGCAGTTCGACCCGAAGAACGCCAAGTCCCTCTCCCTGCGCACCCATTCGCAGACGTCGGGCTGGTCGCTGACCGCCCAGGACGTGTTCAACAACGTGACGCGGACGTGCGTGGAGGCCATGGCGGCCACCCAGGGCCACACCCAGTCGCTGCACACCAACGCGCTGGACGAGGCGCTCGCGCTGCCCACCGATTTCTCCGCGCGGATCGCCCGCAACACCCAGCTCATGATCCAGCAGGAGTCCGGAACGACCCGGGTCATCGACCCGTGGGGCGGCAGCGCGTACGTGGAGAAGCTGACGTACGACCTCGCCCGCCGGGCCTGGCAGCACATCGAGGAGGTCGAGGCCGCGGGCGGCATGGCGCAGGCCATCGACGCCGGCATCCCGAAGCTCCGGATCGAGGAGGCGGCGGCCCGCACGCAGGCCCGCATCGACTCCGGCCGCCAGCCGGTCATCGGCGTCAACAAGTACCGCGTGGAGACCGACGAGCAGATCGACGTGCTCAAGGTCGACAACTCCTCCGTGCGCGCGCAGCAGATCGAGAAGCTGCGCCGGCTGCGGGCCGAGCGTGACGGCCAGGCGGTCCAGGAGGCGCTGGAGGACCTGACGCGGGCGGCGGCCGGTGAGGGCAACCTGCTGGAGCTGGCGGTGCGCGCGGCCCGCGCGAAGGCCACCGTCGGCGAGATCTCCGACGCCCTGGAGAAGGTGTACGGGCGGCACGCCGGCCAGATCCGTACGATCTCCGGGGTGTACCGCAACGAGGCAGGGGAGTCCCCGTCCGTGGACCGTACCCGGGTGCTGGTGGACGCGTTCGAGGAGGCCGAGGGCCGGCGCCCGCGCATCCTGGTCGCCAAGATGGGCCAGGACGGTCACGACCGCGGCCAGAAGGTGATCGCGACGGCCTTCGCCGACCTGGGCTTCGACGTCGACGTCGGCCCGCTGTTCCAGACGCCGGGTGAGGTCGCCCGTCAGGCGGTGGAGGCGGACGTGCACATCGTGGGCGTCTCGTCGCTGGCCGCCGGGCACCTCACCCTCGTACCGGCGCTGCGCGAGGAACTGGCGGCGGAGGGCCGGGAGGACATCATGATCGTGGTCGGCGGGGTCATCCCGCCGCAGGACGTGCCGACGCTGCTGGAGATGGGCGCGGCGGCGGTCTTCCCGCCCGGGACGGTGATCCCGGACGCGGCGTACGACCTCGTCCAGCGGCTCTCTGCCGACCTCGGGCACGACCTGTGATCCCACTCGACACCTATGTCAAGGGTGTGCTCGACGGGAAGCGGGCGCTGGTCGCCCGCGCCATCACGCTCGTCGAGTCCACCCGGCCCCAGCACCGCGCGCTGGCGCAGGAGTTGCTGACCGAGCTGCTCCCGTACAGCGGGAAGGCCCGGCGCATCGGCGTCAGCGGGGTGCCGGGCGTGGGCAAGTCGACGTTCATCGACGCGTTCGGCACGATGCTGACCTCGCTCGGCTTCCGGGTCGCGGTCCTCGCCGTCGACCCGTCCTCCACCCGTACGGGCGGCTCGATCCTGGGTGACAAGACCCGTATGGAGCGGCTGGCCGTGGACCCGGCCGCGTTCATCCGCCCCTCCCCCACGGCCGGGACGCTCGGCGGGGTGGCGAAGGCGACCCGCGAGTCGATCGTGGTGATGGAGGCGGCCGGCTACGACGTGGTGCTGGTGGAGACGGTCGGCGTCGGCCAGTCCGAGACCGCGGTCGCGAACATGGTCGACTCCTTCCTGCTGCTGACGCTGGCACGTACCGGGGACCAGTTGCAGGGCATCAAGAAGGGTGTCCTGGAGCTGGCGGACGTGATCGCCGTCAACAAGGCGGACGGCCCGCACCAGCGGGACGCGCAGTCGGCGGCACGCGAACTGGCGGGCGCACTGCGGCTGATGCACGGCAAGGACGCCGTCTGGACGCCGCCGGTGCTGAGTTGCAGCGCCCGCGAGTCGGCCGGTCTGGACACTGTCTGGGACCGCCTGGAGCAGCACCGGACGCTGCTCGACTCGACCGGCCGCCTCGCCGAGAAGCGCCGTGACCAGCAGGTGGACTGGACCTGGACGATGGTCCGGGACGAACTGCTCGGCCGCCTGCACGCCGATCGAGCCGTACGGGAGGTGGCCCCCGACCTCGAACGCCAGGTCCGGGAGGGCGAGTTGACGGCCACGCTCGCGGCGGAGCGCATCCTCAAGGTGTTCGGCGGCGAAAGCCGCTGAGTCGGACGGCGGTGGCGGGGCAGGTCGGAGCCCGGCCACCGCTCGAAGCCGCGTGCGCGGGCCGGCCGCAGCGGTGTCGGTCGGCCGCGCGCACGGTCCACAACCAGCCCTGTCCATGCGGGCGTTGCGGCGGTCCGGCCATGAACACGGCACGCGTGGCCACCGTACACAGGAGCACCGGAAACCTTCCGGTGCTCCCGCTCTTGGGCCCTCCTGTGCTCCCCACGGGTCTTCGAGCCCGGCGGGCGTCGCTACCGAGCGAGGTACAGATGGTGCCGAGAACCAGAGTGGGATCACCGCGGGCGCGGTACGTCAATACGCCTGCCGCGCGCGTTCAGGACGCGTTCAGGTTGACCTTGTCAAGGTTCGACCGAGATCGAATCCCCCACACACCGCAGGAGCACCCCTTTGATGACGAAATCGGTGATGAAGAAGCTGCCAGAGGTGACGCTGGCCTTCTGGATCATGAAGATCGCCGCGACGACCCTGGGTGAGACGGCGGGTGATCTGTTCGCCCAGACCCTCAAGCTCGGCTACTTCGTGACCACGATCGTGCTGTTCCTGCTCTTCGTCGTGACGCTGGTCGTCCAGCTCAGGTCCCGCCGGTACAACCCGTTCTTCTACTGGACCGTGATCCTGTCGACCAGCATGGCCGGCACCACGATGTCGGACTTCATGAACCGCGATGCCAGCGCCAAGTACCTCTCGGGCGGCGCCTCCTCGCTCGGCTGGGGCCCACAGGGCCTCGGTCTGGGCTACCCCGAGGGAGCGGCGATCCTCGTCTCGCTCCTCCTGGCGATCTTCCTCGCCTGGAAACTGAGCGGGATGACCTTCCAGATCCGGGACATCGTCACCTTCCGCGGCGAGGCTCTGTTCTGGTCGGCGATCCTCGTCTCCAACACCCTCGGTACGTCTATGGGGGACTTCCTCTCCGACAGCTCCGGCCTCGGCTACCTGGGCGGGGCGCTGCTCGTCACCGGCGTGCTGGCGGTGCTCGTCGCGCTGATGAAGGTGCCGACGGTGTCGAACGTCCTGCTGTTCTGGATCGCCTTCGTCCTCACCCGGCCGCTGGGCGCCACCGCGGGCGACTTCCTCACCAAACCGCTCGCCAAGGGAGGTCTCGACCTGGGCACCGCGGGCTCGTCGGCCGTGCTGCTCGTCGTCCTGCTCGGCCTCATGGCCTACGCACAGGTCCGGGAACGCCGAGACGCCGGGCCCGGCCCGGAGGCGGAGGCGCTCCGGCAGGAAGCCGGCCGTCGATGAGACCGGCCTCGGGCATGTCTCCAGGGCCCTGACGCGAGAGAGCCCCTCGGAACATCCGAGGGGCTCTCCCGCGTTCCGGACCGGTCAGCTCGCGGCCGGGACCGAGTGCCCGGAAGGTACCTTCGCGGGCTTGGGGTTGAGCATGCGTTCGGCCAACTCGCCGAAGACCAGGCCGAATCCGCCCCACAGGACGGTCTGGATGGCCAGGGCGGAGAGCCTGAAACGCCACAGCAGGGTGGCCGGGAAGTCCGTGGGCACCTCGTTGACGGCGGGCAGGAACGCGTAGGCCAGGCCGATCACCACGGCGAACGCGGCCACCGCGACGACGGTGGCGTACCAGGTGCCCAGAGCGGGAGCCAGGCGCTTGCCGAGGATGGTGGCGGCGACGGCCAGCAGCACGCTGAGGACCATCATCAGGAAGTACAGGGCGGTCCGCTTGCCGATGGTGTCGGGGTCGCCGACCGACGGCGGGTTGGCCGGGTACTTCAGGAACGGCACGACGTACACGGCGAGGAGCGCGGTCCCGGACAGCAGGAGCGCGGTCGCGCGCGGGCCGAAGCGGCCCACACGGCCGAGGGCGAAGCAGTAGGCGAGCGCCGCGATGCCGCCGAAGGAGACACCGTAGACCAGGACACCGGTGGCCAGGCCCGCGGTGGACTGGAGGCTGCGGGAGACGAGTTCGACCTCGTGCCCGTGCGCGTGGGAGTGCGCCTCCTCGAAGCCGATGGCGCTGTCGACGCTCGGTTCACCGAGCAAGTAGGCGACGACCAGGGCCAGTACACCGGCCGCGAGGCCGGCGAGCATGCCGCGTACGAGGAGGTTTCTTACCGTTGCGGAGTTCATGACGAGTGCTCTCCCTCGCGTCAGTGGCAGGGGAAGCCGAGCAGGTGGCGGGCGTCGTGCACCCACTCGTGGACGTCCTCGCCGGAGACGACGGAGGTGGCGCCCTGTTCGGCGCCGACGAAGTACAGCAGGACCAGCATCAGGATGCCGAAGAAGGCCGCCCAGGGGACGATCGCGCCGATCGGCAGCTTGGCGGGGAGAGCGGGGGTGGTGGCTGTCGGCGGAGCGACGGTCTGCGCCATGGCAGGACCTCCTCGGGAGTTCGCGTCCCATCTCGGTGGTGCACAGGATGCCGCCTACGGGTCTGACTCACGAGGTCCCGGCGTGGCCGGGACGGCTCGTTCACAGTGGCGCGACCGTGCCGGATTTGCACCGGCTTCCGTCTTGACGTCATCGATATCGGACCGACCGTACCGCGTGGCGCGTACCTGGCCAAGACCGCGCCGACCGGGGTGATCTTCCTCTCGTCCCAGGTGACACGCCCGTCCTCAGCCTTCTTCCGCCCCCGCACCCGTGCCGGACTCGCCCTCGGACAGCCCGAGTTCACGCTCGCCCAGCGGCGTGAAGAAGCGCTCGACGTCGGTGTCGGTGACCTCGGCGAGTGTGGCCGGGAACCAGCGCGGCCGGCGGTCCTTGTCGATGATCTGGGCCCGGACGCCCTCCACCAGGTCGGGGGCGGACAGGGCGGCACAGGAGACGCGGTACTCCTGGTCGAGAACACGCTCCAGCGATCCGAGCCGCCGGGCGCGGCGCAGGGAGGCCAGCGTGACCTTCAGAGCGGTGGGCGAATTGCCGAGCAGGATCTCCGCCGTCTCCTTCGCGGCCGGGTCGTCGGTCGCGAGCAGCCGCCGGACGATCTCCTCGACCGAGTCGGCGTCGTAGCAGGCGTCGATCCACCCGCGCCGCTCGGCGAGTTCGGCCGGCGGGGCGGGCCGGGCGTGAGCGGCCACGGCCTCGGCCACGGGCCGGTCGGCGAGGTCGGACACGAACCCCTGGAGTGAGGAGGACGGCAGGAAGTGGTCGGCGAGGCCGCACAGCAGCGCGTCCCCGGCGCCGATCGAGGCGCCCGTCAGGGCGAGATGGGTGCCGAGTTCGCCCGGGGCGAGGGCGAGCAGACGGGTGCCGCCGACGTCGGGGACGAAACCGATGCCGGTCTCGGGCATGGCCACGCGCGAGCGCTCGGTGACGATCCGCACGCCGCCGTGGGCGGAGATCCCGACGCCGCCGCCCATGACGATGCCGTCCATGACCGCCACGTACGGCTTGGGGTAGCGGGCGATGCGGGCGTTGAGGTGGTACTCGTCGCGCCAGAAGGCGGCCGACGCGGTGCCGTCCCCGTCGCGCGCGTCGTCGTGGACGACCCGGATGTCGCCGCCCGCGCATAGGCCGCGCTCCCCGGCCCCGGTGATGACGACGGTCTCGACGACGGGGTCGTGTTCCCAGGCGGTGAGCGCCCGGTCGATCCGCCGCACCATCGCGTGGTTCAGGGCGTTCAGCGCCCTGGGCCGGTTGAGGGTGATGTGGCCGACGCGTCCTTCGGTGCGCAGCAGGACGGATTCCTCCACGCCGGAAGCCTGGGTGCCGGACGCCTCGGGGCCGGATGCCTGGGAGCCGCTCATCCGAACGCCTGCGCGGAGCGACGGGTCACGATGACACGCATGATCTCGGTGGTTCCTTCCACGTCCCTGCCGCGCGGGTCACCACGGCCTCCGGGCCACCGTACCCACCACACCCGTCCCGCGATCGAACGGCCCGCACGGTCAGTCCCTCCGGCCTGGCTGCGGCATGGACGCGGATCACACGTCCACCGGGAGCCTGCGGAGCGAGGTGTCACCGCCGTCCGGGACGCGGCCCCTCGGCACCGGAAGGACGACACCAGGGCGCCGGCGACTTCGGCCCCCGCCCCGGCCACCGGGCTGACGGCGGTGGGGTGCGTCGGCGCCGGGCGGGGCGCAACCGCTCGAGCACGTCTCGCCTCCAGCCCGCCAACTGCCCCAACTACCCCAGTTTCACCACCCCTTCGACCGTCCCAGGCCCTGTCGTGGAACCGATCAGGTGTGCCCAGGCGCAACCGAGCGTGGCTCTGGTCCAGGTGGGGAATGGTTGGCTGCGTGGGCGGGGTACCGGCGTGGTGTGCGATCACGGAGCACCCATCGAGGCTGGAAACGATCACCGATGGGAGGGTCGGCGGGGTCTGGCCGAGGGGCCTGCCCGGCGTGGCTCGGGCTGTAGGGAGTCCGGTGTGGAAGCCGCCGCCGATTGCCCGTGCACGGGTGAGCCGAGGGGATGCTGCTGATGATTGACCCAGGTCTGGCCGCGCGGGCGCGGCAACTGCTCGCCCATCACCCGCAGCGACTCTCCGATGACGAGTTCCTCGCCGAAGCCACAACGCTCCACGACCTTGTAGAGGACCCTCCTACCGAGCAGCCGGCCTACGAGGCGGTCTTGTTGCGACGCCGGATGACGCAGATCTGGTCGCGGTCCGAGCAGACCGCGATGCCACCCGTTGAGTTCCGGTATGGACTCTTTCGTGCGGGGCACCTCGACGAGCCCGGGCCGTTCCGGCAGTTGAGGGGGCACCTCTACTGCGCGACGGTCAAGTTCCATCGCGCGCTGAGCGGGGAGCGGCGGTGCCTGCAGTCGGCCGAGATGCACTGCCGGGATGCCCTCCTGATCGGGCGCCAGAACAGCGCGCAGCGGCACCCGAGCTGGACCGAGGCCGGGGACGAGAGCAGGATGACGCTCGCAGCCATCCTGTGCTGCCTCTACGAGCAGGACCGTGAGCTCCTGGCCGCCGGCGGACCGACGGCCCAGCGCATCCGCGCCTACGTCGACGAGGCGATCGCACAGACCGAGCAGCCGCCGGCCATGCCCCAGATGATCCACTCGTGGCGTGCCGTGCGTGGGCGCGCGCTGGTGTACCGCTGGTCCGACGCCGACCCCGCAGTCCGTGATGCTGCCGACATCGAAGGGGGGATCTCACTGCTGGAATCCGCTGCGGCCCAGCCGGGCCATGAGGGGCTCGGGAGCCAGAAGCTGCTTGCGGATGCCCTCATCGAGCGCCGCGGCCACGGCGACCTGGTGCGGGCCATTGAGATACTTTCCGCGTGGATCCGCCAGGTACCAGCGGAAATGGCGCCTGCGGCGGAGCAGAGCCTCGCCCAAGCCCGTATGTTGCTCAGCGGCGACGATCAGCTCTTCGACGCGTCATACAGGGATGCCCTCGCAACCGGTCGGCTGCGCATCGCGTGGGACACGAAGACACAGCACGCCGGCTGGCTGCGGACGGCGGGCAGGACACGCGAGGCGGCACATGCCTACCTCGCGGCCTTCCAGGTGCTGCCTGGACTCGTCGGGCTTCAGGGCGAGCGCCCGGACAAGGAAGTGGTTCTCCTTCACACCGGTCGCGCTGCGTCCACTGCCGCCACCGACTTGATCCGCTCCGGCAGCCGTGACGATCTCATTGCCGCGGTCATGCTGCTGGAGGCATCCCGGGCGGTCATGCTCGGCGAGATGCTGGACCTGAGCGGGCCTCAGGCAAAGCCGGGCGGTCCCGAGCGAGCTCGGCTGGCACGACTGTCGACCGAAATCGTGGCCTTGGAGAATGGCACCGCCGGTGGGCAGCTCAGTCCCCGGCAGATCGCCGAACGCCTCGAGCGCGCGTACGGCGACCACGCCGCACTCACCGGGAACGGCACACACAGCCCACCCACGGTGGAGGTCGCCGGGCAGTCGACGTGGCGTACCGTTTGCCGGGCCGCGCAACCGGCACCTCTGGTGTACTTGACCGCCGGCGACAGCGGCGGCGGTGCGGTGATCGTTCCCAGCGGTCTCGCCGACAAGAATCAGCAGCCCATCGGGATCAGCCTGCCCCGCCTCGACCACCCGACCGTGCTCGAACTGGTTGCCCTCCTCCGGCGGATGGACGAGTTGCAGGGGCAGAACCTGGATCCGAAGACGGGCGAATCTCGGATTCAGATCATGACGCGGGTCCTGGAAACGCTGTGGGACTGCGCCATGGAGAAGGTCGTGGAGGAACTGGGCGGTACGCGGCTGGCGGTTCTCCTCGCAGGTGGTCTTCTCGGCATGCTGCCGCTCCATGCCGCCGGCGAGATGCCGCAGGAACGACCGCAATCGTGGCGCTTCGCGCTCGACTCCATGGCGTTCACCTACGCCCCGACCGTGGCGTCCATGACCTGGGCACGCGCACACCGCAAGGATGCCTCCCGGTGGAAGAGCCTTTTCGTGCTCGCTCCTCCGGACGACTCGCCCAGGCCGATGAGCCGCGAGGCCGAGCTCGAAGCCCTCTCCCGGCTGGACGGTCTGGTACTTGAGAAGATCGACACTCTGGAAGACCGCAGGACGATCATGGGGGCGTTGAGGCGCCACGACGTCTTCCACTTCGCAGGCCACGGCTGGCCCTCCGCGACGGACCCGTTGTCCGGAGGTTTGTACCTCTCCGCAGGGCAGACTCTCCAGGTCGCCGCGTTCCTGGCAGAGCCCCCTCTTCCGGGCCGCGTGGCGATGATCCCAGGATGTTCCACCGCCATGATCGGAGACCATCTGCCGGAGGAGAGCGTGGGGCTGCCCACCGCGTTGCTCCAGGCAGGCTTCACCGACGTCATGGCGACGCAGTGGAGCGTCGAGGGTGGCCTGATGGCCGGTTTGATCGACGGGCTCTACCGCCGGTGGCGGGAGCCGGGAACGCACCCCGCCTTCGCTCTCGCAGGGATTCAGCGTGAGCTGTTCCGCACCGGCGACAACGGCCGGCCCCTTCACCCGCTGTACTGGGCGCCCTTCACACACACCGGGGGATGACCGTCCCACGAGGGTCGCCGACCGCCCGTGCCCGCCGCGGGGCCAGGCGGTCGGCGCACCGTCACTGCGCGGCCGTACCTCCGGAGGCGTCCGACGGCTGCTGGGACGGAGCCTCGTCCGCCGGGGGCGCTGTAGCCGCCGGGGGCGCCACGGCCGCCTGCGGAATGTGAGTCATCTCCGCGGGGGTCTTCTCGGACTGGCCGTGGCCACGGCCGTCGGTGTTGTCGAAACTCGCGAAGCCCGGCGCTCGCTGGTCGTCGTCCCTGCTCACGTTGTCCTGGGTCATGTCCCCGGCTCACCCCAAATCACTTCCATGAAGCTGATCTCCTCCCAGGAGATCAGGATTCCGATGTTCCGCAGCTGAGGGCGGTGGTCCGTCCCGAGCACGAACAGGCCGTCCTCGTTACAAATGGCCGTGTCGCAGAGGTAGAGATCCTGCGGCTCGGGATACCCGGATGCACGGGAGTCCAGGAAACCTCGCGCGTCACGCGCGAACGCCCCCAGGACCCAGCCGTTGCAGCCGCCCGCCGTGTCCTTGAGCCGTAGCCGCAGCCACAAGCTCGGCTGGTGTCCGAACAGAGCGTCCCAGGCGCGCGGCTCGGGCGTCCGACCGTGAACGCGAAGCGCCCAGCTCCGGTTTCTTCGGATACCCGCCCCGACCACACTGCCCGCGAAAAGCGGAAGGACCAGGTAGGGCAGCGGTGCCCACCACAGCATCCACGGCACAGGTGGCCGCGTCACTCGTCCACCCGCCCAGACGTCCTGGTAGAGCCACAGCGTCAACGGCGCCAGAGCGAAGTGGAAGAACACCGACACCGCGGCCACGCGGAGCGCGCGATCAGCGAGTCCAGCACGCGTGATCCCTGTCTGCCGCTCCACGGCGAAGATGTAGAGGGCCCCAGGAAGGACCGCGATCACAGTCACCGCCAGCGCCTCGAACGTGCTCACAACAAGGCCCCCGCTCTGGAGCCCCCTCCGACTCCGGCCACGTGTGCATGCGGCTCAACGCTCCTGCCCCGGCGCTCCACACAGACCCCGAATCCCGGACTGCCAACGATCAGAGGCGGATCTGGAACGCCCACCTGACATCGCTCCGACGAGGATGCTGACGGCACATCATCATCGAATCTTGACCACGACGGTGCCACAGATCTTGTCGGCGAACGTCTGACCCTTCACATCCCACGTCGGGCGCAGATAGCCGATCATCGTCATGGAGTCCGCGAAGTGCGCCAACTGACGGAGGATCGCGACCCTGAGACCGATCGGTGCGAAGTCGCGTTCACGGACCAGCTTGATGCCGACCAGCTTCATCCCGATGGTCTGCCCCTTTGCGTGCTCATGCAGAAAGGTAGCCGCACTTACGATGGACAGCACACCGGAAATCGTCTGCAGAGTTACCCCGATGCCAATGTCTCGCAGCAGGGTGAATGCGAAGAAATCCACCGGGATGAGCTCAATGGTGAGGCCGATGAGTAACGCCCCTACGCGAGACCCCCAGCTCGCGTACATCGGCCTGATCGGAGCTCGCTGAGGTGGATACGGCACCGGATAGCCGGGATAGGGAAGCGCTCCAGGATACGGCGGCCCGGGATAGGGAGCTCCAGGATAGGGAGGCCCGGGATAGTTGGGCCCGGGAGGGGGAGCTCCGGGGTAGGGATACGGGTCGGGCCCCCGGCGCCCGTCTGGGTTGTATGGGTTGTATGGGTTGTACATGCGTCCCCCCGGACCAGATTCGCCATGTACACGACGGCCCAGTGACTCCAACCGCCCGCGCCAGTCAATTCAACCGCAAAACCAGCGCCCGCAGGCGAACTCATCCAGAACAGCCGGTATTTACTATCTTCAGGTGATATGAGATATCGGATCGGCGACAGTGGTGAGAACATCATGGGCATGACTGATACGGATGGAGCGACGCACAGGAGGAGCCGGGCTGCAGCCGATGGCAAGAGACGCGTCTTCCTCGACATCGACGAAACCGGATCCGGCTGGATGTTCGTCGTGGTGGCCGCGCCGACCGGCGTCATCTACCAGACTCAGGGCGGAGGTCACGGCTGCATTCCCTACGAGCAGGAAGGCTACCTGCTGCCCTTCTACGTCCCCGGTGCGGACGCCGGCCTGAGCGATCTGTTCGTCGGTGACCTCAAAGGCTGGGGATCGAGACAGTTCGACTGGCCGCGAAACCTGCTCGACCGGCTACGCCGCGAGGTCGCCGACCTGCACATCTGGGGGTCGGCCAACCAGGATGACCCAGTGCCCACTCCTCTGGTCCTCGACGAGTCCCGACTCGCGGAGTCCGACGAAGCCTGGATTCCCGTTCTGACTCCGGACGGGCCGGGGTTTCTCGTCTGGCAAAACTCCGACTGACGTCCGGTCAGGACCGACCGTATCCACCGCACCCGTCCCGCGATCGAACGGCCCGCGCGGTCAGTCCTCTTCGGCGTCCTTCAGCACGTACAGCCCCGGCAGGTTGACCACGATCGCCTCCTGGGTGCTGCGGGCGATCACGACGACCGCCTCCTCGGCGGGGTCCGGGTTCTCCTCGCGGTGCGGCACGAACGGCGGCACGAAGATGTAGTCACCGGGCGAGGTGCGCAGCCGTACCTCCTCGGGCGTCTCGCCGGCGTCGTCGAGGAAGACGAACTCGGGGTGCCCGCTGACCACGTAGATGGCGGTCTCGGATGCTCCGTGGTGGTGGTCCGAGGAGGCGGTGGAGGGGGCGACGTGGGTCTGGCCCATCCACAGCTTCTCGGAGCCGACGGTGGTGCCGCTGACGGCGGCGAATCTGCGCATGCCTCCGCTCTGCGCCGTGTCGCCGTCGAGGGCGTCGGCGCGGATGTGGTGCAGGCGGCTGCGCAGGGGACGTACGGACTGCCCTTCGGCATCCGGGAGATGGGGGTGGAAACCTTCGCCGGGGGTCGTCAACGGCTCGCTCATGGACGGGGACGCTAGAGCGGCCCGGAAAAGGATGTCAAGAGGTATCCATTGCGCTTCACCTGCGGCAATGTTCCCGCAATGAACGTGGGGAACCGGTGGAGACCCGCTCGGCGGACAGCGTGTCGGGCATCATGGGCCCATGCATATCTCCGCGAAGGCGGACTACGCCACGCGGGCTCTCCTGGAGCTCGCCCGCGAACCGGCCAGCCCGCTCACCTGTGAGGCGATAGCGTCCTCGCAGCAGGTCCCGTTCCGGTTTCTGAAGTCCGTGGTGGGCGAGTTGCGCAGGGCCGGACTGGTGCGCAGTCAGCGTGGCTGCGAGGGCGGCTACTGGCTCGGCCGGCCCGCCGACGAGATCACCCTGCTGGACGTCGTACGCGCCGTGGACGGCGAGCTGATCACCCTCAGGGGCGAGCCGCTGGCCGGGCTCGACTATCCGGGGCCCGCCTCCGGGCTCCCCGGGGTGTGGCGCCGCATCGAGGCGGACGCGGCGGCGGTGCTGGGCGGCACGACGCTGGCCGCGCTGCTGCCCGCCGGGACGGCCGAGCGGCTGGACCGCAAGGGAGCCGCGTGACCCGCGCCCCGCACCGGACGGCGCCGGACGCGGTGAGGACGGACGGCGGCACGGACCCGGCGGCAGTGGTGGACTCCGCGGACACGACGCAGACGGTGGAGGCGGCCGGCGTGGTGGAGGTCGTGGAGTACACCGACCCGCTGTGTCCCTGGGCCTGGGGCTCGGAGCCGGTGTTCCGGGGGCTGCGTGCCGCGCTGGCGGGCCGGGTGCGCTGGCGACGCGCGTACTGCGTCCTGTTCGATGACGACGACGACCCGCCGCCCGATCCCGCGGCGGAGACCGTCTGGTACGCGCGGTACATCGAGGACGTCGTCGCCCACACGGGCGCCCCGCGGGCGCGGCGGCTGATCCGGGTCGCGGCGAGTTCCTGGCCGTCCTCGCTGGCCGCCAAGGCCGCGGAGCGACAGGGCGGCGAGGTGGCCGAGCGGGTGGTGCGGCGGCTGCGGGAGAGCGTGTTCGTGCTGGGGGAACCTGCGGACACGGTGGCACTGGCGCTGTCCGCGGTGCGGGGGGTGCCCGGCCTCGACCATGAGCGGCTGGCGTCCGACGTAGCGTCAACCACCGTACGGGAAGCGGTACTTGCCGACCGTGCCGAGGCGCGGCGGCCGGTCGCCGAGGTGCTGTCGGTGCGCGGCGGCTCGCCGCATCCCGGTGCCGCGAAGGAGACCGCCGAGGGCGGGTACCGCTACGCGCTGCCGACGCTGCTGGTGCGCTCTCCCGCAGGGCTGCGCATCGTCCCGGGCTGGCGGCCGTACGAGGAGTACGCGGCGGCGTTCGAGGAGCTGAGCCCCGGGCTGCTGACCGTGCCCGCGCGGCCGGCGCCCTCGGAGGCGCTCGCGCGGTACCGGAGTCTGACCGGCCCGGAGGCGGCAGTGTTGAGCGACGGGCCGTGGCCTCCCCGGGACGCCGTGCGCGTCGAGACCGGCAACGGCCCGCTCTGGCTGCACCCGGACGAGGCCGCCGTACACCCGGCCCGCGACCTCGGCACGCCTGCCACGCCCTGACGTTGCTCGGCCCGGACGGTCCGAGCGGTCCCCCGGCACCGCCTGGATGACGGTCCTCCGGCCGAAGGCCTGACGGTCCCCGAGGGTCGGCTGCGTGACGGTCCCCGAGGGTAGGCCGCCTGACGGTCCCCGAGAGTCGCCGGCCCCGCGGTTTCCAGCCGCCCCGGATGACGGCCCGCGGGCCGGTGCTCGAGCCGTCGTGACCGGCGCGAGGCGCATCCGCGCACCTCCGCGGCCTTCTGATCAGCGGTCAGAACCCGTCCCGCCCAATGAGACACCAATTGGTGTCCATTGACAGCCGCCGAGAACCGGCCCCAGGATGTGCACCATGCTTACGACGCACCCCGCCGTGGAGTGCCGCTACGTGGACCTGCGGCGCACCTGCAGCGCTCTCTGTCGCTGACCGCCCGCCAGCCGCGGCCCCCAGGCGCCTGACGTCCGTCCCGCCGGCTCCGGCACCGGCCCCGAGCCGACCCGCCGTCCGGCCCCCGTCATCGCGCGCCGTCCTCCCAGCGTTTCGTCGTCTCCGCTCCCCCGGCCTCCCGGCCCTCCCCGCGATCCGCCGACGCCTCCTGCCCTGAACGCGGCATGCCCCGTGCGCACCGAAGCGCACACCGGCATGCGCCTCTCCGGCATGCGCGGCGTCCGTCCGCGGGGTGAGCCGCCCTCGCTCCGCGCTGCGCCGCTCCGGCGTGGGCGGGAGCCTTCGCAGAAAGAACTCCGATGTCCGGACGTCTCACGCCCCGCACCCCCGCCACGGCCTTCCGCTCCGCCCCGCGACCCGGCCGGCTGCGCGCCGCCGCCCTGGGCACCGCCCTCGCCACTGTGCTCGTCCCCGCGCTCGCCGCCTGCGGCGGCGAGAGCTCCGCGTCGGCCGGCTCCGCCGCGCTGAAGTGGACCTCCTCCTACTTCCCCGCCCACTGGGACCCGGTCGTCAGCGGAAGCGGCGCCCAGTTCCGCGAACTCGCCCTGGTCTACGCCTCGTTGACGCGGACGGACGAGAACGGGAAGGCCGTCCCGGACCTGGCCAAGAGCTGGGACTACAACGCCGAGGGTGATGTGATCACCTTCCATCTGCGGCCGAACCTGAAGTTCAGCGACGGCGCGCCGGTCGACGCCGCCGCCGTGAAGGCCGCCATCGAGCGGGCCAAGAAGCAGAAGAACTCCGCCCTGTTCGGCGACCTGACCTCGATCACGTCGGTGGACGCCAAGGGTCTCGACGCGGTGATCCACCTCAGCCAGGTCGACTACCAGATCCCCCAACTGCTGGGCGAGCGCGTCCTGCAGATCGCCAGCCCGAAGGCGGCGGCGTCCCCGGACAAGCTGGACCAGAGCCCGGTCGGCGCGGGCCCGTTCATCGTCACCCAGCTCGTCCCGGGCACCAAGGCCGTCCTGAAGAAGAATCCGGACTACTGGGACGCCAAGAACATCCACATCGACAACGTCGAGCTCAGCTCCGCCCCCGACGCGTCCACCGTCGTCTCCGGACTGCAGACCGGCGTCTACAACTTCGCCGACATAGCCCCGAGTCAGGCCGAGGCGGCCAAGAAGGCCGGGCTCGACGTCTTCGTGCAGCCCGGCTTCAACGCCTCCAACCTCAGCCTCAACACCAACAAGGCGCCGTTCGACAACGACAAGGTCGTCGAGGCGGTCCGCTACGCGATCAACCGTCAGGAGTTCGTCGACAAGCTGACGTTCGGCTACGGCTCGGTGACCAATCAGCCCTTCCCCAAGGGGTACGTCGCCTACGACCCGGAGTCCGAGAACGCGTACGCCTACGACCCCGCGAAGGCCAAGAAGCTGCTGAGCGAGGCCGGTTACAAGGCGGGCGCCCTGAAGCTGAGCCTGGTCATCCCGGCCGAGGACCCGCAGGCCGAGATCGTGCAGGCGCAGTTGGCGAAGGTCGGCATCACCGTCACGATCAGGATCGACAAGAACTGGGCCACGCCGTTCTTCGCCAAGAACCTGACGTTCTCGCTGTACGGCACCACCGGCCGTGACTCCGCGGCGCAGACCCTCACGGCCCACTTCGGCCCGAACGGCCCGCTCAACCTCAGCTCGCCCTACGAGCCGGCCGGCTTCGAGGCGGCCATCGCCAAGGTCCGCCGGACCCCGCTCGACTCGCCGGACTACGCGAAGGTCCTCCAGGCGGCGACCCGGGCCGGCCTCAAGAGCAAGGCGCTGGTGTTCACGTACTCCTCGCCCAATCTCATCGCCAAGAGCAAGTCCATCTCCGGCCTGCCGAAGAACCCCGCCCACATCGACTGGACCGGCGTGACCATCGCCGGCGGCAACTGACACCCCGCCCACGACAGAGAGGGGGCAACCCATGACGACGACGGTGGCAACGGCCCCGCCCGACGTCCGTCTCCCGGCCGCCGCGGCCAGAACCCGGCACACCCTGGGCCGCGTCCTGGCCACCCTCGCCCGGTCGGTCGCGATCTTCGTGCCCGTCTTCCTGGTCGCGACGTTCGTGACGTTCGCGCTGCGGTCGCTGAGCGGGCTCAGCCCGGCACGCATCCAACTGGGCGAGGAGGCCACTCCCGAGGCGGTCGCCCGCGTCGAGGCGCAGTGGGGCCTCGACCGGCCCTTCCTCGTCCAGTACGGGGACTGGTTCGGCGACGTCCTGCACGGCCGGCTCGGCACGAGCTGGACCAACGGCGCAGACATCTCCACCCTCATCGGCCTCGGCCTGGGCGTGAGCCTGTCGGTGGCGACGTTCGCGCTGATCATCGGAGTCGTCGCGGGGTTCGGTCTCGGCACCCTCGCGGCGCTGCGCCGCACCACCTGGGTCGACCGCGCGATCACCGGCTTCGTGACGGTGATCTCGGTGATGCCGGCCTTCGTCGTCGGCATCGTGCTGGTCGCGGTGTTCTCGGTGGGACTGCATCTGTTCCCGTCCGCCGGATACGTCCCGGCGGACCAGGGGTTCGGGCCCTGGCTGGCCCACATCACGCTGCCCGCGGTCGCGTTGAGCTTCGATGTCGTCGCCGACGTCGCCCGCCAACTGCGCGGGGGGCTCGTCGGGGCGTACGGCGAGAACTACGTGACGGGCGCGGTGGTCCGCGGGCTCGGCCCGCGCCGGATCTTCTTCGGCCATGTGCTGCGCAACGGCATCGGTCCCGCGCTCGCCACCCTCGGCCTGAAGTTCCCCGCCTTGGTCGGCGCGTCCGTCGTCACGGAGTGGATCTTCGGACTCCAGGGCTTCGGACGCTTCGCCAACGACTCCGCGCAGGCCGGGGACGTACCGGCCGTGCAGGGGGTCCTCGTGGTGTCGATCGTCCTGGTCGTCGCGTTCAACCTGCTCGTCAACCTGGTGCTGGCCCGCGTCACGCCGGCCTCGCGACGGGGGGTGTGACCATGGTGCGCCGCGTTCTCGCCCTCACCTCCGGCCGCATCGCCCTGGCCGTCCTCGCGGTGATCGCCGTACTCGCCCTGTTCGGGCCGCTGCTCGCACCGCACAACCCGCTGGCCACCGGTGACCAGCCGCTCGCGGACGCGTCCGGCGCCCACTGGCTGGGGACCGACTACCTCGGCCGTGACGTGCTGAGCCGGCTCCTCGACGGCTCCCGCGTCAGCGTCCTCGGCTCGCTGGAGGTCGCCTTCACGGCCCTGGCCATCGGCGCCGTCCCCGGCATCCTGTCGGTCCACCTCGGCCGGGCCTTCGAATGGGTCACCCTCCGGCTCGCCGACACGCTGGTCGCGCTGCCGTTCCTGCTGTTCGCCGTCGCCGTCGTCGCCCTGCTCGGCAACGGTCTCACCCAGGCGATGCTGGTCACGGGGGCGCTGGTGTCCCCGTTGTTCTACCGCGTGGCCCGCGCCGCCACCCTGTCCGTCGCCCGTTCCCCGTACGTCGAGGCCGCGATCATCGCGGGTGCCTCGACCGGCTGGATCGTTCGCCGTCACATCTGGGCCAAGGTGCTTCCGCCCATCGCGGTCGCGCTCGCCCAGACGGTCGGCGTCGGGTTCGTCATCGTGTCGAGCCTGACCTTCCTCGGGATCGGGGTCCAGCCTCCCGCGCCCACCTGGGGCGGCCTGCTCGCCTCGGATCTGGGCTATCTGACCCAACAGCCTTGGGCTCCGCTCGTACCCGCCCTGCTGATCATGATCACGGTCTGGGCCTGCAACCTCCTCGCCGACGCCATCCGTGACGTCTCCGGCGAAGCGGGCCAGACGCCGGCCGCCGGCCGTGGCACGCGCGCCGGCCGGCGTGTCGAGGCCGACCCCGCTCCCGCTCCCGCCGGAGGTGCGCGATGACCGCCCTGTCCGAGAAGCTCCTCGCCGAGGCCGAGAACACCACAGAGACCACAGAGACTGCGGATACCACGGGGACCGCAGAGGCCGCGGAGACGCGGGAATCCGCGCAGGCCGCCGGTGCCGTTCCCGGTGCCAGTGCCAGTGCCAGTGCCGTTCAGGGTGCCGGTGCCCTTGCCGGTGCCGAGGAGACCGCCGCCGATGCCGGTACCGGAGAACCGCCGCGCTCGCAGGCCCCCGTGCTCTCCGTACGCGACGTCCGCATCGGCGACCCTGCCGCCGGCCAGGACATCGTCCACGGCGTGAGTTTCACGCTCACGCCCGGCCGGGCCGTGGGCATCGTCGGCGAGTCCGGCAGCGGAAAGACCCTCACCTGCCGCGCCGCGCTGGGCATCCTGCCCGCCCCCTTCACCATCACCGGCGGCTCGGTGGAGATCGACGGCGGCGACATCGCCGGGCTGTCCCCCGCACGGTGGACCGACCTGCGGGGCACGACGATCAGCGCGGTCTTCCAGGACCCGGCGTCGTATCTCAACCCCTCGATCAAGGTGGGGGCCCAGATCGCCGAGGTCCTGCGGGTCAAGAAGGGGCTGAAGCGGCGCGCGGCGCGCCGGCGGGCGGTCGAGCTGCTGCGGTCGGTGCACCTGCGCGACCCGGAACTCGTCAGCTCGCAGTACCCGCACGAGCTGTCCGGCGGCATGCTCCAGCGGGTCCTCATCGCCGTGGCGATCGCCGCGGGACCGCGGATCCTCATCGCCGACGAGGCCACCACCGCGCTCGACGTCACCGTCCAGGCCGAGATCCTCGACCTGCTCGCCGATCTGCGCGAACGGACCGGGCTGGCCCTCGTCGTGGTCTCCCACGACCTGGCCGTCGTCTCCCAGCTCTGCGACGAGGTCCTCGTGATGCGCCACGGCGAGGTGGTCGAGCAGGGCCCCACGGAGGACGTACTCCACCGTCCGCGCCACGAGTACACCCGGCTGCTGATCGCCGAACACCAGCAGTACGGCCTGGAGAAGTTCCTCGCGCCCGGGGAGGACGCATGAGCACCGAGCCCGTCCTGGAGGTCACCGGCCTCGAAGTGCGCTACGGACCGCGCCGGCGGCGCCGGAACGCGCTGCGCGGTGTCTCGCTCACCGTCTCGCCGGGCGAGACCGTCGGGATCATCGGCGAGACGGGATCGGGCAAGACCACCCTGGCACGCGCCGTGCTGGGCCTCGTCCGCGCCTCCGCGGGTTCCGTCGTCCTGGACGGCGAGGACGTCACCGCGTACGGCGGGCGCCGGTGGCGGGCGCTGCGCCGCCGCGGTGTGATCCAGTACGTCTTCCAGGACCCGCTGCGCAGCCTCGACCCGGATCTCACCGTCGAGGCCTCCCTGGCCGAACCGCTGCTGGTCCGCGGGGTCTCCCGCGAGGAGGCGGCTCGCCGTGTCCGCGCCTTCCTCCCCCGCGTCCAGTTGTCCGAGGACCTCCTCGACCGGCTGCCCGGCCGGCTCTCCGGCGGGCAGCGTCAACGCGTGGCCGTCGCCAGGGCGTTGGTCACCGAGCCCCGCCTGGTCATCCTCGACGAGCCGGTCAGCGCCCTGGACTCCGCCAACCGGGTCCAGATCCTGCGCATCCTCCAGGAACTCCGCGACGACGGAGTGGCGCTCGTCTTCATCTCGCACGACCTCGGTTCCGTCGCCGGGGTCGCCGACCGGATCGCCGTGCTGTACCAGGGCGAACTGGTCGAGACCGGCGCCGCCGGCGAGGTCATCGCCCGGCCCCGGCACCCCTACACACGCCTGCTGGTCCGCTCCGCGCCCACGCTGCACGCGGCCCCGGCCGACCGGGCCGAACGCGCCGCCCTGCGGGCCCTGCTGAACGTCTGAACCCCTCGAAGAGACAGGAAGAAAACGCCATGCCCCGCACCATCCATCTCGCCCTGCACCCCTACGGCGTCGGCGGTCCCGGCCAGCACGGTCTGTGGAAGGACCCGCGCGTGGCGAAGAACGCCAGCATCGACATCGACTACTACATCCGGCTGGCGAAGGCGGCCGAACACGCCCTCTTCGACGCCCTGTTCATCGTCGACAGCCAGTTCATCAACGCCACGTACCCGGCGCACTATCTCAACCGCCTCGAACCGCTGACCCTGTTGTCCGCGGTGGCCACCCACACCCGGCACATCGGCCTTGTGGGCACGGCGAGTTCGACATACAACTCGCCGTTCAACCTGGCCCGCCGGTTCGCCTCCCTCGACCACATCAGCGGTGGCCGGGCCGGCTGGAACGTCGTCACCAGCTTCGACACCGGTACGTCCCGCAACTTCGGACTCGACGAACACCTCGACTACACCACCCGGTACGGCCGCGCCCTGGAGTTCGTCCAGGTCGCCCGCGGCCTGTGGGACTCCTACGAGGACGACGCCTTCCCGGCGGACGTGGCCCGGGGCGTCTTCCTCGACCCGGCCAAGCTGCACTCGCTCGACCACGAGGGCGAGCACTTCAAGGTGGCGGGACCGCTCAACCTCTCCCGCTCCCCGCAGGGCCAGCCGGTCATCTTCCAGGCCGGGGTCTCCGAGGAGGGCCGCGACCTGGCGGCGCGGGTCGCCGAGGGCATCTATGCGCCGGGCGGGACGCTCCAGCAGGCCCAGGAGTACTACACGGACATCAAGCGGCGCACCGCCTCCTACGGCCGCGACCCCGAGCACATCAAGATCTTCATCCACGGAAGCCCGGTCGTCGCCACCACCGACGAGGCGGCCCGGCGACGCGAACGGGAGATCTTCGAGGAGGACAACGACTTCGACCGCAACCTCGCCCTGCTCGGCCGGTCCTTCGGCGCGTACGACTTCAGCGCGCACGACCTCGACGCGCCGTTCCCCGACGTCGCGCACCTCGCGGAGAAGGGCGGCCGCACGGGCGCGTCGGCGCTCATCGAGCGGGCCCGCACCGAGAACCTGACGCTGCGCCAGGTCGGCGAGTCCGTCAACCAGTTCCGGACCTCGCCGTTCGTCGGGGCCCCGGAGACCGTCGCCGACACCATCGAGAAGTGGTTCGACGCCGGCACCTTCGACGGCATCAACCTCGCCTTCCGCACCGAGGACGAGCTGAACCTGTTCGTCGACGGCGTCGTCCCGATCCTCCAGAAGCGCGGACTGTTCCGTACCGAGTACGCGGCCGACACCCTGCGCGGCAACCTCGGCCTGCCCGTGCCGGCCAACCGTCACACCCGCGAGCCGCAGCTCGCGAACGACTGAGACCCCACCGCGACCGGCCGGTGGAGCAGGACCCGTCCTCCACCGGCCGCGCCCGGCGGCCCCCTCACCCGGGAACCGTCCGGCACGGCGCCCCGAAGAGAGACGACCCGCACGGAAAGGCCGACATCCCATGACGAGCGAGCGACCACGCTTCAGGCTCGGCTTCCTCACCCACGTCCAGGGACGCGATCAGGACATCGCCCGTACCTACCGCAACGCGCAGGAACTGTTCGCCGTCGCGGACGAGCTCGGCTTCGACGTCGGCTGGGTGGCCCAGCACCACGTCGCCCTCGGCGGCGGCGGACTGTCCTCGCCCTGGACCTTCCTCGCCCACGCGGCCGCGAGGACCGCCCGGATCCGGCTGGGCACGGCCGTCACCGTGCTCCCGTTGGAGGACCCGGTGCGCCTCGCCGAGGACATCGCCACCGTCGACGCCCTCAGCGGCGGCCGCGTCGAGATCGGCGTGGGCAGCGGATCGAGCGCCCTGGAGTACGCCGCGTTCGGCAAGGACGCCGACCGCAAACGCGAACTGACCAGCGAGAACCTCGACGTCCTGCGGCGGGCCCTGGCCCACGACGAGGTGGGCACGGCCGGCTTCCGCATCCAGCCGCGCCCCGGTGGCTTCGACCGCCGCGTCTGGCAGGGCGTGTTCAGCGCCCAGGGTGCCTCGTACGCGGCGCGCCGCGGCTCGAACCTGCTGCTGAACCGGGCCGCCTACGGGTTCGACTCCCCCACCGACGAGGTGCAGCGGCCCTGGGCCGACGCCTTCCTCGCGGCCTGGGACCGGCCGCACCGCCCGCGCATCGGCCTGTCCCGCTTCATCTTCCCGGCCAAGGACCGGCGCACCGCGCTCAGCGCCATCGGCGACGACGTGCACCGGGCGGCGCTGCGCATGGCCGAGAGCGGCGCGTTCCCCAAGGGCCTCGACAGAAACGAGGCGCTGCGCCGCTTCCACTCCTTCTACGGCCATCCCGACGACGTCGTCGAGGCCCTGGGCCGGGAGAAGGTCCTGCCCGTGGCGACCGACCTGATCGCGCAGTTCAACCCCGCCGTCCCCGACCACGACGCCGCCGTCCGAGCCCTCGAACTCATCGCGACCGAGGTGGCGCCCGCGTTGGGCTGGAAGCCGGCGCACACCGGCGAGCCCGCGCACACCGTCGAGTCCGCACCCGCACCCGCACCCGCACCCGCACCCGCAGGAGCCTGAGATGACCCAGTACACCGACCACCACGGGCCCGAGGGGCTCCTCGTCCGCGGCACGATCCTCGTGGTTCCCGGCCGCGGCGAGACCCGGGCGACCTACGCGCGCTTCGGCGGACGGCTCGCCGCCGACGCCTACCGGGTCCGGGTGGTCGACCCCCCGGCCCTCGACGCCGGGGACCCGGCCGCCTCCCTGACCGAGCTGGAGGCCCGGCTCGCCGAGGCCGTCGAGGACACCGCCTCGCCGGACGGTGTCGCCCGGCCGGTCGTCCTCGTCGGGGCGGACTCGGGGGCCCTCGCGCTCGCGGCGCTCCTCGGCGGGGCCCGGACTCCGGCCGCCTGGTGGCCGAACGCGCTGGTACTCGCCGGGCTTCCCGGCCCGTCCGCGAGGACCGCTGCCGCCGGCGGGACATGGGACGCCGAGCTCGACGTCCGTACCTCGTGCCCCACCCATCGGGGCCGCCTCAGCCAGGACCCCGGGGTACGGCGCGGGTCGCTCGACGACGCGCTGCCGGACTCCCTGATCGGCGCGGCCTACGACAGCGAGTCGCCCCTGCCCACGCTGCTGCTCGTCGGCGACTCCGATCCGCTCGCCGACGACGAGGCGCTCGCCCGCCTGGCCAAGTCGCTTCCCCTGGCGCGTCTTTCGGTGGTGCACGGCGCTCACCACGACGTCCTCAACGACCTCCAGCACCGTTCGGTGGCGGCCGAGGTCGTCAGCTTCCTGGAAGCACTCCGGGGGGACCTGCGGCCGCAGGTCAGCGTGCGGTCCAGCGCCTGGTGACCGGCCCGCCGGGCGGGGCGCCGTATGCCGCCGTCGAGCTCCCGTCCCGCCCGGCACCCCGCACCACGACCACGCACGCCGGCACCGCCACCTTGCCATCGCCATCGCCATCGCCACCGCCACCGCCACCGAACCGCCCACTCCCCCCGGCAGTTCGCCGCACACCCGCCTCACGCAACCGAATCCCGACCCGGAAGGTCCGCCATGGCCACGATCGTGTCCGTCTCCGGAAGCCCCTCTCCCACCTCCCGCACCACGCGCCTCCTGCGCCACCTCGACGACCGGCTCCGCCTCCAGGGGCACGAGGTCATTCCCTTGGATGTCCGTACGCTGCCCGCCCACGCGCTCCTCGGAGCCGACTTCCGGCATCCGGCGATCGTCGAGACGGCGGCCCTGTTCGAGAGGGCCGACGGCGTGGTGATCGGCACGCCGGTCTACAAGGCGGCCTACTCCGGCCTGCTGAAGTCGCTCCTCGACCTGCTCCCGCAGTACGCGCTGGCCGGCAAGACGGTGCTGCCCCTCGCCACGGGCGGCAGTACGGCCCATGTCCTCGCGATCGACTACGCGTTGCGTCCGGTGCTGAGCTCCATGGGCGCGTCGCACATCGTGCCGGGCTGGTTCACTCTCGACAAGGACGTCACCGCGGACGCGGACGGCGCACCCGTGATCGCGGCCGCCGCGGCCCAGGCGCTGGAGCAGGTGACCGACCACTTCTCGGCAGCACTGGGCGGCCGTACGACCGCACTCGCGTCGACCGGCTGAACCGGTCCCCCGGCATCGCCCCGCGTCTCGGGAATGTCAGTCCCCGATGCCAGGCTGGAGCCATGAAATACATGGTGCTGATGTACGCCGATCCCGCCGCGACCGAAACGATGACGGCGGAGCAGCGGACCGAGGTGTTCCGCTGGCACGAGGCCCTCCACAAGGATCTGGAGGGCTCGGGCGAGCTGCTGAACGGAGCGGGGCTGGCCTACCCGCGCGACACCACGACTCTGCGCTGGAGCGCGGAGGGGCCGGCCGTGGCGGACGGCCCGTTCGCCGAGGCCGACGAACACCTCACCGCCTACTACGTGATCGAGTGCGCGACCCCCGAGCGGGCGCGCGCCATCGCCGAGCGTGTACTCGACTTCCACGTCGTGGCGGTGGAGGTGCGGCCGATCCACGACGTGTTCGGCATGGGGGACGCCTGATCGCACACCCCGTCCCCGCGCCGCGTGCGCGCTCACCGGTGGCGGCTCGGCGCGGGGACGGCGCGGGAGGCTGATCCTGGCAGGGCAGCCGTCCGGACTTCAGTGCGGGCCGCAGGTCAGCCGGTAGGCCTCCTGGATCCAGGGCTCCTTGGTGTGGGGGTGCACGCCGCAGGCCAGGGACGCACCGGAATGGCCGAACCAGGTGGTGACGCTGCCGTAGACGTCATGGCCGGCGCAGGTCACGGTGAAGCTCGCGTCGACGGTCTGGACTCCCTCGGCCTCGACGAAACGCCCCGCGTGCCCGAGGAAGTCGGTCCTGACGGGGGTGCGCGGACGGTCGGCGGACTCCTCCCCCGGGGCGGCCAATTCCTCGAGGTCCCACCACTTGAGGTGCTTGGCGAGCGCGGCGAGGACCTGACGCTCCGACACGCGGTCGTCGCTCGTGCTGACCTGGGGCACTATGGTGCGCACGAGCCCGGGGTGGAACGTGACCCAGCCGTCGCTCTTGCTGACGTTCACGACCGGTGACACCTCGGTGAGTCGCCGCTCCCGGTGGACGGAGGTCCACCGGAAGGCCCCGCCCGCGCAGGAGGGTGCGGAGGCGGTGCTCTTCTTCCGTGCTCCGGCCTCGGTCGTCTTCCCTGCCGCCGACCGGTCCGTGGCCGTCGGTCGCTCCGTCGCCGTCGTACAGGCCGTCGCGGACGGCATCACCGCGCACAGCAGCGCTGCTATCGCCCACCCGTGCCGTCGGGTCATCCCGCTGCGTGCCATGCGCTGCCGTTCCGCTCGTTCGAAGGCCGGCCCCGGCCGTTCCGGCCATGGGTCCAAGATCCGGGAGCCTGCGAATATAAGCTCTCTGACCAGCGAAAACGGAGTTCGTGATGCAGTCGTGACGCTCGGGCGCGATGTTCGTGGCGCCCGGGTGGGCACGACGGGACGGGCGGGCCGCAACCACGGCCCGCCCGTCCCGAACGTCACCCGGCGGTCGACGCCGGCTACCGCGTGCGCCACTCCTCGGCCAGCAGCTCGTACGACCGCACCCGGTCCGCGTGCCGGTGGGTGATCGTGGTGATGAGCAACTCGTCGGCCCCGGTCGCCTCCTGGAGCCGCTCCAACTGGCCGGCGACCCGCTTCGGGGAGCCGACGAACTGGGTGTCGAGACGGTCCTGGACGAGTGCCCGGTCGGCGTCCGACCAGGTGTGGGCACGCGCCTCGTCCGGGGTGGGGAACTGGATGGCGCCCTCGGCGGTACGGATGCTGCGGACCCACAGGCCGTAGCCCGTGGCGAGTTCGCGGGCCTTCTCGTCGTCCTCGGCGACCACGACGTCCGCGGACACGCTGACGTACGGCTTGTCGAGGACGTCGGAGGGCTGGAACGTGGCCCGGTAGCCCTCCACCGCCTCCAGCACGGTCGCGGGGCTGACGTGGTAGTTCGCCCCGAACCGCAGGCCGTTGCGGCCCGCGACCTCGGCGCTCTGCCCGCCGCTGCTGCCGAGGATCCAGACCTCCAGATCGGCGCCCTCGCCCGGGACGGCGTGGGCCTCGACTCCGTCCGCGGAGCGGTAGGTGCCCGCGAGCAGCGCGAGGATGTCGTCGATCTGCTCGCCGTAGTCCTGCGACTCGGCGTGGGGCTGCTGGAGGAGGGTGCGCTGCAGGGCCACCCGCGGTGAGCCGAGAAGGTGTTCGTAGGAGAAGCGGGCCGGTATGCGGAGCCCGTTGGGGGCACGGCCGTCGACCACGGGGGTCGCGGTCGCCGGCGGGGCGGCGGACTTGCCGGACGGCCGACCGCCGGAGCGTCCGAGGCCCAGGTCGAAGCGCCCGGGGTGCAGTGCGTCGATCAGGCCGAACTCCTCGACCGTGGACAGGGCGGTGCGGTGGCCGAGTTGCACGGCTCCAGCGCCGAGCCGGATGGTCGAGGTCGCGGCGGCCGTCAGGCCGAGGACGACGGCGGGCGAGGTTCCGGCGACACCGGGGTTGAGGTGGTGTTCGGCGAACCAGTAGCGGCTGTATCCGAGGTTCTCGGCCCGCTGGGCCAGGTCGATGGAGTTGCGCAGGGCGTCCGTGGCCGTGGAACCCGAGGAGATCGGGATCAGGTCGAGAACGCCGAGAGGGATGTCGGACATGTGCGGAGGCCTCCTCAGCGCTCGGCGGCTGTGCGGATCGGTACGGGAACGGGCCGCGTCGGCGACGTCACGACGCCGCCCGGCCGGCGTACGCCTCGGCGTCGGGGTGGGCCAGGCCGAGGTGGTCGCGCAGGGTGGTGCCCTCGTACTCGGTGCGGTGGACACCGCGTTCCTGGAGGAGCGGGACGACCTGGTCGGCGAAGGCGTCGAGGCCGCCCGGGGTGATGTGCGGGACGAGGATGAAGCCGTCGGAGGCGTCGGCCTGGACGAAGTCGTTGATGGTCTCCGCGACCGTGGCCGGGCTGCCGACGAAGGCCTGCCTGCTGCCGGTCTCGATGACGAGGTCGCGGATGGACCACTTGTTGGCGGCGGCCCGCTCGCGCCACTCACGGACGGTGGCCAGCGGGTCGCGGTACATGCGGACCTGGGCGCGGCCGCGGGCGACGGTGTGTTCGCCGAGGTCCGGGTCGATGTCGGGAAGCGGGCCGTCGGGGTCGTACGCGGACAGGTCCCGGTTCCAGACGAACTCCAGGTGCTTGATGGCGGTCGCGCCGCTGACCTGGAGGCGCCGGACCTCGCGGGCGTGTTCCTCGGCCTCGGCGTCGGTGTCGCCGAGGACGAAGGTCGCGGCCGGCAGGATCAGCAACTGGTCGGAGCGGCGGCCGTACCGGGCGAGCCGCGCCTTGACGTCCGTGTAGAAGGCCTGGCCCTCCTTGAGGGTGGAGTAGCGGCTGAAGATGGCGTCGGCGCTCGACGCGGCGAACTCGCGGCCCTCCTCGGAGTCTCCGGCCTGGAAGATCACCGGGCGGCCCTGCGGGGAGCGCGGGACGTTGAACTGCCCCTCGATGTCGAAGTGCTGTCCGTGGTGGACGAAAGCTCCGGCCTTGGCGTCGTTCAGGAAGGTGCCGCCCACCCGGTCGGCGAGGATCTCGTCGCCGCGCCAGGAGTCGAAGAGTTCGTTGGCCGTGGCCAGGAACTCCTTGGCCCGCGAGTAGCGCTCCTCCTGCGGCAGGAAGCCGCCGCGGCGGAAGTTCTCGCCGGTGAAGGCGTCCCAGGAGGTGACGACGTTCCAGGCGGCGCGTCCGCCGGAGAGATGGTCGAGGCTGGCGAACTGGCGGGCCACCTCGTAGGGCTCGTTGAAGGTGGAGTTGATGGTGCCGGTCAGGCCGAGGTGTTCGGTGACGGCGGCCAGGGCGGCGAGGACGGTGAAGGTGTCGGGCCGTCCGACGACGTCCAAGTCGTAGATGCGGCCGCCCTGTTCGCGCAGCCGCAGGCCTTCGGCCAGGAACAGGAAGTCGAACTTCGCGCGTTCGGCGGTGCGGGCGAAGTGCGCGAAGGAGCTGAACTCGATGTGGCTGCCGGCCTCGGGGTCGCTCCACACGGTGGTGTTGTTGACACCGGGGAAGTGCGCCGCGAGGTGGATCTGCTTGAGCGGCTTGCTCATGGTCGGGGGTCCTTCCGGCTCAGGCGGTGGTGGCGGCGTAGCGGTTCGCGGGCCGGGCGAGCCCGAGCAGTCCGCGCAGGGTGTCGGCCTCGTAGGCCTGCCGAAAGGCGCCCCGGCGCTGGAGTTCGGGCACCAGTCCCCGCGTGATGGCAGGGAGGTCGTGTCCGGCGACGGCGGGCCTCAGCCGGAATCCGGACAGTCCCGCCTCGCTCAGCTCCTGCAGCAGATCGGCGAGTTCGGCCGGGGTTCCGGTGAAGATCCGGGCGTCGCTCGTGTACGGGTGGCCCGCGAGGGCGTCCAGTCGCTCGCGGCGGGTCTCGGCGGCACCGGGGGTGTCGTCCAGGAAGACCACGAGGTCGCCGAAGACGTGCACGGTCTCGTCCGCGCGGCCGGCCGTGGTCTGTTCGGCGCGGATCTCCTCGACGACGGCGCGTGCCTGTTCGGCGTCGTGCGGGGTGACGTAGCCGACGTCGGCGGCCCGGGCCACCAGCCGGTACGGGACGGTGGCGTGGGCGAGAGCGCTGACGATCGGCTGGCCCTGGGGCGGCCGGGGGGTGATCGAAGGGCCCTTGACGCTGAAGCGGCGGCCCTCGAAGTCGATGTAGTGGAGCTTGTCGCGGTCGATGAAGCGGCCGGTAGCGACGTCGCGTATCTCCGCGTCGTCCTCCCAGCTGTCCCAGAGCCTGCGGACGGCCTCGACGTGGTCGGCCGCCTCGTCGAAGAGGTCGGTCACGAGTCCCTGCCCGGCGGGCGTGCCGTAGTCCTCGAGGCGGAACGGCGGGAGCGTACGGCGGCCGAAGTGCGCGGCCTCGTTCTGGCGGGCCGAGACCTGGACACGCACGCCGGCACGGCCGGTGCTCACATAGTCGAGGGTCGCGATCGCCTTGGAGATGTGGAACGGCTCCGTGTGCGTGGTGACGACGGTCGGCACCACGCCGATGTGACGGGTCTGCGGGGCGATCCGCGCGGCGACGAGGACGGCGTCCAGGCGGCCGCGGACCTGGTCGGTGCGGCCGTCGGGCTCCGTGGGCGAGGAGGACTGGAGGCCGAGGGAGTCCTCGATGGTCACGAAGTCGAGCAGGCCGCGCTCGGCCTCGGTGACGAGATCGGCCCAGTAGCCGGCGGTGAGTAGCTCACCGGGCCGGGCGACGGGCTCGCGCCAGGCCGCCGGGTGCCATCCGGCGCCGTCGAGGGCCACGGCGAGGTGCAGAGGAGAGGGTGACGAGGACACGGGAGGTGCCTTCCTGATCGACCGTACGAGGAATCGCGCCCCGGCGAGCGGGGCGTGGCTGCGTGACAACGGGTCAGGGGCGACAGAGCGCGCCGGCGACCCGCAGCAGATCGATGTGCGGCCGGCCGTACAGGTGCAGCGGTGGGGGCGCGAGCGGCCTCGGCGCGCGGCGGGACCCACGACGCATGTGTCCCACCTCCGCCCTCTCGGCCCGGTGCTCCCCGGCCCCTCGTCCGCCCGGCCCGTGCGGGTCCCCGCCGGGGTGCCGCACGGTCCTGAACAAGCCCAACCTCACTGGTGCGCCGTTTCTTCCTGCCGACCGGTCTCTTCCTGTCCCGCGTCAACGGCCGGCTGTCCGCCGGGTGCGCGGACGAGCAGGAACCGGGTACGGCTGCGCAGGGTGAACCCGATCGACTCGTAGAGCCGGATGGCGTTCGTGTTGTCGGCGGCGGCGTGGAGGAAGGGGGTGTCCCCGCGCTCCCTGACGCCCGCCGCGACAGCCCGGACGAGGCGGGTCGCCAGACCTCTGCCGCGGTGGTCGGGATGGGTGCACACGGCGCTGATCTCGGTCCAGCCCGGCGGGCGCAGGCGCTCTCCGGCGAGGGCGATCAGCCGGCCGCCTTCCCGGATGCCGAGGTAGGTGCCGAGTTCGACGGTGCGGGGCAGGAAGGGACCCGGCCGGGTGAGGGCGATCAGGTCGAGGATCTCGGGCACGTCGTCGGGGCCGAGTCGTACGGCTTCCGGCGCGGGCTCGGAGCGCAGTGCGGTGGCGGTCAACTGAACGCCTACGCCGCTGTGTTCGACCGTCCAGCCGTCGGGCACGGACTGGACCGCGGTGACCGGGGTGACCGCTCCCGGACCCACCAGCTCGGCCAGGTCGTCCCATGAGCGGGGGTCGGCGGGATCGGAGAGCGCGGTGAACGGGGACACGTCCGTGGGATAGCGGGCGGCCCGGCCGACGCGCTCGGCGAGGTGTGCGTGCGGACCGGTCAACGCGGCCCACGCCGCGTTGTCGAGGACGTGCGGTGCGGTCGGAGGCGAGGAAGGGGCGGGTGCGGGATGGACGCTGGTGGACATGGCGGTGCGGGTTCTCCGTCTCTGGAACTCGGCCGGACGCGCCCCGGGACTCCGCCGCGGCGCGGCGGAGTCCCTTGGGTGGGCACGGGTGGTTCAGGAGTTGTCGAGCGGCAGGCCGGGAGGGTTGACCTCGGAGGTCTTCACGGCCTCGTTCGAGAGGTTCCAGGCGGCCAGCCACTTGGCGTACTGGCCGTTCTCGATGAGGTAGTTGATGGCGTCGGCGACCGGCTTGGCGAGACCGCTGTCCTTCTTCGCGGTGGCCGCGATGAGCCCCTGGATCGTCGCGCCCGCGCCGGAGAACTGGCCGGCGTTGCGGGTCGGGTGGGGCGACTTGGCATTCTGCGTGACGTGGTAGGCGACCGCCGGGTTGGGGCCGAACGAGGCGTCGATCTTCCCGCTGTTCAGCGCCAGGGCCGTGGCGTTGTTGTCCTGGTAGTACTTGACGGTGAGCTTCTTGCCCGCCTTGGCCAGCTTGTCCTTCCACTCCAGCAGGATCTTCTCCTGGTTGGTGCCGGCGCCCACGGCGACCGTCTTGCCGGCGAGGTTGCGGTAGTCGCCATCGAAGTTCCACGTGCTCTTCTTCGGCACCTCGAAGGCGAGGTTGTCCTGACGGTACGAGGCGAACTCGTACTTCTTCTTCCGCTCCTCGGTGTCGGTCACGTTGGAGAAGGCGACGTCGACCTTGCCGCTGTCGATGCCGACGAACAGGTTCTCCCAGGTCGAGTTCCGCACCTCCGGCTTCAGCCCGAGGACCGCGGCGACCAGCTTGCCGAGGTCGGGTTCGCTGCCGGTGAGCGTTTTCTGGTCCTGTCCGACGAAGTTCAGCGGCGGCGACCCCGCGGGCAGTGCGCCGATGCCCACCACCAACGTGCCTCTCCGGGCGACGGACTTGGGCAGCTCCGCGCTGATCGACTTCACCTCGGAGACCTTCAGCGTGGTCTCCTTCGCGGCCCCGTTGGAGAGCGCACCCACGGTCACGGTTCCGGCCGTGTCGGTCTTCGTCCGTGTGGCGGCGTCGCTGTCCGCGCCGCAGGCGGCGAGGGAGACGGCGAGCGAGGCGACGGCGGCGGTGGCGGCGACGCCGCGGAGGGCTGTGCGGTTCGGGCTGAGGGTGCGCATGGCTGTCCTTGTCGAGTGTGCGATGAGAGATGTGGGGGAACGGTCCCGGCGGGCCGCCGAATCGGGGGGCTCGCCCCGCTGTGGGTCGGGGCGGTGGGGCGGGAGACACCCCGTGGAGCGGTGTCTCCTGGTGTGAAGTGCGAAGCGGTCAGAGGACCTTGCTGAGGAACTCCCTGGTGCGCGCTTCGCGCGGATGGTCCAGCACCTGCTCGGGCGGGCCCTGTTCGACGATGCGTCCGCCGTCCATGAAGACCACGCGGTCGGCGATCTCGCGGGCGAAGCCGATCTCGTGCGTGACGATGACGAGTGTCGTGCCGCTGTGCGCCAGGTCCTTGATGACCGCGAGGACTTCGCCGACCAGTTCGGGGTCGAGCGCGGAGGTGGGTTCGTCGAAGAGGATGACTCCGGGACGCAGGGCGAGGGCGCGGGCGATGGCCACACGCTGCTGCTGGCCGCCGGACAACTGCCGCGGGTAGGCGCCGGCCTTGTCGGCGAGGCCCACCCGGCTGAGCAGGTCGCGGGCGAGCTCCTGCGCCGCGGCCCTGGACAGCTTCCCGGTCGCCACCGGCGCCGCGGCCACGTTGTCGAGCACGGTCAGGTGGGGGAAGAGGTTGAAGTTCTGGAACACGAAGCCGATCCGGCTGCGCTGGGCCAGGATGACCCGCTCGCTCAGCTCCTTGAGACGGTCGCCGTGCCTGCGTACGCCGATGAGCTCGCCGTTCAGGCTGACGTGGCCGACCTCGGGCTTCTCCAGGTGGTTGATCACCCGCAGGAGGGTGGACTTGCCGGAGCCGGACGGGCCGAGAACGACCGTCACCTCACCGGGGCGCACGGTCAACTCCACGCCGTCCAGAACCCGTTGGGCCCCGTACCACTTGTGCACATCGTGCACCTCGACGGTGGCGGGCTCCACCTGGAGCCCGCCGGCGACCTCGCCCGCCGAAGCCGTGTCCGCCCCCTTGGCCGACGCCGACGCCGACGCCGACGCCGACACCGACGCCGTCGGCACCACGTCCGCGACCGGAGCCGTCCGCGTGCTCACCGTCGTCACCTTCGTCTCGCCGCTCATATCGCCGTCTCCCTCCGGAACCGGGCCCGCACGTCGCGCAGACCGTTCCGCGCCTTCTGCAACGGAGTCGGCGGCAGGGTGCGCAGGGCGCCCCGCGAGTAGTGCCGCTCGACGTAGAACTGGATGACGGACACCACGCTGGTGAGGATCAGGTACCAGGCGGTGGCGACGAGGAGCAGCGGCACGATGTCGCCGGGGTAGGTGCTGCCCATGCTCTGCACGGAGCCGAAGAGGTCCAGCAGGGACACGTAGAAGACCAGCGAGGTGCCCTTGATCAGGCCGATCAACTGGTTGACGTAGTTGGGGGTGATGGAGCGCAGCGCCTGCGGAAAGACGATTTTCGCGAACTGGTACCGCCTCGGCAGACCGAGTGCCGACGCGGCCTCGTGCTGGCCCTGGTCGACGGAGAGGATGCCGCCGCGGACCACCTCGGAGGCGTACGCGGCCTCGTTCAGGCTCAGTCCGACGACGGCGACGGCCATGTCGGTCGCCAGCCGGGACTCGTCGAAGGTGAAGAAGGCCGGCCCGAACGGCACTCCGACGCTCACCGTCTGGTACAGCGCGCTGAAGTTGTAGAGGAAGAGCAGGACCACGATCAGCGGCACCGACCGGAACAGCCAGGTGTAGACCCAGCTCACCGCGCGCAGCACCGGGCTCCGGGAGAGCCTGGCCAGGGCCAGCAGGACGCCGCCGAGCAACCCCAAAAGCGCACTGTAGAAGGCGACTTCGAGGGTGATGAGCAGGCCGTCGAGAATGGTCGGGCGCAGGAACCAGTACTGGAAGCGATCCCACTGGTAGAAGGGGTTGGTCACCAGTCCGTGGGCGATCTGGGCGACGAGCACGAGCACGACGGCCGTGACGATCCAGCGGCCGGGCCGCCGGAGCGGAAGGACCCGCTGGGCCGCCGGACGGTCGGACGCGCCGGGGAGGTCGAGACGGGGGACCGCCTCGGCGGGCGGCGCCGATCCCAAGGACACGGCGGCGCCGGGTGGTTGACTCATGGAGGACTCCAGCGGATTCGGACACCCCGGACCACGGAGCGGCGGCGCACCGCCGAGCGGGACGGCTCGGTACACGGCGATGCGCGCGGCCCACGTGGGACGAGGGCTGGACGGGGAAGGGGCGTTTTCACGACAGCGGTGGTCGCCGAAGGCTCGATGGAGCGGATCGGCGCGTGGCCGTCGAGGACCTGACGGAATCTCAGCTCGTGGCCGTCGAAGGCCGGCGAATCCTCAGCTCGTGGCCGTCGAGGACCCGACGGAACCCCTCAGCTCGTGAGCGCCGAAGACCCGGAGGACCGCCCTGTCCGTGATCGCGGGGGATTCGGACGGGCCGTCGTTTCCCGATCGCCGAAGACATGAGCGCCGAGGGCTCGAAGGAGCCGTGCGCGAGGGGCCGTCGAGACCCCGGAGGGGGCCGTCAGCCTCGGCTGAGGGACAGACACATGCCCGTACACAGGGCGCTGTTGACACGCAGCAGGTCCACGGCACGGTCGGCGCAGAGCACGTTGCGGCCGAGGCGCCGCCATGCGGCCGTCCCGTCAGCTCCGTGCATCGTCGTCACCATTTCTTCTCCGGCCGAAAAGGCATCCTGTGGTGCGCCGCAGGTTAGGCCCGGCCCGAAAACAATGTCAATGCGGGTGACCACCAGGTGAGACCGTGCGTACGGCCTTCTTGACGCCGCAACAGGGCGCACCGAGACTGGCATGGACGGTCACGATTGTCAGCGCCCACGGAACGGGTACACCCCGCTCCAGTGGTCATCGGCCCCGGCCCGCTGACAGGCAACCCTTCCACCGCGACGGGGTGCCCCGGGTGACGACCGGGTCCCGCCGGTGCGGCGGGGCAAGCGTGGTCTCGCGTCTCGCGAGCCCTGAGCCGGGAACGGTGGGAATTGCCCAAGAGCGGTTTGACGAGGCGCCTGCACATCGACCTCCTGCGCGTCTCCAGCGCTTACTGATCGCGGCCGGTCCGTTCGATCCGGACCGGTGCGACAAGCGCAGTCAATCCGCATCAAGCTGCCCGCGCGCCCACAAAGCGGCGGTGGCTTCCGTCTTCCCCCAGGGAGAGTCATGCCCGAGACAGCTTCGCGCACGTCCAGCACTGCCAACTCACGCCCCTGTGACCAGATTTCGCTCCCCTCGGCCCTTCGGCTCAAGCCGGCGGCGACGCCGGCCGCGCTCCCCCACCGTGTCGACAGCCGCATCGGCGTGGGCCTCGCCGGGGGCTTCTACCCGGCTCCGCACCGCTACGAGCTGTATCTGTCGCGGAGTTGTCCGTTCTCGCTGCGCATCGCCATCACGCTCGGGCTGCTCGGCCTGCGGGACTCGGTCGCCACCACACTCCTGGCCGACCCCGCGCGGACACCCGAGGCCTTCGCGTCGCTGCGCCGTGCCTACGAGGCCACCGAGCACCACTTCGACGGGCCGCTCACGGCGCCCGCGCTGTGCGACCGGTGGAGCGGACGCATCGTCAGCAACCACCCGCCCGCCATCCTCCGCGATCTCGCCGGGCTGCTCTCCGGTCACACCACGACATGCCCGTCCTCGCTCCGCCCTCCGTCGCTGGCCGCCGACATCGAGGCGCTCCGGGATCTGCTGGACCGCGACGTCACCCCGTCCGCCGAACCTGCGGGGCTCGCGGCGGCCCTGGACCTGCTGGACTGCCACCTCGCGGGTCGCACCTACGTGTTGGGCGACACCCTCACCGCGGCGGACGTGGACGCGTGGACGGCGCTCACCGGTCTCGGCCGGTCCCGCGCCCTCGGCGCCCGCCCCCGGCTGCTGGACTACGTACGCCGTCTCGGCGATCACCCGGCCTTCCGGCACGCGCAGGACGTGGTGCCACTGACGGCAGGGGTCTGACGCTTCCGACGGAAGCCTGGGTGCCGGGCAGGTGGGTGGCTCCTCACGATCGGCGATCGCCGATCCGCGCCCATCGGCCCGGCGTCCGCACCGGTCACGCGCGCGAGCCACGACCGGCACCGGTCAAGGGCGCGAAGCCACGTCGACACCGGTCACTCGCGCGGAACCAGCAGGATGCTGACGCCGTTCACGGTCGAGGTCCACCGCCGGCCCTGATCCAGTACCTCGCGCCCCGGACCGAGGATCCGTTCCTGGAGCACCAGCGCCGACGCGCGAAGTTCCTCCCACGGCTCAGGCGTCTCGAAGGCACGCCGGGACCGCTCCACGGAACCGACCAGAGAACGGCAGGCCGCTTCCACGTCGGGGACGTTCTGGCCCGCCGATCCGACGCCTTCGAGCGACCACGTCATCCACAGGTGGCCCATGCCATCACTCTGTCCCATCCCCGGGAACGACGCATTCCCAGTACGCGGAGCGACCGGTGCTCCGATGCGTGACCGGCTCGCACACAGGCACCTCCGCCGAAAATAGGCGATCCTGGCGAAAACCGTCTCCTCAGGGCGTGTCCCGACTCGCGCCGTCAGGGGTCCGCACTTCGATGTGGACTCCACGGCCCACAGGACCCGGTCCAGGCAGGCGTCTCCATGAAACACGCACCCCACCTTCTCCCGCCGCCTTCACCGGTACCGCGTCCACCCGCGGCACCCGGATCCACCGGGTCCCCGCGGCTGGGCCGGCTGGACGCCCTGCGGGGGATCGCCGCGCTTCTCGTGGCGGTCGACCATTCCTCGTACTCCTTCATGCCGGAGTTCCGGGAACGGGTGATGCCCGAGCTGAACGTCGGCCGGTACGGGGTCATGCTGTTCTTCCTGGTGAGCGGTTACGTCATCCCCGCCTCGCTCGAGCGCCGGGGCTGCGTCAGGAGCTTCTGGATCGGGCGGGCCCACCGCGTCTACCCGCTGTGGGCCGTTGTGGTGGGCTCGGCACTGGTGCTGAACCTCCTGGGCTTCACGCGTCTCGGCGCTCGCTTCGAGGGGCGGAACCCCCTCACGGTCGCCGTCGCGCACGCCACCCTGCTCCAGGAACTGCTGGGGACGCCGAGTGTCGTCCTCGTCCTGTGGACGCTGTCGTACGAGCTGGCGTTCTACCTGCTGGTCGTCGCCCTGTTCACGGTCCGGCTCCACCCGCGCTCGGGGACCGTCTCGGTGGTCCTGGGCGTGCTCGCCGCCGTGAGCGCGACGGTGGCGTTCGTGCCACCGGCGTCCGCACTGTCCTTGGCCGTCGGCACGGGGCCGCTGGTCGCGCTCGCCTCCGCGGCGCTGGTGTTCGCCGTCCTCTGCGGGAGCTCCGGCAGGTACGAACTGCGGGTGACGGGGGCCGTGGCGGGAGGTGTGCTCGCGCTGGTGCTGGTGCCCTTCAACGGCACCGTTCCGCTCTGGGAAGGCCTCGTGATCCTGGCCGTGATGTTCCTCGGCACCGCCGTCCGGCGGGCGGAGAGCGGGGAGAGCACCTGGCCGCGCGCGGCCCGCACGGCCCTCGTGGTGGTGGTCTGCGCGGCGGGGAGCGCGTACCAGCACGGCGACACCGCCACGTTCGCACGGCGCGGCTGGATCACGGCCTTCCTGCTCGCCGTGCTCACCTTCGGTGCCGCCCTCGCGCTGCGCGGCACAAGGTTTCCTCGCGCGCTGACCTGGCTGGGGACGGTCAGCTACTCGGTGTACCTGGTGCATCCCGTCCTGCTGGCGGTGAGCGACGGCGTGATCGGGCGGTGCCGCCACGACAGTCTCGTCCTCGAAGCGGTGTTCCTCGCCGTGCTGCTGCCGTTGTGCGCGCTGACCCACCGCTTCGTCGAGGTGCCGGGTCAGGCCCGGGGCCGGGAACGGATCCGCCGCCTCGCCGAGGGAACGGGCGGCAACCTTTTCGCTTCCGGCGGCGACTGACGAGGACACCATCGGCTCGATCCTCGGAACGGACGCCCATGAAGGAAACGAGGCAGGCCGCGCGACGGCGCGGACGTCGGCCGTCGCCGAGGGCCCTCACCCCGATCGCCGTCGTCGCCCTGGTCGCGGTCGGTGCCCTGGTCTGTCTGGTCGTGGCCTTCCGGCCCGGCCATCAGGCCGCCACGGGAGACGGCGCGGGCCCGGCGGTCGCCGGTTCCCGCGGTACCGCGACTCCGGGCCGGACTCCTTCGGCCGCCTCGACGTCACCCGCGGCGACCCGGTCGCCCAGCCCTGCCGCCTCCCCGACCGCGACGGCACGCCCGTCCACCGCGTCGGCGCGGCCCTCGGCCGCGAACACCTCCCGCACCACGACGGCGACCGCTTCACAGGCGGGACGGATCCGTCCGGGCGTCGCCCACCAGGGTGTGGCGACCATGTACGACGCCGGAAGCGGCGACGGCGCCTGCTCGTACGGTCCGACGGACGACGTCATGACCGCGGCGATGAACCACACCGACTACGAGACGTCCAAGGCGTGCGGGGCCTATCTGCTGGTGCGGGCCGCCGGCGGCGCGAGCGTCACCGTCCGGATCACCAACGAGTGCCCGACGGGCTGCGCCCCCGGCCAGCTCGACCTCAGCACCCAGGCGTTCGCCCGGCTCGCGAACCCGGTGGCCGGCCGGATCCCGATCACCTGGAAGCTGCTGAGCCCCGCCGACTCGGGCACACTCGCCCTGCGCTACAAGACCGGGTCCAGCCGCTACTGGTGCGCGCTCCAGGTGATCGGCCACCGCAATCCGGTGGCCCGCCTCGAACTCCGCTCCGGCGGTGCGTGGCGGCCGCTTCCTCGCACCGAGTACAACTACTTCCTCGCCGAGGACGGCGGCGGCTGCGGTGGCGCGGTCCGGATCACCGACATCTACGGTGAACGCCTGACCGTCGACGGCATCGCGCTGCGCCCCGACGCCGTGCAGACGACCCGGCTCCAGTTCGCGCGCCACTGACCCCGTCCGGGCCGGCTACTCCGCGCTCCTTCCGCAGCGCACACCCGTGGCGGGCGGCCCCGGCGGGGAGGGAACGGTGACCGAGCCACCACCCGCGGCGACCACGGGTGCCGACTCGACGGGTGCCGGCTTGCGCAGCAGGAGCAGGGCCGCGTCGTCGTGCAGCCGACCGCCCACATGGGCCTGGAGCTCGGCGTCGAGCGCGGCGAGCGTGGACGCCGGCTCGTCGGACACGTGGCGGGCCAGTCCTTCGGCGAGGGCGTAGAACTCCCGGCCGTGGTCGCGGGCCTCGGTGACCCCGTCCGTGTACAGCAGGAGCTGATCGCCGTCGGCCAGGGGCAGCACCTGGAGGCTCGGGATCTCCCCCGTCAGGGCCCGCAGTCCGAGCGGCGGAGCGGGGTTCACGGGGTCCACCGACACGACCTTCCCGGACGCGCTGACGTGCAGCGGGGGCGCGTGTCCGCAGTTGACGACCTCCAGCCGGTCCGGTTCCGGGTACCCGGCGACCACGGCGGTCACGAAGTCGTCGTATCCGAGGTTGCGCGCCAGACTCCGTTCGATCCGGGCCACGACGGTGAGAAGGTCGGGCTCGTCGTAGGCGGCCTCGCGGAAGATGCCGAGGACGAGCGCGGCGGTGCCCACGGCCGGCAGACCCTTGCCCCGGACATCACCGATGATCATGCGGACCCCGTACGGCGTCGGCACCAGGGCGTAGAGGTCCCCGCCGATCCGGGCCTCGGCCGCAGCGGCGCTGTAGCGGACGGCGACCTGGAAGGGGCCGACGCTCGAGGGTATGGGGGCGAGCAGAGCGTGCTGGGCGGCCTCCGCGACGGAGCGGACGGCGGCGAGGACCCGTTCCCGGCGCCAGCGCAGCGCGCTTGCCAGGGCGCTCGCCCCGGTGACGGCCGCCAGGGCGGACAGGACGGCGAGGATCTCGGCACCCGGGACACCGTCGCGGGTACCGAGCAGAGCGCTCAGCACCGCCGCCAGGAAGCCGACGCACAGAACTCCGAGCGGTCGGCTGGTGGTGGCCGCCAGCGCGGGTCCGGCGGCCAGCAGGGGCAGCCAGATCACCCCGGCTCCGCCGGCCAGGTCGATGAGCACGATGGCTCCGACGACCAGTAAAGGCAGCACCGGGGTGCCGAAGGCGAGGTGGGCGGCGCGCTTGCGGGCCGCCGCTCCGGAACCGACGCCTCGGTTCCCGAACGTCCGTTTCGGCCAGTGCTCGCTACCGTGCTCTCGGGCCTGACTCATGCTCGTCCGCAGTCCTCACCTGGGTTCATCCCTGAAATGTCCGGTTGGTCTAGGAAAGACGTTCGAGACCTGATCCACAAGCGCGGGGATTTCAAATAGTGAGCGACAGGCTCCTAGTCACCCGGTTCGCGGTCGGGATCAGCCGGGTGAGGACGTCGTTCAGCCGGGACAGCCGCTCGGCGGGGAGTGAGACACCCAGCGAGCCGAGCGTGTCCCCGCTGTAGACGGGGACGGCGACACAGACCGTGCCCAGAGCGTACTCCTCCAGGTCGGTGACGGCCGGGGCCACCGGCGACGAGGCCAGATGGCGCAGCAGTTCCCGCCTGCTGGTGATGGTCCGCGGGGTGAGGTCGGGGAGGGCGTGGCGGGCGAGGTAGTCGTTGCGGGACTCCTCGTCCATCTCGCGCAGGACGGACTTGCCCAGCGCGGTGGCGTGTCCGGCGTCCTCGAACCCGACCCACAGATCGACCCGGGGTGCTCGCGGCCCGTCGACGATCTCGGCGACCCTGATCTCGCCCTCCTCGTAGAAGGTGAGGTAGGCGGCCGAGGCGAGTTCGTCACGCAGAGCGGCGAGCGTGGGGCGCACCCGGCTGAGCAGCGCCTGTCCGCGGCCCTGGGTCCGCAGTGTCTGCATCTTGTCGCCGAGGATGAATCCGCCGTCGTCGAGTTTGCGGATGTAACCGTCGTGGACGAGGGTCCTGAGCAGGTGGTACGCGGTGGCGAGGGGCAGCTCGGTCTCGCGTGCGAGCTGTTTGGCGGGCGCGCCGTTCTCGTGCGCGCTCACCGCCTCCAGCAGGCGGAAGGCCCGCTGAACGGAGGTGATGAGCGTGGGCCCGTCGCGAGCTCCCATGCCCCCAGCGTGCGCCGCGCCCACGAGACAGGCAAGGCGTCACCCGTAACCCACCCGATCCGCACCCCATCGCGTGACGGCGTACGACGCGTCCCGTCACCCCCGGCCACCAGGATCCCGCGGCGTCCCGGGCGGGGTGCACCGGGATGGCACCACCGCACCGACGGGACGGAGGACGAAGGCGAACCGCGTGGGCCGGCGCGCCCCCGCAGGACACCCGTCCCGGGCGTGGTGCGGCCGGCGCACCCGGCCGCCGCCCGGCCCGGGCAAGGTGCCCGCGGCGTCCGAGCCCAGCGGAACGCCGGTCCCGGGCAGAACGCCCGCAGGGCGCCGCCCGGGACCGGCCGGCTCAGGAGGCGGGGAACCCGGTGCCGCCGAGGCGGGCAAGGAGGCCGGCGAGGCGTGTCGTGTCCTCCTTGGTCCACGCCGGCTCGGCGAACACCTCCTCGGCGACCCGTTCGGCGGTCACGAGCATCTCCGCCAGACGCTCCCGGCCGGTCTCGGTCAGGGCCGCGTAGGCCACCCGCGCGTCCCGGGCGTCCGGGTCCCGTCGGACCAGGCCGATGCGCTCCAGCGGTACGAGTCCGCGGGTGACGCCGGAGGCGGTCAGTCCCAGCGCCTCCGCCAGGTCCACCCGGCGCATGCGGTCACCCGGCGCCTCGGACAGGCGCAGGAGCATCGTGAAGTCGGCCAGGCTCACCCCGTGCAGTCCGCCGAGGCTCGCGTCGAACCGCTTCACCAGGGCGGCCTGCGCCCGCACCAGACGCAGCACCGCGTCCAGCCCTCCACTCATCGGCATCTCCTTGACATCTCTTTGATAGGTCCTTGACTACTCAAGCATCTATGAAGCATGAGATCCCCTTGGTCTTCGAGAGGTCAGGGGGTGTTCTGGGCGATGGCCCGCCGCTGTCGCTTGCCGAGGGGCGCCTGGGAGAGATCCTCGGCCTGGGACTTGAGCCGCTTGAAGCCGTAGCCGCGCTCGGTGAGCCAGGCCGTCGCGGCGGCCTCGGCCCGTTCGACGGCCTCCAGGATGTCCTCCTCCGCCTCTCCCGAGTCCAGGTAGCGGAAGGTGAAGGCCGGGCGGGCGGCCAGGTCGTAGCTGAGGTGCCCCTCTTGGGTGAAGGCCGCCCTCAGGACGTCGTGTTCCGGGGCGTGTGCCAGAAGTTCGGCACGCTGGTCGGCGCTGAGTCCGTCGAAGACACCGCGAACGGTGACACGGAAGGTGCGTGTGGTCATCGGACGAGCCTAACCAACGGGATCGGCCCTGTTCCACCGCGTTTCCGTCAGTCACTCGGTCGGCACCCGGGGCGCGCCCGGATCGGATCACGGCGACGAGCGGACCGGGCGCGGGGGTGACCGCACCCGGTCCTCACGCAGCTACGGGGACGCTCAGTGGACGTGGTGCCGGCAGTCCCAGTGGGCCTTGACCCACACCTTGTCCCAGTGACCGGGAACGTAGACCCACTTCTTCACCCAGCCATGAGTGTGGTGACCGTGGTGCCAGGAGTCGTGGTGGACCCACTTCTTGACCCAGTGTCCGGGCACCCACTTCTTCTCCCAGTGGCCCTTCTTCCACTCGCAGCGGTCGTGGTGACCGTGATGGTCGGGGGCCGTCGCCGACGGTGCGGGCGGCGGCGCCGGACTGGCGGCGGCGGCACCGGACGTACCCAGGGCGGCCCCTCCGGCCAGCAGCGCCGTGGCGGCCGCACCGGCGAGCAGCCGCCGGGGACTGATGCGTGCGGTCATCGGACTCACCTCCCTCGCAATGTGATGGACGTACGCAACGGGGGCCGGTGTCCGTGGTGTTCGCGCCGAAGCTGACGGGACGTTTCCAGGCCCTCGTTGCGCGGGACATAAGGTATTCGGAGCGACGAAAGGTATGTATGAGGATAGACCTGGGTGTGTTTTCGGTACGAGTTTTCGACAGGGGTCGGCCACGGCCGGCCGTCGGGAACGTACGGGCCCTTCGGCTCATCCACGCGCCGGGTGGCTACGAATACACGGTGACGAGGCCCCCACTTCGCGGGACCTGCCCTCGACCGCACCGGCCCCGCGCCTGCCGAACACGACGGACGGGCCGGGCGAGCAGGAAGCGACGGACGGATTCTGTGAGCGATGCCAAGACCGGCCGGGACGGACAGGGTTCGCGACGGCACCCGTCGGCGGAGGTGTGGCTGGACGCACGGCTCGAACGCGCCGCACAGGGCGACCAGGACGCGTTCGCGGAGGTGTACGACACCCTCGCGCGGCCGGTCAAAGGCCTGATCTGCCGCGTCCTGCGGGACGAGGCCCAGGCCGAGGAGGTGGCACAGGACGTGATGGTGGAGATCTGGCGGACCGCGGACCGCTACCGCCCCGAACTCGGCACCGCCCGGGGCTGGGTCCTGACCCTCGCGCACCGGCGGGCCGTCGACCGGGTCCGGCAGGTCCAGGCCCGTTCGGAACGCGAGCGGCGCAGCGCCCTGCTCGCGGAGGACCGCCCCTTCGACGAGGTGGCCGAGGCCGTGGAGCGGCACGAGGAGCACGATCGCGTACACCGTTGTCTCGCCGACCTGGAACGGCATCAGCGCGTACCGCTGGTGCTGGCCTACTACCAGGGCATGACCTATCTGGAGGTGGCCGCCTGCCTGGCCACCCCGGCGGGCACCGTGAAGTCCAGGATGCGCTCCGGCCTGAGGCTGCTGCGCAGATGTCTGGAGGCCGGCCGATGACCCCCGCCGACGACCCGCATCAGCTCGTCGGGGCGTACGTCCTGCACGCCCTGCCCGCGGCCGAGGAGGCCTCGTTCGAGAACCACCTCGCCGGCTGCGCCGCGTGCCGGGACGAGGTGGCGGAGCTGTCCGAGGTCACCGTGCGCCTCGCGTCGGCCCAGGACGCGACGCCGTCCCCCGAACTGCGCCACAACGTCCTCGATCGGATCGCCCACACGCGCCAGGAGCGTCTTCCCCGCGCCCTTCCGGTTCGCCGGCGGGCCGCGCGATGGGCGCTGGCGGCGTGCCTGGCCCTGGCGGCCGCGCTCGGCGGAACCGCCGTCTGGCAGCACGGCCAGGCCGAGGACGCACGGGCGGAAGTCGCCGCCGGTGAGGCGCGGGCCACCGCCCTCTCCGACGTCCTCACGGCCCCGGACGCGAAGATCAGCACGCAGCGGCTGGACAACGGGGCCGACGTCAGCGTCGTCGCCTCCCGTTCCCAGGGCCGGGCGGCCTTCATCGCCTCGGACCTGCCCCGCCTCGGGAACGACCAGGTCTACGAACTCTGGTACGCCGCCGGTTCCGGTGACCTTCGCCCGGCGGGCCTGCTCACGGGCTCCGGCGGCGGGCAGGCGCGTCTGCTCCACGGCTCCCTGAAGGATGTCAGCGCCGTGGGCATCACGGCCGAACCGGCGGGTGGATCACGGCAGCCCACGAGCGAGCCGCTCGGCATCGTCACGGTGCCGGCCTGATGCCCCGAGCCCACTACGACGAAGGCTCCCCGGCCCGCATCGAACAGCGCCTCCCGAGCCCACGCCGAAGAGCGCGGGCACCGATCCCCGCGAACCGCATCAAACTTGAGAGTTACCGGATATGACGCATCAAAACGGGATAGTTAAGTATTGATGCAATTCATCCTTGATCATCCTATGCTGATGTGAGGGAGGGCTCGGGCGGCGGTCGACGGCCGGTCCTGGACCGGCGGGAAGCGGGCTTCCATGACTGAGCGGTTCAAGATGTCGGGGATCATCGGCGAGGTGTCCGGTGAGTTCCTCGGCACGATGATTCTCATCCTGTTCGGGTGTGGCGTGGTGGCCCAGGTGGTCGCCGGCGGTGCACTCACGACGCCGCCGGGCGGCCTCGGCAACCACGACAGCATCGCGTGGGCCTGGGGCATCGGCGTCACCATGGGCGTCTACGTCGCGGCACGGCTGAGCGGCGCCCACCTCAACCCCGCGGTCACCGTCGCGCTGGCGACGTTCAAGGGCTTCCCGTGGCGCAAGGTGGCCCCCTACGTCCTGGCCCAGACCCTCGGCGCGTTCGTGGCCGCGCTGATCGTGCGCTGGAACTACACGGAGGCACTCGCGAAGGCCGACCCCGGCCACACCATCAAGACCCAGGGCGTGTTCTCCACACTGCCCGCCAACGGCAACCCGAACCTGCCGGTCCACGAATGGGGCGCGTTCCGCGACCAGATCATCGGCACGGCCATCCTGCTCCTGGTGATCTTCGCGGTCACCGACCTGCTCAACACCCCGCCCGGCGCGAACCTCGGACCGTTCATCATCGGTCTGCTGGTCGTGGGCATCGGCATGGCATGGGGCACCCTCGCCGGCTACGCGATCAACCCGGCACGTGACTTCGGACCGCGTCTGGCCAGCTTCCTCACGGGATACGGAGGGGCCTGGCGAGATCAGTACGGCAACTTCTACTTCTGGGTGCCGATCATCGGTCCGCTGATCGGAGGCGTGCTCGGCGCAGCCGTCTACAAGCTCTTCATCGGCCGGTTCCTGCCGACCGCGGAGCCCGAACCCCCCGGACGCATCCCGGCCCCCAAGGACTGACACACCCTGCAAAGGCGGCATCCCATGGCTGACTTCGTGGGCGCGGTGGACCAGGGGACCACCAGCACCCGATTCATGATCTTCGACCACGCGGGCAACGAGGTGGCGAAGCACCAGATGGAACACGCCCAGATCCTTCCGCGCTCCGGATGGGTCGAACACGACCCGGTGGAGATCTGGGAACGCACCAACTCGGTGATCCAGAACGCGTTGCGGCACAAGAACCTGAGCGCCGAGGACCTCGCGGCCATCGGCATCACCAACCAGCGGGAGACCACGGTCGTGTGGGACCCGCGCAACGGCCGGCCGTACTACAACGCCATCGTCTGGCAGGACACCCGCACCGATTCCATCGCCGCGGCCCTGGAGCGTGACGGGCGGGGCGACGTCATCCGCCGCAAGGCGGGGCTGCCACCGGCGACGTACTTCTCGGGCGGCAAGATCCAGTGGATCCTGGAGAACGTCGACGGGGTCCGCGAGGCGGCGGAGCAGGGGCACGCCCTGTTCGGCAACACCGACGCCTGGGTCCTGTGGAACCTGACCGGCGGCCCGGACGGCGGCGTCCACGCCACCGACGTGACCAACGCCAGCCGCACCATGCTCATGGACCTCGAAACCCTCGACTGGGACGACGAACTCCTGGGCTTCTTCGGCGTGCCGAGGGCCATGCTGCCCAGCATCAACCCCTCGTCCGACCGTGAAGCGTACGGCACGGCACGCACCTCCAGGCCCCTGCGCGCCGCCATCCCCATCACCGGGGTGCTCGGCGACCAGCAGGCCGCCACCGTCGGACAGGTCTGCTACGCGCCCGGCGAGGCCAAGAACACGTACGGCACCGGCAACTTCCTGGTCCTCAACACCGGTACGGAACTGGTCCGTTCACAGCACGGCCTGCTGACCACCGTGGCCTACCGGTTCGGCGGCGAACCCGCCGTGTACGCGCTGGAGGGCTCCATCGCGGTCACCGGGTCCGCGGTTCAGTGGCTGCGCGACCAGATGAAGGTCATCAAGGACGCGGCCGAGAGCGAGACCCTGGCCCGTACGGTGGAGGACAACGGCGGGATGTACTTCGTGCCCGCGTTCTCCGGGCTGTTCGCCCCGTACTGGCGTTCCGACGCACGCGGCGCGATCGTCGGACTCGCCCGGTACAACAGCAACGCCCACCTGGCCCGGGCGACGCTGGAGGCCATCTGTTACCAGAGCCGCGACGTCGTCGAGGCGATGGAACAGGACTCCGGCGTCCATCTCGACGTCCTCAAGGTCGACGGCGGTGTGACCGCCAACGACCTGTGCATGCAGATCCAGGCCGACGTCCTCGGCGTGCCCGTCAGCCGTCCCGTCGTCGCCGAGACCACCGCGCTCGGCGCCTCGTACGCGGCGGGTCTGGCCACCGGGTTCTGGCGCGACACCGACGAACTGCGCACCCACTGGCAGGAGTCCAAGCGCTGGGAGCCGCAGTGGTCCGAGGACCGGCGGCAACAGGGGTACGCGGACTGGAAGAGGGCGGTGGAGCGCACGCTCGACTGGGCGAAGGTGGAATAGCCGCTCGCGCCGGTCGTCCCGGTGACCGACGGCGCTCCGTTCGGCTCCCGACCCGTGTCGTGTCGGGGGCCGATCGCCGCCGTGAGCGCGTTCCGGGTGTGCGGTCGCGAACCCGTCCGGTCCCTCGCGAGGGCGCGGCGGCCGGGACGTTTCGCGGTGCGCGCGCCACCGGCGGCCCGGCGTTGCGTTCCCCGGGGCCACACGCCGAATGATCACCCCCGGTCACGCGTCCACCACCTCGTCTTCTCTATGCTCGGGGGCGAACCTTCGCATCCATGAGGAGCAGAGCAATGAGCGAAAACGTCTTCTTCGAGGTCACGGCCGACGGCGAGCCGCTGGGCCGCATCGAGTTCAAGCTCTACGACGACGTCGTCCCGAAGACCGCGCAGAACTTCCGTGAGCTCGCCACCGGCCAACACGGTTTCGGTTACGAGGGCTCGCCGTTCCATCGCGTGATCCCGGACTTCATGCTCCAGGGCGGCGACTTCACCCAGCAGAACGGCACGGGTGGCAAGAGCATCTACGGCGAGAAGTTCGCCGATGAGAACTTCAAGCTCAAGCACACCAAGCCGGGTCTGCTGTCGATGGCCAACGCGGGCCCGAACACCAACGGCTCGCAGTTCTTCATCACCACGATCGTCACCGGCTGGCTGGACGGCAAGCACGTCGTCTTCGGCGAGGTCGTCGAGGGCATGGACGTCGTGAAGGCGATCGAGGCGCTGGGCAGCGGTTCCGGTGCCACTTCCAAGAAGATCGTCGTCTCCAAGAGCGGCACCGTCTGAGCGGTCCGGCAGCCCCGTCCGGGTCCGTCCCGCGGGCACGTGCCGGAGGGAGCGGCGGGTGACGTACCCACCGCTCCCTCCGGGCGGCCCGCCGCACAGGACCCCGCGGCCCCCGGAACCGATCGTGCCCCACGCGCAGCGGCGCCTCGAAAGGGTTCAGCCGGATTCGTGGCCGGATCCCGTACTCCAGGGGACCGGCCCGCCCGCGAGGGGTAGCCCTCCCCGAGCACGCCGAAGCGTGTGGGGGTTGGGGGGAGCTGGCCCGAGTGAGTTGGTGGGGGCGGACACCGGGTAAATGCTTGTCAGCACGCGCGCAGCGGCGCGGAGCCGTCCGCCGACTGCGTGCGGAAGGGGCCTACGGGCCCGTCCTTCGCGACGTGCTGCCCGCTCTCGCGGGGGTCGTCGTCACCTTGTGCGCGGTCGTGGCGGGACTCGCCTTCGGCTACCGCGTGGCCGGGATCGGCGTGCCCGTCGCCGCTCTGGCCGTCCTGGCCGTCGTGACCCCCGCCGCGGTGCGGCGGCACCGGCCGACGGCCCGCCGGCGCCACGGCATCTACACACCCGAGGAACTCGCGGAGCTGGACACCCAGGGCCTGGCCCTGGCCGTCTCGCGGATGCTGCGCCGGGACGGCTGGCGCGTGCTCCCGCCGCGCGGAACCGAGGACCGCGTCCGTGTCCGCGCCCGGGACCGTCAGGGTCACCGGCTGGAGGTCGCCTTCCGGCCCGTGGCCGAGCCGCTGCCGGACGAGGAGGCGCCCTCGCGTTCGGGGCGTCCGGGCGGTCCGGCCCCGCCGCTGCGGCTCGTGGTGCACCGCGGGGCCTTCACCCGGCGTGACGTGCGGTGGGCACGACGCCAGGGCGGTGTCCGTCTGATCGACGGTTCGTGCCTGCGGCACTGGGCGCACGGAACCCCGCTGAACGAACTGGGCGACGGCTCCTGGAGCCCGTACGAACCCTCGTCCTGAGCCCGTACCAAGCCCTCCTCCCGAGCCCGTACGGATCCGTCTCCCGGGCCCGCCCGGACCGGCCCGCGTCCGCTTCGCCCCGACCACAGGCCTCACTCCGAGCTCGTGCGCAACAGCGGTTTCTTCGGCAACAGGCGAGGTCAGCGGCCTGTACACGTTCCGACCAGGTAGTTGAAGGAAAGCCCTTCGCACGGGCCGACCGGCCGCATAGCGTGCGAGGACCCGAGCCGTTCCCCCCACTGTCCCGCGGCCCGTGCACGCCGGGCCCGCACCCCACCAGGAGGCCGGCATGTCGTACGACAGATCAGCCCCGAGGCCCGCGCGACCGCCGCGGGGACACCACAACTCCTTCGCCCCGCACGTCCCCGACCCGGCCGCGGCGGAACCCTTACGCGGCGGGGCAGCACCCCACGCCTGGACCGGGCACCACCGCGATCTGCGCATCCTGCGGCGCGCCTACCGCCGCCAGCGGCGCGTGACCACGTTCGCGGTGCTCGGCTGCTTCACCCTCTTCCTCGGGCTCTGCGCCGGATACCCCCGCCTGATGGACCGTCCCGTCGCCGGCGGTCTCTCGGCCGGCCTCGTCATCGCCCTCTGCCAGATCCCCGCGACCTGGCTCGCCGTGCTCGTCTACGAACGCACCGCCCGCCGCTTCGTCGACCCACTCGCACACCGTGTGAACCGGAGTGTCCCGTGGGCGAGCGGCGAGCAGGGGCGGAAGCGGTGAGCGGCCTCGCCGGCTCCACGCAGTCCTGGTCCCTCGTCGCCTTCTCCATCGCCGTCACCGTCACGCTGCTGCTGTGCGTCCTCACCGGCCCCGACAGCGACGACCTCGCCGAGTTCTACACCGGATACCGCTCGCTCTCCCCGTTGCGCAACGGGCTCGCCATCGCGGGCGACTACATCTCCGCGGCGACCGTCCTGACCATCGGCGGTGTGATCGCCCTGTGCGGTTTCGACGGGGTCGTCCTGGCCCTGAGCACCCTCCTCTCGCTGCTCGTGCTGATGTTCCTGCTCGCCGAACCCCTGCGGAACACGGGCACGTTCACCATGGGCGACGTGCTGGCCCGCAGGATGCCGGGCCGGGCCGTACGGATCACGGGGTGCGCGGTCACGATCGCGGCTCTCGTACCGATGATGCTCGTCCAACTCGCCAGTACAGGACAGTTGTTGGCGTTCATCCTCGGTTTCACGGACAGTTCGATGAAGACGGGCTGCATCGTGGGCGTCGGCACCCTGATGATCACCTACGCGGCCATCGGCGGCATGCGGGGCACCGCGCTGATCCAGCTTCTGAAGATGGTCGTGCTTCTCGGTTCCGGAATCACCGTCGCGGTGCTGATCCTCGGCCAATTCCACTGGAACCCGGGGGCGTTGTTCACCACGGCGGCGCACCGCAGCGGCTCACCGGACGCGTTCCTGCACGGCGGACTCCAGTTCGCGGGAGGTCCGCATCCTCGCCTCGACATGATCAGCACCCAGTTCGCCATCGTGCTGGGCGGTGCCTGTCTGCCGCACGTGACCATGCGCATGTTCACCGCCAACAGCGCCCGCCAGGTGCGGCGTTCGATGTCCTGGGCGGTGTCCTCGGTGGCGTTGTTCATGCTCGTGGCGGGCGTCGTCGCGATCGGCGCGACGGCGATGATCGGCCGGTCCGGCGTCACCGCCGCCGACCCGCGCGGGCACACCGCCTATCTGCTGGGCGCACGTGCCGCGTTCGGCCCCGTGGTGTCCCGGGCCGAGACCCTGGTGCTGACCACGGTGACCACGGCCATCTTCCTCACCCTGCTCGCCTCGGTCGCCGGCATGACCCTCGCCTGCGCCAACTCGCTCGCCCACGACGTCTTCGCGGGCGGCGGCACCGCCATGTCGTCCCAGCGGGAGACGGCCTTCGCCCGGGGCTCGGCCCTCGTCTCCGGCGCGCCGGTGATCGCGCTGGCGGTCCTCGTCCAGAACCGGAGCCTTCAGCCGCTGGCCACGATGTCCTTCTGCGTGGGCGCCTCGGCGATCGCCCCCGCCCTGGTCTACAGCCTCTTCTGGCGCCGCTACACCCGCGCCGGTCTGCTGAGCACGCTCATCGGCGGCACGCTCGCCGTCCTGGTGCTGATGCCGGGCACCCGACTGGTGTCCGGCTCCCCGACGTCCGCGTTCCCCGCCGCCGACTTCAACTGGTTCCCGTTCACCACAACGGGACTGGTGTCCATCCCGCTCGGCTTCCTGTTCGGCTGGCTCGGCAGCATGCTGTCCGGACGCCGCGCGGCGGACCGCGAACGCGGGGTGTACGAGAGTGTCGAGAGCCTGATCCTCGCGGGGCCGCGGCCGAGGGACCGGTGAGGGTCACGGGCCGCGGCCGAGGGACCGGTTAAGAGCCGCGGATCGCGGCGGCGGGAGCGGTGAGAGCCGCGGGATCGCCGCCACCCTCACCGGGGAGTCGCCCTCTGTCCGACCCGTGCCGTCCTCGGTTCAGGAGCCGTCGACCACGATCTCCCGCTTGAGGATCTTGCCGGTGGGCCCCTTGGGCAGTTCGGCCGCGATCGTCACGAGGCGCGGGTACTTGTACGCCGCGACCCGCTCCTTGGCGTGCGCGCGGATCTCCTCGGGCGTGGCCGCGACGCCGGGCCTGAGCGTGACCACGGCCGCGACCTCCTCGCCGTGCAGGGGGTGCGGCACGCCCACGACGGCGGCCTCGGCGACGGCGGGGTGCTCGTACAGCACCTCCTCGATCTCGCGCGGGTAGACGTTGTAGCCGCCGCGGATGATCATGTCCTTCTTGCGGTCGACGATGAAGTAGAAACCGTCCTCGTCGACGCGGGCGAGGTCACCACTGTGGAACCAGCCGTCGCGGACCGCGTCCGCGGTGGCGTCCGGGCGGTTCCAGTACCCGGTCATGACGTTCTCGCCGCGGATGGCGATCTCGCCCACCTCTCCGGGTGCCGCCGTGCCCCCCTCCTCGGTGACGAGCCGCATCTCGACCCCGCGGATGGGCACGCCGATCGAGCCCGCCTTGCGCGGACGGTCCGGGTGGTTGAACGCGGCGACCGGTGACGTCTCGGACAGCCCGTAGCCCTCCAGGACCGCCGCGCCGAAGCGCTTCTCGAATCCGTGCAGGACCTCGACCGGGAGCGCGGCCCCGCCGGAGACGGCCAGCCGCACCAGCCCGGCGTCGAAGCCGTCGGGGAGTTCGGCGTGCAGCAGCGCCGCGTACATCGTCGGCACGCCGAGGAAGACGGTGACCTTGTCCCGGGCGATGACCTCGAGGGCGCCGCGCGGGTCGAACCGGGGCAGCAGGGTCAGCGTGGCCCCGGTCGCGACGGCCACGTTGAGCGCGCAGGTCTGGCCGAAGGCGTGGAAGAGGGGCAGGCCGCCGAAGAGCACGTCGTCCGGTCCGACCTGGAGGAGGGTCTCGGCCGTGGTGAGGGTGTTGCTCGCCAGGTTCCGGTGGGACAGTTCGGCGCCCTTGGGCGTTCCGGTGGTGCCGGAGGTGTAGAGGATGAGGGCGGCGTCGTCGTCTGCCCGGTCCGGGGTGTCGCGCGACGGCTCGTGGCCGCGCAGCAGGGCGTCGAAAATCTCGGGGTCCGTCACCAGGCAGTCGGTGCCCGTCTCGGCGGCGGCCTTCGTGACCTCGTCGGCGAACAGCGGGAACACCAGCGCGACGCGCGCTCCGCAGTCGCGCAGGGTGAAGGCGACCTCGCGCGCCTTGAGCAGCGGGTTCATCGGGACGACGACTCCGCCGGCGCGCAGGATGCCGTAGTAGAGGACGGGGAACAGCGGGACGTTGGGCATGGTCAGCGCGACGCGGTCGCCCGGCCGGACGCCGCGGTCGCGCAACAGCGCGGCCACCCGCGCGCTCGCGTCGTCGAGCTCGGCGTAGGTGAGCGTGTGGTCGTCGTGGCGGACGGCGACGCTCCCGCCGTGGGCCGCGACGGTGGCGGCCAGAAGGGTGACGAGGTTGGTCATGCCGTGGATCTCCTTGCGTTCGTCGCGCGGGTCGCGGCGGTGCCGCGCGGTCGGATCACATCGCGAAGTGTGACCCAGGGATGTGGGTCCTGGCTGCCCGATCCCGGCGGGAAGGCCAGCCAGAGCCTCAGCAGGTGGCCTCGGTGCTCCGGCGGTCCATGATCCTCGAACGCGGTAGGGGCGTGCATCACCCGGTGGGTGTTGAGCAGCAGCAGGTCCCCGGCCCGCAGGTCGAGGTCGAGACGGTACTCGGGGGAGCCGGCCACGGAGTCGACGAGGTCGAAGAGCTCCCGGTCCGCCGGCGCCAAGCGGGGCACCTGGGGGAAGCGCTGGGCCGATTCGAGACAGCGTCGGTCGTACCGCATGCTAGGTGCGCCGTCGCGACGGGAGAACAGCGGTACGGCCGTGCAGGGCGGCTCACCGGGGGCGTGTTCCCCGCGGCGGTCGAAGTGGTACGTGCCGTACAGGCGCCCGGCGAGGTCGGGGCGCCGGTCCAGTACGGCGTTGTGGACGGCGGCCGAGCTGACGAGGGAGACGCGTCCGCCGGCGCGGGGCGTGCGCAGTGCCAGCAGGGCGAGGAGATCGGTGGGGTCGGTGTGGAAGGGCGATGCCGCCCCGCGCTCGGGCAGGACCGCCGGGGTCTCGTGACCGCGAGCGGCGGGGTCGCTCCGGCCGGGTCCGGGGTCCCCGACGTGTCCGGTGTCCCCGACGTGCCCGAGGACGAGTCCGTCGGCGTTCTGCGGCACGGGGTGCCCCAGGTGCCGGCCGATCCCCCAGAACACGGTGCTCGCGGCCTTCTCGCCGAGCCGGTCGACCGGGAGGCCGCGGACGACCGCGAAGCCGCGTCCGTGTTCGAGTTCACCGGAGAGGCGGGCCAGATCGGGGCCGAGGCCGGGGAGCGGGAAGTCGCCGGCTGTCAGCCGGAGCAGGGTGAGGTCGCGTCGGCGGGTCTCGCGCAGGGCGGCTTCGATCTCGGCGAGCCCGCTCTCCGACAGGCGGGTCCGCCACCGCTCGGGGTCCGTGAGTCCGGGGCCCCTCCACACCGCGGGGCCCGAGAACGGCGTGGGCGGGGACGGCGTCTGGTCCGGGTCCGTGCCCGGGCGGGACGGTATCCGGTCCGCATCTGTGCCGGAGCGGGACGGTGTCCGGTCCGGGTCCGTGCCGGAGCGGGACGGTGTCCGGTCCGGGCCCGTCGGTCCTGTCATGTTCGCCTCCAATCCGTCGGGCGTTCACCTGCCGGTGAGCGGCCCCCCATGAGCGGCCCGGCAGGTGAACGGCGTCATGCTAGGTTCCTCGACCACCGCCGCGCTTGTCATGGCGGGACAGGAGACTTGGCTTTTCGGGACATCTGGAGTGCGCCCATGAGACCGCTGGTCCGCACCGCCGCCCTGAGCGGCTATGTCGAGCTGTGCCGCTCCCTGGACATCGATCCGCAGGCGCTGCTGAAGCGGGTGGGGCTGGACACCGCCGCCCTCACCGTCCAGGACCGGTGGATCTCGGGCACGGCCGCCGTCCAGGTGCTGGAGCTGTCGGCGGCCGAGTCGGGCCACGAGGACTTCGGGGTGCGGCTGGCGGAGTTCCGCCGCTTCTCCACGCTCGGTCCCATCAGCCTCGTGGTCCGCGAGGAACCGGACGTGCGCAGCGCGCTGGAAATGCTGATCCGCCATCAGTACATGTACAACGAGGTGCTGCACGCCCGGCTGTCCGAGGGCGACGGACTGGCCACGCTGAAGGTGGACCTGCGCCTCGGCGAGGCGATGGAGTCCCGGCAGGCGACGGAGCTGGCCGTCGCCGCCTTCCACCGCATCCTGAGCGACTTCCTGCACGCCCGCTGGCAGCCACTGTCGGTGTGGTTCCGGCACTCCGCGCCGGCCGACACCTCGGCGCACCGGCACGCGTTCGGGCCCATCGTCCAGTTCGACCGCGAGATCGACGGGATCGTCTTCTACGCGGACGACCTGGACGCCCCCAACGCGATGGCGGACCCGCTGATGCGCGAGTACGCCCGTCAGTACTTCGACGCCATCGCCGTGCCGAAGGACACCAGCGCCGCGGACCGGGTGCGCGAACTGATCGAGGTCCTGCTGCCGACCGGGCGCTGCTCGATCGAGCAGGTCGCGCGCAGCCTCGGTGTCGACCGGCGCACCGTGCACCGTCATCTCGCCGCGTCGGGCGAGACGTTCTCCTCGCTCCTCAACGTCACCCGACGCCATCTCGCGGAGCAGTTCGTGGCGAACCCCCGGCGGTCGCTGACCGAGATCTCCGACCTGCTGGGGTTCTCGTCGCTGAGCGGGTTCTCGCGGTGGTTTCGCGAGCAGTTCGGGTGCAGCCCGCGAGCGTGGCGGGGGAGCAGGACTCCGTAGGACGCTCCGCGAAGTCACCCCTGCCCGGGGCGACTTCGCGGACGCGTCACGGCAACTGCGCGGCCGGGACCGGTGGGACGGATGGGGCGCGCGGCTCGACCGTGGGCCGCCCCGGCGGCGTTCCGCACCGCGGATGTCCCCAAATGACAAATCATCTGTCCCCTGACGGCAAGCACGCCTCTGGGCTCGGCCCTACCTTTGCACCACCGCACAGCACGACGCGGTCGGCCGTCGGAGGGAGCCGAACCACTCCCCCGGACCCCCTCCGGACCGGCCGATCGCGGCGGGCCGCCTCGCGCCCGCTGTCACCGGTCACCCGCATCGATCCCCGCCGGACGTCCCAGGCCCGCGCAGCACGCGGCGATGCCCCCGGCGAGTGATCACCGATCCGACGAAGGAGACGGACCGTGCATTTCCACGACGACTCGCTCTTCCCCGAGAACCAGGAAAAACTCGTCATCCAGGCCGCCCCCTACGGGCCCGAATGGCTTCCCGGCGACGCCGACGACCTTCCCCTGACGATGGACGAGCACGTGCAGGCGGCCGTCGACTGCTACAACGCCGGTGCCACCGTTCTCCACATCCACGTCCGCGAGCTCGACGGCAAGGGCTCCAAGCGCCTGTCCATGTTCAACGAGCTGATCGGACGGCTGCGCGAGGCCGTGCCGGACATGGTCCTGCAGATCGGCGGGTCGATCTCCTTCGCCCCCGAGGGCGAGGGCTCCGAGGCCAAGTGGCTCGACTTCGACAGCCGTCACATGCTCGCCGACCTGGACCCGAAGCCTGACCAGGTCACCATCGCGATCAACACCAGCCAGATGAACATCGTCGAGATCATGACCGACGACGATCTGGAAGGCACCTCGATCGCCAAGCCCGACTACTACAAGGCCTACCGGGACATGTACCTGGAGGCCGGCCCGGACTTCTACCTGGAGCACCTCAAGCGGCTGGGCGAGAGCGGTATCCAGCCGCACTTCCAGCTCGCCACGCTGGCCCAGCTCGAGACCGTCGAGCGGCTCATCCGTTCCGGCGTCCACACCGGCCCGCTGGTCCTCAACTACGTGGCGATCGGCGGCGGTTTCGCCGGCCGTCACCCCGCCGACCTCATCGAGTTCGTCCGTCGCGTCCCCGACGGCGCCGTCCTCACCATCGAGAGCTCCATGCGTGCCGTGGCGCCCATGAACGCGATCGGCATCGCGCTCGGCGTGCACGTCCGGGTGGGCAACGAGGACAACCTGTGGCGGCGCAAGGGCGAGCGCATGTCGAGCGTCGAGCAGGTCGAGCAGATGGTGCAGATCTCCCAGGCGCTCGGCCGTGACATCGCGACGGGCGCCGAGGCCAGGAAGATCTACAAGATCGGCGAGACCTACGGGAGCACCGACGAGACCCTCGCCCGGCTCGGGATGGTGCCGAACCGCCGTCCGGGACAGCGCGGTTTCATGCTGCGCGACGCCTGACCCCACCGCTGCCCGCCACGCCAGAACCGCACCTGGGACACGGCCCGGCCGTGACGGCCGCCCGCCCGCGGGGACGGACTCCAGGGCGCCCCGCCCGGCAGCCGCACCGGCCGGCCCGACGGTCCGCCCCATGGGCGACGATCCGCCCGTGGGCGACGGCCCGCCCGTGGGCAACTCCCCGCCCGTGGACGACGGTCCGGCTGTAGGCGACGGCCCCACCGTGGCCGCGGTCACCACGCCACGGGGCCGCCGGGGCCAGACCCCCCGGTTCCGGCGGTCCCCTCCTCCTCCCCCCGACCACCAACCGACACGAACAACGGAGCGCCCCCGTGGCCCACGCCATTCGATTCAAGGAGACCGGCGGTCCCGAGGTCCTGCGCTGGGAGGAGGTCGTCGTCGGCGACCCCGGCCCCGGCGAGGTCCGGATCCGCCACCACGCCGTCGGACTCAACTTCGCCGACACCTACTTCCGCACCGGGCTCTACCCCGCGCCGCTGCCCGCCGGGCTCGGCGTCGAGGCGGCGGGCGTGGTCGAGGCGGTCGGCGCCGGCGTCGTCGGGTTCACGGAGGGCGACCGGGTCACGTACACCGGAAGTCCGCTCGGCGCCTACAGCACCGAACGTGTCATGCCCGTCGGCTCTCTGATCCGGCTGCCGGACGGCATCGGCTTCGAGACCGCCGCGGCGATGACCATGCGCGGTCTGACCTCCGCGTACCTGCTCCGCAGGATCCACCCCCTCACGGCGGGTGACTCGATCCTGCTCACGGCCGCGGCGGGCGGCGTCGGCCTCATCGTCTGCCAGTGGGCCAAGCTGCTCGGCCTGAACGTCATCGGCACGGTGTCCACCGAGGAGAAGGCCGAACTGGCAAGGGCGCACGGCTGCGACCACGTCATCCACCATCAGCGCGAGAACGTGGCCGAGCGGGTGCGTGAACTCACCGACGGCGCCGGGGTCCCGGTGGTCTTCGACAGCGTCGGCAGGACCTCGTACGCCTCCTCGCTCGCCTCGCTGCGACGGCGCGGCCTGCTCGTCTGCTTCGGCACCGCATCCGGCCCCGTCCCGCCCATCGACGCCATGCAACTCGCCGTCCAGGGTTCCCTGTTCGTCACCCGCCCGGCCCTCGCCGACTACATCGCGGACCCCGCGGAGCGGGCCGAACTCGCCGGTGAACTCTTCGAGCACGTCACCTCCGGGCGCATCCGCATCCGGGTGAACCAGCGCTACGCCCTCGAGGACGCCGCCCAGGCGCACCGTGACCTGGAGGCCGGCCGGACCACCGGATCGTCGGTCCTCGTCCTCTGACCACCGGCGTCCGCGCCGCCGACTCCACCCCGTTTCCCGGCACTTCACCGCCTCCAGGAGGAAGCACCATGGAACACACACTCGCTCCGCCCGAGGGCGCACCGGTCCGCGCCCACCACCGCGGCTCGATCCGGGTCGAACCGCTGACCTGCTCGATCGGCGCGGAACTGTCCGGCGTGAACCTCGGCGACGCCGCCCGCGACGACGACCTGTTCGCCGAGATCAAGGCCCTGCTGCTCCAGTACAAGGTGCTGTTCCTGCGCGACCAGGACTTCACCCGCGCCGAACACGTCGCGTTCGCCGAGCGATTCGGCGCGCTGGAGGACCACCCGGTGGCCGGCAGCGACCCCGAGCACCCCGGCCTGGTGCGGATCTACAAGGACCTGGACAGTCCCGCCGAGCACTACGAGAACGCCCTGCACACCGACGGCACGTGGCGCGAGAACCCGGCCATGGGTGCCGTACTGAGGTGTGTCGAGGGTCCCCCCGTCGGCGGCGACACGATCTGGGTCAACATGGCCGAGGCCTACCGTCGGCTGCCCGAGGAGATCCGCACCAAGATCCGGGGGCTGCGCGCCCGGCACAGCATCGAGGCCACGTTCGGCGCCGTCATGCCGCAGGAGAAGCGGCAGGCCCTCAAGGCGCAGTTCCCGGACGCGGAGCACCCCGTCGTCCGCGTCCACCCGGAGACCGGCGAGGAGATCCTCTTCGTCAACGCGTTCACCACGCACTTCGTCAACTACCACACGCCCGGGAACGTGCGGTTCGGACAGGACTTCGCGCCCGGCGCGAGCCTCCTGCTCAACTACCTGATCGCACAGGCCGCGATCCCGGAGTACCAGGTGCGCTGGCGCTGGACCCCGAACAGCGTCGCCATCTGGGACAACCGCTCCACCCAGCACTACGCCGTACAGGACTACTGGCCCGCCGTCCGCCGCATGGAGCGCGCGGGAATCGTCGGCGACAGACCGTTCTGACCCCTCCCTTTTCCCACAGCGCGTGAGGTGATGACAATGGAGTTGCACACCACTGCTGGCGCCATCCCCGGGACGGACCCGGCCGTATCGTCCGTCCCGTCCGTCTCTTCCGGATGGCCCGTGTCCCGACGCTATGCCTGGGTGGTCTTCGCCCTCAGTTTCGGCCTGCTGCTGTCCGACTACATGTCGCGGCAGGTCCTCAACGCCGTCTTCCCGGATCTCAAGAGCGAGTGGCTGCTCTCGGACGCCAGGCTCGGCACACTCAGCAGCGTCGTCGCCCTCATGGTCGGCCTGCTCACCTTCCCGATGTCGCTGATCGCCGACCGCTGGGGCCGGGTCAAGAGCCTGCTCCTGGCCGCGGTGATGTGGAGCGTGGCGACCCTCGGCTGCGCGCTCTCCGCGAACTACGACCAGATGTTCGTCGGCCGCCTCTTCGTGGGCGTCGGCGAGGCGGCGTACGGAAGTGTCGGCATCGCCGTCGTCCTGAGCATCTTCCCGATCGGGCTGCGCGCCACGCTCTCGGGTGCCTTCATCGCGGGCGGGGCCTTCGGTTCGGTGCTCGGCGTCTCGATCGGCGGCGCCGTCGCCCAGCACCTCGGCTGGCGCTGGGCGTTCGGTGTCATGGGCGTCTTCGGCCTGGTGCTGGCCGCGGTCTACGGTGTCGTCGTCACCGAGAGGCGACTGCGCCCGGAGGCCGCTCCCGCCGGGGCCGAGCCCGATCCGGGACCGCGTGGCCGGCTGCGTCTGCTGCTGCCCCGGCTGTTCTCCTCCGTCTCGGTGATCAGCGCCTACGTGGGCAGCGGGCTCCAATTGTTCATCGCCGCCTCCCTGATGGCCTGGCTGCCCAGCTACTTCAACCGCTACTACGACATGCCCACCGCGAAGGCCGGCGCGACGGCCGGCGTCTTCATCCTCGTGATCGGTGTCGGCATGATCGGCGGCGGCATCGTCTCCGACCGCGTCAGCCGGGCGTTCCCCCTCCGCAAATGGGCGGTGGCCATCGGGTGCAGCCTCGGCTCGCTCGCCCTGCTCATGACCGCGTTCCGGCTGCCGACCGGGCCGCTCCAGCTCATGGTGCTGGCGGCCGGGGCCCTGCTGTCGGCGGGCACGGCCGGGCCCGCGACCGCCATGGTCGCGAACCTGACTCCCGCGGCCATCTCCGCGACGGCCTTCGCCACCCTCACCTTCGCCAACAGCCTGCTCGGTCTGGCTCCGGGCCCCGCGGTCACGGGCGCGCTCGCCGACCACCTGGGGCTGCTCGGTGCCCTGCGGATCGTCCCGCTCGGTGCGCTCGCCGCCACCACCGCGTTCCTGATCGGCCGTCACTTCTACGAGCGTGACCTGCGGCGTCTGACGAGCGGCCCCGCCCAGGCGGCCGAGCCGGAGGACGCGGTGGTGACCGCGTGAGCGCCGGAAACGACCCGGCCGCCACGAGCGCCGGCCCGGTGGCCGCGGCGACCGGTCCGGTGGCGGTGAACAGGGACCCGGTGGGCGCGACGACGGATCCCGTGGTCGTGATCGTCCCGGGGCTGCGCGATCATGTCGCGGAGCACTGGCAGACCCTGCTGGCGGACCGGCTGGCGGAGGCGGGGCGCACCGTACGCACCGTGCCTCCGCTCACCGAGGACGGCCTGAGCCGTGAGGCCCGTGTCGCGGCGCTCGACAAGGTGATCACGGAGACCGAGGGCCCCGTCGTGCTCGTCGCGCACAGCGCCGGCGTGATCACCACGGTCCACTGGGCCCAGGGAACCGCGGACCGGGTGCGCGGAGCGCTGCTCGCGACACCGCCGGACTTCGACACCCCGCTGCCCGAGGGCTATCCGACCCCGGACGTACTCCGCGAGAACGGCTGGACGCCGGTGCCCCGGACCCCGCTGCCCTTCCCCAGCATCGTCGCGGCCAGCGCGAACGACCCTCTCGGCACGGCCGAACGGGTCGCCGCCCTGGCCCGCGACTGGGGCGGCACCCTGGTCGAACTCGGCGAGGTCGGCCATCTCAACCCCGCGTCCGGCCACGGTCCCTGGCCGCGCGCGGAAGAACTGCTCCGCGACGTGGAAACCGGCTGAACGGCCGCGTCCAGCCCAGGAAGGCACCCGATGAACACCGACACCGACCTGCTGTGGTCCCCCGGTCGCCGCGAGTTGGAGGACTCCGACGTCGCGCGCTTCATGGCCTGGCTGGGCGAGGCACGCGGGCTCCGCTTCTCCGACTACGCCGAGCTGTGGCGGTGGAGCTCCACCGACCTCACGGGATTCTGGTCGGCGGTGTGGGAGTTCTACGGGCTGGACGCGGTCTCCGACTACGAGGAGGTCCTGGCCGACGCATCGATGCCGGGAGCCGACTGGTTCCCCGGCGCCCGGCTGAACTTCGCCGAACGCTGCTTCGCCCGAGCCACGGACGCCCGCCCGGCGCTCGTGAGCCTGGCCGAGGACGGCACGCCCGAGGAGACCTCCTGGCGGGAACTGCGCCGGCAGGTCGCCGATGTCTCGGCGGCGCTGCGCGGCATGGGCGTCGAGCCCGGCGACTGCGTGGCCGGATACCTCCCCAACCTCCGCCAGACCGTGGTGGCGCTCCTCGCGACGGCCGCCGTCGGCGCCGTGTGGACGGCCTGCTCCCCGGACTTCGGCACACCCGCCGTGCTCGCCCGGCTCCGCCAGGCACGGCCGAAGGTCCTGGTCGCGGCGGACGGATACCGCTACGGCGGCAAGACGTACGACAGGCGCCCGCAGGTCGCCGAACTCGTGGACGGCCTGCCCACCGTCCGCCACCTCCTCGCCGTCGACAACCTCTTCACCTCCCCGGCCGACCCGTGGTCCGGGCGGCCCGGCGTACAGCGGCACCTGTGGTCCGCGCTGCCGTGCGCGGACGGCGAGCCGGAGTTCGCCGAGGTGCCCTTCGACCACCCGCTGTGGATCCTCTGGTCGTCCGGAACGACCGGGATACCGAAGGGGATCGTCCAGGGGCACGGCGGCATCGTGCTCGAACTGCTCAAGGCCCTGGGCCTGGGCATCGACCTGCGCGCCGACGACCGCTATCTCTTCATCACCTCCACGAGCTGGATGGTGTGGAACTTCCTGGTCGGCGGGCTGCTGCACGGCAGCACGGTCGTCCTGTACGACGGCAGCCCGACGTATCCCGGTCTCGACGGCGTCTGGGAGATCGCCGAACGGACCGGCGCGACCGTGCTCGGCGTGGGGGCCGCGTACCTCACCGCGGCGGAGAAGGCCGACACGCGTCCCGCGGACACGTTCGGTCTGGGCCGGCTGCGGACCGTGCTGCAGACCGGATCGGCCCTGCCGCCCGGCACCTGGCGGTGGGTCCACGACCGGCTGACGCCCGGAGTGCGGCTCCAGTCCATCTGCGGCGGCACCGACGTCTGCTCGGTCCTCGCCGGGAGCACCCCGCTGCTGCCCGTCCGCGTCGGCCGCATCCAGGCGCCCGCCCTCGGCGTCGCCCTGGCCTCCTGGGACCCCGAGGGACGCCCGCTGACCGGTGAACAGGGTGAGCTGGTGGTGACCGCGCCGATGCCCTCGATGCCGCTCCGCTTCGTCGACGACCCGGACGGGACCCGCTACCGGGCCGGCTACTTCGACACCTACCCCGGAATCTGGCGGCACGGCGACTGGGTCACCGTCGACACCGATCTGTCCGTCGTCGTCGCGGGGCGCTCGGACTCCACCCTGAACCGTTCCGGCGTACGCATGGGTTCCGCCGACATCTACGCCGTGGTCGACCAGCTCCCCGAGATCGCCGACAGCCTCGTCATCGGTGTCGAACAGCCCGACGGCGCCTACTTCATGCCGCTGTTCGTCGTACCCGCCGAGGGCACCGCGCTCGACGACGGGCTGCGCCGGCACGTCGCCGGGGCCATCAGGAGCCGGCTGTCCCCGCGCCACGTGCCCGACGTCATCGTGCAGGTCCCCGCCGTGCCGCGCACGCTCACCGGCAAGAAGCTCGAGGTCCCGGTCAAACGCGTCCTCCAGGGCGCCCGCCCCGGCGAGGTCAGCAGTGAAGGGTCCATCACCCACCCGGAGATGCTGGCGTGGTTCGCGGAGTTCGCCGTCACGTGCGCACCGGGCGCGGGGCGCCAATCGTGATCAACGACAGCCCAATGACGATCAATTAACTGTCCCCTGACGCGCCTTTCGATGCTCCTTCCGTCAGTCCCGAAAGAAGCCGGATCTCCCCGGCGGGCGGTCCGTAGGGTCCGGGTCACCGGCCGGTCGGGAACTCCTCCGTCCGCGCGGTGACCCGAAGGAGACATCGGTATGGCAAATGTGGAGATCTCCCTCAAGGAGACGATGACGTCGATCGAGGGCGCGCTGGGCGTGGCCCTCGTCGACTACACGAGCGGCATGGCGCTGGGCACGCTGGGGGGCGGCAAGGACCTCGACCTGAACGTCGCCGCGGCCGGCAACACCGACGTGGTCCGGGCCAAGGTGCGCACGATGGAGCACCTCGGGCTCAAGAGCAAGATCGAGGACGTACTCATCACGCTGGAGAGCCAGTACCACCTGATCCGTCCCCTGACCGGCCGCGACGGCAACGGACTGTTCCTGTACCTGGTGCTCAACAAGGGGACGTCCAACCTGGCCATGGCCCGCCACCAGCTCGCACGCATCGAAGCCGAACTAGAGGTGTAGACAGCCACGTTCTCCGCGCTTTCGCATGCCCACGACTTGAAGACTTCTTCATTTAGGTACATCCAGATGGAGTCAATCTCGTGGGCGTGCGGAGGTGGAGCCGCCAGGATCGGTCCTTCGGGCACCGTTCGCGGCGGGACGCGGACAGCCACCGCACCAGCCCGGAGAAACAGCCCGTCCCCAGGCGGCAGGGAGCGAACGATTTTGAACAGGCAGGTTCCCCTCTACCAGGCCAAGGCCGAGTTCTTCCGCATGCTCGGACACCCTGTGCGCATCCGCGTCCTGGAGCTGCTGCAGAGCGGCCCCGTCTCGGTACGCGACCTGCTCAGCGAGATCGAGGTCGAACCGTCCAACCTCTCGCAGCAACTGGCCGTGCTGCGCCGCTCGGGCATCGTGGTGTCCATCCGCGAGGGCTCGACCGTCAGTTACGCGCTCGCCGGCGGCGACGTCGCCGAACTGCTGCGTGCCGCCCGCCGCATCCTCACCGAACTGCTCGCCGGACAGACCGAGTTGCTCGCCGAGCTCCGCCAGGCCGACGTCGAGACGGGCCTGCCTCCCGGTCCCCGCGAGGGTGACCTCGTCGTCACCCGGTCCGTACGGCCCTCACCCGCGGTCCGCGGACACTGACGCACGCGCACCCGGCTCGCTCCCCCGTCGAGCCCCCGCCCGCCACGAAGCGGGCCTCAGGCCCAGCCCCGGCGCGCGGCGTGCCAGCCGAGCTGGATACGGCTCTCGGCGCCGGCCCGCGCCATGAGTTCACCGATGCGCCGCTGCACGGTGCGCCGCGAGACGCCGAGGCGCGCCCCCACCGCCTGGTCGGTGAGCCCGGCCAGCACGAGGGCCAGCATCCGGGCGTCGAACTCGTCTATCTCGTCCGGGCGTTGCTCGACGATCCCGTCGCCGGCCGTGTGCGGCGCCAGCGGATAGGCGTGCTCCCAGGCCAGCTCGAAGTAGGCGACGAGGGCGTCCAGGAGTCCCCCGGCGTGCACGAGCACCGAGGCGGCGGCGGTGTTGCGGCCGCTGTACAGGGGGAGCATCGCGAGATCGTGGTCCGCGATCATGAGTTTGACCGGGACGGCGTCGGCGACCCTCACCTGCTGTCCGGCCCCCAGTACGGCGAGGGCCTGGGTGACCAGACCGGGCTCGCTCAGCGCGTCCCGGTGCAGGATCGTCCGGTAGAGCACCCCCCGGTGGATCCCGCCCTCCTCCGCCGTGTTGTCGTCGCGTGACACGACCGTCTGTTCGGGCACCATCATCGACCGCACCTCGTGCCGGGCGGACTCCTGGAGCTGCCGGAACCGGTGCCGGACCGCGTCGATGTCGCCGATCACCTCGACCGCACCGCCCTCGGCCCCCGAGCGGTGCTGCTCGGCGAGCGTGAGCACCGCGTGCTCCGCCGCGCTCAACTCGTCGCGCCGACGCCGCAGTTCCCCGCCGAGGGCGACCGCGGGAGGCGCCGCCACGAAGACGGTGGCGGCGCCCTCGGCCGTCTGCGGCACGACGAGACCGCGCCCGGCCAGCGTGGTGAGGATGTCGCGCGCCTCGGACTCGGGGCGGCCGCTGCGGGCCGCCAGTTCCTCGACGGCCGCCCGTCCCCGCGCCACCAGGAGACGGTAGATCTCCTCCTCGGCCGGACCGAGACCGAGCGCGGTGAGCATGGGCACTCCTTGAGGGCGGCTGGGGGCCGGGCGGGGACCTGCCGGTGCGGCCCGGGGGACCCGCGCGGTGGCGCGGTCGTCCCAGGTCTACTTCACCCTCCGGCCCCCTGTCACCTCCGGGTGACGCACTTGCCCGCATCGCCCGAAGTGCCTGTCCCGAAGCGGCCGCCGGGAGGGCATTGTCAGTGGTGGCAGGCAGGATGACGGGTATGACAACACCTGTTGCAGTGATCGTGGACGCCGTCGCCTACGCGCAGGCGGTCGAGGACGCGTTGAAGGCGTCGGCAGCCTATTACGAGGGCGGCACGTCCGTGCTGGACGACGACGCGTACGACCGGCTCGTGCGCGGCATCGCCGCGTGGGAGGCGGCCCATCCCGAGCAGGTGCTGCCCGACTCGCCGACCGGGAAGGTCGCGGGCGGCGCCGTCGAGGGGGACGTCCCGCACACGGTGCCGATGCTGAGCCTGGACAACGTCTTCTCCTCCGAGGAGTTCGTCGCCTGGACGGCGTCGCTGGCCCGGCGCACCGGTCACGAGGTGGAGCGGTACAGCGTCGAGCCGAAGCTCGACGGCCTGGCCATCGCGGCGCGGTATCAGGAGGGGCGGCTCACCCGGCTGATCACCCGCGGGGACGGCACCGCCGGTGAGGACGTGTCGCACGCGATCGGGACGATCGAGGGCCTGCCCGGCGAACTCGCCGAACCGCTCACGCTGGAGGTGCGCGGCGAAGTCCTCATGACGACGGCGCAGTTCGAGCACGCCAACGAGGTCCGCACCGCGCACGGCGGGCAGCCGTTCGCGAACCCGCGGAACGCCGCGGCGGGCACGCTGCGCGCCAAGGAGCGCGCCTACACCGTTCCGATGACCTTCTTCGGCTACGGCCTGCTGCCGGTGCCGGGCACCGAGGCCGCGGAGGCCGCCCGGCTCGGCGAGCTCGCGCACAGCGAGCTCATGGCCCGGGCGGCCGGTCTGGGCGTGAACACGACCGCGAGCACGGCCGTCCCCGGTGTCACGGCGGCGAACGCCGAGCAGGTGCTGGCCCGGGTCCAGGAGATCGGGGCGCTGCGCGCCGAGCTGCCGTTCGGGATCGACGGGATCGTCGTCAAGGCGGACCTGGCCGCCGACCAGCGGGCCGCGGGGTCCGGTTCACGCGCGCCGCGCTGGGCGATCGCGTACAAGCTCCCGGCCGTCGAGAAGATCACCCGGCTGCTGGCGGTCGAGTGGAACGTGGGCCGCACCGGCATCGTCGCCCCGCGCGCGGTGCTGGAGCCGGTCGAGATCGACGGCTCGACGATCACGTACGCGACCCTGCACAACCCGGCGGACATCACGCGTCGCGATCTGCGGCTGGGCGACCATGTGATGGTCCACCGCGCCGGGGACGTCATCCCCCGCGTCGAGGCTCCGGTCGCCCATCTGCGCACCGGCGAGGAACAGCCCATCCTCTTCCCCGAGACGTGCCCGAACTGCGGGTCCGCCATCGACACCAGCGAGCAGCGGTGGCGCTGCGAGCAGGGCCGCAACTGTCATCTGGTGGCCGCCCTCTCGTACGCGGCGGGCCGCGACCAGCTCGACATCGAGGGCCTCGGCCACACACGGGTCGTCCAGCTCGTCGAGAGCGGACTGGTCGCCGATCTCGCCGGTCTGTTCCACCTGACGCGCGAGCAGCTCCTCGGCCTGGAGCGGATGGGCGAGACCAGCACCGACAACCTCCTCGCCGCGATCGAGACGGCCAAGGGCAGACCGCTGTCCCGGGTGCTGTGCGCGCTGGGTGTCCGCGGCACCGGCCGTTCCATGTCCCGGCGCATCGCCCGGTACTTCGCGACGATGGAGCACATACGGGCGGCGGACGCGGAGGCGATGCAGCGGGTGGAAGGGATCGGCACGGAGAAGGCCCCCTCGATCGTCGCGGAGCTCGCCGAGCTGGCCCCGCTGATCGACAAGCTCGCCGCCGCGGGCGTCAACATGACCGAGCCGGGCGCGACGCCGCCCGCCGCGCCCGGCGAGGACGGCCCGGACGCGGAGGGCGGCGAGACGGCCGGCGGGCCGCTGGCCGGGATGACGGTGGTGGTCACGGGTGCGATGACCGGCGCCCTGGAGCAGCTCAGCCGCAACCAGATGAACGAGCTCATCGAGCGCGCCGGCGGCCGTTCGTCCTCCAGTGTGTCGAAGAAGACGACCCTGGTCGTCGCCGGCGAGGGTGCCGGATCCAAGCGTGCCAAGGCCGAGAGCCTCGGGGTCAGGCTCGCGGCGCCGGAGGAGTTCGCCGAGCTCGTCGCCGACTACCTCTCCTGATCGCTCCGGGCACGCGGTACGCCGACGCGCCGGGCCAGCACCTGGCCCGGCCAGGCTCCGGAGAGGAACCGCTCGGTGGGGGTGAATCCCTGGCGCTCGTAGAACGCGACCAGTTCGCCCCCGCCGCCCGCCCAGCAGTCGACCCGCAGCAGCTCGACGCCGGACCGCCGTGTCTCCTCGACGGCGTGGGCGAGGAGCGCGGCCCCGATGCCGCGGCCGGCGTGCCGTCGGTCGGACACCAGCAGCCGGACGTACCGCTCGGGTTCTCCGGCGGGCTCGATCGGCATCTGCGGGCTGGGCCCGGTGTCGAGGACCATGGCGCCGACGGGTACTCCCCCGGCTTCCGCGACGAAGGGCGCGTTCTCGGTCATGTACCGCCGGACACGCTCGGCCCCGCCCGTCGTCGCCGAGTACGGGGTCGTGCCCCACTGCTCGGTGTTGCCCCGGGCGTTCATCCAGGCCACCGCTCCGTCGAGCATGTCCAGAACCGCCCGCGCGTCGCCCGGTCCGCCGGGCCTGATCCGTATCGCCCCTGAGAGATCCCGCTCGGTCTCGATCATGGCCGAAGCCTAGGGCGTGTCCTCGGCGTCCCGCCCGGGACATGCCACGCGACGCGGGTACGCCCTAGGCGCACGAAGGGCACAGCCCCCGGTAGGTGACCTCGACGGCGGCCACGGTGAAACCGAATCGTTCCGTCGCGGGAAGGTCGGCCAGCGGGTTGCCGGTGGGGTGGACGTCACGGACGGTGCCGCAGGCGGAACACACCAGATGCTGGTGCGGGCGGTGCGCGTTCGGGTCGTAGCGTTTGGCGCGTCCGTCGGTGGTGACCTCGATCACCTCGCCGAGCGAGACCAGCTCCCCCAGGGCGTTGTAGACGGTCGCCCGGGAGATCTCGGGCAGCCGTTCGGCCGCACGGGCGTGCACCTCGTCGGCCGTGAGATGCACATGATCGCCGTCGAGGACCTCCGCAACGACGCGCCGCTGGGAAGTCATCCGCCAGCCACGCCCTCGCAGTCGCTCCAGCAGGTCACTCATATCGGTTCACCTTTTCAGGATCGGTGGGAACCCGCAGTTTATCCGTGTGCATCCTGGGTCCGATCGAATATGGGTCTGGTGTCCTTCTTGACTTGGACTCTGTCCATCGTAGGATCGGTTTTGGCACTGGCCAAGGGACAAGAACACTTCGGCACGAGCAGGAGAGACACAGATGTCGGGACCACCGCCGTGGAACCACGCGGCGGCGGCCTGCGCGTGACGGCCGCCGTGACACGCAGCCCGGGAAGCTCCCGGAGCCCGGAACCGCCCCGGCGGCGACGCGATCGCCGCCGCGGCGGGCGACCCGGCGCCGCACCTCCCCGCACGTGGCACACAGCCCTCCGTCCGCTCGCCGTGGCGGGATCCGTACCCCGCATCGGACCGGTCCAGCCGGTCCGGCGCGCGCCGCGTACGGCACTCCCACCCCCGGTCGCGCGACGGATCGCCCCCTTTGCGCGTTATCGTCCGAAAACAACGGCCTCCCCGTCGGCTCCGCCGAAGGTTCCGGGGCCGGATTCCGGGGCCCGGCCCCGGCTGTTCCCCCCACCCGTAGTCGCTGAGCACGTAGATCGGCCCTTCCGGAAGGATTCCCATGTCTGAGAACCACGACGCGATCGTCACCGACGCGAAAACGGAGGGGGCGGGCGGCTGCCCGGTCGCGCACGGCCGCGCTCCGCACCCGACCCAGGGCGGCGGCAACCGCCAGTGGTGGCCGGAGCGTCTCAACCTGAAGATCCTTGCCAAGAACCCCGCCGTGGCCAACCCGCTCGGCGAGGACTTCGACTACGCCGCGGCCTTCCAGGCCCTCGACCTCGCCGCGGTGAAGCAGGACATCGCCGAGGTGCTCACGACCTCGCAGGACTGGTGGCCCGCCGACTTCGGCAACTACGGCCCCTTCATGATCCGTATGGCCTGGCACAGCGCGGGCACCTACCGCATCAGCGACGGCCGCGGCGGCGCCGGTGCCGGACAGCAGCGCTTCGCCCCCCTGAACAGCTGGCCGGACAACGGCAACCTGGACAAGGCCCGCCGTCTGCTGTGGCCCGTGAAGAAGAAGTACGGCCAGAGCCTCTCCTGGGCCGACCTCATGATCCTCACCGGCAATGTCGCCCTGGAGCAGATGGGCTTCGACACCTTCGGCTTCGCCGGTGGCCGTGAGGACGTGTGGGAGTCCGAGGAGGACGTGTACTGGGGCCCGGAGACCACCTGGCTCGACGACGAGCGCTACACGGGCGACCGCGAGCTGGAGAACCCGCTCGGCGCCGTCCAGATGGGTCTCATCTACGTCAACCCCGAGGGCCCGAACGGCAACCCGGACCCGATCGCCGCGGCCCGCGACATCCGTGAGACCTTCCGCCGGATGGCGATGAACGACGAGGAGACGGTCGCCCTGATCGCGGGCGGTCACACCTTCGGCAAGACCCACGGCGCCGGACCGGCGGAGAGCGTCGGCGACGACCCCGAGGCCGCCCCGATCGAGGCGCAGGGCCTGGGCTGGAAGAGCACGTACGGCACCGGCAAGGGCGCCGACGCCATCACCTCCGGCCTGGAGGTCACCTGGACCACCACGCCCACCCAGTGGAGCAACGGCTTCTTCGACAACCTCTTCGGCTACGAGTGGGAGCTGACCCAGAGCCCGGCCGGCGCCAACCAGTGGAAGCCGAAGGACGGCGCGGGCGAGGGCACCGTCCCGGCCGCGCACGACCCGTCGAAGAAGATCGCCCCCTCGATGCTCACGACGGACCTGTCGCTGCGCTTCGACCCGATCTACGGGCCGATCTCCCGCCGCTTCCACGAGAACCCCGCCGAGTTCGCGGACGCCTTCGCACGGGCCTGGTACAAGCTGACCCACCGCGACATGGGCCCGAAGTCCCTCTACCTCGGCCCGGAGGTCCCGGAGGAGACGCTGCTGTGGCAGGACCCGCTGCCGGAGGCGCAGGGCGAGGTCATCGGCGCCGAGGACGTCAGCGCCCTCAAGGCGAAGATCCTCGCCTCGGACCTGACGGTCGCGCAGCTCGTCTTCACCGCGTGGGCGTCGGCCTCGACGTTCCGCGGCAGCGACAAGCGCGGCGGCGCCAACGGCGGCCGCATCCGTCTGGAGCCGCAGCGCGGCTGGGAGGCCAACGACCCCGACACGCTGGCCACGGTGCTGCGCACGCTGGAGAGCGTCCAGCGCGACTTCAACGCCGGTGACAAGCACGTCTCGCTGGCCGACCTGATCGTCCTCGGCGGTGTCGCCGCGGTCGAGAAGGCCGCCAAGGACGCCGGTCACGACATCCAGGTGCCCTTCACCCCGGGCCGTGTCGACGCGACGGACGAGCACACCGACGCGGAGTCCTTCGCCGCGCTGGAGCCGACCTCGGACGGCTTCCGCAACTACCTGGGCAAGGGCAACCGCCTCCCGGCCGAGTACCTGCTGCTCGACCGCGCGAACCTGCTGACCCTGAGCGCACCGGAACTCACCGTCCTCGTCGGCGGTCTGCGTGTCCTGGGCGCCAACCACGGCCAGTCCGCGCACGGTGTCCTCACCGCGACCCCCGGACAGCTCACGAACGACTTCTTCGTCAACCTGCTCGACCTGGGCACGACGTGGACGGCGATCTCCGAGGACGCGACCACCTTCGAGGCCCGCGACGACGCCACCGGCGAGGTCAAGTGGACCGGCACGCGTGCCGACCTCGTCTTCGGCTCGAACTCCGAGCTGCGCGCGCTCGCCGAGGTCTACGCGAGCGACGACGCCAAGGCGAAGTTCGTGAAGGACTTCGTCGCCGCCTGGGACAAGGTCATGAACCTGGACCGGTTCGACCTCGTCTGAGGTCGGGCGGCGCGTGACGCCGCCTCACACGGCCTGACGTCGGGCGGCGCGTGACGCCGCCCGACACGGCCTGCCGTACGGGCCGGCCCCTGCCCGGGGCCGGCCCGTCGGCGTGCCACGGCCCGCCCTTCCCGCGGCCTCCACGGCCGCGCGCCCGTCACGTCGCCGGGCGGGGTGGCGTTCTAGGCTGAACGCCATGAGCGCACACTTTGACGTTGTGGTCCTGGGCGCCGGCCCGGGAGGATATGTCGCGGCGATCCGGGCCGCCCAGCTCGGACTCAGCACGGCGATCATCGAGGAGAAGTACTGGGGCGGTGTGTGCCTCAACGTGGGGTGCATCCCGTCGAAGGCGCTGCTGCGCAACGCGGAGCTCGCCCACATCTTCACCCAGGAGGCCAAGACCTTCGGCATCCAGGTGAACGGCGAGGTGACCTTCGACTACGGCGCCGCCTTCACCCGCAGTCGCAAGGTGGCGGACGGACGCGTCAAGGGCGTCCACTACCTGATGAAGAAGAACAAGATCACCCAGTACACCGGCCGCGGCACCTTCCGCGACGACCGCACGCTCGACGTCGCCCTGACCGACGGCGGCTCCGAGACCGTCACCTTCGGCAACTGCATCATCGCCGCCGGCGCCACCACCAAGCTGCTCCCGGGAACCTCGCTGAGCGAACGCGTGGTGACGTACGAGGAGCAGATCCTGTCGGACACCCTCCCGGACAGCATCGTCATCGCGGGCGCCGGCGCCATCGGCGTGGAGTTCGCCTACGTGCTCCACAACTACGGCGTCCAGGTCACCCTCGTCGAATTCCTCGACCGGATCGTCCCGTTGGAGGACGAGGAGGTCTCCGCCGAACTGGCCCGCCGCTACAAGCGGCTCGGCATCAACGTACTGACGTCCACCCGCGTCGAGGCGATCGACGACTCGGGAGGCTCGGTCAAGGTCATGGTGACCACGGGCGGGCAGCGGCAGACGCTCGAGGCCGGCAAGGTGCTCCAGGCGATCGGGTTCCAGCCGCGCGTGCAGGGCTACGGCCTGGAGAACACCGGGGTGAAGCTCACCGACCGCGGCGCGATCGACATCGACGGCCGCTGCCGTACGAGCGTGCCGCACATCTACGCCATCGGGGACGTGACGGCGAAGCTGATGCTCGCCCACGCGGCGGAGTCGATGGGCATCGTGGCGGCCGAGACGATCGGCGACGCCGAGACGATGGAGCTCGACTACGTCATGATCCCGCGGGCCACCTACTGCCAGCCGCAGATCGCCAGTTTCGGCTGGACGGAGGCGCAGGCGCGCGAGCGGGGCTTCGACGTCAAGGTGGCGAAGTTCCCGTTCACGGCGAACGGCAAGGCCCACGGCCTGGGCGAGACGGCGGGCTTCGTCAAACTCCTCAGCGACGCGCGCTACGGCGAACTCCTCGGCGCCCACCTGATCGGTCCCGAAGTCACCGAGCTGCTCCCGGAGTTGACGCTCGCCCAGCAGTGGGACCTGACGGTCAACGAGGTCGCCCGCAATGTGCACGGCCACCCGACTCTCGGAGAGGCCGTCAAGGAGGCCGTCCACGGACTGGCCGGCCACATGATCAACATGTGACGGGCGAGTGCCGCCGCACGGCTTCCGACCGGCAGCGGAGCCGGCCCGGAAGCGGTGCGGCGGAGCCTCGGCGACGCCTCACGCGGAACGTCTCCGCGACGCGGACCGCGTGCCGTCGCCGAAGGCGCCGGTCCGTGCCACGGGGACGGTGGATCCGCTCACGCTGCCCGACCTGCCCCGGACCCGCGCTCCTGCCTGGGCCTCGGAGACCAGGCGGTGGTAGTCCAGGTCCGCCGAGTCCGTGGCCCGCACGGTGAGAAGACTTCCGTCGAGCCTGCGCAGCAGGGCGGCACGGCCGTGAGCGTAGGCCGCCTCGTGCTGAGGCGTGATTCCGCGCGGCACCCAGGAGATCAGCAGGATCTTGTTGCGGCGCGCTCCGTCGACCGACGCGAAGGCCAGGTCGAGGAGGACGAGTCGGGGCTCGTGCGCGGGCAGCGCCGACAGAAGCTCGTCGTGCGTCAGATTGGCCCGGCGTTCGACGACACAGGTGTCCAAGGCGTCGCTGAGCCGGTAGAGCACCGTGTTGACTTCACGCTTCCCCTTCAGCTCCCAGAACGCGCTGACGCAGGTGTCGTCCACGGAGATGTGGTTGCTCATGGCACTCTCTCCCTCCGCCCCGGATACGTAGGCCGATCACGGTCTTGCGGCAGGAGCGTGTCGTGAGGTGATGATCGCGGGGTCGGCCGCGCGCCGAACGGGCAGGAACCTCCGCCCCTCAAGCCCGGCGACTGGTCGCCGAGTCCCGCGGGACGGCCCTGGCGGTGGTGTCGGAGGTCGCGGAGGCGACGCGCTCCACGGTTCGGGCGAGGCGGGGCAGCATGCTTCGGTGCCGCAACTGGATCAGGAGGTCGAGAGGCGCCGCGTGCAGGGCTCCTCCCGGTCCGCGCAGCGGGTGCTCGTCGACCAGGACCAGGGTCTGTCCGCCCCAGGGGCGCACTTCGACGGCGATGCGCGCCGTGCCCAAGCGGCCGCTGTCGGCTTCGAGTTCCAGCCGGCGGGGCGGTTCCCACCGGCGGACCACCGTCCGCCCTTCCAGGGTCCAGGGGCCCAGGTCCACGCGATACGCGAGCGCCGCGTCGACCTGCGGCCATCGCCTGTCCAGTGGCCAGGAGGCGGAAGTCCCCACGACCCACTCGGCGTAGAGCCGGGGATCCTCGAGAACCGCCCAGACGGCGTCAGGAGGCTGCTCGATCACTTGGTGTCGAATGGCCACGACAAACCCCAGGAGTAGCGGAGAACACGCGGAGACCGACGAGTACCCGTCCGCACCGGGATCATGCGGCGGTCCGCACGGGCATCACGCGCGGGTCTCCACGGGCATCATGCGCGTCTCCACGGGCATCATGCGCGTCTCCTCCCGGCACGAGGGCCGACAGGTCGTCCGCCTTCCGCCGCTCCCTCGGACACAGCACAGGTCCCGGCAGCCTGGCCCGCAGGACGGGGCGGCTACCGGGACCGGCCGGCGGGGACTACTTGGGCTTGATGGCGTCCTTGGCCTTCTCCTTGGCCGTGCGCAGATCACCCTTGGACTCTTCGGCACGCCCCTCGGCCTTCAGGGACTCGTTGCCCACGGCACCGCCCACGACCTTCTTGACCTTGCCCTTGGCCTGCTCGCCCTTGGCCTGAGCCTTCTCGTCCGCAGCCACAACCGCTCACATCCTGTTTCCTGAGGAGAAATATTTCCTCTCCTGTGTCACCACTTATGACAGTCTCAAACCCGGAACACACCCCACAGAATTCCGGCCACTCCGAGGCCGTAGGAAATATTCGAGATCCGCTGGAGTGGAGATCGTCGGGCAGGGCACACGACGGCTCGGAGGTTGATAATCATGGTTCCTGTTCTTCTCGTTCTCCTGCTCGCCCTGATCCTCTTCGGTGCCGGTTTCGCACTCAAGGCCCTGTGGTGGATCGCTGTCATCGTGCTGGTCGTATGGGTCCTCGGCTTCGTGATCCGGCCCACGGCCAGCGGCGGCAAGCGGGGCCGTTGGTACCGCTGGTAGAAGAATTGATGTGTAGCGTCCGATATTCAGGACACTCGACATCACGAGGAAAGTCACCGAATTTTGATGACGCCTGTACGACTCCGCGGTCTTTCCTGCGGACCCTGAACACAATTTCGATGAGGGAGCCGTTTCATGAGTGACAGCATCTGGGGCTACCAGCCGACCACCGGCCACGTCGCGGGCACCGACCTGACCGGATACAAGGTCGAGGCGACCGACGGCAGCATCGGGAAGGTCGACAAGCACTCGGACGACGTCAGCTCCTCGTACCTCGTCGTCGACACCGGCGTATGGATCTTCGGCAAGCACGTCCTGCTTCCGGCCGGCACCGTGCAGTCCGTCGACCAGGACGAGCAGAAGATCTACGTCGCGCTCACCAAGGACCAGATCAAGAACTCCCCCGAGTTCGACAAGGACAAGCACGTCGGCGACGCCGGATACCACGAGCAGGTCGGCGGCTACTACGAGAACAACCGCGCCTGACCTCGCGGCACCGTACGCCGAGTGGGGCCGCCCGGAAGCACTCCGGGCGGCCCCGCTTTCCGTGCGTCCATGGACTGGCGTTACGAAGGGACAGCGGGCGCGTGAACCCTTGCGACGGCCCCTGTTTGACAGGGCTTCGCTCGGGAACTCGGCGCACGTGGACGATGGTGTCAGGGGTCTGGATCCGTCCGCTGCAGCGGACGGATCCCAGGACATCGAGCTGACGTTGGTGCAGCGGCTGGCGGAGGCCATCGAGTCGATCCGCTCGCGGAGAGCGATGATTCCGGACGTGCCACCGCAGCCGATTGATCGGGCGGATTCTGATCAGTGATCACACCGCCCGCTGTGGAGCGGGTTGACGGCGCACGCTGTCGGGCCTCGGCCGATCGGCCGAGGCCCGACGGTTTCCGGCTCGGCCAGCCGAACCGCGAGGTCAAGGTCCTCGCTCGGGCAGCCGAACCGCGAGGTCAAGGTCTTCGCTCGGGCAGCCGAACCACGAGGTCAAGGTCTTCGAAGGCACGCGGGTCGCGCCGCTTCTGTCGCCGGCCGGGCGCCGCTTCGCATCCGTCCGCGGTCAGCGGCGGGGGCTCCCCTGTTCGGGGTCGTCATCGGGAGTGCTCCAGCCTTCGCCACGCTGTGCGGGGTCGGCCAGGGCCCGTTGTGCCAGTTCCGTGTTCGGCGCCGGGGTGGACACCTTGCGCCGGGTGGCACGTCGACCGCCGACAACGAATGCCGCGATCAGGACGGCGACCACAGCGACACCCGCCACCGTCAGCCAGAGAGCGCCCATGGAAGAAAGGGCCAGTGTGGTGTGCGCTTCGTCGATCATGGATGCCGGGTACCCAGATCCTCGCAAAGCACCCACTTCCGCAGGCCGTGGCGCCTGGAGGCCCAGCGGCCCCCACCTCTTCGGCCGCCCATCGCGGTACGGCGCACCCTGCCTGCCGTTCGGCGACGGCCCACCGACGACGGGGAGCGCCGCGGCGTACGGGGCCACGCGCGACAATCACCCGCATGAACGACGGATCGAACGACACCCAGAGCCGGCTCATCGGCATCGAACGGCTCCTGGAGTCCGGTGAACGCGAAGTGGCCCCCGCCTGGCGGAGGGTGACGCACGGGGAGCCGCGCTGGGCGGTGACCGCCGCGATCCTGGTGGCGGTCGTCCTCCAGCTCAAGCTTCCTGAGCGGTTGACCCTCCTGCCGTTCGGCGTGCTGCCGGCCCTCGAAGTGGTCCTGCTGCTGGGGCTCGTCGCCGCCAACCCCCGCCGGGTCGAGCCCCGGAACAAGTGGCTGCGGTCGCTGGGGCTGGCCCTCATCGGGCTCATCAGCCTGGCCAACGGCTGGGCCGCGGCCGAGCTGGTGCGGGGCCTCGTCCACGGCGGCGAAGGGACGAACGCCACGACGCTGCTGCTGACCGGCGGCAACATCTGGCTCACCAACGTCATCGTGTTCGCCCTGTGGTTCTGGGAGTTGGACCGGGGCGGGCCGGCGAACCGCATGATGGGCCACCGCCAGTACGCCGACTTCCTCTTCGTCCAGATGCAGAGCCCCGAATCCGCGCCGCCCGACTGGGAACCGGCGTTCCTGGACTACCTGTACCTCTCCTTCACCAACTCCGCCGCCTTCAGCCCGACCGACGTGATGCCGCTGTCCCGCTGGGCCAAGATGCTGATGATGCTCCAGTCCACCGTCTCCCTGGTCACCGTGGTGCTGGTGGTGTCCCGCGCCGTCAACATCCTGAAGTGATCGTGAGCCGCCCACGGTGGAAGGGCGTCCCTCGGCTCAGCGCGCTCGCGGCCGACCTGGCCGAGCGCGACCCTGCGCCGTCCACCCAGCGGACGCGCCAGCAACAAGATGCGCGCTGCATCTACTCTGCGAGACGCGACGACCGATCGAGGGGAGAGCGGACATGGCCGAGGTGCGGACCGAGCCGGACGCCGGCGGCCCGGGGACGGTGGTCGCCCTCCGCGACGTGAGCGTCCACCGTCACACGACCCGCCAGGTGATCCTCTCGGAGATCGACTGGACGGTACGGGCCGGTGAGCACTGGGCCCTGCTCGGCGCCAACGGCGCGGGCAAGACCACCCTGCTGCGTCTCCTGGGCGCGCTGATGCATCCGACGACCGGGAGCGTCGAGGTGCTCGGCTGCCGGCTCGGCCGGGTCGACGTGCGTGAGCTGCGCGCCCGCATCGGCCATGTGAGCACCGCACAGCGCGTGCCGCAGGACCTCGACGCCCACGGCGTCGTCCTGACGGGCCACACCGGGACCGTACAGCCGCTGTGGCGGAAGTACGACGCCGAGGTGCGCCGGCGCGCTCACGAACTGCTCGCCGAACTGGACATCAAGGAGCTGGCCGACCGGCCGTACGGGGTCTGCTCGGGCGGGCAGCGGGCCCGCGTCCTGATCGCCAGGGCCCTGATGGCCGAGCCTGCCCTGCTCCTGCTCGACGAGCCGTTCAACGCCCTGGATCTGCCCTCCCGGGAGGACCTCGTCGAAGCGATGCAGCGGCTGGCCGAGAGCCGCCCGCACCTCGCCACCGTGACGGTCACCCACCACCTGGAGGAGCTGTCCCCGGCCGTCGGCCGGGCGCTGCTCCTGCGCGAGGGGCGCGTCCTGGCGCAGGGGCCCGTCGAGGACACCCTGACCGATTCCCGGATGACCGATTGCTTCGGCCGGCGGATCAGCGTGGTCCGGCACGGCGGCCGATGGGCTGCCTATTCCGGCTCCCACCAGGGTAGTTGACAGCGGTACGAAGCAACTCGCGGCGCGGGAAAGGAAAGCGACGGGCGCCATGGCCGCCCGTCGAGTGCGGACAGCGCGTGTGGGCCGCCCCCGGTGAGGTCCCCCGACGTGGGCCCAACCGCATGGCGGGGCGCACCAGTTGATGGAGTGTGCCCTGTACGCGCCCCCGTCCGTACGGCGAAAATGCGCCTGTCGACGGTCTTTTCGCCAAGACACCGAGTACCCCGCCGCCAAGTCACCAGGAAAGCAGGTCGGCTGTCGTGCTGTTGCGTCTGCCCACGTCCGTGTCCGAAGCACAGGAGTACCTGACCCAAGGGGCGGTGCCGATCGGCGGCGCCACACTGGTGTGGGCCACCTGGCAACGGGACGGGTTCCCCGACCACGCCATGTCGCTGCGTGAACTCCCGGAGGCCAACACGATCGAGCCCGACGCCCTGGGCGCGGCCGTGGTGCTGAACCGCATCGACGGCCGTGTACCGGAGGTGCTGCGCCGCGCGGCCTCCACGGTGGGGACCGGCGCGGTCCGCCGGACGGCCACGGTGGGCGGCAACATCGTGGGCAGCACGCTGCGTTGCCTGCTCCCCGCGGCCCTCGTCCTGGACGCCCGCGCGGTGGTCCTGGAGCCGGAGGGTGTCACCGAGACCGATCTGGCCGAGGTGATCGCCAAGCGTCATCTGCTCCTGAGCCTGCGCTGGCGCACACCGGTCACCAGCAACTACGTCAAGGCCCCGGCCGAGCCGGGCGGACCGTCGCCGCTCGTCGTCGCCGCCGCCCTGCACTCCGTCGACGGCGACGGCGACGGTGACGGTGACGGTGACGGCATCGGAGACGGCGTCGGGGACCAGGACAGCAACGGCACAGGCGCAGGCACAGACACAGACACCACCAGCGGCACCACCACCGGCACCACCCTCCTCCGCGTCGCGGTCCGCTCCGAGGACGAGGTGTTCAGCGAGAACGCCGTGTACCGGGGCGACACCGAGGCGGCCCTGCACGCACTGCGGGACGGTTCCCTCGGCCGGCTCCCGGCCCCGGCATGGGATCTCGTCGCCCGACAGGTGACCGACCTTCTGGCACTCTCCACCGACCACTAGGGCCGCTCCCCCGGCCCCCGACACAGGCGACCGGAAATTCAACAGGTGGTGAGCGGTCGTACGGATCCGGGGACGGGGGCGTCGGCGCGCTCGTCCCCGGCCGTCCGCGGGCCCGGGGCCCCCGGCCCGTTGACCGGCGTCTCCGCCCGACTCGGGTGCGGGGGCCGGGTACGGACGCCGCCCCGGGGCACCGGCCGACGGGCCGCATCCGTAATTCATCAACGTGGAAATCGCAGGGCCGACTCCCGACTCTGGGTCCAGGCACCGGGAACCTCCCGGACCGCTCGGACGAAGGACGGAGCCCATGCCCTCCACCCGCACCCCAGCCGCCGGTCCCGCACCGGCCGTACGACACAACCTGGTTCTGGTGGTCACCTGCGTCGCCCTCGGCACGGTGGTGGCCGCCATGGCCTCGCTCAACGTGGCGCTTCCCGATCTCGCCCGCGAGACCCATGCCTCGCAGACGCAGTTGTCCTGGATCATCGACGCCTACAGCCTCGTGTTCGCGTCGCTGCTGCTGCCGGCCGGCGCGCTGGGTGACCGGTTCGGCCGCAGGCGGGCCCTGATCGCGGGGCTGACGATCTTCGGCGCCGGGTCCGCCGCCGCCGCGCTGACGACCGAGCCGTCGGCGCTCATCGCGCTGCGGGGCGTCCTCGGTGTGGGTGCGGCGCTGGTCATGCCGGCCACGCTGTCGACCATCACCACGACGTTCCCGCGCGCTCAGCGGGCGCGGGCGGTGAGCGTCTGGGCGGCGGTCGCCGGAGCCAGCGCGCTGGTGGGACTGTTCGCCTCCGGCGCCCTGCTGGAGGGCTGGTCATGGCGCTCGGTGTTCCTGCTGAACGTCACTCTGGCCCTGGTGGCCCTGATCGGAACGCTGCTGTTCGTGCCCGAGTCCGCCGAAGCGAAGCAGCCCAGGCTCGACGTCGGGGGCGCCCTGCTCGCCGTGGCCGGTCTGGTGGCGCTCGTCTACTCGGTCATCGAGGCGCCGACCCGCGGGTGGGCCGACCCGGTCACGCTCGCCGGGATCGGGCTGGGTCTGGTCGTGCTGGCCGGCTTCGTCCTCTTCGAGCTGCGCCGCGAGAACCCGTTGCTCGATCCCCGGCTGTTCCGCAACCGCCACTTCGCCGCGGGCTCGCTGTCGATCATGCTTCAGTTCTTCGTGTTCTTCGGGTTCATCTTCGTGATGATGCAGTACCTGCAACTGGTGCGCGGCGACAGCGCCTTGATGGCCGCGACCGCCATGCTGCCGATGGCCGTGACCATGGTTCCGGTCTCCCGGGCGGCCCCGGTGCTGGTCGGCCGGTTCGGTTTCCGGGGACCCTGGGTGGCCGGTCTCGTCGGCGTCGCGGCGGGCATGGGGATCCTCTCCCTGCTGGACGCGTCGAGCCCGTACTGGCTGATCGCGACCGGTCTCGTGCCGCTGGGCGCGGGGATGGGGCTGGCCATGACACCGGCCACGACCTCCATCACGGACGCCCTGCCGCGGTCGCTGCAGAACGTGGGCTCGGCCATGAACGACCTGGCGCGGGAGCTCGGCGGCGCCCTGGGGATCGCCGTGCTCGGCAGCCTGCTCAGCGCCGCCTACCGCGACCACCTGAGCCTGCCCGGTCTGCCGCAGCAGGTGGCGGACGCGGCCCGTTCCTCGCTGGCCGCGGCCCACGCCATCGGCGGCCCGGTCTCCGGCCGGGCGACGACCGCCTTCGTCGACGGCATGCACGTGGCGCTCCTCGGCGCCTCGGCCGCCGCCGTCCTGGCCGCCGTCGCCGTCGCGGCGCTGCTGCGCTCCGCCCCGCGGCCCGAGGAGTCCGCCGAGGCTCACGAGGTCCCGGAGACCTCCGGCGCGCAGGAGCAGCCCTCGTACCTCTGAGCCGTACTCCGCCGGCTCGAAGACCGGTGCCTCGCGCGGTGCGAGGCGCCGGTCTTTCGCACGCCGCGCGGGGCGCGGGCATCCGGCCGCCGGGGCCCCCGGTCGAAGGACGGTAGGGACGGTAGGGACGGTACGGAGCCGGTGCGTCAGGGACGCGCGGCCGGTCGCCCCCTGGCCCCGGTGTCCCGGGCCGGGCGTCCGGGGCCGCGCAGGGCCTGGCGCAGCTGTGGGCTCATGAGGCGGACCAGGTCGTCGGTCGTCATGGAGGAGATCGGCTCCAGGCGCAGCAGATAGCGGGTGGCGATCAGCCCGGCGATCACCGTGGTGAACGCGGTGGCACGCTGACGGGCGTCCCGTCCCGGCACGAGCGTCGCGATCCGGTCGACGATCTCGCGCTCCAGCGCCTCCTTCACCAGTGCGCCGAGGGAGTCGTCGTCGATGGCGGTCTTCATCATCGCGAGCAGGGGCGGCCCCGTCACGGGGTCGTCCCAGACGGCGACGACCTGACGGACGACCCGCTCGGGGAACGTGGTGAGGTCGCCTTCCTCCACGACCCGCGCGAGGAGTTCGGCCGGGTTCGCGCCCAGCGCCAGCGCGGCACCGAACAGCCCCTTCTTCGATCCGAAGTAGTAGCTGATCAGCGCGAGATCGACGTCGGCCTCGGCGGCGACGGACCGGAGGGTCACCGCGTGATAGCCGTCCTCCAGGAAGCGGCGCCGGGCGACCTCCAGGATCGCGGCCCTGGTGTCCGGGCTTCCCGGCCTGCGACCGCGCTGCCCACCGGGTTTATTCATCACGGACGAATTCTAAGGCGCCGTCCGGCACGGTTGCGGGGCGTTCCGATCCGCCACCCTGTGTACCGATGTCGACCTCTTCTTACGAAATGGCATCGTTCATCCGAATGAGTGGTACATCACACATCGAGGCCGTAGCGTCGAGCCAGAGCCGACACCTCGACGGCCATACGAAAGAGCGTCCCGCACGGAGCTGATATGCGCACAAACTCGATCCGGACCGCGTTCACCATCTGCGCGGCCGCGGCGCTCACAGCGGTGATGGGTACCGCTTCCGCCACCCCCGCGACCTCGCACGCGACCTCGCACCCCGCGCGGCACCGCCAGGCGTCCCCCGTACTCGTGGACTGCTTCTGGCATCCGGACGTGCGCCCCGCCGAGTTCATCCTGGCCTGCGGCGACGGCAACAGCCGCCTCGTCTCGCTCCACTGGTCGCAGTGGAACCAGGACTCCGCGGTCGCCCGGGGAGTGAACATGGTGAACGACTGCAAGCCGTACTGCGCGGCGGGCAAGTTCCACTCGTACCCGGTCGTCGTCCGGCTGGACCACCCGCAGCAGTGGAAGAAGAACCCCCACCTGCGGCACTACACGCAGATGACGCTCACCTACACCCAGAACCACCCGGACGGATACGCGCAGAAGGTCAGCTACCCGTTGTGGAACTGACGCCGGGGTCCCTCGCGGACCCGGCACCGCGCGCCTGGGGCCCCGCCCGAGGCCGCCCCAAGGGGTCACCCGAGCACCGGCGCCCGCGCCGGACTCGCCGACGGTGAACACCGCCCGGAACCCCGTAGCCACAGAAACAGGTACAAAATGGGGCATGTGGGTATCCGGCGCATGTCAGTGGACCGTCTCGTCGAACAACCGTCCGGTCGCGGTCTGGTGGCGATCCCGCTCGCGTTGATCGTCGTGATCACCGTGGTGGACATCCGCTCCCCCACCGACGTCCACCTGGGACCCCTGCTCGTCATCGCACCGACCCTCACGGCCTCGCTCGCGGGCCCCGCCCTGACGGCCCTGGTCGGCGTCCTGGCGGTCGCCGCCCAGGTGGTCGTCGCCATCCTGCACGGCGGGATCGGCACAACCAATCACATCGCCCAGCTCATCGCCCTGGTGGTGCTCTCCGCCCTCGTCGTGTTCGTCTGCCGGGTACGGGAGCGACGGGCCCAGGAACTCGTGCGGGCCCGCTCCGTCGCCGAGACCGCGCAACGGGTGCTGCTGCGGCCGCCACCGCGCCGGATCGGCCCGCTGCGCGTGGCCTGGCTGTATCTGGCCGCCGACGACGACACGCAGATCGGCGGCGACCTGTTCGCGGTGACCCGGGCCGTCGACGCGTCCACCCGCGTCATCATCGGCGACGTCCGGGGCAAGGGGCTGGCCGCCATCGGCGAGGCCTCGGTGGTGCTGGGCGCCTTCCGCGAGGGCGCGCACCGCTACGCCACGCTGCCCGAACTGACGGCGGCCCTCGAGGTGAGCGTGTGCCGGGACCTGGACGAGGTGGCCGACACCGAGCACGACCCGGGCGAGCACTTCGTCACGGCGCTCGTCCTCGACATCCCCGATGACGGCAGACAGGTCGAAATGATCAACTGCGGTCATCCGCCGCCGCTGCTCCTGCGCGATCACCAGGTGAGCGTCCTGCACGCACGCCACCCCGTGCCCCCGCTGGGCATGTGCGAACTGCCCGCCTCCAGCCACCACACCGATCCGTTCACCTTCGAGGCCGGCGACTTCCTGCTGCTGTACACCGACGGCGTGATCGAGGCCCGCTCCCCGGAGGGCGCCTTCTACCCGCTGGCCGAGCGCGTCGCCGGCTTCGCCGCCTCCAACCCCGACGTCCTGCTGCGCCAGATCCACGACGACCTCGTCCGGCACATCGGCGACCAGCCCGGTGACGACGCCGCCTTCCTGGTCATCGAACGCACCGCCGCGCACCACCTCCGCCTCGCCCACCACCCCCTGGACGGCCATCACCGGCTTCCCACCGACGGATCGACCCCGCCCGCGCAACGCTGAACCACCGGCGCCGGGGCGCCCCGGCGCGCGCCGCGCGCACATGCCCGGTGGCGAGGCCGGTCGCCGCGGGGCCACGATGGAGGGAGATCGACTCGACGCAGGGGGCACACCCAGGGAGGCTCCTGTGGCCCACACCTTCGCAACGGACGTCCTGGTGGCGGGCGCGGGCCCGGTGGGTCTCACCGCGGCCGCGGAACTGCGCAGGCGCGGGGTCCGCTGCCGTATCGTCGACCGGCTTCCGGAGCGGCTGCCGTACGCGAAGGCCGTGGGCATCCAGCCGCGCACGCTGGAGATCTGGGACCACATGGGGCTCACCCGCACCGTTCTGGAGGCGGCGGCACCGATGTACGGGCAGCTCGCCTACGTCAACGGCGCCGAGAAGGCCCGGATCGACTTCGCCCTGCCGCCCGAGGTGCCGTACGGCTTCGCGGCCCTGCCGCAGTACGAGACGGAACGCATCCTGGAGGAACACCTCGCTCGGTTCGGGACCGCGATCGAACGGGGAACGGAACTGGTCTCGTTCGACCAGGACGCCGACGGTGTGACCGTCTCCCTGCGATCGGCGTCCGGAGCCGAGGAGGAGGTCAGGGCGCGCTATCTGGTGGGCTGCGACGGCGCGCACAGCGTCGTGCGCAAGAAGCTGGGTCTCAGCTTCGAGGGGAGCGCGTTCCCCGAGGAGTACATGCTGGGCGACGTCGAGGTGGACTGGGACATGCCGCCGGGCTACGGCGTCCGTGCCATGCACCACGACGGGGACGGCGCGGTGGACGACATCCTGGTGTGCATCCCGCTGCCCGGCGACAACCGGTACCGGACCTCGATGATGGTCCCGCCCGAACTCTCCGCCGCGGCGCGGAACGACGGGCCGGGCGACCCGTCCGACGGCGTCGCCCACGGCCTGGACGGCAGCGTCGCGCCCGCGCTCTCGGACATCCAGGCGGTGCTGGACCGGATGTCCCCACGGCCCGCGACCGCCTCCCGCCTGCGCTGGTCCTCCGTCTTCCGCATCAGCCACCGGATCGTCGACCGCTACGGCGACGGCCGCGTCTTCGTCGCCGGCGACGCGGCGCACATCCATCCGCCGACGGGCGCCCAGGGTATGAACACCGGCATCCAGGACGCCTGGAACCTCGCCTGGAAACTCGCCCTGGCCGTCGAGGGCGGCGCGCACCCCGAACTCACCGCCAGTTACGACGCCGAGCGGCGGCCCGTGGGCGAGGAGGTCGTCGCGCGCACGGTCCGCCACGCGGCACACGGCGTCCAGGCCGACCCGGACGACCCGACGACCGTGATGCTGCGCGAGGCACAGCTCCTCGTCGGCTACCGCGGCAGCCCGCTCGTGGGCCCGGCCGCGGAATGCCCCGGCCCCCAGCCGGGCGACCGGGCGCCCGACTGCACCGGCCTCACGGCGCACATCGCCGCGTTCCCGCTGCGCCTGTACGACCTCCTGCGCGACCGCGGGCACGTGCTGCTCGTCTACGGGGACGGCGAGCAGGGCCGACAACTCGCCGAAGCAGCGGACGAGTTCTCCTCGGGGCGGGTCGGCACCTGTGTGATCCGGCCCGCCGGAAGCGCCCCGGACACCGCCGGCCCGCCGCAGTACATCGACACGCTCGGCGAGTTCGCCCGTCTCTACGGGGTCTCCGACGGGGCGACCGCCTTCCTGGTCCGCCCGGACGGCTATGTCGGTGCCCGCCTCCGCCCGCCGACGGCGGCGGAGCTGACCGCCCACCTCGCCCGCACCTTCGCCCCGGCCGACTCCGGCACCCGGTGACGGCGTCGGCCCTCCTCGGCCCCGACAGGCCTTCTCAGTCCATCAGTTGGGCCGCGAGGGTCGCGCCGAGCTCCCAGCACGCCTCGATGTCGGCCTTGCCCGGCTCGCCCGTCACCTTCACCGCCTCGGCCGCACGGCGCCAACCGAGGCCCGTCGTCACGGACTCGATGCCGCGCACCGCCCCCGTGACGTCGTTCCCGCCGTGCACGTAGTAGCCGAAGGGGCGCGCGGCCGTGGCGTCCAGGCACGGGTAGTAGACCTGGTCGAAGAAATGCTTCAGGGCGCCCGACATGTACCCGAGGTTGGCCGGGGTGCCGAGCACATAGCCGTCGGCGGCCAGCACGTCGGACGCGGTGGCCTCCAGCGCCGCCCGCCGCACCACCTGGACGCCCTCGATCTCGGGCGCGGTCGCGCCGGAGAGCACCGCTTCGAACATGGCCTGGCAGTTGGGCGAGGGCGTGTGATGCACGATCAGCAGAGTAGGCACACCCCGCACCCTGCCGCGCCGCCCGGCACCACCGCAAGCACCACCCGCCGCGCCGCCCGGCGTCCACGCGAGCAGCACCCGCCGCACTGCCCGGCGTCCACGGCGAGCAGCACCGGCCACGCGGACGTTCACCACCCCGAGCACCACCGGCCACGCCGACGTTCACCACCCCCGGCACCACCGGCCGCGCCAACGTCCGTCTTCCTCCGCACCCCCGGAGATCCGCGCTCCGACACCGTCCGTCACACGCCACGCACATGCCGGAAGGCGGGGTTCCGCCCGGCTGCACGATCGGGCCCACGGTGCAAGGCTTGAAGTAATCCGGAGCCGCTGAAGCCCGGCTGTTTCGGCACACCTAGACCGAAGGGTGATCCGATGACCAGCCGCAAGAAGAAGGACGGCCAGCACACCTCCGGGGCCGGAGCAGCCTCCGCCCCCACCGCCCGGTCCGGCTCCGCCGGGGTCGAGCAGGACGTGGACGAGCTGGTCGCTCGCGGCCTGGAGGCACTGGACGAGTACGCCGACTACACCCAGGAGCAGATCGACCACATAGTGAAGAAGGCCAGTCTGGCCGCGCTCGCCGAGCACACCCGGCTCGCCATGATGGCGGTCGAGGAGACCGGGCGCGGCGTCTTCGAGGACAAGGCCGTCAAGAACATCTTCGCCTGCGAGAACATCACCCACTCGATGAAGGGCGTCAAGACCGTCGGCGTGATCCGGCGCGACGACATCGACGGGATCGTGGAGATCGCCGAGCCCGTCGGGGTGATCGCGGGCGTCACCCCGGTCACCAACCCCACGTCCACCACCATCTTCAAGGCCCTGATGGCGCTGAAGACCCGCAACCCGATCATCTTCGGGTTCCACCCGGCCGCGCAGAACTGCTCCGCCGAGGCCGCCCGGATCGTCCGGGACGCGGCCGTGCGCGCCGGAGCCCCCGCCCACTGCGTGCAGTGGATCGAGCGGCCGTCCAAGGAGGCCACCAGCGCCCTGATGAACCATCCCGGGGTGGCGTCGATCCTGGCCACGGGCGGCAACGCGATGGTCCGGGCCGCCTACAGCTGCGGCAAGCCCGCGCTGGGCGTCGGGGCCGGCAACGTGCCCGCGTACATCGAGAAGAGCGCCCGGATCCGCCGTGCGGTCAACGACGTGGTGCTCTCCAAGACCTACGACTACGGCATGGTGTGCGCCTCCGAACAGGCCGTGATCCTGGACCGGGAGATCCGCGACGAGGCCATCGGGGAGTTCCGCAAACTCAAGGCGTACACGGTCAACGACCACGAGAAGGCGCTGCTGGAGGCGTACCTCTTCGGTGTCGGCGCCGAACAGCAGGGCGGACGCGACTGCGCGGGCGCCCAGTTGAACGCCGACATCGTGGGGCAGAGCGCGGTCGCCATCGCCGAGGGTGCCGGGTTCGAGGTGCCCGAGGACACCTCGGTGCTCCTGGTCGAGGTCTCCGAGGTCGGCGTCGAGGAGCCGCTGACCCGGGAGAAGCTCTGCCCGGTGCTGGCCGTGCTGACGGTGGACAGCCGGGCCGACGGCGTTCGACTGGCCACGGAGATGGTGGAGTTCAACGGTCTGGGCCACTCGGCCGCCGTCCACACCGAGGACCCTGCCTTCGCCGAGGAGTACGGGCACGCCGTCAAGGCGTGCCGGGTGATCTGGAACGCGCCCACCTCGCAGGGCGGAATCGGTGACGTGTACAACGCGTTCATGCCGTCCCTGACCCTGGGCTGCGGCTCGTACGGCAGCAACTCGGTCTCCGGGAACGTCACCGCGCTCAACCTGATCAACATCAAGCGGATCGGGCGGCGGAACAACAACATGCAGTGGTTCAAGATCCCCTCGAAGATCTACTTCGAGCGTGACTCCGTCAAGTACCTGGCCGACATGCGCCGGGGCAGCCGGGTCGTCGTCGTCACCGACAAGACCATGGTGGAGATCGGCCACCTGGAGCGGATCCGCACCGTCCTGCGGCGCCGCAGCGAGCCCACCGAGGTCCGGGTCATCGACAACGTCGAGCCCAACCCGAGCATCGACACCGTGCGCGCGGGCGCCGAGATGATGCGCCACTTCGAGCCGGACACCATCATCGCCCTCGGCGGCGGTTCACCGATGGACGCGGCCAAGGTGATGTGGCTGATGTACGAACACCCGGAGGTCGAGTTCGGGGACCTGAAGGAGAAGTTCTTCGACATCCGCAAGCGCGCGTTCACCTTCCCCGACCTGGGGCAGAAGGCCGACCTGGTGTGCATCCCGACCACCTCGGGCACCGGCAGCGAGGTCACCCCGTTCGCCGTCATCACCGACACCGCCACCGGGCAGAAGTACCCGCTGGCCGACTACGCGCTGACGCCGAGCGTCGCCATCTGCGACCCGGCGCTCACGCTCAACCTGCCCAGGGCCATCACCGCGGACTCCGGCTTCGACGCGCTGACGCACTGTCTGGAGACCTACGTCTCGGTGTACGCCAACGACTTCACCGACGGGCTGGCGCTCCAGGGCATCCGGCTGATCTTCGACAACCTCGAACAGGCCGTGGTGAACGGGCCGAACGACCCCGTGGCCCGGGAACGCATGCACAACGCGGGCACCATCGCCGGCATGGCCTTCGGCTCGGCGTTCCTCGGCGTGGTGCACGCCATGGCGCACACCCTGGGCGCGACCTTCCACGTCGCCCACGGCCGCACCAACGCGCTGCTGCTGCCGCACGTCGTCCGTTACAACGGGTCGGCGCCCACCAAGGTCACCAGTTGGCCGAAGTACCACGAGTACATCGCCCCCGAGCGCTACCAGGACGTCGCCCGGATGCTGAACCTGCCGGCCGACACCCCGGAGGAGGGTGTGGAGTCCCTGGCCCACGCGCTGGAGGAACTGCGCGAGAAGGTCGGCATCCCGCGGTCGTTCAAGGACGCCGGGGTCGACGAGGCGGCGTTCCTGGACGCCCTGCCCGAGCAGGCGATGAACGCCTACGAGGACCAGTGCGCGCCCGCGAACCCGAGGCTGCCGATGCTCGCCGACATGCAGGAACTGATGCGCCGCGCCTACTACGGCGACCCGGTGTGAGCCCCCGCGGACGGCGCGGGAACGACCGGACCCCGATCGACGGCGAAGGAGTCGTACACCGATGACCACGCAGCAGCAGCGGCCCGTCCGGAGCGCCTGGGACGGCTTCCGGGGAGGTCTGTGGCGGGACGAGATCAACGTACGGGACTTCATCCAGCAGAACTACACCCCGTACGAAGGGGACAGCTCCTTCCTGGCCGGTCCCACCGAGCGCACCACGGCCGTGTGGAAGAAGATCACCGATCTGTTCCCGGACGAGCGCGCCAAGGGCGTCCTGGACGTGTCGTACGACGTCCCGTCCACCATCACCGCCCATCCGCCGGGCTACATCGACCAGGACACGGAGCTGATCGTCGGTCTCCAGACCGACGCGCCCCTGAAGCGGGCGATCATGCCCTTCGGCGGCTGGCGGATGGTGGCCGGGGCGCTGCAGACCTACGGCTATCCCGTCTCGCCGGAGCTGGAGAAGGTCTTCACCCAGTACCGCAAGACCCACAACGCCGGGGTGTTCGACGCGTACACCCCGCAGATCAGGGCGGCCCGGAAGGCGGGCATCGTCACCGGCCTGCCCGACGCCTACGGCCGGGGCCGCATCATCGGCGACTACCGCCGGGTCCCGCTGTACGGCGTCGACCGGCTGATCCGGGCGAAGCAGGAGGAGAAGGCCGGCCTGGACGCGATGCCCCGCGACGCCTCACGCCTGGAGGAGGTGATCCGTGAACGCGAGGAGATCTCCGAGCAGATCCGCGCGCTGGGCGAGCTGAAGGAGATGGCCGCCTCCTACGGATCCGACATCTCGGGTCCGGCGAGCACCGGGCGCGAGGCCGTGCAGTGGCTGTACTTCGCCTACCTCGCGGCGGTGAAGGAGCAGAACGGCGCGGCCATGTCCCTCGGCCGCACCTCCACGTTCCTCGACGCCTACCTCCAGCGGGACATCGACGCCGGGATCCTCGACGAGAGTTCGGCGCAGGAGATCATCGACGACTTCATCGTCAAACTGCGGATCGTACGGTTCCTGCGCACCCCGGAGTACGACGAGCTGTTCTCCGGCGATCCGACCTGGGTCACGGAGTCCATCGGAGGCATCGGCTCGGACGGTCGCACGCTGGTGACGCGGACCTCCTTCCGCTATCTGCAGACCCTGTACAACCTGGGGCCCGCGCCCGAGCCGAACATGACGGTGTTCTGGTCTCCGGCGCTTCCGCAGGGCTTCAAGGAGTTCTGCGCGCAGGTCTCGATCGACACCTCCAGCCTGCAGTACGAGTCCGACGAACTGATGCGCCCGCGCTTCGGTGACGACACCGCCATCGCCTGCTGCGTCTCGGCGATGGAGGTCGGCAAGCAGATGCAGTTCTTCGGCGCCCGGGTCAATCTCGCCAAGACACTGCTGTACGCGATCAACGGCGGCCGGGACGAACTGTCCGGCGCCCAGATCGGCCCGGCCACCGGAGCCGTCACCGGCGAGACGCTGGACTACGACGAGGTGCTGGGCAGACTCGACCAGCAGATGGAGTGGCTGGCGGAGACCTACGTCCACGCCCTCAACGTCATCCACTACATGCACGACAAGTACGCCTACGAACGGCTGGAGATGGCACTCCACGACCGTGACATACGGCGCACCATGGCGTGCGGCATCGCCGGCCTCTCGGTCGCCGCGGACTCCCTGTCGGCGATCAAGTACGCCGAGGTCACTCCGGTGCGGGACGAGACGGGACTGGCCGTGGACTTCCGCATCGAGGGCGCCTACCCGGCGTACGGCAACAACGACGAGAGGCCCGACGCGATCGCGGTGTGGCTGGTCGAGGAGTTCATGCGCAAGGTGCGCAAGCACCCCACCTACCGGGGCGCCGAGCACACCCAGTCGGTCCTCACCATCACCTCGAACGTGGTGTACGGGAAGAAGACCGGCAACACCCCTGACGGCCGCCGCGCGGGCGAGCCGTTCTCGCCGGGCGCCAACCCCATGAACGGGCGTGACACCCACGGATACGTGGCCAGCGCGCTGTCGGTGGCCAAACTGCCGTACGAGCAGGCGGAGGACGGGGTCTCGCTCACGAACACGATCACCCCCGACGCGCTGGGCCGCACCCCCGAGGACCGGATCCGCAACCTGGCGGGCGTCCTGGACGGGTTCGTCACCTCCCAGGGCTTCCACATGAACGTCAACGTGCTCAACCGGAACACGCTGATGGACGCGATGGAGCATCCGGAGAAGTACCCGCAGCTCACCGTCCGGGTCAGCGGTTACGCGGTCAATTTCGTACGACTGACGCGCGAGCAGCAGCTCGACGTGCTGGGCCGCACCTTCCACGGGTCGCTGTAGCCGTCCGCCTGCCGGGGAGCGCGGACCGCGCACCGCGCTCCCGGGGAACCGCCACGACGGAAGAAGGCTTCGTCATGACCCTGATCCAGCCGGGACACGCTCTGCTGCCCCTCGTCTCCACCGACCCCGACCGGCCGGTCGAGGAGGCCGTCCCGCAGCGCGGCACCGGGCCACGCACCGGGTCGGTGCACTCCTGGGACCTGTCCACCGGCGTCGACGGTCCCGGCACCCGTTTCGTCCTCTTCGTGGCCGGCTGCCCGCTGGCCTGTCTGTACTGCCAGAACCCCGACACCCTGCGGATGAGCAACGGCAAGCGCGCCACGACGGACGAGGTCGTCGCGGAGGCGGCCAAGTACGTGCCGTTCATCCGCGCCGCGGGCGGCGGCTTCACCGTCAGCGGAGGCGAACCGATGCTCCAGCCGGACTTCACCGGCGAGATCCTGGGCCGCTGCCACGACGACCTGGGCCTGCACACCGCCCTGGACACCTCCGGCTTCCTCGGCGCGCGTGCCACCGACGCCTTTCTGGACAGCGTCGACCTGGTGCTCCTGGACATCAAGTCCTGGGACCGCGAGCTCTACATGCGTCTCACCAGCCGTCAGTTGGAGCCGACCCTGGTGTTCGCCCGTCGTCTGGCCGCACTCGGCAAGGAGGTCTGGGTCCGCTTCGTCCTGGTCCCGGGGCTGACCGACCCCCCGGAGAACGTGGCGGGAGTCGCCGCCTTCACGGCGTCCCTCGGCAACGTCACCCGCGTCGACGTGCTGCCCTTCCACAAGTTCGGCGCCGACAAGTGGGCGGGCCTCGGCATGAACTTCACGCTCGCCTCCACCCCCGTCCCGAGCGCCGCCCAGATCGCCGAGGCCCGCTCCGTCTTCGCCTCGCACGGCCTGTACGCCGTATGACGATCCGCTGATCCGCGGGTGCCCGGCGCTCCCCGCGCACCGCCTCCGGCCGGGCGACCGGAGGCGGTGACGTGCATGGTCCGGCCCTCGGCCTTCAGTGGCCGGGGACCACGAGATGCGCCCTGTCCCGGGGGCGGGTCGTGATCAGGTAGTGCTCCTCGGCCAGCCGCCAGCGGGCCTCCCAGTCGATCGGTCCGTGATCGTCGCCGCGGGCCCGCAGCCGGCGCATGGACTCCTCGGGCGGGGTGTCCACGTAGACGACCAGGTCGTAGTGGTCGACGAGTTCGGGCCGGGCGGTGTAGACGCCCTCGACGAGGACGATGCCGTCGCAGGTGACGGCGCACAGCTCGTCCGTCACCAGGGACCCGGTCGGCCAGTCGTAGCGCCGGTAGTGGGCGTCGTGGCCCGTGGCGAGCGGGGTGAGGACCTCGTCGCGCAGCCGCTGCCAGTCGAAGTAGCGGTCGTACCCCTCCGTGGGCGTCAGTGCGGCGCGTTCGTCCGGGTCCATCGGACGGTAGAAATCGTCTCCGTGCACGACCACACCGCCGCCGAGCCGTGCCACGGCCGACGCCAGGGTCGACTTGCCCGACCCGCCCATGCCGTCCACCGCGATCAGCACCAGTCCTTGGTTGCCGCGGGCGCGAGCGGCGGCCACGACGCTCTCCGCGACAGCTTCGATCTTCGTCATGGGGAGATTGTGGCCGCGCCGGGTGCCGCGTTCAGGCCGATTCGGCACACTCGTAGGTTCCGACGACTCACGGGTCCGGACGGGCGCGGCGGAACACACGGCAGAGGGGCCGACACATGGTGTCGGCCCCTCTGACTTCGAGTAGCGGGGACAGGATTTGAACCTGCGACCTCTGGGTTATGAGCCCAGCGAGCTACCGAGCTGCTCCACCCCGCGTCGGTGAACACAACTCTACGTCACGTTTTCCGGTCCCGTGACCATGATCGCCCGCCGTCGGCCGGCGCGCGCTCCGCGAGCGGTCACACGTCGGTGGGCAGACCGCTCACCTCGGCGATACCCCGCAGCTCCTCGTCCTGACGGTGCCGCTCTCCGATGAAGTCGGCGATCTCCCTGCACCGCTCGGGATCGTCCGCCGTACCCGAATCGGTGACGACCCGGACGACACCGATCTCCTCGGTCTCCAGCTCGACGATCCGGTTGTCCAGACGTCCCGTGACGGCGACGGCGACCACGAGGGACGCCTCGTCACGGACCTCCTGCGGGACGCTGTCGGGTTCCGCGCCGTCGAGACACAGTTCGATCGCTCCCACCCTCTCCTCCCTGATCGCTTCGAGTACGGGCTCGACCATGCGCAGCAAGAGCGCGTAGTCCGCCGGATCCATGCGCAGGCGGAGCATTTCGAGGTACAGGTCGAGGGGCCGGTCATCCGGTGCCTGCTCTGATGCGTCCATGGAGCTTCGCCTTCCCCAATGTGGACGACATGATCGCGTCTCACACCAGCATGCTGTGAATCCGCGCGCGGCGCCGGTCGAGACGGCCGTCCGGGACACGGCCGAGGGGGCTCGTGGCCTGTCCTCACAGGCCACGAGCCCCCTCGAAATCGTCCTTCGGAAATCGTCCGTCAGGACTCCGCCGGCGGGTTTCCTCCCTCAGGGCTCATCCCGTCGGGAGTCGCCCGTGGCGGGCCGGTCCGGGTCACCCGTAGGTGCGCCGGATCCGGTAGAGCACGAAGGCGCCGGCGAGCACGCAGATCCCGCCGATGATGCCCGGCCACAGGTTCGCGCCGGTCTCGGCGAGCCCGCCGGTGCCGACGGCCTGCGGTTCGATGCCGGACGTGGCCGGCGGGTAGGAGGTCTCCGCGGCCGGCTGCGTCTGCGCGGGTGTCCCCACCTCGCCGCCCTGGTCGTCGCCCGCGGTCTCCCGCGGCGAGGACGTCACGTCGGACTTGGGCTCCACCGTGGCGGTGGGAGCGTCCCCGGCCGGCTCGGTGCCCGGCGCGTCCTCGGTGGGCTCGGCGGTCTGACCGCCGCCGTTGTCACCGGCGTTTCCGCCCTTGCCGTCGTCCGCGGTGGGCGCCGGCTCCTCGGAGGGGTTCTCAGAGGGGTTCGGGTCCGCCTCGGAGGGGTTGGGGTCAGCCTCCGACGGGTTCGGGTCCGCCTCGGACGGGTTCGGGTCGGCGGTCTGCGACGGCTCGTCGGTGGCCGGCGGGTCCTCCTGCTGGCCACCCCCGTTGCCGTTGCCACCTCCATTGCCGTTGCCGTTGCCGTTGTCGCCCCCGGCGCCCGCACCGCACTTCTTGCCGTTGTTGATGCAGTCGACCATGTCGTTCATCAGGCCTTCGTCGAAGACGTTGATGAAGTCGCCGTGGTCCGTGACCGGCTTGTGGAGGTTCTCCGGGAAGGAGTCCACCGCGAACAGGGGCGACGTACGGCCGCCGTCCTGGAGGCTCGGCGCGTCGATGGCGTAGACGATGCGCTGCACCAACTGCGGAATGGCCTTGAAGTTGGCCGGGCAGTTGCCCTGGGCGTCGGCGAAGGCCACGTGCGTACGGTGGTTGGCGCTGTCGATGTTCGCGCCGTCCCAGCAGCTCTGGAACTTGAAGGTGCGCACGACGTCGCTGCCCTGCGGGCAGAGCGGGTACTTGTCCTTCAACTGCCGGTCCTCGAAGCCGGTGCAGCTCCAGGAGGCGTTGGCGTTCGCGGGCCCGTTGACGAACGCCTTGGCGTCGCCGGTGATGATGCGCAGCAGGCGGGGCATGGCCGTGACCTTGCTGCGCGGGTTGCCGACGAAGGTCAGCGTGACCTGCTTGGGCGTGACGATCTGACCGGCGTTGCCCTCGGTCCCGCCGCCGGGGGCTCCCGCGTCGCGTTCCTGCTTTCCGTTCTGGAGGCGCACCACGGGCCAGTAGTACGAGGACTTGTCGCCCTTGTCCTGGCAGGAGGTGTCGGCCTTGGCCAGGTCGTCGTCACTGGCGAACGCGGTGTTGGACTGGTTGCCGATGTAGTCGTGGAAGTGGTGGGCGCCGTTGCTGACACCGGGGGCCACGATCACGTTGTCCGAGTTGAACAGGCCGTTGGCGTTCACACCGCAGCTCGACACGAACTCGCCCTGGGAGGCGTCGGCTTGGGGCTGCGGGTTCTGGGCGTTCGGCTGCACGGACTTGATGTCGGCGTAGTCGGCGGCCACGGGGCCGTTGCCGGCCGGGGCGCCCTGCTGCTGACCGCCCTGCTGACCGCCCTGGTCCTGCGGCGCGCCACTCGCGCTCGGTGAGGCGCCGCCCTGGTCCTGCGGCGCGGCGCTCTGGCCGGTGTCCGCCCCGGTGCCGGGCTGGTTGCCGGAGGGACGCAGGGTGCAGGCCGCGAAGCCGTCGAGCCCGCTCGGCGGGTCGCCCGCGGCGTCGATGGCGGCCACGATGCGGCCGATCGACTGGGACCGCTTCTCCTTCAGCGGATTCATCACGGCGTCGGCGCCGCTGTCGCCGTTCTGCTGCATCTGGTCCGCACCGGCCTGGAGTTGGCGGTAGGCCTCGGCGATCTGCTGGTCCAGATCCGCGAGTTCCTTGTCGACACCCTCCTTCGCGGCGTCCGGGACCGTCTTCAACTGCTCGCCCACATCGGGGCAGTCGATGGTGGCGGAGCCGGCGGACAGGACCTGTGCGTCCGTCGCGCCGGTCTCGGACGCCGATGCGTAGACGTTGACTCCTACGAGTCCGCCTCCGCCCAATATCAGTGCGAAAGCTGCAGAGGTCGCGCGGCGTGCGCCCGTTGGGCGTCTGCGCTTGTTGCGTCCCAAGGTGGTGCTCCTACGCGTCGTGGTCGGCTCGACATGGAAATCCCCCGGCCCTATACGCACACGGGTCGCGTTGTGTTCAGCCGTCCCTGAAATTCACAGCGACCCCGTACGGAGCAACTTCCCCAGGGCGCTCCGGTGGACGCCGGAAGGCATTCCCCCCGGGGCGGACCGGGGGGAGCGAGCGGGGCCCGCACCCCCTGCGGTTGCGCCGGGCGCGGACCGATGGCCTGATGGGAACACTGCACCACGGGTGTGCCCCGGGCGCGGCCCCGGTCCCGCCCGGGGCCGGTGGAGCAGGGCAGGGTGCTCCGCCGCTTCCACCGTGAGCACGGCCAGGGCAGCGGCACGAGGCGGTGAAAAGTGACGGGAGCGGAGATCGACTTCCGCGGTGTCTTCCACGCCCTGCCCGGCATGGTCGCCCTCCTCACGCCCGAACTGGTCTTCGTGGACGCCAACGACGACTATCTGAGCAACTCCGGGCGCTCCCTCGAGCAACTGGTCGGCCGGTATCTCTTCGACGTCTTCCCCGACCGGCCGGGCGACCCCGCGGCCACCGGGATGCGGAACCTGAAGGCGTCCCTGCGCCGGGTGGTGGAGACCGGGGAACGCGACTCCATGGCCCTGCAGCGCTACGACGTGCAGTCCCTCGACCGGCCGGGTGTCTGGCAGGAGCGTTACTGGAGCCCGGTCAACTCCCCCGTGCTCCGGGAGGACGGCACCGTGGCGCTGGTCGTCCACCGGGTGGAGGAGGTCACCGAGTTCATCCGCGCCCGTGGCGGAATCGAGGAGGGCAGCCGGAGCCCGGTGCTGGAGGCCGAGTTGTTCACGCGGGCCCGCGAACTGCACGAGCTCAACGAGCGCCTGCGGCGCGCCCACGCCCGGGAGCGGGAGGTCGCCGTCGCCCTCCAGGACGCCCTGCTGCCCTCACCGGACCAGGTGGGGCCGCACCGGGCGGCCGTGCGCTACCGGCCGGCCACGAGTTCGCTGAACGTGTGCGGCGACTGGTACGACCTGGTGGCGCTGAACGAAGGGCGGATGGCGGTCGCGGTGGGCGATGTCGTGGGCCACGGCCTCTCCGCCGCCTGCGTCATGGGCCAGTTGCGCAGTGCCCTCAGTGCCGCGTCGCGGGCCGCCGAAGGTCCCGCGCGCGCCCTGGAGGTGCTCGGGCTGTACGCGCGTTCCGTGGAGGGCGCCGAGTCCACCACGGCCGTGACGGCCTGGATCGACTGGGAGACCCGCACCATCACGTACAGCAGCGCCGGGCATCCTCCGCCGGCCCTCCTGCATGGCGACGGGAGCGTGGAGTTCCTGGACGGGGCGACCGACCCGCCGCTGGGAGCCCGGCCGGAGCATGTGGAGCGCCCCGAGGCCGCGACGGACTTCGCCGCGGGCGACACCCTCGTGCTGTACACCGACGGTCTGATCGAACGCCGCCTCGAGGACATCGACGTGGGTCTGGGGCGCCTGGCCGCCGCGCTGGCCCACCACCGCCGGGCCGAGCCCGAGGCCCTCGCCGACGCGCTGCTGTCGGACCTTCTCCCGCCCGACGGCATCACGGACGACACGGCGCTGGTGATCCTCCCGCTGTGAGGCCGCCCGGGGCGTCGGCCGGCCCGGGCATCACCGGGCCGGCCGGCGCCCCGTCCGGAGGAGCGACCGCGACGGCAGCGGGACCCTCGGCGTCAGGCGGTGGAGCCCGCCGTGGTGAGGCGGTGCGAGCGGACGACGGCGAGCACGCATCCGGCGAGGAGGGCCGCGGCCAGGGCGGCCAGGGCACGCAGCGGCCCCGTCGTCACGGGTCCCGTGGCCAGCGCACGGGGCGGCATCCGCCCCTCGGGGTCGTAGACGACGGCGAGGACGTCCCCCGGCCGGGTGGACCGCCCGCATCCCCGCAGGACCCGCACCGTGAGCGGCGCACCGTCCCGGGCGACCACCGAGCAGAGGAGGCGGGTGCGCCCCGCGCCCGCCCTTCCCTCGTCGTCGACGGACGTGACGACCATGGGCGCCACCCGCTCCCCGTCGACCGGCACCACGTCCGCCGCGGCCTGCGGGGCCTGGAGGGCGAGACACACGCCGAGTACCGCGACGATGCCGACCAGGGCCCGCCCCGCCCGCTTGCGGACGAGGTGCAGGACGAGGATCCCGGCGCAGACGAGGCCCGCCTCACCGCTCGCCAGCACGGGTACACCGGTCCGGTCGCCGGCGACCCCGGCGCCGACGATCGATCCGGCTCCGAGCGCCCCGACGAGGAGCCCCTCCCCCACCAGCCGCCTGGGCGGCCATCCGACGAACTCGGCGGGACCCCACACCGTGCTCCGCAGATACGCCGTCAGATCCGGCTCCTGGACGGGCGGAGGACGACGCCACCCGCGCATAGCTGTACCACCCCCGGCAACGTTCCTCGTCGGTCGACGCCTCGTATCCTGCCGCCCTGGTCCGGACCACGGCCCTTCCTCCGTCCGGCAGTGATGACGGGGACGACGTTGCCGGGAGTCGGCAGCGACGCCTGGTCCGCGCGATCCGTCCCGGCCCTCGACCCTCAGTTCCCGACGGCGGGGGCCCGCCGGGGTCGTGCCGCCGGGGACCGCGCGAGCAGGACGCGTCCGCTGAGGCCGGCCAGCAGGAGCCCGGCCACCATGGCGACGAGGCAGAGAGCCGGCCCCGAGGACCAGTCGACGGCGGAGGCGCGGCAGGCCAGGACGACGGTCACGGCGACGGCGGTGCCGGGCAGTGCGATCAGGGCCGGTCCGGTACGGCCCAGGTCGTCCTCGGCGAGCGCCCCGAGGACGCCGACGCCGAGGGCCAGTGCCCATACCCCGAGCCCCTGCGCGTCGGCTCGGTTCACGCTCCACGGCACGAAGTCGGCCCAGAAGCCGGGGCGTACGAGCAGCCCCGTACCGATGCCGAGCCAGGCCGAACCGAGCACGGCCAGCGCCGGTTTCGACCAGCCGGGCAGCGGCGCGCCACGCGGGCCGGGGGGCCGGCCGGGGGTGAGGTACTGCCAGGCGAGCGCGATCAGGGCGCACACGCACAGCGTGCCGAGCACGAAGAGCCAGCCGAGGCTGAAGAGCACCGGGACGATGGAGCCGCCCGTGGCGATGTACAACTGGCCCGCGTTGAGCAGGCTCACCGTGAACAGTCCGACGAGCACGACGGCCAGCGGGTGGACGAGCGAGCGGGCCTCGTGCCAGGCGCGGACCCGGTTCAGCGCGAACAGGCCGGGTGCGGTGCCGAGCATGGCCGCGCCGATCAGCCCAGGCGTCAGCGACTCGACGGAGCGCCAGGCGCCGAAGACGTGTCCGGTGAGCGCCACGGCCGCCAGCAGGCCGCCGACGAGGACGCCGACCACGGCGACCGCGGTGGCCAGCATCACCACTCCCGCGGTCAGCGGCCGCCCGTCCGCGGCGCGGGCCGTGGGCTGCTCCGGGACGTCGTCGTCGGTCCGGGGCGGGTCGGATGCGTTCGGCATGAGGATTCCGTTTCCGGGCGAAGGGCGCGGTGGAGTGGACGAGTTGACCGGGAGCGACGGCACGAGGGGCCGGAGCGTGGGCTACGGGACCGGCGCCGAGAGACGACCGGCCGAACCGGGGGCGGGCACGGCCCGCTTGAGGACCTCCCGGGCGTACATGACGCGCAGGCTCACCATCAGGGTCGCCGCGAACGCCGTCATGCCGCAGCCGATCGCCGCCCCCGCGGCCAGCGCCGTGAGCCCGTCGAGTCCCAGCGACCGCTCGAAGAGCGGGGCGGCCCCGACCGACAGCACCGGCGCCAGGCACAGGGCGACCCAGTGCAGGCGCCACTCCTCGCGCGCCCAGAGGCGGCCCTCTCGGCCGGCGGTCCTCGCGCGCAGGGCCATCACCGTGTACGTGACGGCGTACGGCAGGAGATAGGCGAGCAGGAGCCGGCGCCCCTGTGCGCCGTGGTCCAGCGAGGCGCGCGCGATCCAGGCCAGCGCGGCGGCCCCGGCGAGGTGCGCGACGGCCAGGACGGGGACGGGCGCCCACGACCCGGACACCCCGGCGACCCGCGAGCGCCGGTCGAGGGACCGCGAGGCGATCAGGGCGCCGAACGCGACGACGGAGCCCAGGTGCATGGTGGCGAGCTGGTTGATCTCGGCCATGGACAGCCCGGGCAGGAGCATCGGCAGGCCGCCCCACTCGAACCGGAGCAGCGGGGCGGTCAGCAGGAAGCCGTAGCACAGCAGCATCCAGCGCTGGTGCAGGTCGGGGAACCCGCCGACGGCGGCGAGCACGCCGAACGTCACGCTCATCACGGTGCCCACGAGGATGGTCGCGAGCACGATCCAGAACGCGGCGCCGCTGAAGGCGTCCTCGGGGGCCGTGCGTGCCAGGTACAGGCCGGCGCCGGCCATCGAGGCGTACACGGTCAGCGCGAAGACCACCCCGAGCGCCCGGTGCAGCCGTACGCGCCGCCGTACGGCGGTGAGCACCTGCGCGGGGCCCAGCAGCATCAGCACTCCGCCGAGGACGGAGTGCACGATCATCGGGACGAGGCTGTGGCGGTAGGGCCCGATCCGGGTGGCCAGCGCGTCGGCCACGTACCGCGGGGAGACCACGTGGGCCAGGATCCACTCACCGTACGCGGGCGCGCCGGGGCGCGCGTACGGCCACAGCTCGGTCATCGCGATCGGCGCGTAGCCCACACACACGGCCGTCAAGGCGATGACGGCGAGGCGGCGCCAGGTGGTACCCGTCGGACGACGCACGACGACTCCCTGCTCGTGGCCGCGACCCGGCCAGCGATAGTCTCGTTTGGACTATCGAGACGGTAGGGCCGTCCGCCGCCGGGGTCAACGGTCTGTCGTGTCCTCGTCCCGGCGCTGCACCCAGCCCCAGAAATCGATCATCATCCGCTCGTACCGGATTCCGAACTCCAGCGCGTCCCGCTGTCCCCGCGTCAGCAACTCCCCGACGGTCTCGGCGAGTTCTTCGTACTCGCGCAGGGTCCTGCGGTGCTCGTCGAGCTGTACGGGACCGAGCACCTCGGGCCGGCCGCCGAACCACAGCTTGAGGATGCCGCGCTCACGGGCCTCCACCGGTACGAACGCGGAGTCGTCGAGCCAGCCCCGCAGAGCCGCCCTGCCCTCGTCGGTCAGCGTCAGCACCCTGCGGTTGCGGCCGCTCTCCTGCCGCACCTGGGACAGCATCCCGGCGTCGAGGAGCCGGTCGCACTGCGCGTACACCTGCGCGTGCGGCACCGACCAGAAGGGCGCGACCGTCCGCGCCGCCTCCCCCTTGACGTCGTACGCGCTGGCCTCGCCCAGCTTGTCGATGATGCCGAGGACGAGGTACGAGGCGGTGGTCAACCTAGCGTCAGCCATGGGGCGACGGTATCGCCACGCGATCACCGCACGGGCGGCGGCGCCGGGTCCCGGCCACCGCCCGGCCGACTCCGCCGGACCCACGGCCGCGGCACGCGGGCGGCGTCCGACGCGAAGAAGATCCGGGTGCCCGGCACAATGCGGGGTATACGGGCGATCACACAACCGACCGCACTTCAGGCCCTCGCGCCGGCCGCACTAGGAGTTCCTGTGACCACCTACGTCATCACCGTTCCCGGGACGTTCGTCCACGGCCTGCCCGACGCCTCCCGTGCCGACGTGGAGCGCAGGCTTCGCCCCCAGGATCCGCAGAACACGGACCTGGGCGAGACCGAGGAGCTGAGCCTGCTCTCCGTCGACGAGGACAACAGGTTCTCCGTACGGCTCGAGGTCGAGGCGGCGGACCGCAGAAGCGCCGAGGCCGAGGCCGTACGGCTCGTCTCCGGCGCGCTCCAGGACAGCGGCCTGTCGGCCGATGACGCCCCGCTGGGACCCGCCGCCGTCACGGGGATCGACAGCGAGTTCTGACGTCGGTACGTCCTGGACCTACCCGGTACCGGATGGGTCCAGGACGGCCGAGCCGCGGCCTCAGGCCGGGCGTACGACGCTGTGGACGGCCGCCCGCCCGGCGTAGTCGACCGACTCCTCGCTGATCCGCGCTCCGGGGCTCGGCGCGTGGACCATCAGGCCGTCACCCACATAGAGGCCCACGTGGCTCACGTTGGCGTGGAAGAAGACCAGGTCGCCGGGCTGGATGGCGGCGAGGTCGACGGCCGCGCCGGCCTGCGCCTGGTCCTGCGTCGCCCGGGGGAGCATGACTCCCGCGCTCTTCCAGGCCGCCTGGGTGAGACCGGAGGGGTCGTACGAACCGGGTCCGGACGCTCCCCACACGCACGGGCTGCCGATCTGGGCACGGGCGAAGGCGACCGCCTCGGCGGCCCTGCTGTCGTGGCCGACGACCGGCGGGGCGGCGGCTGCGCCGGCGACGAGGCTGTCGATGTCGAACCCGGGGCTGGTGCCGGCGGCCCCGGGAGCGGCGGGCCACGCCTGCTGGTTGCCGTTCGGCCGCAAGGACTGCCGCCAGGCGTCGTCGACCGGCGGGGGCGGCGGCTGGTTCGCGGGGGGCATCGGGGCCGACGGGTAGGCGGCGGGGCGCGGGGTGGCCTCGTACGCGGGCGGCTGCGGTGCCGGCTCGCTCACCGGAGGCATGGGGGCCGGCTGGTAGGCGGCGGCGCGCGGCGCCGTCTCGTACGCCGGGGGCTGGGGCGCCGGCTCACTCACCGGAGGCATCGGGGCCGGCTGGTACCCGCTGGGCCGCGTCGGCTTGTCGTACGACAGCGGCAGGAGCACGGAGGTGTACTCCGGGGCCGGGGCGGGCGCTTCGTACCCGGGGGGCAGGATGACCGCCTTGGGCTGGGCGGCCGGGGGCGCGGGCTCGTACGGCCGGGGCATGGAGCCCGTGTCGAAGACCCCGGGCGCGGGCGCGGCCTGCGGGGCCGCCTCGTACGCGGCCGGCTGGGGCGCCGCCTGGAACGCGGGCGCCTGGGCGACCGACGGGAACGTGCCGGTCTGAGCGGCGGACGGGAACGGGGCGGCCTGCGGAGCCGACGGGAACGCGGTGGGCTGGGCGACCGACGGGAACGAGCCCGACTCACCGACCGCCGGGAAGGTGCCGGACTGACCGACCGCCGGGAAGGAAGCGCTCTGGGAGACGGCCGGGAACGAACCTGTCTGGCCGACGGTCGGGAAGGAACCCGACTGACCGACCGAGGGGAACGAACCGGTCTGGCCGACGGACGGGAAGGAGCCGGTCTGACCGACCGACGGGAAGGTGCCGGACTGGCCGACCGACGGGAAGGTGCCGGACTGGCCGACCGACGGGAACGAACCGGTCTGGCCGACCGACGGGAAGGAGCCCGTCTGACCGACGGACGGGAAGGAACCGGTCTGGGCCACGGACGGGAACGAACCCGATTGACCGACCGCCGGGAACGAACCGGTCTGACCGACCGACGGGCGGTACTCGATCGCCGGCGCCTGCGCCTGCGCGACGGGCATGCCCTGCCGTGCCGCGTGCCGCGCGATCAGTTCCCGGGCGACGCCGAGCTTGCGCCGGGCGCTCTGCTTCTTGACGTACGGCGAGGACTGCTGCGACGCGGCGGCCGGAGCGGCCCCGGCGCGGAGCCCCGCACGGACCGCCACCTCGGATCCCGGCACCGCCGGAGCACCGCCGGCCGGGAGCGCGGCCACCGGACCGGCGGTCAGCTCCAGGGCGGGCCGCCCACCCGGTTCCGACGTCGGACCGGCGGTCAGCTCCAGCACCGGAGCCGCCGTCAACTCGGCCACCGGCCGGACGAGTTGTTCGAGCTCGTAGATCGTCGGAAGGTCCGAGGAGGATCCCTTGGACCCCTTCGCACCCTCCTTCGGACGGGCACCGGCGCCACCGCGTTCGGGCTTCCTGTCGGCCGGGAGCGAGGCCGGAGCCGAGGGTCCGAACCGGGAACGCGCCCCGTCGAACCACTGCCGCATCAGGTCGTCCTGGGCGGCGTCGGAAACCCCGCTCCCCTGCCCCGGGCCCCGCCGGCCCTGCCTGCGACTGGAGTTCGCCAGCGCGCGGGTCCCGTTGAAGTTACCGGTGGCGAGCTCCGCCTGGTCGTAGAGGGACGAGAGTCTTCGGGCGACTTCTTCGCCACTGGGCGGGGTGCGTTCCGGCGCCATGGAGTGGTGCTCCTTCCGTCGTCCGCCTACCGGGTTAGCTGTCGGGTTCGGGCGGACGATTCCGGAAGGTATGCCCTACGGCCCCTGCCCCGAAAGGCAGTTGACCGATTCACCCCAGGTTCGGTGGGTCCCCGGCTCCCGCAGTCACAAGGACGGGCAGGACTCGGCGGAGGCCGCACCGCCCGGCGAACTTCGCCGGAGGGAGTCGGGCGGCCTGGTCGCCAACTTAGCGAGGGTGTGCACCCGATGTGAAGATCCACGTCCCAGATGTCCGATACATTTTCGTGACCTTCATCGCACCATCCCGCAGCGCGACCGTGAGGACACGGGCCGTACTCGAAAAGGCGGCTGAGCACGGCCGTTGAGGGGACCGGCACCCGGCGCCCGGTCCGGACCCGCGGAGGACGCGCGGAGCCGAGCCGGATGTGTCGAAAGTGTGCACGGAACTGGCGTTCCCTGGCAGGTCGTTCGACATCGGCGGCGCCCTTTGGTCACACCTTGACCGGTTCTGGCCGAGCTGGCCGGATCACCGCTGGGACCACGTGCCGCCCGTACCGTCGATGCACGTCAGACCACGCGAGCGAGTCGAGGATCCCCACGTGCACGATGCGCCGATCTATGCCCAACTCATCTCCGAACGCGGTGACATACCGACACTCGTGCGAAGCGAAGCACGTCGGCTGCAACGCGATTTCGAGTGGATCCTGAGCTGGGATCCGTCGTCGGGCGTCCCGCTCCCCTCCTCCGCCGCGCGCCCGGCGTCCGGTTCGCGCCGCGCCTTCTCCCCCGCCCCCGACCCCGACGACCGACTCGACACACCGGGCTCGGGCAACTGAGGTGGGCGCACTCTAGAGAACGTCCGGCTCCCCGCCCGGTCGTTCGGCGGGGAGCGGGTCGAGGCCGTCGCGGATCCGGGTCACCAGCTCGGCGACCGTCGCAGCCGTGGCGCGGTGCCAGGTCCGCGCACGGCGGAGCATCGCGTGGTCACCGCCCTCGACCCGCACGGCGCTCGCGGAGGAACCCTCCTCCAGCGCCCGGCGGACGAGGGCGAACGACTCCGCAGGGTCGGTGACCCGGTCCCGGTCCCCGTGGAGCACGATGACGCGTTTGTCCCGCAGGTGGGCCACCGGCTCGCCTTCCGGGCACCAGGGTGCCAGCGCCACCACGGCACGGACCCGCGGCGCGGCCGCGGCCCGCAGCGCCGCGCGCCCGCCCATCGAGTGACCCACGAGCACGACCGGCACCTCCCCCACCAGAGCGGCGAGTTCGTCGAGTGCCCGCAGGACGTCGGCGAGGGGGTCGGCGTCGGCGCCGTTCCATCCCCGGTGCCGGTAGCGCACCTCCCCGACGAAGGTGTCCGCGTCCGGCAGGGCCCGTGTCACGGAGCGCACGAAGGGCCGCATCCGGGCGCGTGCCAGGTTCCACGGCCGCAGCGGAGCCTTGCTGTCGGCGGTGCCGCCGTGCAGGACCAGTACGGCCGCACGCGCCGGTGCCGCGTCCGGACGGGGGGTACGGCAGGGCCGCAGCGCCACGGAGTCGGCGCTCTCCCCGGACCCGGACACATCGTCCGCGGACATCCGCACAGAGCCTCGCATGACACCCCTCCACTCTCGCGGCGCTTCGTCCACGCCTCGCACTGGACCGTGAGGAGGGATCCTCTCACCGGCCACGGGCCCGCCCCAAGCTCACTCCTTGGGCTCGGGCCGCGGGCGGTAGCCGTTGCGCCACTCCTGGTAGAAGCGCCAGAGGCGGGCCGCCTGCGGGCAGCGTCCCGACTCCCGCTGGCACGTGCGGCAGTTGCCCACGTGACTGACGTAGGCGGACTCGGGGGCGTCCCCCGGTTGCGGATTCGGCATGGCCCTCGGCACCCGTCGGCGCGACGCGCACGGGCGCGACGTCGCTTCTGATGCCGTACTTCCGCGCCGAGGGCCCCGGCGGATGCACCTGCCCGGCTGCATCTGCCGGGGCCCGCTCCGGCGTCAGTCGAGAAGGCCGGCCTCGTACTCCTCGGTCGCGGGGAAGGGCCTGCCGACCAGGGGTCTGCGGACCGTCAGCCGGGCCACCTCGAAGTCCATCTCGGAGGCCTCGGGAGGAGGCGGCGGATGGTAACGCCCAGCGCAGACGGAGAGGTTGACGATGAGATAGGCGTGCCAGGACCTGCCCACTCCGCGCCGGTCGTCGAAGGCCCGGATCCCGTTCACCCACCACACGACCCGGAGGGCGCCGAACTCGACCACGAGGTCCACCCAGGCACCCGGCTGGATCGCCTGGTTGCGGTAGTAGCGGTGGGTGTTGCGCACATGGTTGGACAGTTCCAGCAGGTCGGGGTTGTCGGGGTGGTACTCGAAGACATCGATCTCCTGACCGCCGTCCCGCCACGTCCAGATCGCCGGCCAGGCCCCCGTCACCGTCGGCAGTTTGACCCGCGCCTCCAGCACGTCCCCGGTGCGGACCATGAACCCGTCCGCGCTGCCCTCGGTGGTCAGCAGACCCGCGTCCCAGTCGCCGTCCGGACGCCTGGTGGCCCGGAACCGGCCTGTCCGGCTGTAGGAGGGGTCCGTGACCAGATGGTCGAGCTTGCCGTCGTCCGGGTTGACCGGACCGCCGTCGGGATAGGCCCAGGAATGGCCCGCGACCCACTGGCGGGTCGAGGCGAAATCCGCCGTGAAGACGACATCGGACACGGGGCACTCCTCGATGACGGCGTTTCGCGAACGTCCAGGTTCTCCCCGAGCCACGGACATCCACGCCCCGTTCACCCCAACTTGCCACAAAACAACCCATCGGGGTGAACCGGCGGCACTCCGGCGCGCGGCGCCTTCCGCTTACCGCGCCCTGACGCCCGCGTCCCGCGCCCCGCACGCCTCGGAGGTCGCACCACGACGCCCGCCGCCCAAGCACCGGTTCGGCCGGCTGCCCGGCCGGGCGCCGCATCCCGCGGTCCCGGCCGGGCGCCGCCCCGCTACAGGTAGGGGCGGGTGATCAGCTCGATGGCGTGGCCGGCCGGGTCCTTGAAGTAGACGCCACGGCCGCCGTGTTCGTCGTTGATCTCCCCCGGGCGCCGCATCTGCGGGTCGGCCCAGTGCTCGACGCCGTCGGCTCGGAGCCGTCGGTACGCGCGGTCGAACAGTTCGTCGTCGATCAGGAACGCGTAGTGCTGCATCTGGATGTCCACCGGCGGCTCGGCGAACTGCAACAGCACGCCGTCCGTGAGCTGGATGTTGGTGAACGGCCCCCAGGACGGCGCTTCCGGCAGTTCCAGCAGTTCCCGGAAGAAGCGCGCCGACTCGTGGCGGTCCTTGGCTGCGACGATGGTGTGGTTGAAGGTGACTGTCATACGGCTGACCTCAGCAGTGCTCGACACGGGAGACGGACTCGCGGTGCACGAGCACGGGGAGGTCCACGCGCCGGGCCGGGTCGGTGCCTTCGGCACGCCCGTCGCGCGATCAGCCCTCCACCGGATTGCCGATCCGTGTGTGGCGAGGCGCCGGTCCGGTGTTCACGCCGGTGACGGTACTTGATCGGACCGGCCCCGACAACGCTCCCGGGAACGGCAGACTGGTCGCCATGACCTCACCGGATGCCAAGGCCGACCTTCACCGCTACCTGCAGTCGGCTCGCGACGCCCTGATCTGGAAGCTCGACGGTCTCTCGGAGTACGACATCCGCCGCCCGTTCACCCCGACCGGGACCAACCTCCTCGGTCTCGTCAAACACGTGGCCACCATGGAACTGGGCTACCTCGGCGACACCTTCGGACGGCCTTCGGACGAGCCGCTGCCCTGGCTGGAGAACGCGCACGAGACGAACGGCGACATGTGGGCCACCGCCGACGAGACACGCGAGTTCGTCGTGGGGCTCTACCACCGGGCCTGGGCCCACGCGGACGCGACGATCGAGGCACTCCCGCTGGAGACGACCGGCACCGTGCCGTGGTGGCCCGCCGGCAAGAACGAGGTCACGTTGCATCACGCGGTGGTCCGCGTGATCGCCGACACCCAGCGGCACGCCGGGCACGCCGACATCATCCGCGAACTCATGGACGGCTCGGCCGGGTTGAACGAGGACAACGACAGCCTGATGCCGGGCGACGCGGCGTGGTGGGAGGACTATCGGGCCCGGCTGGAACAGGCGGCCCGGGACGCCGGCAAGGACGACTGACGCCGAAGCCGCGTCCGCCGGGCCGAGATTCGGGCGACCATGCGGCCGAACGCCGGGGGGCGGTCCGCCCCGACGACCTCCGGGTCACCCGAGCGCCCCCCCCAGCCCGCGATCCGCCGCACCGAGACCGGGTGACCGTCAGACGCCCGGCCAGGCCCCGCGTCCCGCCAGGTCCAGGACCAGCGCGGCGATGTTCCACGCGTCGTCCTCGCCCCGGTGGTGCCGTCCCTCCAGGGGCAGTTCGGCCAGGCGCAGGGCCTGCGCCATCCCGGGCCGCTTCCGCAGCCCGTGCGCGTCGGTGAAGACCGCCTTGGCGTTGGTGTGCCGTCGCCCGAAGGGGTACGGAGTCGCCGTGGCGGCGCACTGACGGGTGAACTGATGGCGGTCGTAGTCACCCCAACTCGCCCACGGCCGCTCCCCCGCACCGTGCAGCGCCGCCAACTGGCGGCACGCGTCGGCGAATTCGAGCCCCTCCTCGACCTCGCCCTGTGTCAGTCCGGTGAGTTCGGTGCAGAACGCGCTCACCACCGACCGCGCGGGCCGGACCAGAAGGCGGTGCTTGGCCACCCGGACGCCCTGGTCCAGGTCGACGACGGTCAGCCCGATCTCGATGATCTCGCTGACCGCTCCCGGCGGAGGCTCCCCCTCCCAGCAGGTCGCCTCGACATCGACGACGTTCAGCAGTCCCCCCGTACTTTTCATGCGGGCGAGCCTAGAACGCGACCCGGCCCCGCGTCGCCGGGTTTTCCGCTGCGGCGCGGGCGGTTCGCCACGAGGCTCCGGCACGGCACCGGCCGGGCCCCGGTCACGGGTGGGGACGGCGGATCAGAGGACGACGGTGAGGGCGCGGCGGGTCAGGGGCGCGGCCAGGGGCGGCCGCCGATGCGCTCGATGTCCGTGTTGAAGCGCCGCAGGTAGGAGGCGAACGCGGCGATGTCCTCCTCGGGCCAGTCGGCCATGACGCGGTCCAAGGAGTCGATGAGCCCCTGCCGCTCCTGATCGAGGAGCCGGGACCCTTCGCCGGTGATGCGGAACTTGCGCGCCATCCCCCCGTCGGGGTCGGGGATGCGCTCGACGAGCCCGGCACGCATGGCCGCCGCGGTCTGCCGGTTGAGGGTGGAGGCGTCGAGCCCGAAGGCGTCGCTCAACTCACCGATCGACATGGGCCCTTGGATCCGGATCCGGCTGAGGAGGATGTACGCGCTGCGCTCCAGGACACCGTCCTTGGTGCGGCCGCCCCGGTGGTTCATCCATCCGTGGCGGCTGAGCAGCATCTGCTCGTACTCGACCTCGTGTGTGGGCCTGTCCATCCGCCTGCCGCCTCCCGCTGTCACCTGGGCCGCGCGTCCCGCGCACATCGGTGCGGCCCGGCTCCATGCTCCCACACCCACATGCAGGGGCCACATCACATGCATGAACCACATCACATGCGTGATGCATAAGGCATGTACGATGCACATCCCTTGCCCTCAGACACATCCCCGAGGAGTCCCTCATGGACGCCCCCCAGCCTTCCGCCCGAGCGGGCGGCGTGGTCGCCACGCTCGCCTTCGCCGGCACCGTGGCGGCGATCATGCAGACGCTGGTCACTCCGCTCATCGCCGAGCTGCCCCAGATCCTGCACACCACGCCCGCGAACTCCGCGTGGGTCATCACCGTCACCCTGCTCGTCGCGGCCGTCTGCGTCCCGGTCTCCGGCCGGCTGGGCGACCTGCTGGGCAAGCGACGGATGCTGCTCGCCTGTTCCGTCCCGCTCGCGGTGGGCTCGGTCGTGTGCGCGCTCTCCTCGTCCGTCGTCCCGATGATCGTCGGACGAGGTCTGCAGGGCATGGGCATGGGCATCGTGCCGCTCGGCATCGCCCTGCTGCGCGACGTGGTGCCGACGGAGAAGCTGAGCTCCTCCATCGCGCTGGTCAGCGCCTCCATGGGCATCGGCGGCGGCCTCGGCCTGCCCATCGCCGCCGCGGTCGCCCAGTACACGAACTGGCGCGTCCTCTTCTGGGGCTCCGCCGCGCTGGCCCTGGCGATCGGAACGCTGATCTGGTTCCTCGTCCCGGACGTGCCGGCCAGCGCCAGGGGTCAGCGCTTCGACGTCCTCGGCGCGCTCGGCCTCGGCGCCGGCCTGGTCTGTCTGCTCCTCGGCGTCTCCAAGGGCGCCGACTGGGGCTGGGGTTCCGCGACGACGCTCGGGCTGTTCGCCGCCGCCGTCGTGGTCCTGATCGCCTGGGGAGCCTGGGAGCTGCGCACCCAGGACCCGCTGGTCGACCTGCGCACCACCGCCCGCCCCCGGGTCCTGCTCACCAACGTCGCCTCGATCTTCGTCGGCTTCAGCATGTACGCGAGCATGCTGATCATCCCGCAGCTGCTCCAGTTCCCCGAGGCCACCGGCTACGGCCTGGGCCAGTCGATGCTCGCGGCGGGCCTGTGGATGGCGCCCGGCGGCATCATGATGATGATCGTCTCCCCGCTCGGCGGGAAGCTGACGGACGCCCGCGGCCCGAAGTTCACGCTGGTCTGCGGTGTCCTCGTCGTCGCCCTCGGCTACGGGCTGTCGCTGGTCCTCATGGGCTCGGCCTGGGGCCTCATGCTGACCCTCATGGTCACCAGCAGCGGTGTCGGCCTCGCCTACGGTTCGATGCCGGCCCTGATCATGAGCTCGGTCCCGCTCTCCGAGACCGCCGCGGCCAACGGCTTCAACACGCTGATGCGCTCGCTGGGCACCTCGGTCGGATCGGCCGTCGTCGGCGTCACCCTCGCCCAGATGACGACCACCATGGGCGGCTACACCTTCACCTCCGAGGACGGTTTCCGCACCGGCCTCGTCGTCGGTGGCTGTGTCGCCCTGGTGGCCGCGGCCATCGCCGCCGTGATCCCGGCCGCGCGCGCCGCCGCCGGAGACGACAAGGCAGGCCCCACGGCCGCGCCGGAGGCGGCCGCGGTCACGCGCTGAGGCTCAGGCACTCCCCGCACCGGTCCCGGCGGCTCCTGTCCGCCGGGACCGGTGCGTTCACGTCTCCGCCACCGCCGTCGCCCTGCCCAGGTAGGTGAGCGGCCCCGGGTCCCCGACGGGGATCTCGTGGAAGCCGACACGGTCGTAGAACGCCCTGGCCGGTCTGTTCGCGGTGACCATGCCCAGGTGGACCGCCGGCACCCCGCGGTCGTGCAGTGCGGCGAGGAAGGTGTTCATCAGCGTCCTTCCATGGCCGCGCCGCTGGAAGTCCGGCAGCAGGTCGATGTGCAGGTGGGCCGGATAGGCGGCGAGTTCGGGCAGGACCATGCGCTCGGGAGTGTGCAGGAGCCCGACCATCTCCTCGGCGGGCGTGCGAGGCGGGGTCGTGGGTTCGGGATAGCGGTGCGCGACCAGGGGGATCCATTCGGCGCGGAACCGGGCGGCGAAGTCCGCGGTGTCTCCGGTGCCGACCACGTAGCCGACGGCCCGGCCGTTTCCGTCGTCGAGGACGAAGGCCAGGCCGGGATCCAGATGACAGTAGGGCGCCGCGAAGAGCGCCGGCATCAGCTCCTCGTCGGGGTACAGGGCACGCGAGTCCCCGCCGAGGTCGGCGGTGCTCACGCACACCTCCGCGACGGCGGCGCGGTCGGCGGGCCGGTAGGGGCGAATGGTCGGCACAGGGGTCATGGCGGCATCCTGCCTCGCGTGGGAGCGCTCCCACAAGAGGGTTGTCACGTCCTCCGCGAGGCGATCCGCCCGGTCACCATCCGGCACGGGACGCCGCATGGTGCCATGCTGAAGTACCGGATCACGACCTGGGAGCAGGGAACGACGGCAGCGTGAGGACAGTGACTCGGCCGAACCGAGCGGCGCTCTGGAACCGGTTCGTGGCATCCGACCCGGGGCTGCTGCGGCTCATGGCCGGGCTGCGGACCGTCGGCGCGATCGCCCTCACCCTCGCCGTCCTCGCCATGATGGGGGCCGGCCCCAGCCGCATGGTGACCGGGGCGATGACCGCCATGGTCGCCACGTTCTCCATCAAGGAGAAGCACCGCGGCGAACAGGCCGTCACCCTGGCGCTCGGTCTGCCCGTGGCCCTCACGGCCATGTCGCTCGGGGCGCTGCTGCGCGGTCACACGTTCGCGAGCGACGCCTGCTTCGTCGCCCTGATCTTCGCCGCGGTCTACTGCCGCAGATACGGGGACCGCGGCACGGCGCTCGGGCTGATCGCGTTCCAGATCTACTTCCTGTCCCTGTTCGGCGGAGCGACCTACTCCTCCCTTCCCGAACTCTGGGCGACGCTGGCCATCGGGTTCTTGTGCAGTGCCCTGGTCCGCTTCGCCGTGATCGCCGAGACGACCGAGCGGGTCCTGAAACGGCTGCGCAAGGCGTTCCGGGCCCGCGTGGCCCAGTTGGTGTCCGTCCAGATCGATCTTCTCGACGCCGGTCCCGACGACGTCGAGAAGGCCCTGGACGACGTACGGCTGCACACCGCGCGGCTGCACGAGAGCGCGATGATGATCCAGGACCGCCTGGACGAGGGCACCGCCGACGGCGCGACCGCCTCACTGCTCCAGCGGCGCGTCGCCGAGGCCGAGATCGCCGCGGAACGGCTCGGGATCCTCATCCTCACCGCGCGCAGCGCCGAACAGCCCGACACGCTCGCCCTGCACCTGCCGCACGCTCCACTGCCCGCGGCGGCGGACCGGCTCCGGAAGCAGGACGACACCCTCGCGACGCTGCACCGCGACCTCGAAGCGCTCCAGGTACTCGTCGCGGGCCCGGTCTCGGGCGAGCGCGGCGCCGGAGTGGCCCAGCTCCGCAACCGGCTGCTCGGCTACCGGGACGAGGACAACCTGCCGCACGCCCCGGCGCCCGTGCAGGACGTCTTCCGCGGCATCGGCGAGGCGACGCGGGCGGCCCTCGGACTGCGGCTGGCGCTGGACGGCCCCCAGGACGAATCCGACGACTCCCCCGAGACGAAACGTTCCCGCGAGGAGCTGGACGCCGAGGACGCCTCCATCGCGGCCGAGGAGGGCGAGGAGGAGGAGCCGCACCCCACGGGTCTGGACCGGCCGACGACCCGGGCGGCGGTACAGGTCTCGGTCGGCTCGACCCTGGCCATCGCCGGCGGCGAACTGCTCTCCCCGCAGCGGTGGTACTGGGCCGTGCTGACGTGCTGGGTCGTCTTCCTGAACACCTCCTCGACCGGGGAGATCCTGGTGAAGGGCTATCGCCGGCTGCTGGGGACGGTCCTCGGCGTGGTCGCCGGTGTCCTCCTGGCAGGCGTGGTGGGCGGCCACACCTGGACCGCGTTCACCCTGGTCCTGGTGTTCATCTTCGCCATGTACTTCACCGCCCCGGTGTCGTACGTCCTCATGTCCTTCTTCGTGACGGCGATGCTGGGGCTGCTGTACACGGTGCTCAACACCTACAGTCCGGCGGTGCTCGTCCTGCGGATCGAGGAGACGGCGCTCGGCGCGATCTGCGGGATGGTCGCGGCCATCGTGGTCCTTCCGGTGCAGACCGACCGCCGCACGGACGAGCTGCTCGCCGCCGTGCTGGTACGGCTCGGGGACGTCAGCGGTGCGGCTGTGGAGCAGCTCAGCGGCGGTTTCGCCCTCGATCTGCTCGGCAAGGCCCGTGAACTGGACGTGGCCCTGGACAAACTCCGGGCCTCCACCAAACCGCTGACCCACCCCATCACTCCGTGGCGGGCGCGCCGTCAGACCGCCCGCTACATCGTCGCCCTGCTGGAGACGTGCGCCTATCACGCGCGGTCCCTCGCCGCGACGGCCGAACTGCTCCCCTACAGCAGCTCGGTGGCCGCGGATCCCCGGCTCAAACTGGCGGGCCGCCGGATCAGCCACAACATCGACATCCTCGTCGCCCGGGTGGCGGCGGACGCCGGGGACGGGGTCGCGGAGACCGGGGCCAGCCTCGCCGCCATGCTGGAGCCGGACACACCGGACTCGCCCCGGCACGACCGCGTCACGGGACGCGTGCTGCGCCATCTGCAACGTCTCGACGAAGGCGTGATCGGTCTGGCCCGCCCCCTGGGGGTGCGGATCTCCACACCCGCCAAGAAGCCGGCCCGGAGCGCGGCGCGCTAGGCCTGTCTGGCACTTCCCGTCTGCCCGGAGGGCGACTACGCGAAGTGTCGGACAGACCTGGTTGATCAATTTCAAGGGGCGGCGGTGCTGCCTCAGGACTGATTGACGGAGACGCGTGAAGGGCGGCCGGGCCGGGCTCCGCCGGCTTCGGCGGTTGTGCGAACGATTACAGTGGCGCAATGTTCGAAGGCAAGTTGGTGAGGCTGCGTGCGCTGCGCACCGAAGATGCGGAGCATCACCTTCGGTGGCGCAACGATCCGGAAGTGGTGCGCTGGGCCACGGCCGGCGATCCGTGTTTCGGCCCGGTCACGGCGGAGGCGATCGATCTCGGCTTCGAGACCATGCTGCGTCTGAATCCGAGGGAGTCGGCCGTGTTCACGGTCGAGGACCTGGTGAACGGAAGCGTGATCGGCATGGCCGATTACCGGGACTTGGACCCGTACGTCGGGGTGGCCACGCTCGGAGTGACCATCGGCGAGCGGGAGTTCTGGGGCCGTGGCCACGGCAGTGACGCGCTGCGGCTGCTCGTGGACCACCTGTTCGGCTCGTATGGCCTGAGCCGGCTGGAGCTGGACACCTGGAGCGGCAACGAGCGCGCCGTGCGCGCCTTCACCAGGCTGGGTTTCCTTGAGGAGGGTCGCCGCCGGTCGGCCGTGCTGCTGGACGGGAAGCGCTACGACAGCGTGCTCTTCGGGATGCTCCGCGAGGAATGGGCGAACCCCGCATGACGGCGTCGTTGGTCTTCGGCGCTGTCCGCGGACGCTCGGACACGGGCCACCGAGATCATTGTGTGACGAACGACCTGGACGCCCTCGCCATGATGCAGGCCGCGCTCGGGTTTACCACCCGGCGTGCACCATCCAAGGCCTGCCTGTCGCCTTCGCGCTGACCGGAAGCCAGAGGAGCCGATGGGCGCGAGACCCTGCTGGACCTCCAGGTGCCGCAGCCGACCGCAAGGGCGAACAACGGCGTTTCGGCGGGCCCTGTTCAAGCCGCCTCGGCAGGTCGTCGAGTCGGTCGGCGAGACCTTGGAAACCCCGGCGACGGTGTGGCTGTCGTAGGGGGCGGCTCAGCCCACGTTCCAGAGGAACCGGTGCGTGTGGATGCCGAAGTAGGGGAACGACTGCACCTGCCGGACGCCCTCGATCTGCCGTACGACGTCGTTGACGAAGTCGAGCAGATCCCGCGGCCCGGGACAGACGACCTCGGCGAACAGGTCGAAGCCACCCGAGGTCAGCACCTGGTAGACGACCTCGGCCCGTTCGGCGAGCGCGTCGGCGACCGCTCGCGGATCGCCGTCCACGGCGATGCCGAGCAGGGCCATCGCCTGTCCGCCCATGCCCATCGGATCGGTGACGCCGACGACCTGGACCGCCTGTGAGTCGAGCAGGCGTTGCAGACGCTGGCGGGCCGCAGAGGCGGACAGCCCTACCTTGGGGCCGAGTTCGGCATAGGCGATACGGCCGTCGATCTGCAGCTCACGCAGGATGGCCCGGTCGATCTCGTCCACGCTGTTCCTCTCCGGCCGGCGGGTCCGAGTCCATCGGCGGCGCTCAGCCGGCCAGTTCGGCCAGGGCGGCGGCGAAGACCTCGGTGTGGCGGTCCACGTCCTGTTCGGTGGTCGCCGGGCACATGAGCGCCATGTTGTGGAACGGGGTGAGCAGGATGCCCCGGTTGGCGAGGTACAGGTGGAGGAAGTCCTCCAGCTCGGTGTCGGCCGCCGCGGCCGATTCCGTTCCGGTGCGCGGCGCCGGGTCGGCGAACCGGTATTCCGTACGGGCTCCGAGCCGGCTCACCGACCACGGCAGACCCCAGGCGTCGATACCCGCCCGCACACCGGCCTCGAAGCGTTCGGAGAGCTTCGCCATCGCGTCGAACGCGGCGTCGGTGAGGACGTGTTCCAGGGTGGCCCGGGTCGCCGCCGTGGACAGGGCGTTTCCGGCGAGGGTGCCGCCGACGCCTCCCATGTCGATCAGGTCCAGATCGGCGCGGCCCAGCAGTGTGTCGGCGAGTTCGGCCGAGAGGCCGTAGGCCCCCGCCGGGATCCCTCCGCCGATCGCCTTGCCGATGGTGAGCATGTCCGGCTCCAGGTTCCAGGCGGCGGTGCAGCCACCGGGCCCGGCGGAGAAGGTGTGCGTCTCGTCGTTGATGAGCAGCGTTCCGTACCGGCGCGTCAGCTCGCGGACGCCTTCCAGATAGCCCGGCTCGGGCAGCACGATGCCGATGTTGGTGAGCGCGGGCTCCATGAGGACGGCGGCGACGTCGCCGTGGGCGAGCTCGCGTTCCAGTTGCTCCAGGTCGTTGAACTCCGCGACCCGGCTGGTGAGAGTCACGTCGCAGGGGGCGCCGACGTTTCCGGGGCGGGCCTCGCCCCGCCCGTCCGGGCCGACGACGATGAGCGACTCGTCGACGCTGCCGTGGTAGCTGTAGCTGTTCACCAGGATCTTCGGGCGGCCGGTGACCGCCCGGGCCAGGCGGATGGACCAGCGGTTGGCGTCGGTCGCCGTGAGCGAGAAGCTCCAGCGGGCGAGTCCGAAGCGGCGGGTCAGTTCGGCGCCCACCCACTCCGCGTCCTCGGTGGGCAGCATCGCGGTCGCGCCGCCGCTCTCGGCGAACCTGGTCCGCACCGCCTCGGCGACCACCTCGGGCGAGTGGCCGGCCATCGCGCCGGTGTCGCCGAGACAGAAGTCGATGTACTCGTGGCCGTCGATGTCGGTGACGCGGGCTCCGCGGGCGCTGTCCAGATAGCGCGGGAAGGCCCCGGCCGTCTTGTTCATCCAGGTCATGGGGACTCTGCCGAAAAGATGCTCGGCGCCCTCGTACGCGGCCCTGGACCGGGGGTTTCGGCGCTCGGCCTCGGCGCTCTCACGCGCGAGGAGCTGTTGCAGGCGAGTGCGGTCCATCGAGGGCTCCTCTGTCGGTCGACTCGGTCGCCGTGTTCGGTCGGCGAACACGTTCGACGAGCGGTTTCGGCCAGCGTACGAACGCAAACGGTGTGGAAGCAAGAGCAGACGCTCGATTCAGTCGACGAGACGACTGAATCGAGCGTCGAGCACCGTCAGAACACTCGGCGCGACCCGAAGGCCTACGGGACCCACACCCGGTCGGCGTAGTCGACGAAGTTCCTGCCGAGGATCTTCTCGATGCGTTCCGAGGTGTAACCGCGCTGCTCCAGAAGGCGGACGAGCTCCCGGAACTGGTCCACTCCGCTCAGCTCCAGCACGAAGGGGAGCGTGTCGTCGCGCTCGCCCGCCGCGCCGACACCCGCCTGGCGCCGCAGTGCCACGTGCTCGGCGAGATGCGCGCGGTAGGTGTCGAGGTCGTCGATGGACGTCACGGTCCCGTCGGTGCCGATGCCGACGGCGTCCTCGCCGCACACGTTGACGGCGTGGACGATGTGCTCCACCACGTCGGCGGCCGTGGCGTGGCCCGACAGGTTGAGGAAGGGCATGAAGTAGATGCCCACGAAACCGCCGCGCGAGGCGACCAGGCGCAGTTCCTCGTCCGTCTTGTTGCGGGGGAGGTCGGCGAGCGCGCGGCAGCCGGTGTGGTTGATCGACACGGGAAGGCGCGCCGACTTGGCGGCCTCCAGGCAGGTCCGCTCGCCGCTGTGGGAGAGGTCGACCATCAGGTGGTGCTCGTCGAGGGCCTCCACGACGCTGCGGCCGAAGTCGGTCAGCCCCCGGTTCTCCGGTGCCATGGACCCGTCACCGATGTGATTGGCCTGGTTGTACGTGAGCTGGACGACCCGGACGCCGAGATCGGCGAACGTGGCGACGCGCTCGACGTCGTCGCCGACCGCCACGGCGTTCTGGAAGCCGTAGATGACGCCGATCCGGCGCTCCTGCCTGGCCCGGTGGATGTCCGCGACCGTACGGACCTTCAGGAGGTCGGCCGCGTTGTCCCGGATGATCCCGTCCCAGACCGCGATCTCGTGCAGCGTGTGCTCGTACGGCGGCAGGTCCCCCATCGTGTAGCCGAGGGTGATGTTGACGGCGGTGAGGCCCGAGGCATGGGCGTCGGCCAGCGTGCGGGCGTCGACGCTCATCTGCTCGCTGGACGGGTTGAGCTGCGCGGCGGCCTCGGCCGACTGCGGTGCGTTCGGGTTGTCGAGCTGCCCGAGCGCGTTGACGATCATGGGAAGGCCGGTCATCGGGTCTCCTCGGCGGGGTGGGTCACGTCGGCGGGGCGGGTGACGTCTGCGGGGGCGGCGGGCTCCTCGGACCCGGGGCCCTGGGCGGCCGCCGGCAGTCCGGCGTCGGGGGCGCTGCCGTCGAAGTCCCGGCGCTCGAAGCGACGGCCGCGCTTGACGGTCAGCGTGACGCTGCGCAGGTTCGCGATGTCCCGCAGCGGATCGTCCTCCAGGACGACGAAGTTGGCGAGCTTGCCCGCTTCGACGGTGCCCATGACGTCCTCGGCCCCGGCGCTCCGGGCGCCGATCAGCGTGGCCGAGCGCAGCACCTGCGCGGGCGACATCCCGCAGCGCTCGACGAGGAACGCCAGCTCGTCGTACAGCGCGGGGAAGGGGTCCCCGGCGTCGGTCTCGTAGTCGGTGCCGGTCGCGATGTCGACACCGGCGCGGTGGGCCTGCGCGGTGAGCACGGCGGCGAGGTCGGTGTTGGCCGCCGCGCGCGCGGCGTCCTCGGGCCCCTCGCCCGCGAGGGCCTCGCTCGCCCACATGCCCGCGGTCGCGTCGAGGACCGTACCCCGCTGCCGCATCAGGGCGAAGAGCTCCTCGACACGGGGGTCGTCCCCGGCGGCGAACCGCTCGTAGTCGACCTTCGGCTTGGTCTTGTAGCTGGTCAGGGGCTCGTCCGTGCCCTCGAAGGCGAGCAGGGTGACATGCGAGACGGCGTCCGCGCCGGCCTCGACGATCTCGCCGGGCGAGGCGGGGAAGACGGTGGCGTGGGCCCAGACGGGGATGCCCTGGCGGTGCGCCTCCGCGGTGATCGCGGCGACGGTGTCCCGGTCGAGATCCGCGTACACCTTGATCGCGGAGGCATGGGTGCCGCGCGCCAGGGCGACGGCGATCGGCAGGTCGGTGTCCTTCGTGATCGCCTGCATCCACGGCACGGCGCCGGGCGTCTCGCCCTGCGACACCTGGTGGGTGCGCGGGTCGTCGAAGAAGCCGGGGCCCGCCATCAGGGCGGCGTAGCGGATGTCCGGGCCGGGGATCTCGCCGACGAGCGTCGCCCTCGCGATGTCGCCCACCTGACGCAAGTCGTCGGCCATGTCACGGATGGCCGTGACGCCGCTGTGGACGAGCCGGCGCAGCACCGCCTCGGCCAGGGGCCGGTCGGGCGGGGTCGCGATGTGCTGGTGGGCGTCGATCAGACCGGGGATGACGAAACGGCCGTCGAGGTCGAAGACCCGGGCGTCCGCGGGCAGGTTCTCGGCGATCACGGCGTCGTCGCCGACGGCACGGATGGTCTGGCCGTCGATCACGATCGACGTCGACTTCCGGGCCGGAGCGCCGGTCCCGTCGAACAGTGTCGCGCCGCGGTACACCGCGACGGAGCCCTTCACCGCGGGCGCGTGCGGGGCCGGTGCGCCCGAAGTCTCGTCCGTCATCTTCACCTCAGTAGTCGCCGTGCCCGGGCCCGGCGGTCGCCGCCGTCCGGACCTATGGGCCGCTTGATGGATCTTGTTACGCTCTACGTAACAGACGTATCGTCTCTCGCAACATGCGCTACCGTACGCTCACATCTCACGACGTCACAAGGAGGGGCCGGAATTGACCGAGGCACCCCGCAGCGCGGTGGACAAGGCCCTGGACCTCGTCGAGGCCGTGGCCCGCGCGTCCCGGCCGCCGCGTCTCACCGACCTGGCCGAGGAGGTCGGGCTGCATCGCGCGACCGCCTACCGCGTGCTCGTCGACCTGGTCAGGCGCGGCTGGGTGCTGCGCGCCGGCGACCGCTATCTGCCGGGCACGGCGGTCCTGCGACTGTCGTCCTCGGCGGCCCGGAACTCGCTCGGCGCCCTCGCCGGACCGGTTCTCGCGGCGCTGTCCGAGCGCACCGGCCTGATGGTCAACCTCCAGGTGCCCGAGGTCGACCGGTCCCGCGTCATCGACGTCGTACGGCCCGACCGGCTGGCGATGATCAGCAGCCTGGACGGCCAGGCCCTGCCCGTCCACCGGTTCGCCGGCCCGCTCGCCCTGGTCGCCGCCCTCGACCCGGACCGACGCGGCCCCTATCTGCGCGCCGCGCAGGAGTCCGGGCACCCGCTGGACGGACCCGAGGGGCTGCTGGCGGACGTCGAGGAGGCCGAACGCACGGGATTCGCCGTCGAGTACGGGCGCAACGAACAGCCCGTCGCCTCACTCGCCCGCGCCGTGGTCACCCGGCCGGGCGAGCCGGTCTGCGCCCTCACGCTGGTCGGCCTCGGTCCGGACTTCGACGAGGCCCGGCTGCCCGGCCTGCGCGAACACCTGCGGGAGGCGACGGACGAACTGGCCCGCATCCTCTCCGGCACCGAGACCGCCGAGGCCCCCGGACCCAGCGGAACCACCCGCACCAGCCACACCACCGAGACCACCGCGGTCACCGGAACCACCGAGACCACCGAAGGCCCGGCATGAGCGAGATCCTCTTCCTCGACGGGGCGCGGACGCGCGCCGCACTCGAACCGCGGCGCGTCCTGGACGCCTTGACCACGGCCCTCGTCGCCATCGGCCGCGACGAGGTCTCCGTACCGCCGCGGATCGCCGCCCACACCCCGCACGGGCTGCTCGGCGCGATGCCCGGTCATGTGCCCGGTCTCGGGCTCGCGGCCAAGCTGGTCTCCGTGTTCGCCGACCCGAAGCGGCCGGGCCGCAGCAGTCACCGGGGGATCGTCGCGCTCTTCGACGAGACGGACGGCCGCCCGCTGGCCCTGATGGACGCGGAACCGCTGACCGAGATCCGTACCGCGGCGACCGCCACCCTGAGCGCACGCGCGCTGGCCCGTCCGGACGCCGGCGAGGTCGCCGTCGTCGGAACGGGCGCCCAGGCGCGCGCCCAGATCGCGCTGCTCGCGGCCCTGGACCCCGAGACCCCCGTCGTCGTCGCGGGCCGCGATCCCGGACGGGCCGGGAGCGCCGCCGCGCTCCACCCGGCCGGCCGGGTGGCGGGGAGCGTCGAGGAGGCGGTACGAGGGGCCGGCACGGTGTTCTGCTGCACCGGCGCCGTCCGCCCGGTGATCCGTCGCGCCTGGCTCGCCCCCGGCACCCACGTCAGCTCGGTGGGCGGCTCCCACGGGCCCGAACTGGACCCGGACACGGTCCGGGACGCCACCCTCTTCGCCGAGTGGCACGGCGCGGCCACGACCCGGCCTCCGTCCGGCGCCCACGAACTGCAGGACCTCCCGCCCGGGCGGACCGTGACGCTCCTCGGCCAGGTCCTCGGCGGCGACCACTCCGGCCGGCGCGCGGACGACGAACTCACCCTGTTCAAGTCGACCGGCCACGCCGCCCTGGACGTCGCGGCGGCCCACGTCGCGTACACCGTCGCCCGCGCGGAGGCGTGGGGCACCCGCGTCGCCATGTGAGGCGGGGTCGGCCGTCCGGCGCGACCCCGTGGACTTTCCTCCCCCGGTTCGACCATGCTGAAGGTGCTTCCGCCTTTCCGCCGGTCCGGAACGGACCGCGGGCCCGGCGGAACAGGACGCGAAGGGAGACCGACGCCCCATGAGAGCGACCGGAACGGACGGCCACGGAGTACGGGAGCGGCTGGGCAGCGCGCTGTTCTCCCGGGTCGCGGGCCCTGAGGGACCGAAGAACCGCGCCCGTATCCACGGCACGCCCGGCCCCCGCTGGTTCGGCCCGGACCGCCCCATCCGCGCCGTGCACGGGGACGCGTCGATGTTCATCGGCGGCCTGTCCGCGCTGCTGCTCCAGTCCCTGCACCCGCTCGCCATGGCCGCCGTCTCCGCGCACTCGGGCTTCCGCGGCGACCCGTGGGGAAGACTCCAGCGCACCAGCACCTTCCTCGCGGTGACGACGTACGGGACGGCCGAGAGCGCCCAGGACGCCTGCGAGCGGGTACGGGCGGTCCATGAGCGGGTGCGCGGGGTGACCCCGGACGGGCAGAAGTACCACGCGGCGGATCCCCACCTCCTGGGCTGGGTCCACGTCGCCGAGGTCGACAGCTTCCTGCGCGCGCATCAGCGGTACGGAGCGCGGCCGCTGTCCGCGGCCGGCCGCGACGCCTATGTGGCGGACACGGCCCGCGTCGCCGCCGCGCTGGGCGTCCTCGACCCGCCCACGACCGTCGCCGAGCTCGCGGAACGGCTGGCCGTGTACCGCGGCGAGCTGCGGGCGACGCCGCAGGCACGGGACGCCGCGCGGTTCCTGCTGCTGAACCCGCCGGTACCGCTCGTGGCCCGCCTGCCGTACGGGGTGCTCGCCGCGAACGCGGTGTCCCTGCTGCCGCCCTGGGCCGCCGCCGAACTCCGGCTGCCACGAATGCCGTTGGTGGACAGCGTGTGCGTACGTCCGCTCGGCAGCGCCTTCACGGCGGCCGTGCGCTGGGCGATGGCGCCGCAGCGCGCCCGAACCGTGCGGGGGGTCGCCTGAGGGGCGCACGCCCTGGCGCGCTCCCCTCGCCCCACGAACGCGGTATCGACTCGGCGAAGTCGGCACACAGCGGACGTCGAGGCCGAAAGACTGTGCGTGTGCTGAGAAATCTGCCGGCCGTTCCTCCCGGCTTCGTCGGTCGCCTGGGCGAACTCGCCCACCTGGACGACGCGTTGTGCGAGGAGCGTGTCGTGACCCTCACCGGGGCCGGTGGCGTGGGCAAGAGCCGGCTGGCGCTGGAGGCCGCCGACCGGGCGCTGCGCTCGGCGGACCGCGGGGTGGCGTGGGCCGACCTGTGGCCGTTGCGGGACGACCGGCTGCTCGTCGCGACCGTGGCCGACGCGGTGGACTTCGCGGACCACACCACCGACCAGGCGCTCGACTCCCTGACCGGGTGGCTGGCCGACCGGGACGCCCTGCTCGTCCTGGACTCCTGCGAGCATCTGGTCGCCCACTGCCGCCGACTGGTCGCCCGCCTCACCGAGGCCTGCCCGCGCCTGACCGTCCTCGCGACGAGCCGGGAGCCGCTGGGTGTCCCCGGTGAACTCGTCGTCGCGGTCGAGCCGTTGCCTCCGGCCACGGACGCCGTGGAGATGTTCCGCCTGCGCGCGGCCGCGGCGGGCACCCCGCTGTCCTCCCCCGCGGACCTGGTGACCGCGGCCCGGCTGTGCGAGCGGCTCGAAGGCATGCCGCTGGCCGTGGAGCTCATCGCCGGACAGCTCGCCCACCGTACGGTCGAGGAGGTCGAGCTGGAGCTCGGCCGGCGCCTGGACATCACGGCGGACGGACCGCTCCCCGGACCGCCCCGCCACCGGGCGGTACGGACGACGATCGGCTGGAGCCACGAACTGTGCGCGCCCGCCGAACGCCTTCTGTGGGCACGGATGTCGGTGTTCCGGGAGCCGGTGGACGCGACGACGGTGCGCCTCGTGTGCGGCGGGGGCCCGCTCCCCGTGAACGACGTCGACCGGGCGCTGACAGGCCTGGTGAGGAAGTCGGTGGTGTCGCACGCCGGTTCCGACCACCGGATGCTCGACACCGTCCGGGAGTACGGGCGCATGTGGCTCGACCAGGTGGGCGAGAGCCGGGAGTCGGCGGACCGGCACGCCGCGCACTTCCTGGCACTCGCCCGCGAGGCCCACGCAGGCTGGCTGGGAGACCGGCAGGCCTGGTGGTACGAACGGCTCCGCTCGGCGCACGCCGATCTGTGCGCGGCGCTCGACCACCTCCTCTCCGCACGACCCGACGACGCCCTCGAACTGACCGGCCTGCTCGCCTTCCCGTGGAGCTGCTGCGGACATCTCAGAGAGGCGGCGGCGTATCTGGAGGACGCGCTGGCCCTGTCCGCCGCGTCCGGACCGGTCAGGACGAAGGCCCTGTGGGCGCTGGGCGTCACCCGTGTCCTGCGCGGCGAACACGAACAGGCGGCACAGCTCGCGGTGTTCTGCCGGGACCGCGCGGCGCTCCAGGAGGACCTCGGCGGAACCCTGCACGCCGCCTATCTCCTGGGCCTGACCCATCTGCTTCAAGGGCGGCCCATGGCGGCCAGACACGAGGTCGAGGGCGTCCTGCGGGAAGCCGGCGGGACGGCGTTCGCCTCCGCGGGGCACGTGCTGTGCCACCTGGTCCGGGTGTTCGCGCTCACCGCGGAGGGGCTGCTGGACGAGGCGCGCCGGGCGGCGGAGGAACTGCGGCACGGCTGCGTCGCCCGGGGTGAGTGGTGGACGCGCTCGTACACCGACTACCAGCTCTCGCTCATCGCGCTGTTCGAGGACCGCGCGGAGGACGCCACCGCCCACGCCCTGTCGATGCTGGACGGCAAGCGGCACATCGGGGACAGCTTCGGCATCGCGCTCGGCCTGGACCTGCTGGCCTCCGCCCTGGCCGCCCAGGGCGCGGGCGAACGCGCGGTGGCCGCGTACGCCGCCGGGGAGACGTACTGGAGCGCGGTCGGCCATCCGCAGCGCGGCACCCCCGAACTGGGCCCGGTGCGCGCACGCTACGAGGACACGGCCCGCTCCCTCCTCGGCGACGACCGCTACGAACAGGCCCTGCTGCACTCGGCGCTCAGCGACCCCGAGACGATCCTGCACCACCTCCTCGACGGCCCCCGCGGGAGGTCCTGAGGAGGGTGGGGCGGCGCCGGTGTCACGGCGGGCCCGTCCGCTGCATCCGGGGGGCCTTCCCGGCCGGAAGCAGGGGTGAGCCCGGTGGACCGGCCGGGTCCAGGGCGGCTCCGGAATCGAGGCGAGGCCCGTCATGAACCGCTGCCACCGCGCACCGGGCCCGCCCGCCTCCGGGTGGGGCACCGCCGACGGAGCGCCGTCCCGCGTCCTCCCCGGAGCCGAGCCGTGGAACTGAGCGCCGGAGACGAGGCGGAGACCGCCGGAGTGGGGGTGACCACCGGTTTCCTGGCGCGCAGACTCGGCGTGTCGCCCACGACGTTGCGCTCCTGGGACCGGCGGTACGGTCTGGGACCCGCGGTGCGGGCCGACGGCCGTCACCGCCGCTGGACGCCCGACGACGTGGCCATGGTCCAGGAGATGTGCCGCCTGACAGCCGCCGGTCTGCCCCCTGCCGAGGCCGCCCGTGCGGCGAAGGAGGCGGCTCGCGACCGGGTCGCCGCGTCGCCGGCCCTGGCGGCGCGCAAGGGAACCACCGCCCGTACGCGGACCGCGGACCGTACGCGGGCCGCCACCGGCACGCGGGCCGCCGCCCCCGCGCGGACCGGCGACCGGGCTCCGGAGCGGACGGCGGCGGGCCCGGGCACTCCTGGATCGACATCGGGCGCCGGGCCGTCACAGGCCGAGCCCTCCGGCACCGGGATGCCGGACGCCGGTCCGGACTCGGGGGACGCGGCCCAGGACAGCCGGGGTCTCGCGCATGCGGCCGTCCGGCTGGACGCCCCCGCCGTCCAGGAACGGCTGGCGGCGGCGGTCCGCACGCACGGTCTGGACCGGGCCTGGGAGGACGTGATGGTGCCCGCCCTGCGGGCGGTGGGCCGCAAGTGGGAGTCCTCGGGGGACCGTTACGTCGAGGTCGAGCACCTGCTGACCTGGCACGTCTCCGCCACCCTGCGACACGCCTACGTGTCCGCGGCGGGACAGGCACAGCCCGCCACGGCCTCGCCCGTCCTGCTGGCCTGCGTTCCGGGCGAACAGCACACCCTGCCTCTGGAGGCGCTCAACGCGGCACTCGCGCAACGGGGCGTACCCGCCGTGACCCTGGGCGGCTCCGTCCCTCCCGAGGCACTCGTCGCGGCGGTGCAGCGCGTCGGTCCCCCGGTGGTCGTCCTGTGGTCCCAGTCGTGGTCCACGGCGAACCTGCCGCTGGCCCGGCACGTCGCCGCCACGCGCTGGGGCGTACGGGGAGCACGGACCCGGAGCCGGGTCCTGCTGAGCGGGCCGGGCTGGAACACCGAGCCCGGCCCCGGGCTCCTGCGTCCGCGTCACCTCGCCGAGGCGCTCCGCCTGATCACCGCCCCGGACGACCCGACGACGGAGCCGCCGGCGCTCGCCTGACGGGAAACCGTCCCCGCGCCTACGACCGCAGGAAGGCCGCCAGCCCCTCCAGCAGCCGGTCGACGTCGTCCGCGTCGTTGTACGGCGACAGCCCGACGCGCAGACCTCCGGTGTCCCCGAGGCCGAGGTGCCGGGACGCCTCCAGCGCGTAGAACGATCCGGCGGGCGCGTGCACCCCGCGGCCCGCCAGGAACACGGAGGCGTCGGCCGCCTTCCGGCCGTCGAACGTCAGCAGCAGGGTGGGCGTGCGCTCGGCCGCCCGGGAGCGGACCGTGACGCCGGACAGCTCGGCCAGGCCCGCCTCCAACCGCTCGCGCAGCGCCTCCTCGTGCCGCCCGATCGCCGCGAAGGCCGTGCGCAGACGGTCCCGGCGGGCGCCCGCCGTCCCGCCCGCGAGTCCGGCGAGGAGGTCGATGGCGGCGATGGTGCCGGCGAGCAACTCGTAGGGCAGTGTGCCCAGTTCGAACCTTTCGGGCACGGTGTCGGTGGACGGCAGCAGTTTGTCCGGGTGCAGTCGCTCCAGCAGCTCCGGGGCGGCGGCGAGGACCCCGTGGTGCGGGCCGAGGAATTTGTACGGCGAGCACACGAAGAAGTCGGCGCCGAGCCGCGTGACGTCCACGAAGGTGTGCGCCGCGTAGTGCACCCCGTCGACGTGGAGCAGTGCCCGCGGGTGACGGTGGACCAGACGGGCGATCCCGGCGACGTCGGGCACGGTCCCGGTGAGGTTCGAGGCGGCGGTCACCGCGACCAGCCGGGTGCGCTCGGTCAGCAGCGCGCCCACGGCCGAGGGCGGGAGTTCGGCCGACTCCGGGTCGAAGTCGGCCCAGCGCACGTGGGCGCCGGCCTGTTCGGCCGCCTGGAGCCAGGGCCGGATGTTCGCGTCGTGGTCCAGACGGCTGACGACGACCTCGTCGCCGGGGGCCCAGTCCTTCGCGAGCGTCCGGGCGACGTCGTACGTGAGCTGGGTGGCGCTGCGGCCGAAGACGACTCCGGACGGGTGACCGCCCACCAGGTCGGCCACGGCCTGCCGGAACCCCTGGACCAGGTTCTCGGCGTTCACCTCTCCCGGCGTCAGGCGTCCCCGGATCGACAGCGGTCCGGTGAGCGCGTCCGCGATCGCCCCGGCCACCCGGGCCGGGGTTTGGGTGCCGCCGGGCCCGTCGAAATGCGCGACACCGGACAGCAGGGCGGGGATCTCGGCACGCAGCGCGCCGACGTCGTACGTCACTCGGGCTCCTCACTGGCTGCGTCGCGGGCCCGCTCCGGCCGGCCCGGAAGGGGGTCCGGCGGGCGGGGAGCCCGTGACCGGACGGGCCCGCGCGTTCTGTGGTGATCATGGCAGGAGGCTCGCCGCGCTGGGAAGGCGGTCCGGAGCCCCGGGCGCGCCCCGCAGGAACCGCCGCCGCGGGCATCGCCTCCGGAGGAACGACGAACGGCCTGGGGCCGGCACCGGAACTCCGGTGCCGGCCCCAGGCCGTGGGTCAGAACGCGCCGAACGGGCCGGGGCCCGGTCGGTCAGGCGTGGCGGTGCGATCGGCTGTTGCCGGTCAGCACCCGGTACAGAACCAGGAGGATCAGCGATCCCGCGATGGCGGCTATCCACGTCGACAGGTCGAAGAACCCGTCGATCGAGTCGACGCCGAAGATGACCTTGCCCAGCCAGCCGCCCAGCAGGCCACCCGCCACACCGATCAGCATGGTGATGATGATGCCGCCCGGGTCCTTGCCCGGCAGCAGCAGCTTGGCGATGGCACCGGCAAGCAAACCGATCAGAATCCAAGCGATGATGCCCACAGTTCCTCCAGCGTCCGTCCGTACAAGATGTGGCTTCCTCACTCCGTGTGCGCCGTCCGGGCCGGAACAAACCTGTGAACCTCAGACTGTCGCCCGATTCCCCGCCGTCACGGCCTTGTTCAGTTCGGCCGTGAACTGCGCGCCCGCCAGCAGCGCGAGGTTGGACAGCCACAGCCACACGAGGAAGACGACCAGCCCCGCGAGAGAGCCGTAGAGCCGGCTGTAGGCGCCGAGGGCGGAGGCGTACAGGGCGAATCCGGCCGAGACGGCGAGCCAGAGGACGGCCGCCAGGATGCCGCCCGGAAAGCTGTGCCGACGGCGTCGGGCGGGCGTCGGCCCGGTGTGGAACACGACGAGGACCAGCAGGGCCACCAGGCACGTCAACACGGGCCAGCGGAGCAGGTTCCAGGCCAGGGCCACCGGGCCGCGGACACCGAGGACGCGGCCCGCGGCCTCGGCCACGGGTCCGGTCAGGAGCAGGACGAGCGCGCTCACCACGAGCAGCCCGAGCAGCGCCAGAGCGGTCAGCACCAGCCGGTGCGCGGTGCGCCAGGCCGAGCGCTGGTCGGCCGTGTCGTGCATGCGGTGCAGGGCCCGCCGGAACACCGCGAGGTAGCTCGACGCCGACCACAGCGCGCTCGCGGCGCCGGTGACCAGCAGCGTCCAGGCGGCGGACCGCTGCCGCAGCATCTCCCCCAGCGCCTGGTGCAGTTCGGCCCCCGACTGGGCGGGTGCGTAAGCGGTGACGTGCGCGATGAAGTGCTCGGCGGTCTCCGGGCTGATCAGGCCGAAGGCGATGACCATCACCAGCAGGGCCGGGAGCACCGCGAGGATCGCGTAGTACGTCAGCGCGGCCGCCCAGTCGGACACGTCGTCGTTCCACATCGAGACCGGGGTACGGCGCAGGGCGGGCCACCAGAACGCGGGCAGCCGGGGCCCGTACCGGCGGAGCCGCGCCGGGCGGACCGCCTCGATGACACTGTTCATGACTCACCTCTCCGCGCCGGTCCGGCCGGCGTTCCGGACCCCGTGTCCGGCGGAGTCGGTCGAGGCTCTTCTTCCACGCGCGCGTCCCGCTACGCCCGCCGGCCTCGCACATCGCGACGGACGGGACGGGTGGGTCCGCCTCAGGTCAGGGGGACGAACACGTGGATCGTCTTGCCGCCGCCCGGGTACGGCTCGATGGTGACGGCGGTGGAGAGGCGGATGATCAGGGGCCAGCCGTATCCGTTCGTCCGGTGCGTGCGCGGGATCTCGCCGGTGCCGTAGGCCTGGGCGGGAACGACGTCGCTGTTGTCGCGCGCCGAGAGCCGGACGCCCTCGGGTGTCAGCGTCGCGTCGAACCCGGCGAGCCCGTCGCCGTGCCGGATCGCGTTGGTGACCAGTTCCGAGACGACGAGCAGCAGGTCGACGACCGCGTCCGGGTTCGGCCCGCCGGTCCGGCCGTGCTCGCGCAGCAGGGCCCGTACATGGTCGCGTGCCGTGGCGGCGCTCGTGATCGCGACACCCTCTCCCGGGCCCGGGCCCGCCGCCGACGGGCGGTCGCCCGGGGTCATGGTCCGGTCGCCGGGTCCGGGAGTTCCAGCGCCGCCTCGACACTGTCCGCGAGGACGAAGAAGCCCTCGGTCCCTGTCACGTCGAACAGCCTCCGTACGATGTCGCTGAATGGCCCGCAGATCACCATGAGCGTGCCACGGGCGCGGTGCGCGCGCTGCGCTTCGAGGAGGACGTGCAGGATCGAGGAGTCCGCGAAGTCGGTGCCGGACAGATCGACCACCGTGCGTTCCGGGCCCGCCCGGCCGGCCAGACTCAGTGCCTCTTCGAGCCGGAACGCGCTCTCGTGGTCGATGTCGCCGCCGACGTGTACGACGAAGGCGTCCTCGGCCGCCCCGTGCGTCACGGTGGCGTGCAACCCGTCGTGCATGTGAACACTCTTTCTCGTCCGCTCACGCGGGCTGCCTCGGCGGGAGGCCACGGTAGTAGGTCCCGACGCTGGACAGGTACGCGGGGTCCGAGGTCTCGCGGTCGGTCCTGAACACGGGTGCCGACTTGATCTCCTCGCGGGTGCACGCGACGGAGATCTTCTGGGACTCCGTGTCGATGCCGGCGACGACGCCCACCGGCACCAGGACGCTCTTGCCGAACACCCAGACCCCGGTGTCGACGACCAGGTGGCGCATGCCCGAGTCGTCGGCCTGCCGGTCGACATGCCCTATGGTCCCGTCGGTCGCCTCGACGCTGTAGCCGGCCAGTTCGTGCGCTTCGGGGTGGTCGAACTCCGGTGCGTAGGACCAGATTCCGTCGATCGTCATGTCTTCCTCCGTGGGCTCGCCGGTCGTACAGGGCCCCCAATACCCCACTATCCGGCGTGCATTCGACGGGATGCGGCGCGTTGATCGCGAGCCCGGCGCCTTTCACCCGACAGCGTGACGCCCGCCCACGACGCGTCAGCCGGTCCCGGGGCTCCGCTCGCCGTCGCTCTCGTCGCGCAGCGCGGTGAGGTGATCCAGTGTTCCCGTGATCTCCAGGAGCCGGTCCATGCCGCGCGGGCGCTGGTCGAGGTACAGGCACAGACCCGCGGCGTCGGTACGGCGACGGATCATCAGCAGGGTGGACAGGCCCATGGAGTCGATGCTGCCGAGAGCGGCGAAGTCGACGCGCAGTTCCCGGAAACGTCTGCCGGGATCCTGGGGCGCGAGGAGGTACTGGTCGACGGTTCTCATGAGCTCGTCGCACGTCTCGTGGTCGAGGTCTCCGGCGACGCGGATCACGAGTGCGGCGGGCTGGACCTCGACGGTCAGCGTGAAGGCGGGGGGATGTGAAGTGGTCATTCGGGCTTTCCGGGGCCGGGGATCGTGGATGGCGGCGTTCGGTTTCCGAGCGCCTCCCGCGCGTGGGCCAGTGTGCGGCAGGCGCGTGGGAAGTCCTTCAGTTGCAGGGCCAGCAGGTCCAGGGCGGGGTCCAGGCTCCGCGCGGGGACTCGGCGGGCGGTGAGGATGTCGGCGGTCCAGAGGATGAACCGCGTGAACAGCTCCTCGTCGGCCACGTACAGCGAGGTGGCCAGGTACTCGACGATGTGCGCGAGGTCCTCGGCGGTGTGCCGCCGCTGGCGTTCGGTGTAACCGCGCAGCGGCTCGAACCGGTCCTCCAGGTCCGCCAGGGTCTGCTTGACGAGCTGGTGGGTCGTCCCGGCGACGATCGTGTATTCCTGGTCGGCCAGGTGCGGGAGGTCGTCGACGGTCTGGTGGAGGGACGGGGAGACGGGGCGGTCGAGGCCCCGTTCGAGGACCTCGGCCGCGCCCCGGGCGTCGGGCGCCCATCCGTCGGCGCCCAGCGCGCGGGCGTAGCGGCCCTCGGGCCCGAAGGCGGCGCCGCCCGCGATGACGGGCACGCCCGCCGCCTGACAGGCCGTGATGGCCGTGTGCGCGGTGGGCAGATGGGTGGGGATCGAGGAGGAGAGCGCCACCGCCCTCGGTCCCGTCTGGTGCAGATGCGCGATGAGGTGCGGGGTGGGCACGTGCGCGCCGAGGAAGTCCACCCGCCATCCGCGCAGCCGCAGCACCTCCGCGAGGAGCCTGGCCGGCAGGGCGTGCCACTCGCCGTCGACGCAGGCCACCGTGACGCGCGGGCCGCTCGGGGCCTCGTCGCGCGGGCCGGGTCGGTGGGCGAGGACCGCGATGACCCGCTCGTGGATGGCGGTGGCGGTGTGTTCCTGGGCGACGGTGAGCCGGTTGGCCGCCCACTCCATGCCGACTCTCGCCTGGACCGGGGCGATCAGGTCGAGCAGGACGGCCTCGGCGTCGGCCGACGACTCCAGCGCGTCGAGGACGACGGCCGCGGCTCCGCGCTCGTCGCCCTGGTGGACCGCGGACCACAGATGGTCACGGGCGGGGCCGAGCGACACCACGTCGGGGTGCGGCGAGAGTGGTGGAGGTGGTGGGGGTGGTGGGGTCATCCTGTGTACCTGCCCCGCGTGTGGCCGTTCACCGCGCTCAGATGCGCATGGTGGGGTGCGGTGACCGCGACGGTCGCCATGTCGTCGTGGCCGCCGCGTCCGACCCACTGGGCGGCGAGCATCTGGATGTGCTCCACCACGGCTTCGGCGGGCATGCCGGCGCACTGCGCGAGCGCCGTCTCCAGCCGCCGTACGCCGAAGAATTCGTCGCCGAGCGGCCCTCCCCTGGCCTCGGTGATGCCGTCCGTGAAGAAGAGGCAGGTCTCGCCGGGCGCCAGTTCGACGTCGGCCGTGGTGGAGCTGACGTCCCAGAACGCGCCGATGAGGGTCCCGCGGGTTCTGGCCTGCTCGACCGCGCCGTCGGCCCGCACGATCAGCGGAGCGGGGTGTCCCGCGCTGGTGACCCGCAGCCGGACGACGCCCGCGCGGCGTACCACGGAGGCCATGGCGAGGGTGGCGAAGCGGGTGTGGTGGGAGTTCATCAGCGCGCCGTTGAGCAGGCCGAGCAGCCGCTGGTGGTCGTCGGCGAGCGGCAGGAGCGCCTGCACCGTGTTGCGGATCTTGCCGGTCAGGACGGCGGCCTCCAGCCCCTTGCCGCAGACGTCCCCGAGGACCACGAGGGACTCCTGGCCCTCGTCCGAGGCGGGGTGGACGTCGTAGAAGTCGCCGCCGACGCGTTCGGCCTGGCCCGCGGGGCGGTAGCGTCCGGCGAACTCGACCCCGTGCACCGCGTGCAGCTGGGGCGGCAGCAGTTCCCGCATCAACGTCGCGGTGATGGCGGCCTGTTCGGCGTACATGCGGGCCGCGGACATGGCGGCTCCGGCGCGCGAGGCGAACAGCCGGGCGAAGATCTCCTCGCTCTCGGTGAAGGCCGCGTGGCGGCTCGACCGGAGCAGGATGAGGGCACCCGCGGGCACGCCGTGTCCGGGCAGCGGTGTCACGACGGCCGAACCCACGGGTTCGGTGAACCCCTCCGGCACGACCCATCCGGGAACGGTGGCTGGGTCGATCCAGCGGGACGGTACGGGCGGGAATCCGCGCAGGGCCTCGCCGAGCCCCGGCAGTTGTCGTACGTCGTTCTGGACCGTCCGGTGCACGACGGCGCCGTCGGGTCCGCAGAACGTGAGCTGGATCTTGCGTCCGCGCGGCGGGGCGACGATCACGGCGGCGTCGGCGAGGTGCTCGGCGGCCAGTTCCGCCGTCACCTCCATGCACCGTTCGACGTTCAGCGAGGAGAGCAGGGCGCTGGAGGCGCCGGCGAGGAAGCCGGCACGCTCCCGTTCGGCCTTGAGGGCGTCCTCCGCCAGGCGCCGGTCGGTGTCGTCGACCAGCCACCAGACGACGTCGCCGTCGTCCGTGCGGGTGGGGTGCGCCTCGAAGGTGCGGTCGCCGACCGGGCCGTGCGCGATCGCGCCGGATCCGCGGTTGCGGGGGCCCGGCACGATGCCCGGCAGCCGCGTGTGGGCCTCCGCGATCCAATCGGGTACCACGTCCGGCAGCCATGACCCCGCGATCGCGTCGGGGAAGAGCGCGGCCGCGGCGTCGTTCGTGTCGACCACGCCACCGGACGGGTCGGCCACGACCACGGGGTAGGGGGCGGAACCCCACGAGGCGGCCGCGACGGCGCCACGTGGGCCGGGGGGAGGTTGCTGGGAAGTGTCCACGAGCAAGGGCCCGCTCAGCGAGCCCACCACCTTTCCGGACGACAGATTGTTTCCGTCCGACAACCATCTCCCGAGGGAGCGTGTCACGGCAAGCCGCCCGGGTGAAGTCACCCGAATTGGGGCCTTTTCGGCCGGTTCCGTCCGCCCGTCCGTCAACGCCGGCGGCTGCGCGTCGTCCAGCCGCCGCCGACACCGGAGAGGTGCAGGGCGAGCAGCGCGAGTCCGATGAGCATGACGTTGGTGGAGGTGAACACGTGATTGGTCGAGACGTCACCGGCGTTGATCAGGAACGCGATGAACAGCAGGACGGCGGCGGCTATGCCGAGCATGGGGACTCCTCGTGAAGGTCCGGTCGTGGATCGATGGACACCGGATGCCCCGAGAAGCCCGCCCGACACCGCGCCGCACGACGAATTCGCCCGGCCACCGCCCGGAACGGGGTGCAACCGCGTGGCGCTTTTCCACGGAAGTGAGGGACGAAAGGGATGAAGGGGATGCCGTGCGGCGGTGTCCCCCGGCGAACGAAGGGACGGGCGATGAAGCTCCAGGACGAACTGCCCCTCGACCACCACCTGGCCACCGTCTACCGGTGGGGATCCGCGTTCTGCGGTGTGGTCCTGCTCGTCTTCGGCAGCCTCGGCTTCGCCGACGAACTCAGTCCGTTCGACACGAACGGGAACAGCGTCGCGGGCATGTCGACCAACGGCGCCCTGAGCCTGATCTCCGTGGTCGTCGGCGCGGTCCTGATCGCCGGCGCCGTCGTCGGAGGCAACGTCGCCTCCACGCTCAACATGGTGGTGGGAACCCTGTTCCTGCTCAGCGGATTCGTCCACGTCTTCATCCTCGACCGGCCCGCGAACATCCTCGACTTCGGCATGACGAACGTCGTCTTCAGCTTCGTCATGGGCCTGGTGATCCTCACGTTCGGCATGTACGGGCGTGTGTCGAGCAAGCTGCCCCACGACAATCCGTACTGGCGGCACCGCCATCCGAGCGAGGCCACCCGGGGATCCCTGCCCCGCGGCGGCGCCCCGGCCCCGACCGCGCTCCCGGCCGGCACGGAGCGCGGCGGGCGGCACCTGACCGGGGCGGAATCGCCCGGCAAGCGCCGCCACGGGCCGTCGTCCTAGGAAGCGCTCCCGGCCGAGGCCCCCACGCCTTCACGGGCGACCGCGCCCTCCACCGGGCCGGTCGCCCGCCACACGCTCTCGTGGTCCTCGGCCAGTCCGAGCCCGGCCAGACCCTTGAGATGCCCCAGCACGGTGGAGCGCCGGAAGCCCACGGACTCGGTGAGCTCGGCGACCTCGACCCCGCCGGCGCCCGCCTCCGCCAACCGCTCCCAGGTGCGGACGGCATGACGGCTCAGACCGCTCTCGGTCACCGTCCTGGACACGGCCTCGGCCCGTTCCCCGTTCGCGTCCTGCCCGGGGATGGGAGGCTGGGGGCGCGGGGGCCTCGGGTCGGCCGCGGCCGCGCCCGCCGGCACCCGCGCCTCACGGGGCGATCTCCTCGGTCCGACCGGACGGGGCGTCATGTTCACCTTGCGGTGCCTGCGGCCTTTGCTGTGTCGGCTCATCGATTCCTCATCTCCGCCTCGACGATGCTCACAGCAGGACAACGAGCGGGAGGCGAAGAGGTAGTTCAGCCGTTCGAAGGACAGGAACCACGTGGCGGTCAGTGGAGCGGACCGGACACACCCAGGGGTCTGCCGTTCAGGGACCGCACCTCGGTGTGCGGACGGGTGAGCGGCGGGGTGGTCGCGGACACCGCCTTCGGCGAGGGCGCGGGCGACGTCCCGCCCGCCAGCGATCCGGCCTGCCGCGCGTCCCGGCGCTTCTCTCCGGCCGCGAGCAGGACGTCCGCCGCGGCGACGGCTTCGCGGACACTGGTCGTCCCCGTCATCACACACAGGGTGTAGGTGACGTCCTCCAGTCCGCGGACCGTCTCCGGAGTCTCCTTCTCGGCGTACGCGATCTTCAGGGCCGCGTAACGGGTCAGCAGCCTCCGGACAACCTTCGGGTCGGGCACGAGCACGGCGAGGGCTCCTCTCTCGAGTTTCCGACCGTGTGCCCGGGTTCGCGGCGGTTCATTCGCAACAACCGCACCGGACAACCTATTTGGCTCAACGCCGCCTCAGGAACGCCATCCCGTCGCCGTCGCCCGTCGGGTACGGACCGGTCGGTTCCCGGGGCGAAAGGTGTGCGTCCGCCGAACCAGGGCACTCGGAGGCACCATGACGACTTCCACGACTCCCCATTACACGGTCCCCGGCGTCAGCACACAGGACGGCGGTCGGATCATCGACGTGCTGAGCATGCGGCTGCACGCCCTCAACGACCTGTCGCTCACGCTGAAACACATCCACTGGAACGTCGTGGGTCCCCACTTCATCGCCGTGCACGAGATGCTCGACCCGCAGGTGGACCGCGTACGGGAGATGGCGGACGACGCCGCCGAACGGATCTCCGCCCTGGGCGGGGTTCCGCACGGCACTCCGGGCGCCCTCGTCGCCGAACGGACCTGGGACGACTACAGCGTGGGCCGCGCCGACGCCATCGCCCATCTCGGCGCCCTCGATCTCGTCTATACCGGGATCGTGGAGGAGCACCGCGCGGCGGTGGCCGAGGTCGGCAAGATCGACCCGGTGACCGAGGACCTTCTCATCGAGCAGCTCCGCGCGCTGGAGCAGTTCCAGTGGTTCGTCCGGGCACACCTGGAGAGTTCGGGCGGCTCCCTGTCGCAGGCCGGGGCCCGCACGGAGAGCGAGGCGGCGCGATCGGCCGGTCAGGGCGCCGCGCCGCGCTAGGGGCACACGAACGCGGTGGACGACGGCGAGGGGCCCGGACCGGGAGCACAGGTCCGGGCCCCTCGCCGTCCCTGCGACGGCTCGGAGGGGTCAGAGGCGGTCGATGTAGCTGCGCACGGTCGTTCCCGCGTCGTCGCTGTGCAGCCGGACGAGGTCCGAGAGGAAGTGCACGAGCAACAGGCCGCGCCCGCCGATCTGATCCGGACGCGCGGGGTGCCGGCCGGCCAGCGGATCGCTCAGCCTCCCCTTGTCCTGCGTCTCGCACACGATCTGCTCGCCTTCGGCCCAGATCTTCAGGGTTCCCGAACCGCCCCCGTGCACCACACTGTTGGTCGTCAGCTCGGCGACGACGAGGTTCAGGTCCTGGAGCCGGGCTGCCGACATCCCCCAGGCCCGGGCCTCCGCCAGGGCGAAGTCGCGCACGACGGGCAGGAGTTCGGCGTCGAACGAGGCCGTGGCCGCTCCCGGCGGATGGCGCAGCACCTGGTTGAAGCGGGCCAGCACACCGTCCGGGTCGTAGGCCGCGCTGAGGCACTGCCGCCCGGCGCCGATCACGAGGGGGTGGGTGGCGTGGGCGTCGGCGATGACACCCGGGGCGAGAGCACGGGCGTCGTACGGGCAGAGGATCGTCACGTCCCGTCCGGCGAACGCACGGTTGATCAGGGCTTCGTGCTGGACGCAGGCCGGGTACTCCACCGCCGTGCGGCCGGCCCAGACCGGCTCGCCGATGATCCGTACATGGACGTCTCGGTGGAGGTCGGCGAACGCCCGCAGGACGGAGGGGATGATCCGGCCGGGGTTCCGGCCGGCCCGCGCCATGTCGATCCAGCGGACGCCGGCACCGAGCGGTCCCATGGCGTCACGGACGAGTTCGAGCCGCTGGGCGGGCACGGCCACCGCCACCGGCTCTCCCGCGGCTACGCCGTCGGAGACGAACCGTGTCATCTCCTGCACGTACTCGAGTTCGTCGCGGTAGATGAGCGCGGGATGGACGAAGGGGTCGCCGTGCGGTGCCGTCGTCGTCATGGCGCGACCACCGCCGCTCCCGGGATGCGGCGCCCGGCCTGCAGTCCCGCGTCCGGGCACGCCAGGGGCGAGCGCGTCTGCGCCCGGCCCACTCGTCGCTCGCTACCCACTGACTCACCCCGAGACCCACTTTACTTCGCCGCATCCGAACGGTGTCCCGGGGACGAAGGAACCCCTGACCCGGGGTCGAGGGAAGGCGGCGCGCACGCGTTCCGCGAAATTTCGAAACTGGGTGGCATGAGCGGTGTGAGGCGGGGCAGACGGGCCCCTGTCATCAATTCCTTAGGACGATGTGGGGTGGACGGCATGGCAGCCGTGACGGCAGTGAGGACGACGGACACGGCGCACCAGGCAGCCACGGTCACGGAAGACGTTCTTCCGCAGATCGACGAACCCCTGAAGATCAGCCCGAAGGACGCGCGTGAGCTGTCCCGTCAGTTCTTCGACGGGCTGGCCGTACTGGAGGAGGGGACGCCGGAACACCAGTACGCGCGCAACACCCTCATCGAGATGAACCTCTCTCTCGTCCGGTACGCCGCGGCGCGCTTCCGCAGCCGCAGCCAGGGCGAGATGGACGACATCGTCCAGGTCGGCACGATCGGCCTCATCAAGGCCATCGACCGTTTCGAGCTGACCCGCGAGGTCGAGTTCACCTCCTTCGCGGTGCCGTACATCGTCGGTGAGATCAAGCGCTTCTTCCGCGACACGAGCTGGGCCGTGCACGTGCCCCGGCGGCTTCAGGAGGCCCGCGTCGAGCTCGCCAAGGCGACGGAGGAGCTGCGCACCCGCCTCGGCCGGACGCCCACGACCCGTGAGCTGTCCGAGCTGATGTCCCTGTCGGAGGAAGAGGTCATCGAGGCCCGCAAGGCGTCGAACGGCTACAACTCCTCGTCCCTCGACGCCGCGCTCACCGCCGACGGCGGCGCGGACGGCGAGGCGGTCCTCTCCGACTTCATCGGCGAGCTGGACCCGTCGCTGGAACTGGTCGAGGACTTCAACTCCCTGGCCCCGCTGATCGCCGAGCTCGACGAGCGTCAGCGCCGGATCATCCACCTGCGTTTCGTCGAGGAGCGCACCCAGGCGCAGATCGGCGAGGAGCTCGGCATCTCCCAGATGCACGTCTCCCGGCTGATCACCCGCATCATCAAGCGGCTGCGCGCCGGGCTGCTCGACCCCGCGGTCGCCTGACCTCTGCACACGTCACAGCGCGTACGGCTCTCCTGACGGCCCGCCCCGGACTCCGGTCCGGGGCGGGCCGACGGCGTGTCCCGCGCCCGAGGTCCCGTCCAGAGGGACACAGCGGGACCGAGAGGGTCCTGTGTATCCCGTTCACGGGAGGTTATTCCTGCGACCGGCGACATTTTCGGTCGCCCGGGGAATTCCTTCCGACGCTTTGTTCCGCCCCCGCTCCCTGGGTTAGCCTGCGGCGTATTTTCTTGATGGGATGACCCGTGATCTGCGGGAATCCCACGGGCCGGCAGGGGCCGTCCGTGGGCCCGGCGCGGTTCCGAGTTCCGTGACACGGGACTCCAGGGGAGCGGAACGAGGGTGGCCATGACCAGGGCAGCGAGCGGGACGTCCGTACGGACACCGGGTGAGCAGGAGCTGCGGCAACTGCTGGCCGGCCTCACCGCGGTGCGCGACGGCGACTTCGGCACCCGGCTCCCCGACGAGGCCGGTGGTCTGCTGGGGGACATCGCCACCGTCTTCAACGGCATGGTCGACCAGCTCTCGGTGTTCACCTCGGAGGTGACCCGGGTGGCCCGTGAGGTCGGTACGGAGGGGACGCTCGGGGGCCAGGCGGAGGTGCCGGGGGTCTCGGGCACCTGGGCCGACCTCACCGACTCCGTCAACGCCATGGCGGGAAATCTCACGACGCAGGTCCGTGACATCGCGCAGGTGGCCACCGCGGTCGCCAAGGGCGACCTCTCGCAGAAGATCGACGTGCCCGCCCGCGGCGAGATCCTGCAGCTCAAGGAGACCGTCAACACGATGGTCGACCAGCTCTCCGCGTTCGCCGACGAGGTCACCCGCGTCGCCCGCGAGGTCGGCACCGACGGACGCCTCGGCGGCCAGGCCCAGGTTCCCGGGGTCGGCGGTGTGTGGCGTGATCTCACCGACTCGGTGAACTTCATGGCGGGCAACCTCACCGCCCAGGTCCGCAACGTGGCCCAGGTCACGACGGCGGTGGCCCAGGGAGATCTCTCACAGAAGATCACCGTGGACGCCCGGGGCGAGATCCTGGAACTGAAGAACACCATCAACACGATGGTCGACCAGCTCTCCGCGTTCGCCGACGAGGTCACCCGCGTCGCCCGCGAGGTCGGCACCGACGGACGCCTCGGCGGCCAGGCCGACGTGAAGGGCGTCAAGGGCACCTGGCGGGATCTCACCGACTCGGTGAACTTCATGGCGGGCAACCTCACCGCCCAGGTCCGCTCGATCGCCCAGGTCGCCACGGCGGTGGCCAAGGGCGACCTGTCGCAGAAGATCACCGTGGACGCCCGGGGCGAGATCCTGGAGCTCAAGGAGACCATCAACACGATGGTCGAGCAGCTCTCGGCGTTCGCCGACGAGGTGACCCGTGTGGCCCGCGAGGTCGGCACCGCGGGCAACCTGGGCGGACAGGCCACCGTGCGCGGCGTCTCGGGCACCTGGAAGGACCTCACCGACAACGTCAACGTCATGGCGTCGAACCTGACCGGTCAGGTCCGCTCCATCGCGCAGGTGGCGACCGCCGTGGCCCGCGGCGACCTCTCGCAGAAGATCACCGTGGAGGCCAAGGGCGAGGTCGCCGCCCTGGCCGACGTCATCAACACGATGGTCGACACCCTGTCCGCCTTCGCCGACGAGGTCACCCGCGTCGCCCGCGAGGTCGGCACCGAGGGACGGCTCGGTGGCCAGGCGCACGTGCCCAACGTGGCGGGCACCTGGAAGGACCTCACCGACAACGTCAACTCGATGGCCAACAACCTCACCGGCCAGGTGCGCAACATCGCCCTGGTGACGACGGCGGTGGCCAAGGGCGACCTGTCCAAGAAGATCGACGTCGACGCCCGGGGCGAGATCCTCGAACTCAAGACGACCATCAACACCATGGTCGACCAGCTCTCCGCCTTCGCCGCCGAGGTCACCCGCGTGGCCCGCGAGGTCGGCAGCGAGGGCAGGCTCGGCGGCCAGGCCGAGGTGGAGGGCGTCTCCGGCACCTGGAAGCGGCTCACCGAGAACGTGAACGAGCTGGCTGGCAACCTCACCCGTCAGGTCCGCGCGATCGCCGAGGTCACCAGCGCCGTGGCCGAGGGCGACCTGACCCGGTCCATCACCGTGGAGGCCTCCGGCGAGGTCGCCGACCTGAAGGACAACATCAACTCCATGGTGGAGTCGCTGCGGGAGACCACGCGCGCCAACCAGGAGCAGGACTGGCTCAAGACGAATCTGGCCCGCATCTCCGGCCTGATGCAGGGCTACCGCGACCTGGACGTGGTGGCCGACCTGATCATGGACGAGCTCACGCCGCTCGTGGCCGCGCAGTACGGCGCCTTCTACCTCGCCGAGGAGACCGTGAAGGGCACGGAGCTCCGGCTCGTGGGGTCGTACGGCTATCCCGACGAGGAGGGGCGCCCCACCCGCATCCCGCTCGGCCGCTCCCTGGTCGGGCAGGCCGCACGCAGCAGGCGGGCGATCACCGTGGACGAGGTGCCGCCGGGGTACGTCACCATCTCCTCGGGCCTGGGCCACACGGCACCGACGGCGCTGGTGGTCCTGCCGATCGTCGTCGAGGAGCAGGTGCTGGGCGTCATCGAGCTGGCCTCGGTCACCCGCTTCAAGCAGGGCCACATGACGTTCCTGGAACAGCTCATGGAGACGATCGGCGTCAACGTCAGCACCATCGTGGCCAACGCCCGCACCGATGAACTGCTCGGCGAGTCGCAGCGCCTGACCGCCGAACTCCAGGCCCGCTCCGAGGAGCTCCAGGTCCAGCAGGACGAACTCCAGCGCTCCAACGCCGAGCTGGAGGACAAGGCCTCCCTGCTCGCGACCCAGAACCGCGACATCGAGGCGAAGAACCTCCAGATCGAACAGGCCCGGCAGGAACTCGAGGCTCGGGCCCAGCAGTTGTCGCTGGCGTCCAAGTACAAGTCCGAGTTCCTCGCCAACATGAGCCACGAGCTGCGGACCCCGCTCAACAGCCTGCTCATCCTGGCCCAGTTGCTGGCGCAGAACCCCTCCCGCAACCTCACGCCCAAGCAGGTCGAGTACGCGGGCATCATCCACTCCGCCGGCTCCGACCTGCTCCAGCTCATCAACGACATCCTGGACCTGTCGAAGGTCGAGGCCGGCAAGATGGACGTGACCCCCGAGCGGGTCCCGCTGCGCCAGCTCCTCGAGTACGTCGAGGCCACCTTCCGCCCCATGACCTCGCAGAAGAGCCTGGAGTTCACGGTGAGCACCGCTCCCGGGGCCCCGGTGGACCTGCTCACCGACGACTCCCGGCTGCGGCAGGTGCTGCGCAACCTGCTGTCGAACGCGGTCAAGTTCACCGAGCGGGGCCGGGTCGAGCTGCGCATCGAACCGGCGTCCGACCAGGAGATCCCCGCGGGGGTGCACCGGGGCGGGACGATCGCGGCCTTCCGGGTCAAGGACACCGGTATCGGCATCCCCGAGCAGCAGCTCGAGACGATCTTCGGCGCCTTCCAGCAGGCCGACGGCACCACGAGCCGCAAGTACGGCGGCACCGGTCTCGGTCTGTCGATCACCCGGGAGATCGCGCACCTGCTCGGCGGGGCGGTCACCGTGGACAGCACCCCCGGACAGGGCAGTACGTTCACGCTGTTCCTCCCGGTGGCCCGGCCCGAGTTCGAGGAGCTGATGGCCGGCGGCCGGGCCCCCGAGCCGGCTCCGGACCGGGGCGCCTCGGCGCACTTCGAGCCGCGGCACGCGCCCGCAGGCTCGACGGGCCTGCCCCGCCAGCGCAGGAGGCGGCTCCTGGTGGTCGAGGACCGGCCGCGGGGGCTGCTGACGCTGGTGGCCGAGAGTGCCGTCGGCGATGTCGCGCGCAGCCGTGACGAGGGCGACGCGCGGGAGAGCGTCGACGTCATCACGGTCGTCGGCGCGCAGGAGGCGGCCAGTGCCCTGGCCGCGGAGCCGTGGCACTGCGTCGTCCTCGAACTCGGCATGCCGGAGGGCGAGACCGCCCGGTTCCTCGAGGCGGTGGAGGGTGACTCGGCCCTGGCGACCGTCCCCGTCCTCGTCCACAACGGCAGCCGGGTCGACCTCGCGCAGGAGCAGGCGCTGCAGTCCCGCTCGGGCGCCCGGTCGCTGGAATTCCTGTCCAGCCTGGACGAGTTGCGCGAGCGGATCGCGCTGCACCTGTCCGCGGAACAGCCGGGCGACGTGGTGCCGCTGGTCCGCGCCGAGGAGGCCAGGAGCCGGCCCGCGCGGCCGATCGACAGCGCCTTCGAGGGCCGTACGGTGCTCGTCGTCGACGACGACGCCCGCAACCTCTTCGCCCTCAGCGGGATCCTGGAGCTGCACGGTTTCCAGGTGCTGCACGCGGAGAACGGCAGGAAGGGCATCGAGACGCTGCTGAGCCGGCCCGAGATCGCGCTGATCCTGATGGACGTGATGATGCCCGAGATGGACGGGTACACCGCGACCGCCGAGATCCGCAAGATTCCCCGGTACGCCGATCTGCCGATCATCGCGGTGACGGCGAAGGCCATGCCCGGCGACCGGGAGAAGAGCCTGCTGTCGGGTGCCAGCGACCATGTCACCAAGCCGGTCGACACCGAGGACCTCATCGCGTGCGTCCGACGCTGGCTCGGGGCGTGACGTGACACCCCGTACCCCGTACCCACCCCGTGCCCTCCGCCGCGGCTTCGCGACGGGACACCCGCCGCTGCCGCCCCTCCCCCGGCCCGCACCGGGCACCCGCCGAGGAGCGGCCGCACGATGAACCGTCCTGAGACAACCGGCCCGGACGTCCCCGATCCCGCGGACGACGCCGCGGACGCCGGGCCGGCCGGCGACCGGTCGGGCGTGGCCCGGACCTCGCCGGTGGGCCGGCTGGCCGCCACCGTCGATCGGCTGCGCCGCGAGGTACGGGCCGCGCAGGCGCAGGCCGACGGGCGCGCGCTGATCGAGCTGGCCAAGGGCATCCTGGTCGAGCGGCTGGGCTGCGGCCCGGCCCAGGCCGCCCGCCAGCTCGCCGAGTTGGCCGAACAGGCCAAGGTGCCCCGGCTCCAGCTCGCGGTCGAGATCATCAACCAGGCGGCGCACGACCGGCTTTCGGAGGTGACCAGCACCTTCCTCTCCGCCACCGCGGAGCGTCCCCCGCGGGACGACGCTCCCGCGGTACGGCTGCGCGCGGCCGAGAGCGGCGCGCTGGCGGCGGGCGACACCCAGTCGGTGGCCGACTCCCTGCTCCAGCACGCGCTGACCCCGCTCGGGGCGGTCGCCGTGGCCATCTGGGCGGCGGACGCCGACGGTTCGCTGTCGCTGGCGGGCAGCGCGGGGTTCTCGGCGGGCGAGGCCAGGCGCTGGCGCCACGTACCCCCGGGCGTGGCCACGATGGCACGCCGGGCACTGTCCGACCGTACGGCGCAGTGGGCGCGCTCGCTGGCGGGCACCGGGACGCCGTCCATCGGGCACGCGGAGTATCCGGACGGCGGACGGGTCGCGGTACCGGCCGGCTCGGGAGGCCGGATCCACGGCGTCCTGGAGATCGCGTGGCCGTCCGCCCTGGAACCTCAGCCGCCGCAGGTGGTCCGTCAGGTCGAGGCACTGGCCGAACTGTGCTCGCACACGCTGGAGACCCACACGCTGCCGGGCGACTGCGCCGACGTGCGGGGGACGGCCGACGTCGGCGAACTGATCGACCTGGTCGACGGATTGCACGATCCCGCCCTGGTCCTGGTGCCCCAGCTCGACGACCAGGGAAGACTCGCCGACTTCCGCATCCGCCACGTGAACGGGCGCTTCCTCGATCCGGCCGGCCGGCCGCGTGGCACCGTTCAGGGGGCGCTGCTCCTCGAGGCCTATCCACTGGCCGCCGGGGACAGCGGCCTCTTCCAGTGCGTCGAGCGCGTCTACGCGACCGGGGAGCCGTTCCGGGCGCGGCGCATGGATCTGACGGCGCTGGTCGACCAGGTGCGGCTGTCGGCCGTGGCCGACATCAACATCAGCCGGCACGGCGGAACCGTGCTGCTCATCTGGCGCATAGAGGACGAGACGGCACGGCTGGCGAGTCTGCTCCAGCACGCCCAGCGGCTCGGCAGGATCGGCGGGTTCGAGGAGAATCTGCTGACGGGCGAGACCATCTGGAACGAGACGCTCTTCGATCTCTACGGCCGCTCCGCTTCCGGCGCCCCCGTCCCGCTGGAGGAGCTGGCCGCGCACGCCCACCCGGACGACGCCGTCACCATCGGCCGCTTCCTGCGGACCGTCCTGCACCACCGGCGGCCCGCGTCGGCCGCGTTCCGGCTGCAGCGTCCCGACGGCGTGACCCGGCACATCCGCGTGGTGGCCGAGCCGGTGCTCGACGCCGACGACCGGCTGTTCGCGGTCCGCGGGGCCTACCAGGACATCTCGGCGCAGCACTGGACGGAGGTGGCGCTGGCCGTCACCCGCGACCAGCTGGCGCACACCGAGCAGCAGGCGCACGAGCGCAACCGGCTGACCCTCCAGCTCCAGCACGCGATCATGCCGCCGGCCCAGGCGCCGTTGCGGGCTCCGGGCCTCGGCGTGGCGGTGCGCTACCGGCCGGCGGAGACCGAACAGCTCGTGGGCGGCGACTGGTACGACGCGGTCGTGCTGTCCTCCGGGCTGGTCCTGCTGTGTGTCGGTGACGTGGCCGGTCACGGGATAGAGGCGGCGACCAGCATGGTGGTGCTGCGCAACGCGCTGCGCGGACTGGCCGTGACGGGTGCGGGGCCGGGGCAGTTGCTGTCCTGGCTCAACCTCGTGGCGCACCATCTGACGGGCGGGGTCACCGCCACCGCGGTCGTCGGGATCTACGATCCGCGCCGCCGCGTCCTGCGCTGGGCCAGGGCCGGACATCTGCCGCCGGTTCTGGTCCGGGACGCGGACGCCACCCCGCTGCCCCTGCTCAAGGGCATTCTGCTCGGTGCCGTCCCCGAGGCGACGTTCGAGGAGAACGAGGTGCAACTGGAGGTCCACGACACGCTGTTGATGTACACGGACGGTCTGGTCGAACGGCGTGACCGCTCGGTGGAGGTGTCGCTGCGCCAGCTCCTCACCGCGGCCCGTACGACGTCCGGGACGCTGGACCACCAGCTCGACCGGCTCCTGACGTACAGCCGGTCCGACACCGACGACGACACCTGCATCGTCGGCATCCGGGTCGAGTAGGACCGCACGGACGTGGAGCGGGGCCGTACGAATGCGGCCCCGCCGGCAGCCGGGGGGAGTGACTGCCTGCGGGGCCGTGCAGCTCGGGGTTCGCCAGGGGGGTAGCTTCCCGAACTGTCTCAGGATGCTGGTGCCCCGCCCCCGGCGATGCATGCACACGAGTTTCCGACGGGTTTTCCGCTCGTATGGCGCAGTGATCGGCTCAGGAGGATTCCCGCAGGGTACGCAGCAGTGGCTCCAGGGAATCCGTGACGCACCGCCCGGGAACACCGGCCTCCCGCAGTGCCCGCGCTCTGCTGGGGTGGCGGGCGTAGCCGAGGAACGGGACACCGGCCCGGCGCGCCGCCGCGTGGTCCTCGGGGGCGGCGCCGATCATCAGCGAGACGTCCGGCTCGGCGTCCATGGCGCTCAGGGCCAGTTCCAGGGCGGCCGGACGGGGCGCGGGCGTTCCCGGGTGCGGTACGCGGCCGAATATGTACGGGGCGAAGCGGGGCGTGAGACCGCGCGTGTCCAGGTAGGTGGTGACGGCCCGGGCCGATGTGCCTGTCGCCACGGCGAGCCTCGCGCCGACCGCCGCCCAGGTGTGGATGAGCGGATCCGCGTACGCCGTCGGCATGGCGGTGCGTACCGCCTCCAGCTCGGTCCCGGTCAGCCACGCGTCGAGCCGGGCGAAGGCCTCTCCCGGGTGCCGTCCGGCCACCGCCGTCAGAACGCGATAGGGGTCCGCGGCGTCGCACTCCTCCTCGGCGAGTGCCGCGCGCAGGTCCGGTTCCGTCAGCCGGTCGAGCCGGGCCCGCGCGAGGGCCGTCGCCGAGGGCCCGGAGAAGAGCTGGCAGATCGGGCCGTCGAAGCCGAGGACGACGTACCGCGTCCGCGCGACCAGTTCCCGAACGTTCTCGATCCGACTCGTCACCACCAGGGTCTGTCCAGTCCCGGCCGTCACCAATCGAGCGAGTGTCGGCCACGCGCGGGGCACCGTCCCGGCCCGGCTCCACCGGCGGTCGCGGGCGGGCGTGAGCGGGGTGGGCCATACGTCAATGGGCCATGTCCGCGAGATTCGGGACCACCCGGGTCAGCCGCAGGACGCCCCACAGGACCAGGCCCGCGCCGATCAGCTCGGGCAGCAGCCACCAGCCCGTACGGATCGTCTCGCCGAACAGCGTGACACCGAGTACGAGGCTGAGGGTCGCGTCTCCGATGGTCAGCGCGGGCTGTGAGGCGGCCAGCGGACCCGCCTGGAGGGCGTTCTCCAGGAGCAGGACGGCGGCGATCCCGGTGAGGGCGAATCCGTAGGTCTGCCAGATGCCGAGGAAGGCGACGAAGCCGTCGTCGCGGAGCGTTCCCACGGCCGATTTGAGCAGGGCGGCGGTCAGCGCGTTGCTGATGGCCGAGGCCGCCCCGAGCACGGCGGCGCGGAAGAGCGGCGGGCGGCCCGGCCTGGCGACGACGACCGCGACCGCCACGCTGCCCAGGCACGCGATCAGTACGGGGATCCAGCGCTCCATGGCGGCGTCGGACCGTGCTCCGGAAGGAGCGGCCGCGAGGAGGACGAGGCCGAGTCCCGCCACCACGCCGGCGACGGCCTGCCATCCCGCGCGCGACAGACGGCGGTGCAGGAGCGGGACGGCGATCATCAGGGCGAAGGGCAGTTCCAGGATGAACAGCGGCTGCACCAGGGACAGCGGCCCGTTCGCCAGCGCGAGGGCCTGGAAGAGCGCCGCCCCGATCACCCCGGCGATGCCGATCAGCCAGGGCGGCTGCCGGGCCAGCCGGATGATCAGGCGCAGCCCGCCGCCTTCGGTGAGGCGGGCGGCGGCCTTGCGCTGGAACGCCGTGCCCATCGCGTTGCTGGCGGCCCCGAGGAGCGCGAACAGCACGGCCAGTCCTGTCACCTCTCCACCATGCCCCGGAAGCGGAGCCGGGGCCTCTCCCGAAAGCCGGTGGGATGAATCGCGGACGGCGGGGCATCCGCCCTGTGGAGCCCCGTCATCTCATCCCCGTGATGGCGGGGCTTCGTGCCGCCTCGCACCACCCCGCTCCCCTCGCCGGTCCCCCGTCCGGGCCGTCGCGGACGGCTCGGACCCGCACACTCCGGCCCGTCGGCTTCCACGCGCCGCCCGTGCCGGCGAGCCGATCAAAATGCGCGACGGCGGGGAAGGGAGGAGCGTGGTGACGAAGGGAGGAGTGCCATGGCCAGGAAGGCCGCGCCCGGTCGGCGGGACGACTACCCGGGATGGCTGCGCGGCTCGCCCCCTCCGCGCTGGGTGAGGCTGCTCCCGCCGGTCCTGCTGGCGGCCGTCCTCGTGGCGGAACTCGTGAGCAGCGAGCCCCCGGACATCGGCTTCCTGCTGGGCGCCATCCCCTCCCTCGCCGTGCTCTCCTACGGCCCCCTCTCGACGGCGGGCTTCGGCGTGGTCGTCGTGGTCCTGATGAACATCCCGGCCCTGCACCTCAACCATCCGGGCAACGCGGACCTGCTCACGATCACCTTCATCGCCGTGCTGAGCGTGTTCGTCTCACTCGTCCGCAGCCGCAGGGACGCGCATCTGGTCACCGTGCGGTCGGTCGCGGAGGCCGCTCAGCTCGCCGTGCTGCCGCCGCTGCCCGAACGGGTCGGCCCGGTCCGCTGCGCTGGGCTGTACCGGCCCGCCCAGCGGGAGACGCTGGTCGGCGGTGACTTCTTCGAGGTACGGGACGGGCCGTTCGGGGTCCGGGCCGTGATGGGCGACGTGCAGGGACACGGGCTGTCGGCCGTGGGGACGGTCGCCTCGCTGCTGGGGGCGTTCCGCGAGACGGTGCTGGACCAGCGCGATCTGGAGGAGGCCGCGGCCCGGCTCGACCGCAGGCTGGTGGTGGACTCGGCGTCGGTCGATCACGCCGAGCTGTTCGCCACCGCGCTGCTCCTGGAGTTCCCGCCGGGCACCGACACCGTACGGATGGTGTCCTGCGGGCATCCCGCGCCGATGCTGTTGCGCGGGGCCAAGGCCCTCGAACTGGACACCGATCCGGGGCCCCCGCTGGGGCTGGGATTCTTCGAGTTGTCCCCGCCGAGGGCGCGCACGGTCGAGCTGGAGCCGGGCGACCGGCTCTTCATGGCCTCGGACGGAGTGAGCGAGAGCCGGGACGCGGGCGGCGCCTTCTACCCGCTGCCCGACCGGCTGACCTCGTTCGCCGAGGAGCCGTCGGACGCGCTCGTCGGCCACCTGTGGGAGGACCTGGTCCGGTTCTGCCCCTCGATCCGCGACGACGTCTCCGTCCTGGTCCTGTCGCCCCGGCCGCGCGGCGACCGGCACGCCGACGGGAACGGGGACGGGGACGCCGGCGCGACCGCCGACAGCCACAGCGAGAGCACCGGCGGCTGACCGACCAGCGGCCGCCGTCCTCGCGGGTCGTCCCCACGAGGGTCGGGTCGCCGCCGCTGACGTCAGGTCGTCACCGCCTGTGTCGGGCCGCCGCCGCGTGCGTCAGCTCGACGCCGCGAGGTCGAGTGCCGCGATGTAGCCGAACGTCATCGCGGGCCCGATCGTCGACCCCGCTCCCGCGTAGCTGTGGCCCATGACGGCCGCGCTGGCGTTGCCCGCCGCGTACAGGCCCGGGATCACCGTGCCGTCGGGGCGCAGGACGCGGGCGCGGGCGTCGGTGCGCAGTCCGCCCTTGGTGCCGAGGTCACCCGGGACGATCTTGAAGGCGTGGAACGGAGGCAGCCACAGCGGGGCGAGGCAGGAGTTCGGGAGCACCGCGGGATCGGTGTAGTAGTGGTCGTAGGCGCTGTCGCCGCGGTGGAAGTCGGTGTCCTTGCCGCTCAGGGCCAGGCCGTTGAAGCGGCTGACGGTGGTGCGCAGGGCGGCCGCGGGGACACCGATCCTTCCGGCGAGCGCGTCCAGGGTCCACTCCTTGTGCGCGGCTCCGGACGTGTACCAGGAGTCGGGGAACGCGAGGGTCGGCGCGACGTCCTTGAAGAGGTAGCGGTTGCGGTAGTTCTGGTCGACGACCAGCCACGCCGGGATGTCCGGAGCGCTCGGGTCGCGGTCGTACATGGTGTGGACGACGTCGCTGTAGGGTCCGGCCTCGTTGACGAACCGCGCGCCGGCGGCGTTGACGAGCAGGCCGCCGGGCAGGGTGCGTTCGGCGAGGCAGAAGTAGGGCTCGCCGGGCAGCGGGACGGCCGGGCCCCACCAGGCGTCGTCCATCAGGTCGAGCGCCGCCCCGGCCCGCCGGCCCGCCTGGATGCCGTCGCCGGTGTTCTCCTTGGCGCCCACGGTCCAGGCGGTCCCGATGGGCTGCCGCTGGAACTCGGCGCGCATCGCCGCGTTGTGCTCGAATCCGCCGGAGCCGACGACGACCCCGCGCCTGGCCCTGACCAGTCCGGCCGCGCCGTCGCGGGTGACCACGGCGCCGGTGACCGCGCCGTTCTCCATGAGCAGGTCGGACATCGGGCTGTTCAGCCACACCGGGACCTGGGCGGCGAGCAGGCCGGCACGCAGTCCGGCCGCGAGCGACTGGCCCATCGTCAGCGGTTTCTGGCCGAGCAGCGCCGCCTTGGTGCCGCGTGCCAGGCATGCGGTGGCGACGGCCGCGCCCTTCGCGCTGACGGCGGCGAGGGTGAGCCACTTGTAGTCGGCGCTGAAGACGACCATGCCGGCCGGGACGGCCAGGTACGCGGGGTTCAGGCGGGCGAGTTCGGCTCCGAGGATGTTCCCGTCGAGCTGGTCGGGCTCCATGGAGCGTCCGCCCGGCAGGCCGCCGGGGAGTTCGGGGTAGTAGTCGCTGTAGCCCTCCATCCAGCGGAAGCGCAGCGGGCTGTTGGCCATGACGAAGGAGATCATGGCCGGTCCGTTGCCGAGGAAGGCCCGCTGCCGGTCGGCCGGGACGTCCGGGCCGACGACGGCCGCGAGGTAGGCGGCGGCCTTGGCCGGGGTGTCGGGGACGCCCGCGGCGAGGATGACGGGGTTGTTGGGAATCCAGATGCCGGCGCCCGAGCGGGCCGCCGAGCCTCCGAAGGTGGCCGCCTTCTCCAGGACGACGCAGCTCAGCCCACGTTTCGCGGCGGTGAGCGCCGCGGTCATCCCGGCGGCTCCCGAGCCGACCACGACGACGTCGTACGTGCCGAGCAGGGGCAGGTCGGCCGCCGTGGCGGGACCGGCGGCGGCGACGGCACCGGCGGCTCCGGCAGCGAGCGCGAGGGAGGCGCCCGTGGCCGCGCCGAGCACCCGGCGCCGTGACGGACCGGAGGACGGGAGGGCGGGGGCAGGGCCGGCGGGCCCGGGGATCGGGGACATGGCGGGGCTCTCCAGCGGGGCGGGGGAAGGTGAGGCGTTCCGTTGCTCCGGGAGCCCTACCGGCCCCCGCCGTACCGGTTCTGATGCAGCGTCAGGAATGTCGCGCGAGGGTCTTGTGAAGTCAAGAGCAAGCGGAGCAGACCTCGCCGATCACCCCAAGATCGGGCAGAAGTTACCAACCGGTATGTAGTGACTTAACAAGCCGGCAACAGTAGAACCTGTTCCCACTCGTAGAGAGTGAGGAGTGTCACGTGGGTGACATCAACCAGCAGACCAACGATTCCAGGGGTGTTTCGCGCCGACGATTCATAGCTGGAACAGGTTCTATTCTTGGAGCAGTGAGCCTTGCCGGTCGCGCCGTCGCGGCCCCCGCGACCATCGCCACGGCGGCCTCGTCGATCCCGTCCGGCGCACACGTCCCCGTCCTCGTGATCGGCACCGGTTACGGCGGCTCGGTCGCCGCCCTGCGCCTCGCCCAGGCGGGCGTCGACGTGCAGATGGTCGAGATGGGCATGGCCTGGGACACACCGGGCTCGGACGGCAAGATCTTCGCCAACACGACCAGCCCCGACCAGCGTTCGTACTGGCTGCGGACCAGGACCAAACAGCCCCTCAGCAACTTCCTCGGCTTCCCCATCGACAAGGACATCCCCCGCTACACGGGGATCCTCGACGCCGAGGAGATGGGCCAGATCATCGTGTACCAGGGCCGCGGTGTCGGCGGCGGATCACTGGTCAACGGAGGTATGGCGGTCACTCCGAAGCGGGAGAACTTCGGCGCGATCCTCCCGTCGGTGAGCGCCGACGAGATGTACGCGACGTACTACCCGCGCGCCAACGCCACGCTCGGCACGGGCCTCGTCGACCCGGCGTGGTTCGACACGACCGACTGCTACCAGTACGCGCGGGTCGGCCGGAAGCAGGCCCAGCGCTCCGGCTTCCCCTTCGTCTTCGTGCCCGACGTGTACGACTGGGACTACATGAAGCAGGAGGCCGCGGGCACCGTCACCAAGTCGGCCCTCGCCGGGGAGATCCTCTACGGCAACAACTACGGCAAGAAGTCCCTCCAGAAGACCTACCTGGCCCAGGCCACGGCCACCGGCCGGGTCACCATCTCACCGCTGCACAAGGTCACTTCGGTCGCGCCCGCGTCCGGTGGCGGCTACACGGTCCTGATCGACCAGCTCAACACCACCGGGGACACCACGGCCACGAAGTCGGTGACCGCGGACCGGGTGTTCTTCGCGGCCGGAAGCGTCGGGACGAGCAAGCTCCTGGTCCGGCTGAAGGCGACCGGCGCGCTGCCCGGCCTCAACGGCGAGATCGGCCAGGGCTGGGGCGACAACGGCAACGTCATGTGCGGCCGCGCCAACCACCTGTGGGATCCCACCGGTTCGCTCCAGGCCAGCATCCCCTGCGGGGGCATCGACAACTGGGCCGCGGGCGGGGCGTTCGCCGAAGTGGCGCCACTGCCCACGGGCATCGAGACCTGGGCGTCCTTCTACCTGTCCATCACCAAGAACCCGAACCGCGCCCAGTTCACCTGGAACGCGGCGACCGGGAACGTCGACCTCAACTGGCAGACCGCCTGGAAGCAGCCCGCGATCGACATGGCGAAGACGATCTTCGACAAGATCAACGCGAAGGAGGGCACGATCTACCGGACCGATCTCTTCGGCGTGTACAAGATCTGGGGCGACCATCTCACCTACCACCCGCTCGGCGGTGCCGTACTCAACAAGGCCACCGACAACTACGGGCGCCTGCGCGGCTATTCGGGCCTGTACGTGATCGACGGCGCGCTGATTCCCGGCAACACCAGCGTCAACCCGTTCGTCACCATCACCGCCCTCGCCGAACGGAACATCGAGAACATCATCGCCGTGGACCTCTAGGGCGTGTCCGCGACGTCACGTCGTCCGCCCCAGGCGGTGCGGACCCCGTGAGGGGTCCGGATCCGCTCGGAGGGCCGCGACGGCCTGCCGCCGGCCGCGTTCAGTGGGTCGGCAGCACGCACACGGCGTCCAGTCCCAGCACATGGTTGAGCCGGCCGAACGCCAGCCAGGAGCCGACACTCATGGTCAGCTCCACGATCTCCCGCTGGCTGTACGAGGCCGTCATCCGGGTCCAGAAGTCCTCGTCGAGACCGTGGTGATCCAGGGCGTACCGCTCCGCGTACTCGGCGGCCAGCCGCGTCCGGTCGTCGAAGGCATCGGTGGTACGCCACTGGGTCACCGCGTCGGCGAACTCCTCCTCGACCTTCAGCCCGTCGCGCTCCGTGCGCCAGTCGAGGCAGAACAGACACCCGTTGATCTGCGCGATGCGCAGCCGGGCGGCCTCGAACTCGCGCAGGCCCAGGGTCGTGTGCTCGTACACCGACAGGGAGAAGTTGGCGGCGGCCATGCCGATGCCGGGCACCATCTCGCCCCAGACGTAGCCGATCGGTTCCTGTCCTTCGGGAATGTCGACGCGCAGCGTCATGGGTCACTTCCTTCCGAGCCGGCCGACTGCGGGACGCAGCGGGACGTCGAGTGCGTCGTAGAGTCCTGGTTCCGCGTCCACGAGCCAGTCGATGGCACCGACGAGGCGGCCGACCGCGGTGGCGTTCCCGCCCGCGGACCGGTTCTCGCCCTCGTCGGTGGCCGCGACGGTGACCTCGATGCGCGGGCGGCCCTCGATGATCACCCGGTGGGCGCCGTCCCCGTCGGGCGGCGAGGGCCAGTCCGGTGCGCAGGAGGCGTGGATGCGGGTGATGTGCTCGATGACGATCCGGGGCTCTCCCCCGACGATCCCCCGCACCTCGAAGCGGACCGCGCCCTGGGTGCCGGCCGCGAACTCGCCCATGGTGCGGGTGCTCACGGTGCCGGTCAGCGGGCGGCGCTCCAACGTCTCGGTGATGTCGTCGAGTTCGACGCCCAGAGCCCGCGCCATGAGCCGTATCTGGCCGCCCCACACCATCGTCGGGATCGACGGGGCGAGCATGAGCGGCTCGTAGTCCATCGGCTGCCCCATGCCGACCAGGTACCGAACGGACTCCTCCTGTTCGTACGTGGAGTAGTCGAAGATCTCCTGGCAGCGGATGGCGTCGATCGTGGTGCCCAGACCGCTGATCAGCAGGGGCAGGACGTCGTTGCCCCAGCCGGGATCGACTCCGGAGACGAACAGGGAGCCGCCCCCGTCCGCGACGGCGGCGAGCACGGGGTCCCGGAACTCGGGCGGGGCGCTGCGCTGGTCGTAGAGCGGATACAGGGCGGGCGTGACGACCACCGCACCGGCCCGGATCGCCCTGGCGATGTCGGCGAGGGCCTCGTCGGGACGGATGTCGCCGGTGGCCGCGTAGACGACGGCTCCGGGCCCCGAGGCCAGGACCGCGTCGATGTCGTCGCTCGCCGCGACACCGAGGCCGTGGCCGAGTCCGGCGAGCTCGCCCGCGTCACGGCCGACCTTGCCGGGATCGTGGACGAGCACGGCCGCGAGTTTCAGTTTCGGGTGGGCCTCGACGGCGCGGATGGCCGCGCGGCCGACGTTGCCGGTACCCCAGACCACCGTGGAAATCATGCGGCGGAGGGTAGCGAGACGGCCGCGAGGTTCCTATAGCCGCGACCGGGGAGAATTCCGGGCGACGACGCGAATTGTGGGACAGGCCCTAGGGCCTGTCCCACAATTCGCGTCGTCGCCCGGAGGGCGGCCCGGCGGCGTCAGGTGCGTGCTCTCGGCGTGCCGGCCCCAGACCTGCGTACTGGACGTACTCGGGTCTGGGGCCGGTGCGGCGAGAGTGCGTGCATGGCGTCGCCGGGCAGACGCGAAGTGTCGGACAGGCCCTAGTCTCGAAACATGGCCAAGTACTTCGACGTTCACCCGGACAACCCGCAGCGGCGCGTCATCACCCAGGTGGTGGAGATCGTCCGCAGCGGCGGGCTGATCGTCTACCCGACGGACTCCTGCTTCGCTCTCGGCTGCGCGCTCGGCAACCGGGACGGCATCGACCGCATCCGCTCGATCCGCCAGCTCGACGAGCGCCACCACTTCACGCTGATGTGCGAGGACTTCGCCCAGCTCGGACACTTCGTGCGGATCGACAACGCGGTCTTCCGCACGGTCAAGGCGGCCACACCCGGCCGCTACACCTTCATCCTCCCGGCGACGAAGGAGGCCCCGCGCCGGCTGCTGCACCCCAAGAAGAAGACCGTCGGGGTGCGGATCCCCGATCACGCGGTCGCCCAGGCGATCCTGGCCGAGCTCGGCGAGCCGCTGCTGTCGAGCACCCTGCTCCTGCCGGAGGAGGACAAGCCGCTGACCCAGGGCTGGGAGATCAAGGACCGCCTCGACCACGTGGTGGACGCCGTCATCGACTCCGGCGACTGCGGCACCGAGCCGACGACGGTGGTCGACTTCTCCGGCGCGGAGCCCGAGCTCGTACGCCTCGGAGCGGGCGACCCCTCCCGGTTCGAGTAGGCCGGGGAAACGGAACGCGACGTGGGTCGTCCTCACGGAGGACCCACGTCGCGGCCGATGCGGAGATGTCAGGTGTCGCTGGTCAGCTCGTCGTCACGGCGGTGTCGTCCACGACGAAGCTCGTCTGGAGCGAGGAGTCCTCGACACCGCTGAACTTGAGGCTCACCGTGGTGCCGGCGAACGAGGACAGGTCGAACGTCTTCTGCGTGTAGCCGGTGGCCTTGTTCAGGTTGGAGTAGGTCGCCAGCGTGGTCGAACCGGCGGTGACCGTCAGCTTGTCGTACTGCGAGCTGGTGGTGGTCTCCGCGGTGTCGATGTGCAGCCAGAAGGTGAACGAGGCCTTGCAGCCGCTGGGGATGGTCACCGACTGGGAGAGCGTGTCGGTGTGGGTGGAGCCGTAGCCGTCCAGCCAGGCCTTGTACGAGCCGCCGTGGGCCGCCTCACCGGAGTCGGTGGTGATGACTCCGCTGCTCGCGGTCCAGGTGGTGGCACCGGACTCGAAGCCGGGGTTGCCGAGCAACTGCGTCGAGGTGCAGGTGCCGCCGCCACCGGAGGAGCTGACGGTCCAGGTGAAGGACGCGGTGCCGGTCGCCCCGGTGCTGTCCGTGACGGTCACCGTGGTGCTGTAGGTGCCGGCGGTGGTCGGGGTCCCGGTGATCGCGCCGGTGGAGCTGTTGATCGACAGCCCGGTGGGCAGACCGCTGGCGGAGTACGTCAGGGCGCCGCTGTTGGTGCTGCTGGCCGCGATCTGCAGGCTCACCGCGGTGCCCACGGTGGAGGACTGGCTGCCCGGGTTGGTGACGGTCACACCGCTGGTCGGCGGGGTGACGTGACCGCCGACGGCGATGCCCGCGAAGGCGTTCGCCACACCCGCGTACTGGGTGGAGCTCGCGCCGTACAGCGCGGTCGCGGCGTTCAGCGCGGCGGTGCGGGCGCCCGCGTAGTTGGTGGTCGACGTCATGTACGTCGTCAGCGCCTTGTACCAGATCTGCAGCGCGGCGGCGCGGCCGATGCCCGCGACGGCGACACCGTCGGAGGTCGAGCTGTTGTACGTGACGCCGTTGATGGTCTTGGAGCCGCTGCCCTCGGAGAGCAGGTAGAACATGTGGTTCGCCGGGCCCGAGGAGTAGTGGACGTCCAGGTTGCCGACGCCGGAGTACCAGGAGTCGGCGGAGGAACCGTCCTTGGACGGCTTGTCCATGTAACGCAGCGGGGTGCCGTCGCCGTTGATGTTGATCTTCTCGCCGATGAGGTAGTCGCCCACGTCGGTCGAGTTGTTGGCGTAGAACTCCACGCCGGTGCCGAAGATGTCGGAGGTGGCCTCGTTGAGGCCGCCGGACTCACCGGTGTAGTTCAGGCCCGCGGTGTTGGAGGTGACGCCGTGGCTCATCTCGTGGCCCGCGACGTCGAGCGAGGTCAGCGCGTGGGTGCTGCTGGTGCCGTCGCCGTAGGTCATGCAGAAGCAGCTGTCGTCCCAGAAGGCGTTGACGTACGCCGTGCTGTAGTGGACGCGCGAGTAGGCGGCGACACCGTTGTTCTTGATGCCGCTGCGCCCGAAGGTGTTCTTGTAGAAGTCCCAGGTCATCTGGGCGCCGTAGGCGGCGTCCGCGCCGGCGGTCTGGGTGTTGGAACCCGCGCCGGTGCCCCAGACGTCGTCGGCGTCGGTCATCAGCGTGCCGGTGCCGGACGTGCCGTTGTTCAGCGAGTACGTCTTGTGGCCACCGCGGGTGGAGTCCGTGAGCTGGTACGTCGACCCCGACAGCGTGGTGTTGAGGGTGACCGTGCCGCTGTACTGGGTGTTGCCGGTGCCGGTCTGGATGCCCTCGTACCGGGTGATCTCCTTGCCGGTGGTGGCATCCGTGATGACGTGCAGCTTGCTCGGCGTGCCGTCGTCCTGGACACCGGTGACCACGGTCTCCCAGGCGAGCCGGGGGGTGCCGGTACCGGCCCAGATCACCTTGCGGGCGCTGTCCGTGGCGGGCTTCTCGGCCTTCAGCGCCTTGGCCGTCTTCAGGGCCTGGGCTCCGGCGGTCGCCTTGGTCACGGCCGGGGTGGTGCTCGCGACCTTGATGGTGTGCTTGTTGGCGAAAGTCGTGCTCACCGTGCCGGTGGCCTGCGAGGCCGGCGGGGTGTGGACCACGAGGTCGCCGCCGAGCACCGGGAGACCGGCGTAGGTGCGCTCGTAACGGGTGTGCAGGGTGCCGTCGTTGTCCTTGACGACGTCCTTGACGACCAGCTTCTCCTTCGAGCCGAGACCGAGCGTGCCGGCGGTCGCGGTGGTCTGCTTCGATGCCTTCGTCAGCAGCGCCAGGTGCTGGGCCGGGGTGAGCTTTGCCTCAAGTCCCCCCGTGCGGAGGGGGGTTGTGTGGGGGGCGGGCTTGGCGACTGCCGGGACCGTCTGCACACCGACGGCCAGGAACGCGGCGGTGGCCACCAGGGCCCCGGCCGCAGTCGCCTGACGGGGGAAACGTCTCACTCGTACTCCTACGCCTTCGGCCGCGGTCGGCGGCCGGTGACAGACCGGACAGACGGGATGTGCTGTCCGGGAAGCGCTGAGCAGGGCGCGCGGGAACGCGGCTGTGGGCGGGCCATGGACGACCTGTCCCACAGGTGTGGGAAGGATTGCACTTTTGACCTAGCCATGACATGGCGTTGCCGGCGATCGAGGGTTATCCCTACGCCCCCGCGCCGAAACCCCCGCCGACCACGGCTTCTGACGGAACGGCAGCTCGCGCCAGGTGGTGACAGCCTTGGCGCATCACCCGGCCGGGCCGGGCGGAAACCGCGTCAGGGCCGGCCCGCTCCCGGCACCTCGACGCGGACGGCGAGGACCCGGCCGGAGCCGGGCTCAACGAGCGCCGACTCCGTCATGCCTCGCCAGACGGCGGCCACGACGAACAGCGTCCTCCTGTCCTGGCCGCCCAGTACACAGGCGAAGCCACCCCGGTCGAGGTCCACCCGGTCCAGTACGGCGCCTCCCTCGGCGACGCGCACACAGCACCGGCCCGGCACGTCGGCGTACCAGACGGCGTCGGCCGCGTCGCAACAGATGCCGTCCGGGGTGCCCTCCCCCAGGTCGGCCCACACCCGGCGGCCCGACAGCGCGCCGCCCGGGCCGATGTCGAAGGCGAGCAGGGCGTGCCGGTAGGAGTCGGCGACGATCAGGGTCGAGCCGTCGGGGGGCACGGCCATCCCGTTGGGGAACGCGATGTCGTCCGCCACCTCGCGCACCGAACCGTCCGGGGTGACCAGCGAGACCGAGCCCGGCGCGAAGGCCTCGCCCGCCATCGGGTCGAACCCCGCCCTGTTGACGTAGGTGTTCCCGCGGTCGTCGACCACGATGTCGTTCCAGCCGGGCCGGCCCAGGTCCGCGTACGTGGCCAGGGAGCCGTCGGGCTCCCGCCGGAGCAGCAGGCCCTCCGCCGAGGAGACGATCAGCAGGCCCTGGTCGGGGTGCCGGTCGGTGCACAGCGGCAGCGACGCCACCCGCGCGACCACCTCGACGCGACCGTCGGCCGGATCGAGGGCGAGGACCTCGCCCGCGGTCCAGTCGGAGAAGTACAGCCGGCCCCCGTGCCAGCGCGGCGACTCGACCAGCCCACGTCCGTCGAGCAGCGTCCGGATCCCGTCCATCATCGTCACAGCCTTCGCTCAGCACCGGCCCGGCACCGGTGTCCCACTTCCAGAACGAACGGGCACCGGCCGGATCGACAGATCGGGGCCGGCGGCGGGCGCGGGGAGGCCGCGCCGCTCGGCGGGCCGCGATGATCGTCACATCGTTTAATGACGGAGTCGGAGGAGTCGTCTGCGAGCAGGAGCTGCCCATGTCGGCGACACAAGCCCCTTCAGCCGGCGGGCCCAGCAGGCCCGGGGTGCTGCAGCGGCTGGGCGAGTGGTGCGCCCGCCATTTCGTGATCGTCATCGTGGCGTGGCTCGTCGCGCTCGGTGTGCTCCAAGGGCTCAACCACTCGTTCGGCGGACAGTACTCGGACAACTTCCAACTCCCCGGGGTGCAGTCCACCGAGGGGCTGGACGTCCTCAAGGAGCACGACCCGGCGGCGGGCGGCTACAGCAGCCAGATCGTGCTGCGCGACACCCAGAAGCCGCTGACCGACCTCAGCTCCCAGATGAGCCAGACCGTCAGCTCCCTGGAGAAGCTTCCGCACGTGCTGTCGGCGCAGAACCCGCTGCCGCCGCCCGGCTCCCAGCCGCCCTCGGGCCAGTCCCAGCAGCCGAACGTCGGGCCGCTGTCCAGCGACGGGAAGACCGGCTACATCACGGTCCGTTTCGATGTGCAGCCCTCGACCCTCGGCGACGACTACCTCCACGGCGTCGACAGCGCCGTCCAGCCGCTGCGGTCCGCGGGAGTCGACGTCGAGTACGGCGGGCCCCTGGGCGAACTGGCCCGGCCCGCGGCGAACGACAAGATCAGCGAACTGATCGGGTTCGGGGTGGCGATCGTCGTCCTGCTCGTCGGGTTCGGCAGCGTCATCGGGGCGGTTCTGCCGCTGGTGACCGCCCTGGTCAGCGTCGTGGGCGGGCTGGCCATCCTCGGCCTGCTGGCCGCAGCGACCTCCTTCGCGACGGTGTCACCGACGCTCGCCACCATGATCGGCCTGGGCGTCGGTATCGACTACGCCCTGTTCCTGAGCACCCGGCACCGGCAGAACCTCATCAACGGGCTCGACCCGGTGCGGGCGGCGGGCCGGGCCACCACCACCAGCGGGCGGGCGGTCCTGGTCTCGGGCTGCACCGTCATCATCGCCCTGGCAGGCCTGTCGGTCTCCGGCGTCTCGTTCATCAGCAAACTCGGCCTCGCGGCGGCCGTCACGGTCGTCTCGGCGGTGGCCGGCGCGCTGACGCTCGTACCCGCCCTGCTCGGGCTCATCGGCAAGCGCATCGACCGCTACCACGTGCGCACGCCGATCGCGGAGACGAACGCCGAACCCGGCGCGCCCGTCACCGGCACCTGGCACCGCTACGCGCTGCGCGTCGAGCGGCGCCCCTGGCAGTTCCTGACCGGCGGCCTGCTCACGGTCCTCATCCTGGCCATCCCCGTGTTCACGATCCAGCTCGGGCACATCGGTGACGGTGCCGACCCCACGTCCTTCACCGACAGGCGGGCGTTCGACATCATGTCGGACTCCTTCGGGCCCGGCTCCAACGGCCCGCTGACGGTCGTCATCGACCAGACGGACGTGCCGTCGGACAAGCGTTCCGCGCTGGCGTCACAGGCGCAGAAGACGGTCAGCGGGGTCTCGGGGGCGGCCGTGGTCACCCCGCTGACGGCCACGCAGGACGGGGACGTGCTGGTGGGCACCGTCTACTCCAAGGTGTCCCCGCAGAACAAGGACACCACGAACCTGACGAACCGCCTGGTCGACGACACCCTGCCGAAGGCCGTGTCCGGGTACGACGCCAAGGGCTACGTCACGGGCACGACGGCGGCCCAGGTCGACTTCCGCAACATCGTCGCGAGCCGGCTGCCCCTCATCATCCTCGTGGTGGTCGCGCTGGCCTTCATCATCATCCTGATCGTCTTCCGCGGACTGCTCGTCGCGCTCAAGGCGGCGATCCTCAACGTGCTCTCCATCGCCGCCTCGTACGGTGTCGTCGTGGCCGTCTTCCAGTGGGGCTGGGGCGGCCCGGCGCTCGGGGTCTCGGGCAAGGTGCCCATCGAGAGCTATGTGCCGATGATGATGTTCGCGATCATCTTCGGGCTCAGCATGGACTACGAGATCTTCCTGCTGTCGCGGGTCCACGAGTTCTGGCTGCGCACCGGGGACGCGAAGGCGAGTGTCGCGCACGCCCTGGAGATCACCGCGCGCGTGATCACCTGTGCCGCGCTGATCATGATGAGCGTCTTCGCCGCGTTCATCCTGAGCGACAACATCGTCGTCAAGATGCTCGGCCTCGGCCTGGCCGTGAGCGTGCTGATCGACGCGACGGTCGTACGGCTCCTGATGGTCCCGGCGGTGATGACGCTGCTCGGCGCCCGCGCCTGGTGGACACCGCGCTGGCTGGACCGGATGCTCCCGCACATCGACCCCGAGGGCGACGACGTCGCGGTTCCGGCTCCCGGCGGCCCACCCGCCGGCGGCTGAGGACCGCGCCGCGCCGGCCGGCGGCCGAGAACCCGGCCGCGCCGGCGGGCGGCTCAATCCCCTACGCGCCCCGCGGACGCGGGGCGCGCGCCGGTTCCCCACCCGCCGCGGGGCGGTCCCGATCCCACCCCGCCCCGCCCCGCCCCGCCCCGCCCCGCGGCCGAGGAAATCCGAGTGCCCCGGACGCCAGTCGTCCCTAGCATGACCGGATGCCCCGCATCGAACGCCTCCGCCCCGACCACGCGGCCGCGCTGCTCGCCTTCGAGCGGGAGAACCGCGCGTACTTCGCCGCCACGATCCCCGACCGCGGCGACGCCTTCTTCGACCGGTTCGACACCCTCCTGGGCGAGCGTCTGGCCGAACAGGCCACGGGCCTCGTCCAGTTCCACCTCGTGGTGGACGATGCCGGCGCGGTGCTCGCCCGCGTCAACCTGATCGACCTGGAGCACGGTTCGGCCGACCTCGGCTACCGCGTCGCCGAGCGGGCCACGGGGCGGGGACTCGCCACCGCCGCTGTCCGGGAGATGTGCGCCCTGGCCGCGAGCGCGTACGGCCTGAGCACCCTGCGCGCCCGCACGACCGCCGACAACGGGGCGTCCCGGACGGTCCTGGCCCGCAACGGATTCCTCGTCACCGGCGAGGTCGAGCTGAACGGACGTCCGGGACTTCGCTTCTCACGGGAGCTCGCCGAAGCCGGACCCACCGGCCCCGTCGGGTTCCCGGCCGCCGGGGCCGTGCTCGGGGCCGGTCGCGCGGCCCGTCAGGACAGTGGTTCGGCGGCCGGGTTGATCGGCGACTGATAGGCGCCGCTGGCCAGCATGCGGACCTCACCGGCCGGGCTGATCTCGGCGCGGAGGATGCCGGTGTGATCGCTGTACACCGGGTTGCCGCCCGGTCCCTTGGCGGTCGTCCGCTCGACGACCACCTCGTCCGTCACCATGCGGGCGTCCGGTCCGGGATGGGTGAAGGTCAGCCGGTAGCGGTCCACAGTCTTCATCAAAGCCCTCCGCGCCGAAGCGACAAATTCAGGTAATAGGGACTATGTCTCCATCATGCGTCCCCACACGCACACGCCGCTTCGCCGGCGCCCTGCCGCCCGCCGGCCGACGGCACGCCTCACGGGGCACTCGATCACGGTGTGTGACGCCCCTCGCCACGGGACGCCGGGCAGTGTAGACATAGCTCATGGTCGGACTATTGGGTCGAACCCGGGCTCAGTCGACCCGCCGCCCCAGTACAGCGCGCCCCGAGCGCGGGCGACACGACGGCAAGCACGGGAACGGCCCGTCCAGCGGGCTACGCTCCGCCATCGGCGGGCGCAGTGTCGCCGGACAGGTGTTCGTCCTGCAAGTGGTGATCGTGCTGCTCCTGGTCGTCGCCGCGGTGGTCGCACTGGTACTCCAGGTGCGGCATGACACGACGCAGGAGGCCCGCAACCGCTCGCTCGCCGTCGCGGAGACCTTCGCCAACGCGCCCGGCACCCGCGCCGCCCTCGCCGCCCCCGACCCCACGGCCGTGCTGCAGCCCCGCGCCGAGGCCGCCCGCAAGGCGTCGAACGTGGACTTCATCGTCGTGATGAACACGGACGCGATCCGCTACACCCACCCCAAGCCCGACCGGATCGGCAAGAAGTTCATCGGGACCACCGCACCGGTCCTGGCGGGCCACTCCGTCGTCGAGCAGGTCAACGGGACGCTCGGACCGCTGGTGCAGGCCACCGTCCCCGTCGAGGCGCCCGGCGGAGAGGTCGTCGGCATGGTGTCCGCCGGCATCACCACGAAGAACGTGGGCGGCGCCGCCGACCATCAGCTCCCGCTCCTGCTGGGCGCCGCCGCCGCCGCGCTCGCCCTGGCGACCGCGAGCACCGCGCTGGTGAGCCGACGCCTGCTGCGCCAGACGCACGGCCTCGGCCCGTACGAGATGACCCGGATGTACGAGCACCACGACGCCGTGCTGCACTCCGTCCGGGAAGGAGTGATCATCGTCGGCGCGGAGGGGCAGTTGCTCCTGGCCAACGACGAGGCGAACCGCCTGCTCGACCTGCCCCCGGACGCCGAGGGACAGCACGTCCAGCGGCTCGGCCTCGACGCGGGCACCGCCGAACTGCTGGCCTCCGGCCGCGTCGCCACCGACGAGGTCCATCTCGTCGGGGACCAGCTCCTGGCCGTCAACCAGCGGCCCACCCACCTGCGGGGCGGACCGGCCGGCAGCGTCGCCACCCTCCGCGACTCCACGGAACTACGCGCGCTCTCCGGCCGGGCCGAGATCGCCCGCGAACGGCTCAAACTCCTCTACGACGCCGGCGTGCGCATCGGCACGAGCCTGGACGTCACCAGGACGGCCGAGGAACTGACGGCGGTCGCGGTCCCCCGGTTCGCGGACTTCGTGACCGTCGACCTGGCCGACGCGGTACTGAACGGACAGGAGCCGGACGCGGGCACCGGGCTGCGCCGCACCGCCGCGGGCGGCATCCGCGAGGACGCGCCGCTCTATCCGGTCGGCGAGCACATCGGCTTCGTACCGTCGACCCCGCAGGCCCACAGCCTGCGCACCGGAGAGGCCGTGGTCGAGCCCGATCTCGGCGGTGCCCCGGGCTGGCTGGCCCAGGACCCGCGGCGCACCGCACGCGTCGTCGACTACGGAATCCACTCCCTCATCACCGTCCCCCTGCGGGTCGGCCCGCTGGTGATGGGCGTGGTCAACTTCTGGCGCTCCGAGAAGCCCGACCCCTTCGACGCGGACGATCTCGCCCTCGCCGAGGAACTGGTCGCCCGCGCCGCGGTCTCCATCGACAACGCGCGCCGCTACACGCGCGAGCACACGATGGCCGTGACCCTCCAGCGCAGCCTCCTGCCGCGCACCCTGCCCCACCAGAGCGCCCTCGACCTCGCCTACCGCTATCTGCCGGCCCAGGCCGGGGTCGGCGGCGACTGGTTCGACGTGCTGCCGCTGCCCGGGGCCCGGGTCGCGGTCGTCGTCGGCGACGTGGTCGGCCACGGGCTGCTGGCCGCCGCGACGATGGGCCGGCTGCGTACGGCGGTCCACAACTTCTCCGCCCTCGACCTGCCGCCCGACGAACTCCTCGGACTGCTGGACGAGCTGGTCGGCCGGATCGACCAGGACGAGCTCCCCGAGGACAGCAGAGCCGCCGTCACCGGCGCCACCTGCGTGTACGCGGTGTACGACCCGACGACGCGGCGCTGTACCGTCGCCCGCGCCGGACACCCGCCGCCCGCGGTCATCCACCCGGACGGCAGCGTCGAGTTCCCCGACGTGCCGGCCGGGCCGCCGCTCGGCCTGGGCGGTCTCCCGTTCGAGACGGCCGAGCTGGAACTGGCGGAGGGCAGCCGGCTCGTGCTGTACACCGACGGTCTGGTCGAGGACCGGAAACGGGACATCGACGTCGGGCTCGACATGCTGCGCACGGCGCTGACGGGAGCCGACCGCTCGCCGGAGGACACCTGCCAGCGAGCCCTGGACGCCCTGCTGCCGGACCGGCCGAGCGACGACATCGCCCTGATCGTGGCGCGTACCAACGCCCTCGATCCCGACCGGATCGCCTCCTGGGAGGTGCCGTCCGAACCGGCCGCCGTGGGCGGGATGCGTGCCTCGGTCAGCCGGCAACTGGCGCACTGGGGCCTCGACGAGCTGGCGTTCACCACGGAGCTGATCCTCAGCGAGCTGGTGACCAACGCGATCCGCTACGGCAACGGGCCGATCAGGGTCCGCATGCTGCTGGACCGGGCGCTGATCTGCGAGGTCTTCGACGGCAGCAACACCTCGCCCCACCTGCGGTACGCGGCGACGACGGACGAGGGCGGACGGGGCCTGTTCCTGGTCGCCCAGCTCACCGACCGCTGGGGAACGCGGTACACGCCGGAGGGCAAGGTCATCTGGGCGGAGCAGCCGCTGCCCTGAGGATTCCGCCGGGTCCGGATCGGCCGGGGCGGACCTGGATCAGCCGGGGGCGGACGGTCCGCCGTCCCGGGTGTCCGACTCCCCCGCCGGGGTCGCTCCGGCCGAGGCACCCTCTCCGTCGCCGGCCCCGTCCCCGGACGTCATCGCGGCGGCCCCTCCCTGGAGCCGCTCCAGGTCGGACGGGCGCACCTGGATGACGAGCACGGCGACCAGGGCGGCGACGACCGCGAAGGCGGCGGCGGCGACGAACGCTCCCGAGATGCCCGACGTCAGCACCTGGCTGCTCCAGGGCGCCGGAAGCTGTCCCGTCCTGCGGAACTGCAGTTGCTGCGCCGGGGTCGCGGTCTGCAGGAACTTCGCGACCTGGTCGGTGGCCTCGTTGCGGCTCGCCGTGCCGAAGACCGTGACCAGTACGGACAGACCGAGGGAACCGCCGACCTGCTGGGTGGCGTTGAGGATGCCGGAGGCGGCGCCCGTCTCCTTGGGCTCGACTCCCGACACCGCCATCAGCGTCAGCGAGACGAACTGCAGACCCATGCCGAAGCCGAACACCAGGGTGGGTCCGAGGATGCTGCCGAGGTAGGTGCTGTTGACGTCGGTCAGCGTCAGCCAGCCGAGGCCCAGCGCGGCCAGGATCGCGCCGACGGCCATGAAGGGTTTGGGACCCCATCGGGGCAGGAAGTTGGACGCCACGCCCGCGCCGATCGCGATGATCACACTCACCGGCAGGAAGGCGAAGCCGGCCTTGAGCGGGCTGAAGCCGAGGATGTTCTGCACGAAGAGGGTGAGGAAGAAGAACATCCCGAAGATGGCGGCGGACAGGCTGAGCATCATCGCGTAGACGCCCGAGCGGTTGCGGTCGCGGAACATCCACAGGGGCGTGATGGGCTGTCTCGACCGGCGTTCGACGGCGATGAAAGAGATCAGGAACACGAGCGCGGCGCCGAAGGCCCCGAGGGTGAGGGGATCGCTCCAGCCCTCCTCCGAGGCCCGGATGAAGCCGTAGACCAGCAACACCATGCCGAGGGTGGAGGTGAGGGCGCCGAGGAGGTCGAAGTGGCCCGGATGCCGCTCGGATTCCCTGATGTAGCGGGGTGTCGCGAGCACGATCAGCAGACCGATGGGGACGTTCACGAAGAAGACCCAGCGCCAGTCGAGCCACTCGACCAGGATGCCTCCCGCGAGCAGCCCGATCGCGCTGCCGCCCGCGGAGACGGCGGCGAACACGCCGAACGCCCGGTTGCGCTCGGGGCCTTCACGGAAGGTGGTGGTGATCAGCGACAGGGCCGTGGGCGAGGCGATGGCACCGCCGACACCCTGCAGAGCGCGGGCCGCGAGCAACTGCCAGGAGTCCTGGGAGAGTCCGCCGAGCAGCGACGCGAACACGAAGAGCAGCACGCCGAAGATGAACATCCGGCGTCTGCCGAGGATGTCGCCGGAGCGTCCGCCGAGCAGCAGCAGACCACCGAAGGTCAGCGTGTAGGCGTTGATCACCCAGGACAGGTTCTCGGTCGAGAAGCCGAGCGAGGTCTGGATGTGCGGCAGCGCGATGTTCACGATGGTGATGTCGAGGACCACCATGAGCTGACACGAGGCGATGACGAGGAGTGCGATACCGCTGCCTCGTCCCCGCTGCGGGGATTCGGCAGACTCGGAGGATGTCACGTGATCGGCCGTCATCGGGGAAGGCCCTGCATCTCGGGTCGGCGGTGAACATGGTTGCTCACTCCATCGACGTTAAGCCTGCCCGCCCGGCCTCACCAATCGATCAACGACCGGCCCCCGGATCGCCGTCCTCCCTGGCCGGCGGCCTCGGCGGCGACGACGCGAACAGGGCACCGAGGGGTGTGGCGGAGTCGATACGACGTGGTCGAGCGGCCGGTGCGCGGGGATGCCGGGCAACAGGTCGCACGGAGCGTCGACTTGGCGGCCGAGCGGTTCGACCGGGCCCACGGCTCCGCCGGATGCCGGGCTGATACGGAGCCAGACCCCTTGCGCGAGCGCCGTGCCGGACGCGACGCCGCCGCTCGCCGGGCCGTGTATCCGGGTGCGGTGCGCCATCGCGCGTGTGAGCCTGCCGGTGTGGATGTCCAGGCGGGCGAGGCGGAACCCGGAAGCGCAGGCCGGTCGGCGCCGGCGGCTGTGCTGATCGCGACGTGCGTCTCGACCCTGGTCGTCAACGCGAACACCTCGGCGGTGAGCATCCTGCTGCCGGCGATCAGCGACGACACCGGCGCGTCGTTGGACGTCCTGCAGTGGGCGGTCACCGGGTATTCGCTGGTGGGAGCCGCGGTGATCGTCACCTCGGGGGCCCTCGGCGACGTGTTCGGACGACGTCTGGTCTTTCTCGGCGGCCTGGCGCTGTTCATCGCCTCGTGCGTGCTCATCGCGCTGTCCGGCAGCGGTGTCGGGGTGATCGCGGGCCGGGCGATCCAGGGGGCGGCGGGGGCGACGATCCTGGCCTGCGGGATGAGCCTGTTGTCCGTGTCCACCTCGGGAGAGGGACAGGTGCGGGCGGTGACGCTCTGGGGTGGTGCTTCAGCGGTGGGCGCGGCGGCCGGGCCGTTGCTCGGCGGTGTCCTGGTGGACGGCACGGGATGGCAGGGCTTGTTCTGGATCGATGCCGGCATCGCGCTGGCCTGCGTGCCGGTCACCCTGAAGGGTGTCGCCGAATCCCGCGATCCGGATCGCAGCCGCTCGATCGACTTCGCGGGAACCGTCCTGATCGCCGTCGCGCTCGCCCCGGCACTGCTCGCACTCAGCGAGGGGGCCACCTGGGGCTGGACTTCGGCCGCGGTGCTCGGATGCTTCGCGCTGGCGGCGGTGTCGTGCGTGGCGTTCGTCGCGGTGGAGCGGCGGGTCGAGGCGCCGCTGGTCGACCTGCGGCTGCTGAGGAATCGCGTCCTGATCGGGGCGACGGTCGGGATCCTGCTGAGCGCGGGTGTCATCAACGGTCTGATGTACCTGGTCAGTCTCTACTTCCAGAACCCCGCCACGCTCGCGCTGAGCCCTTTCGAGGCGGGCCTGGCCACGCTGCCCGCGACGGTCGGTCTGATCGCGGTCACGCCGCTCGTGCCCCGGATGGTCCAGCGGCTGGGCGTCGGTCCCGTGATCGCCGTCGGCTTCGCGGCGGCGACGGCCGGGTGCGCGCTGCTGTCCTTCGTCGAGGGCGACTGGCGGTACGCGGCCTTCGTCCTGCCGCTCGTGCTCCTGGCCGCGGGTCTGGGGCTCGTCAACGGTCCGGCGAGCTCGGCGTCGACCTCGTCGGTGTCCGCCGACGACGTCGGTGCCGCGTCGGGCATCTCGAACATGGCGCGCTACATCGGCGCTGCCGCGTTCACGGCGGCGGTGGCGACGGTCAACGCGACGGTGGGCGAGTCCCGGCGGTCGGGAGGGGACGGGGCGGCGGACGCGTTGGCGGCGGGCCTGTCCAGCGCGTGCGCGCTGCTCGCGATCGCGTCCGGGGTGGGCCTGCTCCTGTCGGTTCTGGCGATCCGTGCCCGCCGGCGCCGGGTCGGACCGGGCGCCTACGGCGCGGCCGCGGCGTCGCACGCGCTCACCGTCCCCGTCGAGGACCGGTGAGCGCGCGAACGTCCGAGGCCACCTCGCCGGCATGGAGGAAGCCCGTAGGGTGCCACCCATGGTTACCGCGAAGGTCCGTGAGTGGCGTGACGAGGAAGGGTGGGGCGTGCTCGACTCCCCCGAGACTCCCGGCGGCTGTTTCGGCCATTACTCCGACATCCAGGCACCCGGCTTCCGCACGCTGTCGCCCGGCCAGGAGGTGGAGCTCGTGTGGGAGGCCCCCGGCTTCAAGCAGGACGGGTACGACTACCGCGCGGTGAGCATCGTGCCCCGGTCCGCCTGACTCCCGTGAGTTGACGTCGGCCGGGCCGGGACCCTCGCGCTCACCTGGCCAGGCGCCCCGGCAGTGACGACGCCGACAGGACGCCCGAGGGCCGCAGCTACGGCCGATGTACCTCAAGACCGTTCTCTCAGGCCGAGACCGAGAGGTGACGCCGCCTCAGATCCTCAGATGGTCGGGGTGTCGTCAACAATCGGCCTGTGAATCTCGACGACCGGCTTCCACCCGTCGGAGAACTCGATGAAGTCCGCGCGGGTGGGGTAGGTGTCGATCGCGCGACGGTCACGCTTGGGGCTGTCGCTTCCCTTGCGCCCCCGGGGAATCTGCTCCTCGAAGATGTCGACCTTCACGTCGGGAACCTCCTTGAGGCCCTGGCGCCAGATCTGCACGATGTCGGCGCCGAACGCCTGCCGGGCCGCGGCATAAAGGGCCGTGAGGGCCCCCTTGTCCCCACCGGGGACGAAAAGTGCCAGGTCCAGCACGACACCGGCGGACTGGAGAACCTCAATGGTCACCGAGCTGTTCTCGTCGGCCAAGTAGATTCCGGGTTCATTCTCGTCGTCGGGAAGGCAGGAGACCTCTTCCTGGAATACGGTTCGCGCCGTGATCGAGCCGCCCTCGAAATGCTCACCGGACTTGGTCAGAAAAGCAGGGACATAGCAGTCGGGAAGCTTGAGTTCTGCCGTATCGGCGGAAATGAAGAGCCTGTCCTTCACGCCGAGCTTCGTCACCTCTTCCAGCGAGAGGCGGCGAGCGGCAATCTTCTCCGTGTTCACGATTTCCCTTTCAGGTTGCACTGTCCCTCCGAACCAGGACGCTACCACGAAACCCCGAGGTCAACTGCCCAGCAATCTCTGGGTAAATGACCTCCGACGACCTGCACGGGAGGATACCGAAGCGAGTGCCACTCGGTCGGGAACTCGCATCCGCCAGGCAGTAACCCTCGTCATCGCGTTGGGGATCAACCGGCCGTTGCATTGGGGCGCGTCGGGTAGCGCGGAGGAACCAAAAGAGAGTTTATGGAAGATATCACCCATATCGACTTCGGGGAGGTGGCGGCGAGTAAGGCGATCCATTCGTCGTGCATCTCGAAGAGGGCAGCGGAAACCGACCGGGGTGGTCGGCTCACGCCGGATTGCTGACGACTGGCCGACGCGGGCGTGGTGTTGCAAAGGGCCCGGGAGGCACGACAGCTTGCGATCCACCTGACCCGGCCGTTGCTGGCGCCCTCGGCCGGCGCCCCCTGGGCGGGAGCCCGGATCGCCGTCTCACCTGGCCAGGCGGCCCAGCAGTGACGACGCCGACAGGACGCCGAGGGCCGCGGCCACGGCCAGGACGCCGTAGTCGAGCGGCAGGTGCGCGGGGGTGCCGAGCAACAGGCCGCGCAGGGCGTCGACTTGGTAGCTGAGCGGGTTGACCAGACTGACGGCCTGGAGCCAGCCGGGCATGACCGCCACCGGGTAGAGGGCGTTGGAGCCGAAGAACAGCGGCATGGTGATGGCCTGTCCGATGCCCATCAGCCGGTCCCGGGTGAGCACGATGCCCGCGATCGTCATCGACAGGCAGGAGAAGAACGCCGAACCGAGCACGACGGCGACGGCCACTCCGAACAGCCGCAGCGGGTTCCAGGTCATCGCCACCCCGAGCAGCGCGGCGATGACGACGACCACCACGGCCTGGATCAGGGCCTTCACCCCGGCCGCGAACGCCTTGCCGGTGATGAGCGCGGAGCGGGGTGTGGGCGTGACCAGGAGTTTGGTGAGGATCCCCGCGTCCCGCTCCCAGATGATCATGATGCCGTAGAAGATGGCGATGAACATGGCGGACTGGGCGATGATGCCGGGCGCCAGATAGTCGAGGTAGGGGATTCCGCCGGTCGGGATCGCGTGGATCCGGGTGAAGGTCTCGCCGAAGATCAGCAGCCACAGGGCCGGCTGGATCGCCCGGGTGTACAGCTCGGTGCGGTCGTGGCGGAGTTTCTGGAGCTCCACCGCGCACATCGCGGCGACCCGGGCGGGCAGCACGCGCCAGCCCGTACGCGCCCGCGGCGGGGTCACGAGCAGGTCGAGGTTCCCGGGGCGGACGCGTTCAGCCGACGCGGGAAGCGGTACGGCGGGTGCTTCGGACATCGCTGAAGTCTCCTGATCGGTCGTCGAGTCCACTGCCGGCGACGTCGCGGAAGACGTCTTCGAGCGTGGGAGGTTCGGCGTCGCCGGTGATGCCGCGGCGCTCGCCGAGGCCCGCCCTGAGCTGCCGCGGGGTGCCGAGCGCGCGGACGCGTCCGCGGTGCATCAGCGCGACGCGGTCGCAGTACTGGTCGGCCTCGTCCATGTAGTGGGTCGTCACGAGGACGGTCATCCCGGTGGCGGCCCGTACGGCGTTGATGTGCTCCCACACGCTGGTACGGGCGATCGGGTCGAGGCCGATGGTCGGCTCGTCCAGGATCAGCAGGCGCGGTGCGCTGACCAGCGCCTGGGCGAGTTCGAGGCGGCGGACCATGCCCCCGGAGTACGTCTTGGCGAGCCGGTCGGCCACGTCGGCGAGGCCGACCGCTTCGAGCGCCTGGGCGACACGGGCCGCCCGTTCACGCCGGGACACGTCGAAGACGCGGGCGAACAGGGAGACGTTCTCGCGCCCGGTGAGTCCGGAGTCGGCGGACAGTTGCTGCGGGACGTAGCCCAACAGGCGTCGTACGGCCATGCGTTCACGGGTGGCGTCGTGCCCGAAGACACGGACCTTCCCGGCCGGGACCGGCAGCAGGGTGGTGATGCACCGGAGCGCCGTCGTCTTGCCGGCGCCGTTCGGCCCGAGCAGTCCGAACACCTCACCGTCACGGACGGCGAGGTCGAGACCGTCGACGGCGGTCATCTCGCCGAAGGCGTAGACGAGTCCGGCACAGGACACGGCGTCCGGGGCCGGTCCGTCGCCGACCGCGGTCGCCGGGAGCGGTGTCCGGGCCGCTCCGATCAGGTCGCCGACCGGGTCCGCCTCGTCCCGAGGGGGCTCAGGGTTCACCGGCTGTGCGGATTCCGCGTGTCCGCTCCTGTGCCGTCTCATGTCCCCTCGGCCTCCTCGTGCAGGTTCGCCGCCAGTTTGCGCAGGGCCGGAAGGGCGGCCTCCAGCGCGGCGCGATCGGCCGCGTCGAGGCGCTCCACCTGTGTGCGGACGAGCACCGCGCGCCGCTGCCGCCAGTCGCGCAGCCGGGCGTCGGCCGCCGGTGTGGACAGCAGTCGGGCGGCGCGCCGGTCGGCCGGGTCCGTCTCGCGGATCAGATAGCCGTCCGCGACCAGCCTGTTGACCAGCGTGGAGACCGAATTGCCCGCCAGGTAGAGCTCTTTGGCCGCCTCCGAAACCCCTATGCCGGGCCGGTCGACGACCAGCCGCAGCAGATCGACCTCGGCGCCGCGCAGGCTCGGTCCGGCCGTGCCGCGGCGCAGTCGCCGTCTGATCAGCCGCTGCAGCCCGGCCAGGGCGTCCGCCAAGGTCTCGGGGAAACTCTCCGACTCCGACTTCACTCTCCGAGATTACCTCTGTGTCAGAGGTAATTCGGGAAAGGGAGGGTCAAGACCCCGGCCCCGGCGGCGAACTCCCGAGGGTGTGCGCCGATGCGATTCCGGCGGCGAAAACCGAAGGTGTGCACCTCGATCCGGGGGGTAACCGTTGACCTGCTCGCCGGCGTACCCCAGCGCCGGGTGGATCCGACGGGTCGAAGTTCCCATGTGGAGGTAACCGTGCCGGCCGAAGAGGCTCCTTTGTCCATCGAGGCGACCGTGTACGGCGAAGGAATCGCGCTGGTCACCGTCGCCGGGGAACTGGACGTGGAGACAGCCCCCGAACTGCACCACCGCCTGGCCGACCAGATACGCGGCGGCCGGCGGCACGTGCTGCTCGACCTGTCCGCCGTCCCGTTCATGGACTCCTCGGGCATCAACGCCCTGCTCAAGGCGCACGACGCCGCCGGACGTGCGGGAGGGGGCCTGCGCCTCGTGTCCCCGGCCCCGGCCGTCCAGCGCGTCCTGGATCTCACGGGCGTCAGCCTCGCCATACCGTCGGTGAAGGACGTGGACGCCGCGCTGGTGCAGATCGGGGAGGGGACGGCCCGGCACTAGGGCCTACCGGGCGGGACCTGGGGGGCGGGACCTGAGGCGTGTCAGGCGTCGCCGGGCCCGCGCTCCGGGCGGACGACGCGACTTCACGGACAGGCCCTAGGCCGTGCGGGCCTCCGTGGTGCCGGCCTCGTGAAGTTGCGTCGCCGCGGCCGCGCAGAAGGCCGCCAGCCCCTCCGCGAGCGCCGCCCGCCCGGCGGCCGACATCTGCGCGAGGACCGCTTCCAGCACCTCCTCCCGCCGTGCACGCAGCTCGGCGAGGAAGGTCCGGCCCTGGGGGCTCAGGAACAGCCGCAGCTCGCGGCGGCTGGTGGCGCTCGGTGCCCGTTCGACGAACCCCACGGCCTGAAGCCGGTCGCAGAGTCTGCTGGTCGAGGGGGCGGTGGAGCCGAGCGCGTCGGCCAGGGTCCGCAGGTTGATGCCCTCGTCGTGTTCCAGGATGAACAGCACCCGCAACTGGGACGCGGAGACCGGGGCCGTCGAGGCCCGGCCCCAGAGGATCTCCAGCAGCTCGGACGACTCGGCAGTCACGCGAGCCACCTCACTGCGGTGCGGACGCGGGCCTGAGGAAGTCACCGTCCAACTCTCGCAGTCTTCTGGGGCACTGTCAGCCCGTCGGTCCGACATCAGGAACAAAATGGTGGATATCAACACTGAAGAGATGGGCATGTCGGAGATCATGAACAGATTCGTGGCCGCGGAGCGTGCCGTGCGCACCGCGGCACCCCACAAGCTGCTGGACGCCGTCCGCGAGGTGCTGTGCGCTCACTACGCGGCCGATTCCGTCGAGCTCTTCATGGCCGACTACGGGCTCACCGTGCTGCAGCCCGTCTCGGTGCTTCCGCACACCCTGGAACCCATCCCCGTGCACACCAGCCCCGAGGGCCGGGCCTTCGGCGCCCAGGAACCCTTCACCGAGGAACCGGACGGCGGGCTCGTACGGGCACATCTCCCGGTGACGGTGCGCGGTGACCGGCTCGGCGTCCTGTCGGTCGTCCTGCCCTCCGCCGCCTGCGACGCGCGGACGCTCGCCGAGCTCGCGGACGTCGCGGAGGTCCTCGGTCACGAGGTGCTCGTGGCCGAACGCGACACCGACCTGTATCTCCAGGCGCGCCGCAAGGACCGGCTGACCCTGGCCGCGGAGATGCAGTGGCAACTGCTGCCCGGCCGCTCCTGCTCCCGGCGCGAGTACGAACTCGGCGCCCAGCTCGAACCGGCGTACGCGATCTTCGGCGACAACTTCGACTGGTCGGCCGACGCCGAACGGCTGTCCCTCTACGTCACGAACGGGATGGGCGAGGGCATCGAGGCGTCGCTGCTCACCAATCTCGGCATCAACGCCCTGCGCAACGCGCGCCGGGCCGGCATCCCGCTCCAGGACCAGGCGGCCCTGGCCGACCAGGCGATCTACGCCCAGTACCGCGGTGAGCGCTATCTGTCCGTGCTCATGCTCGACTTCGAGCTGTCCACCGGCCGGATGCGGGTCATCGACGCGGGTTCGCCCCAGATGCTGCGGCTGCGCGGCCGGACCGTCGAACGCGTCGACTTCGAGGCCCAGTTGCCCCTCGGCATGTTCGAGGAGACCGACTACCTCGTGCAGGAGTTCCGGGTGGAGCCCGGGGACCGGCTCCTCTTCGTCAGCGACGGCGTCCACGCGGTCGCGGGGCCGGGCGGGGAGAAGTACGGGGAGAAGGCCCTGGCGATGGCGATCAACTCCACCCGGCTGCTGCCCGCGCCGGAGGTGCCCCGCGCCGTCCTGAGGGAACTGACCGGCCACCGGGGCAGGCCCGGACCGGAGGACGACGCACTCGTGGTCTGCCTCGACTGGCACGGCCCGGCGGGCGCCGAGGGCTGAGTGCCGGGGAACCCGACGGTTCGGGCGGCCTGCGCCAGGGGCTGAAAAGCCCGAGGGTTCGGGGCCTGCGCCAGGGGCTGAAGAGCCCGACGGTTCGGGGGCCGGGTGCCGAGTGTCGACGAACCGGCTGTTCGGGCGGCCGGGCGCCGCACGGGGCCCCGGCCTCGCGTCAGTCGTCAGAAGCTCACGACCGCGAGGACCGTCTTCCCGTCGGAACGGGACAGCACGGTCAGTTCGGAGGACAGCCGGCGCACCAGCGGCCAGCCGAAGCCGCCCTGTCCGGTCAGGTCGAGGCGCCTGGGCCGCGGCGGCTCGGGATCGTCGTCGGAGACCGAGATGCGCACCCCGTCGCCCGTGTCGCTCAGGTCCAGGCTGCACAGCCGGCCGCGCGCGTGCCGCACCACGTTGGTCACGAGCTCCGAGACCACGAGCAGGACGGCCTCGGCGGCCTCGCGCGGTACTGAGCGCGGCAGGCCGCCCAGGAACGTGCGGACCATCCCTCGGGCGTGCACGGCGGCCTGCGGATCCCTGTCCAGCCTCGCGCCGAGACCGGGACCGAGTTCGCAGGACGGTTCGACGGTGGTCATGCCTTCGCCTCCTTGCCACACTTCCCGCCCGTTCGCCGCGCGGCGGCGCCACTCCGTGCGGATCGAAGTGCCGGGCGGGCTGTCTCCCCTTCTTCCCGGACCTTCGCGGCCCATGTCACGGGTACCCCCACCTTCACACCGCACCCACAGGCGCCCCGCCGCGCCGGGATTCCACCGGCGGCCGGAATCCCGGGTCGGGGGGACTGCGGCCGCGGATCGGGGGCACTAGGCACGCGTCCCCGACGCCCACGGGCGGTTCGGTGACTCGCTCCCGTGGCGTTCGCAAGGGGCCGGGCGACCCCGAGACCGCCACGGTCGAGCGGCTGGGGTGGTGACCCTCGCCGGGAAGGGGCCGGCAGGGCCACCACCCCAGCACTGCTCCACGCCCGCCCGGGGCGACGAAGAGGGACGCGGTACGCGTCACGGACAGGCGGATGCGCCACGGACAACAGGAGACGGCGGATGTCCCAGACCATCGCGGCACGAGCAGCGGGTGACGGAACGGTGGACCCCGCGGACGTCGAGCGCCGCAAACAGCGGTTCCGCAGACGTCTGGAGCGGCTGATCGGCATCGCCGCCACCGAGGGGAACGAACTGGTCCCCCTGCGCAACGGCGACCGTATCTTCGCCGCCATGCTCGACGCGGTCCGCTCCGCCGAGCACACCATCGACATGATGACCTTCGTCTACTGGCGCGGGCAGATCGCCCGCGACTTCGCCGCCGCGCTGGCCGACCGGGCGCGGGCGGGTGTCAGGGTGCGGCTCCTGCTGGACGGCTTCGGCGCGAAGCGGATCGAGGGGGACCTGCTGCGGTCCATGTCCGCCGCCGGCGTGCAGGTCGCGTGGTTCCGCAAGCCGCTGTGGCTCTCCCCGCTGAAGCAGAACCACCGCTGTCACCGCAAGGCGCTCGTCGTGGACGAGCACACGGCCTTCACCGGCGGCGTGGGCATCGCCGAGGAGTGGTGCGGGGACGCCCGCGGTCCCGCCGAGTGGCGGGACACCCACGTCAAGGTGCGGGGCCCGGCCGTGGACGGCATCGCCGCGGCGTTCGCGCAGAACTGGGCGGAGTGCCACGACGAGCTCTTCGACGACCGGGACCGCTTCACCGGGCACGGCCAGCCGGGTACCGCGACCGTGCAGGTGGTACGGGGCTCCGCCAGCTTCGGCTGGCAGGACATGCAGACCCTGATCCGGGTGATGCTCACCTCGGCCGAGGAACGCTTCCGGCTCGCGACCGCCTACTTCGCCCCGGACACCTACTTCGTGGACCTGCTGTGCGCGACGGCCCGGCGCGGTGTCCGGGTGGAGATCCTGCTGCCCGGTCCGTACACCGACCAGCGGGCCTGTCAGCTCGCCGGCCAGAACCACTACGGCGCGCTGCTGGCCGCCGGCGTCGAGATACGCCAGTACCAGCCGACCATGCTCCACACCAAGATCATGACGGTGGACGGGGTCGCCTCCCTCATCGGCAGCACCAACTTCAACCGCCGCTCGATGGAGCACGACGAGGAGGTCATGCTGGCCGTCCTCGACGAGGCGTTCACCGCGACCCTCGACCGGGACTTCGACGAGGACCGGGAGAACGCCGTGGGCATCGAACCGAAGCGCTGGGGGCACAGGTCGCCGGTGCAGCGCCTCAAGGAGCTGTCCGTCGTCCCCCTGCGCCGCTTCCTCTGAGCCCTGCCGGGCCCGGCCTGGGCCTGACCTGGGCACCCGGAGCCGACCAGGTCCACCGGGTCCGAAGGGGAGAGCGCCGAGGCCGTCAGCGGGGGCGTTCGCCCGTCTCGCAGACCTTGCGGGCGATCTCCCGCAGTTTGATGTTGTGGTCTTGGGAGGCCTTCTTCAGCACCGCGAAGGCCTCCTCCTCGCCGAGGCCGTGCCGCTCCATCAGGATGCCCATCGCCTCGCCGATCTCGTGGCGGGTCTCCAGGGCGTCACCGAGCTGCTGGTGCGTACGGGCCGAGGACAGGGCGACCGCGGCGTGCGAGGCCAGCACCCAGCCGGCCCGCTGAGCCGACTCGTCGAACATGTTCGGCCGGCGCGAGTACAGGTTGAGGGCGCCGAGCGCGTCGTCGTCCGTGAACAGCAGGAAGCCCATCATGCTGCCCATGCCGAGCTTTCTCAGCTCGGGTGCGAAGCGGGACCACTTCTCGTGCGGCCGGCGCAGGTCCTCGATGGCGTAGAGCTGCTCCCGCTCGGTCACCGCGTCGAAGCACGGGCCTTCCTGGAGGTCCTGCTGGATCCGGTCCGCCCGGCGCACGACGTCGCCGGTCGCGGCCAGCGCCTTGACCTCACCGCGGCGGACGGTCAGGATGCCGCCCTCGTCGCAGCCGTTGATCAGCACCTTGGCGTGCTCCACGATCCGGTCCAGGGTCGCCTGCACCGTGTCCTGCGCCAGCAGGTCCCGTGCCATGTCCGCCAGGGCAACGGCAAACTTCTCCCAGACCTCGCCGGACTCCTGCGCCATGGGCCATCCGTTCATCATCGAGAAGGTCGAAGCGAAACCAGCCGTCACCCGGGATCCCATTTTGCCACCCCGGTACGCGGCCGCCGCGGCGGCCGACGCGTGCCGCCGCTCCAGTATCCACGGGATCTTTGCACGACTCCCCTGTTTCATCAGGCGGATCAAGGGTGACCCGACAGGGGACCGGATTCCGGAGAAGGCGCTCGATTCGATCAGGAGGTTCCCCATGGAGAACTGGCGCGAGGGCGCGTCTTGCCGCACCGTCGACCCCGATCTGTTCTTCCCCATCGGGAGCACCGGCCCCGCGGTGCTCCAGATCCAGGAGGCGAAGGCGGTCTGCGCGGGCTGTCCGGTCCGTGAGGAGTGCCTGCGCTGGGCCCTGGACACGGGCCAGACCGTCGGTGTCTGGGGTGGTACGAGCGAGGCGGAACGGCGCGCGCTGGCACGTCGCCGCTCGCGTCGGCGCTCCCAGAACACCTCCGCGTAGACGTACACCTCCGCGTGGACAGCAGAAGGGGCAGCACCGGGCCGCACCACAGGGCCGGGTTCGGAGCAGGCGACCGGTTCGCGACGCGGCGAGAGGCATCTCCGCCGGCGCGAACCGAACGAAGGACACGATGGAGATCGATCCGAGCCGGAACAGGAAGTCGTCGTACGCGGAACTGGGACCGCTCACCAGCGCGTTCGGCGGGGAGCTGCGCAACGTGACCGACGCGCGACTGGCCGCGGACGGCTATCTGCGCGCCCTCGCGCGGGCCACGCCGCCCTCGGAGGCCGAGCACTGGGACGACATCCTGCTGGTGGTCACCGAACTCGCGGCGAACACCATCCAGTACGCTCCCGGCCCCTTCGAGCTCCAGATGCGCCCCACCATCGGCGGTGTGCACGTGACGGTCCACGACACCAGCACCACCCCGCCCGCGCCGCGCCGCTTCCGCCCGTCCCAGGGCGGGGGCGGCATCGGCTGGCATCTGGTCCACGCGCTCTGCGACCAGGTGAGTGTGATCGTGCGGCCCGACGGCAAGGACGTCCACGCGTTCCTGCCCTGGTGAGGGACCGGCGCCCGCGGCAGCGGGTGCCGGAGCGGAGGTGTCGTCCGGCGCGAGGGGGGCACCCGGGTCCGGTGAAGGAAGCTGTTCCGTCGCACGATCGAGGTGGAGCGTTGAGCCCAGAGCCGGAACTGTCCGAGCCCGAACCCTCCGAGCGCGAGCACGCCGTGTGGGACCGGGTGCGCCGTACCGCCACCGGCATGAACCATCACCGGGCGAAGGCGGCCCTCGACGACGCGAAGGAGGCGGCCGAGGACGCCGCGTCCGGCGACGCCGCGGCATCCGACGCGCGGACGGAGGTGGAGGAGTGGGAGCGGATCACCGACGCCCTCGCCGACCACGCCGGGGAGTACGACCCCGGCACGGACCCCTTCGTCCAGGGCCAGCTGACCGCCCGTTCCCATCGCGCCCGGGCGTCCGTGCGACGCGGCTGAGCACTGTTCACCCACGATGTCAGTCCCGTACGGAACAATGCTGGTCAGCCGGAACAGCACCGCATCCGTGTCCGTACCGTGTGATCCCGTCCGTCCGTCGAAAGGCCGCCCGCACATGACGCCGACCCCGCACCTCCGTGCCGTGCCGCGAGCGCCGATCGGAGGCCGGTGACCATGCTGCGGCCGCTGCCCCGTACACGATCCCCGCTCAGCCCCGAAGGCGCCGAGATCCTGCGGCTGATCACCCAGCGGCGGTTCCCCGTCCGCCTCACGGTGCACGCGAACGGCCGCCGTCGGTACGGCTACTGGCTCCCGTTCGACCCCGCGACCGGGCGCGGCGGCTGCTACGTGGCGCTGCCCACGGGCGAGTGCGACGCGCTGCACGCGGCGGGCCGGATCGTGCTGGGCGACCCGCTCGCCGACCCCGCGAAGACCACGTACACGGTGCAGGCCCCGGCACGTACGACCGCCACGAGGCGGAGCGACGCCACCGCGCGGAGCGAGGCACCGGAGCGGACCGAGGGAGTCAGGCGGAGCGGGGTCAAGGACGCGGGCGCCTTTCGACATGCCCTGACGGCCTGACGCGCGGTCCTGCCCGGCCACCTCGGCTCACCGGCCTGCCCGGCCGCTCCCACTCCGCCTCACCGGCCTGCCATGCCCCTCCGGCTCACCGACCGCCCGGCCCCTGCGGCTCCGACCGCCCCGTCACTCCGGCCGGGCACGCCGTCCATCGCCGGTCGGCCACACCGTTCAGGCCCGTGCGCCGGCGGACAGCGGCACCTCGGCCGTGATGCGCTTGCCTCCGGTCCGCAGGTTCGCGATCACGACGTCACTGGCCAGCGCGCAGACGATCATCCAGCCACGGCCGCCGACCGGCATCCGGCCGATGTCGTCGAACTGATCGCGTGCCACGGGCAGTTGATCGCTCCGGTCGCTCACGGACAGCCGCACCGCCCGCTCGGTCGATATCACCTCGAACCCGGTGACCCCGCCTCCGTGCAGCATCGCGTTGGTGACCAGTTCGGAGGCGACGAGCAGGGCGTCGCCGATGGCGTCCTCGTCGTGCGGGGTGAGGCCGCCGGGCCGGCCCGCGAGGGCGTACCTGACCGCCTGCCGCACGTCGGCGGGACTGCCGGGGGCCGTCGAGACCACCTGTCGGGCACCGGCCACCGTCGCGGTGGCGGACCTCTGATCGTGCCGGCACATCCTTCGTTTCCTCCGTTCCCGGCCGAAATCCCGCAGGGCCCGTCGTGCACACGCACGGCGGGCCCTGCGGCGGGTCACTTCTACAGCTCACCGTGAATGGCGTCCCCAAACCTGGACGTTCGCGCATCCACCGGACGTCGCGGCGCCGGCCCCTCGCTCCCCCGGCCGGGCGGCGGCCCGCGATCGCCACCCGATGCCCAGGCGGCTGTCACGTCCCGCCTGTACCGCGGGCACTTACCCTGCAGTAATATCCGCGGGCAGGCCCCCCTAGGAGGAACCGTGCCACGGCCCGAACGATCGCCCTTGCTGCTCGCAGGCCTTCTGGCCACCGCGGGCGTCGCCCACTTCGCCGCACCACGGCAGTTCGACGCCATCGTCCCGCGTGCGCTGCCGGGAGCGCCACGGACCTGGACGTACGTGAGCGGCGCCGCCGAACTCGCCCTGGCGGCCGGGGTGGCACTCCCCCGGACACGCCGGGTCGCCGCGCTCGCCACCGCCGCGTTCTTCGTCGGCGTCTTCCCCGCCAACGTCAAGATGGCCGCCGACTGGCGCGGGCGCCCCGCGCCGCTGAGGGCCGCGGCTCTCGCCCGGCTCCCGCTCCAGGTGCCGCTCGTGCTGTGGGCGCGCGGAGTCGCCCGGTCCGGAAAGGGACAGTCATGACATCTCAGGTGAACGTCGGCGACCAGGTCGAGGACTTCACGCTGCCGGACGAGACCGGTGCGATGCGGAGCCTGTCCGAACTGCTCGCCGAGGGGCCGGTGGTGCTCTTCTTCTATCCCGCGGCCCTCACCGCCGGCTGCACCGCCGAGGCCTGCCACTTCCGCGATCTGGCCACCGAGTTCACGTCCGCCGGCGCGCGCCCGGTGGGGATCAGCGGTGACGCGGTCGACCGGCAGCAGGAGTTCGCCGACCGTCACACGCTCGGCTTCCCGCTGCTGTCCGACGTCGACGGAACCGTGCGGGAGCGGTTCGGGGTGAAGCGGGGTTTCTCGCTGGCCCCGACCAAGCGGGTCACCTTCGTCATCGCGGCCGACCGGACCGTCCTGGAGGTCGTCCGCAGCGAACTGCGCATGAGCGCCCACGCGGACCGCGCTCTCGCCGCGCTGCGCGAGCACAAGGGCTGAGAGGTCCGGGGCGCGACCGCGCCCGGTCCCGAGCGGAGTGAACGGGGCCCGCCCCTATGCGGATGGAGGGCGGGCCCCGTTCACTGTGCCCCATTCTCGGCACGGGCCGTGTCCGCCGACAGGGAGTGCGACCCGGTGAGGTGGAGGACACCGGACACACCCCGTGCGCGCCGCGCGCCTCCCGTGTGCGCCCCCTATCGCGCGAACACCCGCCCTCCCCCGGCCGCTGGCCGCCACCGCCCGCGAGGCGGCCTGTCGGGTGCCCGGCCGAGCGGTCATGCTGGAGCCGACGAGCCGGACACCACGCATCACGGAGGCCCCATGACGGATCAGGTCACATCCCTCGAAGTGAAGCCGGCGGCGGGACACATCGGTGCCGAGATCACGGGGGTCGACCTGGCGGAGCCGCAGACGGAGGAGGCCGTGGCCGCGATCAGAGCGGCCCTCCTGCGCTGGAAGGTGCTCTTCTTCCGGGGCCAGCGCCTCGATCACGCCTCGCACGTCGCCTTCGCGCGCCGGTTCGGAACCCCGGTCCGCCTCCGGTCCCGGGGCAGTGTGTCCCCCGGGGAGTTCCCGGAGGTGGAGACGACGGCCGACCGTCTCGAACTGGGCGGGCGCTACGGGATGGAGCACGAGGAGTGGCTGCGCAGGCGCCGTCACTCGCTGCTGCGCGGGTGGCACTGCGATCACGGCGCCCGGGTCGATCCCCCGGCCGCCACGATGCTGCGCGCCGAGACCGTGCCCCCGTACGGCGGCGACACGACCTGGTCGAACCTGGCCGCCGCCTACGCGGGCCTGTCGGCTCCCGTGCGCTCCTTCGTCGAAACCCTGCGCGCCGAGCACCGGCTCGGGGTGGGCTACCAGAGCCGGCCGGGCGACGACGCGTACGTCCGTCATCTGCTGGACCGTCAGATCGCCACCGATCATCCGCTGGTGCGGGTGCACCCGGAGACGGGCGAGCGGGTCCTGTTCGTCAACGGCTACTACGTCGAGCAGATCCTCCAGGTGTCCCGGCCGGAGAGCCGGGCGCTGCTCGACATGCTGCTGGAGCAGGCGACCCGGCCCGAGTACACGGTCCGCTTCCGGTGGGAGCCGGGCAGTGTCGCCTTCTGGGACAACCGGGCGACCATCCATCTGGCGCCGAGCGACACCGCCCACCTCGACCACCCGCGGGTCATGCACCGGGTGATGCTGGCCGGTGATGTCCCGAGGGGGGTGGACGGTGTGCCGTCGACGCCGATCGTGGGCAGCGAACCCGGCCGCTGGTGACCCCGGGCCGGGACGGGGGTGGAGCGCGGAGGGACCGCCGCCGTCAGAAGACGCCCTGTCCGGGGACCAGGATCCCGCGCGGGTCGTACGTGTGCCGGGCGGAGGCCAGCCGCCGGTAGGCGGGGCCGAAGTGCTCGCGCCAGTCGGCCGCGTCGAAGGGGACCGAGCCGACCGGGTAGTGCGTGCCGCCGGCCGCGTGGACGGTCTCGTAGGCGGACCGGTTGGCGGCGAGCAGCCGGTCGACGGTCGCGGTGTCCTCGGGCGGGGTCGTGCGCAGGACGGCCAGGAGATAGGACACCGGGTCGTCGGCGGTGCGCAGGAGCGGGGTGTGCAGGTTCTCGCGCAGCACCGGGTACAGCAGGACGACGCCGGGCCCGAGGTCGGCCGGGGTGAGGTCCGCCAGCAGGGACTCGGCCAGCGTCGCCGCCGAGCGGCCCGGCAGCAGCAGGTTCAGCCAGGGGTGGGCGAAGGCCCACAGTCCGGCCTCCTTGAGGGCGGCGACCGAGGCCGCGAGCCGGTCGAGGAAGTCGTAGTAGCCGAGGTCGCTCGCCTGGACGCCCGCGGGGTCGTGCCGCAGTCCGCGCAGCAGCACGGTGTCGTCGGGGGCGGGGCCGGCGGGCGGACCGTAGGCGACCGCTTCGAGGAGGTATCCGTTGAAGGCCCCGTCGGCGTCGGCGGTCACCTGGCCCTCGACGTAGTCGAATCGGCCCTCCTCGACGAGCCGGCGCTGGTCGTCGAGGAACGTGCGCAGGTCGTCGTACGGCAGGAGGTAGTGCCGTACGGTCTCGGGCGCGGGGACCAGGCGCAGCGTGGCGCCGACGATGATCGCGCACTGGCCGAGTCCGGCGCGCACGGCGTCGAACAGGTCGCGGTGGCGGGTCGGGGAGCAGCGGACGAGTTCGCCCGCGCCGGTGACGACCTGGAGTTCGGTCACGTTGTCGACCTGGGCGCCCCGCTGGTGCGTCTGGCCTCCGATGCCGCCGACCGACAGGGTTCCGCCGACGGAGAGTTCGAGATAGTCGGTGAAGGTCGGCGGGGTGAGTCCGTGGGCGAGGGTGGCCTGGGCGACCTGGCTCCAGCGGGCGCCCGCGCCGACGGTGACCGTCCTGCTGCGCGGTCCCACCGGGCCGATGGAGGCGAGCGGTGTGGTCTCGATGATCAGGCCGCCGTCGACCTGAGCCTGTCCCTGGGTGGCGTGGCCCTGGCCGCGGGGTGCGACGGAGATGCCGTGCTTGCCGCAGAAGCGGACCATGGCGACGATGTCACGGACCGAGCCGGGTCGCAGGACCGCGGCGGGACGCCGGTGGACGATGTGACCGTAGTCGTCGGCGTCCGCGGTGAGCGAGGCGTCGTCGGTGTGCACGCTGCCGTCCAGCGGCGGGAGGCCCGCGAACGGCCGGCGGGTGGTGTCGGTCGTGCCGGCCGCCCAGCTCCGGGTGAAGGGATCGAACCCGACGACCGCGGCGCCGGAGGCGGCGAGGCCCTTGATTGCGGTACGTCGCGAGGGTGTCCGGGGCATGCGCTCCTCCTGGGGCGGCCGCGTCAAAAGATCAACTGGGCCAGAGTGTAAGGGACTTGAGGGACATCCGGGCCGGTTGATACAAACGCGGACCAGTGTGCGTCCGCCCCGGGGACACCGCCGCTCCCGGGGAAGCGGTCGCGCCCCCGTCCGGGGAAACGGCAGCGTCCGCCGCCCCGGACGGGACGGCGGACGCGGTGGACCGAGGACGGACGACGGTCAGCCGGCCGAGGAGGCACCCTTCGGCTCGTCACCCTCGACGTCGACCGGAGTGCGGTACCCCTGGAGTTCCAGCGGGCCGTTCGCCTTCGCGGCGCCGCTCTCGGAGTTCTGTCCGCCCAGGTTCTGGCGGACCGAGTCGAGGATGGTCAGACCCTGGGCGACCAGGCCGGCCGCTATCTCGCCGAGACCGTCGGCGCCGTTGAGGACGTTGACGTTCGCGCCCGCGAGACCGCCGGCCGCTTCCTTGACGATCAGGGGCAGTTGGTCGATCAGCATCCGGTCGAGCGCGACCCGGTCGTGCGAGGCGGCCGCCTCGGCCTGGATCTTCATGCGCTCGGCGTCGGCGATGGCGAGCACCTTGATCCGCTCGGCCTCGGCCTCGGCCGGCTTGACGACCTCGGCGACGAGCTGCTGCTGACGCAACTGGGCGGCGCGCTGCGCGAGTTCGGTCTGCGCGGCAAGGACCTCCTGCTGGGCATGGGCCTGGGCGAGCGGGCCCGCCTGGGCAGCCATCGCCTGCGCGCGGTCCACCTCGGCCGAGTACTCCGCCTGCACGATGGCCGTCTGCCGGGCGTACTCGGCCTGGTTGCGGGCCGCGACCTGCTGCGCCTCGACGGAGGCCTGCGTGGCCTGCGCCTGGGCGATCTGGGCCTGGCGCTGGATGGCCGCCTTGTGCGGCGCGGACATCGCGTCGATGTATCCGGTGTCGCCGTCGTCGATCGACTGGATCTGGAGCGAGTCGACGATGAGGCCGATCTTCGCCATCTCCAGCTTCGAGGTGTCGAGGACCTCGGCGGCGAGCTTCTGCCGCTCGGTGACGATCTCCTCGACCGTCATCGAGCCGATGATGGACCGCAGATGGCCCGCGAAGATCCGGCCCGTCAGGATCGACATCTGGTCCTGGTCGGACAGGAACCGCTGCCCCGCGTTGATGATGCTCTCGGTGTCGTTGCCGACCTTGAACGCGATCACGGCGCGGACGTGCAGCGAGATGCCCTGCTTCGTGACACAGGTCTCGGTGACCTCCGCCTCGCACATGGACAGGGTCAGAAAGCGGGTCTTGCGGAAGACGGGAAGGACGAACTTGCCGTGCCCCGTCACCACTCGGAACGGCGCGCCCCCCAGTCCCCGCCTGCCGCCCGAGATCAACATCGCCTCGTCGGGAGCGGGTACGCGATAACCGAACATGCTTCTCCTTCTCAAGCTCCGCCGACGGCATCGCCGTCGAGCGCGTCCAGTGGATCGGCCCACGTGATGACGTCGACCTCACGGCATCCTCTGGACTCGATCACCAGCACGGTCGCCCCTTTCGGCAGGGGCTCCCGAGACCAGGCATGGAAGGTCTCGGATCCGCCTCTCACGCGCACGAGGACCTCGCCGGGTCCGGCGGACCCCCGGGTGCCGATGAGCAGTTCCCCCGTGCAGCCGATCACAGCCTCGTCCTGCACCATGTACGGCCACCCCCCATCACTCTGAATCTGCCTCTGACCTTAGACCCAGCCCTTTCCGGGCGCGTACGCCCCCCGTCGGTCGACGGCACGGCCGGGTGTACGCGCCCGGGCTTCCTCTGAAGTGTGGGCTCAACTCCTGGTGAAGCGATAGGTCTTGCTGTCGGTCAGCACGCAGAATCCCGGGGACACCACGATCACGCGCAGGGTGGAGCTGCGGCGGTCGTAGTCGATGCCCTCCACCTCGAAGGTGCCCGAGCAGGAGCTGCGCAGCGGGAGCTGACGCAGCGCGGTGACGTGTCCGGAGACGTCGGCCGAGCCGGGCTCGGCGGACAGGTCGATCTGGAGCAGCGGTTTGGTCGTCCCGAAGAGCGTTCCGGCGGGGTCGTCGGACGAGCAGAGCAGCCGGGTCGCCGTGACGAAGTCGCAGCCCTGTACGTCGCGTACGGCGTGGTCGAGGTTGACGGTCGATGCCTGCGGAAGGTCGGCCGAGGGTGTGGTGGCCGGGTTGACGCCGGGGGTCGGGAACACCAGGAGCCGGTTCATCGTGCCGTACTCGCCGGACACCATCCACGTGCCGCTCGGCGCGATGGCGACGAAGGAGTTGTTCAGCGCCTCTCCGGCGCTCAGCTTGTGCACGTATTCCGACCAGGCGCCGCCCGGTGCCTGCACGCGGAACATCTTCGCGCCGCCGGAGTCGGACTGGTAGGGCTCGACGTAGTGGCCGTCGTACGAGGCGTCCGGGTCGCCGACGTGGTTCCAGCCCCGGCTGCTCACGCTCACGGGGATCGTGCCGATGCCCGTGTAGTGGTTCGGGCTGCCGGCCGGGACCTCGACGGAGGTCAGGCCCTGGCTCTCGGTCAGCGGGTCGGCGCGGTCCGAGCCCACCTCGTTCCAGGTGTCGGCGGCGGAGGCGGGCGCGCCGGTCGCCACGGAGAGGACGGCGGCGGTGGTGAGGGTGACGAGGCCGGCCAGGACCGCGTGACAACGTTGCCGTGCGGGCATGCGCATGAAGGGGGCTCCTCGATGGGGGGTGTCCGGTCGGCGCACAGTCTGGCCCGCCATGATGGTCATGTACAGACCAATACATGGACGACGGACGACACCCCCCGGTCCACGCGCCGCCGACCTCCCCCTCACCCGGGGGCGACTCCCCCCTCGGCGGGCACGGCTCCCCGCCCCCGGACACGGCCGAGCCCGGCGGCTCACTCGGGAGGAAGTGTGCCGCCGGGCTCGGGCCGGACAGCGGGTCAGGGCAGCGAGAGCCCGGACCCGCGGACGCCGACCGTCAGCTGTTGGAGCAGCTGTTGGCCGCCGCCGGGTTCAGCAGAGCCAGCACGTTGACCGTGTTGCCACAGAGGTTGACCGGGATGTTTACCGGGATCTGGATGACGTTGCCGGACAGGACTCCAGGACTGTTCGCCGCGGCACCGACCACCGGTCCGGGGTCGGCGGCGGCGGTCCCGGCGGTGGCCAGCAGGGCGACGCTGGCGAGTCCGGCGGCGGCCATCAGACGAATACGCATTCCAAGCTCCGTTCATTCGCAGTGGTGCGAGCTCCTCCACCATCACCTCCGCGAACAAAACCCGACATTCCAGCGCAGCCGAACGGGGGTTCGCCCCGCACGGCACCCGTGGATCAAGCCCGGCTCACGGCGTGTCGCGCGGGGCGTACGGAATGCCCGTAGCGTGAATACAGATCCGGTGGAACAGGGAGAGACCATGCCGATGAGCCAGTCCGACACGTCCACACCCTCCGAAGACAGGGCGACCCCCGACGCACTGCTGCACACCGGGACCGAGGGCCCGGTGACGGCCGAGGACCTGGTTCTCGCCGCGGGTCGCGACATCACACCGCAGAGCCTCGCCTGGGCCGAGCGAAAGCTCCAGGACGAAGGCTCCGCGGCGGTCGACAAGTTGCTGCCCTAGGGGGTCGCCCTCGGGAGACCCGTGGACCCGCTCGGCCGGCTCCGATGCGGCGGAGCCGGCCGAGGTCCTGCCGAGGCGAGGGCGGGTCAGGCGCCGGGGCACTCCTTCCAGGCCAGGTGGTAGACGGTGCTGATGTCACCGTCCGTCGAGTCCATGGTCATGAAGCTGGAGCTGCCGGGCGTCGAGGTGCCCGCGTTGACGCGGAGCTCGGTGTTGATGTTGAAGTTGCGCTGGACACCACAGGGCGCCCAGACCAGTTGGGCCCAGTCCGTGGTGTCCGTGGCCTGCCAGTCGTCGCCGTACGGGCCGCGGAAGGGGTGCGTGATGGAGGCCGTGTTCGGGGATCCCTGGAAGTAGTACGAGGCCTTCTCCGTGCTGCTGGCTCCCGGCTGGAGCGAGGCGAAGCCGCGGTAGTCGGCGCTCGCGATGGCATAGGTGAAGCCCTGCGGAACATGCACGATCAGGTTGAGCTGGCAGTTCTTGCGGAACGCGGTGGGGTCGGCGTTGCCCCCGACCTGGGCGAGGTAGTCGCTGTAGGTCACCGTGAACGCGGTGTTGTCCGGGGAGACGGCGACAGCCGCGGTTCCCTGCGGACAGCCGGACCCGTTGACCGTGGCGACACTGATGACGATCTTATCCGGGGGCGGGTCCTGGATACCGGAGGACGGGCTCGACAGGGGAAGCGCTGTGGCGAACAGGGCGGCGATAGCGCCACCCATGAACAGGCCACCGGCCATGGTGCTCCAATCCGTTGCGTAGGTTTTCCGACGGCAGCCCACGGGCGTACCGCCATGAATGGGGGGTGCGGCACCCCGAGGGAGCGGGGAACCGTCGCGGACCAGTGCGTTGGATCAAGCGCGGCTCGCATGTGCATGCGCATGACAAATGGGCACACGCGGCCGACTCCCGGCTGTGAAGGAGCTGTGAAGACCGGGAGCGACGAAATCGTACGTACGGGTGCTCGCCGTGGACAGGACCATCTCCGGCCATTCGATACGCGCCGTTCACACCCGCCGCCGCGGTCACGCGGCCGGTTCACGGCGGTTCACGCCACCCGGGGCCGTGGCGCGGGACGTTCCGGCTGAGGCGGCCGTCACCACGCGGGCCCGCCACGAGGGCGCGGGGAGCGGCCGGACACCCCGGCCCCGGGCCCGGCCGGACCGGAAGGCGAGGGACCGCGCGAATCACCCGCCCCCTCAGCGCGCCCCGGGCGCCCCTGAGACACTGAGACACATGGATCCACGACACCTGAGACTCGGCCGCCGCCGGATATGGATGAGCAGTGCCGTCTGTTTCCTGGTCCTCGGGCCGCTCGGCTGGTTCTTCGGTGGCTGGATTCCCTTCGCGTTGCTGGCCGTCGCCCTCCTCGTCGCCACCGCCGTCTCGCACTGGCGGGCCCCCCGCTGGCTCGCGCCCGCCGTCGCCAAGGGCCAGTCGGAGAACCGGCGCGACGTCGCCACCTTCTGCGTGGTCATAGCGGTGAGCGGCTACGCCCAGCCGCCCTCGCAGCCCGCGCCCTCCCCGTCGGCCCTCGCGGCCCTGCGCCTCGAGGCGTACCGGGCCGCCGCGGACGACGATCTGTCCGAGGACCTCCGGCTCCTGGCGGCCGACGCGCTGGCCGCGGCGGACCAGGCCAACGCCGAGGACACCCCCGCGTGCTGGCGGGCGGCACGGGCGAGCGCGGAGCGGCTCGCGCACGCCGCCCAGGAGGGCAATCCGTACGTACGACAGCTCCTCATCCAGTGGGTGGAGGGCAACCCGGCGAGCGATCGGTAGCCGGAGCCTCAGGGCCGCTCGAAGAACTGGAGGACTCCTCCGGCCGAGAAGCACAGCGCTCCCACGAGCGTGCCCCAGTTGGCGATGTCGACGTTCACGAGACTGCCGGTGGCCGGCCGGGTGTAGGCGGCCAGCGCCGAGACGAAGAAGAGCACGGATCCGAACTGGTTGACCGCGACGATCCACCAGCCCAGGTCGCCGGCGAGCACGCGCGGGCGCCCGTGGCAGACCTCGACGACGGCGAGGTGACCGGAGACCAGGAACAGGACGCAGCCGACCATGTCGGGGGCCCAGATCAGCCGGTCCGTCTGCTGGACCGAGAGCCCCTTCAGCAGCGAGTCCACCAGGTTGACGCCGAACACGAGCGTTCCCACGAACAGCAGGAACGTGCTGAGCCAGTCGATCCGGCCCGGCTCGTAGCTCCACCACCGCCAGCGCCGCCCGGCCAGCGTGTCGGACGCGCTGTCGCGGCGGGGAGCGTTCACCGCCTGGAGCATCGAGGCATAGCCCCCGGTGTTGAAGAACAGGCCGCCGGCGAAGTAGATCCAGGTGCCCGTCAGGCCCGCCGAGCCGAACTGGGCGACTCCGGCCCCGAGGGCGAACAGCAGCCCGCCGACCGTGAACGCGGCCGCGGCGATCGTGTTCAGCCGCCGCAGCCGGGCGATCGACACGGTGTCCGCCCGCCGGGAGCGGTCCCGCCCCTCCCCCGGGACGCGCACGGTGAGCACGCCGCGCTTGCGGGCCAGGCGGGATTCCCAGACCGCGACACGACCGTCCACGAGACGCCAGGTCAGCCGGGTCGTGAAGGGACCCGCCCCTTCGGAGCGCGCTTCGGTTCGACTCACCCGGCGACCTTAGCCCGTGGGGCGGAATCCGGCGTTCGCCCGACTCGTCACCTTTCAGGTGGTTTGGTGGCGAACCGGGTGGTTCAGGAGTCCGCCTCGCGTCGCAGGAAGTTGCTCACCTGGCAGGCGAGGCTGTCCCGGGCCGTGTCGGGGCGCGCGGCCGCGTCGACGAGCGTGTCGTTCTCGATGCCGCCCGCCCACAGGTAGCGCTCGGTCCACTCGTCGTCGACCTTGAGCTGGACCTGGATGTCCATCCGGTCGAGGACGGCGTCGGGACCGGCCGCGAACAGGACCGCGGTGGCCCGGCGCAGCGGATAGATGTCGTATCCCTCGATGAACTGCGAGTTCCGCCAGTCGAGGAAGGCGCTCTCGCCGTCGGCGCCGACGCGGATATCGATCTGGCCGTCTTCGAGGTGGATGCCGAAATGTTCGGTCGCCCGGTTCTCGACGGTCACCCGGATCCGGAAGTAGGTGAGTTCGTCGGCGGCGTCGTCACGCCCCTTCGGGGGCTCGGCCTTTTCCACACCATGAACGCGAACACGCAGGCCGGCCTGCTCGTCGTACTCCTGCCAGTCCCCGACCACGTTGGGCTCGCGCACAGTCCACCTCTCCACTTCAGAGAGTTGTTCCTATCTGTGCCCTCAACGAAGTGTCAAATGCGCCGCACCTACCGTGGCCAGCAATTTTTCCTTTCTTGATCGGTGATCAAGCCGTGCCCAGCCACAATCATTCCGCGCCACCCGAACGGGGTATTTCCGGGCGTGCTGCACATCACGTTTCCCGGACGCCTCACAGGTCCTCGCTCAGGCGCCGCATCGGCTCGGCGGGCGGGAGGCCGTCGGCTCGGCGTCCCGGCCTCCCGGGCGCACCGCGGCGGCCGTGGACCGACGCCTCGGAGCGGCCCTCACGGCACCGTCTGAAGCACCATCGAGAACCACACCTTCTTTCCCGTCGTGCCCGGGTCGGCCGGCGCGACGCCCCAGTCGTCGCTCAGCGCGGCGATGATCGTCAGTCCGCGCCCCGACTCCTCGGCCCCGCACGCCGTCCGTGCCGTGGGCAGGGCGGACGAACGGTCGGCGACGGACACCCGCAGTTCGCGGGGGTCGCACTCGATCGCGACGGTGATGGTGTCGCCGCGGTCGGGGCTGCCGTGTCTGAGGGCGTTGGTGAAGAGTTCCCCGGCCGCGAGCACCGCGTCGTCGACGCGCCGGGCCGGCAGCCGCAGACGGGTGAGGTACTCGGCGACCATGGCCCGCACACCGGGAACCCGCGAGGGGTGCGCCGGGACGGTGGTCCGCAGCCGGTGGGTCCCTCGGACCCGGTCCGCGGGGGCGGTGCCGGATGCGGCGGTCTCCGTTGCGCCGGTCCCGGAGGACGGGGTCGCCGACGGCACGTGATCGGCCGGGGCCGGGGACTCGGCCCGTACAGGCTCGGTCGGAGCCGGAGACACGCCCTGTCCAGGTTCGGCCGAGCCCCGGGCCAGGGCTCGTGGAGGTTCGGTCGGGGCGGTGGGCCCGGGAGAGGTGGGCGGCGCCGGCCGTACCGGGGGCTCGGATCGTACGAGATCGGCCGGGGCCGGGGCTGCGGACCGTACCGGCGGTGCGGTCGGGGTCCGTGGCGCCGGGGCCGCCGGTGCGGTCGGCGCCGAAGGGGCGGGGCGTTCGGTGGTGTGGGTCCGGAGGGACTGGCCGTCCGCGGGGTGGACCCCTTCCTCCGGTGCCCGCGTCTCGTGCCCGGCAGCCGGGGTGCCGTGGACCGGTGCGGGCGTCGGCTCGCGGCGCGGTGCCCTGGATGCCGGCATCGGTCCTCCTTCGGTGCGGCCTGGGGGGCGGCTGTCGCTGCGGCTGCCCGTGCAGCCAACACGCGGGACTGCCGGGGCGACCAGGGGGTATTCGGGTTGTCCGGTTGCACGGGCGTAGTGGCGTGGGATGTATGTTCGATCTTGTGAGGAACGGAAGCGGGGGCGGTGCGACGGTGTCCCTTGACGGTGACACCGGCCGTGCGGGACTGCGTGACAAGCGGGTGCTGGTCACCGGCGGTACGCGCGGGCTCGGCGAGCAGATCGTGCGGCTGCTGTCCGCCGAGGGCGTACGGGTGGCCACCTGTGCGCGCACCGCGCGGGACCTGGACACGCTGACCGCCTCGCTGGGCCCGGGCCTGTTCACCCGGCGGCTCGACGTCACCGAGCCCGGGGACCTGGAGGGGTTCGTCGCGGAAGCGGCGGAGCGCTTCGGGGGCCTGGACGGCGTGGTGGCCTGCACGGGCGGTTCGCGCGGCGGCGCCTTCGAGGAGGCGGACGCGGAGGACTGGGCGGCGACCTGGGCCGTGAACGTCGGTCACGCGACCCGGCTGGTACGGGCCGCGGTCCCGCATCTGCGGGCGGCGGGCGGCGGCTCCGTCGTGGTGATCTCCTCGATCTCCGGCTGGAAGCCGGGCCCGCCCGCGCAGTACTCGGTCGCGAAGTCCGCGCAGATCCAGCTCGCGGCCTCACTGGCCCGTGAGCTCGGGCCGGACGGGATCCGGGTGAACGCGGTCTCCCCCGGTTCCATGCTGATCCCCGGCCGGCGCTGGGACCGGATGCGCCGGGAGGAGCCCGAGGCGTTCGCCCGCTTCGTGGCGGCGGAGCTGCCGGGCGGGGCACCGGTCGCGCCGCAGGAGGTCGCCCGGGTCGTGGCGTTCCTGCTGTCGGACTGGTCGAGCGGCATCTCCGGCGCGCACCTCCCGGTCGACCGCGCCCAGAACGCCCCCTCCCCCGCGGGGTACTGACCTCCGCGAGGTCCGGTGGCCCCGCTCCCGGCCACGGCGCCGCGCCCTGCCCCACCAACGCCGCCCCGCGGAGACCACCCCGCCCCCGGTGGCGTACCCGCGCGTCAGGCCGCCGCGCCGAGGACACCCCGGGAGCGGCGCTCGAATTCCCGCACGACCGGTTCGGCGCGGCGGGGTTCGAGGCGTCGGCGGAAGTCACGCAGGGCCTGCACGGATCGTTCGCTGTGGACGGCGCCGAGCGCCTCCAGCGCCAGGGTCGCGGTGCCGACCGCCTCGTCGAGGCGGTCCTGCTGCAGGTGCGCGGTCGCGAGGACGGAGCGGCTGATGGCCTGGCGCCGGCGCCGGTCGGCGCCCGAGCCGAGCGACTCGCTCGCCGTGCGCTCGGCCTGGCGGGCGAGCCCCAGGTCACGGAAGCAGAGGGCGGACTCGGCCTGAAGATAGTGGTGGTCCAGATAGCGCACCCACGGCGACTCCTGTTCGGCCCCCTTGCTCTCCGCGAGGTGCCGTTCCGCCAGCCGCAGCGCCTTCGAGGTGTCGTCCGAGCGGCCCCGCGCGGCGTGTCCGCGCGCCGACATGGCGTACAGCCGCATCAGTCCGAGGGGGCTGCCGGCTCCCTGTGCCGTGACGATTCCGGCGCGGGCGAGTGCCACACCCTCGTCGGGGCGGCCCAGGTTGGTGGCGAGGTGGGAGAGCCCCGCGAGGATCTGGCCGCCGAGCACCCGGTCGCGGCCCTCGGCGCACAGTCGCAGGCCCTGGGTCATGTAGCGCTGGGCGAGGCCGTACTCCCCCGCGTCGTACGAGCTCCAGCCGGCCATGGCGGCCAGCCGGGCGGCGGCCGCGAACAGCCGGCGCCGCTGCCCGGACGGGGTGCCGCGCCGCTGGAGCACGGGGACGACCTCGGTGGAGAGGTAGTGCACGATGCTGGTGCGCACTCCGCCGCCGCCGTAGTGGTTGTCCATCTGGTCGAAGACGGCGATCATCGCGTGCACCTGCTCGACGGCGCCGCCGCTCACGGGCAGGGCCTGGGAGAGCGACTCCTGATGTTCCAGCAGCCAGAGCAGCCACTCGCGCTGAGGGTGCGTCAGCGAGGCCGGGACGAAGGGGACGGTGCCGAGCAGGCCGCGCCGGGAGATGTCGGTGGAACCCAGTTCCGCGAGCGTGTGCAGGGTCTCGGCGACGTCCTCGCCGTAGACGAGCGCCCTGCTCGCGACGGGGCGCTGGGAGTCGGAGTGGAATCCGAGGTCCGCGGGGGACAGGGCGCGGCCGAGCCGCTCGGACAGCACGGCGGCGATCAGCTCCGGCGTGCCGCCGCGGGGTTGCTGGCCCTGGAGCCAGCGGGTGACCGAGGCCTTGTCGTAGTGGGAGTCCGCGCCCTGGCGCCGCCCCAGTTCATTGACCCGCAGGGCGAGGGAGGCGTAGGAGCAGCCGGCCTCCTTGAGCACGGCCCCCAGCACCGGATTGCCCCCGGCGGACCTGCCGGCGTTCCTCGTCTGTCCCTCGGTCACGGCGGCCATCCCGTATCGCCTCACATCCGCGTGCGGCTGCGCCGTGATCCGTGTCTGGCGGTGTTTCAATTGCCTTGTGGACGAGCGCAGTTGAGCGTGAATGTCGCCGAATGTGCGACAGGTCACTCGATCACTATGGTGGGCCGCCCGCCGCCTGTGCAACCGGCGTCCTGATAATTTCGGAACGATCCGCAGCACTCTGTCCCTGTCAACGGCCGCGTGGCACACTGCCCCCTGAGACGGCCGTTCCCGGGAGGTGGGACGTGGGCGAGAACCGCTCCGGCGGCAGCGCGCCGACCGTCCTGCGCATGGTTCTCGGGAAGCGGCTGCGGCACCTGCGGGAACAGGCGGGAGTCTCCTTCGAGGAGGCCGCGCGCGCCATCGAGGTCACGGCTCTGACGGTCCGCAGGATCGAGAAGGCCGAGGTCGGGCTCCGTATCCCGTACGTGCGGGAGCTGCTCCGCGTCTACGGCGTCCCGGCGGCGGAGGTCGACGACTTCCTCACCCTGGCCAGGGAGGCCAATCAGCCCGGCTGGTGGTACACGTACCGCGACGTGCTGCCGGACTGGTTCAGCGCCTACGTGAGCCTGGAGAGCGAGGCCAGTGTCATCCGTCTCTACGAACCCCACTACGTCCCGGGCCTGTTGCAGACGCACGACTACGCCACGGCCCTGATGCGCGTCGGGTTCCCCAACGAGACACGGAAGGACATCGCGCGCCGGGTCGCCCTGCGGATGAGACGCCAGGACCTGCTCGCCAAGCCCGAGGCCCCGGCGCTGTGGGCGATCCTGGACGAGACGGTGCTGCGCCGCCCGGTGGGCGGACGCGCGGTGATGCGGGCCCAGTTCGACCGGCTCGCCGAGGCCCTGGACCTGCCGAAGGTGCGGATCCAGATCATGCGCTTCGGCGTGGGTGCCCACCCGGGCGCGTTCGGCCCGTTCCACCACTTCCGCTTCGGCTTCTCCGAACTCCCCGACATCGTCTACACGGAGAGCCTGGTGGGCGCGGTGTACGTCGACCGGCCCGACGACGTCGTCGGCCATCTCGAAGTACTGGACCGGATGTCCGTGCAGGCGGAGCCGGTCACCCGGACCAGGGCCATCCTGGGCGAACTGCGTGAGGAGTTGTGATCCATGGGACCCGTGCACAACGGCATGTCCGCGGCCTCTCTGGGATCCGAGGGCTGGCACAAGCCCTGGAGCGGCACCAACGGCGGAAGTTGCGTCGAGGCCAAGCGGCTTCCCGACGGGAGCGTCGCGCTGCGCCAGTCACGGGATCCGGAGGGACCCGCGCTGATCTGGTCCCGCGACGAGATGGCCGCGTTCATCGAGGGCGCCAAGTCGGGGCAGGCCGACTTCCTGATCGCCTGAGCGGGACCGGCGCCGCGCCTCTGCGGGACCTGTCGACGGCGGGAAGTGCCGGACGGGCCCGAGGCCGCGAGCACGCCCCCACAACCGGACAACCCGCACGCACTCCCGCCGTGCGGGTTGTCCACCCCACCACCGGCCGAGCCGTTCGCCCGAGGGAGTGGAGGCGGGCATGATCCGCCACCGGGGAACCCGCCGGCGTGCCCACCTCCCCGCTCACGCGATCCGCCAACTCGGCCTGTATGTCCGGCTGTTGCCGATAACGTAGCCGGCGGACCGCGTGACGCACGGACAGGGGGATCTCCGATGGCCGACCGACCCGTACCCGCCCAGGACGCACTGTCCAAGATCGATACGACGGTGCCGCACTCCGCCCGCATCTGGAACTACTGGATGGGCGGCAAGGACAACTACGAGGTCGACCGGGTCGCCGGGGACGCCTACCGCGAAGTCGCCCCGAACATCGAGACCATGGCACGCGCCTCGCGCGCCTTCCTGATCCGCACCGTCACCTTCGTGGCGGGCGAGCGCGGCATCCGCCAGTTCCTCGACATCGGCACCGGCCTGCCCACGTACGACAACACCCACCAGGTGGCCCAGCGCGTCGCGCCCGAGTGCCGCGTCGTGTACGTGGACAACGATCCGCTGGTGCTGCGCCACGCCCAGGCACTGCTGACGAGCACCCCCGAGGGCGTCACCGACTACATCGACGCGGATCTGCACGAACCCGAGAAGATCATCGAGGCGGCGTCCGGGATCCTCGACTTCTCCCGGCCCGTGGCGCTGATGCTGATGGGCATCCTCGGTCACGTCCAGGACTACGAGGAGGCCCGGTCGATCGTCCGGCGCCTCCAGGCGGCGCTGCCCTCGGGCAGCTACTTCGTGCACTACGACAGCACGGACACGGACGCGGCGCTCAAGGAGGCCCAGCAGGGCTACGACGACACGGGGGCGGTCCCGTACGTGCTGCGCAGCCCCGAACAGATCGGCGCGTTCTACGAGGGCCTCGAACCGGTCGAACCCGGCATCGTGTCCTGCCCGTTGTGGCGCCCGGAGCCCGGTACGTCGCCCGAGCCCACGGACGTCCACGGGGGCGTGGCCCGCACACCGTGACCGGGCCCGCCCAGCGGGTCAGTCGCTCGACGCCGGCTCGATGTTCTGGTTCAGCCGGAACAGGTTGGCGGGGTCGTACTCGGCCTTCACCGCGGCCAGCCGGTCGTAGTTGCCGCTGTAGCTCGCCCGGACGCTCGCCTGGTCCTCGGCCATCACCATGTTGACGTACGCGCCGCCCGCGGAGTACGGGAAGAGGGCGTCGGAGTAGTCGACGCTCCACCGCTTGATCACCTCGGCGTTGGCGGGGTCGGGATCGACGCCCGCGTAGACGGCGGCCCAGCCGGAGTTGCGGTAGCCCCACGCGGTGTCCGTCGGGCCGACGTCGTGGACGGCTCCGTCGATGGGGTAGAGGTGCATGGTCGACTTCCAGGTCGGCATCTCGGCGCCGAACTTGGCGTGCAGGTCGATCGCCTCGCCGGGGAGTTCGTCGACGAATCCCGCTCGCCAGTACCACTGGTCGCCGGGCGGGTAGACACCGTCGAACGCGGACTGGATGGCCGGGTGCGGCATCGGCGCGGGGCCGTGCAGCAGGGGTTCGGGCAGGGCGTCGAGCAGCGGGGCCATGTCCCGGGCCGCCGCGTCGGTGTCGTCGCCCACGCGGCACCACAGCACACCGCAGACCTTCTTCAGATGCAGTTCCTCCGGGAACGGCGGTCCCGGCGGGACCGAGGCGAAGAGGAAGAAGCCACCGAGTTCACGGGGCGCGTGGGGGATGAAGTCGCGGTAGGCGGCGAGGACTTCGGCGCCGAGCTCGACGGGCCAGAAGGTGGGCCCCGCGACGACCGTGCTCACCTCGTGCAGCCGGAAGAGGAACGAGGTGACGACGCCGAAGTTGCCGCCGCCTCCGCGGATCGCCCAGTAGAGGTCGGTGTTCTCGTCGGCGTTCGCGCGGACGTGCTCGCCGTTCGCCAGGACCAGCTCGGCCTCCAGCAGGTTGTCGACGGCCAGTCCGCACTTGCGGGTGAGGTGGCCGAGGCCGCCGCCCAGGGTGATGCCGCCGACTCCCGTGGTGGAGATGATGCCGCTCGGTGTGGCCAGGCCGTGTTCGTTGGTGGCGCGGTCGACCTCGCCCAGGAGGCAGCCGCCGCCGACCCGCACCGTGCGGGCCGCCGGATCGACGTCGATGTCCTTGAGCGGGGAGAGGTCGAGGACCACTCCGTCGTCGCAGGTGCTCAGGCCCGCCCCGTGATGGCCGCCGCCGCGCACCGCGAGCGGGAGGGCGTGATCACGTACGAAGCCGATGATCTGCGCGACGTCCTCCGCCGAGGTGCAGCGCGCCACCACGGCGGGCCGCCGGTCGATCATCGCGTTGTAGACGGCACGGGCCTCGTCGTACCCGGAGTCCTCCGGGCCGATCAACTGCCCTTTGAATCCGGAGAGTTCCTGGCGTGCCGCTTGTACCGGTGTTGTGGACATGTGCATCCCCGCATCTGGAGACCGCCCCAGGTCCCGGCATCCGGGCCGAGAACCGGACCGGCTTCCCGCCATTGGGTCCGATGTGCCCGTTTCAGCCCGATCACTGATTAGCCTAACCCCGTGACATTGCGCTGGCTCGGCGACCGGGGCCGGTCCGCGGCACTCCGTCCGGCCGCGGCCGGACGGAGGACACCGGACACGCCGAGGGCGTCGATCCCTGCGGATCGACGCCCTCGGCGACATGGCCGGACAGTACGGCCGGGGTCCGCCGACCGGGTCACCGGTCACCGGCGGGGCCGGTCACCCGTGGGCGGCGGCCGGCTCGGTCTCCTCACGGCTCGCGGCGAGCGCGGGTTCCGGCAGCACCGCGTACAGCGGGGTCGCACGCGCCACCCGCAGACAGGGGGCGGGAACCGGCGGGTCCAGCGGGGCGTGATCGGCGGCGCGGGCCCGCCACGAGGACCAGATGATCTTTCCACCGACGTCCGTGGCGCAGCAGCCCCAGCCGTCGCTCAGTGCGGCGATCTGGGCCAGACATCCCTGGGGCGCCCGGTGCGGGCGGATGTCCTGGCTGTTGTCCGAGACGGCCGCGAACAGGCGCCGGCCGTTCCACCACATCTCGATCGTCGTGTTCTTGTCCGCCGAGTGCTGCTCGATGGTGCGAAGCAGCGCTTCCGCACAGCGGCAGACGGACTCGACGAGATTCTCCAGGTTCCAGTACCTGAGGTGCGCGGCCAGGATGCGCCTGACCTGTCCGACCTTCTCCTCGCTGAGCTCCACATCCAGGTGGTAGTAGCAGGGGACTGCGGCTTTCATCTCGTTGGCTCCTCACCGGCGAAGCTCTCGCTCCTCCTCGCCCCCTGCGGGACCGAACCCCGATTGCGAAGCGTGAGCACCGATCGCTCCTGAGTCACCCTCAGCATGAGAGGGCTACTCCATTCGTGCAACCGGAGCGCGACCCCGCCTGGTTGAAGATCCAACAAGACGCTCGGTCGCCGTACAGGCACCATGAGTAAGGGTGTCGCTCCGTGACGGACCGGCCCCCCTTCGCGTACGGCCCTCATCCGCCGGCCAGGCGAGCCGTGCGCGGTCGAGAGATCGGGAAGGTGACCAGCGTGATGCTGCTGCCTGCCAAAGCCGAGGTCGCCAGGCATCTGGAGCGCTACCGGGCGTGGGAACGCCTGCTTCTCGCGACTCCCTCCGACCGTGTGGTGCGGGGGAATTTCGAGAACACCGGATACACCCTGTGCGTCCTGATGGGGAAGCGGTGCGCGCGGGAGGCGGCGAACGCCGCCGAGGTCTACCTGCAGGACGTTCCGGCACGGATCTGAACGACGGTCCCAGGGACCGCACCGAGAGGGCCTTTCGCGGCAACGACGATTTTGGCCCAGAACCGCGGAGGCGAGACGCATGGACGCGATCACGGACGCGCACCACGAGACCGGCCGCATACCCGTCATGGATGTGCGGCCGGTCGTCGATTGCGGCAGACGGCCCGCCAAAGCGGTTGTGGGCGAGACCTTCCAGGTCACCGCCACCCTTTTCGGCGAAGGCCATGACGTGGTCGGCGCCGATGTCGTCCTGGTCGACCCGGACGGCCGCCCGGGCACGTGGACGCCGATGCGTGAACTGGCCCCCGGAAGCGACCGCTGGGGCGCCCGCGTCACTCCGTCGGCCACGGGCCGCTGGACCTACCTGGTGGAGGCGTGGAGCGATCCGGTGACCGGATGGCGGCGCTCCGCCGAGATCAAGGTCCCCGCCGGGATCGACGTCGGGCTGGTCCTGGAGGAGGGCGCCGCGCTCCACGAGCGGGCCGCCGCGGGTGTGCCCGAGGCCGCCGGCAAGGACACGCTGCTGGCGGCCGCGGCCACCCTGCGCGACGACTCCCTTCCCCCGGCCGAGCGGTTCGCGGCGGCCCTGGCCCCCGGGGTCGCGGCCACTCTGGCAGAGCATCCGCTGCGTGAACGGCTCACCCGCTCCCTCCCGTTGCCGTTGCTGGTGGAGCGGGAGCGGGCGCTCTACGGGGCGTGGTACGAGTTCTTCCCGCGTTCGGAGGGCGGTCGGGTCGACGCGCCGGTGCACGGCACGTTCCGGACGGCGGCCGAACGGCTGCCCGCGATCGCGGAGATGGGCTTCGACGTCGTCTACCTCCCGCCGATCCACCCCATCGGGAGCACCTTCCGCAAGGGCCCGGACAACACGCTGTCCGCGGGCCCCGAGGACGTCGGGGTGCCCTGGGCGATCGGCTCCCCCGAGGGCGGCCACGACGCGGTCCACCCCGATCTGGGCACCCTGGAGGACTTCGACGCCTTCGTCGCCCGGGCCGCTGCGCTCGGCCTGGAGATCGCGCTGGACTTCGCGCTCCAGTGCTCCCCGGACCACCCCTGGGTGGAGAAGCACCCGGAGTGGTTCCACCACCGCCCCGACAACACCATCGCCTACGCGGAGAACCCGCCCAAGAAGTACCAGGACATCTACCCCATCGCCTTCGACCAGGACATGCCCGGCCTGGTCCGCGAGACGGTGCGGGTGCTGCGCCACTGGATGGACCACGGCGTGCGGATCTTCCGCGTCGACAACCCGCACACCAAACCGGTCGTGTTCTGGGAGCGGGTGATCGCGGACATCAACGCCACCGACCCCGACGTGATCTTCCTGGCCGAGGCCTTCACCCGACCCGCGATGATGCGGACCCTGGCCGAGGTCGGCTTCCAGCAGTCCTACACCTACTTCACCTGGCGCAACACCAAAGAGGAACTCACCGAGTACCTCACCGAACTCTCGGGCGACTCGGCCGCCCGCATGCGCCCCAACCTGTTCGTCAACACCCCCGACATCCTCCACGAGTTCCTCCAGCACGGCGGCCGCCCCGCCTTCGAACTGCGCGCCGTCCTCGCCGCCACCCTCTCCCCCACCTGGGGCATCTACAGCGGCTACGAGCTCTGCGAGAACACCCCCCTGCGCCGGGGCAGCGAGGAATACCTCCACTCCGAGAAGTACCAGCTCCGCCCGCGCGACTGGGCGGCCGCCGCGCGCGAGGGCCGTACGATCGCCCCGCTGATCACCCGGCTGAACCGGATCAGACGCGATCACAGGGCTCTCCACGAAATCCGGAACCTCATGTTCCACCAGGTCGACGACGATGCGGTGATCGCTTACAGCAAGCGAACGGGTGACGACACGGTGGTCGTCGTGGCGAACCTGGACCCCCACCACACCCGGCAAGCCACAGTGTCCTTGGACATGCCGCGACTCGCTCCGAGCGAGGACGCGCGCGTGCCGGTGCGCGACGAGCTCACCGGCGAGACCTACAACTGGGGCAGGTCCAACTTTGTGCGCCTGGGTCCGGGCGGTGCACATGTGCTCACTGTCGGCCCGGCACCGCGGATCGGAGGGTCCCCCGCATGATGGTCAATGAGCCCGTCCCTGACACCTTCGAGGACACCCCGGCCAAGGACCGCGATCCCGAATGGTTCAAACGCGCCGTCTTCTACGAGGTCCTGGT
>NZ_JBVHTL010000009.1:0-43784 GCF_055565895.1 Streptomyces sp. NPDC028298
CCCCCCCCCCCCCCCCCCCCACCCCCCCCCCCCCCCCCCCCCCCCCCCCCCCCCCCCCCCCCCCCCCCCCCCCCCCCCCCCCCCCCCCCCCCCCCGGGGCGAGGATCAGTCCTCGGGCAGCTCCACCGGCGCGATCTCGTCGTAGACGTCGCCGGGCCCGGGGTTGGTCGGGTCGGTCGTCCCGCCGAGCTGGTGCATGACGCCCCAGACCGCGTTCAGCGCGGTCTGGACGGCGCCCTCGGCCCAGCCGGCCGTCCAGGAGATGTCGTCGCCCGCGAGGAAGATGCCCCGCTTGTCCTCGGGCAGCGTGTCCTGCATGAAGTGCGTGAACAGGCGGCGCTGGTAGCGGTAGTGACCCGGCAGGTTGGCCTTGAACGCGCCCATGAAGTAGGGCTCGTTCTCCCAGGACACGGTCACCGGGTTGCCGATGATGTGCTTCCTGATGTCGACCTTCGGGTAGATCTCGCCGAGCGACTTCAGCATGACCTCCATGCGCTCGCTCGCGGACAGCGGCAGCCACTTGAGGCTGTCGTCGCACCACGTGTACGAGAGGCAGATGACGGCGGGCTTGTCCGGGCCGTCGTCGAGGAGGTAGGTGCCGCGCGTCATCCGGTCGGTGAGCGTCATCGACATGACGTCACGGCCGGTCTCCTCGTCCTTGTCCAGCCAGAACGGCCGGTCGACGGGCACGAAGAGCTTGCTCGACTCCATGTAGTGCGTGCGCTCGATCGCCGTCCAGTGGTCGATCGGGAAGAGCGAGTCGTCGCAGGCGACCTTGGAGAGGAGCATCCAGGACTGGGCGGTGAAGATGGCCGCCTTGTAGGTGCGGATGTCGCCGTTCGCGTCCGTCACGGTGATGCCGTTGCCCGCGGTGCGGTTCAGCCGGGTGACGGCCGGACGCGGGGCGCCGTCGTGCAGGGTCGACAGCGAGGTGCCGTACGCCCAGTGGACGATCTTCTCCGGCTCGCGCTCCCACAGACGCAGCGGGAGCTGCTGGGAACCGCCGACGATGCCGCGGTGGTGGTCGTCTGCCTCGGTGTAGACGACCCGCAGGATCTCCAGGATGGAGTTCGGGAAGTCGGTGTCCCAGCCGCCGGTGCCGAAGCCGACCTGGCCGAAGATCTCGCGGTGCCGGAAGGACTTGAAGGACTCCGAGTCGCACAGGAAGCCGTAGAAGGTCTGGTTGTCGAGCTTCTCGACGAGCTTCGACCAGATCTCGCGGATGCGCGGGACGTCGCGCTCGCGCATGGCCTGGTTCATGTCGGAGAAGTCGGCGCCGTCCTCCAGGCACGCGTTCCAGGCGTTCATCACGTCGCGGTAGACCTGCGGGAGGTCGTCGACGGACGTCGCGTAGTGCGACTCGCCCTTGAGGTCGACGACCGTCGAGGGCGTCGACTCGGCGAGCGGGTTGGGGAACGGGGTGGTCCGGAGGCCGACCAGGTCGATGTAGTGCTGGAGGGCGGTGGAGGAGGGCGGGAAGCGCATCGCGCCCATCTCGGCGGTCAGCGAGGGGTCGCAGCCCTCGAAGCCGACCGTGCGCAGCCGGCCGCCGATCTCGTCGGCCTCGTACACGACGGGCTTGAGACCCATCTTCATCAGCTCGTACGCGGCCACGATGCCGGACAGTCCGCCGCCGATCACCGCGATCTCGGTGCCGTGCTCGGTCGCGGGTATCTGCCCGAGGCCCGCGGGGTGCGCGAGGAAGTCGTCGTAGGCGTAGGGGAAGTCCGGGCCGAACATGGTGATCGGCGGCTGCTGCACGTCGGCGTGCTGGACGGCGTTGGGCACGGTGGACGTCATGGGGTACGGACTCCTTGCGCGAAGGCTGGTGAGGGGAGGGCTGTCGGACCGGCCGGGGGCGGGCCGGGGCGGAGGATCAGACGAGGGACCCGTAGAGGCCGGGGCGGCGGTCCTTCAGATACGGGTTCGTCTCGCGCGAGGCGGCCAGGAGGACCGGGTCGGCGTCGGCCACGACCAGTTCCTCACCCCGGCCCGCGCGCACCCGGGCGATGCCGTCGGGGCCGGCCAGGGTGGACAGTCCGACGAACTCGAACTCCCCTTCCGGACCGGTGCGGTTGACGTAGGCGACGTACATCTGGTTCTCGAAGGCGCGCACCGGGACGACGGACTCGGCGACGAACTGGAACGGGTGCATCTGCGCCGTCGGCACGAGCAGCAGGTCGGTGCCGGCGAGGGCGTGCGCGCGGACGTTCTCCGGGAACTCGACGTCGTAGCAGATCATGAGGCCGACCCGCAGACCGTCCAGGTCCGCCTGGACGACGGACTGCTCGCCGGGCGTGAAGTGCTCGTGCTCGAAGCAGCCGAAGAGGTGGGTCTTGCGGTAGTTGGCGAGCCGGGTGCCCTCCGCGGAGATGAGCTGCACGGAGTTGAAGACCGGCCCCCCGGCGTCGGTCCCGGGGGCCTCGCGCTCGGGGTAGCCGTAGGCCACGGCGACACCGTGCCGAGTGGCGATCTCGGCCACCGCGTCGGCGGAGTCGCCGTCGGCGGGCTCGGCGAGGCGCGCTATGTCGTCGCCGATGGCGTAGCCGGTCAGGAACATCTCCGACGTCACGATCAGCCCGGCGCCCGCGGCGGCGGCACGGCCCGCGGCCTCGTCGAGGACCTTGAGGTTCTCGACGACCGAGCCGGGGCGGCCGGAGCTCTGGAGCAGGGCTGTGCGCATGCGGGTTCTCCACCGGTACGAGGGGGTTCGGGGGGTCAGATAGACGGTACGGTCGGCCGGCTCGGGGGGACAAGAAGGACCTGTTGCGCGCCACCGAACGATTCGTTGCGTGCCCCCCGCCTCCGGCGGCGATTCGTTGCGCACCTCGACGCGCCCCCGAGGTCAAGGCCCCGAAGGTCCCGAGCGCCTGGAGACGCAGGTCACAGGCGGGATCGGTCCCGGTGCGCCACGGACGCGGCCCCGGCCGGGCCCGGCCTGGCCGCGGTCTGCCCCGCTCCGGCCCGGGTCGGCGGCCCGGGGTCTCCCGTGGCCGGGGTCCCGGCTGCGGACCGCGCGTCACAGGTCGCGCAGTCGCTCCACGATCTCGCGCAGCAGTTCCGGGTCGGCCGCGGGCGCTCCGTCCGGCGGACGGTAGGGCTCGTCGATGGTCAGCAGACCGGCCTCGGCCAGGTCGCCGAGCAGGACCCGTACGACGGTCAGCGGCAGGTCGGCGTCCGCGGCGAGCTCGACGACCGGCCGGGGGCCGCGGCGGGCCAGGTCGAGCAGCGCCGCCGCCGCGTGGTCGACCCCGGGCTGCCCGGCGCCCGTCTCCAGGACCGTGACCCGCGACATCAGATCGATGACGTGCCGGTCCGAGGGCCGGGTGCGGCCCCCGGTGACGGTGTAGGGCCGCACCATCGGCCCGGTCTCGTCCTCGTACCAGTGCTCGTCGGTCACGGCCGGGTCAGCGGCCCGCGGGGTCGGCCGCCGAACGTACGGCGGCGGCCATGTGGCGGCCGACGCGGCGGACGAGCAGTTCCATCTCGTGGGCGAGCTGACCGACGTCCGTCTGCACCTCGCTGAGCACGGCGAGCCGGCTCCCGTCACCCGCCGGGGTGATGAAGAGGTAGGCGTCGTCCAGCATCACCATGGTCTGGCGGACCCCGCCCGCGGCGAAGCGGTCGCCGACCGAGAGGGCGAGGCTGTGGAAGCCCGAGCACACCGCGGCGAGGTGCTCGATGTCCCGTCTGCGCATCCCGTCCGAGCAGCTCAGCGGGAGGCCGTCGGCGGTGAGCAGCACGGCCTGGCGGACGTGGTCGGTCCGGGCCACGAGATCGTCGAGCAGCCATCCGAGATCGGTGCCGGGCCGTTCGTCGGCGTCCTCGGACCCGAGGTGGCCGACCGCCGGATCCTGGTGCCGGGCCGGAGCGGTCCGGGCGGGCTGCTCTGGGAGCTGGTCAGGGCGCATCGTCGGCGTCCGTCCCTTCCTCGGTGTCGGTTCTCTGGGCGGGGCCGGACGGCGCGGAACCGGGCTCGCCGGTCCCCGGCCGGGTGGGCAGGCCCTTGCGGCCTCGGTCGAGGCCGCGCTGGAAGGCTCCGAAGACCGCGCGCATCTCCTCCGGCGTGATCTCGCGTTCCGGTGTCCCGTCGGCCGCCGGGGCCGCGGTGCGCAGCTCCGGGGCGAGGGCCCGCTGACGGACCCGGGTGGGCAGCCCGGGGGGTTCCGGAGCCGGTTCACCGGGCGGTACGGAGCCGTCCTCCCGCTCCTCGGACGCCGTGCGCTGCGCCGGGAGGACCGCGGTGGCGGTGCGCGTGGGAAGCGCCGCCGGCGCCGGGCCCGGCGCCGGACGATCGGTGTCCACGGGTGCGAGCACGCTCTCCGGGAGCAGCACCACGGCCGTCGTGCCGCCGTACGGGGAGCGGCACAGCGTGACCTTGATGCCGTGCCGTGCGGCGAGCCGGCCCACCACGTACAGCCCGAGCCGGTCGTGCCGGGTCGGGTCGAAGTCCTCCGGTGTGGTCAGGGTGCGGTGGGCCTCGTCGATCTGGTCGGGCGCGAGACCGAGACCCCGGTCGTCGATCTCCAGGACGAACCCGCTCTCGGCCCGCCCGGTGCGCAGGGTGACCTGGGTGCGGGGCGGTGAGAACACCGTGGCGTTCTCGACGAGTTCGGCGATCAGGTGCACGACGTCGGCGACGGCGTCCGCCGCGACACCCACCTCGGGCATCGGGGGGACCACGACGCGGGTGTACTGCTCGATCTCGCTCACCGCGGAGGACACCACCTCGGCGACGGGCACCGGCCGTCGCCAACGGCGGCCCGGGGCGGAGCCGGAGAGGATGATGAGGCTTTCGGCGTGGCGCCGCATGCGGGTGGTGAGGTGGTCGATCCGGAACAGGTCGTCCAGGACGTCGGGGTCGTCCGTACGGCGTTCCAGCGTGTCGACGAGCTTGAGCTGGCGGTGGACGAGCGCCTGGTTGCGGCGGGCGATGTTCAGGAGGACCGCGAACAGCCCGCGGCGCAGGGTGGCCTGCTTGACGGCGGCCTCGACGGCGGCGAGCCGGGCGGTGTTGAAGGACCGGCCGACCTGGCCGATCTCGTCGGCCACCGCCTCGACGTCCGCGAGCGGGGGCGCCTCGGCCGCCGCGTCGACCTCCTCACCCGCGCTCAACCGTGCCATGACCTGCGGCAGTTGGCGATTGGTCAGCAGGTCGGCGGCGTCGCGCAGCGACTCCAGACGGCGTGAGATGCGCCGGGCTCCGCGCACCGCGAGCCAGAGGGACAGGGCGACGGCGGCCAGTCCCAGCACGCCGACGATCGCGGCCTTGGCGAGCTCCCGGTAGGCGAAGGCCTTTCCGCGGGCCGCGGAGTTGATCGCGGACTGGGTGCACAGCCGCATGTACCGCTTGACGGCACGGTCGGTGGTGGTGCGCCAGGAGCCGGCCGCGACGGCCTCGCCGGCCCGGTGGGCGCCCGCGCGCAGCAGGGCGTCCTCGTCCCGGGTCAGCTCCTGGTGGAGGCCGTCGCGCTGGAAGGTCTCGAAGAGGGCGCGCGAGTCGGCCGGCAGGTCGGGGACGTAGGTCTGCTCGAAGACCCGGCGGTCCTCGATGGTCGCGGTGAGGGTGTCGTACTGGCGGTCGGTGAGCGTTCCGGCGGCCCGTGCCCCGGCGACGAGCGCGTCCTCGCGCGAGACGAACTCCCGTACCCGCACCAGTTCGACGACGACCTGCGCCTCACGGGCGAGCTGTCCCGCCTGGAGCGCGGTGAGCGCGGACTCGACGTCGAAGCCCGGTTCGACCAGGGCGCTGTATTCGGCCACGGCCCGGTCCCAGGTGACGCGGTGCGCCAGTACCCGGCCGCGCAGTCCCTCCAGCCGGTCGACGGAGTCGAGCATGGTGTCGAGCGCGTGCCGCTGGCCGCCGGAGAGCAGGCCGCGGTCCCCGTCGCGGACCGCCGCGCGCAGGGCGGTCACGGCGCGGTCGGTGCGGCGTTCCTGGGCCAGCAGGTCGACGCCCGGCTGCGTCTCGTGCCGCGAGCCGAGGTACGCGGCGGCGAGGCGCCGTTCGATCTGGATCTGGCCGACCGCCGTGTCGACGGGGGTGCCGAAGCCTTCGTAGACGTCCTGGAGGCGGACGAGGGCGCGCAGTTCGCCGGTGACCGACACCATGGCGAAGCTCCACAGGGTCATCAGGGCGATCACGGGAGCGATCGAGAGCGCCACGATCCGCGAACGGACCGTGGGCGTACGGCCGATGGGCCAGCGCATGGTCTCCCCAGGGCGACAGGACGGTCGGATGGCCGGGTGACGTTTGGTAACCCATCGGCTGTTACTCGCTGGTAGCGATCGCGGCTCAAAGTAATGGATGGCCCGCCCGGACCGCAATGGCCCGGACTGACTCAACGTTCAACTAGTGACCCGCTCCGTCCCCGGTCCCGCGACCGTCCTAGCCGGGCAGGGCGAACACGGTGACGACCGCCGCGTGGTCGGAGGGCCAGTCGTTGCCCGCCACATCCGGCCAGGCCCGGGGGGTTCCGGCGACCAGCGTGCGGGAGTCGAGGACCGTCAGGCCCCGGTGCAGGACGAAGTCGATCCGGTCCTGCGGCTCCGGGCGCCCGCTGCCGTCCTCGTGCTCGGTGTGGACGGGCGACCAGGTGTGTCCCGGGTCCCGGACCGGGTCGGGGTGCGCCTCCCGGTAGGAGTCGCGCAGGCCCGCCTCCTCGGTGGCCCGTGTCACCGGCCAGGCGACGTCCGGCCAGTCCAGGTGCGAGGGCACGTTGAAGTCGCCGGTCAGGACGACCGGCACGGACGCGTCGCCGGTGTCGGTGACGCGCCGCAGGATCTCCCGCATCCGGGCGAGCCGGCCGCTCTCGTGCGCGATCAGTGCGGCCGCGGGAAGGCCGTCGAAACGGGCCTCGTAGGGACCGTAGGGGTCACAGTCGAGGTGGACGCTCCAGACGTCCACCCGCCGGCCGCCGGGCAGTTCGATCCGGACCCCGGCTCCCCCGTAGAAGCCGACGTCGGGGTCGCCGAGCGCGGCGGTGATCGGGTGGCGGCTGATGACGCCGAGGTTGTCGCCGGCCCGGTGGTGGTACCAGCCGAGGGCCTCGGCGAGTTCGCGCGCCGCGTCCCCGTACGTCTCCTGGAGGCCGACCACGTCCGCCCCGGTCTCCGTGATGACCTTGAGCTGCTTCTCGCGGTACCCGTCGACCCGGGTGCCGCCGAACCAGAGGTTCCAGCTCATCACCCGCAGCTCGCCCGGGGCGACCATGGCCCGCAGCCGGGCCGGGGAGACCTCCTCCAGGCTGCCGAGCACGGTGCGGCCGGCGGCGGGCGCGATTGGCGCGAGGGAGGGCACCGCGAGGACGGCGCAGCCCGCCGCCTCGGCCGAGGTGACGCCGGTCTGGGTGTCCTCGACGGCGACACAGGCGGCGGGGTCGACCCCCAGGGCGCGGCAGGCGGCGAGGTAGGGGTCGGGGGCGGGCTTGGTGCGCCCGGTGTCGTCGGCGGTGACGGAGACGGCGAAGCGTCCGGCGCCGAGCGCCTCCAGCACGGTGTCGGCGACCGCCCGCGGGGAGGCGGTCACCAGAGCCGTGGGCACGCCCTCACGGGCGAGCGCGTCGAGCAGTTCCCTCGCTCCGGGGCGCGGCACGATGCCCGTACGGACCCGGTCGGCGAACTGCCGGTGCAGTTCGCTTGCGGTCTCCTCCCCCGCTGCGCCGGTGACCCCGGCCAGCCAGGCGGCGGTGTGCTCGACGGGCCGGCCGAGGACATGCGGCTGATCGGCCCCCGTCAGGACGTGCCCGAGCCCGCCGGCCACCTCCTCCACCGCCTCCCACCAGAGCCGCTCGGTGTCCACGAGCGTGCCGTCCATGTCGAACAGAACGGCTTGGAGGGAGGACCGGGCGGTGGTGCGATGGGTCACGGTGATCTCTTTCTCGGTTGGGGGGATCGAGCTTCCAGCCCCTCCGGCCACTTTCGCGGACGCAGGGCAGAGTTCAGCCCCTCGGGCTGCTTCCCCGGTGCGGGGCAGGATCCAGCCCCTCGGGTTGCTTCTCCGGTGCGGGGCAAGATCCAGCCCCTCCGGCGTTTGAGGAGCGGGGTCCGGGGCGGAGCCCCAGGAAGGGACGGGCAGGGGCGGAGGGGGCGATCGTCGCTTGTGGGCCCCGAGCGGGCACCCGCGGTTCGGGCGGCGCCGGACGCCTCGGTCCGGACGCGTCTCAGTCGCGACGCGCGGCGACCAGAACGGGCCGGTCCGGGAGGGTGACCGTCACGGCGGCGCCGGACGCGAGCGCCGCGGCCTCGTGCGTGGCCACATCGGCCTTGACCTCGGTGCCGTCGGCGAGCCGCACGGTCACCCGCGTGGCCGCCCCGAGGAACGCGGTGGCGACGACCCGGGCGTCCCCCGAGGCGTCGGCGCTCACCCGGACCGCCTCGGGCCGCACCAGCACGTCCACCGCCCCCGGGGCGGGCGCGTCCCCGTCCACCGGCAGCCGCCGGCCGAGGACGTCGACCCCGTCGCCGCCGAGAGTCCCGGGGATCCGGCTCATCGTGCCCACGAACTCGGCGACGAAGGCGGTGGCGGGACGCCCGTACAGCTCGGCGGGCGACGCGCACTGCTCCAGCCGCCCGGCCCGCATCACCGCGACCCGGTCCGCCATGGACAAGGCCTCTTCCTGGTCGTGGGTCACGAACAGGGTGGTGATGCCGAGTTCGAGCTGGAGCCGGCGGATCTCCTCGCGCAGCGACAGCCGCACCTTGGCGTCCAGCGCCGACAGCGGCTCGTCGAGCAGCAGGACACGTGGCCGCAGCGCGAGCGCGCGGGCCAGCGCGACCCGCTGCTGCTGGCCGCCGGAGAGCTGGTGCGGGAACCGCTCGCCCTTGTCCCCGAGGCCCACGAGGTCGAGCAACTCGGCCGCGCGGGAGCGGCGTTCGGCCGTGCGCACCTTGCGCATCCGCAGCCCGAAGGCCACGTTGTCCAGCGCGCTGAGATGCGGGAAGAGGCTGTACGACTGGAAGACCATCCCGGCGTCGCGGCGGTGCGCCGGGACCCGGGTGATGTCCTGGCCGTCGACCAGCACCTCGCCGGAGTCGGGGTGCTCGAAGCCGGCGAGCATCCGCAGCGCGGTGGTCTTGCCGCAGCCGGAGGGGCCGAGCAGGGCGAGCAGTTCACCGGGCCGGACGGTGAGGTCGAGGCCGTCGAGAGCGACGGTCGGACCGAACTCCCGCCTGAGTCCGCGGAATTCGACGGTGGCGGCCTTGTCGAGCGTGGCGACGGTCATGTTCATCCCCGGGAGGCGGAAGCGGTACGGGAGCGGCCGCCGAGGACGGCGAGCGCGAGAAGGAGTGCCCAGGTGAGGAACAGGCTGAGCACGGAGACGGCGACGGACATCTGGGCCTGCGAGCCGCCGACGCTGTAGATCCACACGGCGAACGGCTGGTAGCCGAGCAGGCTCGCGACCGTGAACTCACCGAGCACCAGGGCCAGGGTGAGGAAGGAGGCGTTGAGCAGCGCGCCGCGCAGATTGGGCAGCACCGCCCGCACGAGCGCCTGCGGCATGCTCGCGCCGCAGCTCCGGGCGGCCTCGACGAGGGTGCGCACGTCCATGGCGCGCAGTCCCGCGTCCAGGGCCCGGTACACGAACGGCAGCGCCATCACGACGTACGCGAGGACGAGGACGACGGGAAAGCCCGGGTCCTGGATCGCCACGAAGGTCTGGAACAGCGGGGTGCGCGAGAGGTGTTCGGGCCCCCACTTGAGGACGGTGGAGATGCCGGCGACGAACGCGATCGGCGGCACCACGAGGGGCAGGGAGCACACCACCTCGACCACGGGCCGCAGCCGGGGCGAGCCGAGCCGCAGCGCGACCATGGCGGGCACCATCAGGAGCAGCACGACGGCGATGGTCGCGGCGGCGAGTTCCAGCGAGAGCAGCAGGCTGGGGACGAAGCCGTCGGCGGACACGATCGAGGTGTAGGCGTCGAGGGTGACGCCCTGTCCCGGCACGTCGACCGTGAAGACCACGGAGGCGGCCAGGGGCACCAGGAAGTACAGCGCGGCGAGGGCGAGGACCACCCAGCGCCACGGGTTCAGGCGAGCCATCGCGCGCTCCGTCGTTGCAGGGGCAGGTACACGGCCATGACCAGACCCGCGATGAGGACCATGTCGAGGCTGAGGGCGAGTGCCACGTTCTCCTGGCCGACCAGCACGTTGCCGGAGATGGCGTCGGCGATCTGCAGGGTGACCAGCGGCACCGCGCTGCCCACCATGGCGGCGGCCGTGGCGTACGCGGCGAAGGCGCTGCCGAAGAGGAGCACGAGCCCGCCGAGGAGCGAGGGCGCGAGGACCGGCAGGGCCACGTGCCGCCAGTACTGCGCCGAGGTCGCGCCGTTGTTCCGTGCCGCCTCGCGCCACTGGGAGCGCAGGCCGTCGAGGGCGGGCGTGATGGTGAGGACCATGAGCGGGATCAGGAAGTACAGGTAGACGACGACCAGGCCCCAGAAGCTGTAGAGGTTCCAGCCATGTTCGGTGAGGTTCAGACGGCTCGTGAGTACACCGGAGTTGCCGAGGGTGGCGACGAAGGCGAAGGCGAGCGGGACGCCGCCGAAGTTGGCGAGGACGCCGGAGGCGGTGAGCACGGCCTCGCGCAGCGCGCGGAAGCGGGAGGTCACCACGGCCTGCGCGAGCGGCAGTCCGAGCAGGGTCGCGAGTCCGGCGGAGACGGCGGACAGTTTGACGCTGCCCACGAGCGCGGTCAGGTAGGCGCCCTGGAACGACCCGGTCAGGTTCGCCGTGGTGTACGAAGTGGCGCCGGTGGCCTGGTCCTTGACGGTGAAGGCGCCGTTCAGCATGGCGAGCGCGGGGACGCCGAAGGAGATCGCCACGAAGGCGAGCAGCGGGAGGACGGCGAGCGGGCCGGTGGCGCGGCGCCGCCGCTGCCCGGGGGCAGCGGCGGGCGTCACGTCGGCCGGGGCCTCGGTGAGAGCGGTGGTCATCCGGAGACGGCCTTGCCCCAGCCCTGGGCGAGCACGGTCTTGGCCTTGCTCTGCTGGTCCTCGGTCGGGAAGCTCGGGGTGCCCGAGACGGCGGGGAGCTTGGCGGCGGCGGTCTTGTCGAGCGTGCCGGCCTTGTCCATCGCGGTCATCAGGGCCGGGCGGGCGTATCCCTTGAGCCACAGGTTCTGGCCCTCGGCGCTGTAGAGGTACTCCTGCCACAGGCGGGCGGCCGCGGGGTGCGGGGCGTCCTTGTTGATGGCCTGGGAGTAGTACTGGGCGTACTGGCCGTCGGAGGGGATGGCGACCTTCCAGTCGAGGCCCTTGGCCTTGAACTCGTCGGCGTATCCGGCGTTGAGGTAGTCCCAGTCGATGCTGATGGGCGTCTCGCCCTTCTCGACGGTGGCCGGGGTCGACTCGACGGGCGTGTAGTTGCCGTTCTTCTTCAGCTCGGCGAAGAAGTCGAGGCCGGGCTGGATGTCGTCGAAGGAGCCGCCGTTCGCCAGCGCGGCCGCGTACACGCCGCCGAACGCCGAACCGGACTTGGTGGGGTTGCCGTTGAGCGCGACCTGGCCCTTGTACTGCGGCTTGAGCAGGTCCTTGAAGGTCGTCGGGCACTCCTTGACCTTCTTGGCGTCGCAGCCGATCGAGATGTAGCCGCCGTAGTCGTTGAACCAGCGGCCCGCGGTGTCCTTCTGTCCCTCGGGGAGGTCACCGAACGCAGCGACCTTGTACGGGGCGAGCAGGCCCTGCTGGGCCGCGCTCAGCGCGAAGGAGCTGCCGAGGTCGAGGACGTCGGGGGCGCGGTCCTGGCCCTTGCGCGAGGTGACGGCGTTGATCTCGTCCTGGCTGGAGCCGTCGGGGGTCTCGACCTGGATCTTGATGCCGTACTTCTTGGTGAAGCCGTCGATGAGCGCGCCGTAGTTGGCCCAGTCGCGGGGAAGGGCGATCGCGTGCAGCGTGCCCTCCTTCTTCGCGGCCTTGGTGAGGGCGTCGAGACCGCCGAAGTCCGCGGCGGAGGTCGCGGTGGCCGCGCTCTTGCCGTCGGCGGTGGTCGCCTTGTCGTCGGGAGCGGCGCCGCAGGCGCTCAGGGTGAGCGCAGCGGCGACGGCGAGGCCGCCGGTGAGGAGGGCGGTCCTCGGCAGGAACACGGTCACGGTCTCTCCAGGGTGACGCACGAGGGTGGGATGAGCGGAGAACTTGTCTGAACAAGTTGGCCTCAGTAGGCCCGCCGATGGTGTCCTGTTCGTGAACGTCGGTGAAACCGCGACCCCCTATTCCCTGCACAATTCCAGCCCGGGCGGATCACCGTCCGCTGTCGATTAGGCTGATCAGGCTGTGCACAGCGGTTGAACCAGAGGGGAAGAATGACGGCGCGACACGAGGAGATCGCCGAGGAGCTGCGGCGGGCGATCGACCGCGAGGAGTACACCGTGGGCAGTCTGCTGCCGGCGGAGACCGACCTCGCGGCCCACTACGGCGTCTCGCGCGGCACGGTCCGCCAGGCCGTCGCGGCCCTGACCGCCGAGGGGCTCATCGGGTCGCGCCAGGGCGCCCGGCGCGTGGTCCTCGCCGGCCGTCGCAGCCAGAGCTTCGCCGAATTGCGCAGCTTCGCCCAGTGGGCGCGGGCGATGGGGCGCGAGGCCACGGGCCACGTGGTGGCGCAGGAGTACCGCCCGGCGACCGCGGAGGACGCGGTGCGCCTCCAACTCCCCGAAAAGACGCCCGTGTTGCACGTGCTGCGGGTGCGCGGCCTGGACGGCGAACCGGTGCTCGTCGAACGCACGGTGTACGCGGACTGGATCTCCCCCGCCGTCGCGGCGATCGAACCGGACTGCCCCTCCGTCACCCAGCGGCTCCTGGAGGACACCGGTCTGGTCTTCGCGTACGGCGAGCACGTCATCGACGCCGTCGCGGCGAGCGCCCAGGACGCCGACCTCCTCGGCGTCCGCCGCACCAGCCCCCTGCTGCGTGTCCGCCGGGTCACCACCACCCGCGAGGGCCGCCCGGTGGAATGGTCCGACGACCGCTACCGCTCGGACGCGGTGAGCTTCAGCGTCCACAACTCGATCGGCAACAACGCCCTGGCGAGAAAGACGGCGGAATGACCAACGCCGGCCAGGGGAGCGCCCGTCAGGGCCACGGGGGGCGCCCGTAAGGGGCGCGGGGAACTGCGCGCCCGGCCACACACCGCCCGCGCCCGCCGACGGCGAGAACCCCACCCGCGGCGGGCGTGAGAGCAGTTGTGGGGACGCCGACTACGTGGGTGACCCCGAGGAGAACCTCCGCAGCAGCGGCGAAAGCACCAGAACGGACTTCGTCCGTTCCACGAACGGCTCCCCCGCGATCCGTTCGAGCACCCGCTCGAAGTGCCGCATGTCGGAGGCGAACACCTGGACCACCGCGTCCGCCTCCCCGGTGACGGTGGAGGCGGCCACGACCTCCTGATACCGCTCCAGACCTCGCTGGATGGTCTCGGGAGAGGTGTTCCGGCGGCAGTAGATCTCGACGAACCCCTCGGTCTCCCAGCCGAGCGCCGCCGGGTCCACCCGTACGGTGAACCCGGTGATGGCCCCGGTGGCCCGCAGCCGGTCGACCCGCCGCTTCACGGCGGGCGCGGACAGGCCGACCAGTTGCCCGATGTCCGCGTAGGAGCGGCGGGCGTCCTCGGCGAGGGCGTGCACGATGCGTTCGTCGAGATCGTTCAGCACTGCGGGTGGTTCACTTTTCTGCGAGGGGTTCCTGAGACGGTTCCGCTACGGGTCCTACGGCTGCTCGGCGACGGCTTCCGCGGTCGCCATCCGGGACTTGCGGTAGCCGTAACTGAAGTAGAACACGAGCCCGACGGCCATCCAGACGCCGAAGACCACCCAGGTGACGGCCGAGAGACTGGCCATCATCCACACGCACAGCAGGAAGCCGATCGCGGGCAGCACCGGCGCGAGCGGAACCCGGAAAGTACGGCGCATGGCCGGGCGCGTCCGGCGCAGCACCACGACGGCGACGTTCACCAGCGCGAACGCGAACAGCGTGCCGATGCTGGTGGCGTCGGCGAGCTGGCCGAGCGGGATCGCGGCAGCCAGGACACCGCAGAACAGCGAGACGATGACCGTGTTCGCGCGGGGCGTGCCGGTCTTCGGGTGGACCCGGGCGAACACCTTGGGCACCAGACCGTCCCGGGCCATCGCGAACAGGATGCGCGTCTGGCCGTACAGCACGGTCAGCACGACACTGGCGATGGCGATGACGGCGCAGGCCGCCAGCAGGGTGCCCCAGAAGGTCTGCCCGGTGACGTCCTTCATGATCTCGGCGAGCGCGGCCTCCGAGTCGCCGAACTGCCGCCAGGGCTTCGCGCCGACGGCGACGGCGGCGACGAGGACGTACAGGGCGGTCACGATGACCAGCGAGAGCATGATCGCGCGCGGCAGGTCGCGCTGCGGGTCCTTGGCCTCCTCACCGGCGGTGGAGGCGGCGTCGAAGCCGATGTAGGAGAAGAACAGGGTGGCGCCGGCGGCGCTGACGCCCGCCATGCCGAGCGGCATGAAGTGCTCGTAGTTGCCGGAGCGCAGACCCTGGACGCCGATCGCGCAGAACAGCACCAGCGCGGCGATCTTCACGGCCACCATGATCGTGTTGGCGCGCGCCGACTCGCGGGCTCCGCCGAGCAGGAACGCCATCGCGAGCAGGACGACGATCAGCGCGGGCAGGTTGAAGATGCCGCCGTCGCCGGGCGGCGCGGAGAGGGCGTCCGGGATGGTGACGCCGATGGTGCCGTCGAGCAGCTCGTTCAGGTACTCGCCCCAGCCGACCGCGACGGCCGCGACCGAGACGCCGTACTCCAGGACCAGACACCAGCCGCAGATCCAGGCGATCAGCTCGCCCATCGTGGCGTACGTGTACGAGTACGAGGATCCGGCGACCGGGATCGTGCCGGCGAGCTCCGCGTAGGAGAGGGCGGAGAAGAGGGCCGTGAGACCCGCGATGACGAAGGACAGGGTGACCGCGGGTCCGGCCTTGGGGACGGCCTCGCCGAGGACCACGAAGATGCCGGTGCCGAGCGTGGCACCGATGCTGATCATGGTGAGCTGCCACATTCCGAGGGAGCGCCGCAGCGAGCCGCCCTCGCCGTGTCCGCCCTCCTGCACCAGGCGTTCCACCGGCTTGCGGCGCATGAGGCGCGCGCCGAGACCCGCGGCGGGCGGGGCGGACGTGGGTGGGGACTGCGGGGGTGCGCCTTGATCGAGCACGCGCTGGCTCCTTCATCGCTGCCGGTCGAAGAGGACGGGAACCGGCGGCACCCCTGACAGCCGGGACCCGCCGAGCGGGGTTCCCGCCACGCCTGTGTACAGCGCCCGACCCTATGAGTTCGGGCTTCCCGGGCGTAATGCAGCAACCTTGCGCATCTCCGCAAGATCGTTGCGTTCATCCCATCCCGGCGCGTGTTCGTTGCGCGGGCCTTTTCGATGGTTGCGCGAGGCGACTTCCGGCCGGGAACGGGGGCCCTCCCACGCGTACGGCCCCCGCTCCCGGCAGGGGAGCGGGGGCCGTACGGGAAGGGCGGTGGATCAGCTCCAGCTCGCGTGCAGCGGCTTGCCCTCGGCGTAGCCGGCGGCGCTCTGGATGCCCACGATCGCGTTCTGCGCGAACTCCTCCAGGGAGTTGGCGCCCGCGTAGGTGCAGGAGGAACGGACGCCCGCGATGATCGAGTCGATCAGGTCCTCGACGCCCGGACGGGACGGGTCGAGGAACATCCGCGAGGTGGAGATGCCCTCCTCGAACAGCGCCTTGCGGGCCCGGTCGTACGCGGACTCCTCGCTGGTGCGGTTCTTGACGGCCCGCGCGGACGCCATGCCGAACGACTCCTTGTACAGACGTCCGCTCGCGTCCTGGTGCAGGTCGCCCGGGGACTCGTACGTGCCCGCGAACCAGGAGCCGATCATGACGTTGGACGCGCCGGCGGCCAGCGCCATCGCGACGTCACGGGGGTGGCGGACACCGCCGTCCGCCCACACGTGCTTGCCGTACTTCTTGGCCTCGGCCGCGCACTCCATGACGGCGGAGAACTGCGGCCGGCCGACGCCGGTCATCATGCGGGTCGTGCACATGGCACCGGGGCCCACACCGACCTTGATGATGTCGGCGCCCGCGTCGATCAGGTCCTTGACGCCCTCGGCGGCGACGATGTTGCCCGCGACGATCGGCACCCGCGGGTCCAGCGCGCGCACGGTCCTGACGGCGCTGATCATCGACTCCTGGTGGCCGTGCGCCGTGTCGATGACGAGCGTGTCGACGCCCGCGTCCAGCAGCTGCTTGGCCTTGCCCTCCACGTCGCCGTTGATGCCGACGGCGGCGGCGATGCGCAGCCGGCCGTTCGCGTCGGTGGCGGGCGAGTACAGCGTGGCGCGCAGGGCGCCCTTGCGGGTCAGGATGCCGGCCAGCTTGCCGTCCGCGTCCACGGCGGGGGCGTAGCGGCGGTTGGCGGCGTCGAGGCGGTTGAACGCCTCACGCGGCTCGATGTCCGCGTCGAGGAGCAGCAGGTCCTTGGACATGACCTCGGAGAGCTGGCTGAAGCGGTCCACGCCGGTGAGGTCGGTGTCGGTCACCACGCCGACGGGGCGGCCGTCCTCGTCGACGACGACGCCCGCGTTGTGCGCGCGCTTGGGCAGCAGCGACAGCGCGTCGGCGACGGTCTGGTGGGGCGCGAGGACGATCGGGGTGTCGAGCACCAGATGGCGTCCCTTGACCCAGGAGACGACCTCGGTGATCACCTCGATCGGAATGTCCTGCGGAATGACGACAAGGCCACCGCGGCGGGCGACGGTCTCGGCCATCCGGCGGCCGGCGATCGCCGTCATGTTGGCGACGACGAGCGGGATCGTGGTGCCGGTGCCGTCCGGAGAGGTGAGGTCCACCGCCTGACGCGAGCCGACGGCCGAGCGGCTGGGCACCATGAAGACGTCGTCGTACGTCAGGTCGTACGGGGGCTGGATGTCGTTGAGGAAACGCACGTGCTGCACATCCCAGTCGATCAGAGGTGGCCCCCGGACAGGTCAGCCAGGGGGAAGAGCACGTACTTCATTGTCCCATGTCGGCCGGCACGAGGTCCCCAGGCGGATCATCCAGGCTGGTCAGGGGGCAATTGGTCGGATCCTCCAAGGGAGAGGACGACCGAGAGCGCCGCGTCGGCCTCCTGGTAGTAGCCGCTGGCCGTCGCCAGGACCGCCTGCACGGTCTCCCACTCGTCGGGCCGGGTCCGCGCGTAGGGGCGCCAGCCCGTCACCACGATGAGTCTGCCCGGAGTGGCCGGTCCCCAGTCGGGGTCGCCCAGGAGGTCGCCGAGCGCGTCCCAGTTCCGTCCGAACCACTCCGGCAGGTCGAGGGCGCGGACACAGCGCTCCATGAAGGCGCTCTTGTCGAGCACCCCGGTGAGGTCGAGTTCGGTGACCTGCCACCCGGCCGAACGGCACACCACCGCGAGCGGACCGTGCGTCATCTCAGAACCGCCTTGAAGGAGTTGTAGTGATCGTCGGTGTAGAAGATCTCCCCGCCCCGCCCGGTGACGATGCGCCGGGCCCCCCGGTCGCTCTCCCCCGGGGTCGGCACCGTGTACTCGTGGTAGTAGCCCCGGGCGTGCCCGGGCAGTTCGCGCTCGAAGTTGCCGAAGACGGTGCCGTCCTTGGCGTACGGGAAGGGACCGCCCCGGTCGATGCGGGCGAGGGTGGACCGTGCCTCGGCGGGCAGCGCGGCCACGGAGACGGCCGGCAGACCGCCGGCCCAGGACGGGGCCGCCCCGGAACGGCTCACGGCGGGGGCGGCGGAGTCCGCGGGACCGGTCCGGCCCGACGCCGAGCAGCCCGTCAGCAGGACGGTCAGACAGACCAGCAGTCCCGCGAACAGGCGGACCGTGAACGCCCGAGGGGGCGACCGCAGCAGCATGACGTCGATGCTGCCACGGCCGCCCCCTCGGGGCGCGCTTCGCGTGGCGTCCTCAGGGCCCGTCCGGGTCCGCCCGGTTCAGCGCCGGACGCGGGGGCGGGCCCGCCGTCATCAGCGCGTCAGCGGCCGCGGTGTCCGTGACCAGGCTGGTGACCAGCCCGGACCGCAGCACCGCGTCGATGGCGGCCGCCTTGCGGTGTCCGCCCGCTATGGCGACGACCTCGGGGATACGGCGCAGCCGGTCGGCCTCGACCGTGATGCAGCGTTCGCCCAGGTCGCGCCCGACCCGGCGGCCCTCGGCGTCGAAGAGGTGCGCGGACATCTCGGCGGCGACACCGAGCGAGGCGTAGTGCGCGCGCTCCTCGTCGCTGAGCATGTCGTGCACCGTGGAGATGCCGGGCTCCCAGGAGCCGATGGAGACGCAGGCGACCGTGACCTTGTCGAAGTACTCGAAGGCGCGGGCGATCCCCGTCTGGTTGCGCAGCGCCGCCGCGGTGGCCGCGTCGGGCAGCAGCATCGGCGCGTAGATGGGGTGGGCGTCGCCGCCCGACACCTGCGCCGCACGCCGTACGGCCTCGACGGAGCCGCGTTCGGCGGTCCCGGCGTCGTACACACCCGTCAGCTGCACGACGGTGCACGGCGGGAGCCGGTCCAGCGCGGCCGCCATGTGGATCGTGGAGCGGCCCCAGGCCAGACCCAGCACGTCGCCCTCGTTGACGAGCTCGCCGAGCAGGTCGGCGGCCACCTCGCCGAGGTTCTCCGGGTCGGGCGACTCCTCGGCCTCGGCCGGGGACTCGACGACCACGGCGTGCCGCAGGCCGTAGCGGGCCCGCAGCGCGTCCGAGCGCTCCGCGTCGAGCTCGGCGGGGACGCGGATCTCGATCCTCACGAGATCCCGTTCGAGAGCGGTCTCCAGGACCCGGGCCACCTTGAAGCGGCTGACGCCGAACTCCTCGGCGATCTGGATCTTGGATTTGCCCTCGAGGTAGAAGCGGCGGGCCATGGCCGCCGCCTGGACCAGCTCAGCGGGTCCCATCCGCATGGCTGACCGGCCCGCCGACATACCCGACACGGCGATCTCCTCACTTCTGTTCACACTCTGGATTCGCCGTTCATCCTTGCAGATCCGGCGCACTTGATCCGCCCTGATGGGCGGCGTTCACGTTCCCTTGGCTCAGTGGTCGCACGCCCACGACGCACGGGTCGTCGCCTCCTCGGCCTGGGTGCGCAGTGCACGTACCGCCTGGGCGGGGTCCGCCGCCCCGTACACCGCCGAACCGGCGACGAACACGTCGGCGCCCGCCTCCGCGCAGCGCTCGATGGTCGAGGCCGAGACGCCGCCGTCGACCTGGAGCCACAGTTCCAGGCCGTGCTTGCTGATCAACTCGCGCGTGCGGCGGATCTTGGGGAGCATGATGTCAAGAAAGGCCTGGCCCCCGAATCCGGGCTCGACGGTCATGATCAGCAGCATGTCGAGCTCGGGCAGCAGATCCTCGTACGGCTCGATGGGGGTCGCCGGCTTGAGCGCCATGGAGGCGCGGGCCCCCTTGGCCCGGATCTCCCGGGCGAGCCGGACGGGCGCGGCGGCCGCCTCGACATGGAAGGTGACGGAGCCGGCACCGGCTTCCACGTACTGGGGCGCCCACCGATCGGCGTCCTCGATCATCAGATGGCAGTCCAGCGGAGTGTCCGTCGCACGGGCCAAAGACTCTACGACCGGCACCCCGAGGGTGAGGTTCGGTACGAAATGGTTGTCCATGACGTCGACATGGAGCCAGTCCGCGCCTTCCACCGCCCTTGCCTCCTCGGCAAGGCGGGCGAAGTCGGCGGACAGGATGCTGGGGTTGATCTGCGCGGCCATGCCCCAAGACTGCCATGCCCCGGGCCCGTTGCCCGCCCCGGTCCGGACCTGGATCGTCCCGCGACTGCCGTACGGCCCTCCGCCGTGCCATCCTGGACGGCCCAGCGGCGCTGCGTCCGGTCTCGGGGGTGGGCATGAAGCGGCTCGACGCCTGGAAGCAGGGAGCCATCGGAGTCGTGTGCGGCCGGCGGTCCAAGTGGCTGGTTCTCGCCCTGTGGCTGCTGGTGCTCCTCTTCGTGGCACCCCTCGGATCGAAGCTCAGCGACGCCCAGGACAACGACGCGCAGTCCTGGCTGCCGGGCTCCGCCGAATCCACCCAGGTCCTCGACATCTCGAACGGGTTCAGGCCCGAGCAGATCCCCGCGGTCGTCGTCTACGCGCGCCCCGACGGTCTGACGGTCCAGGACCGGCGCCAGATCTCCGAGGACGTACAGCAGCTCAAGACGCTGCGGGACCACGGCATCCGGGGCGCCGAGACCCGCGGTCCGGTCTTCGACCGGCAGGGCGACCCGCGCGCCGCGCAGATCTACGTCCCGATCACCATGGACGCGGCCGGCTGGCAGCGCATCGCCCCCGCCGTCGACTCCATCCGTGACCAGGTCGGCAAGGGCGGCGACGGGCTCTCGGTGCACATCACCGGGCCCGGCGGCACGGCGGCCGACTCCTCCAAGGCCTTCGAGGGCATCGACTCCACGCTCCTGTTCGCCGCGATGGCCGTCGTCATCGTGATGCTGCTGATCACCTTCCGCAGCCCGATCCTGCTGTTCGTCCCGCTGCTCGGCGTGGTCGTCGCCCTGTTCACGGCCCAGGCGCTGATCTATCTGCTGGCGAAGCACGCCGGTCTGACCGTCAACGGCCAGAGCGCGGGCATCCTCACCGTGCTCGTCTTCGGCGCGGGGACCGACTACGCCCTGCTGCTGGTCGCCCGCTACCGCGAGGAACTGCGCCGGCACGAGGACCGGCACGAGGCGATGAAGCTCGCGATGAACCGGGCCGGTCCCGCCATCCTCGCCTCGGGCGCGACGGTCGTGCTCAGCATGCTGGTGCTCCTGGTCGCCGAGATGAACTCGACGCGGGGCCTCGGTCCGGTCGCGGCCATCGGCGTGGCCGTCGCCCTGATCGCCATGCTCACGTTGTTCCCGGCGCTGCTGATCGTCTTCGGGCGCTGGATCTTCTGGCCCGCCGTCCCCCACCTCGGCTCGGCCGATCCGACCAGGAGCGGTGTCTGGGCGCGCATGGGCGGGCGGATCGCCCGCCGCCCCCGGACCTTCTGGGTCGCCACCGCGCTGGCGCTCGGGCTGCTGTCCCTCGGCCTCATCCAGCTCCGCGCCGCGGGCATCCCCAACGCCGACCAGTTCACCGGGAAACCGGACTCGATCGTCGGCCAGGAGGTGTCGGCGCGCTACTTCCCCGCGGGCGACGGTGATCCGCTGGTCATCGTGTCCAACACGGCCCAGGGCAGACAGGTCGGCGAGGCCGTGGCGGCGGACCCGGGCGTGGTCACGTCGAGCATCGGGGTGCCACCGGGCACCGCGCCCGTGCACGACGGCAAGGTGCTGTTCGAGGCGACCACCCGCGCCCCCGCAGACAGCACGGCGGCGAAGGACACCGTGGAGCGGGTACGCGACGCGGTGCACGCCGTGCCGGACGCCGACGCGAAGGTGGGCGGGGGCTCGGCGGCCCTGCTGGACATGGAGAACGCCCAGACGCACGACAACTATCTCGTCATCCCGCTCGTCCTGGTCGTGGTCCTGCTGGTCCTGAGCGTCCTGCTGCGCGCGCTGATCGCCCCGCTCCTGCTGATCGGGACCGTGGTGCTGTCGCTGGCGACCGCGCTCGGCGTGAGCGCGCTGGCCTTCCGGCACGTCTTCGACTACGCGGGCGAGGACGTGGCCTTCCCGCTGTTCGTCTTCGTGTTCCTGGTGGCGCTCGGCATCGACTACAACATCTTCCTGACCACCCGCATCCGCGAGGAGGCGGTCCGGCACGGCACCCGGCAGGGCGTGGTGACGGGCCTGGCCACGACCGGGGCGGTGATCACCTCGGCCGGTCTGGTCCTCGCGGGCACGTTCGCGGCACTGGGCACCCTGCCGATCGTCGGGTTCGCGGAGATCGGCTTCGCGGTCGCGCTCGGCGTCCTCCTGGACACCTTCGTGGTGCGCTCGGTGCTGGTCACCGCGCTCTTCCTCGACGTCGGCCCGAAGGTGTGGTGGCCCGCACGGCTCGCGCACGAGGACGGCGGCTCCCGCGCCGCCGGGGCGCCGGAGACGGCCGGGGCCGGGGAGCTCGCGGCCTCCCCCGGGCCCGCGGGAGCCCCGGACGCGGAGGACGCGGGCGACACCACGGGACCGGCCCGGCCACCGGACTGACGGGGCGGACCGGGAGCGCCGGGTCAGGCCGTCCGGCGGATCAGGGCCAGGTACATCGCGTCCGTCCCGTGCAGGTGCGGCCAGAGCTGGACGTCGGGGCCGTCCCCGAGCGCCGGTACGCCGGGCAGCAGCGGGCGGGCGTCGAGCAGTTCGGCGGAGCCCCCGTCGAAGTGCTTGAGGACGTCGTCGACGACCGCGCGGGTCTCGGCGAGGTGCGGCGAACAGGTCGCGTAGCCGACGACACCGCCGACCCGCACGGAGGCGAGCGCCGTGCGCAGCAGTCCCCGCTGGAGCGGCCCGAAGCCGTCGAGGTCCTCGGGGCGGCGCCGCCAGCGGGCCTCGGGACGGCGGCGCAGCGCGCCCAGGCCGGTGCAGGGCACGTCCATGAGCACCCGGTCGAACGTGCCGGGCCGCCACGGCGGGCGGGTGCCGTCGGCGGCGATGACCTGGTAGGGGCCCGGGTTCCCGGCGAGTGCCTTGGCGACGAGGCCCGCGCGGTGCGGCTGCTTCTCGGAGGCGAGCAGCGTCGCGCCCCGCTGGGCGGCGAGCCCGGCCAGCATCGCGGCCTTTCCGCCGGGTCCGGCGCAGCCGTCCAGCCAGGCCCGGTCGGGCCCGTCGAGCGGCGCGTTCGCCAGGGCGATCGCCACGAGCTGGCTGCCCTCGTCCTGGACGCCGGCGCGGCCCTCGCGCACGGCGTCCACGGCGCCGGGCTCACCGCCCTCGGTGAGCCGCACGGCGTACGGGGACCAGCGCCCGGGGAGCGCCGTGTCCTCGTCGAGGGCGTCGAGGAGTTCGTCGGCGGTGGAGCGGCCCGGCCGGGCGACGAGGGTCACCTCGGGCCGTTCGTTGTCGGCCTCCAGCAGGTCCTCGATGCCGGCCCGGCCGCCGCCCAGCGAGTCCCACAGCGCGGAGACGACCCAGCGCGGGTGCGAGTGCACGATGGCGAGGTGGTCCTCGGGGTCCTCGTCGTAGGGCGGCGCGACCTGCTCCAGCCAGGCGTCGAGGTCCTGCCGCGCGACCTTGCGCAGCACGGCGTTCACGAACTTGGCGCGCCCGTCGCCGAGCACCACCCGGGCCAGCTCGACCGAGGCGGAGACGGCCGCGTGCGTCGGGATGCGGGTGCCCAGGAGCTGGTGGACGCCGAGGCTGAGCACGTCGAGGACCGGCGGGTCGACCTCCCGCAGCGGCCGGTCGACGCACGTCGCGATGACGGCGTCGTACGTCCCCTGGCGGCGCAGCGTGCCGTACACCAGCTCGGTGGCGAGCGCGGCGTCCCGTGCGTCGAAGTCGCCCTTCTGCTTCGCCTTGCGCAGGAGCGGCGGCAGGACGAGGTTCGCGTACGCGTCCCGCTCGTCCACGGCCCGCAGCGCCTCGAAGGCGAGCATGCGGACCGGGTCCTTCTGGGGGCGGCGGTAGGGCTTGCCGGTCTTCTGCGGCCGACGGGGCTGCTCACTCACGAAAAAGGTGCTCCGGATCCAGGAAAAAGGTGCGTCTATCAGCGTACGCCGCGGGGCCTGCGCCGCACGCCGCCGGCCGTTCGGCGAAGATCCCGGCGCACGCACGCCCGGGGGCGGTCCGGCACCGGCGGCGCGTGTCGGGGGCGCCGCGCGGGAGGGCGCGCGCCGGGAGCACCGCGCTGGGAGGCGCGCGCCGGGAGCACCGCCGGGCCCCGCGGTGCTCGCGGAAGGGCCCTCGGCGGCCCCGGTGGCGCTCGGCGCGGGGCGGTCAGACTCCGAGGTGCTCCCCGGAGGGGATCCGGACCCCGCGGGCCCAGTCCGCGGCGCGCATCGGCTTCTTGCCCTGGGCCTGCACCCAGAGCAGCTCGACGGCGTACGAGCCGGTGCCCACGTACACGTTGTTCTTGGCGACGGACAGCTCTCCGGGGGCGAGGTCCGTACGGTCGGGCACCGTCGCGACCTGGATGAGCTTGAGGCGCTCGCCGCGGAAGACGGTCCAGGCGCCGGGGGCGGGCGTGCACCCGCGCACCACGCGGTCGACGCGGAGCGCCGGGGCGGCCCAGTCGATGTGGGCGTCCTCGACGCTGATCTTCGACGCGGTGCTGACGCCGTCGGGGGGCTGCGGAACGGCCTTGAGCGTGCCGTCCTCGATCCCGTCCATCGTCGCGGCGAGCAGCCCGGACCCGGCGAAGGCGAGCCGCGTGAGCAGGTCCCCACTGGTGTCGGTGGGCCGGATCTCCTCGGTGACGGTCCCGTACACCGGTCCGGAGTCGAGACCCTCCTCGATCAGGAAGGTGGAGGCGCCGGTGATCTCGTCACCGGCCATGATCGCGTGCTGGACGGGGGCGGCGCCGCGCCAGGCGGGCAGCAGCGAGAAGTGCAGGTTGACCCAGCCCTGGGCGGGGATGTCGAGGGCGACGCGGGGCAGCAGCGCCCCGTACGCGACCACGGGACAGCAGTCCGGGCCGATCTCCCGCAGCCGGGCCAGGAATTCCTCGTCCCGGGGCTTCGCGGGCTTGAGCACCTCGATCCCGGCCTGCTCCGCCCGCTCGGCGACCGGACTCGCGACGAGCCGTCGGCCCCGTCCGGCCGGCGCGTCCGGCCGGGTCACGACGGCGGCCACCTCGTGCCGCCCGGAGGCGATCAGGGCGTCCAGGGCGGGAACGGCGACCTCGGGGGTGCCTGCGAAGACGAGCTTCATGGGTGGCGGTTGGCCTCTCGGGCGGGAGCACTTCCATCCCCCGCGCGCGTACCGGTTCAGGCGAAGCACGGGGCAGCGCACCAGTCTATGCCGCCCGGGGCCCGGGGGCTCGGGGGTTGTCCAAGGGGCCCTTTCCCCCGGGCCCGCACGGAGGACCGGAGCGTCCGTCGGCCCCCGTGGCCGTGTCCGGCGGGCCGCGCACGGGGCGCGTCCACGGCACGACGGGGGGCGTACTTCTCGGGACGCGCCCCGTTCATATGCTCTTGCGCCCTTGCACCCGTGACCACTCACCCGTCCACGCGTTGGTCAAGAAAGAGTTGACCACAGCGGGCCGCTCACCAGCGGTCCGATCCCTTTCAACGCCGGTTCGAGAGGCTTGTTCATGGCCGACCATGCAACCCACGACGCCCAGGCTCGGGCCAGCCTGCACTTGCTGGTGCGGGACATCGAGCGGGTCCGTCGGCAGGTGGACGCACTGCGCACGCTCACCGCCCAGTTGGGCAACGTCTACCGCCCGCGCCGCGCCGGCCCCTCCACGGGCTTCGTCGTCTACGGCCGCGCTCCCGCCCCGACCGTCCGTCTCGCCCAGGAGCTGCGGGACAGCGTCGAGACGCTGGTCACCGCCGCCGTGGACTTCGACCGCTCCCTCGGCTTCTCCTGGGACGCGGTGGGCTCGGCGCTCGGGGTCACCAAGCAGGCCGTGCACCGGCGTTACGGCGCCCGTCGCGCCGCCGCCCAGGCCGCGGCCGAGGCGGAGCGCGCCACGGACACGGTCGACACCCACGCGGTCAACGTCAACACCACCATCCCCGCGGTGCCGACCGTCCCCGCCGCCCGTTCCATGCCGACCCAGCCGACGGCCGGCAGTCCGACACTCCGTGACGAAGCCAGGCCGACGGCCTTCCCCGGCCCGCGCAACGGCTGACCGATCCCGTAGAAGACAACTGCCTCCCGGCGCCAGGCCCCGGGGGGCAGTCCCCATTTCCCGGTGCCGGGGTCCCGGGAGGGCGGCGCCCGGTGCGGGCGGCCGGTCGGGTCACCGCCCGGCCCTCGCCCCCGGCCCCACCGACTGCGTGGAGACCGGACCCTGACACCCCGTCACTCCCACGGGTCGCGGGGCGCACCCGTGCGTCACGAACCGCACCGCGCGCCCCGCACCGGGCCGACCCGCACCGGGCCGCACCGCCCGCGGGTCATCCGATGTCGGGCGGATCGATCCGGATGCGTACGGGCTCGCCGCCTCCGCGGGCCATGCGCGCCGCCTGCGCGCTCTTCAGCGCGGCGGCCAGCGCGGCGCCACTGCCCGGGGGCACCCGGACGAGCACCCGCTCCCCGGGCTCCGAGGAAGGCGGCCCACCGGGCCGCCGGGGCCGCCCCGCCTCGGCGGCCGGCAGCGGCACGGGCCCCAGCACCTCGGCGTCACGCGGCAGTTCGGCCGCGGCGAGGAAGCCGGCGAGCGCCTCAGGGGCCCCGGACACCGCCGCCATCCGGGACACGGGCGGAAAGCCCAGTTCGGCCCGCTCGGCGAGTTCACGCACCGCGTGCCCGACCGGATCCCACCGCACGAGCGCCTGGACGGGCCGCAGGGTCGGTTCCGCCACGACGACCACCGTGCCGCCCGCCCCCTGCGGGCGGACCAGCGCGGCGGCCGCCGTCCACCGGCGCAGCGCGTCCTCACCGGCCCGCAGATCGGGCCGTCCGAGCATGGCCCAGCCGTCGAGCAGCAGGGCCGCCGCGTACCCGCCCTCGGCGACCGGTTCGGCCCCCGGCGTGCTGACCACCAGGGCGGGCGTCGCGGGCACCGTGTCCAGCACCTGCTCCCGCCCGGACGTGCGCACGGGAACGGCCGGGAAGGCCCGCCCCAGCTCCTCGGCGGTCCGCCGGGCGCCCACGACCTGCGCCCGCAGCCGGAACCCGCCGCACTCCTGGCAGTGCCACGCGGCCTCGTCCCGCCCGCACCAGCCGCAGCGCAGCGCCTGGGCGTCCTGCGCCTCCAGCGGTCCCGCGCAGTGCCGGCAGCGCGCGGGCTCCCGGCACCGCGCACAGGCCATCCGGGGCACATAGCCCCGCCGGGGCACCTGGACCAGCACGGGCCCCAGCTTCAGCCCCTCCCTGACGGCCTGCCAGGCGAGCGTCGGCAGCCGGGCCGCCCGGGCGGCCTCATCGCGGGCGAGATCGCCGTCCGAGACGGTCCGCACGAGCGGCGCGGTGGCGCGCACCTGGTCCCGGTCGGCGGCCAGCGGCAGCGCCCAGCCGCTCTCGACCAGTTGCGCGGCCTCCACCGTGCACGTCCAACTCCCCAGCAGGAAGCCGCACTTGTCGCGCGAGGCACGCAGCTCCAGCACTTCCCGGACGTGCGGGAAGGGAGCGTTGTCGTCGCTGTGCGCCTCGTCCCCGTCGTCCCAGACGGCGACGAGGCCCAGATTCCGTACGGGAGCGAACATGGCGGCCCGGGTGCCCACCACCGCGCGTACCGACCCGCGGCGTACGGCGAGCCAGTCGCGATAGCGCCGCTCCGGTCCGGCGTCGGCGGTCAGCACGGCGTGCTGCCCCTCCCCCAGCAGGGCCTTGAGGGCCGCGTCGACGCGGGAGGCGGGCCGGCCGGCCGGGACGACGACGAGCGCTCCGCGCCCGGAGGCGAGTGTCGCCTGCACCGCGCGGGCGATCTCCTCGGCCCACTCGGGCCCTGGCAGCGCCGTCCACACGGCGCGCGGGGCGCCGCCGGAGGCGAGCGAGGCGAGGAAGTCGGCCCCTCGTCCGTACCTCCGCCAGGTACCGGGCTCGGGTGCGGCGGGCGGCGGCGGGGGCGCGGGCGACTCCCGCGCCTCGGCGCGGGCGTGCCGGGGCGGCACGGCGAGCTGGAGCACGTCGGCCAGTGATCCCGCGTACCGGTCGGCGACGGCACGGGCCAGACCCAGCAGTTCGGGTCCGAGGACGGGTTCGGGCGAGACCACCTGGGCGAGGGCGGCCAAGGGCCCGGAGTAGTCGGACTCGGCGACCCGCTCGACGAGGTAGCCGTCGATGAGACCGCCGCCCTCGCGCCGCCCCTCCCGTACGTTGCGTCCGCCGGCGCCGAAGCGGACCCGCACCCGCACGCCCGGCTGAGCGGCCTCGTCCAGGTCCTCGGGCACGGCGTAGTCGAAGTAGCGGTCGAGGTGCAGCACGCCCTTGTCGACGAGCACCCGCGCGACGGGAAGGTCCTTCGCCAGCGGGGCGCCCCGCCAGGTCCGCGGCTTGGCCTTCGGCGCCTTGGCCTGCCGCACGGCCTCCCGGATCAGCGCGAGCTGCTCGGGCGGTGCGCCGTCCGCGCCGCCCGCGCTGTCGTCGGATCGCCCGTTCGCGCTGCTCACAGCAGTATTCCTACCAGACGGCACCGACAGCGCCGCCCGGCCGGGATCGGGCCCGCCCCGCCTCGGATCGTGAACGCCTCGACGAGGCTTCGGCCCCGGCGGGGCGGCACGGAGTTCTCCCGAGATCAGGACGGCAGCGGTACGTGTTTCCAGATTCACCGCACGCCATGGGCGTACTCCACCGAAGTAACCGCGGCCTTCGCACCGGGAGATCATCAGCGTACGAACCGGGACCCGGACGGGCCACCGCTTTTCCGCGGCCTGCCCGGCACGACCGATGCTCTTCCAAGGCCTGCCCGGCACGGCCTAGCCGCTCCAGGGCCCGCCCGGACCGGCCACCGTCCTCCGGGCAGCCGTGAGGCCCGGCACCCCGAGGGGTACCGGGCCTCACGGCGGTGCCGAAGCCTTCGCGGACTACAGGCCGACGGCCTTGCGCAGCGCGTCCACCCGGTCCGTGCGCTCCCACGTGAAGTCGGGCAGCTCACGGCCGAAGTGGCCGTACGCGGCGGTCTGGGAGTAGATCGGGCGGAGCAGGTCGAGGTCGCGGATGATGGCCGCCGGGCGGAGGTCGAAGACGTCCGTGATGGCGGTCTCGATCTTCTCGGCGTCCACCTTGGCCGTACCGAAGGTCTCGACGAACAGACCCACCGGCTCGGCCTTGCCGATCGCGTACGCGACCTGGACCTCGCAGCGCGAGGCGAGGCCCGCGGCGACGACGTTCTTCGCGACCCAGCGCATCGCGTAGGCGGCGGAGCGGTCGACCTTGGACGGGTCCTTGCCGGAGAAGGCACCGCCGCCGTGGCGGGCCATGCCGCCGTACGTGTCGATGATGATCTTGCGGCCGGTGAGGCCGGCGTCGCCCATCGGGCCGCCGATCTCGAAGCGGCCGGTCGGGTTCACCAGCAGGCGGTAGCCCTCGGTCTCCAGCTTGATGCCGTCGTCCAGGAGGGCCTTCAGCTCCGGCTCCACGACGAACTCGCGGATGTCGGGAGCGAGCAGGGAGTCCAGGTCGATGTCCGAGGCGTGCTGAGAGGACACGACGACGGTGTCCAGACGGACCGCCTTGTCGCCGTCGTACTCGATGGTGACCTGGGTCTTGCCGTCGGGGCGCAGGTACGGGATGGTCCCGTTCTTGCGGACGTCGGACAGCCGGCGCGAGAGCCGGTGCGCGAGGTGGATCGGGAGCGGCATCAGGTTCGGGGTCTCGTCGGTGGCGTACCCGAACATCAGGCCCTGGTCGCCCGCGCCCTGCCGGTCCAGCTCGTCCTCGTCGCCCTCGACACGGGACTCGTACGCCGTGTCGACACCCTGCGCGATGTCCGGGGACTGGGAGCCGATCGACACCGACACACCGCAGGACGCCCCGTCGAAGCCCTTCTTCGACGAGTCGTAGCCGATCTCCAGGATCTTGTCGCGGACGAGCTGGGCGATCGGCGCGTACGCCTTGGTCGTGACCTCTCCGGCCACGTGCACCAGGCCGGTGGTGATGAGCGTCTCCACGGCGACCCGGGACGTCGGGTCCTCGCGCAGGAGGGCATCGAGAATGGTGTCGCTGATCTGGTCAGCGATCTTGTCGGGGTGACCCTCGGTCACGGACTCCGAGGTGAACAGGCGACGGGACACAACGCTCCCTGTGGTTGCAGCGGCTGCTGGCTGATCATTGGTGGACGGCCGGGGGCTGCGCCCGGCGTCGTCCGAGAACAGTTTATCGGTCGCACTCGGCCGCGGGACCCCTGTCTCGCCTCTCGGAAGGCCTGTGACCTGCGGCACGGGCATTCTGCGCCATGGCCATGGGTCTCCGCCAGGGTCGCCACGCCCGATTTTGCGCTATTTGTGTGACAGGTGTGACGCGAGAGGATTCACACCAGTCGGCGTGTCACCAGATCCCACACCGTCTCGGCCAAGGCTTCCTTGGGTCCATGGGGCACCGGGGTCTCACTCCCGTCGGCTCCGAGCACGACCGCCTCGTTCTCCTCGGAACCGAAGGTCTTGCGCTCCCCCACCTCGTTCACCACCAGCAGATCGCAACCCTTGCGCTCCAGCTTGGTCCGTCCGTTGGACAGGACGTCGTCGGTCTCGGCGGCGAATCCCACCACGACCTGGCCGGGGCGGGCGCGGTCCGCGGAGATCTCCGCGAGGATGTCCGGATTACGGACCAGAACGATGGGTTCCGGTTCCGTGCCGTCCTTCTTCTTGATCTTCCCGGTCGCGTACGTGCCGGGCCGGAAGTCCGCCACCGCGGCCGCCATGACCACGGCGTCGGCGTCCGGGGCCGCCTTCAGCACGGCTTCGCGCATCTGCACGGCGGTGCCGACCTGGACCACGTCGACTCCGGCCGGGTCCGGCAGGCCCGTGTTCGCGGCGATCAGGGTGACCCTGGCGCCGCGCGCGGCGGCGGTGCGGGCGAGCGCGTAGCCCTGCTTGCCGGAGGAGCGGTTGCCGAGGAAGCGGACCGGGTCGAGGGGCTCACGGGTGCCGCCGGCGCTGACGACGACGTGCCGTCCGGCGAGATCCGGCTCGGTGACCCCGCGGGCGAGGACACGGCGGCAGACCTCGAAGATCTCCCCCGGGTCGGGCAGCCGCCCCTTGCCGGTGTCGACGCCGGTCAGGCGGCCCACGGCGGGCTCGACGACGACGGCGCCGCGGCGCCGCAGGGTCGCCACGTTCTCCTGCGTCGCGGGGTGCTCCCACATCTCGGTGTGCATGGCGGGCGCGAAGACGACCGGGCAGCGGGCCGTGAGCAGGGTGTTGGTGAGGAGGTCGTCGGCCAGCCCGTGGGCGGCCTTGGCGAGCATGTCGGCCGTCGCGGGGGCGACCACGACCAGGTCGGCGTGCTGCCCGATGCGGACGTGCGGCACCTCGTGGACGTCCGACCAGACCTCGGTGGACACGGGGTGGCCCGAGAGCGCGGACCAGGTGGCGGCGCCGACGAAGTTCAGCGCGGAGGCGGTGGGCACGACCCGTACGTCGTGACCGGACTCGGTCAGTCGTCGCAGCAGCTCACAGGCCTTGTAGGCGGCGATGCCACCGCTGACCCCCAGAACGACCTTCGGCTTGGACACCGTCTCTCCCCGGGCTCGGAAACGTACGACTCCATGACACACCACAGGCCCGGCAGTCGCGCCGCCGGGCCTGGGATGAGCTTTGAAACGACTACTGAGCGGGGCCCTCGACGGCCTCGGAGGTCAGCAGACCCGCGTTGATCTCGCGCAGGGCGATCGACAGCGGCTTCTCGTGGACGTGGGTGTCGACGAGCGGACCGACGTACTCGAGGAGGCCCTCGCCGAGCTGCGAGTAGTACGCGTTGATCTGGCGGGCTCGCTTGGCCGCGTAGATCACGAGGCTGTACTTCGAGTCGGTGGCCTCGAGGAGCTCGTCGATCGGAGGGTTGATGATGCCCTCGGGAGCAGTGATGGAAGAGGACACGCTCTGCCTTCCGAAAGGTGGAAATTGACCTGAAAGATCAAACAACTTCCACCAAGGCTAGCAGCTCGCGCGCCACGTCCTCGACGGAGGTGTTGACCAGGGTGACGTCGAACTCCGGCTCGGCGGCCAGTTCGACCTTGGCCGCCTCCAGGCGGCGCTCGATCACCTCGGGCGGTTCGGTGCCCCGACCGGTGAGCCTGCGGACCAGTTCCTCCCAGGAGGGCGGGGCCAGGAACACGAGCAGCGCGTCCCGCATGGACTCGCGGACCTGCCGGGCCCCCTGGAGGTCGATCTCCAGGAGGACCGGCTTGCCCGACTCCAGGTGCTCCGCGACCGCGGCACGCGGGGTGCCGTAGCGGTTGCCGGCGAATTCGGCCCATTCCAGGAGCTCGCCGTTGGCGATCAGCTTGTCCATCTCGTCGTCGGAGACGAAGAAGTAGTGGACTCCGTGCTTCTCACCGGGACGCGGCCTGCGGGTCGTCGCCGACACCGAGAGCCAGAGTTCGGGGTGTGCCTTGCGCATATGAGCGACGACCGTGCTCTTGCCGACCCCCGAGGGGCCGGAGAGCACGGTCAGCCGCGGACGTGCGTCCGGGGGTACGGGGGACGTCCCCCGGGGTGTTACAGCCATGCAGCGATTATTCCAGCAATCCCGGTGTGTCCAGGACTCAGGCGCCGGAACCACCGAACTCGCGCTCCAAAGAGGCGATCTGGTTCGAGCCGAGACCGCGTACGCGGCGGCTCTCGGAGATCCCGAGTCGCTCCATGATCTGCTTGGCGCGGACCTTGCCCACGCCCGGCAGGGACTCCAGGAGAGCGGAGACCTTCATCTTGCCGATGACGTCGTTCTCCTGACCCTGCTTGATGACCTCGTGAAGAGAGGCGCCGGAGTGCTTGAGTCGATTCTTGACCTCGGCCCGCTCCCGGCGAGCCGCGGCGGCCTTTTCGAGCGCGGCTGCGCGCTGTTCAGGGGTAAGGGGCGGAAGAGCCACGCCTACGTCACCTCGGATGTCGAACTGTCGGATACGGACCGGTGAGGAACCTAGTCGCCCCACACCTGGGGAGCCCCGGGCAACACGCTCGCCCGTTCTCCCTGCTGCCTTGACGGCCAGGGAGGTGCTCCCACTCGACGGAGACTAGCGGGCAAGTGCGCCGGAGTCAGCGAGAACAGAGGAAAAGTCCTGGTCAGCCTCCCTGGAGCCCGACATTTACGACATACCTCCCCGGATTTGAGGGTGTATCCAGACTCGGAGTCCTCCGAAGGCACCCCTCGGAGGACTCTCGAACGGCTGTCGGAAGGCTCAGGCGGCCGCGACGGCCGCCCTGATCTCCTCCGCGAACCCCTCGGCCGACTCCCGCAGGGCCATGACGTCGGGGCCGTGACGCAGGACACCCCGGCTCACGTTCGGGACGACGTTGCGCACCGCGGACCCGAACACGCCCGCCAGATCGGCCGCGGTCGCTCCCTGGGCGCCGATGCCGGGCGCGAGGAGCGGGCCGTTGATCTCCAGGTCGTACGAGGAGAGATCGCCCAGGGTCGCGCCGACGACCGCCCCGAAGGATCCGAGCGGCCTCTCGTCGGCGTTCTCGGCGGCCAGATGCCCGAGCATCGTCGCTCCGACGTTCCGCCCGTCCGCGCGCACGGCGTGCTGCACCTCGCCGCCCTCCGGGTTGGAGGTGAGCGCGAGCACGAAGAGCCCGGCCCCGCTCTCGCGCGCCAGCTCGACCGCCGGCTTCAGCGAGCCGTAGCCGAGGTAGGGCGACACCGTCAGCGCGTCCGAGAAGAGCGGCGCGTCCTTGCGCAGGAAGGTCTCGGCGTACGCGGCCATGGTCGAGCCGATGTCGCCGCGCTTGGCGTCCATCACGACGAGCGCGCCGGCCGCCCGCGCCTGTTCGACGGACTTCTCCAGGACGGCGATCCCGCGCGAGCCGAACCGCTCGAAGAACGCGCTCTGGGGCTTGAGGACGGCGACGCGCTCGGAGAGCGCCTCGACGACCGTGCGGCTGAAGCGCTCCAGGCCCGCGATGTCGTCGCCGAGCCCCCAGTCGGCGAGCAGGGAGGCGTGCGGGTCGATGCCCACGCACAGGGGACCGCGCTCGTCCATGGCGCGGCGAAGGCGCGCGCCGAAGGGTTCCAGGCTCATACGGGCTTCCTCACGTCGGCGCCGACCGCGTCGGCGAGGGTGGCGTACGGGCTCGTCCGCAGGCGGGCGGCGAGACCCTTGTGGATGGCACGGCCCCAGAAGGGACCCTCGTAGACGAAGGCGCTGTAGCCCTGGACCAGCGTGGCGCCGGCCAGGATGCGCTGCCAGGCGTCCTCGGCGTTCTCGACGCCGCCGACGCCCACCAGGGTGATCCGGTCGCCCACGCGCGCGTAGAGGCGCCTGAGGACCTCCAGGGAGCGTGCCTTGAGCGGCGCGCCGGAGAGACCGCCGGTCTCCTTCACCACGGAGGGGTCGGAGGTCAGCCCGAGTCCCTCACGGGCGATGGTGGTGTTCGTGGCGATGATCCCGTCCAGGCCGAGTTCGACGGCGAGGTCGGCGACCGCGTCGACGTCCTCGTCCGCGAGGTCGGGGGCGATCTTGACGAGCAGCGGGACGCACCGGTCGGTGACGGAGCGGTCGGCGGCCTCGCGCACGGCGCTGAGCAGGGGCCGCAGCGCCTCGGTGGCCTGGAGGTTGCGCAGGCCGGGGGTGTTCGGGGACGACACGTTCACGACGAGGTAGTCGGCGTGCCGGGCGAGGCGCTCGGTCGACTTCACGTAGTCGCCGACGGCCTCTTCCTCGGGGACGGCCTTGGTCTTGCCGATGTTGACGCCCACGACGGTCCTGAACACGGGCGTACGGGCCGCCAGGCGCTCGGAGACGGCCGCGGAGCCCTCGTTGTTGAAGCCCATGCGGTTGATCAGCGCGCGGTCCGGCACGAGGCGGAAGAGACGCTTCCTGGGGTTGCCGGGCTGGGCCTCCCCGGTGACGGTGCCGATCTCGATGTGGTCGAAGCCGAGCATCGACATCCCGTCGATGGCCACCGCGTTCTTGTCGAAGCCCGCCGCGAGGCCGAAGGGCCCGTGCATGCGCAGGCCGAACGCCTCGGTGCGCAGCTCCTTGTGGCGGGGCGCGAGCACGGCGGCGACGAAGGTGCGCAGGACGGGGACGCGGGCGACGAGCCGGATCCAGCGGAAGGCGAGGTGGTGGGCCTGCTCCGGGTCCATCCGCTTGAAGACGAGGTCGAAGAACAGCTTGTACATGATCGTGTCCTCTGAAGAGCCCGGTGAGGGCACCTCTGGAAGGGGCGGGGGGCTCATGAAGAGGGGGACACCGTTTCCGGTGTCCCCCTCGGGGCCGCTAGTCGCGCGCCGCGGTCAGATGCTCGGCGTGTTCCTGGAGCGAGCGCACGCCCACGTCGCCGTGGTTGAGCGCGTCGATGCCCTGGACGGCCGCGGCGAGCGCCTGCACCGTCGTCAGGCACGGGACCGAGCGGGCCACGGCCGCCGTGCGGATCTCGTAGCCGTCGAGGCGGCCGCCGGTGCCGTACGGGGTGTTGACGATGAGGTCGACCTCGCCGTCGTGGATGAGCTGGACGATGGTCTTCTCGCCGTTCGGGCCCTCGCCCTCGCTCTGCTTGCGCACGATCGTGGCGTGGATGCCGTTGCGCTTGAGCACCTCGGCCGTGCCGGAGGTGGCCATCAGCTCGAAGCCGTGGGCGACGAGTTCACGCGCCGGGAAGATCATCGAGCGCTTGTCGCGGTTGGCGACCGAGATGAACGCGCGGCCCTTGGTGGGCAGCGGGCCGTACGCGCCGGCCTGCGACTTGGCGTACGCCGTGCCGAAGACGGAGTCGATGCCCATGACCTCGCCGGTGGACCGCATCTCCGGGCCGAGCACCGTGTCGACGCCGCGGCCGTGGATGTCGCGGAAGCGCGACCACGGCATGACGGCCTCCTTGACGGAGATCGGCGCGTCCAGCGGCAGGGTGCCGCCGTCGCCGTTCGCCGGGAGCAGGCCCTCGGCGCGCAGCTCGGCGACGGTCGCGCCCAGCGAGATGCGGGCGGCGGCCTTGGCGAGCGGCACCGCGGTCGCCTTCGAGGTGAAGGGGACGGTGCGCGAGGCGCGCGGGTTGGCCTCGAGGACGTAGAGGATGTCCCCGGCCATCGCGAACTGGATGTTGATCAGGCCGCGGACGCCGACGCCCTTGGCGATGGCCTCCGTCGAGGCGCGCAGCCGCTTGATGTCGAAGCCGCCGAGCGTGATCGGGGGCAGGGCGCAGGCCGAGTCGCCGGAGTGGATGCCGGCCTCCTCGATGTGCTCCATGACGCCGCCGAGGTAGAGCTCCTCGCCGTCGTACAGCGCGTCGACGTCGATCTCGATCGCGTCGTCGAGGAAGCGGTCGACGAGGACCGGCCGGGAGGGGCTGATCTCGGTCGACTCGGCGATGTAGGAGGACAGCCGGGTCTCGTCGTAGACGATCTCCATGCCGCGTCCGCCGAGGACGTAGGAGGGGCGGACCAGGACGGGGTAGCCGATCTCGTCGGCGATGGCCTTGGCCTCGGAGAAGGTGGTGGCGGTGCCGTGCTTGGGGGCCGGCAGGCCGGCCTCGGCGAGGACCCGTCCGAAGGCGCCGCGGTCCTCGGCGGCGTGGATCGCCTCGGGCGAGGTGCCCACGATCGGCACGCCGTTGTCCTTGAGCGCCTGCGACAGGCCGAGCGGGGTCTGGCCGCCGAGCTGGACGACGACACCGGCGACCGGTCCCGCCTGCTGCTCCGCGTGGACGATCTCCAGCACGTCTTCCAGCGTCAGCGGCTCGAAGTACAGGCGGTCGGAGGTGTCGTAGTCCGTGGAGACGGTCTCGGGGTTGCAGTTGACCATCACGGTCTCGTAGCCGGCGTCGCTGAGCGCGAAGGAGGCGTGGACGCAGGAGTAGTCGAACTCGATGCCCTGGCCGATGCGGTTGGGGCCGGAGCCCAGGATGATCACCGCGGGCTTCTCGCGGGACGCGACCTCGGTCTCCTCGTCGTAGGAGGAGTAGAAGTACGGGGTCTTCGCGGCGAACTCGGCGGCGCAGGTGTCGACCGTCTTGTAGACCGGGCGCACGCCCAGCGCGTGCCGCACCTCGCGGACGACGTCCTCGCGCAGCCCGCGGATCTCGGCGATCTGGACGTCGGAGAAGCCGTGCCGCTTGGCCTCGGCGAGCAGCTCCGGGTAGAGCTTGTCGGCGGCGGCCAGCTCGTCCGCGGTCTCCTTGATCAGGAAGAGCTGGTCGACGAACCACGGGTCGATCTTCGTGGACTCGAAGACCTCCTCGGGCGTGGCGCCCGCGCGGATGGCCTGCATGACGGAGTTGATGCGGCCGTCGGTGGGGCGGACGGCCTCGCGCAGCAGCTCGGCCTTGTCGCCGGGGTCCCCCACGAAGGTGAACTGGCTGCCCTTCTTCTCCAGCGAGCGCAGCGCCTTCTGGAGTGCCTCGGTGAAGTTGCGGCCGATCGCCATGGCCTCGCCGACCGACTTCATGGTGGTCGTGAGGGTGGAGTCGGCGGAGGGGAACTTCTCGAAGGCGAAGCGCGGGGCCTTCACGACGACGTAGTCGAGGGTCGGCTCGAAGGAGGCCGGGGTCTTCTCGGTGATGTCGTTCGGGATCTCGTCGAGCGTGTAGCCGACGGCGAGCTTGGCCGCGATCTTGGCGATCGGGAAGCCGGTCGCCTTGGAGGCGAGGGCCGAGGACCGCGAGACGCGCGGGTTCATCTCGATGACGATGATGCGGCCGTCTTCGGGGTTGACCGCGAACTGGATGTTGCAGCCGCCGGTGTCGACGCCGACCTCGCGGATGATCGCGATGCCGATGTCGCGCAGCCGCTGGTACTCGCGGTCGGTGAGCGTCATGGCCGGGGCGACGGTGATGGAGTCGCCGGTGTGGACGCCCATCGGGTCGAAGTTCTCGATGGAGCAGACGACCACGACGTTGTCGTTCTTGTCGCGCATCAGCTCCAGCTCGTACTCCTTCCAGCCGAGGATGGACTCCTCCAGGAGCACCTCGGTGGTCGGGGAGAGCGTGAGGCCCTGGCCGGCGATGCGGCGCAGCTCGTCCTCGTCGTGGGCGAAGCCGGAGCCGGCGCCGCCCATGGTGAAGGAGGGGCGCACGACGACGGGGTAGCCGCCGAGCGTGTCGACGCCCTTGAGAACGTCGTCCATGGAGTGGCAGATGACCGAGCGGGCGGACTCGCCGTGGCCGATCTTCTGGCGCACGGCCTCGACGACACCCTTGAAGAGGTCGCGGTCCTCGCCCTTGTTGATGGCCTCGACGTTGGCGCCGATGAGCTCGACGCCGTACTTGGCCAGCACACCCTGCTCGTGCATGGAGATCGCGGTGTTGAGGGCCGTCTGGCCGCCGAGCGTCGGCAGCAGGACGTCGGGGCGCTCCTTGGCGATGATCTTCTCGACGAACTCGGGGGTGATCGGCTCGACGTAGGTGGCGTCGGCGATCTCCGGGTCGGTCATGATCGTCGCCGGGTTGGAGTTGACGAGGATGACCCGCAGGCCCTCGGCCCGCAGGACGCGGCACGCCTGGGTGCCGGAGTAGTCGAACTCGGCGGCCTGGCCGATGACGATCGGGCCGGAGCCGATGACCAGGACGGACTGGATATCGGTGCGCTTAGGCACGCTGGCCCTCCATCAGGGAAACGAAGCGGTCGAACAGGTAGGCGGCGTCGTGCGGTCCTGCCGCCGCTTCGGGGTGGTACTGGACGCTGAAGGCCGGCTGGTCGAGCAGGTGGAGGCCCTCCACCACGTTGTCGTTGAGGCAGACGTGGGAGACCTCGGCGCGGCCGAAGGGGGTCTGGGAGACCTCGTCGAGCGGTGCGTCGACGGCGAAGCCGTGGTTGTGCGCGGTGACCTCGACCTTGCCGGTCGTACGGTCCTGCACGGGCTGGTTGATGCCGCGGTGGCCGTACTTCAGCTTGTACGTGCCGAAGCCGAGGGCGCGGCCGAGGATCTGGTTGCCGAAGCAGATGCCGAAGAGCGGGGTCTTGCGGGCGAGGACTTCCTTCATGACGGCGACGGGACCGTCGGCGGTCGCCGGGTCGCCGGGGCCGTTGGAGAAGAACACGCCGTCGGGGTTCACGGCGTAGACGTCCTCGGCGGTGGCCGTCGCGGGCAGGACGTGCACCTCGATGCCGCGTTCGGCCATCCGGTGCGGGGTCATGCCCTTGATGCCGAGGTCGACGGCGGCGACGGTGAACTTCTTCGTGCCGATGGCGGGGACGACGTACGTCTCCTTGGTGGCGACCTCGGCGGCGAGGTCCGCTCCCTGCATCTCGGGCGCCTGGCGCACCTGGGCGAGCATGGTGCCCGCGTCGGGCAGCGCGTTGCCGGAGAAGATGCCGACGCGCATGGCGCCGCGCTCGCGCAGGTGGCGGGTCAGGGCGCGGGTGTCGATGCCGCTGATGCCGACGACGCCCTGGTTGCGCAGTTCCTCGTCGAGCGAGCGGCGCGCGCGCCAGTTGGAGGACACGCGCGCGGGGTCGCGGACGACGTATCCGGCGACCCAGATCCGCTTCGACTCGGGGTCCTCGTCGTTGACGCCGGTGTTGCCGACGTGCGGGGCGGTCATGACGACGACCTGTCGGTGGTACGACGGGTCGGTGAGGGTCTCCTGGTAGCCGGTCATGCCGGTGGAGAAGACCGCTTCGCCGAAGGTCTCCCCCACGGCCCCGTAGGAACGGCCGCGGAAGACCCGGCCGTCCTCCAGGACGAGTACGGCGGGAAGCGCCTTTTCCTTCTGTGAGGCGTTCCCCTGAGTGGAGGTCGTCATCGTGCGCCTTCCGTTTCCGTCTTGTTGATCATGTCGTTCAGGGTGTCGGCCCATTCGTTGTGCTCGGCCGCGCGGTCCGAGCGGAATCCGGAGTCGAGGAGCCGGTCGCCGTGCGCCCAGGTCACGATCAGGAGGCCGCCCTCGGTGAGGACCTTGCCCGCGATGCCCTTGTCGAGCCGGGCTTCGCGGAGCTGCGCGGCCGGGATGAAGAAGTCGTCCGCTCCGGGGCGTACGACGTCCAGTCCCGCGTCCGTCAGGGTGAGCTCGGCCCGGCTGCGGGTGCCCAGGCCGTGCGCCACGATGCGGTCGAGCCACTGCCCGGCGGTGGTGGAGCCGTGGTAGCGGCCGCTCATGCTCAGTCTGGCCGGGCCGGTGTCTTCCGGCGCGGTGGGAAGCTCGGGCAGGTCGCCCTGGAGGGTGCCGCGCCACTTCCAGCCCTCGCGCATCAGCCAGTAGACGAGCGCGACGAAGAGGGCGAGGCCGACCAGCCAGCCGATCCGGGCGGACCAGTCGGTCACTTCCGCGGACTTCTGGGCGGCGGCGATGGAGAGGTGAGGTGTCACGCGAGCTTCCCGTCGACGAGGGTGGCCTTGCCCCGCAGCCAGGTGTGGGTGACCAGGCCCGGCAGCTCACGGCCCTCGTAGGGGGTGTTGCGGCTGCGCGAGGCGAAGCCGGCGGGGTCCACGGTCCCACGGTATGCCGTGTCGACGAGCGTGAGGTTGGCGGGCTCACCTGCCGAGACGGGACGTCCGTGGCCGGTGGCGCGGCCGATCGCGGCGGGCTTCACGGACATGCGGTCGGCGACGCCTGCCCAGTCGAGCAGTCCGGTCTCGACCATCGTCTGCTGGACGACGGACAGCGCGGTCTCCAGACCGACCATGCCCATGGCCGCGGCCGCCCACTCGCAGTCCTTGTCCTCGTGCGGGTGCGGCGCGTGGTCGGTGGCGACGATGTCGATCGTGCCGTCGGCGAGCGCCTCGCGCAGCGCCATGACGTCCCGCTCGGTGCGCAGCGGCGGGTTGACCTTGTAGACCGGGTTGTACGAGCGCACCAGCTCGTCGGTGAGGAGCAGGTGGTGCGGGGTGACCTCGGCGGTGACGTCGATGCCGCGGGACTTGGCCCAGCGGACGATCTCGACGGAGCCGGCGGTCGACAGGTGGCAGATGTGGACGCGGGAGCCGACGTGCTCGGCGAGCAGGACGTCCCGGGCGATGATCGACTCCTCGGCCACCGCGGGCCAGCCGCCGAGACCCAGCTCGGCGGAGACGACGCCCTCGTTCATCTGGGCGCCCTCGGTGAGGCGGGGTTCCTGGGCGTGCTGGGCGACGACTCCGCCGAAGGCCTTCACGTACTCCAGCGCGCGGCGCATGATCACCGCGTCGTCGACGCACTTGCCGTCGTCGGAGAAGACGGTGACGCCGGCGGCGGACTCGTGCATGGCGCCGAGCTCGGCGAGCTTCTTGCCCTCCAGGCCGACGGTGACGGCGCCGATGGGCTGCACGTCGCAGTAGCCGTGCTCCTGGCCCAGCCGGTAGACCTGCTCGACCACACCGGCGGTGTCGGCGACCGGGAAGGTGTTGGCCATGGCGAACACGGCCGTGAAGCCGCCGCTCGCCGCCGCGCGGGTGCCGGTCAGCACGGTCTCGGAGTCCTCGCGGCCCGGCTCGCGCAGATGCGTGTGCAGGTCGACCAGGCCCGGCAGCAGCACCTTGCCGTCGGCCTCCACAATGGTCACGTCCTGCGCGCCTCCGGCACGACCGGCGCCCTCGGCGGACAGACCGGTGCCGACGGCCTCGATGACCTCGCCGTCGATGAGGACGTCCTGCGGCTCGCCGCCGAGCACCCGCGCACCACGGATAAGGATCTTGCTCATGGTCTTACTTCTCCTCGGTACGGGTGTGGGTGACGGCGGGCTCGTTGCCGCCCAGGAGCAGGTACAGGACGGCCATGCGGATGGAGACACCGTTGGCGACCTGCTCGACGACGGTGCAGCGCTCGGAGTCGGCGACCTCGGCGGTGATCTCCATGCCGCGGACCATCGGGCCGGGGTGCATCACGATGGCGTGCTCCGGCATTCTCGCCATGCGGTCGCCGTCGAGCCCGTAGCGACGCGAGTACTCGCGCTCGGTCGGGAAGAACGCCGCGTTCATCCGCTCGCGCTGCACGCGCAGCATCATCACGGCGTCGGACTTGGAGAGGGTGCTGTCGAGGTCGTACGAGATCTCGCAGGGCCAGTTCTCGACGCCGACAGGCACCAGGGTGGGCGGCGCGACGAGGGTGACCTCGGCCCCGAGGGTGTGCAGCAGGTCGACGTTGGAGCGGGCGACGCGGCTGTGCAGGACGTCGCCGACGATCGTGATGCGCTTGCCGGACAGGTCCTGGCCGAGCCCGGCGTCCCGGCCGACGAGCCGGCGGCGCATGGTGAAGGCGTCGAGCAGGGCCTGCGTGGGGTGCTGGTGGGTGCCGTCGCCCGCGTTGATGACGGCGGCGTCGATCCAGCCGGAGGTGGCGAGCCGGTAGGGGGCTCCGGAGGCGCCGTGCCGGATGACGACGGCGTCGACGCCCATCGCCTCCAGGGTCTGGGCGGTGTCCTTGAGGGACTCGCCCTTGGAGACGCTCGACCCCTTGGCGGTGAAGTTGATGACGTCCGCGGACAGCCGCTTCTCGGCGGCCTCGAAGGAGATCCGGGTGCGGGTCGAGTCCTCGAAGAAGAGGTTGACGACGGTGCGGCCGCGCAGGGTCGGCAGTTTCTTGATCGGCCGGTCGGCGACCCGGGCCATCTCCTCGGCGGTGTCGAGGATCAGGACGGCGTCGTCGCGGGTGAGGTCGGCGGCCGAGATGAGATGACGCTGCATCTGTCAGGCTCCGTAAGGAAGTTCAGGGAGGATTCGGGCATGCGGGCGCGCGGGGGCGCACATCGCGGCGTGGGCCGGAGTGCTACTGGCGCTCGCCCGGGGAGGTCCGCTTGGCACCGAGCAGCACGGTGTCGCGACCGTCCTCCTCGGCGAGCTGGACCTTGACCGTCTCCCGCAACGACGTGGGGAGGTTCTTGCCGACGTAGTCGGCGCGGATGGGCAGTTCGCGGTGGCCGCGGTCGACGAGGACGGCGAGCTGCACGGCGCGCGGGCGTCCGATGTCGTTCAGCGCGTCGAGGGCGGCGCGGATGGTGCGGCCGGAGAAGAGCACGTCGTCGACGAGGACGACGAGGCGGCCGTCGATGCCGTCACCGGGGATCTCGGTGCGGGCCAGCGCGCGCGGCGGGTGCATGCGCAGGTCGTCGCGGTACATCGTGATGTCGAGGGATCCGACCGGGATCTTGCGGTCGGTGATCTCCTCGAGCTTGTCGGCGAGCCTGCGGGCGAGGAAGACGCCGCGCGTCGGGATGCCGAGGAGCACCACGTCGTCGGCGCCCTTGGCGCGTTCGACGATCTCGTGGGCGATGCGGGTCAGTACCCGCGCGATGTCGGGCGCCTCGAGAACGGGCCGCGCATCGGTTTCGTCGTGCTGCTGGTCGTGCTGGGTGTCCATGGGAAACGGACCTCCTTCTCCGCCTCACGGGACGGATCATTAAAGGACGTCGGATTTGCGCCATCAACGGTACCAGCCCGGCAACGCGGCTGATCACATCGGTTTGAGCCACCCCCGGTGACGCCCGCCGGGGAGCGGTCGAAAATCCTTCGGCTTGACGGGGGAGAGTAACGCTGCGTAACCTCACAGTGAGTCACCAGCCGCGCGGCGGAGCCGCACGTTGATACAGCGTCCGGGGAGCTATATGTCCAGCGAATACGCCAAACAGCTCGGGGCCAAGCTCCGCGCGATCCGCACCCAGCAGGGCCTTTCCCTCCATGGCGTGGAGGAGAAGTCGCAGGGCCGCTGGAAGGCGGTCGTGGTCGGTTCGTACGAGCGCGGCGACCGCGCCGTCACCGTGCAGCGTCTTGCCGAGCTGGCGGACTTCTACGGGGTTCCGGTCCAGGAGCTGCTGCCGGGCACCACTCCGGGCGGGGCCGCCGAGCCGCCGCCGAAGCTGGTCCTCGACCTTGAGCGGCTCGCGCACGTGCCGGCCGAGAAGGCGGGCCCGCTGCAGCGCTACGCGGCGACGATCCAGTCGCAGCGCGGCGACTACAACGGCAAGGTGCTGTCGATCCGCCAGGACGACCTGCGCACCCTCGCCGTGATCTACGACCAGTCCCCCTCGGTCCTGACCGAGCAGCTCATCAGCTGGGGCGTCCTGGACGCGGACGCGCGCCGCGCCGTCGCCCACGACGAGGGCTGAATCCCCTAGGGACAGCTCAGCAGAAACGTGGGGGGGGGGGGGGGGGGGGGGGGGGGGGGGGGGGGGGGGGGGAGGAGGGAGGGGTGGGGGGGGGGGGGGGGGGGGGGGGGGGGGGGGGGGGATGTTTTCCAGGGTTTTTTTTTTTGGGGGGAGGAAAGGCTCCCCCCCCCCCC
>NZ_JBVHTL010000009.1:43794-120179 GCF_055565895.1 Streptomyces sp. NPDC028298
AGGGGGGCGTGCAAGGCGGCACGAAACAAGGAGGACCAGAACGCAGAGAAACCAGGCGGAACGGCCTTTCTGGGGGGCCATTCCCCCCACCCCCCCCCCCCCCCCCCCCCCCGGCGGCGTTCTGCGGGCCTCGCACGTCGTGCGGGTACCGGAACGCCGGAGGGCCCGCAGCGATCTCGCTGCGGGCCCTCCGGCGTTCCGTACGCACCCTCGGGGCGTACGGCTCTGGCTGTCGGTCAGTCCTCGTCGCGGCGGAGCGACGGCTTCAGGTCCTTCAGCCGGCCCAGCAGTCCGTTCACGAACGAGGGCGACTCGTCCGTGGAGAACTCCTTCGCGAGCTGCACCGCCTCGTCGAGCACCACGGCGTCCGGGGTCTCGTCGACCCAGATCAGCTCGTAGGCACCGAGGCGCAGGATGTTGCGGTCGACGACCGGCATCCTGTCCAGCGTCCAGCCGACGGCGTACTGCGCGATGAGCTCGTCGATGCGCCGCGCCTTGCCGGCGTAGCCCTCGACCAGTTCCATCGTGTATTCGCTGACCGGCGGCTGCCGGGTGTCGGACCGGGAGTGCCGGATCCAGTCCGCGAGGACCGTGAGGACGTCCACACCGCGCTGGTCGCCCTCGAAGAGGATCTGGAAGGCGCGCTTGCGGGCCGTGTTGCGGGCAGCCACGGTTAGCTGTTCACCCGGCCGAGGTAGTCGCTGGTGCGGGTGTCGACCTTGATCTTCTCACCGGTGGTGATGAAGAGCGGGACCTGGATCTGGTGACCGGTCTCCAGGGTGGCGGGCTTGGTGCCACCGGTGGAGCGGTCGCCCTGGACGCCGGGCTCGGTCTCCTGGACGACCAGCTCGACGGCGGCCGGCAGCTCGACGAAGAGCACCTCGCCCTCGTGCTGGGCGACGGTGGCCGTGAAGCCCTCGATGAGGAAGTTGGCGGCGTCGGCGACGGCCTTGCGGTCGACCATGAGCTGGTCGTAGGTCTCCATGTCCATGAAGACGAAGTACTCGCCGTCCATGTACGAGAACTGCATGTCGCGCTTGTCGATCGTGGCCGTCTCGACCTTGACGCCGGCGTTGAACGTCTTGTCGACGACCTTGCCGGAGAGCACGTTCTTCAGCTTGGTGCGCACGAAGGCCGGGCCCTTGCCGGGCTTGACGTGCTGGAACTCGACGACGGACCAGAGCTGGCCTCCGTCGAGCTTGAGCACCAGGCCGTTCTTGAGGTCGTTCGTGGAAGCCACGGTTGCGGAATCTCCTGGACTGACGTGGACGACCCCGGCGCACGCGCGTAGCCCGGAAGCTAGAGCGCGAGCAGTTCCTTGGTCGTGATGGTGAGTAGCTCGGGTCCGCCGTCCGCCTCAGGGCGTACGACGAGCGTGTCATCGATCCTGACACCGCCCCGGCCCGGAAGGTGGACCCCCGGTTCGACGGTGACCGGCACGCAAGCGTCCAGTTTACCCATGGCCGCGGGGGCAAGCTGCGGGTCCTCGTCGATTTCGAGCCCGACACCGTGCCCCGTCAGGGAGGGAAGGCCTTCCGTATGCCCCCCGGAGTCCAGTACCTGGCGGGCGGCGCGGTCCACGTCCCGGTAGGCGGCGCCGGGTGCCAGCGCCTCCCGGCCGGCGCGCTGGGCGGCGAAGACGAGGTCGTACAGCTCGATCTGCCAGTCGGCCGGCGAGGTGCCGATCACGAACGTACGACCGATCTCACACCGGTAGCCGCGGTAGGTCGCGCCGAGGCAGACGGAGAGGAAGTCACCCTCCTCGACACGCCGGTCGGTGGGCCGGTGGCCGCGGCGTCCCGAGTTCGGACCGGTGCCGACCGAGGTCGCGAAGGCGGGCCCGTCGGCACCGTGGTCGACGAGCCGGCGCTCCAGTTCCAGGGCGAGATGGCGTTCCGTGCGGCCCACGAGAATGGATTCCAGGAGTTCACCGAGCGCCTGGTCGGCGATCTCCGCGCCGATCCGCAGTGCGGAGATCTCCTCCTCGTCCTTGATCACCCGGAGCTGTTCGACCGCTCCGCCCAGATCGGCCAGGAGCAGCCGCGGCGCGACCGATCCGAGGGCGCGGTGCCGGGTCACGGTGAGGTGGTGTTCCTCGACCGCGAGGGACTCCACTCCCTGATCCGCCGCCAGTCCGGCGGCGGCGACGGCCGGGTCTCCGCCGGCACGCGGCAGCACCCGGACCTCCAGCGCCTCGTCGGGGCGCCCTTCCATGGCTTCGCCGGACGGCGGGCCTGCGCACAGCAGCATGTCCTCGTCGCCGCCGAGCAGCAGCACCGCGCCGAGCGGCGCGGCACCGGCGAGATACCTCACGTTGGCGGGTCGGGTGACGAGCGCCGCCGCGCTGCCGCCCGCCGCACAACGCTCCCGGAGCCGCTCTCTGCGGGTCGCGTACACCTCTGGCATGAACCGAGCCTACGAGCGGTGGCCGGATGTCGCCGGTTCAGAGGGCCGGACGGGTATCCCGGCGCCCGGACGGACCGGTCACAGGGCCCGAGCCGGACCCTTCGGGCACCGCCACGCTCCGCTCCGCGCGGCACCGCCGGGGGGCGAGGCCGCGTGGGTCACCGGCAGGACCCGAACCCCTGGGCCCGCCGACGGCCGAACCGTTTCACCCGTGCCGCGGGCCCGGCCCCGTCACCACGACCGCGCGCCGAACCCTTTCAGCACCGCGGCACGCCGAACCCTCACCACTGGGGCGGGCTGGCGATCGAACGGGCCAGGACGTCGTCCAGGACACGGGCCGTGGCCGCGACGTCGAGCTGGGAGTTGTCGATGATCGGGAGCCCGGAGCCGTACCAGCCGGCCATGCGGCCGTGGATGCGGGCGACCTCCTCGTCGCTGAGCCTGCGGTTGCCCGAGCGCTCGGCGTTGCGCTCCAGGACCACTTCCAGGCCCGGCAGGAGCACGACCGGCAGCAGACCGGGCCCCACGTGCCGCTTCCAGCCGCCGAGGCCGACGACCGGGCGGTCCGGGAAGACGGCGTCGTCCAGGATGCACGAGATGCCGTTGGCCAGGAAGTTGCGGGCGGCGAAGCCGCAGGTGCGGCGGGCGAGACGATACTGCGCCTCGGAATGGTCGTTCCATCCCGACTGCGGGTCGGCGAAGCCCGAGCGCACCCATTCGCGTACGTCGTCGAGGCTGATGTGGGCCGTGGGCACCCGGCGGTGGTCCGCCCAGTACTTGGCGACACTGGTCTTCCCGGCGCCCGCGGGGCCGATGAGCAGGACCGCGAGCGTCGTCGCCGCCGGGTCGGGCGCGCCCGTGGCGGGCGGCGGGCTCGGCATGGCGACCGAGACGCCCGGAGGCAGCCGGACATGCCCGGTGGTGTCCGGCGCGGGCGGCACGGGCGGGTGCGGCGGCTGCGCCGAGGCATGCGGCGGAGGCTGCGCCGACGGGTGCTGCGGCGGCTGCGGGGGCATCTGATGCGGTGGCAGGTGATGCTGGGGCGCCTGCGCGGGTGGCGCTCCGGGCGGCACCGGCACTCCGGCGAAACCGGGAGCGGGCGCGGGGCCCTGCTGCCCCGGGTACTGTCCGGCCGGCGACCATCCGGCGGCCGGCCCCTGCCCCGGCTGATGGGGCGGCAGCGGAGCCCCCACTGCGTGCTGCATCCGGTGCCACTCCGTCTCGTACAGGCGATGTGCGCGTCGCGACGGGACGCCGGTCCCGTCGCTACCGAACGGTACCTTCCCCGGCCGCCGTTGTGTGAACGGCCGGGGACGGTGCGAAGTGCCCGGTGAGGAGAGGCAAAACGGGCTGAGCAGGTGCCCTTCGGGCCATACGGCCCCGCGGGGCGGCGCCCGTTACTCGCCGACCTCGCCGTACGCCGCGAGCAGGACGGCCGGATCCGGGCCCTCCAGGACGGTCGGTTTGGCCAGTCCGTCGAGGACGATGAAGCGCAGCAGGTCGCCCCGGGACTTCTTGTCGACCTTCATGTTCTCCACGAGCTTCGGCCACTGGTCGTAGCGGTAGCTCAGCGGGAGACCCACGGACTCCAGGATCGTGCGGTGCCGGTCGGCCGTCGCGTCGTCCAGCCGGCCCGCGAGGCGGCCGAGTTCGGCGGCGAAGTGCATGCCGACGGAGACCGCCGCGCCGTGCCGCCACTTGTAGCGCTCGTTCTTCTCGATGGCGTGGGCCAGCGTGTGGCCGTAGTTGAGGATCTCGCGCAGCCCCGACTCCTTGAGATCGCCGGAGACGACCTCGGCCTTGACCTTGATGGAGCGCTCGATCAGCTCGGCGGTGTGCGGGCCCTCGGGCGTGCGGGCCGCCGCGGGGTCGGACTCGATGAGTTCCAGGATCACCGGGTCGGCGATGAAGCCGGCCTTGATGATCTCCGCGAGCCCGGACACGTAGTCGTTGACCGGCAGCGAGTCGAGCGCGGCCAGGTCGCACAGCACGCCCGCGGGCGGGTGGAAGGCGCCGACGAGGTTCTTGCCCTCGGCGGTGTTGATGCCCGTCTTGCCGCCGACCGCCGCGTCCACCATGGCGAGCACGGTGGTGGGGACGGCGATCCAGCGGACCCCGCGCAGCCAGGTCGCGGCCACGAATCCGGCCAGGTCGGTGGTGGCGCCGCCGCCGACACCGACGATGACGTCGGTGCGGGTGAAGCCGGACTGGCCGAGCGCCTTCCAGCAGTAGGCGGCGACCTCGGCGGTCTTGGCCTCCTCGGCGTTCGGCACCTGGATGGCGACGGCCTCGAAGCCCTGCTCCGCCAGGTCGGCGCGGAGCGCCTCGCCGGTGTCGGCGAGCGCCTCGGGGTGGATGACACCGACACGCTTGGCCTTGTCGCCGATCAACCCACCGAGCTCGCCGAGGAGCTGACGGCCGATCAGGACCTCGTAGGGGTCGGTGCCCGCGGTGCCGCCGACCTGGACACGGGTCACAGCCTCGCTCATGCTTCCTTCAACTCCAGTGCGTCGAGGACCTCTTGGGCGACCTCATCGGGGGTGCGGCCGTCGGTCGCCACGACCGCGCGGGCGACTTCGGTGTACAGGTGGCGGCGTGCCTCCATCAGCTCGCGCCACTGCTTGCGCGGGTTGACGGCGAGCAGCGGCCGGGCGACGTTGAGTCCGGTGCGCTGCACCGCCTCCTCGACGTCCATGGAGAGGTAGACGACCTGGTGGCCGGCGAGCAGGGCGCGGGTGTCGGCGTCGAGGACCGAACCGCCGCCCAGGGCCAGGACTCCGTCGTGCTCGGCGAGTGCCGTGCGCACCGCCCGCTTCTCGATCGCGCGGAAGGCGGGCTCGCCCTCGTCGACGAAGATGTCGGCGATGGCGCGGCCCTCGGTGGCCACGATGTCGTCGTCCGTGTCCCGGTAGACGCAGCCGAGCCGCTCGGCGACGAGCGCGCCCACGGTCGACTTCCCGACCCCCATCGGCCCGACCAGGACCAGCCGTGGGGCGGTCACCGGATGGCCAGGTTCTCGAGGTACGACCGGACGTTGCGGCGGGTCTCGGTGACCGAGTCGCCGCCGAACTTCTCGGCCACCGCGTCCGCGAGGACGAGGGCGACCATGGCCTCGGCGACGATGCCGGCGGCCGGCACGGCGGAGACGTCGGAGCGCTGGTGGTGGGCCTTGGCGGCCTCGCCGGTGGCGACGTCGACGGTGGCGAGCGCGCGCGGCACGGTGGCGATCGGCTTCATCGCGGCGCGGACGCGCAGCAGTTCGCCGGTGCTCAGGCCGCCTTCGGTGCCGCCGGCGCGACCCGACGTCCGCTTGATGCCCTCGGGCGTCCCGACGATCTCGTCGTGGGCCTGGGAGCCGGGCACGCGGGCGAGTTCGAAGCCGTCGCCGATCTCGACGCCCTTGATCGCCTGGATGCCCATCAGGGCCCCGGCCAGACGGGCGTCGAGCTTGCGGTCCCAGTGGACGTGCGAGCCGAGGCCCACGGGAACGCCGTAGGCGAGGACCTCGACGACGCCGCCGAGGGTGTCGCCGTCCTTGTGGGCCTGGTCGACCTCGGCGACCATCGCCTTCGAGGCGTCGGCGTCGAGGCAGCGCAGCGGGTCGGCGTCGAGCTTCTCGACGTCGGCCGGGGTGGGGTACACACCCTGCGGGGCCTTCACGGAGCAGAGCTCGACGACGTGGGAGACGATCTCGATCCCGGCCGTCTCCTTCAGGTACGAACGGGCGACGGCGCCGAGGGCGACCCGGGCCGCGGTCTCGCGGGCGGAGGCGCGCTCCAGGATCGGGCGGGCCTCGTCGAAGCCGTACTTCTGCATGCCGGCGAGGTCGGCGTGACCGGGACGCGGGCGGGTCAGGGGTGCGTTGCGGGCGAGACCGTCGAGGATCTCCCGGTCCACCGGGTCGGCCGCCATGACCTGGTCCCACTTGGGCCATTCGGTGTTGCCGACCATGACCGCGACCGGGGAGCCGAGGGTCAGACCGTGCCGGACGCCGCCGAGGAAGGTGACCTCGTCACGCTCGAACTTCATCCGGGCACCGCGTCCATAGCCCAGGCGCCGCCGGGCGAGGTGGTCCGCCACCATCTCCGTGGTGATCGGCACGCCGGCGGGAAGGCCCTCCAGCGTCGCGACAAGTGCGGGACCGTGGGACTCCCCCGCGGTCAGCCAGCGCAACCTGCTCAACGGTGCTCCTCATGCTCGCGCCCTGGTACTGCTGCTGCGTACACGTGTGCTCGCGTACGGCGACGGCGCGACCGGGTGCGCGGCCCAGGCCCGCCATGTCCGATCCTCCCACGTCCTGGCGCCGGAACCGGCCGCAGGTCCATCAGGCGGGACGGCCGGACATGGACGGAGGGCTCAGCGCGCGGCGTCCTGCCCCTGACCCGGCGCGTAGCTGCCGAGGAAGTCGGCACCGCTCGGCCCGGCCGGAGCGGGGGTCTGCGCGGGCCCGCTCTGCTGGTTCTGCTGGTTCTGCTGTGGCGCGTAGGCGCCCAGGTAGTCCGCGCCGCGCCCCTGTCCGTACTGCGCCGCCGCGTGCACGGGCACACCCGCCCGCACGGCACGCCAGTAACGGATCTTGCGCGTGAGCTTCAGGATCCACGAGCCGAGGACGGCGAGCACGATCAGCGCGAGCACCGTGACCTGCACCCAGTCGGGCATGAACTTCAGGACGAGCTCGAAGATCTCACCCTTGCCGGACGCCAGTGGCACCCCGTCGGACACGCTGGTCATGTACCTGACTCCCCCTACCCCGTGCTCCGCTCCCTGCGGACCTCAGCGGATATTACGGGAAGCGAGCGCGTGTTCCCCCGCTTTTCTCATGGCGACCACGGGGGCCGGCTGCCGCCCGGTCATCTGCTCCACCTGGAGCACCGCCTGGTGGACGAGCAGGTCGAGGCCGCCGACCACGGCCCCGCCGTACGCGGACCAGCGCGCCGCGAGGTCGGTCGGCCAGGGGTCGTACAGCACGTCGAAAAGGGTCGTCGGGCTCCCGGGGACGCCGGCCGCCAGCGCGTCCGTGGTCCCGGCCGGAGTCGTGGCGATCACCAGCGGCGCGCGCAGCGCCCGTTCGGCGTCGGCCCAGTCCTCGGTGCGCACCTCGATACCGAGCCGCTCGCCCCACTCGCGCATCTCGGCGCCCCGCTCCGGGCTCCGCACGTACGCGACGACCTCGCCGGTGCAGATCCGCGCGAGGGCGGCCAGCGCGGAGGAGGCGGTGGCGCCGGCCCCGAGGACGGCGGCCGACTCGACCTGCTCGATCCCCCGCTCACGCAGCGCCGCGACCATTCCGGGGATGTCGGTGTTGTCGCCGACGCGCCGCCCGTCCTCGGTGAACACGACGGTGTTGACCGCCTCGACGGAGGCGGCCGTCTCGCTGATCTCGTCGAGCAGTGGCATCACGGCCCGCTTGAGCGGCATCGTCAGCGACAGCCCGGCCCACTCCGCTCCGAGGCCCTCGACGAAGGCGGGCAGCGCCGCCTCGTCGACCTCGAAGCGGTCGTACGTCCACGCACCGAGACCGAGTTCCCGGTACGCGGCGCGGTGCAGCACCGGCGAGAGGGAGTGCGCGATCGGTGAACCGAGCACGGCCGCCCGGGACGCGTCAGTTGCCCGAGCTGGCATTGAACTTTTCCTTGAGCTTCTCGAACTGGGCCAGCGTCTTGGCGAATTCCGTGTTGTTCTGACCGTCGGTCGCCACGAAATACATCCAGCCGTCCTTCGTGGGATTGAACACCGCCCTGAAGGCGTCGTCGCCCGGATTGCCGATCGGACCGGGCGGCAGACCGCGGTGGTAATACGTGTTGTACGGGTCCGGATTGCTGTTGATCTCGGACTCGCCGATATTGATCTTGCTCTGGCCCTTCAGGTAATTGAAGGTCGAGTCGAACTGCAGCTTCTGATTGGTCTCGGTGTTGGTGCTCTTCAGACGGTTGTAGACGACCTCGGCCATCTTGCGGTAGTCGTCGTGCGTCTTGCCCTCGGCCTGGACCAGGCTCGCGACCGTGACCACCTGAAGGGGGCTGTCGAGCTTGAGCGCCTTCGCCTTCGCCACGAGCCCCAGCGCCGTGTACCTCTTGTTGGCCTGCGCGACCATGCTCTTCAGCACGGCCTCGGGCTTCATACCCTTGGCCGCGGGATACGTGAGCGGGTAGAGGAACCCCTCCAGGGGGTCCTTTATGTCCTTGTCGGTGTTCGCCCAGCTCGGCAGCCCGAGGGTCTTGTACTTCTTCTTCGCGACGGCGCTCGTCGTGCCCTTGGCGAGTCCGAGTTTCGTGTCGATCAACGTGTAGACCTGGGCATTGCGGAAACCGGGCGGCACGGTCACGTTGTTCTGGCTCTTGGGGTCGAGCATCAGCTCGACGGCGCTCTTGGCCGACATCCCCTTGCGCAGAAGATAGGCGCCGGCCTGAATCGATTTGCCCTTCGGATTCTCCGCCTGAGCGGACACGAACGCGTCCACGCTCTTGACGACACCGGCGGCCTTCAGCTTCTGGCCGATGACATAACCGCCCTCGCCCTTGCCGATCTCGACGGGAACCTGCCCCGTCCCCTCGCCGGAAAAGTCGGGGGCCGCGCCGAAACGATTCTGGTAGTAGTGGTAACCGAAATACCCGGCTCCCGCGAGACCGCCGCCGAAGACCATGACGACCACCAGGCAGGCGCAGCCGCTGCGGCGTTTCTTGCCCTTGCCGCCGCGCTCCTTGTCGCCGCCGCGCTGCTTGCGGTCCCCGCGGCCACGGCCCTTCTTCGGGTCGTCGTCCTCGTCGAAGTCGTCGTCCTCGTCGTCCTCACCGGAGAAGAAGGCGTGCTCGCCCTGGTCCGGTCCCGGGTCCCAGTCCGGCTCGGGTTCCGGCTCGGCACGGCGCCGGGCGGGCGGCTCGGGCGGCGGATAGGCGTCCGGGGTGTTGTACGAGTCCGGCTGCTCGGCCGCGTACTGGCCCGCGTAGGGGTCGGCGGGATCGCCCGTGTACGGCACCTGAGGCTGCGCACCGGTGCCGCTGTCGGCGTACTGCTGCCGGCCCTGGCCGGGGTACTGCTGCTGACCCTGGCCGTTGAACTGCTGCTGACCCTGGTCCTGGTACTGCTGACCCTGGCCCTGACCGTTGAACTGCTGCTGCCCCTGGCCCTGGCCGTTGTTGAACTGCTGCTGGCCCTGACCGGGGTACTGCTGCTGGCCCTGGTACTGCTGCTGTCCCTGACCCTGGTACTGCTGCTCCTGCCCCGGGTACTGCTGCTGCCCCTGACCGGGGTACTGCTGCTGGCCCTGGTACTGCTGCTGACCGGGGTACTGGCCGTGCTGGCCCTGCGCCGGGTACTGCTGCTGGCCCTGGTACTGCTGCCCCTGGCCCCAGTCGCCCTGCTGCTGCGGATAGTGCTGCGGCTGGCCGCCGTCGTAGGCGGACTGGCCCTCTGCGGCCTGTCCGCCCCATCCGAGGTCCCCGTACAACGGGTCCTCCGGATTCCACGGTTCGGAGCCAGGGCCCCGGCCATACTCAGTCATCGATCCCCTACGAGCCGCGAGCCGGCAGCGGCCGGCTCGTCTGGCCCGGCTCCCGTCCGCCTCTTCACTGTGCGACGGCTGTTCGAACACCACCGCATCGGGCGGAACGTTACCGTATCGCGATCACATGACCACTTCGACGCCCTCGCCGGGCGACTTGCCTGACACCCGTTCGGATTCCAGGGCCTGCTGCAGGATCACGACGGCTGCCGCCTGGTCGATGACCGACCTGCCCTTCTTCGACTTCACGCCCGAGGCGCGCAGTCCCTGACTGGCCGTGACCGTGGTCATCCTCTCATCCACGAGCCGAACCGGAACAGGAGCAATCCCTTCCGCGAGCTCCTGGGCGAAGGCACGGACCTTGACCGCGGCAGGGCCCTCGCCCCCCTTGAGGGAGCGAGGGAGACCGACGACGACCTCGATCGGCTCGTACTCCTCGACGAGCTGCCGCAGCCGGCGGTGGGCGGCCGGGATGTCACGCCCCGGAACCGTCTCCACCGGCGTCGCGAGGATCCCGTCGGGGTCGCACGAGGCGACCCCGATCCGGGCGTCCCCGACGTCGATCGCGAGCCGACGTCCTCTGCGCATGTCCGCGGCCCTTACTTGGCCGTCTCGGCGACGAGGCGCTGGACCGCGTCGATGGCCTCGCCGACGGCGGCCGGGTTCTGGCCACCGCCCTGGGCGACGTCCGGCTTGCCGCCACCGCCGCCGCCGAGGGTCTTGGCGGCGCCGCGGACCAGCTCACCGGCCTTCAGACCGCGCTCGCGGGCGGCCTCGTTGGTGGCGATGACCGTCAGGGGCTTGCCGCCCACGACCGTGAACAGGGCCACGACGACGGCGCGTCCGCCCTGGATGCGGCCCCGCACGTCGAGGACCAGCTTGCGCAGGTCGTCGGCGCCCGTGCCGTCCGGGACCTGGCCGGTGACCAGGGCGACGCCGTTCACGTCCTGAGCGGACTCGACGAGTCCGGCGGCGGCCTGGAGCACCTTCTCCGCGCGGAACTTCTCGATCTCCTTCTCGGCGTCCTTCAGCTTGCCGAGCATGGCGGAGACCTTCTCCGGAAGCTCCTCCGGACGGCCCTTGACCAGCTCCTGGAGCTGGGCGACGACCGTGTGCTCACGGGCCAGGAAGTTGTACGCGTCGACGCCGACGAGGGCCTCGATGCGCCGCACGCCCGAGCCGATGGACGACTCGCCCAGCAGCTTCACCAGGCCGAGCTGCGCGGTGTTGTGCACGTGCGTGCCGCCGCACAGCTCCTTGGAGAAGTCGCCGATGGTCACGACGCGGACGCGCTCGCCGTACTTCTCGCCGAACTCGGCGATGGCGCCCTGCTTCTTGGCCTCGTCGATGCTCATGACCTCGGCCTGGACGTCCAGGTCGCGGGCGAGCACCTCGTTGATCTGCTGCTCGACGTCCGTCATCACGGCCGTCGGGACGGCGGACGGGGAGCCGAAGTCGAAGCGGAAGCGGCCGGGCTGGTTCTCGGAGCCGGCCTGGGCGGCCGTCGGGCCCAGGGCGTCGCGCAGCGCCTGGTGCGTGAGGTGCGTGGCCGAGTGGGCGCGGGCGATGGCTTTGCGACGGCGTACGTCGATGGTGGCCTGGGCCTTGGCGCCGACGGTGGCCTCGCCGACCTGGACGACGCCCTTGTGGACGTACACGCCGGGGACGGGCTTCTGGCAGTCACGGATCTCGATGACGGCGCCCGTGTCGACCCGGATGCGGCCGGTGTCGCCGATCTGGCCGCCGCCCTCGGCGTAGAACGGGGTGCGGTCGAGGACGATCTCGACCTCGTCGCCCTCGGTGGCGGCCGGCGAGGAGACGCCGTCCACGAGGATGCCGACGATCGTCGACTCGGCCTCGGTGCCGTCGTAGCCGACGAAGTCGGTCTCACCGGCGGCGTCGGCGATCTGGCGGTAGGCGCCGAGGTCGGCGTGGCCGGTCTTCTTGGCGCGGGCGTCGGCCTTGGCCTTGTCCCGCTGCTCCTTCATCAGGCGGCGGAAGCCGTCCTCGTCCACCGACAGGCCCTGTTCGGCGGCCATTTCGAGGGTGAGGTCGATCGGGAAGCCCCACGTGTCGTGGAGCAGGAAGGCCTTGTCGCCGGCGAGGACCGTGCCACCCGACGACTTCGTGTCGGTGATGGCCGTGTCGAGGATGTTCGTGCCGGCCTTCAGGGTCTTGAGGAAGGCGGCCTCCTCGGCGAGGGCCACGGTCTCGATCCGCTGCCGGTCGGTGACCAGCTCCGGGTACTGCCGGCCCATCATGCCGATGACGACGTCGATGAGGTCCTTGACGACCGGTCCGGTGGCGCCGAGCAGGCGCATGTTGCGGATGGCGCGGCGCATGATGCGGCGCAGCACATAGCCGCGGCCCTCGTTGCCGGGGCTCACGCCGTCGCCGATGAGCATCACGGAGGTGCGCATGTGGTCGGTGACCACACGCAGCGACACGTCGGAGGCGTGGGCGGCACCGTACTCGACACCCGTCAGCTCGGTGGCCTTGTTGATGACCGCCATGGAGGTGTCGATCTCGTACATGTTCTGCACGCCCTGCAGAATCATCGCGAGGCGCTCGAGGCCGAGGCCGGTGTCGATGTTCTTGCTGGGCAGCTCGCCGAGGATCTCGAAGTCGTCCTTCGAGGTGCCCTCGCCGCGCTCGTACTGCATGAAGACCAGGTTCCAGATCTCCACGTAGCGCTCGTCGTTGACGGCCGGGCCGCCCTCGACACCGAACTCGGGACCGCGGTCGTAGTTGATCTCGGAGCACGGACCGCAGGGGCCCGGGACGCCCATGGACCAGTAGTTGTCCTTCTTGCCCAGGCGCTGGATGCGCTCGGCCGGGACGCCGATCTTGTCGCGCCAGATGGTCTCGGCCTCGTCGTCGTCGAGGTAGACCGTGATCCACAGACGCTCGGGGTCTAGGCCGTAACCACCCTTGTCCTGGGGCGTGGTGAGCAGCTCCCAGGCGTAGGTGATGGCCCCTTCCTTGAAGTAGTCGCCGAAGGAGAAGTTGCCGCACATCTGGAAGAACGTGCCGTGGCGCGTGGTCTTGCCGACCTCTTCGATGTCGGGCGTGCGCACGCACTTCTGCACGCTGGTGGCGCGCGCCCAGGGAGCCTTGACCTCGCCGAGGAAGTACGGCTTGAAGGGGACCATGCCGGCGGGGACCAGGAGCAGAGTCGGGTCGTCCGCGATGAGCGACGCCGAAGGGACGACGGTGTGACCGCGCTCCTCGTAGAAGCTCAACCAGCGGCGGCGGATTTCAGCCGACTCCATCAGTGGTCCTCATTCCGGTTGTACGAGTACGTCGTGTTGTCGATGTACTTGATCTGCTTGTTGTTGCCGGACTGCTCGCCGCCGCCGATCGCGGCGATACGGCGCTGGGTGGGCAGTTCGGGATCCGGGTCCGCGTTCAGACCGAGCACCTCGCCGAGTTCGGCCTCTCGCTGGGCCATCCCGTCGCGGACGTCGAGCGCGAACTCCTTGAGGCGGTGGCCCGCGTCGATCGCCTTGTTCGCGGCCTGCGCCGCGAGGCTCTCGGGGGTGAGCTGCCTGAGCTTGCGGTTGACCTTGGTGGTGGCCCATACACCCGCGGCTGCGCCCGCGGTGAACCAGAACGTACGGCGGAACATCGCTGCGTCAGTCCTTCTTCCGCTTTCCCCGCCGGGTGGACGGGACGGCGCGGCCCACGATCACGGTACGCCGGGGCGCTTTGTCGGGCACATTGTCACGACGGCCTCCGATGGCCCGGCGCACGCCGTACCCGAACGCCGCGACCTTGACCAGCGGGCCGCCGAACGTGGAGGCGACGGTCGTCGACAGCGCCGAGGCGTTCGACGTGACCTCCTGGACGTCCGACGCGATGGCGTCGACCCGGTCGATCTGCGTCTGCGCGGAGCGCACCGCCGCCGAGGCGTCGGCCAGGAGCGGGACGGCCTGGTCGGTCACGTCCGCGACGAGCTTGGTGGTCGCCCTGAGCGTCTGGGCCAGCCTCACCAGCGCGACGGCGAGGAAGGAGACCAGGATCGCCCAGAAGACGGCCACCAGGATCCCGGCCACCTCACCACCGGACACTGTGCACCCGCTCCCTGACTGTGTGCCTGAACATCGAAAAGTCGTCACCCGAGCCTATCGCGCCGGGGCCGGGGCTCCGTACCGCATTTATCCGCTCCGGAGTGTGGAGTTGCGCGAACCGATTGTACGGAGCGCTAACGGGTCAGTACGCTCCGTATCTCATGCAGCGTTCTCACCCCGGCCGACACTCCGGTCCTGCCGTACCCGGCAATCTGCCCCTGGAACTCGACGCGTTCGTGGGGCGCTCCGCGGAGCTCGCGCGGCTGGCCGAGGCGCTGGAGGCGGTCCGTCTGGTCACCGTGACCGGCATGGGGGGCGTCGGCAAGACCCGCCTCGCCACCCACGCGGCGGCGGCGACGGACCCGCGCGACGGGGTGTGGCACGTGGACCTGTCCGCGGTGCACGACCCGGAACTCGTCGAGTACGCCGTGGCCGAGGCCTTCGGGCTGACGGACCACACGGCGAAGCCGCCGCGCCGGGTGCTGCTCGACCATGTCGCCGGGCGCAGGCTCCTGCTGGTCCTGGACGGCTTCGAGCACCTGGTCGACGTGAGCGCCGCGCTGGTGGGCGAGTTGCTGCGGCGGGCGCCGGGACTGCGGGTGCTGGCCGTGGGCCGCAGACCGCTGGGGATCGCGGGCGAGCGGGTGTTCCCGCTGGCGCCGCTGGACGAGGCCGAGGCCGTGGAGCTGTTCGCGGACCGGGCGGCGGCCCGGGTGCCCGGCTTCGCGCTGGGCGAGGGCAACGGCTCCGACGTCCGGGAGCTGTGCCGGCGGCTGGACGGGATCCCGCTGGCGCTGGAACTGGCGGCGGGCCGCGTCGGCGCCCTCTCCCCCGCTCAGTTGCTCGCCCGCCTGGAGGACCGGTTCCGGCTGCTGACCGGCGGTGTGCGCGACGCGCCGCCGCGGCACCAGACCCTGCGGACGGCGATCGGCTGGAGCCACGAACTGTGCACACCGGGAGAGCGGCTGCTGTGGGCGCGCCTGTCGGTGTTCGCCGGGCAGTTCGATCTGGAGGCCGCGGAGTACGTGTGCAGCGGGGACGGACTGCACGCCGACGACGTGCTGGACGTGCTCGGCGAACTGCTCGCGCAGTCGGTGCTCGCGCGCGAGGAGACCGCGGCCGGAGTGCGGTACCGGATGCTGGACACGGTCCGCGCCTACGGGGCGCACTGGCTGGCGGCGACGGGCGACGCGGAGCGGCTGCGCCGTCGCCACCGCGACTGGTACATGGGCCTGGTCACCTGGTGCGAACTGGACTGGTTCTCGCCGCGGCAGGCCGAGGTGGCGGTGCGCGTCGAGACGGAACTGCCGAATCTGCGCTGCGCGCTGGAGTACTCGCTCGGCGAACCCGACGACGCGCATCTGGGCCAGTACCTGGCGGGCGCCCTGTGGTTCTACTGGGTCGGCTGCGGCCGTCTCTCGGAGGGGCGGCACTGGCTGGAGCGCAGTGTCGAACTCGACGGCGACCGCGACCAGTCACGGCTGAAGGCCCTGTGGGTGCTCGGCTACGTGGCGGTCCTCCAGGGCGACTCGGTGCCCGCGCTGTCCGCGCTCCAGGAGTGCCGCGACGAGGCGGAGCGCTGCGGGAACGCCGTCGCGGTGGCGTACGCCGAGCATCGCACCGGCTGTCTGGCCCTGGTCACGGACGACATGGCGCGGGCCGAGAGGCTGCTGCGCTCGGCGCTGGACCGGTATCACGAGATCGGCGAGCTCAACAGCAATGTGCTGATGGGCCAGATCGAGCTGGCCATGGCGCTCGCCTTCCAGGGCGACATGCCGGGCGCGGTGAAACTGTGCGAGGACGTCCGCGGGGTGTGCGAGGACCACGGGGAGCGCTGGGCGCTGGCCTACGCGCTGTACGTCCTCGGGTACCAGGCGCAGGCGGAGGGCGATCCGGCGCGGGCGCGCGGTCTGCTGGAGCAGGGCCTGGGGATCGCGCACAGTTTCCACGATCTGCTCGGCGCCGTGCTCGCGGTCGAGCTGCTCGCCCTGGTGACGGTGGTGGAGGGGGACGCAGCCGAGGCCGCGGTGCTGCAGGGGGCGGCGGCGCGCATGTGGCCGTCGGTGGGTCTGCCGCTGTTCGGCTCGGCGTACTACAACGCGCCGCACGAGCGCTGTGCGGCCCTGGCCCGGCAGGAGCTGGGTGACGAGCGGTACGAGGAGTGCGTACGGGCGGGCGGGCTGCTCGGGCAGGACGCGGCGGTCGCCCGGGCGCTGGGCGGGGCCGGGGTGCCGCCCCTGGGTGCGGTGCCCTCGCCGCGCAGGCTGCCCCCGGACGTGCGAAAGCCCGCCGTCTCGCCCACCTCGAAGGGCGGGGAGACGACGGGCTGACGCCGACGCTTGGGTGGTACCGCGTCCGCTGTTGAAAGATCAGCGGGCGTAGTACTCGACGACGAGCTGCTCGTCGCAGATCACCGGGATCTCCTTGCGGTTCGGCTCACGGTCCAGGCGGAAGGCCAGGGCGGCGAGGTTCACCTGGAGGTAGCGCGGGGTCTCGCCGTCGGGGGCGAAGCCACCGGCGCGGGAAACCTCGAACAGCGTCTTGCTGCGGCTGCGCTCGCGGACCATCACGACGTCGTCGGGACGGACGCGGAACGAGGGCTTGTCGACCTTCTGGCCGTTGACCTCGATGTGGCCGTGAACGACCATCTGGCGGGCCTGGTAGATCGTGCGGGCGATGCCCGAACGCAGGACCAGCGCGTCGAGACGACGCTCCAGCTCGATGATCAGGGCCTCACCGGTCTTGCCCTGGACCTTGGAGGCACGCTCGTAGGCGCGGACGAGCTGGCGCTCGGACACGTCGTACTGCGCGCGCAGACGCTGCTTCTCGAGCAGACGGACCTTGTAGTCCGAGTTCTGCTTGCGGCCACGGCCGTGCTCACCCGGCGGGTAGGGGCGGGCCTCGAAGTACTTGACAGCCTTCGGGGTCAGCGCGATACCGAGCGCACGCGACTTCTTGACCTTGGGGCGGGACTGGTTCGCCATGAACCAAACACCTCATGTTTCCGATGCGAATACGGCTTCACCAGGGTTAGGGGAGGTCGCAATCCGCAGCCCGGGAAACCCTCCTCGCCGCCGTGGAGATCCACGGGGACGGGGCGGGCAGCCGCTCCTGGGTCTGGGCACATACGTGCAGCACGCGAGTGACCCACCGACCGGTCCCGGAGTTCCGGGTGGTGGTGGGTTGCCCGCGACACCTTCGACGGTGCGCGACGCTCCTGGAATCCCCCCGTGGTGGCAGGGGCTCCGGCTGGATGTCCCGTTCTGGTGGTGCCGACCGGAGCCGGACACGGGACGCAGCGCTTCGAGCCATCGTACAGGGTGCTCAGGAGCGCCCTCTACCGAGGCGCTTCCTGGTCCACTCCACGGCGTCGGCGTAGCGCGCCTCGGCGCCGTGCCGGGTCGGGGTGTAGTACTCCCGGTCCGTGAGTTCCTCGGGCGCGTACTGCTGGGCCGCGATGCCCTCGGGCAGGTCGTGGGGATACACGTACCCCTGGGCGTGCCCGAGCTTGGCCGCGCCCTTGTAGTGGCCGTCGCGCAGGTGGGCCGGCACCGGACCGGCGTGTCCCTTGCGGACGTCCTCCAGCGCGGCACCGATGGCGGTGGTCGCGGCGTTGGACTTGGGGGCCAGCGCGAGGGCGATGGTGGCGTGGCTGAGGGTGAGCGCGGCCTCCGGGAAGCCGATCATCGCGACGGCCTGCGCGGCCGCGACGGCTATGGGCAGCGCGTTCGGGTCGGCGAGGCCGATGTCCTCGCTGGCGGAGATCATCAGGCGGCGGGCGATGAAGCGGGGGTCCTCGCCCGCCTCGATCATCCGGGCGAGGTAGTGCAGGGCGGCGTCCACGTCGGAGCCGCGGATGGACTTGATGAGCGCGCTCGCCACGTCGTAGTGCTGGTCGCCGTCGCGGTCGTACTTCACGGCGGCGCGGTCGACCGTGGCCTCCAGGGTCTGGAGGGTGATCTCCGGCTCGCCCTTGTCGAGGGCCGCGCCGGCCGCGGCCTCCAGGGCGGTCAGGGCGCGGCGGGCATCACCGCCGGCGATGCGCAGCAGATGGTCCTCGGTGTCGCCGGGCAGGGCCACGGAGTCCTTGAGGCCGCGCTCCGAGGCGAGCGCCCGGCGCAGCAGGCCGCGCAGATCGTCGTCGGTGAGGCTTTCGAGGGTCAGCAGGAGGGAGCGGGAGAGGAGCGGCGAGATCACCGAGAAGTACGGGTTCTCAGTGGTCGCGGCGATCAGGGTCACCCAGCGGTTCTCCACGGCCGGGAGCAGGGAGTCCTGCTGGGCCTTGCTGAAGCGGTGGATCTCGTCCAGGAAGAGGACGGTCTCCTTGCCGTACCCCCCGGCGGCGCGGCGGGCGCCGTCGATGACCGCGCGGACCTCCTTGACGCCCGCGGTGATCGCGGAGAGTTCCACGAAGCGCTTGTCGGTCGCCTTGGAGACGACGTAGGCGAGGGTCGTCTTGCCGGTGCCCGGCGGGCCCCAGAGGATCACCGAGGACGGTCCGGCCGGGCCGCCGTCGGCCTCGGCGACCAGTCTGCGCAGGGGCGAGCCCGGCTTCAGCAGATGCTGCTGCCCCACGACCTCGTCGAGGGTGCGCGGGCGCATCCGCACGGCGAGAGGACTGCTGGACGGGTCCTTCTCCTGGCGTTCTTCTGCGGCGGCGGTGAACAGGTCGGGCTCCACGTCCAAAACCCTATGTCACACCACTGACAATCCCCGCCGGGCCGTGGACCGGGGCCGCGGTCGGGGCCGCGACCGGCCCGTCGACGCGCCCGCCCGTCAGCCGGTCAGCTCGTCCAGAAGTCCCACCAGCGGGTCAGGATCAGCATGCCGATGATGCCGATGTGCAGCGCCGGCAGGACCCAGGTGAACTCGCCGAAGAAGCCCTTGAGCCAGCCCGGGGCGGGCAGGAAGCCGTTGCGGACGTTGAAGGACGTCACGTACCAGAACATGATGATCGTGGCGACCCAGGCCAGGCTGCACCACAGGCAGAGCGAGTTGATCCGGTACAGCGACTGGAACTGGAGCCAGGTGCAGAACGCGACGCCGAAGAGCGTGCCCGCGTTGAAGGTCAGCCAGTACCAGCGCGGGAAGGTCGCGCGGGCGAGCAGGCTCATGCCGACGCAGATCACGATGCCGTAGGCGACGAGCCCCATCATGGGGTTCGGGAAGCCGAAGGCCGAGGCCTGTTCGCTCTTCATGATGTTGCCGCAGGAAACCACCGGGTTCAGGCTGCAGCCCGGGACGAAGTTCGGGTTCTCCAGCAGCTTGAACTTGTCGATCGTGATGACCCACGCGGCAAGGAGACCGGCCGCGCCCGTGATCACCAGCAGCACCGCGAGGGCGCGGCTGCCGCCGGCCGTGCGCGCGGGGGTGGCGGCAGGGCGTTCCTGACCGGTCGGGACGTCCTTGACTGTCGTCTTGTTCATCACGCCGTTTCCGTAGCTTCGAAGGGGCCTGCGGGCAGGCTCATTGTGCCGCACCCGCCCGGCCGCCCACCGTTCGGTGGCCATAAGAAGGTACGCACGGGCACCCCGGAAGGTTCGGTTCGGGGAGATGCTCTTCCGCATGACAACTCACGCGGAGCGACTCGCGGTGGACGTACGGGGGCTGCGCAAGCAGTACGGGGACGTGACCGCGGTCGACGGCATCGATCTGGGCATCCGGCGGGGCGAGGTGTTCGGCCTGCTCGGACCGAACGGAGCGGGCAAGAGCACCACCGTGGAGATCCTCCAGGGCAACCGCCGGCGGGACGCGGGCGAGGTCTCCGTGCTCGGCTCGGACCCGGAGACGGGCACGCGCGCGTGGCGCTCACGCGTCGGAATCGTCTGGCAGGACGAATCCGCGCCCGCCGAGTTGACGGTGGGCGAGACGGTGCGGCATTTCTCCCGTTATTACCCGAATCCCCGCGACCCCGAGGAAGTCATCGGTCTGGTCGGTCTCGAGGCGAAGGCGGGCAGCAGGATCAAGTCGCTCTCGGGCGGTCAGCGCCGGCGGCTCGACGTGGCCCTCGGAGTGATCGGCGGGCCCGAGCTGCTGCTCCTGGACGAGCCGACCACCGGCTTCGACCCGGCGGCGCGACGGCAGTTCTGGGAGCTGATCCGCAAACTGGCCGACGAGGGCACCACCATCCTGCTGACCACGCACTACATGGAGGAGGCCGAGGCACTCGCGGACCGGCTGGCGGTCGTCGCGCGGGGCCGCGTCGTCGCCGAGGGCGAACCGGCCGCGCTGCGCGAGCGGTTCGGCAGCGAGGCCACGGTCGCGTGGACGGAGGCCGACGGCAGCCCGCGCAGCGAGCGCACCGGGACGCCCACGAAGACGGTGGCCGACCTCACCCGCCGCTTCGACGGCGAGATCCCGGGACTGCGGGTGAGCCGCCCGACCCTGGAGGACGTCTATCTGCGGCTGACCGGCCAGGAGGACGCGCGATGACCACGACCGAGGTACGACCCGGCACGAAGGACGCGTCCGGCCGGCTGCCCGGCGCCTGGGGGCTGGGACTGCGCCGCGGCGGCCTGGAGCTCAAGCAGTTCTTCCGCCAGCGGGACCAGGTGGTCTTCACCTTCGCCTTCCCGGTGGTCTTCCTGTTCCTGTTCGCGTCGATCTTCAGCAACGACGTGAAGGGCGCGGGCATCACCGCGTCCCAGCTCTACGTCCCCGCGATGATGGCCGCGGGCATCATGTCGACCAGTTTCCAGTCCCTCGGCATCTCGATCGCGATCGAACGGGACGAGAGGGTGCTGCGCCGGCTGCGCGGCACACCGATGCCGCCGGCCGCGTACTTCTTCGGCAAGATATGGCTGGTTCTGGTGACCGGTGCCCTGGAGACGGCGATCCTGCTCGCCGTCGGCACCACGCTGTACGGCGTCGATCTGCCCTCCGACGCCGGCCGGTGGGCGGACTTCGGCTGGATCTTCGTCCTGGGTCTGACGGCCTGCGCCCTGCTCGGCATCGCGATCAGTTCGGTTCCGAAGTCCGGCAAGAGCGCCACCTCGGTGGTCGTCCTGCCCTTCCTCGTCCTCCAGTTCATCTCCGGCGTCTACATATCCGTCGACACCATCCCGGACTGGATGCTGAACATCGGCGCGCTGTTCCCCCTCAAGTGGATGTGCCAGGGGCTGCGCGGGGTGTTCCTGCCCGACTCCGCGAAGGTGCTGGAGCAGGCGGGCGACTGGGAGTTCGGGCGCGTCGCGCTGGTGCTCGGGGCGTGGTGCGTCGGAGGCCTGCTGCTGTGTCTGCTGACCTTCCGCTGGAAGAACCGCCGCGACGGCTGACGGCTCCGGCCGGGCACCCCACCCCAGTGCGGACCCGGACAGGTCCGGTGCCGGACGGCCACCCCGGTGCCGGACCCTGACAGGTCCGGTGCCGGGCGAGGACCCGCCCGGTGGGAGGCCCACCGGGCGGGAGCGGCCGGATCAGCCCAGGCGCGCGCGCAGTTCGGACACGATCGCGTCGACCGCGACCGCCGTCTGCTCACCGGACTCCATGTCCTTGAGCTGCACGACGCCCTCGGCGAGGTCCCGCTCACCGGCGACGACCGTGAAGCGGGCCCCGCTGCGGTTCGCGTTCTTCATCGCGCCCTTGAGCCCCTTCGCGCCGTACGAGAAGTCGGCGGCGACACCGGCCCGGCGCAGTTCGGTGACCACGCCGAAGAGCGTCCGGCGGGCCTCCTCCCCGAGCGGCACCGCGAACACGCTGGTGGACGAGGGGAGTTCGAGCTCCACGCCCTCCGCCTCCAGCGCCAGTACCGTACGGTCGACGCCCAGCGCCCAGCCGACGGACGGCAGCGCGGGGCCGCCGATCATCTCGGACAGCCCGTCGTAACGGCCGCCGCCGCCGACCGCGGACTGCGAGCCGAGGCCGTCGTGCACGAACTCGAAGGTCGTGCGCGTGTAGTAGTCCAGACCGCGCACCAGCTTCGGGTCGTCCTCGAAGGAGACGCCCGCGGCCGTGATCAGGTCGCGCACCTCCTCGTGGTAGGCCTTGCAGGCGTCGCACAGGTAGTCGCGCAGCAGCGGTGCCCCGCCGAGCTGCTTCTGGACGTCCTCGCGCTTGTCGTCGAGCACCCGCAGCGGGTTGATCTCCGCGCGGCGCAGCGTCTCCTCGTCGAGGTCCAGGCCGCGCAGGAAGTCCTGCAGCGCGGCCCGGTAGACGGGACGGCACTCCTTGTCGCCCAGGCTGTTCAGCAGGATGCGGAAGTTCCGCAGGCCCAGCGAGCGGTACGCCTGGTCCGCCAGGATGATGAGCTCGGCGTCGAGCGCCGGGTCCTCGGCTCCGATCGCCTCGGCGCCCACCTGGGAGAAGTGGCGGTAACGGCCCTTCTGGGGACGCTCGTAGCGGTAGTACGAGCCCGAGTACCAGAGCTTGACGGGGAGGTTGCCCGCCTTGTGCAGGTTGGCCTCGAGGGCCGCGCGCAGCACGGAGGCGGTGCCCTCGGGGCGCAGCGCCAGCCTGTCGCCGCCCTTGGTCTCGAAGGCGTACATCTCCTTGGTCACGATGTCGGTGGACTCACCGACACCGCGGGCGAACAGCTCGACGTTCTCGAAACCGGGCGTCTCGATGTAGCCGTAGCCGGAGTTGCGCAGCGGGGCCGCGATGGCCTCGCGGACCGCGAGGTACTTGGCGCTGTCCGGCGGGATGAGGTCGTACGTGCCCTTGGGGGCCCTGAAGGTGCTCACGGAAGTCTTGTCACATTCCTCGTCGTGGAGCGGAGGTCGGGTCCGCTCCCAGGCCGGCCGCCACCTGCCGCAGATACGGGTTGGTGGCGCGCTCCTGGCCGATGGTCGTCTGGGGGCCGTGGCCGGACAGCACCACGGTCGAGTCGTCGAGCGGCAGGCACACGCGGCCCAGCGAGTCGAGCATCTCGTCCATGTCGCCGCCCGGCAGGTCGGTGCGTCCGATGGAGCCGGCGAAGAGCAGATCCCCGGAGAAGAACACGGACGGGATGTCCGCGCTCTCGGGCATCCGGAACGTCACCGACCCCTTCGTATGGCCCGGCGCGTGCGCGACGGAGAGGTCGAGGCCCGCCAGCCTCAGCTCCGCGCCGTCGGTCAGCGTCCGCACGTCGTCGGGCTCCCCCACGGTCAGCTCGCCCATCAGTGGCATGCCGATGGACCGTCCGAGCGCCTTCTCCGGGTCGCTCATCATGTACCGGTCCTCGGGGTGGATCCAGGCCGGAACGTCGTGCGCTCCGCACACCGGGACGACCGAGGCGACATGGTCGATGTGGCCATGGGTCAGGATGACCGCGACGGGCTTGAGCCGATGCTTCTTGAGCGCGTCCTCGACTCCCTGGGCGGCCTGATGGCCCGGGTCGATGATCACGCACTCCTCACCCGCGGCGGGGGCGACCAGGTAACAGTTGGTCCCCCAGGCCCCGGCGGGGAACCCGGCAATGAGCACGATCGTCCTTCGTGGTGGCGTACGCGCTGGTGTCGTACGGGGCGGTTGGCTGTGGATCAGAGCCTACCGGCGCTGCCGATTCCTCAGCGAACCCATATACGGTACGGGGCACACGCGGGTGGTCGGCTCAGGCGACGCACGCGTCCCACTCGACGTACGAGACGCACGAGGAGAATTCCGGTGGTCAGCCAGGAACAGCGGCGGCGTCAGCTCGCCCGGGAGAAGTTCTTGCGACAGCAGCAGCGCCGCACATCCGCTCGACGGAGGACCCAAACCCGCAACGCGGTGATCGCGGCGGTCGTCGGCGTGCTCGTCGCGGGCGGTGCGACGGCCTACGCGACCGGGCTCTTCAAGAGCGACGACAAGAAGGCGAGCGCGGCCGGGGCGACGCCCAGCGCGACGCCGCCGAGCAAGGCGCCCGATCCGTGCGAGAAGCCGGCCGAGGGCAAGGTGAAGTCGCTCACGTGGAAGAAGGAGCCGGCGGTCACCATCGACACGTCCGCCGCGTACTCCATGAAGATGGCGACGACGTGCGGTGACATCGACATCGCCCTCAAGGCGTCCGCCGCCCCGCACACGGTGAACTCGTTCGCCTTCCTCGCGGGCAAGGGCTACTTCGACCACACCAAGTGCCACCGGCTCACCACCAACGGGATCTACGTCCTGCAGTGCGGTGACCCGACGGCCCAGGGCAGCGGCGGTCCCGGCTACACGATTCCGGACGAGAATCTGAAGGACAAGACGCTCAAGGGCAACGTGTACCCGGCGGGCACGATCGCCATGGCCAACACCGGCCAGAAGCACACCGGCGGCAGCCAGTTCTTCCTGGTGTACCAGGACAGTCAGCTTCCGCCCAGCTACACACCGTTCGGAACTATTTCCAAGTCCGGCATGACGGTTCTCAAGAAGATCGCGGCCGCCGGCGAGAGCACGGGCCAGGGCGACGGCGCGCCGAACGCGACGGTCGTCGTCAACAAGCTGACCGTGACGAAATCCTGACCGTACGCTGCTGAATTTCGGTCGCGCGGGATGCGGACAGCCGCCCCGCCGGTCGCCTATGTTGGCCGTGACGAAACTGTGGACGATGCCAGGGGGCTCCGAAGCCCCCCACAGGCATCATGTGGAGGAGGCGCTGTGAGCAGCGACCCGTGGGGCCGCGTCGACGAGACGGGGACCGTGTACGTGCGTACGGCCGACGGCGAGCAGGTCGTCGGATCCTGGCAGGCAGGCACCCCTGATGAGGCGCTGGCCTACTTCGAGCGCAAGTACGAAGGCCTGGTTGTCGAGATCGGCCTCCTCGAAAAGCGAGTGAAGACCACCGACCTGTCGGCGAAGGACGCCCAGACCGCCATCGATCACATCCGCGAGCAGGTGGACGCCCACCACGCGGTCGGTGATCTGGACGCGCTCAAGGTGCGGCTGGACAAGCTCGTCGCGACGGTCGACGCGCGCCGTGAGGAGCGCAAGGTCCAGCGGGCCAAGCAGTCCGACGAGGCGCGGCACGCCAAGGAGGCGCTGGTCGTCGAGGCCGAGGAGCTGGCGCAGAGCGACCAGTGGCGGGCGGCCGGTGAGCGGCTTCGTGCGCTGGTGGACACGTGGAAGGGGCTGCCGCGACTCGACCGCAAGTCGGACGACGAGCTGTGGCACCGCTTCTCGCACGCCCGCTCGGCGTTCTCCAAGCGGCGCAAGGCGCACTTCGCGTCGCTGGACGCGCAGCGCGAGGAGGCCCGCAAGACCAAGGAGAAGCTGGTCGCCGAGGCCGAGTCGCTGTCCGGCTCGTCGGACTGGGGCCCGACGGCGGCCCGCTACCGCGAGCTGATGGCGGACTGGAAGGCCGCGGGCCGCGCCCAGCGCGAGCACGAGGACGACCTGTGGAACCGCTTCCGCGGCGCCCAGGACGTCTTCTTCGCGGCGCGCAGCTCGGTGTTCGCCGAGCGTGACGCGGAGCAGACGGAGAACCTGAAGCTCAAGGAGGAGCTGGCCGAGGAGGCCGAGAAGCTCGTCCCGGTGCAGGACCTGAAGGCGGCCCGTGCGGCCTTCCGTTCCATCAACGAGCGCTGGGAGGCCATCGGCCACGTGCCGCGCGACGCCCGCCCGAAGGTCGAGGGCCGGATGCACGCGGTGGAGCGGGCTCTCCAGGAGTCGGAGGAGACCGAGTGGCGCCGGACGAACCCGGAGGCACGCGCGCGTGCCGAGGGTCTGACCGGTCAGCTCCAGGCCGCCGTCGACAAGCTCCAGGGCCAGATCGAGGCGGCGCGCTCCGCGGGCAACACCGCGAAGGCCGACAAGCTCCAGCGGGAGCTGGACGGCCGTCAGGCGCTGCTGGACCAGGCGCTGAAGGGTCTTCAGGAGTTCGGCGGCTGACACACCGCCGCACCGGCTGACACCCGCCGCACCCATGTGAAGGGGCTCCCGTACGCACCGTACGGGAGCCCCTTCTCATGTCTCCGGCGTCAGGCCTCGGAGGGCCTGCGGGCCGATGTCACGCGGTACACGTCGTAGACGCCCTCGACGCCCCGTACGGCCTTCAGGACGTGTCCCAGGTGCTTGGGGTCGCCCATCTCGAAGGTGAACCGGGAGGTGGCGACACGGTCCCGGGAGGTCTGGACGGCCGCGGACAGGATGTTGACGTGCTGGTCGGACAGGACACGGGTGACGTCCGACAGCAGCCGGGACCGGTCCAGGGCCTCGACCTGTATGGCGACCAGGAAGACCGAGGACTGGGTGGGCGCCCACTCGACCTCGAGGATGCGCTCGGGCTCGCGCGAGAGCGAGTCGACGTTCACGCAGTCGCTGCGGTGGACCGAGACGCCGCTGCCGCGGGTGACGAACCCGATGATCGGGTCGCCCGGCACCGGCGTGCAGCAGCGGGCGAGCTTGACCCACACGTCGTCGACGCCCTTGACGACGACACCCGGGTCGTTGTTGCTGCGCCGCTTGCGGCCGCGGCCCCGCGCCGGGGGTACGGACTCGTCGATCTCCTCGGTGGCCGCCTCCTCGCCGCCGAGTGCCTGCACGAGCTTCTGGACGACGCTCTGGGCGGTGACATGGCCCTCGCCGATCGCCGCGTACAGCGACGAGATGTCGGGGTAGCGCATCTCGTGCGCGAGCGTGACCAGGGAGTCGCCGGTGAGGATCCGCTGGATGGGCAGGTTCTGCTTGCGCATCGCGCGGGCGATGGCGTCCTTGCCGTGCTCGATGGCCTCGTCGCGGCGTTCCTTGGAGAACCACGCGCGGATCTTGTTGCGGGCGCGCGGCGACTTCACGAAGCCGAGCCAGTCGCGGGAGGGGCCCGCGCCGGCCGCCTTGGAGGTGAAGACCTCGACCAGATCGCCGTTGTCCAGGGTGGACTCGAGCGGCACGAGGCGTCCGTTGACCCGTGCCCCTATGGTCCGGTGGCCGACCTCCGTGTGCACCGCGTACGCGAAGTCCACCGGTGTCGCACCGGCCGGAAGCGCTATGACGTCGCCCTTCGGCGTGAAGACGAAGACCTCGTTGCGCGACAGGTCGAAGCGCAGGGACTCCAGGAACTCGCTGGGGTCCTCGGTCTCCTTCTGCCAGTCGAGGAGCTGGCGCAGCCACGCCATGTCGTTGACCGTGTCCTGGCCGGCGCTGCCCTTGGCGGCCCGGGGCACGTCGGTGCGGATCTTGGAGGACCCGGCGACGGTCTCCTGCTTGTACTTCCAGTGCGCGGCGATGCCGTACTCGGCGCGGCGGTGCATGTCGAACGTACGGATCTGGAGTTCGACGGGCTTGCCGTTGGGGCCGATGACCGTCGTGTGCAGCGACTGGTACATGTTGAACTTCGGCATCGCGATGTAGTCCTTGAACCGGCCGGGGACCGGGTTCCATCGCGCGTGCACGGTGCCGAGTGCCGCATAGCAGTCGCGGACGGTGTCCACGAGGACGCGGATGCCCACCAGGTCGTAGATCTCCGCGAAGTCACGGCCGCGGACGATCATCTTCTGGTAGACGCTGTAGTAGTGCTTCGGGCGGCCGGTGACGGTCGCCTTGATGCGGGCCGCGCGCAGGTCCGACTGGACCTCGTCGGTCACTATGGCGAGGTACTCGTCGCGCTTGGGGGCGCGCTCGGCGACCAGGCGCACGATCTCGTCGTACATCTTGGGGTAGAGGATCGCGAAGGCGAGGTCCTCCAGCTCCCACTTGATGGTGTTCATGCCCAGGCGGTGGGCGAGCGGCGCGTAGATCTCCAGGGTCTCGCGCGCCTTCTTCTCCTGCTTCTCGCGCTTGAGATAGCGCATGGTGCGCATGTTGTGCAGGCGGTCGGCGAGCTTGATGACCAGGACGCGCGGGTCCTTGGCCATCGCGACGACCATCTTGCGCACGGTCTCGGCCTGCGCGGCCTCACCGAACTTGACCTTGTCCAGCTTGGTGACGCCGTCGACGAGGAGGCCGACGGAGTCGCCGAAGTCGCGGCGGAGCTGGTCCAGGCCGTACTCGGTGTCCTCGACCGTGTCGTGCAGGAGACCGGCCATGAGCGTGGCCGGGTCCATGCCCAGCTCGGCGAGGATGGTGGTGACGGCGAGCGGGTGCGTGATGTACGGGTCGCCGCTCTTGCGCTTCTGGCCCCGGTGCCACCGCTCGGCGACCTGGTAGGCCTTCTCGATCTGCCGGAGCGTGGACGTCTCGATCTTGGGGTCGTTGCTGCGCACTATCCGCAGCAGCGGTTCCAGGACCGGGTTGTACGGGTTCGAGCGCTGCACGCCGAGACGGGCGAGGCGGGCCCGGACGCGGTTGGAGGAGCCGCCGGAGCGGGAGGGCTGCGCTGCCGCGGGCCGGACCGCCGGGGTGTTCACGGGCCGCTCGGGCGGGGCCGGTTTGGGGCGCGACGCCTCGGCCGCCGTTCCGTCGGGCGCGGACTGGGCGTGCTCGACCGGCCCGCTCGCTCCGTTCCGTGCGGGCTTCTCCGCAGGGCCCGAGGCGGGCTCGGGCTGGGTGGAGGCGGTTCGCCCCAGGCGTTCCGCGCTGGGGGCGAGTGGCTGGGCCTCGTCTGGCAAGAGGGCTCCTCGTGCGCGATCCGGGTCCCCCGGTCAGGCTCCGGAAACCCCATGGTAGCGATCCTTCGTGCCGGACTCGCTGTCGGCCGCCGGGGGCGGCCTCGTACAGGGGGAACGCCGGAGGCGGGCGCCGGATTCCTCCGGGCCCGCCTCCAGGGTGTCCTACGGGTGCCTCAGGCCTTTCGGGGGCCTGTCCGGGAGCGGACTCCCGGGTGGCGTGCGCGCGGTCCTCAGACCGTCAGCAGCGCCTCCAGGGGAGCTCCGGCCAGGGCCGGCTCCAGACGGCCGCGGCCGCCCAGGAAGCCCAGCTCCATCAGCACGGCGAGGCCCGCGACCTCGGCGCCCGCCCTGCGGATGAGCTGGAGGGATGCCTCGGCGGTGCCGCCGGTGGCGAGGACGTCGTCGACGACGAGGACGCGGTCGGCGCCGCTCAGGTCCTCGGCGTGCACCTCGATCTCGGCGGAGCCGTACTCCAGGTCGTACGCCTGCGACAGGGTCGCTCCGGGGAGCTTGCCCGCCTTGCGCACGGGGATGAAGCCGATGCCCGCGTGGACGGCGACCGGGGCTCCGAGGATGAAGCCGCGCGCCTCCAGACCGACGATCTTGGTGGCGCCGGTGCGCACGGCGATGTCCGCCAGGGCGCCGGTCAGCGCACCGAACGCGGCCGGGTCGGCCAGGAGCGGGGTGATGTCCTTGAACATCACACCCGGCTCCGGGTAGTCGGCCACGTCACGGATGCGGCTGGTCAGCAGCTCCTCGATGCCGGTCATCGGCGCTTCCCCGAGGGACGGCCGCGGCCGCGGGAGCGGGACGCGGGCTGGTTGCGGGGACCGACGACCGCCGGCGTGACGTCGTCCTCGTCGTCCTCGTACGAGGGCTCGGCGGCCTGCGGCTCCAGGGACTCGCCCTTGGCGGCCGCCTGGGCGCGCTTGGCCAGGACCCGCTTGCGCAGGGCCTTCATCTCCGGCTCGCGCTCCTTGAGGTCGGCGACGAGCGGCGTGGCGATGAAGATCGAGGAGTACGCGCCGGCCGCGAGGCCGACGAACAGCGACAGCGAGATGTCGTTGAGCATGCCGGCGCCGAGCACGCCGCCGCCGATGAACAGCAGGCCGGCGACCGGCAGCAGCGCGACCACCGTGGTGTTGATGGAACGCACCAGGGTGCTGTTGATCGAGCGGTCGGCGACGTCGCTGTAGGTCCAGCGGGTCTGCTTGGTGATGCCCTTCGTCTGCTCCTTGAGGCTGTCGAAGACGACCACCGTGTCGTAGAGCGAGTAACCGAGGATCGTGAGCAGACCGATCACGGTGCCCGGGGTGACCTCGAAGCCGACCAGGGCGTAGATGCCGACCGTGATGGTGATGTCGTGGATCAGGGCGACCAGGGCCGCGATGGCCATGCGCCACTCGAAGGCGATCGCCAGGTAGATCACGACGAGGACCATGAAGATCGCCAGGCCCTCCCAGGCCTTGTTGGCGATCTGGTCACCCCAGCTCGGACCGACGAGGTCGGCGTTGATGTCCTCGGGGTTGACCTTCAGGTCCGTGGCGAGCTTCTGCTTGATCGCGTCGGACTTGTCGGTGTCGATGCCGGCGATCTGGATGCGCAGGCCGCCCTTGCCGAGCCCCTGGACGACCGCGTCGTGGCCGGAGGCCTCTTCCGCGAACGTCTCGGCCTGGCTCACCGAGACACTGCTGCTCCCGGTGGTGGTGAAGACGGCGCCGCCCTGGAACTCGATGCCCATGTTCAGGCCCCGCACCGTCAGGCCGAGGATGGCCGTGATGGTGATCAGGATCGAGATGCCGTACCAGATCTTGCGCTTGCCGACGAAGTCGTAGCCGATCTCGCCGCGGTGGAGCCGGGCGCCGAGGGTGCCGAGTTTCGACATCTCACGCCTCCTTCGTGTCGACGGGGGCGGACGCGCGACGGGTGCGGCGCAGCGGCGGCTTGGCGCCCAGTCGCTTCGGGTCGAGGCCGGACCAGCGGTGGCCCTCCGCGAAGAACTTCCTGCGGGCCAGGAGGGTCATCAGCGGCTTGGTGAAGAAGAACACCACGACGACGTCGAGCACCGTGGTCAGACCGAGGGTGAACGCGAAGCCCTGGACCTTGCCGACGGTGACGATGAAGAGCACCGCGGCGGCGAGGAACGACACGAAGTCGGAGACCAGGATGGTGCGACGGGCACGCGGCCAGGCGCGCTCGACGGCCGGACGCAGGGTGCGGCCCTCGCGGATCTCGTCACGGATGCGTTCGAAGAACACGATGAACGAGTCCGCCGTGATGCCGATCGCGACGATCGCGCCGCAGACGGCCGGGAGGTTCAGCGCGAAGCCGATGGCCGGGCCGAGCAGCGCCATGAGCACGTACGTGAGGATCGCCGAGACGCCCAGGGAGGCGATGGCGATGACCGACAGGCCCCGGTAGTAGATCACCAGGTAGAGGACGACCAGGGCGAGGCCGATGGCGCCCGCGATCAGACCGGCGTGGAGCTGCTCGCCACCGAGCGCGGCGGTCACCGTGGTGACGCTGGACTCCTTGAAGCTGAGCGGCAGGGCGCCGTACTTCAGCATGTTGGCCAGGTCCTGGGCCTCGGTCTGGGTGAAGCTGCCGGAGATCTCGGCGCTGCCGCTCAGCGACTGGGCCACCGAGGGGTCCGAGACGACCTGGCCGTCGAGGACGATCGCGAACTGGTTCTGCGGGGGCTGGTTCTGGGCGAGCTTGCCGGTGATGGCGGCGAACTTCTTGGAGCCACCGGACGTGAAGTCCATGGTGACCTTCCAGCCCGCGGCACTCTGCGTGTCGAAGACCGCGCCGGCCTTCTTGATGTCCGTACCGGCCACCTCGGCCGGGCCGAGGATGTACTTCTGCCACTGGCCGGAGGAGTTCTTGTCCTGGCCGCAGGCCACGGTCGGCTCGGTCGGCTTGGCGTCGGCACCGGCCTTGGCGCGGACGGCCTTGTCGGTGCAGTCCAGCGCTTCGTACTGGGCCTGGAGCTTGGCGGTGGCGGGGTCCACGCTCGCGGACGGCGAGGCGCTCGTGGAGGGCGAGGCCGAGGAGCTGGGGGTGCCGCTCGCGGACGGCGAGGAGCCCGCCTTCAGGGCGTCGCTGACCACGCGGCCCTGGGTGGTGGCGGACGCGGACGGCGTCGCGGAGGACGAGGAGGACGAGGTCGCCTTGTCCCCGGCCTTGCCGGAGGAGCTGCTGGAGGCGCTCGGCGACGGGCTGGACGACGCCGCGGCACCGGAGACGTCCGTGGTCAGCACGGGGCGGAAGTACAGCTTGGCGGTGGTGCCGACCTGCTTGCGGGCCTGCTCGGAGTTCGTGCCCTTGGGGATGTTGACAATGATGTTGTCGGAACCCTGGGTCTGAACCTCGGCCTCGGAGACACCGAGCCCATTGACACGGCGGTTCATGATGTCGACCGCGGTGTCCATGTTGGTCTTGTTGATCGCGTTGGGCTGACCCGGCTCGTTCTTCGCCGTGAGCGTGATGCTCGTGCCGCCGGCGAGGTCGATGCCGAGACGCGGAGTGGTCTGCCCGGAGGCGAACATCCCTCCGGTGAGCGCCGCGATGGCGATCAGGATCAGGGCCAGCGAGCGCCCCGGCCTGCTCTGGGCGCTCGCGCTCCGGCCCTTCTTCGGTGCTGCCACCTTCTCGTACTCCCTCTCGGGCCGCCCTGCGCCGGGTGAGCGCGTGGACGGCCATGCCATGGTGTCGGGACTCCGTGCGAGAACAGCACGTCCCGGGAGGTGTGGGGCGCGAGCGGATCGCGCCGGGCTCCCGGGTCGTGACTACTTCGCGCCGGCCTCGCCGTCGGTCTTCTTCGGCTCCGCCTCGTCGGCGACGGGCTCGTCGGCCTTCGTCTCGACGACGGCGTCGGCCGGCTTGTCGGCCAGGTCCTTCTTGCCGAGGTCGAGGGGCTTGTCGTCGGAGGCGTCGGCGGCGGGCTCGTCGGTCTCGGTGAGGGAGGAGGCGTCGTCCGGCACGACGGTGCCGTCGGCCTTCAGGTCGTGCTCGATGCCGTGCACGATGCGGTTGTACTCGTCGTCCGTGAGGACGGCGCCGATCGCGTTCTTCGCGAAGAGCAGGTCGACACCCGGGCCGGCGTCGAGGAGGACCGTGTCGTCGTTGACCTCCTTGACAGTGGCGTACATACCGCCGATCGTGCGCACGCCGGAGCCGGGCTGGAGCTCGTTGCGCATGGAAGCCGCCTGCTGCTGCTTCTTCTTGGCCGACCGGGTCATCAGGAACATGGCCCCGATGAGCACGATGAACGGGAGGAGGGTCACGAGACTCACGGGTCGGAACTTCCTTCTTCGACCGCACCAGGTGAGCGGCCTGCTGGATGGGGGTATGTATGGGGGGTGTCTGCCGTCGACAAGGGCGGCATCGGCGGAGTCTAAGCGAGTCCGCACTCAGGGAACAACGCTCAGCATGGCACCGGGGTTCCTGCCCCGGTGCGTACGCACGCCGTCACGCCCCGAACAGGTCCTCTTGTCCGTTTCCGCCGGTCGACCGGCGGGGCGGCGTGAGGCCGAGATGTGCCCATGCCGCGGGTGTCGCCACCCGGCCACGGGGAGTGCGGGCGAGGAGTCCCTCTCGTACGAGGAAGGGCTCGGCGACCTCTTCCACGGTCTCACGCTCCTCCCCCACAGCGACAGAGAGTGTGGACAATCCGACAGGTCCGCCGCCGAAAAGCTTGATCAGGGCTTCGAGGACCCCGCGGTCGAGCCGGTCCAGACCGCGCGCGTCGACCTCGTAGACCTTCAGGGCCGCCGCGGCGATCTCCCGGGTGATGATCCCGTCCGCCCTGACCTGCGCGTAGTCGCGTACGCGGCGCAGCAGGCGGTTGGCGATACGGGGCGTGCCGCGGGAGCGGCCGGCGATCTCCGCGGCCCCCTCGGCGCCGATCTCCACGTCCAGGAGGCCGGCGGAGCGGTGGACGACGCGCTCCAGCTCGGCGGGTTCGTAGAACTCCATGTGCGCGGTGAAGCCGAAGCGGTCGCGCAGCGGCGGGGGCAGGAGTCCCGCGCGGGTGGTGGCGCCGACCAGGGTGAACGGGGGCAGTTCCAGCGGGATGGCGGTGGCGCCGGGGCCCTTGCCGACGATGACGTCGACGCGGAAGTCCTCCATCGCCATGTAGAGCATCTCCTCGGCGGGCCGGGACATGCGGTGGATCTCGTCGAGGAAGAGGACCTCGCCCTCCTGGAGGGAGGAGAGGATCGCGGCGAGGTCTCCGGCGTGCTGGATCGCGGGGCCGCTGGTGATGCGGATGGGGGCGCCCATCTCGGCCGCGATGATCATGGAGAGGGTGGTCTTGCCGAGGCCGGGCGCGCCGGAGAGCAGGACGTGGTCGGCGGTGGCCCCCCGCGCGCGGGCCGCCCGCAGGACCAGGTCGAGCTGTTCGCGCACCTTCTCCTGGCCGATGAACTCGTCCAGGTCCTTGGGGCGCAGCGCGGCCTCGACGGCCTGGTCCTCGCCGTCGGCGACCGAGCGCACCAGCCGGTCGTCGGCGGGTCCGACGAGCCGCTCGCCGGCGGCTTCGTCTGTCGTGTCGTCCCAGTTCATCGGTGGTGCCTCGCGGTCTCGTGGTGGTGGGGCGGTCGGCGGTGACCCGGGCGCGGGCCGCTCCGGGGCACGCGGCCGGCCCGGGGGCCGGGGCCGTTCAGCGTGCTCGGTTCAGGGTCTGCAGGGCGGCGCGCAGGAGCTGGCCCACCTGCGGGGTTCCCTCGGCGGCCTCGGCCTGCGGGGCGACGGCGGCGACCGCCTCGTCGGCCTCGCGGGTCGCGTACCCGAGGCCGACGAGCGCGGCGTGGAGCTGGTCGCGCCAGCTCGCGGTGACCGGCGTGCCGATGGCCGGGCCGCCGGGCCCGAGCGGTTCGCCGAGCCGGTCCTTGAGGTCCAGCAGCAGCTTCTGGGCGCCCTTCTTGCCGATCCCGGGGACGGCGATGAGCGCCTTCTCGTCACCGGTGGACACCGCGCGGCGCAGGGCGTCGGGGGTGTGCACGGCGAGCATCGCCTGGGCGAGACGCGGGCCGACTCCGCTGGCGGTCTGGAGCAGCTCGAAGACCTGGCGCTCGTCGTCGTCGGCGAAGCCGTACAGCGTCAGGGAGTCCTCGCGGACGACCAGGGAGGTGGCGAGCTTGGCCTGCTGTCCGGTGCGGAGCCCGGCGAGCGTGCCCGGGGTGCAGTGGACGGAGATGCCGATGCCGCCGACCTCGACGACCGCGGAGTCGGGGGCGAGGGCGGCGACCGGGCCGCTGACGAAGGCGATCATGCGGTACGGCCTTTCGATGCTGGGTTCCGGGCCTGCGCGGCGGCGGCCCGCTGGAGTCTGTTCTGCGCGACGGCCCGGTCGGGCGCGATCAGCGCGGCGGCCTGCTGGAGTCTGTTCTGGGCCGGGGCGCGCCAGATGTGGCAGATGGCGAGCGCGAGGGCGTCCGCCGCGTCGGCGGGCTTGGGCGGCGCGGAGAGCCGGAGCAGGCGGGTGACCATCGCGCCGACCTGGGCCTTGTCCGCGCGGCCGCTGCCGGTGACGGCGGCCTTGACCTCGCTCGGGGTGTGCAGCGCGACGGGGATGCCACGGCGGGCCGCGCAGAGCATGGCGACGGCGCTGGCCTGGGCGGTGCCCATCACGGTCCGGACGTTGTGCTGGCTGAACACCCGCTCCACGGCGACGAATTCGGGTTCGTACTCGTCGAGCCACTGTTCGATGCCCTGCTCGACGGCGACCAGGCGCAGGCCGAGCTCGGCGTCCGCCGGGGTGCGGACGACTCCGACGCCGCGCATGGTCAGGGGCCGCCCGGCGACTCCCTCGACCACCCCGACACCGCATCGGGTCAACCCGGGGTCAACACCCAGCACCCGCACCCGGGCCTCCTTCGAACTCGCCGGTCGTCGCTGGGGGTCTCCCCAGTTCGTGCAGGCTATCGGGTGCCACTGACACAGCGACGGGCCGACGGGGGGTGTCCCGTCGGCCCGTCGCTTCGAGCAAGCCCCAGGTCAGGCGTCGACCTTCTCCATGACCTCGTCGCTGACGTCGAAGTTGGCGAAGACGTTCTGCACGTCGTCACTGTCCTCCAGCGCGTCGATCAGCTTGAAGATCTTCCGCGCGCCCTCCTCGTCGAGCTCGACCTGCATGGTCGGGACGAAGTTGGCGTCGGCGGAGTCGTAGTCGATGCCGGCGCTCTGGAGCGCGGTGCGGACCGCGACCAGGTCGGTGGCCTCGGACAGGACCTCGAAGCTCTCGCCGAGGTCGTTGACCTCCTCGGCGCCCGCGTCGAGCACGGCGCCCAGGACGTCGTCCTCGGTCAGTTCACCCTTGGGGACGACGATGACGCCCTTGCGGTTGAAGAGGTACGACACCGAGCCGGGGTCGGCCATGCTGCCGCCGTTGCGGGTCATGGCGACACGCACGTCGGAGGCGGCGCGGTTGCGGTTGTCGGTGAGGCACTCGATGAGCACCGCGACACCGTTCGGGCCGTAGCCCTCGTACATGATCGTCTCGTAGTCGGCGCCACCGGCCTCGAGACCGGCGCCGCGCTTGACCGCGGAGTCGATGTTCTTGTTCGGGACCGAGCTCTTCTTCGCCTTCTGGATGGCGTCGAACAGCGTCGGGTTGCCGGACACGTCGGCGCCGCCCGTACGGGCCGCGACCTCGATGTTCTTGATCATCTTCGCGAAGAGCTTGCCGCGCTTGGCGTCGATCACGGCCTTCTTGTGCTTCGTCGTAGCCCATTTAGAGTGGCCGGACATCTGCCTGTCTCCTTCGCGTAACCCAACCTGTACGGACTCCCCCAGGCGTCGAGAGCCTGGGAAGACCCCACAGATCCTACAAGGACGCCGGTGTCCGGTTCGCGCGCACCATGTCGACGAACAAACCGTGCACGCGGTGGTCGCCCGTCAGTTCCGGGTGGAACGACGTGGCGAGCGCGTTTCCCTGGCGTACGGCGACGATGTGGCCGCCGTGCTCGGCGAGCACCTCGGCCTCGGCTCCCACGGACTCGACCCAGGGTGCGCGGATGAAGACGCCCTCTACAGGATCGCCCTCGACGCCCCGGACGTCGACCGCCGCCTCGAAGGACTCGTTCTGCCGTCCGAAGGCGTTGCGGCGCACGATCATGTCGATGCCGCCGATGGTCTCCTGGCCCGAGCGGGGGTCGAGGATCTTGTCGGCGAGCATGATCATGCCCGCGCAGGTGCCGTAGACGGGCATGCCGGCGCGGACCCGCGCGCGCAGCGGCTCCATCACTCCGAAGAGGACCGCGAGCTTCGAGATGGTGGTGGACTCGCCGCCGGGTATGACGAGGCCGTCGATCTCGGCGAGCTCCTCGGGGCGCCGCACCGGCCTGGCCACGGCGTCCGCCGCGGCCAGGGCGATGAGGTGCTCCCGTACGTCGCCCTGGAGAGCCAGGACGCCAATGACAGGAGTGGTCATGTGACTACCAGCCGCGGTTGGCGTAGCGCTCGGTCTCGGGGAGCGTGTCGCAGTTGATGCCGACCATGGCCTCGCCGAGGTTGCGCGACGCGTCCGCGATGATCTTCGGGTCGTCGTAGAAGGTGGTGGCCTTCACGATGGCGGCGGCGCGCTTGGCCGGGTCGCCGGACTTGAAGATGCCGGAGCCGACGAAGACGCCCTCGGCACCGAGCTGGCGCATGAGCGCGGCGTCGGCGGGGGTGGCGACACCACCGGCGGAGAACAGCACGACCGGCAGCTTGCCGAGCTCGGCGACCTCCTTGACGAGCTCGTAGGGGGCGCGCAGGTCCTTGGCGGCGGCGTACAGCTCGTTGTTGTCGAAGCCGCGCAGGCGGGCGATCTCGTTCTTGATCTGGCGCAGGTGGCGCACGGCCTCGACGACGTTGCCGGTGCCGGCCTCGCCCTTGGAGCGGATCATGGCCGCGCCCTCGGCGATACGGCGCAGGGCCTCGCCCAGGTTGGTGGCGCCACACACGAAGGGGGTGGTGAACGCGAACTTGTCGGAGTGGTTGACCTCGTCGGCCGGGGTGAGGACCTCGGACTCGTCGATGTAGTCGACGCCGAGGGACTGCAGGACCTGGGCCTCGACGAAGTGGCCGATGCGGGACTTGGCCATCACCGGGATCGAGACCGCCTCGATGATCTCCTCGATCATGTTCGGGTCCGACATCCGGGCGACTCCGCCGTCCTTGCGGATGTCGGCGGGGACCCGCTCCAGGGCCATGACGGCCACGGCGCCGGCGTCCTCGGCGATCTTCGCCTGCTCCGCGTTGACGACGTCCATGATCACGCCGCCCTTGAGCTGCTCGGCCATGCCGCGCTTGACGCGGGCGGTACCGATCGCGGTGTTCTCGGCGGAGTTGGGGAGGGTGCTGGACACGGGTTGACCTCACTCGGGGAAAGAGGATTTCTGCAGCTCCGAGGAAACGCGACGCGACCAGGCCACTGCAAGGGCCAATGAGGAGGCGGTGGATCGTTTTCCTGGCCGCCCTCCCGTGTCCATCAGTTCGTCGGGCGGTCCGCCAGGGCCGTCGGGGGCTCGTCGTCCATCTCGAAGGCCATGGGGAACGGGGCGTGGCCGGCGAGGCGGAACCAGCGGACCTTGCGGTGCCGGCGCAGGGCGCGGGCGGCGCGTACGGCGTCGTTGTGGAAGCGCCGCGCCATCGGCACCCGGCGCACGGCCTGGGCCAGTTCACCGGCCGCCTCCTCGCCACCGGGCACCTCGCGTACCGCCTCGACCTGCTGGGTCTCCCCGAAGACCGCCCGCAGGGCCTGGCTCAGCTCGCTCTCGGCCACCTCGCGCTGCTCCTCCTCGGCCTGCCGGGCCGCGTGCGCCGCCTCGTAGAGCACGATCGAGGCGGCCGGGTCGAGCACCCCGGAGGTGGCCAGTTCCTGTGCCACGGAGGCCCGGCGCAGCAACTGAGCGTCGAGGGCGGCGCGGGCGGCGTCGATACGGGCGTGCAGCCGGTCGAGACGCCCGGCGGTCCAGCTCAGGTAGAGGCCGATCACGACGAGGCCGACGAGGATCCAGATCAGGGTTGCGGTCACGGGCCGCAAGGCTACCCGTGCCGATCACCGCCCCACCGGGGCCCGCGCACAGGGCGAGCCGCCCCGGAGCCGCGCGCGTGCCGGGCGGGCCCGGAGTGGCTCGGCCGCAGGCCGGATCGAGGCCGGCCCGCGCTTGTCGGCCGCGGGCCCGGCCCGCCGTCCGAGAGGGGTCAGTCGCGCGCCAGGCCGAAGCGGGCCCGCAGGCCCGTGCGTTCGTCGGTGGCCACCGCGGCGGCGCCGTCGGTCACCGTCTCGTACACGGACAGGATGTCCGCCCCGACCGTGGACCAGTCGAAGCGCCGTACGTGCTCGCTCCCCCGCTCACGCAGGGCGGCCCGGCGCTCCGGGTCGGCGAGCAGGCGCAGCGCGGCGCGGGCCAGGTCGTCCGCGTCCTCGTTGGCGAACAGCTCGCCCGCCGCGCCCTGGTCGAGGACCTGGGCGAACGCGTCGAGGTCCGCGGCGAGCACGGGCGCCCCGGCGGACATGGCCTCGACCAGGATGATCCCGAAGCTCTCGCCGCCGGTGTTGGGCGCGATGTACAGGTCGACGCTGCGCAGGAAACGGGCCTTGTCCTCGTCGCTGACCATGCCGAGGAACTCCACGCGCGAACGCAGCTCGGCGGGCAGCGACTCCACGGCCTCCTTCTCGTCGCCGCGCCCGGCGACCAGCAGCCGCGTCTGGGGACGCTCGGCCAGGATCGCGGGCAGGGCCTTCATGAGCACCGGGAGGCCCTTGCGGGGCTCGTCGATGCGTCCGACGAAGCCGATGGTGTCGCCCTGCCACTCGGGCTTGGGCTTGGCGCGGGCGAAGAAGTCGACGTCGACGCCGTTCGGGATGACGACGGCGTCACCGCCGAGGTGTTCCACCAGCGTGCGCCGGGCGTACTCGCTCACGGCGATGCGCGCGCTGATCTTCTCCAGGGCGGCCTGGAGGATCGAGTACGCGGCGACCATCGCCCTGGAGCGCGGGTTCGAGGTGTGGAAGGTCGCGACGATCGGCCCCTGGGCCGCCCAGCACGTGAGCAGGCCGAGCGAGGGCGAGGACGGCTCGTGGATGTGGACCACGTCGAAGGTGCCGTCGTGCAGCCAGCGCCGCACCCGGGCCGCCGACAGGAAGCCGAAGTTCAGCCGCGCCACCGAGCCGTTGTACGGGACCGGGACCGCGCGGCCGGCCGAGACGACGTACGGGGGCAGGGGCGTGTCGTCGTCCGCGGGGGCGAGGACGGAGACCTCGTGGCCCAGACCGATGAGGTGTTCGGCCAGGTCGCGGATGTGGAACTGGACGCCGCCCGGGACGTCCCAGGAGTACGGGCAGACGATGCCGATCCTCACGAAGCCCTCTTCTCGGGATCCTGCGCGTCGGACCCCTCGCGGGGAGCCTTCCCTGCGTCGAGGTCCTTGAGCCACAGCCGCTGCAACATGTGCCAGTCCTCCGGGTGCTCGGCGATGCCGTGGGCGAAGGCGTCCGCCAGCGCCTGTGTCATGACAGACGTCTTCTCGGCCCGGCTGCCTGACGCGGGGACCTCGACGGGCGGATGCACCTGGCCGCGCATCACGGGAGAGTCGTCGTACCAGAGCGTGACCGGCAGGAGGAGCGCGCCGGTCTGCTGGGCGAGCAGGGCCGGCCCCGCGGGCATCCGGGTCGTCTCGCCGAAGAACTCCACCTCGACGCCCGAGGCGGACAGGTCCCGTTCGGCGACCAGGCAGATCAGCCCGCCGTCGCGCAGGCGCCGGGCCAGCGTGCCGAACGCGGCGCCCCCGCTGTGCGGCAGGACCTCCATGCCGAGGCCCTCGCGGTAGGCGACGAAACGGTCGTACAGCGATTCGGGCTTGAGGCGCTCGGCGACGGTCGTGAACGGCGTCCGGAGCCCGGTGGTGACCCAGGCGCCCGCGAGATCCCAGTTCGCCATGTGCGGAAGGGCCAGGATGACGCCCCGGTCGGAGGCGATCCCCTCGGTGAGGTGGTGGACGTCCTTGGGTTCGAACCCGTTCGTCACCCGCTCCTCGCTCCAGGCGGGAAGCCGGAACGACTCCATCCAGTAGCGCAGGTACGAGCGCATGCCGGCCCGGGAGAGCTCCGCGAGCCGCTGCGGTGTCGCGTCCGGCACCACGCGCGCGTAGTTGCTCTCCAGGCGCTGGACGCCCTTGCCGCGCCGCTTCCACGCGATGTCGGCGATCGTGCGGCCGAGGCCCACGGCGACCGGCTCGGGAAGCTTTTTGACGACGCTCCAGCCCATGGCGTAGGCGCCGTCGACCAGCCTGTCGCGCAGGCTGGTCACGAGGTGGCCTCGGTGTTCTGGGCGGCGACCTCGGCGTCCGCCTCGGCTGCCTCCCGGCGCACGGTGACGACGCGCTGGATCAGCGTGACGAGGCTGCCGACGGCGACGATCCACAGCGCGATGGGCAGCAGCACCTGGATGCCGGGCACACCGAACGTGTGCAGACCCGCCAGACCGGCCGCGACCAGCGAGATCACCAGCCGCTCCGCGCGCTCGACGAGACCGTTGACCGCGACCGGCAGACCGATCGACTCACCGCGTGCCTTGGTGTACGACACCACCTGGCCACTGGCGAGGCAGAAGATCGACACGGCGCACAGGACGTTGTCGTCGCCGTTGCCCGCGTACCAGAGCGCGAAGCCGCCGAAGATCGCGCCGTCGGCGACGCGGTCGAGCGTGGAGTCCAGGAAGGCACCCCAGCGGCTGGAGCGGCCGAGCTGGCGCGCCATGTTCCCGTCGACCAGGTCGGAGAACACGAAGAGCGTGATGACGATCGTTCCCCAGAAGAACTCTCCCCGGGGAAAGAAGACCAGCGCGCCCGCCATGACGCCGGCGGTGCCCAGGAGGGTGACCGTGTCGGGGCTCACCCCCCGGCGGACGAGAAACGCGGCGAACGGTGTGAGGACACGCGTGAAGAATGCACGCGCGTACTTGTTCAGCATGGCCTTCCCGAGGGTCGGTGTCGCCGGGCGGCCCCTGCTGGCCGTCGGCTGGCCCATCGTAGTCACGCGTGCGCTTGTGCGATGGCCGGGCACCCGCCCCCCGTGTCACGACGCGATGCCGCCGGTGTCACGGCGCGATCGCGTCCCTTGTATGGACGCACAGTGACGCGAGTGCAAAGCTCGAAGGACCGCGGGCGTCACCGGAGCCGCCGCACGCGGCCCCGGCATGTCCCGCGCCCACAGAGACCTCACCGTGCACGGGAGGCAAGGCCATGGGCGACAAGGCGAACACACACCCCGGAGCCGCCGGCAGGGCTACGGCGGCCGACCACCCCGCGTCCGTACGGAATGTGGTGCTGGTCGGCCACAGCGGATCGGGCAAGACGACATTGGTGGAGGCTCTCGCGCTGACGGCGGGAGCGGTGAACCGGGCGGGCCGCGTGGAGGACGGCGGCACCGTCTCGGACTACGACGAGATCGAGCACCGGCAGCAGCGTTCGGTGCAGCTCTCCCTGGTGCCCGTCGACTGGGACGGGTTCAAGATCAACCTTCTCGACACCCCCGGATACGCCGACTTCGTCGGCGAACTGAGGGCCGGTCTGCGAGCGGCGGACGCGGCCCTCTTCGTCGTCTCGGCCTCGGACGGGGTGGACGGCTCGACCCGGATGCTGTGGGAGGAGTGCGCCGCCGTCGGGATGCCGCGGGCCATCGTGGTCACCCATCTCGAATCGGCCAGGTCGGACTTCGAGGAGATGACCGCGACCTGCGCCGAGGCGTTCGGCGGGGACGACCCCGACGCCGTACTCCCGCTCTACCTCCCGCTGCACGGCGCCGCCGGGCCGGACGGGCACGCGCCCGTCACCGGCCTGATCGGCCTGCTCACCCAGCAGTTGTTCGACTACTCCTCCGGGGAGCGCAAGGAGGCGGATCCGGGGCCCGAGCAGCAGACGCTCATCGAGACGGCCCGCAACCGGCTGATCGAGGGGATCATCGCCGAGAGCGAGGACGAGACCCTCATGGACCGCTACCTCGGCGGCGAGAAGATCGACCTCAAGACACTCGTGCAGGACCTGGAACGGGCCGTGGCCCGCGGGAGCTTCTTCCCGGTGCTGGCCGCCGCGCCCGCCGCCGACGGAGCCCGGCAGGGCCTCGGCACGGTCGAGCTCCTCGAACTGATCACGGGCGGCTTCCCCACCCCGCTGGAGAGCCCGGCGCCCGCCGTGACCACACCGGACGGCGCGCCCCGCGAGGTGAAGGCCTGCGACCCGGACGGTCCGCTGGTCGCGGAGGTCGTGAAGACCGCGTCCGACCCGTACGTGGGCCGGGTCTCCCTGGTCCGCGTCTTCTCCGGGACCCTCCGCCCCGACGCGACGGTGCACGTCTCCGGGCACGGGCTGACCGACCGCGGGCACGAGGACCACGACGTCGACGAACGCGTCGGCGCCCTGTCCGCGCCGTTCGGCAAACAGCAGCGCGCCCTCACCCACTGCATCGCGGGCGACCTCGCCAGTGTGGCGAAGCTGAGCCGGGCCGAGACCGGGGACACCCTCTCGGCCAAGGACGACCCGCTGCTGATGGAGCCGTGGCAGATGCCCGACCCGCTGCTCCCGCTCGCCATCGAGGCGCACAGCAAGGCGGACGAGGACAAGCTCTCCCAGGGGCTCGGACGGCTGGTGGCCGAGGACCCCACGATGCGTCTGGAGCAGAACCAGAACACCCATCAGGTCGTCCTGTGGTGCCTGGGCGAGGCGCACGCGGACGTGGCCCTGGAGCGGCTGCGCAACCGCTACGGCGTGCAGGTCGACGTGGTCCCGCACAAGGTGTCCCTGCGCGAGACGTTCGCCGGACCGGCCACCGGGCGCGGCCGCCACGTCAAACAGTCCGGCGGGCACGGCCAGTTCGCGATCTGCGAGATCGAGGTCGAACCGCTGCCCAACGGCTCGGGCATCGAGTTCGTGGACAAGGTCGTCGGCGGCGCCGTGCCCCGGCAGTTCATCCCCTCGGTCGAGAAGGGGGTGCGCGCCCAGGCGGCCAAGGGCGTGGTCGCCGGCTATCCGCTCATCGACGTACGGGTCACGCTGAGGGACGGCAAGGCGCACTCGGTGGACTCCTCCGACGCCGCGTTCCAGACGGCGGGCGCGCTCGCCCTGCGCGAGGCGGCCCGCGAGGCGACCATCCATCTCCTGGAACCGGTGGCGGAGGTGACCGTCCTGGTCGGCGACGACTACGTGGGCCCGGTGATGAGCGACCTGTCGGGACGGCGCGGCCGGGTGGTCGGCACCGAGCAGGCGGCCGGCGGGCGCACGCTGGTGCGCGCCGAGGTGCCCGAGATCGAGATCGGGCGGTACGCCGTCGATCTGCGGTCCGTCTCGCACGGCACCGCGCGCTTCGACCGCTCCTACGCGCGGCACGAACCCATGCCCCAGCACATCGCCGAACGGCTTCGCGAACAGGAAGCGGGTACCTGAGGACCGGGGTTGCCCCGGGCACTCCCGCGGGGGGTTTCATCCGTCGGTGGGCGGCTTCGGCCGTCCGCCGACGAATGTCGGCCGCGGCCGATACTCTGAGAACTGATCAAGACGAAGACCTGATCAACAGGTGTGCGGGACACCGAAGTCGGGAAGGCCGCAGGAGCGGGTGCGGCGGCGATGGGGGCGGAAGTGGCGTTCGACGGTTTCGATTTCACTCCCGGGGCGCAGGTGCCGCTCACGGGCTCCGCGGGGCAGACGGCGGCGACGTTCGCCCTGGCCTCGGCCGCGTACCGCGACAGCCCGATGGAGGAGATCCTCAAGGCCGACAACGAATGGCACCAGTCCACGGTGAAGGCCGGCCGGCTCAAGCTGTTCACGCCGAATCTCGGCGAGGCCTTCTCGGGTGCCGTCACGGCCCGCATGCTGGGCAAGGGCCGCGCCCCGCTGATCCAGTCGTTCGGCACCGAGCCGCAGGTCGTCGTCGAGCACTGTCTCGCGGCCACCAACATCCGCCGGGAGCGCGACAATTGGCTCTCCGCCGTCATGGTGCTCTGCGGACTGCTGTTCCTGCCGGGCCTGCTGGTGTGGCTGATGGTCTTTCAGATCCGCACGCAGATCGCCAAGCGCGCGGACAAGCGCGGTTCCGCGCTCGGCACGACGCTCCTGTTCGCGGTCGGCGCGCTGGCCGTCCTCTTCCTCGTCCGCATGCCGTTCACCGGCTTCTGGGCCTGGTACGCGCGTGCCGCGGTGATCCTGCCGGTCGTGGGCTGGCTGTGGGCGAAGCGGATCTGCGAGCGCACCGCGAGGGATCTGCGGGAGCGCTGGGACAGCCTGCTGTCGGGCGGCGGCATCGGCGCCAAGATTCCCGAGGCGGTTCCCGGCAGCCCCGGTGAGACGGCCGCGGAGCAACTGCGCCAGTCGCTCGCCCGGCTCACCGCGGAGCAGCAGTCCAACTCGGTCTTCTACGCGGGCCCCAAGGGCATACTCGGCATGGGCACCCGCTGGGGGAGCTGGCAGCTCGCCGAGGACCTGGTGGCGCTGGACGAGAAGAAGGAGATCCATCCGTTCCGGAGCTGGGACGTCATCCGCAACATCCACGACCAGTTGCGCATGCTGGAGCGCGGCCCGCTCAACACCGGTGGTTTCCCGGCGCCTTCGATAAAGCACTGGATCGTCACCCCGATCGGCGAGAACGCGAAGGCGGTGTCCCGGCCGGGCGGCACCGACGTGGACGCGTACACGATCAAGTCGCACGCGGTGCAGGACATCTGCAACAAGCAGCAGTTCGGCAGCGGGGACCGGCACTATCTCGGGGTCCAGTGGACCCTCTGGGACGGCCAGTTGATCATCACGATGATGATCACGGTGACCGTGCTGCACCAGACGCTGCGCATCGAGGTGACCGGGCACGCGCTGGGTCCGGTGAACCCGCTGTTCACCAGCAAGCCGGAGGCTCCCACCAAGGAGGTCGCGAAGGCCGTCAAGTTCTGGGAGACCCGCAAGGTGAACCTGCCGCTGGTCACCGCGGACGAGGTCGTGCGGCTCGCGGCGCGGGCACCGCTCACCTGGTATCCGCCGCTGCTGAACTGGATCGGCGGGAGTCTGGCGCTGCCCGAGCCCTTCGGGCTGCGGCACGCCTGGGCCGATCAGCCGTGGCGGCACCGGTTCATGGCGGACGACGCGCTGCGGGCGGCGACGCCGGTGCTCCGCGTGGTGCACACGGCCGCGATCAAGGTCCTCGAGGAGAACGGCGTCGACACGGAGAAGTTCGGCAACCGCTCGTCGTTCCTCAGCACGGCGGTGCAGGATCCCTCACCGCGCAAGGCCGACCTGTACGACGCGTAGCGGCGGGCCGCCGAGCACGGACGGGGCGCCCGGCAGGGGCGCCCCGGACCCGGGCTACGCGGTGGGCCAGGCCTCCGCCAGCATCTTGCGGGTGTCCGCGAGGAGCTGCGGCAGGACCTTGGTGTGCCCGACGACGGGCATGAAATTGGTGTCGCCGCCCCAGCGGGGCACGATGTGCTGGTGCAGATGGGCGGCGATGCCGGCACCCGCGACCGTCCCCTGGTTCATGCCGATGTTGAAGCCGTGGGCGCCTGAGGCGGTGCGCAGGGCGGTCATGGCCTGCTTGGTCAGCTCACCGAGTTCGGCGGTCTCGGGCCCCGTGAGGTCCGTGTAGTCGGCGACGTGCCGGTAGGGCACGACCATCAGGTGCCCGCCGTTGTACGGGTAGAGGTTGAGCACGGCGTACACGTGCTCCCCGCGCCTGACGATCAGCCCGTCCTCGTCGGACTTGGCCGGTATCGAGCAGAACGGACAACCGTCGTCGGCCCCCGGGCCGGTGGGCTTGTTCTCGCCCTGGATGTAAGCCATCCGGTGGGGCGTCCAAAGGCGCTGGAACGCGTCCTGCGTTCCCACTCCGATCTGCTGCTCCGGCTCACTCGTCATGTGTTGCAGCATATTGCTTCGCCCGTTCGCGGCGTGTCGGCGGGTGCCGGGCAAAGGAGCCTGCGGCCAAGCTGTGGCCATGGACGACGACAGCCCGATGACCCGCTGGGAGCGCCGCACGGAGGTACCGCTGGCGATCGGGTCGCTGCTGTTCCTCGCCGGGTACGCGGTGCACGTCCTGGGACACGGACTTCCCGCGTGGGTGCGCGAGGCCTGCGTCTCGCTGGTCCTGGCCATCTGGGCGGTGTTCCTCGTCGACTACCTGGTGCGCTGGCGGCTGAGCGGGCAGGGCCGCAGGTTCGTCCGGCGGCACCTGCTGGACACCGTGGTGCTCGTCCTGCCGCTGCTGCGGCCGCTGCGGGTCGTCAAGCTCTACGACTCGGTGCTGCGGCGCCGCGGGGAGCCCCGGCTCCCGCTGTACTCACGGGTGATCTTCTACGCGAGCATCTCGGTCCTGCTGCTCGGCTTCTCGGGTGCCCTCGCCGTCTACCAGGCCGAGTACCGGGCGCCGAACGCGACGATCGTCACCTTCGGCGACTCGGTGTGGTGGGCCGCCTCCACGCTCGCGACCGTCGGGTACGGGGATGTGACGCCGGTGACGCCCCGAGGGCGGACGATCGCCGTCGCCATGATGGCGTGCGGTCTCGGGCTGCTCGGCGCGGTGACGGGGTCGTTCTCCTCGTGGCTGCTGCAGCGGTTCTCGCGCGAGGGCGACGAGAAGCCCCCGGGAAGCTAGCTTCCCGGGGGCTGAGGTCTCGGCCGAGCCGCGGCGACCCGATCCGTCCGGATCAGATCTGGGCGCGCTCCTCGACGACCTTCGCGATCTTGGCGATGGCCTCGGCGAGCGGGATGCCGTTCTCCTGGGAGCCGTCGCGGTAGCGGAAGGAGACGGCGCCGGCCGCCATGTCCTCGTCGCCCGCGATGACCATGAAGGGCACCTTCTGCTTCTGGGCGTTGCGGATCTTCTTCTGCATCCGGTCCGAGGACGCGTCGACCTCGACGCGCAGGCCCTGCTTCTTGGCCTCGGCGGCGAACTTCTGGAGGTACTCCACGTGCGCGTCGCCGATCGGGATGCCGATCGCCTGGACGGGCGCCAGCCACGCCGGGAACGCGCCCGCATAGTGCTCCAGCAGCACGGCGAAGAAGCGCTCGATGGAGCCGAAGAGCGCGCGGTGGATCATGACCGGGCGCTGCTTGGAGCCGTCGGGGCCGGTGTACTCCAGGTCGAAGCGCTCGGGCAGGTTGAAGTCGAGCTGCACGGTCGACATCTGCCAGGTGCGGCCGATGGCGTCCTTGGCCTGCACGGAGATCTTCGGGCCGTAGAAGGCGGCGCCGCCCGGGTCCGGGACCAGCGGGAGACCCTGCTTCTCGGCGACCTGGCGCAGCGTCTCGGTGGCCTCTTCCCAGATCTCGTCCGAGCCGACGAACTTCTCCGGGTCCTTGGTGGACAGCTCCAGGTAGAAGTCGGTGAGGCCGTAGTCGCGCAGGAGGTTCAGGACGAAGGTGAGCGTCTTGTCGAGCTCGTCCGCCATCTGCTCCTTGGTGCAGTAGATGTGCGCGTCGTCCTGCGTGAAGCCCCGGGCACGGGTCAGGCCGTGCACGACGCCCGACTTCTCGTACCGGTACACGGTGCCGAACTCGAACAGGCGCAGCGGCAGTTCACGGTACGAGCGGCCGCGCGCGTCGAAGATCAGGTTGTGCATCGGGCAGTTCATGGGCTTGAGGTAGTAGTCCACGCCCTCGTCGAGCTGCATGGGCGGGTACATGCCGTCGGCGTACCAGTCCAGGTGGCCCGAGGTCTCGAAGAGCTTCCCCTTGGTGGCGTGCGGGGTGTAGACGAACTCGTAGCCCTCCTCCTCGTGCCGGCGGCGCGAGTAGTCCTCCATGACCCGGCGGATGATGCCGCCCTTGGGGTGGAAGACGGCGAGGCCGGAGCCGATCTGGTCCGGGATGGAGAACAGGTCCAGCTCGTTGCCCAGCTTGCGGTGGTCGCGCTTCTCGGCCTCGGCGAGGAAGTCCAGGTGCGCCTTCAGCTCCTCCTTGGAGGGCCAGGCGGTGCCGTAGATGCGCTGGAGCATCGGGTTCTTCTCGCTGCCGCGCCAGTACGCGGCGGCGTTGCGCATCAGCTTGAACGCCGGGATGTTGCGGGTGGTGGGCAGGTGGGGACCGCGGCAGAGGTCCTTCCAGCACAGCTCGCCGGTCTTGGCGTCGAGGTTGTCGTAGATGGTCAGCTCGCCGCCGCCCACCTCGACGTCCGCGCCGTCGTCCGAGGACGCGGAGCCCTTGATGCCGATGAGCTCCAGCTTGTACGGCTCGGCCGCGAGCTCCTCGCGGGCGTCCTCGTCGGTGACGACGCGGCGGGAGAAGCGCTGGCCGCGCCGCTGGATCTCCTGCATCTTCTTCTCGACGGCCTTGAGGTCCTCGGGCGTGAAGGGCCTCTCCACGTCGAAGTCGTAGTAGAAGCCGTCCTTGACCGGCGGGCCGATGCCCAGCTTGGCCTCGGGGAAGAGCTCCTGCACGGCCTGGGCCATGACGTGCGCGGTGGAGTGGCGCAGGATGTTCAGGCCGTCCTCGGAGGAGATCTCGACCGGCTCGACCTCCTCGCCGTCCCGCACCTCGTACGCGAGGTCCTTCAGCTCGCCCGCGACCCGGGCCGCGACGACGGTGCGCTCGCCGGCGAAGAGCTCGGCGGCCGTAGTGCCCGTCGTCACCACACGTTCTTCCCGCTCGGAATCGCGTTGGATGATCACACGGACGTCTGACACCGGTCTCTCCTGACTGAAGGGGTCCACACCACATACGGGATGGCATGGCAATGCCCCGAATCCTACCGAGCCCGGGGTCCCCTCCGCGAAACGGTTGTGGACAGGGCGTCCCGGGCCGCCCCGGACGCGGGCCTCAGTCCTCGGTGCAGGCCTCCTCGAAGAAGTCCAGATTCTCCTGGAGCGACTTCATCAGCCGGTCCCGTTCGGCCTCGTCCACCTGGACGGGTACGACGCCGGTGGCGTCCGTGAGCCTGCGGAAGCCGCCCCGGCTCTCCAGCCGGCCGTGGACCCGTACGGGCAGCCCGACCAGGTGGGCCTGGCCCGCTATCCGGTACGCCTCCTCGTCGAGGGTCATCCGCACATGCGGGACCTCGGCGCCGGCGATGACCCGCAGCCGTACCGTGCCGGCCCCGCGCGCACCCGACCTGCGCATCCGGACCACGGCACCGGTGAGCCGTACCGGCACGGACGGCTCCTCGCGCAGATAGCGGGCCCCGGCCTCGCGCAGGACGGGCAGGTCGCCGGGCGAGAACTCGACGGGCTCGGCGGGGTTCGCGCCGCCCTCGGGGACGCCCGCGGCGGGTGACCACTCGACGGTGATGCGGGCGCCCTCGGTGCCCCGGACGAGGGCCACCAGGGCTTCCATCAGTTCATGGCTGACGCCCGCCTCGACGGCGGCGTCGAAGGCGTCCATGCCGCCGGTGGCCCGCTGATAGTCGATGGCCTCGCGGGCCGCGCACAGCGCCTCGTGCAGCCGTACGGCGAGCGGCCGGCCGGAGGTGACGGGAACGAAGGCGGTGAGGCCCCGCCCGCCCGGTTCCGCGCCGACCAGGACGTTCTCCAGGGAGGCGGTGGCCGCCCTGCGGTGGCGGGCGCCGTAGTAGCCGGCACGCGCGCGTGCCGCGAGCGCCCCGGCGAGCAGCATCTGGCGGGCGGCGCCGCGGGTCTGTTCCTCGACCGTCCAGGGCGCCGCGCCCACGGGACCGGTCGGCACGTCCCGCCACCAGCGGATCTCGTCGCTGGGCACGGCGAGGGCGACGAGCACGTCCCGCGCGGCCGGGGAGCCGTTGCGGGAGAGGGCGACGAGGGCCTCGCCGAGGAGGTCGTCGCTGTCGGGGAAGGCCCGGTTCTCCGGCACCAGCAGGCTGGTGCCGCCGCCCCCGGGCCCCGGTGGGGTCCACCTGCCGTACCGCCCGGCCGCTCCCCCGCGGCGCTGCCAGCCGTGCCGCCGCAGCAGCGCGCCGAGCACGGCCGGGTCCACCTGGTCGGGAGCCGGCGGATCGTTCCAGAAGGCTTCGGCGGGGTGGGGCCTGACCGGCCGGAGCGCCTCGTCGATGGGGCGGTGTGTCATGGTCTGCCTCCCGTCCCGACCCGCGTCATGATCTCGCACAGGGCGCGGTCGTCGAAGATCCGGGCCGTCGGGATGCGGACGGTGGTCCGGCGCCGGCCCGTGATGGCGTGTCCGGCGAGGTTGATCCAGTAGCAGCAGTGCCGCAGGTCGAGCCGGTCGTGGCTGGCACGCAGCCAGTCGTCCTGGGATCTGGGCACGAGCATCACGACCAGGATCTTGTGCACCGAGACCGGGGTGCGCGCGAGCTTCGCCAGGTGCTCGTTGTCGAGCGTGAAGGAGAAGGCGGGCCCCGGGGGGTTGGGCGGGATCTGGTACGTGCACTTGAGCTGCACCTTGATGGTGACTTCGTCGTCGACCGTGTGCCCGGGGGCGCTGTGGCTGACGTGCCAGTCGATGCCGTTGTCGGGAAACGGCTGGGACAGTGAACAGCCCGCGGCCGCCGCGACGGCGTGCAAGTAGCCCACCTGCAAGGTCTCCATGCAGGCGGTGGTGGCGAGTGAGCCGCGATGGGGTGCCGTCCGCTGGGGCAGCAGCCCGCCCCGTTCGGGCTGCGCGAGTGCCATGAGTCCAACAGCCTTCCAGGCTTGATGTATCCCCGCGACGGGTCGCTGAACTGCAAAGACCCGTACCTCTGTTGTCTCCTTCCGGCGTACGGCGCAAACGGGCCGGGTATCACCAAACGGGCAGAAGACGGTACGTCAGCTGCCGTGGGTGAACGAGGAGTTGTGTACGTATGACGTGCTGGTACGAGGGCCCTTTGGCCGCGTTCGACACGGAGACCACGGGCGTGGACGTCGAGACCGACAGGATCGTGTCGGCCGCCGTCGTCGTCCAGGACGCCCCGGGTGCCCGTCCGCGGGTGACCCGATGGCTGGTGAACCCTGGAGTGCCGGTGCCCGCGGGGGCGACGGCGGTGCACGGGCTCACGGACGAACATCTGCAGCGCAACGGCCGCTGGCCGTCGCCCGTCATGGAGGAGATAGCAAGGGAGCTGAGTGAACAGGCCGCGGCCGGCCGGCCGCTGGTGGTGATGAACGCCCCGTTCGATCTGACGCTGCTGGACCGGGAGTTGCGCAGGCATCGGGCCTCGTCCCTCGACCGCTGGTTCGAGTCGACGTCGCTGCGCGTGCTCGACCCGCGCGTCCTCGACAAGCATCTCGACCGCTACCGCAAGGGCCGCCGCACCTTGACGGATCTGTGCGCGCACTACGAGGTGCCGCTGGAGGGCGCGCACGACGCGGCGGCCGACGCACTGGCCTCGATGGAGGTCGTCCGTGCGGTGGGGCGCCGTTTCTCGGCCCGTCTCGAGCGGCTGTCGCCGTCCGAGCTGCACACGCTCCAGGCGGTGTGGCACGCGGCGCAGGCGCGCGGGCTGCAGGCCTGGTTCGCGCGCAGCGGTTCACCGGAGGCGGTGGATCCGGCGTGGCCGCTGCGCCCGGACCTGGCAGCGGCGGCCTGACCGGGCACGGTCCGAACGGACATGACCCGACCGGGCGCGTCGGCGTCCGCACAACGAAAAACCGGTCCGTCGATGACGGACCGGTCTTCTCCGGGTGGGCGATACTGGGTTCGAACCAGTGACCTCTTCGGTGTGAACGAAGCGCTCTCCCACTGAGCTAATCGCCCGGGAACGGACTGAACAATACAGGTCCCGGCGGGTGCGGTTCAAACCGTTGTGAGGTGGGACCTCAGTCCGCGCTCGCCCGCGCGCATCATCAGGGCGTGGTTGGCGCGGAAGAAGGGGCGTCCCGGCACGGCGAGCCGCCGCAGCAGGGGCGTGGTGACGTGCACTTCCTGGTCGTACCGGGCGCGGGTTCCCGGGCCGGCCGCGTCGAAGCTCCAGCGTGCCCAGCCGTCGAGATCACCCGACATGCCGATCTCCAGGACGCCCTCCGCCGGGTCCCGGCGGGCCGCGTGCGCGGTGATGGTGATGTCGTACGGCAGGACCGAGCGGATACGGATGACGCCGCTGTGCTCGTCGACGGGGGTCACCTCGCGCACCTGGGGCCACCAGAGCGGGTAGGTCTCGGCCTGTTCGAGGACCGCGTACACGTCCGGCGGCGGCGCGGGCAACTCCCACACAGTGTGGAAGCGGTAGTGGGTCCAGTCCATGGCCCGAGTGTCCCCCGGCGGCGCGGGTGCCGGAAGTACCGGCCTCGTGCGTCCGCGGATCTGAGTACGGCGTGAGTACGCGCGCTCATGCCGCCCGGCGTGACCCGGACCACACTCTCGAACCATGACCCAGTTCCCGTCCCCGGCCGACGAGTTGCGGCTCCTGGACACCGAGTTGCGGCAACTCGACGCGCGCCGCGCCGTGTTGCTGACCCGACGCGCCTGGCTGGTCCACGCGCTCCAGGCGGCGCCCGTACGAACCGCTTCGCCGGTGCCCGGTGCCCGGCGGCCCGAGACCACCGCGCCCGGAGTACAGAACGTGCTCCTGCTCCTCGGCGGCGTCCTGCTGGCGGTCGCCGCCGTCGCGTTCACCCTGGTCGGCTGGGGCCACCTGGGGATCACGGGCCGCTCCCTCGTGCTCGGCGCGGTGACGCTGGCCGCGCTCGGCGCTCCCGTGCCCCTGCTGCGGCGCGGACTGCGCTCGACGGCCGAGGCGCTCGCGGGCACCGGTCTCGTCCTGACCGTCCTGGACGCGTACGCCCTGTACGCGGTGGCGCTCCCCGGCACGGACGGTGTCGGGTACGCGGCGCTCGCCTCGGCGGTGCTGGCCGTGGTGTGGGCCGCGTACGGCCTCGCGCTCGGCGCGCCGCTCAGGCCGGCCGGCCCCGCCGCACGTCCCTCGCTGCGGCTGCCGCTGCCCGCCGCCGTGGTCGCCGCGCAGTCGCCGCTGCTGCTGTGGGCGGTGGCCGCCTCCGCCGGTGCGTACGCGATCACGGCCGCGCTGCTGGTCACGGCGGCGCTCGACACGGTGCTCGCCCTGCGTGTGCCCCTGCGTTCCGTCCGTGCCGTGGCCGCCGTCGGGGCCTACGGCCTGGGCGGCTGGGGCACGTTCGCGGCCGGCTGGCTGTCCTGGACGTCCGCCGGTCCGAGCGCCGCCGTCCGTGCGGCGGCGCTCCTCCTCCTCGCCGCCTCGATCGCCGTGACTGCGGCGTGGGGCGCCCCGAAGCCGGGCCTCGGCACGCACACCGCGACGGGCATCGCGACGGCCGGGGGTCTGACCGGCGTGGTCGCGTTCGGCGGGCTGCTGCGCACGTCCCTGCCGGACGAGTGGACGGTCCCCGGTCATCTGGCCTGCGCCGTCGCCCTCCTCGCCGTCGCCGGAGCGGGCCTTCCCGCGCCGGTGCGCCGCGGGATCGCCCTGGCCTCCGGCTGCGTGGGGGCGCTCGCCATGGCCTGGGCCCTGCCCGTCGTGGCGATCACCCTGCTGGGCCCGGCCGGCCGGGCCGGCTCCGCCTGGTCCGGTGCTCCCGCCGACGCGCGGGACGCGGTGACGTACGGCCTGCCCTGGCCCGCCGACGCGGTCACGGCGCCGCTCGTGCTCGCGCTCGTCGCCGCGGTCCTGGCGGTGGCCGTCCGCGCCGCCGCCTGGCGTCCGTACGCCCTGGCCGGTGCGCTGACCCTGGCGTGGGCGACGGTGTTCGTGCTCCCTGCGACCCTCGAACTCCCCTACGCGGCCGCGCTGTCCGTCCACGGACTCATCACGGCGGGCCTGCTCGGGTACGCCCGCCGGACCGGCCCCCGGCTGACGGCGCTCGTGCTCGCCCTGATCACCTCCCTCGGTCTCGCCTTCCTCGCGCTGGCCTCCGAGACCGCGACCCTGACGGTGCTCGCCGCGCTGACCGCGCTGTTCGCGGCGGCGGCCCCGCGACCCGGCCTCGCCCCGGTGGCGGCGCCCGCAGCGCTCGGGTACGCGACAGCGCTCGCCTGCGCGGCCGGCGCCTCCCTCGGCCTCCAGCCCCAGCACACGGCCCTGCTCGTGCTGGCCGTGCCCGTGGCCGCCGCGCTGCTCGCCGCGCGCACCGAGGACGTGCCGACGACCGTGTCGATCGAGATCACCGGTGCCCTCGCCGGGCTGCTCGCCGTCGCGCTCGCGGTGGCCGAACCCGCCCTGCTGGCCACGATTCTGGCCCTGTGCGGACTGATCGCCGCGGGCACGGCCGTACGGAAGGACCGGCGCTCCGTCGGACACGCGGCGGCCGTGCTGTTCGTGCTGGCCTCCTGGGTGCGGCTCGCGTCCTGGGGCGTCGGCTCCCCGGAGGCGTACACCCTGCCGGTGACGGTTCCGGCCCTGTTCCTGGGCGCGTTCAGGCGCCGCTCGGACAACTCGGTGTCGTCGTGGACGGCGTACGCGCCGGGTCTGTCCGTGACCCTCGTGCCGAGCCTGTTCGCGGCCTGGGGCGACGGCCAGTGGCCGCGTCCGCTGCTGCTGGGCGCGGCGGCGCTCGCCGTCACCCTGCTGGGTGCCCGGCACCGGCTCCAGGCCCCGCTGGTGCTGGGCGGCGCGGTGCTCGTCCTGGACGCCCTGCACGAACTCGCCCCGTACATCGTGCAGGTGGTGGACGCGCTTCCGCGCTGGACGCCTCCCGCACTCGCCGGCCTGCTGCTGCTCGGGCTCGGCGCCACCTACGAGCAGCGGATCCGTGACGCGCGGCGGGTGCGGGAGGTGCTGGGGCGGATGGACTAGCGGCGGGTCACCCGGGGACCGGTCACGAGGGCATCCGGTCCCCGAGGAGTGCCAGGTTCTCGATGGCGGCGAGGCCGTAGAGCGCCGTGTCGTTCGTGTAGACCCAGGAGGCCTCGCTGCCCGGCACCAGCGTGACCGGGCCGCTCAGTTCCTCCGTCCTCCAGGGCGCGGACTCGCCGTAGCCGTCCGAGTCGTAGAACTTCGCCCAGGCGCGGGCGGCGAGTCGGGCGTCGTCCGTCTGGACGGCGGCGTACGCGTCGAGGCGTGAATGGCCCTGGAAGAGCAGCAGGGTGCCGAAGTTGCTGCCGTAGCGGGCGGCCTGCTCGGCCTTGGTGGCGTTGAAGTAGCGGCAGTAGTCGAGGTACGCCTCCTTGAAGGCGGGCATGTCGACGAGGTCGATGAGTTCGGCGCACAGCTCGTTCAGGCCGAAGACGGCGGACAGGTGCGATACGCCGACCACCGGCGCGCCGGCGACGGCGAACCGGCCGGTGTCGAGGTCGTACAGTCCCGAGCCCTGGACGAAACCGTTGGGCTGCGCGGCGATGGTCTCCATCGTCGACAGCACCCGCGCCCTGGCCTTCTCCCACTGCGGCCCCTTGCGCTCCCACTCGGTCAGCCACGCCGAGACGAGCCCGCTCCAGTCCGTGCCGAAGCCGATCGACAGCGCGTGCCGGTCCGGTGTGTACGGCTCGGTGCGGACCTTGCGGTTCGGGTCGAGGACGAGGAAGGTCTCGTCGGAGTCGACGTTGGCGCGCATGAGGTCGCCGACGCGTTCGTCGGCGGTGAGGAAGTAGTAGTAGCGCCGGTAGGTGGTGTTGGCGATGCGCTGCTGCTTGGCGCTGTCGGCGTAGTGCTGCACCCCGTGCCGGGTGCCGAGGCCCGCCCACCGGCCGAGGTGGTAGACGTCGACCTCGCCGGTGTGCCGGGTCATCGCCTCGGCGAAGCGGAAGATGTCCGCCCGTCCGCTGCGCAGATAGGCGAACCACAGCCACAGGTCCGGTGACAGTTCGGAGTTGTCCCAGGCGTAGCCGCCGACGTCGTAGCGCCATTGGTGCCTGACCGGGTCGTAGGAGTGCATGATGTCGCCGTAGTCCCAGAAGCCGTACCACCGGCGCATCTCCACCTGGTCCTTGTAGTAGGTGAAGAGGAAGTCGAGGTGGTCCTCGATCCTCGCCTTGGCGGGCGTCGAACGGTCGGGTTCGGAGTAGAGACCCGGGCCGAAGACCTTCGCCTTGATCAGCTGCCGGGGCGGCGCCGCGAGTTGCGGCAGCACCCGGAGGGCGCCGATCTGTTCGGCGAGCCGCTCGGGCGTGGGGGTCGACTCGTCGGCCCAGAAGAGCAGTTCGGAGGTGCGGGCGATGCCGTACGGGGTGCCGAAGCCCGGCTCGTAGTCCTCGTAGGTGATGTTGAGGCCTTCGAGCTGTTCCGCGTACGTGTCCTGGCCCATGCCGTCGTGGTAGAAGCGCAGGTCCATGGGCTGCGCCTCGGGCGACCAGAGCCAGAGGGTGACCTCGGCCTCGTCGGTGTGGGCGCCCCGGATGTCGAGCTGGGCGGGGAACTTCTCCCAGAAGTCCCGCAGCCCGAAGGAGAGTCCGCCGCTCGGGCCGCCGACGTAGCCGAAGCCGGAGGCACGCCGGCCGCCGCCCGCGGCGATCCAGCCGTGTCCCTTCCCGGTGCGCTTGCGCACGGTGAAGCCGTCGGCGGAGAGCTGGGAGAGGGTGTAGTCGCCCCACTGGGGGATGTACGGGAGCCGGGTGGTGACCCGCTGGTCCCAGGTGGACGGGTCGGCGAGCGTCTCGCCGGCGAACTGGGCCGCCTGGACGGTGGCTCCGGGGTCGCGGCGCAGTCCGGTGACGCCCTGGACGGCCTCGCGCAGCAGACCCGTGCCGTCGCCGCCGACGCGGATGTGCCGGTCGTAGGCGGCGTCCCGCATCGGCACGGTGAAGCGGACGCCGAGCCCGCCCACGAAGTCGCCGCTGCTCTTCCCGGGTTCCTGTTTCCCGTCGAAGGTGATCGTGTGGACCATGCGGAAGGAGTCGGCGCCCGCGTAGAAGTACAGACGGACCGAGAAGGGCAGCCAACTCCGCTCCCCCTTGCGGTGCTTGCCGTCGACACGGACGACGGCCCGGACCGGGCCGTCCTGTTCGACCGTGGTCGCGGAGATCACGCTCTCGAAGCGCTCCGACTTCACGGTGCCCTGGTCCTCGTCCTCGATCTCCGGCCGGCGGATGAGGACGAGGCGGCCGTTCCCGGCGATCTCGGTCGTGCCGCGCGTCACGGACTTGACCAGCGCCGAGCCGGTCGTGCCGATCTTCGCGGTGATGACCCCGGTCGACACCGAGACGGCCCCGCCGCTCGTGGTGACGGTGACCTTCCGCTCCGGCGCGGCGGCCTCCCCCGCGGTCAGCGTGAGCGGTCCGGTGTCCGAACTCATCGCGTGGGCGGTCCACTTGAGGGAGCCGTCCGGCCAGTGGGCGAGGGGCCAGGACTGCACGGGCACGGGGGTGCCGTCGGCGTCCGTGAGCGCGAACGTCTGGTCCGGCCGGTACGCGCCCCTGGGCCAGGGCACGCCGACGGTGGAGCCCGGGGCGGCGCCGAGACCGCCGTCCTCCAGCCAGTCGAGGCGGACCGGGTCCGCGTCGGCGGCCCGCGCTTCCGAGGCGGCCCGCGCGTCCGGGGTTCCGAGAACCCAGCCGGCGTGCGTGGCGGCTCCGGCGACGGCGGCCGCCTTGAGCAGGGACCTGCGGGGGATGGGTGACATGGCCTTTCCTTTCCTTACGGGATGGTCAGGGGCATGACATTCATGAGGGCGCGACGGAGCGGGGCCGGGCGTTTCGTGCCCCGGCCCGTGGGAGTGGGGAGTCAGCGGCGCCGGCGGTGACGCTCCTCGACGGCGACGGCCGCCGCGGCCACGGCCCCCAGGACGGGCACCGCCAGCGGCGCGGCGAGAACGGCGGAGCAGACGACCACGGCCAGTCCGCCGACGAGCAGGAAGGACCCGGCGGGATCGAGGACGGTACGGCGTCCGGCCTCCGCGAGCAGTCCGCGCCAGGCTGCCCCCGGCTCCCAGACCGCGGCCGCGCGCAGCCCCGCGACGACTCCCCCGATCAGCGCGAGGAGCCCGACGGCCCCGACGAGGGGACCTCCGGGGATTCCGGCGCGTACGGCCTGGACGTCCACCCGGACCGCGGCCGCCCCGGCCCAGCCGGCGAGGCCGACGAGCCAGCCGCCCCGTACGGCCGTCCGGAAGTCGGCCACGAACTCCCGCCGTCCGCCGCCCTCGTGCGCCGTGCGCCGGCGCAGATGCCGCGCGCCGGCCGCGAACGCGGCGGGAACGGTCACCAGTGGCAACGAGGCCACCGCGATCCACACACCGGTCAGCAGACACTCCGCGAAGAGGGCGAACCGCTCCGCGAGGAGGGACTCACGGGGTGTCCGGCGGGCCTTCGCCCCGGCGCGGGCCCTCGGCTGGATGACGGTCATGCTCAGCCCTTCAGTCCCGAGGTCGCCATGCCGTCGATCAGATACCGCTGGAAGGCGAGGAAGAACAGGAGCACGGGCAGCAGCGCCACCAGCGACATCGCGATCATGCCGCCGTAGTTCGCGACCCCCTCCTGGTCGCGGAACATCATCATGCCGAGCGAGACCGTGTACTTGCCCGGTTCGTTGAGGTAGATCAGCGGGCCCATGAAGTCGTTCCAGGCGTTGATGAAGGTGAAGATGGCGCTGGTGATGAGGGCCGGGCGGCACAGCGGCAGCACGATCGACCAGTAGATCCGCGGATGCCCGCAGCCGTCGAGCCGTGCAGCCTCGTCCAGTTCGCGCGGCAGGTTCCGCATGAACTGCACCATGAGGAAGACGAAGAACGCCTCGGTGGCCAGGTACTTGCCGAGCAGCAGCGGCACATAGGTGTTGATCAGCCCGGCCTTCTGGAACATGACGTACTGCGGGATGAGCAGCACGTGGTACGGGAGCAGGAGCGTGCCGATCATCAGCGAGAACAGCACGTTCCGCCCGGCGAAGCGGATCCTGGCGAAGGCGTACGCGGTCAGGGAGCAGGAGATCAGGATGCCGGCGACGGAACCGAGCGCGTAGAAGAGGGAGTTCTGGAAGAAGGTGGCGATCGAGATGTCGGCGATCCCGTCCGCCAGTCCCGCGAAGTTGGCCAGGATCGGGTCGGTCGGGAGCGGCTCCAGGCTGCCGATGATCTCGCGGCCGGGCTTGAAGGAGGCGCCGACGACCCAGAGGACGGGGTAGAGGACGACCGCCAGGATCAGCAGGGCCCCGAGGTGCCAGGCGAGCGAACCGGCCCGTCCTCGGCCCGGCGTCCGTGCGCTGTCCAGGGCCGCCCTGGTGCCGGACCCGGGCACCCGGCCGCTGACACCGCTCATCGGACGTCCTCCTCGTAGTGCACCCAGCGCTTCTGCGACCAGAAGAGGACCGCCGTCACCAGTGCGACGGCCAGGAGCAGCATCCAGGCCATGGCGGAGGCGAACCCCATCTGGGACTCCTTGAAGCCCTTCTGGTAGAGGTAACAGGTGTAGACGAGCGTGGCGTCGGCCGGTCCGCAGGTGGTGTTGGAGACCACATACGCGGAACCGAAGATCTGGAACGAGTGGATCGTCTCCAGGAGCACGTTGAAGAACAGGACCGGGGAGATCATCGGCAGCGTGATGCTCCAGAACCTGCGCAGCGGTCCGGCTCCGTCCACCTCGGCGGCCTCGTACAGCTCCTTCGGCACCTGTTTGAGCCCGGCCAGGAAGATGACCATCGGGGCGCCGAACTGCCAGACGGTGAGTGCCACCAGGCTGTAGAGCACCCAGTCCGGATCGCCGACCCAGCCTCCCGTGTGGAAGCCCAGGAAGGACTGCGTGCGGTCCACGACGGCGTCGTCGGAGAACAGCGCGCGCCAGACGAAGCCGACCGAGACGCTCGCGCCGATCAGCGAGGGGGCGTAGAACGCGGCCCGGTAGACGGCCTGGCCTCGGCGGCTCTGCGCGAGGAGCAGGGCCACCCCGAGGGCCAGCAGCAGCTTGAGCGGCGTACCGATGACGACGTATTTGGCGGTCACCTCGACGGACTTCTGCCACCGGGGGTCGCCGAACAGGGCGGTGAAGTTGTCGAAGCCGACCCACCGCGGCGCGTCGAAGAGGTCGTAGTCGGTGAAGGCGAAGTACAGGGAGGCGGCCATCGGGCCCGCGGTCAGCAGCAGGAAGCCCGCGATCCAGGGCGACATGAAGAGATAGCCGGCGAGATTCTCCCCGCGTCGCCGCCGCGTGGCGGCGCCGCGGACGGCGGGGCGCGGCCGCGCCGCGTCGGGCGGGGCGTCCTTGACGAGCGTCACGGCGGTTCCCATCAGACGGCGAGGGCGGTCTTCGCCTCGGAGAAGAACTGCTTCACCGCGTCGGAGACCTTGGTGGTGCCCTGCGACATGTCGCCGCCGATGCGCAGGAAGGCGGCCTCGACGGTGTCGGCGCCCGCCGGATGCGGGGTGATCGTCCCGAGCACACCCGCCGCGGCGACGTCCTGTTCGTACCGCGCGATGGCCTTGCTGGGCGCGTCGGAGGGCTGGAACGCCTCGTACTGCTCGGTGGTGGCGAGGATCCCGCGGTCGTACCCCATGATCTTGCCGACCTCGGGGTCGTGGACCATGAAATCGATGAACCGGGCAACCTCCTCGGGGTGTTCGGTGCGTGCGGAAGCACTGAGCATCAGCGAGGCGAGGTACTGCCCGGTGTGTTTGCCGTCGGTCGTCGGGATCGGTGCCAGACCGTAACTGCTGTCGCCCTCGGCCGTATAACGGACGGTGAAGTTGTCCCATGTGAACTCGGAGGCCGCGTGGCCCGCCGAGAGGGAGGACTTGGGCTTGTCCTGTTCGACCCGCTTGGGATCGGTGACGATGCCGGCCTTCACACGGTTGTAGCCGTCGGTCCACCACTCCGTCAGATCGGCCTCGTCGAAACCGAGTCCGTCCTCGGTGAAGAACGCCTTGCCGTTCTGCCGGAGGTAGAGGTCGTACAGGTACATGATGCCGAAGTAGCCGGTGTCGCCCGCGACCTTCTGCGTGTCGTGAATCCTCTTGAGCGCGGCGAAGTACTCGTCCCAGGTCCAGCCCTGCTTCGGTGTGACGCCCGCCTTCTCGAACACCTTCTCGTCTATGACAAGTGACATGGTGTTGGATCCGACCGGAATTCCGAGCTGCTTTCCGTCGACCTGGCCGACCTTCTCGACCCCGGCACGGAAGCCTTTCAGACGGAGATTTCCGGCGTCTATCTGGGACTTGAGGTCCAGCAGGATCCCTCGCTTGTCGTACTTCCGCAGAAATCCGACGGCGTTCTGGAATACGTCCGGCGGATTTCCGCCTGCGGCCTGCGTCTGGAACTTCTCCCAGAAGGCCGCATAATCCTGGAAGTCCGTCTGCACCTTGATCTTCGGATACTTCTTCTCGAAGAGCGCGATGCACCGGTTGATCCGCTTCGCCCTCTCGTCCGCACCCCACCAGGCGTAACGGATCGTCACCGTCCCGTCCCCGGCGCCGCTTTCGCTCCCACCGCAGCCGGCCGTCGCAGCGAGCCCCAGCGCGGCCACCGAGGCTCCGGCCGCCTTGAGCACCGCCCGCCTCTCGACACTCCCGTCGTTCCCCACTGCCAGGCCTCCCCGCGATCTCGACTCCACTGCATGAATCGTTTCAAGTAAGCGCTTGCTGGCACAAGGTACGGAGGCGCTCCGGGCGCGTCAATGATTCGGACAGGAATTGATGTGCGACACTCCGATCCCGCCGCACCGGCCGTCGCGCCCCTCCCGGCGCATTCGCACAGGAGTACGCAGGTCGGGCCCCCGCGGTCGGCCCGCCGAACATTCCGTGCCCGCCGGGACGATCCGCCGGCGCGGCCGAAAACGTACTCCTGTGAAGGGTGCTGACGGGGTGTCGGCGGAGCCGCCGGAAACAGAGCGTGAGGGCGGGGACTCCTCTCGCCCCCTCCGCCCCTACCCGTCCCGCACCTGGGGCTCCGCCCCAGACCCCGCTCCTCAAACGCCGGAGGGGCTGAAACTTTCGCCGGCCGGAGCTAAATCCAGCACAAGCCACCACGACGCACCTGCACCCGGCGACGCACGTGAGGGGACGTGCCGGTACATCGATGGCCGTCGCCACCTACGTCCACATCTCTGCCCAACGGCGACGGCCTGATGCACCGGCACGGCCCCGACCCACCCAGCGGACCGGCACCGACACCGCGCCGCATCCCGGCCCCCTGTCCGGCACCGCGACCAACGAAAACGGCCCCGGTCCACGGTGTCGTGGATCGGGGCCGTCTTTCCTGCATGTGGGCGATACTGGGTTCGAACCAGTGACCTCTTCGGTGTGAACGAAGCGCTCTCCCGCTGAGCTAATCGCCCGGGCGCAGGAAGAACATTACCCCATGTCAGGGGGTGCCCCGGTCACTCGGTGATGTTCCACGGCATCACCAGCCCGAACTTCCACAGATACACCCCCACCAGCACGGCGACGATCACCAGACCCACCGTGGTGAGGATGATGTTGCGACGCCGCACCTTGGGATCGAGCGCCCGCTGCGCGGCCTCCGTGACCTTGCGCTTCGTCCAGCGCAGCACGAGCTGCGCCCAGACGAACTCGGTCGCCCAGATCGCCATGCCCCCGAAGATCACCAGCCACCCGGGCCCCGGCAGCGGAAGCATGATCACACCGGCCGCGACCACCGCGAGCCCGACGACGAAAACGCCGACCTGCCAGCTCACGTGCAGCGCACGCCGAGCCTTGATGTATTCAGGCGCACGCGAACCGAGCGCTCGCTCATCGTTCGCCCCGTCGCCCGCCGTGGCGACCTCGCCCGACTCGTCACTCCCCGTATTCATACGACCAAACCCTACCCGAGAGAAACCAGTCACCGGAATGGCCCTATCCGGAGAACGCACCCTCGGCCGGATGAGTTACATAAAGACATGCAAAACCCTCAGAGGGGTTTACAACGGCACCGTAGGTGGCATGTCGATTTCGCCGACGTGCGAATCCCCGAGCGCACACTGAGCGAAAGGCCCTGGCGCTTATGAACACCACGGTCAGCTGCGAGCTGCACCTGCGCCTCGTTGTGTCGAGCGAGTCCTCACTGCCTGTACCCGCAGGACTGCGGTATGACACGGCCGATCCCTATGCCGTGCACGCCACCTTCCACACCGGAGCCGAGGAAACCGTCGAGTGGGTGTTCGCCCGCGACCTCCTCGCCGAGGGCCTGCACCGGCCCACCGGTACCGGCGACGTCCGAGTCTGGCCGTCCCGGAGCCACGGCCAGGGCGTCGTATGCATCGCCCTGAGCTCCCCAGAGGGTGAAGCCCTGCTCGAAGCCCCTGCGCGGGCCCTGGAGTCATTCCTGAAGCGAACGGACGCAGCCGTGCCCCCGGGCACGGAACACCGGCACTTCGATCTCGACACGGAGCTCTCACACATCCTGGCCGAGAGCTGACGCGTCACGACAGAGCCGCCCGGCGCCGTCCACTCGGGGAGACGGCTCGGGCCTAGACAACCGCATAGGGAAGGCACCGGCGTCGGCACCGCGAACGTCTCGCGGTGGCGGCGCCGCTGCGCGTCCCCCGCCCCCCACGCACAAGCTCCCGCCCCCACGCCCGTCTCGGTCGCGCCGGGAAGCCACTACCATCGGCCAGCATCGGGCGGGCGCCCTCGCCCGACCCCCAGGCCAGGGAGCGAAACGTGCTGATCACCCACGACACCCGGTGCGCACTCGACGCCGTGGTGGATCTGGTGAACACCGCGCCGGAGGACGAGACGGCGGACGGGCTCGCCGATGTGTCGTCCCTCGCCGATTTCGTACGAAAGCACGAGATCAGCGATGTCGGGGTGCTGTCGGAGCGTGATCTCTCCGCCGTACAGGACGTACGGGGCCTGTTCGCCGGGATCTTCGCGGCCGACGATCCGCGGACCGCCGCCTCACTGATCAACGAACTCGTCGCGGCCGCAGGCACCACGCCCCGGCTGACGGACCACGACGGCTACGACTGGCATGTCCACTACTTCGCCCCGGGCGCCTCGGTCGCCGACCACCTCGCGGCCGACTGCGGGATGGCGCTGGCCTTCTTCGTCGTCGCCGGGGAGCAGGACCGGCTGCGGCGCTGCGAGGCTCCGGACTGCCGACGGGCCTTCGTCGATCTCTCCCGCAACCGCTCCCGCCGCTACTGCGACAGCCGCACCTGCGGGAACCGGCTCCACGTGGCCGCCTACCGGGCGCGCCGCAAGGAAGCCGCGGGCTGAGAGCCGCCCCGCTCACACCAGACCACGGAAGCAGCCGCCCGCGCCCCTGGGCCGGGCTGCCGGCCTGCCGGGCTGAAGGCCTCCGTCCCGAAGGGCCGGACTGCCGGACTGACGGAGCCCTCGGCGGGTGACGCCAGGGGCTCCGTGTACAGCTCAGAGCAGCAGCAGGTCGTGCAGCGAAGCCATGAGCAGCAGACAGCCGATCACCGCAAGGAAGATCATCAGCGGCGGCTGGGAGAGCGCGAAGAGACAACCGCGCCGCTCCTCGGGCGGAGCAGCGGTGTCGCTCGTTGTTGTGTCCAGCATCTCGCGGGCGATGATGACGCAGAACGCGCCCGCGACGCGATCAACACGCCCGGAATATACGGGAGTTCGCTGGATGATGTGACGGTCGCGCCCGAACGTGAACGGTTCGGCGCGTTCCCTGCGTCACGCTTGTGATCTTGTGTCGTTTCCGCCGGTCACACGCCGTGCCTCGTTCCGGTCAGATGCCGTGCTTCTTCAGGATCGCCTCGATGTCGCTGAAGTCGTCCCCGGAGCCCGTCGCCCGCGGTGTCGACGCCGGCCGGGAGCCGAGTCCGGCGGCCGGGCCCAGCGACGGGGCCGAGGCGCCGGGCGCCGCCGCCTCGCGCTGCGCGGCGGCCTTGGCCGCCTTGCGTTCCTTCCGGGTCCCGCCGCCGCGCCGCTCCACGGCACGGGTGATCATGAACAGCGCCCAGGCGCCGCCGAGCACCACGAAGCCGGCCCAGGCGGTCGGGCTGAACGCGGTGTCGGCCAGCCAGCCGACCACGCCGGTCATGACCAGGCCGATCGGCACCAGGGAGTAGGCGGCGATCCGCGCGGCCGCCAGGAAACGCTTGCGGTACGCCGTCACCGCGGCGATGCCGAGGCCGGCGACGGAGACGGCGGAGCAGACGGTCTCTGCGATCATTCCGGTCCTCCAGGCAGGGCTCGGTGGGGCATGTTCCTCGTCCCCTCCATCCTGCACCGCCGCATGCCCGGTATGCCATGGTCCGGGCACACCTCAGGGACATCTCGGGGTCGCCGTCCTCCTCAGGTCCCGGTGACCCCGCCCCTCCGGCGGACCACCGGTGACCCCGCGCCGGACCACGGGTGGGGCCGCCCGCACCGGACTGGTGGAGCCTCCCCCGCACCGGACTGGGAGACTGGTTCCATGAACGACTTCTCCGCCACCTCCGCCGCGCGCCCGGCCCCCGTCGTCCTGGACGTCTGGTGCGACCTCCAGTGCCCCGACTGCCGAGGCGCCCTCGCCGACCTGGGCGCGCTGCGCGCCCGCTACGGCGACCGCCTGGAGCTGCGGCTGCGGCACTTCCCCCTGGAGAAGAACAAGCACGCCTTCGCCGCCGCCCAGGCAGCCGAGGAGGCCGCCGAGCAGGGCAGCGCCTGGCCTTACGTGGAGGCCGTGCTCGGTCGGGTGGAGGAGCTGGACCGCAAGGGCGGCGAGGCCTTCCTGGTCGAGGTGGCCCGCGAACTCGGCCTGGACGCCGAGGAGTTCGACACGGCCCTGATCGACGGGCGGCACATCCTGATCGTCGACGCGGACCAGGCCGAGGGCAAGGCGATCGGTGTCACCGGCACCCCGACGTACGTCATCGGCGGTGAACGCCTGGACGGCGGCAAGAGCCAGGAGGGACTGCGCGAGCGGATCGAGGAGATCACCGACCGGCTCCTCGCCGAACAGGCCTGACCTGGAGCAGCGTCCTGTACGGGCCTAGAGCAGCGTCTTGTACAGGTGGTACGCCGTCGTCTCGTAGCCGAGTGACTCGTAGAGCCGCTCGGCCGGGGTGTTCCCCGCGAAGACGTTGAGCCCGATGCGGTCCAGTCCGGCGGCCGTGGCCCGGACCTCGGCGAGCCGCATGAGGGTCCGGCCGTGCCCGCGGCCGCGCTGGTCGGCGCGGACCCCGACGTCGTAGACGAAGGCCGATCCGCCCCGGCGCCCCAGCCAGAGTTCGCCCACGGGCACTCCCTCGTGCTCCAGGACGCTCAGCCACATGTTGGCGGTGTCCGGGCCCTCGGGCAGCGCGCCGCCGAAGTCGCGGTCCGCCTTGGCGAGCGCCTCGGCCTCCGGCAGCCCGCGCCGGATCCAGTCCTCGGCGTACCGCTGCCTGCCCACCCGGTCCCAGATCTCGTACTCGTCCCGCGTCATGGGACGGTCGGCACAGCCCGGGGGCAGGACGAGCGCGGAGCCGTCGACCGCCTTCTCCATGATGCGGTTGCGCGGGACGTAACCGAGCGTCCTGGTGAGCGCCAGGGCCGCGGCGGCGTCGCCGGGGACCGTCAGCACGATCTGCCGGCAGCCCCATCCGCGCGCGACCTCCTCCGCGGCCAGCGCGGCCACGGTGCCCCGGCCCCGGCCCCGGTCCGGCTCGTCGATGCGGAGCTCCTGGATCCTGGCGGCGGGCGGTCCGGCGCCGAGTTCCGTGGCGAGGTGTACCCGGCCGACGGGACGGCTGTTCACGCACACCTGGTAGCGGCGTGAGAGCGTCCCGTCGGCGGCGCGATGGAGCGGCTCGGTCGGCCGCAGAGTCGTGGTCATCAGGGGTGTTCTACCCACTGCCGGCCGAATCGTCAGCCGAATATCCGGCACCCGCCGCTCGAACCGCCGGTCGCCGGTCGCCCGGCGTCCAGCAACCAGCAACCGTCGCTCGAAACACCCGACGCCAGACGGCCGACGCTCGAAGTCCCCGGCGACAGGCGGCCGGTGGCCGCCCGGGCCCGGTCAGGGGTCGAGGTCGTCCCCGGCCCGCTCGTCGAAGACGCGCATCGCCTTGGCGGTCACCGGGCCCGGCGCGCCCGGCAGTTCACGGGCGTCGACCCGGTGCACGGCCTGCACGTCGCGCAGCGTGGAGGTCAGGAAGATCTCGTCCGCGCGCTCCAGGACGTCCAGCGGCAGGTCGGTCTCCTTGGCGCCGGTCCATTCGACCGTGAGGGCGCGGGTGATGCCGGCGAGACAGCCGGAGGCGACCGGCGGGGTGTGGATCTCGCCGTCGAGGACGACGAAGACGTTCGACCCGGTGCCTTCGCAGAGTTGACCCACCGTGTTGGCGAACAGCGCCTCGGACGCGCCGTGTTCACGCGCGCGGGCCAGGGCGACGACGTTCTCGGCGTACGAGGTGGTCTTGAGGCCGGTCAGGGCGCCGCGCTCGTTGCGGGTCCAGGGGACGGTGACGACGGCCGTGGAGTCGGGGCGCGGGGCCGAGCCGCCGAGCGCGACGACGAGGGTCGGACCGTGCTCTCCGCGGTCGGAGCCGAGCGGGCCGTGACCGCCGGTGTAGGTGATGCGGAGCCGGCCGAGGGGCATCGGGTTGGCCTCGAGGACGGCGGCGCAGGCGCGGCGCACCTCGTCGGCGTCGGGCTCGGGCAGTCCGAGGCCGCGCGCCGAGCGGGCCAGCCGGTCGAGGTGGCGGGTCAGCGCGAAGGGCCGGCCGTCGACCGCCTTCACCGTCTCGAAGATGCCGTCACCCACGGTCAGTCCGTGGTCGAAGACGGAGACGCGGGCGGCCTCGATGTCCTGCAGCCCGCCGTCGAGCCAAAGCTTCACTGGTCCCTACCTCGCATGTGAAATGTGCCGGACGTGTCCTCCGGCACGGTGTTCCGGCCCCGGTCCCCCGCGCCGTCCCGGGAACCGGGTCAGTCGGTGAGGGTTCCGTCACCCGCGTCGTACGTTCCCGACGCTACCGCGAGCAGCCGGGACGCCTTCAGCTCGGTCTCCCGCCACTCCCCCTCGGGGTCGGATCCCCAGGTGATGCCGGCTCCCGTGCCGAAGCGCAGGACGCCGTCGGCGCGGTCGATCCAGAAGGTGCGGATGCCCACGGCCAGCTCGCCGGTGCCGCGGTCGGCGTCGACCCAGCCGATGCCTCCGCAGTACGGGCCGCGCGGCGCGGTCTCCAGGGCGTCGATGATCCGCAGGGCGCTGGACTTCGGAGCGCCGGTGACGGAGCCGGGCGGGAAGGCCGCGGCGAGGAGCTCGGGCCAGCCCACGTCCTCGCGCAGTTCGCCGCCGACCGTGGAGACGAGGTGCACGAGCCCCGGGTGCTTCTCGACGACGCACAGGTCGGGCACGGTCACGGTGCCGGTGGCGCAGACCTGGCCGATGTCGTTGCGGACGAGGTCCACGATCATCACGTTCTCGGCGTAGTCCTTGTCCAGGAGGTCCGCCTCGGTGCGTCCGGTGCCCTTGATCGGCCCCGACTCGACGGAACGGCCCGCGCGGCGCAGGAAGAGTTCCGGGGAGGCGGTGGCTATCTCGACGCCGTGGTCCGGCAGCCGAATCGTTCCGGCGTACGGGGCCGGGTTGCCGCGGGCCAGCAGGGCGGTGAGCTCGTCGACGTCGGCGTCGGCCGGGACGGGCGCGGAGAGCACGCGGCAGAGGTTCGCCTGATAGACCTCGCCGGCCGCGATGTGCTCACGGATACGTCGTACACCGGCGGTGTACGCGGCGCGGTCGAGGGACGACGTCCAGTCACCGGCCGCCGGGCCGTGCCACCGTCCTGGCACCGGGGCGGGCACCGGCTCCTCTCGTACGTCACGGAAGCGGGCGCAGGTCAGACGCCCTTCGAAGTCGGCCGAGACGGCCCAGAAGCCGGTCGAGTCCAGGGCCGCGGGATCGCTGGTGACGTCGAGGAGACCGGTGGCGACGAGGCCGCCGAAACGGGCGAGAGGAGGGAGGTCGAGCACGCAGACGAGTCTAGGGCGGGTGTCCCGCGAGTGCCCTGACCATGTCCTCGGGGGGACAGACCGCAGCACGCTGCACAAACGCGTTTTTGTGCTGGCCCGGGAATCCGCTAGAGTTCAACTCGTCGCCGGGACGCGCAAGCGAAACGGAAACGACAAGCGGACGTAGCTCAGTTGGTAGAGCGCAACCTTGCCAAGGTTGAGGTCGCCAGTTCGAACCTGGTCGTCCGCTCGCAGGAAAGTGGGGGATCTTCCCGAACCCCCGCACTCCTGGTGGAGTGGCCGAGAGGCGAGGCAACGGCCTGCAAAGCCGTCTACACGGGTTCAAATCCCGTCTCCACCTCCAAGGACGATTAGCTCAGCGGGAGAGCGCTTCCCTGACACGGAAGAGGTCACTGGTTCAATCCCAGTATCGTCCACTGGTCCGCAAGGACTCGATCCGCGAGGATCCCCGCGCGATTAGCTCAGCGGGAGAGCGCTTCCCTGACACGGAAGAGGTCACTGGTTCAATCCCAGTATCGCGCACGCAGTACCAGCAGCAAGCGTGGCTTCGGTCGCGTGACCTGCGCGATTAGCTCAGCGGGAGAGCGCTTCCCTGACACGGAAGAGGTCACTGGTTCAATCCCAGTATCGCGCACAAGCAAGCCCCCGGTCGTCTCGGCGACCGGGGGCTTCGTCGTTCCCCGACCCCTGGCCCTCGGCCCCTGGCCGGTCCGGCGGACCGGTGTGACCTGAGACGCGGGGGCCCGGACACGCCGAAGGGGCCCCTCTGTTCGGGAGGGGCCCCTTCGGATGGCTCAGGACGGATGGCTCAGGAGGAGAAGAGCATGTGGCCGAAGCTCTTGTGACGGTGGTGGCCGCCATGGCCGCCGTAGTGGCCGCCGTGGCCGCCGTGACCGCCGTGCTGCGGGGCACCCCACGCGGGGGCCGGCGCGGACGGGTACGCCTGCGGGGCGCCCGGGGGCGGCGGCGCGGGCTGGGACCACTGCGACTCGACGCGGGTCAGCGCCTCCAGCTCGCCGTAGTCGAGAAAGATCCCGCGGCAGCCGCTGCACTGCTCGATCTGGACGCCATTGCGGTTGTACGTGTGCATCGGCGCATGACATTTCGGACACTGCATGCTCGGCTCAACTCCTCGCCGGTCGGTACTGCTTCCGCCAGGACAGACACTGTCCGGCCTCGGTCGGTTGCAGCCTACGTCGCCAATCCTCGGGTCAACTCGGGCGGGACGGCACTCATTCGGTCGCAGGCGTCGACCACGGCCTGCTGCACCTCGTCCAACGGCCGTTCCGCGGCGGCGGATTTGGCGACCGCGATGGCGGCCGTCTGCACGGTGAGGGCGCGGGCCGCGACGTCCAGGGCGGGCCAGGGATCGCCGTCCGCCGGGACGGCGGGGCCGCCCGCGGACCGGTAGGCGGCCAGGAAGCGGAACCACGCGTCGGGCGGCAGCAGCCCGCAGGCGTACCAGGCGGCGGGGCGGGCCAGGTCCCAGGCGGGGACGCCGACGCCCAGGTCGTCGACGTCGATGAGGAGCCAGGGACCGTCCGGCGCGGGGTGGCGTATGAGCTGGCCGAGATGCAGGTCGCCGTGGCACAGGGTCGTGGAGTCCGGCATCGGGGCCTCGGCCCGCGCCCAGGCGGGGAGCGCGGCCCAGGCCCGCAGGACCGGGGCGGCGGCCGGGTGCGGGCCGGCCGCGCGCATCCGGGCCAGCGCGCGGGCGGCCTTGACGGGGCCCCGCATGGGCGGCAGCCCGTCCGGAGCGGGCGCCCGGTGCAGGCGGGCCAGCAGGGACGCGGCGGCCTCCCAGGGGGCCGCGTCGGGTGCGTCGGGGTCGACGGGAACGCCGTACGGCCAGAGGGTCACCCGGCGGCCGAGGAGGTCGGCGGGGGCCGGGTCCACCGGCGGCAGGAGGATGCCGGGGAGGCGCGTGGCCGCGGCGACGCGGAGGGCGAGGGCGTGGGGTTCCGTGTCCGGGGCGTGGGCCTTGGCGACGATGCCGCCGTGGCGGACCACGGTGCCGTCGTCGCGGTCCGCGAGGAGCGTGTCCTCGGCACCGCAGGAACAGGTTCCGCGGGGACCGGCTCCGCGGGGACCAGGTACTGCCACGGGTGCGGCGGCCCGATGAGCCGCGGCACGCGCCGCGGCGCCGAGCACGGTCGGCAGGCTGCGCACGGTCACGGATCTCCCTGGACTGGACGACGGCCCGGTACGGAGCCCGCCGACGACGGCGGTGCCCGGCCGGGACACCTCCGGGTGAGGGTACGCAGCCGAAGCCCACCCCGAACACCCGGCACCGCGACTCCCCGGCCACCCGGCCACCCGGCACGTCAACGGACCGGCGCCACGACGACCCCAGACACCCGACAGCCCAGACACCCGACAGCCCCGACAACCGGCAGCTCGGGCACCCGGAACCGCAACGCGTCGGCGGCCCGGACACTCTGGACAGCCGGCGCCCAGGCACCGGGCACGACGCCGCCCCCGTCACCCCGGCCCCTGTCACCGCGCCCCGCGCCTCGCCCCAGTACAAAAAGAGATGCCCGCGCAGCTCCCCAGCTGCGCGGGCATCTTCCTGCCGTCCGCCGCACCCCCGTCCCCACGGGGTTTCATGGCCGGATGTCCCCGCCCGGACCGCTCTTCCGGGCCTGGGGCGCCGCTCAGCGCCCCAGCATCACGCCCACGGACGACGCCTGTGTGACCACCGCGTCCCAGCCGCCGAAGACGACCACGAGCAGGGCCGCCAGAGGAAGGACCATCGCTGTCGCCACCAAGGGGTGGCGGCGGCCCTGGCGGGTGCCGAACGCGGCGGCGTACGCCTTGCGTCCCTGCGTGCGGAGCTCCGTCCGCGATGCCGTGTGGGCCATGGTCCCTCTCCTGACCGAGATTCTGTTGTGCCTGGCAGCGGCGGGTGTCTGACCTCGGGGGACGAGTGCTGCACCCGCCGCTTGACCTCAAATCTAGGCGCGCGACGACGACGGGTCGTCATGCCCTCGTACCGATTGCCTGGCCTCCCGGAGGATGAGCCGTGACCTGCTGAGTACTACCGTGGGTGGAGACGCGGGCCCAGGTCTCGGGGTCTTCCCGGAGGGGACGTCCGATGTGCCCCTACTGTTCCGAGCTGTCCTCCCGCGGAACCGGCTGCTCCACGAGTGCCAGCACCCGAGTCGCCATGAAGCGGGCGGTCCGTACCACTGTTCCGTTTCGAGTGACTTCGCTCACTTCCACCACACCTCGGCGCACCGCCGTCTCCACCCGGCGACCCGCCCTGCTCGCCACCACCTCGTACGTGCGCGTCGTGTCCCCTGCGTCCACGACTATCTCCACGCGGTCACCCCTCACGGGCTCAATCCCCCTTCAGCGATGGATGGTTGGGATCAAGAGCAGGCCAAGGAGGCGCTGTTCGCACGCTCCCTGACCACCTCTCAAGTTTCCCACCCGGCACTGACAATCGATCGGGACGAGAGGGCGCGGCCTCTGCGCGCACCCGGCCGTGGAAACGTAAGCTGTGGCTCGTCAAACGGACCGGGCAGCGGGGATGGACATGGCGATGATGCGCCTGAGGCGCGAGGACCCGCGTGTCGTCGGCTCGTTCAGGCTTCACCGACGGCTCGGCGCGGGGGGTATGGGTGTTGTCTACCTGGGCTCCGACCGGCGGGGCCAGCGGGTCGCACTGAAGGTGATCCGGCCTGATCTGGCGGAGGATCAGGAATTCCGTTCCCGGTTCGCGCGCGAGGTCTCGGCGGCACGGCGGATCAGGGGCGGCTGCACGGCGCGGCTCGTCGCCGCGGACCTGGAGGCGGAGCGTCCGTGGTTCGCCACCCAGTACGTGCCCGGCCCCTCGCTGCACGACAAGGTCGCGGAAGAGGGACCGCTGTCAGCGGCCGACGTGGCCGCCGTCGGCGCCGCCCTCTCGGAGGGCCTGGTCGCGGTGCACGAGGCCGGAGTGGTCCACCGTGACCTCAAGCCGTCCAACATCCTGCTGTCCCCGAAGGGACCGCGGATCATCGACTTCGGAATCGCGTGGGCCACGGGGGCGAGCACGCTCACGCACGTCGGCACGGCGGTCGGCTCCCCGGGCTTCCTGGCGCCGGAGCAGGTGCGCGGCGTCGCCGTCACCCCGGCGACCGACGTCTTCGCGCTCGGGGCGACCCTCGCGTACGCGGCCACCCAGGACTCACCGTTCGGGCAGGGCAGCTCCGAGGTCATGCTCTACCGCGTGGTGCACGAGGAGCCCCACCTCCACGGCGTACCGGACGCGCTCGCCCCGCTCGTCCGGGCCTGCCTGGCCAAGGACCCCGAGGAACGGCCCAGCACCCTCCAACTGTCCCTGCGGCTCAAGGAGATCGCGGCCCGCGAGGCCCAGGGCATGGTGGACGCGCGGCCGCCCGCGCCGCGCTCGGACCCGGACCGTCCGACGGGCCGTCTGGCCGAGCAGTACGCCGAGCAGCGCACCCAGCGGCGGCCGGGGACCACTCCCCCGCCGCGCGGGACCACTCCCGTGCCGCGCACCGGCGGCACGAACGGCGGATCGCGGTCGGGTTCGCGTCCGGCGCCCGCCCGCAACACGGGCCGCACCGGCAACAGGCCCGCCCCGCGCAGCGGCACCGGACGCACCGGTCCGCGCACCACCGGCACCGGCCGGCGGCCCGCCAATCCGCGGCTGCTGCGCCAGCGGCTCTTCGTGTTCGTGGTGGTGACGCTGCTGGTCGCGCTGGGTATCGCGGCCGCGCAGGGATGCCAGGGGCCGTCCCGGGGACTCGACGACGGCCCGCGGGGCGGCGTACAGCGCGAACGGTCGGCGTCGGGGGCCCTGGCGGTGGGCGTCGCGGCCGACCGTCCGGACCGGAGCGCACTCCACCACTACGGCTAGGGCTGCACCCCTGCGGCCAGGGCTGCATCACTGCGGCCGGGGCGGTACGACGACGGCCAGGGCCCGCACGACGACGGGCCAGGGGTGTCTTTCGGGCCGGGCCGATCCTGATCCGATCCGGCCCTGACGACACCCCGACGACTGCACTCCGCGGAGCGCGGCCCTCAGCTCGTGGGCCTGCCCGTCGCCACCGCGTAGAAGGCGACCGCGGCCGCCGCGCCGACGTTCAGGGAGTCGACTCCGTGGGCCATCGGGATGCGGACCCATTCGTCGGCCGCCATCAGGGCCCGGGTGGACAGCCCGTCGCCCTCCGCGCCGAGCATCAGCGCGACCCGGTCCATCGTGTGCGGGGCGGCCTCGTCGAGGGACCGCGCCTTCTCGTCCGGGGTCAGGGCGAGCAGGTTGAACCCGGCGTCGCGGACCGACTCCAGGCCCTTGGGCCAGGTGTCGAGACGGGCGTACGGGACCGAGAAGACGGCGCCCATCGAGACCTTCACCGAGCGGCGGTAGAGGGGGTCGGCGCAGTCCGGGGAGAGCAGCACCGCGTCCATGCCGAGCGCGGCGGCGGAACGGAAGATGGCGCCGATGTTGGTGTGGTCGTTGACCGACTCCATGACGACGACGCGGCGCGCGGTGCGCAGGAGTTCCTCGGCCGTGGGCAGCGGCTTGCGCTGCATCGAGGCGAGTGCTCCGCGGTGCACGTGATAGCCGGTGACCTGCTCGGCGAGCTCGGGGCTGACCGCGTAGACGGGTGCCGGGAGTTCGTCGATGACGTCGCGCATGACGTCGACCCACTTGGCGGACAGCAGCATCGAGCGCATCTCGTAGCCGGCGTCCTTGGCCCGTCTGATGACCTTCTCGCCCTCGGCGATGAACAGGCCCTCGGCGGGTTCGCGCTTGCGGCGCAGTTCCACGTCGGTCAGGCCCGTGTAGTCGCGCAGACGCGGGTCGTCGGGGTTCTCGACGGTGATGAGATCGGCCACAGGGTGATACTGCCTTGTCCTGGGTGCGGTGCCAACGGCTGGGAACGGGTTGTGTTACCCGGGGTTACTCGGGAAGCCCGGGACCGACGTCCACGACCTCGCCGATGACGATGACGGCGGGCGGCCGCACGTCCTCCGCGCGCACGGTGTCGGCGACGGTGGCCAGGGTGGCGTCGACCCGGCGCTGCGCGGCGGTCGTGCCCTCCTGGACGAGGGCGACGGGGGTGTCGGCGGGCTTGCCGTGCGCGACGAGGGTGTCGGCGATCTTGCCGATCTTGTCGACGCCCATGAGGACGACGAGGGTGCCGCGCAGCTTGGCGAGGGCGGGCCAGTCGACGAGGGAGCGCTCGTCGTCGGGGGCGACATGACCGCTGACCACGGTGAACTCGTGGGCGACGCCCCGGTGGGTGACGGGGATCCCCGCGGCGCCCGGCACCGAGATCGAGCTGGAGATGCCGGGGACGACCGTGCAGGGGATGCCGGCCTCGGCGAGCGCCTGGGCCTCCTCCATGCCGCGGCCGAAGACGAACGGGTCGCCGCCCTTGAGCCGGACGACGGACTTGCCCTGCCGCGCGTGCTCGATGAGCGCGTTGTTGATGGCCTCCTGGGCCATGAACCGGCCGTACGGGATCTTCGCCGCGTCGATCACCTCGACGTGCGGCGGGAGTTCGGCGAGCAGGTCGCGGGGGCCGAGGCGGTCGGCGATGACCACGTCGGCCTCGGCGAGCAGCCGGCGGCCGCGGACGGTGATCAGGTCGGGGTCGCCGGGGCCGCCGCCGACGAGGGCGACGCCGGGGGTGCGGGTGCGGTGGTGCGGCGCGACGAGCGTGCCGTCGCGCAGGCCCTCGACCACGGCGTCGCGGATGGCGGCGGTGTGGCGGGGGTCGCGGCCCTTGGCGTCGGTGGTGAGGACGGCGACGGTCACGCCCTCGCTGTGGCCGGTGGCCGGGGTCCAGGCGGTCGCCGCGTCGGCGTCGTCCGATCGGACGCACCAGACGCGCCGGCTCTCGGCCTCGGCACTGGCCTCGGCGCTGGCCTCGGGGTCACTGGTGGCGATGAGCGCGTACCAGGCGTCGGCGAGGTCGCCCTGCTCGTACGGGCGCCTGGTCCAGGTGATCTCGCCCGCGTCGGCCATCGCCTCGACGGACGGGGTGGCCTGCGGGGAGACGAGGTGGACGTCCGCGCCCGCAGCGATGAGCGCGGGGAGCCGGCGCTGGGCCACCTGGCCGCCGCCGAGGACGACGACACGACGGCCGGCGAGGCGGAGGCCTACGGGGTAGGCGGGGTGTTCGGCCATGGAGGTGCGGCTCCTCGTACGGGCAGGCGGTGCGGTGGGCGCTGCGGCTCTGGAGCGGCCCTGACGTGGGGTTCTTCGGTAGGGATCCAGACTACGGCGAGGGTGGGGGGGGGGGGGGGGGAAACCCCCCCCCCCCCCCCCCCCGGGGCCGGGGACTACCTCTCTGTTACACCGAGAAGGGTCAAAATGGGTGACCCGTTCCTTATCCCCGTCTCGGCCTTTCAAACG